>NZ_JAMKBJ010000010.1 GCF_027563315.1 Paenisporosarcina quisquiliarum
TGGAAGTTTAAATTATCTTTCACCTTGCCAGTTTTTAAGACGTTTTCAAGAAAATAATGGCCATTCACAAAAGATTAGTCTTTAATTTTTAAAGATGGTGTCTAAATAGAGGGGGCCAAACCGTGAATAAGCATCTTAGAGGTTATCGTAAAAAAAAAACCCATTACAAACTCAAATCAGAATAGATTTGAACATGTAATGGGTCTTTTATGTTATTTCACAACAAGAACAGGACATTCCACACGTTTAACTACCTTGTGACTGACGCTCCCGAGTACCATTTCTTGTAAAGAATTTAACCCGCGACTTCCAATAACCAGAAGTTCATAGTTTTGCTTATTAGCAAATTCAACGATTGCCGGTCCTGGAACACCATGAAGGATTTCCACACGATAATTGATGTTTGCGTTTTTCAATAACTCTTCAACCGGTAGCAACTTTTTCCTGCGTTTCATATCCAATTCCACAGAACTGCCACTGTGGAGGACATCACTTTTCGCTTGTGAATAATCTGCCACTAAAACAACAGTTACAATCGCTTTAGGATTTAACGAAGCAATTTTAATAACTTCCCCTGTGGCACGAACAGAGTGGTTGGACCCGTCTGCGGCTAATAAGATTTTTTGATACACCCTACATACACCCCTTCTTTTGATTAATGCGCGGACATCTTAGCGTCTTTATTGTTATAAATGGCCAACTTATCAACAAGTTGTTGACTAGTAGCATTTAAACCTACCAAAGTTACGTCATTATTGTTCTCATAATATTTTAATACGACCTTATCTATGGCTCCTACACCTGAGTCGTCCCATACATGTGTCTGAGAGAAATCGATGACAATCTTTTCATTTTCAACCGTGAAATCAAAAGCTTCCAAGAAACTTTCTACGGATGCAAAGAATAATTGCCCTTCAACAGTGAAAATTGAAGACTCGTTCATCACTTCTTTTGTGACTGTTACTGTAGAAATTTTCGCTACAAAGAAAATAGCGCTTAATACAACACCCGCAATCACGCCTTTTGAAAGATCATGTGTGAACACGACAATTAACACTGTTACAACCATAACCACAGAGTCAGTGATTGGCGCTTTTTTCAAATAACTAAATGAAGACCAATCGAATGTTCCGATAGATACCATAATCATGATACCAACAAGTACGGGCATAGGAATCTGAACGACTAAATCTCCTAAAACAATAATCAGGAACATGAGGAACAGTCCTGCTATTAACGTTGATAAACGTCCACGACCTCCGGATTTCACATTGATAACGGATTGTCCGATCATGGCACAACCTGCCATCCCACCAAAGAATCCATTGATGAAGTTCGCAATCCCTTGACCACGGGATTCCTTATTTTTATTACTATCCGTTCCAGTCATATCATCTACAATGGTTGCGGTTAATAGTGTTTCGAGTAAACCGACAATTGCCAACGCCAATGAATATGGGAAGATAATCATTAATGTTTCAAGTGTAAAAGGTACATTTGGAATGAAGAATGACGGTAGTGCCTGCGAAATCGCGCCTAAATCTCCCACCGTTCTTAAGTCAAAGTTTGTAAATATAGCAAGTGCCGTTAATAGAACAATTGCAATTAACGGTGCCGGAATGGACTTTAAAAACCTCGGAAGAATGTAAACAATCAACAAAGTAATCGCTACAAACACATAAGTCATGGTAGAAATCCCTAAAAAATGCGGAACTTGCGCCATAAAAATTAATATCGCTAATGCATTTACGAAACCGATCATGACTGCACGAGGAATAAATTTCATCACTTTTGCTATTTTAAAGATCCCAAATAGGATTTGAATAATCCCTGTTAAAATTGTTGCTGCAAGTAAATACTCGACCCCATAATCTTTAACTAATGGAACCATCAACAAAGCCATTGCCCCTGTGGCAGCTGAAATCATGCCTGGACGCCCGCCAACAAAAGCGATAATGACTGCGATACTAAAAGAAGCGTATAGCCCAACCATTGGATTGACCCCTGCTATTATGGAAAAAGCAATGGCTTCAGGAATAAGTGCCAACGCAACTACTATGCCGGCCAAAACATCCGCACGAATGTTTGAAAACCATTCTAATTTTATTCTTTCTAACACTTTTTAATCACCTCAATGAAATAATTTTTTGACTTTTAACTCTCATAAAAGTCACGAGTTAAATCCACGAGATGTAGTGTATCATTTATTTTCCCAAAAAGGAACCATTTTAAAACAAAATTCGAGTTTTTTATGGTAAACTAAACAGGAACCTTGTGAAAAAAGGAGCAAATTTATGAACTACGGATATGTGAGACCTACCCACGATGATTCAGATGCAACCATTCAAATTCAAAGATTATCTAGTATAGAAGGAATACAAATTGTTAAAGAAAAGCATGATTCCGCTAAGAAGAGAATTGCTTTAGACCAATTGATCCAAACCCTTCAACCAGGTGATCGAATCTTTGTTTTCAAACTATATAACTTAGCCGATTCCAGTCGGCACTTAATTGAATTATTGGATGAAGTGGAACAAAAAGGCGCTTCCATACTCTCGATCATCGAGAATATCGATACAAATAAAAAAGAGGGTTATTCTTTCAATTCCATCGTAAGACATCTCGTACAGTTTCAAAGTGATGTCATCAGTGAAAAGACGAAAAGTGGTTTGAATGAGGCTCAAAAAAAGGGCAATACAGCCGGACGCCCGAGAAAACCAGATGCAAATGTACAAAAAGCCATCCTCATGCATGAAAGCAAAAAGTATACTCTATCAGAAATTAAGGAAGCAACAGGCATCAGCAAATCTACTTTGTACAGAAATTTGGAGAATTAAAACCCACCAAAAAGTCGCTAATCCATTTATAGGATTAGCGACTTTTCTTGTACGATCTATTCTTATTCCCCTAGCCAAGCAAGACCGATTGTTCCTCTTCCCGTATGAGTACCAGGTACTGGGCTAAATTCTGTAATAGAAAAAACAATTTGAGGATATTGTGTTTGTAGTTCATTTTTCCATTGAGTTGCTTCTTTCAAGTTGTCAGCGTGGAGGACGGTCACTTCTTTCACGTGATTTTTCTCTGCTTCCAAGTAGTCTGCCATTTTTGCGATGGCACGTTTATGACTACGTACTTTATCGGATAGCATTGCACGGCCTTCGTGGAACTTCATGACAACCTTCATATTCAATAACGTTGCAAAAACAGCTTGTGTACCCGTTACGCGTCCACCTTTGTGAAGTTGTTCCAGACTTCCTGGCGTCAAGAACAGTCGGCCTTTTGCAGGCAACGTCTTGATTTCAGCAACAATCTCTTCAAATGTTTTTCCTTGTTTCTCTAAAGCCACAGCGCGCTCCACCATTTTCCCAAGTGGAAACGATCCAATCTGGGAATCTAGAACAAACGCGTCAACACCCACTTCTTTTGTAGCCGAGACTGCGCCACTATAGGCACCAGTCAATGCGCCTGTCGCATGAATGGCAATAACGTGCTTATATTTGTTTTTAATTTCGTTAAACAGCTCCAGCATTTCACCTGGTGACGGTTGTGATGTTTTTGGCAATTCCTTAGCAGATGCCAACTTCTTATAAAAGTCAGTTGAACTGATATCTACATTTTCTTTGTAAGCGGTTTCGCCAAAGATGACAAATAACGGGACCACATGGATATTATGCTTTTCTATAAATTCTGGTGACAGGGTTGCAGTTGAATCCGTTACCCATGCAATATTAGATTGGTTCATGACCATAGCTCCTTTAAGTAACAATCGATTAAATTATTTTAAGAATCAAGAAATCCCTCTACAGATTTCTTTGAATTTATAAGTATGGAAAGAATCACTGCTTTTGACTAGGGTTATGTATCATGAGTGTGATATGACAAATGTCATGTTTACGGGGAAATATTAAAGATTGTCATCAACTGTACATAATCCTCTCTTCAATTATTCCTTTAAATAGAAAAATCCAAACCAGGACTGCCCCGATTTGGATTTTTACACTGCCCAATGGCAGCTTATGAAAGTTCCTGATATTTTGCTTGAAACTTACCTTCTACTACTTCAGTATGGTACATCGCTTTAAGAGCATAATCTTTTTCAAGCTCATGTTCTTTCATAATTTGCTTCAAACGCACCTTTAGTTCCTCGTTTTCTTTTACGAGTTGCTTCATCTTCGATTTAACGAATTTCATATAAAGGGCCTCCTTTTCAATTTGTTTTGATCACGTCCAATTGACCTTGTATTGCTTATACTAGCACAAAAAAGTACCTCTCAGTCATAAACCAAGAGATACTTCAGAAATTGTGTATGTTTAAATAAACGCAGCTTGAGTTAAATCACGCTCATATGTTCACTTTTTAAATCCGTGATGAACATATGACCTGGTGCATGTGTGATCATCAATGGCGGTTTCATATGCATGGCAATCGCTTGAGGTGTCACACCGCATGCCCAAAACACAGGTACTTCACCTTCTTTGATTGTCACTGCATCACCAAAATCAGGCTGATGAATATTCTGGATGCCAATCGATTCAGGGTTTCCGATATGAACGGGTGCTCCGTGAACAGATGGGAAACGACTCGTTACTTGAACCGCCCGTATGACATCCGCTTCTTTCATCGGCCGCATACTGACGACTGTCGGTCCTGCAAACTTGCCAGCAGGTGAAGTTTCAATAGACGTTTTATACATGGGGACATTGACGCCTTCTTCATTGTGCCTCATTGGAATGCCGTTTTTAATCAATGCATCTTCGAATGTGAAGCTACAGCCAATTAGGAAGCCGACCATATCGTCTGTCCAATACGCTGTAATATCTGTAGGTTCCTCCACAACTTGACCATCGCGATAAATGCGGTATTTTGGCAAATCTGTACGCAAATCTGCTTGAGGTGCAGACATTTTCGGAATATAAGAACCGGCATCTGTCACATCAATGAGTGGACAGGATTTAGGATTTCTTTGACAGAACAGCAGGAAATCAAATGCCAAATCCTTAGGCAATATCACCAAATTCGCTTGAATGTATTCTTCACACAAACCAGAAGTTGGCGAAGAAAACTCACCACTGCGCATCTTTTCTCTGACTTCAGACGGTGTCATCAAGATAAGAACCCCTTTCCTCTGATAAAAACCCTCTATTTAAACAATTGAGGAATGCCTTCAATTAAGGTATACACGCCCATGATCGACATGGCGATTACAATCAGAATGCCAAAAATCGTCATCCACATTGGATGTTTGTAGTCCCCGACAATTTTCGTTTTATATGCCGCAATGAGCATAACGCCTAGTGCAATCGGTAAAATCAAACCGTTTACTGACCCTACAAGCACAAGAATGCTGACTGGTCGACCGACGAATACAAAGACGATCGTCGAAATTGCAATAAACGAGATAATGATTTTTTGATGATGCTTCTCTAACCATGGATGGAACGTACGAATAAATGAAACCGATGTATAAGCTGCACCAACTACTGATGTAACTGCGGCTGCCCACATCACGATCCCGAAAATCTTATAACCAAAGTTCCCAGCTGCCAGTTGGAACACAGACGCTGGTGGGTTTGCAGGATCCAGCTTCAACCCTTGAGATACAACACCCAGCACGGCAAGGAATAAGAAAATTCGCATCAAGGAAGCAATACCGATGGCAAAAATTGAACCGCGTGTAACTTCTGGTAACGCTTCCTGGCCTTTGACACCCGCGTCAATCAAGCGGTGTCCACCGGCAAAAGTGATATAGCCCCCAACAGTTCCCCCTACCAATGTAACAATCGCCAAAATATCAATTTTATCTGGCACAAACGTTTTCACGACCGCTTCACCAACAGGTGGAGATGCAGTAAACATGACGTAAACGGTTAAACCAATCATGACAAAACCTAATATTTGCGCGAATTTATCCATCGCTTTACCCGCTTCTCGGACCATAAAAATACCAATTGCCAGAATCCCGCTTAAAATGGCTCCTGTCTGTGCAGAAATGCCAAATAATACGTTTGTACCTAGCCCGGCACCCGCGATATTTCCGATGTTAAATGCAAGGCCGCCCATAACAATTAAGAGTGCAAGAAAATAACCAAGGCCTGGCAATACATCGTTCGCAATATCTTGTGCTCGCTTTTCAGATACCGCAATGATTCGCCAAATGTTGAGCTGAGCACCGATATCAATAATAATGGAAATCAAAATAACGAAACCGAAACTTGCTAAAAGTGATTCAGTAAAAACGGTCGTTTGTGTTAAAAAGCCTGGTCCGATAGCTGAAGTCGCCATCAAGAATGCAGCACCAAGCAACAAACTACGATTGGTGTTTTTTAAATTATTTTCCTTTTTCATATAGTGCCCCTTTGTGATTTATTTGAACTCTGAAATTTTCCGGATATCAATTTCAGATGTCTTCAACGTTTGAGAAATCCGCCTTGCGAAATCGAGTGCATGAACACCGTCTCCGTGAATACAAACGGTATCAGCCTGGATGGTTACTTCTTTTCCATCGGCACTTGTAACCATGCCTTCTTTAACCATTCGCACAACTTGACCAATCGCTGCATCAGTATCCGTAATGAGCGCATTCGCCTCTTTTCGGCTCGTCAATGTTCCATCAGCTTGATAAGTACGATCGGAGAATACTTCATTGGCCGTGCGTAAACCAATTTTCTCTCCCGCTTTGACAATTTCACTGCCGGATAAACCGAACAGAACTAACTCAGGATTCACTGCATACACGGCTTCAGCAATTGCTTCAGATAATGCTGCATCTGTTGCTGCCATATTGAACAAAGCTCCGTGAGGCTTGACGTGTTGCATCACGCCTCCTTCGGATTTCACAAAACCGTATAACGCTCCAATTTGATAGACCACGAGTTCGTATGCTTCTTGAGGAGACACAAACATATTCCTTCTACCGAATCCCGTTAAATCCTGAAATCCGGGATGCGCGCCGATGCCCACGCCTTTTTCAAGAGCGAGTTTGACCGTTTTGCGCATCGTGGAAGGGTCGCCTGCATGAAATCCACACGCAATATTGGCCGATGTCACGAAATCTAAAATCTCTTCATCGTTCCCCATTTTGTAAGCGCCAAAACTCTCGCCCATGTCACAATTTAAATCGACTTGATACTTCATTTTCAGGATTCCTCCTTAAATTTAAGCGAAATGGATTTCGATAATTCATCGATTAATTTTCTCTGTTCAATCAACGCTCGCTGTGCTTCTTCCAGAGATATTTTTTCAAATCGAATCTTTTCCCCTGGCTTCAACTGGCTCACTTTCGGTAAATCTACCGTAACAACTGTACCGATTTTCGGATATCCGCCGGTCGTCTGACGGTCAGCCATTAGGATAATCGGTTGTCCGTCAGGCGGGACTTGAATGGAACCAAAAGAAACCGCTTCCGACAATAATTCTTTCGGTTCTTTTAAAGTAAGTTCCGTTCCTTTCAAGCGATAACCCATCCGATCGGAATCTGATGTAATTTGATAGGATTGTTCCAGAAAATCTTTCTGGCTATTTTCATCGAATAAATAGGCTTGTCTTCCTTCGGTGACTCGCACCGTCGCTTCCTTTTCGTAAGTAGGTATTGCTTCAGAATTCAACGTCCATTCCGCTTGCGCAAATGTAGTTTCATCCACATCTTTAGCGAGTCTATCGATAAAACCTTGCACATGTTGAGGAGCATCAGCAATCGGAATAACGTCTCCTTTTTGCAAGGCTCTTCCGTTGAACCCTCCGATACTAGCTCTTAAGTAAGTGGACTGACTGCCCATCACTTCAGGTACATCAATTCCTCCGGCAATCGCCATATACGTTCGGCAACCGCAAACAGGCTTGCCAAAAGTTAGCTTGCTCCCTTTTCTCGCAAGAATCGGACGCCACATTTTTAGTTGTACTCCATCAATCGCTGGTGATAGATTCGCCCCAGTTAATGCAAATAAACAGTCAGCAAGAAACGTTATTTGTGGCCCCATCAATGTGATTTCAATTGTTGCTTTTGTCTCTTCATTACCAACCATTATGTTCGCCAGTCGATGTGCATATGGATCCATGACGCCACTTGCAATCACACCATATTTTTGAAAACCATTCCTGCCCAGGTCTTGAACAGTCGTTTGCAAACCTTCTTTATCAATCTGCAGCATGAGTCTTCTCCTCCCATTCTGCATACTCCGTTTCTGTTATCGGTTTGAAGACAATGAAGTCGCCTGCTTGCAGTAAGCTCGGGATGTCTTCATTTGGAAGGAAAAGATCCATCGGCGTCCGACCAATTAGTTGCCAGCCACCAGGTGTTTCAATGGGATAAACGCCAGTCTGCATTCCTGCGATGCCAACAGAACGCTCAGGAATACGCAACCTTGGGGTCGAACGTCTTGGAGCTGCAATTTTTTCGGACATGCCTCCAATAAACGGGAACCCTGGTGCAAATCCAATCATATTCACTTCGTAAGTACTTGAAGAATGAATGGCAATCACTTCTTCTACCGATAATTGATTATGTGACGCTACGAACTCTAGATCCGGTCCATGTTCCCCGCCATAGCACACGGGTATCTCAATGGTGCGTTGCTCTACTGTTTCTGAAACGTTTTTCTCGAGTAAAATGTTTTTTAGTAAATTCTTCATATCTTCAAATTGATGATCAACAGTCACTTTATAAAAAACCGTAACGGTCGTAAAGGCTGGGATGACTTCTACAACCGATTCAATTGATGCTTGTTCGATACGTTTGGTAATTGATCGTACCAGGCTGGTGCTTTCTTTTGTAATCTCTTGTCCAACCTCCAGGACAATGGCTTCGTCTCCAAGTGGTGAATAATTGATGTCCATTTTTTCACTTCCAAACGTTTTCTGAAATATAGGATTATTATAAAGAAGATAATATTGGGACACAACCGTAAGTTAATAATCATGCAAATATCCTATTGGAAATACATATCTATTATTTTTTCATGGGAACATAGGATGAGATGTTTGAAGTTCTGCATTTGGGGAATTAACTTACTACAACACTTTTCACTAAAATTAACAGGAGGCGTTTAACAATGAAAAGAAATACTATGGCAATGGCAGCACTTGGACTTGGAGCGGCTTTCCTAATGCGAAACAAAGATTCTAGAGAAAAATTGAAAGGCCAAGTCAACGATTTCACGAAAAGTGGAAATGGCAAAGGCATGCTTGATCAAGTATTAAATTCCTTTGATAAGAAAAAGTCGACAACATCTACTACAATGTAAGTTTACTATTAACTTGTACTGTATGAATATTGTATAAAAAGAGGCAAATCCAAAGTTGAAACTCAACCTGGATTTGCCTCTTTTTTAATGAAAATTCTTATCGCCTTTTTTTTCGTCCTTTTTGGTAATGCCTTTAACGCCTTCTAGTCCACTCGCTTTATCAGCTTTGTTGAACTCATCGTTATACAGCACTTCTTGCGTGGCGGACAAACCGTTATTTTCTTCAGACATTTGTTGATGTGGAGGTTTTCTCTCACTCATCTTTGCATTCTCCTCTCTTATCTATTGAAAACATTAGTTTGTCCTTATTGAACTTCCTTTATTCTTAAACATCTCTTTTCTCAAGGCGCAGAGATACAGCAGTTAGTATAACCGCACCAAAAACCATGATTCCGCCGACCCACGGAGTATGCACCAAACCAATCGTATCAATCACTACTCCACCAATAATCGAACCTAATGCGATTCCAATATTAAATGCGGCAATATTCAATGCAGAAGCAACGTCAACCGCAGTCGGAACATATTTTTCAGCGAGTTGAACAACATAGAGCTGCAATCCTGGCACGTTCATAAACGCTAGCAGTCCCATTAACATGATGGCAATTAACCCAGCAATTTTAAATGGAATCATAAAGGACATGACAATCATGATGGCTGCGTGCAAGATAAACATCCAAAATAGCGCTCGTGCCGGATTGTGATTTGCAAGCTTTCCTCCTATTGCATTCCCAATAGCAACAGCAATTCCATATACCAATAGAACAATGCTAATTAATTTTGAATCAAGCTTTGTGACTTCTTGTAAGATTGGCGTTAAGTACGTGAATGCTACAAATGTTCCTCCGTACCCAAGTGCCGTAATAGCCAATCCGAGTAAAAGACGTGTGTTTGTGACAAGTTTAAACATATCCTTGAATTTCGCAGGTGGCGATTGTTCCAGGTTTTTCGGAATTAACAAAGCACTCGCTACGACCGCGATAATTCCAAGAATCGCAACGCCCCAGAATGTTGCACGCCAACCAAAAGCTTGTCCGATAAATGTGCCAAGTGGTACTCCTGTAACTGTAGCCACAGTTAATCCCGTAAACATTAACGCAATGGCACTTGCTTTCTTATTCGCAGGCACTAATTGCACAGCAATGGTTGCTCCTATTGAAAAGAAAACACCATGTGAAAATGCCGTAATAAACCGGGCGACCATTAACAGTTCAAATGATGTGGACAAGGCGGCAACGATATTTCCTACTATAAAAACAAACATTAAAGAAATTAACAGCGTTTTTCGGCTCATTCGATTCGTAAGTGCAGTTAATATTGGTGCACCCACTGCTACACCCACCGCATAACCAGAAATCAATAAACCTGCAAGTGTAATTCCGATATCCAAATCCTTTGCAATCGAAGCCAATAATCCTACTGGAACAAATTCAGTCGTTCCGATTCCAAAGGCACTTATCGCAAGTGCCCATAACGCTAGCTTCCCATTTCTTGCTGTATTTTCAGCTGTATGTGAATGTTTCATGTATGAATCCTCCTATTTTTTATTGATGGCATGTATCCGAGTTAGTCGAAAATGCATTTGTGCAACCTGGAAGGCTGTTCTGTCTACCTGGAACACGCTTCTGTCTACCTGGAGATCAGTTCTGTCTACCTGGAACCAACAGGCTTCAATTCTGGTCATCCATTAGGTCTTTCTGGAGCTTAACTCGCCGGCAAAACTTATTATGCACCCTTGCTCCATTAATGAACAGTACGCACTTTTAAGTAATGTAGGCACTTTAAAGTACCTATATCCTTTTAAAAGATGCTAGGGTAAAGTGGGATATGTTAGAATGCGATTAACTAAAACCATACACATAGTTAAGGATGATAGGTTCTTTTTGGAGCCTTTGAATTTATAGAGGAGGCACAGCTATGGCATATAATATACCTGTCGAAGCGACGCTGGACGTAATTGGTGGTAAATGGAAAGTTGTAATCATGTGCCATTTAATTAAAGGAGAAAAACGGACGAGTGAATTAAAGAAGCTCATGCCGACCATTACACAGAAAATGCTCACGCAACAATTGCGTGAGCTTGAGCATGATGGCGTAGTGAACAGAATGGTGTTTGATCAAGTTCCACCAAAAGTCATTTATTCGTTAACTGAGTACGGATGGTCATTGCGTCCAATTTTAGACGCCATGTGCGCTTGGGGAGAACATCATATCGAAGTCATTGAAGAAAATTAAACAAACGAACACCCCCGCAGAAAATACATCTACGGGGGTGTTCGTTTATTTGAATTTATTACATTAGTCCGCAATAGCACCTGACACATCATATAATGCCAAATCGATTTCAACTGGTTCATAAAGCGCAAGTTTTGCAAGTTGTGCACCAAGGAATGGCCCTACCGTTAAACCGGAAGCACCTAGCCCGTTAGCGAGAAGAAGCCCTTCCCAGCCTGGTACCCGTCCGATAATCGGTAGGAAGTTTGGTGTAAATGGGCGAAAACCTACACGGGTTTCAACAAATGTACTGTCCGCTAAACCTGGTGCCACTGATAAGGCTTTGTGAAACACTTCGTGTAAACCACCTGCAGTTACGCGGAGATCAAAGTTTTCATGGTCTTCATGGGTTGCGCCAATTACCACTTGGCCGTCATCAAAAGCAAGAATATATTGATCATTTGGAGGCATCACAACCGGCCAGTCATCCGTTTGCGAATTCTCGATTTGAAGATGAACGATTTGTGCTTTTTGGGAAGATAATTGTAACTCGATGCCTAATGGTTCCAATAAGTAATCCGCCCAAGCTCCAGCAGTTATCATTACATTTTCCGCAGCGTAATGTTCGTTGCCGACACGAACACCTGTGACAGCTGCATTTTCGTGTTCAATTTCAGCAGACCCGTGAATGAAAGTTGCTCCATGTTTTTTTGCAGCCCGGACTAAGGATTGTCTCAGTGCTCTGCCGTTTACGCGAGCCGCTCCACTAACAGACACTGCGCTAAATTCTTTAGCTAAAGGAGGAAATGCAGAGCTCGTTTCATCCTGTTTCATTAGCCGTACCTCTCCAATTTCTGGTGCATCCTCTCTTCTTGCAACAGCTCGTTCTTCCATTTTAATCAGTTTACTTTCGTCGGTATGCAGACTGATAGCCCCCACACGTTTGTAACCCGTTTCCGTTTCCCCGTCCTCTTCCAATCGGCCAATCAGTTCCTCGTAATAGGCGGCCCCACTCTTAGCAAGTGAGTACCATGCCTTGTTACGTCTTTGTGATAGCCATGGACAAATTATGCCCGCCGCGGCGTCCGTTGCCTGTCCTTTATCATGTCGATCCACGACAGTTACTTTCGCACCTGATTTAGCTAGATGATAAGCGGTGGACGCTCCTAATATTCCAGCTCCAATGACGATGTAATTTTTCATGAAAACACCTTTTTTCAATAGATTTCCTAAAGTCATTTTACACGTTTACATTCCATGACTCAAAGTCCCTCGATTAGCTCAGGTAAAGCTTTCCCAAGAATAGACCGCAATGTGCATTTCCAGGGAAATAATAACGATAAAAACCCTTGTTGAGGTTCAAGGCTTGGCGGCCTTCACTTCAACAAGGGTATACTTCCTATATGGCATCCTTTGATTGATTAATTAGTTATAGTTCAACAGTTGAGAGTATCTAGATGAGCGAATCAAAAAATGTCGTTAATGAAAGATACAGTGCAGATTCACCCTACTTCTTGGTAAGGAAACATGCCTTGATATTGGTTTAAAAGGTGATCAAGTTCTTGGCTGCAAGTCACAACCAAAGTATGAGTATAGCCATACTGCTTTGCCTTTCTATACATATCTTTCTTTTTACGATTAATTTGTTTCAACAATAAATGCTGCTTATACACCGTTTTCGTTCTCATCTTTTTGCATCCTCCAACTGTTTAGTAGCTTTAAATTTAATGTTAATGTTGTATGGTGATAACCATATTCACAATCATGTATTATCTCTTTAACCATTTTTATACTTCATTAAACTTAATTTTTAAAAACTTTTATTAAATATTCAAATTTTTTATTTCCGGAAGAAAATCTTAAGTTTCCTGTCCGGTAGAAACGGGGGTTTTTAGAATGAACGGTACTTGGATGATTTACGGCGCTAATGGTTATACAGGCGAGTTAATAGCGAGAACTGCAGTCGAACAAGGTCTGAAACCCATATTGGGCGGTCGAAATAAGGAAAAAATCCACGCTCTTGCCCGTGAATTAGGACTTGAAAGTCGTTTGTTTTCATTAAATGAATCAGCTAATGTCCAAGAAGGTCTTGCAGGAGTTGACTTGGTTCTTCATTGCGCAGGCCCATTTTCTCAAACTAGTGCCCCTATGATTGAAGCATGTATAAAAGCTGGGGTTCATTACCTTGATATCACAGGAGAAATTGGGGTATTTGAACATGCCCATGCACCAGCGCAATCAAATCGTGCGCAAGAAGCAGGAGTAGTCATTTGTTCAGGTGTAGGTTTTGATGTAGTACCAACAGATTGCATAGCGCTAAAGTTGAAGGAGTTGCTGCCAAATGCCACGCATCTTTCCCTTGGCTTTGACTCTGATTCAGGCATATCACCTGGCACCTTTAAAACAATGCTTCAAGGGCTTTCATCCGGTAGTGCAGAACGGAAAAACGGGATCATTACTGAATTTCCCCTCGGTACTAAACATCGGTTTATCGACTTTGGCAAAGGTTCCCGTTCAGCAATGGCCATTCCATGGGGTGATGTATCAACCGCTTTTTATACGACAGGCATCCCAAATATCAACACATGGATTCCTATGCCCACTTACAAAATAGTTGGTGCTCGTTCGATGAAATGGCTGAAACCCATCTTGGCAAAGCCGATGCTTCAAAAAGCTTTAAGAACCTGGGTTGATAAATCAATCACTGGACCTGATGAAGAAGCACGGAAAAATTCTCCCGCTTATATTTGGGGTGAAGCCACAACTGCAACTGGTGAAAAACGGACCGTTCGCATTCAAACCGCAAACGTCTATAGTTTAACTGTTTATGGAGCTCTCGCTATCACAACGCGGTTGCTCGAAACAGACCTGCCTGGAGGTAGTTATACGCCAGCTACTTTGTTTGGTTCAGAGTTGATTGAACAATTGCCAGGATCGGGTACTTTTCAGATAGAATAATTCATCAAGAGAAAACTGATTTTCAATAAATTTTAGATTAAAAAATGGACAAAGAAACGAACGCTTCTTTGTCCATTAACTATCAGCTCAATTTGGAAGAGTTACTTCAAAAACTCATGAATTAGATAACAAAAAACAGTCCGGAATGTCGGCCTGTTTTTTGTCTTATTAAAGTTCGTCCACAGCTTCTTTCAGTATTTCATAAGAACGTTTTCTTGCTTGCTGATCGTAAATGTAGGTTACTGCCATTAATTCGTCTACTTGGAACGTATCCTGGAATTTTTTAAGTTGTTGCTGAATTGCGTTCTTGTCACCTTTAAAGGAATAAGCCGACATGCTGCGGACTGCACTTTCTTCAAATGAGTTCCATAAACCGTCCATTGATTCTACCGGAGGTTTCAAGAATTCTTCTGTGCGTCTTACCACGTTTAGATAGAAACGGTCTGTTGAAGTGGACAGTTTTGCTGCTTCCTCATTTGTATCAGCCGCTACAACATTCACACAAACCATAACGTAAGGTTCGCTTAAATACTCAGATGGTGTAAATTGATTACGATAAATCTGAAGTGCTTGCTCCAGTTGGGCAGGTGCAAAATGAGCTGCAAATGCATAAGGCAATCCAAGCCTTGCAGCCAGCGAAGCACTTGATGTACTTGAACCGAGAATATAGATCGGTACATCGGCATCTACGCCAGGAAAAGCACGAACTTCACCTTGATGCTCCATGGATTTAAAATATTGTTGCAGTTCAACGACATCTTGCGGAAACGCAAAAGCCGTTTCCTGTGTCGTACGACGAAGTGCATGAGCCGTACGCATATCTGTACCAGGTGCCCGGCCTAAACCTAAGTCCACCCGTTTTGGATAAATGGCCTCCAATGTTCCAAATTGCTCTGCCACTACTAAAGGTGCATGATTCGGTAACATGATTCCACCTGAACCCACTCGAATTGATTGGGTATTTTCCAATACATGTCCAATAAGAACCGAAGTGGCCGAACTGATTACTGCAGGCATATTATGATGTTCGGTTAGCCAATAACGTTGATAACCAAGTTTTTCTGTATGTTGAGCTAAACTGACTAAATTCCCAATTGCTTGTTTATGTGTTTGTCCTTCAAGTACTGCAACCAAATCCAGGACGGATACTGGAATAGATTTTTTATTTACTGTCATCATCAAAATCCTTTCGGCAAGCTAATATCTTGAGTTGATAATATATCGTAGACTATCTTTCATCAAGCTATCTGCCTGTGAGAATTTCTTGCCTCATTACGAACCCACTGAATTCTCTTTAGGATGTGTATTGTAGGCGTTTTCAGCCACTAAAATTCAGTTATTTCTGATATCGTTCTGTTGTGATGTTTTTCAGATACTATTGAGTAGAAGGTGTGCAATTATAAGGAAAGAATTTCCGTACAATCTCGATATGTTTAGTGTACATGTTCGTGAAAAAAGATTTATAATGAAACGGTGTCATGATTCACATGATAGGATTAGTGATTTTACGGATGCAAGACAACATATAATGAATATTTTTCAGGAGGCAAAATCATGTTAAAAGATGTATTTATGGCTTTATCCAAAAACCAATTGCTGACGAGTGCAGCTAAAAAATATGGTTTGAAATTAGGCGCACAAACAGTTGTAGCTGGAACAAATGTTGAAGATACTATCAAAAGCATTCGTGAGTTAAACGCGTTGGGCATCAGTGCAACAGTTGATAACTTGGGCGAATTCGTTTTCGAAAGATCAGAAGCATTGAAAGCGAAAGAAAGCATTTTGGAAGTAATCGAAGCGATTCAAGCTAATGGCGTGGATGCTCACATTTCTTTGAAACCAACTCAGCTTGGTCTCGATATCGATTATGATTTCTGTTACGAAAACTTATATGAAATCGTTGCAGCTGCAAGTAAGTATGATATGCACATCAACCTTGACATGGAAGACTACGGTCACCTTCAACCTTCATTTGATTTAATAGACACTCTTTCAAAAGAGTTCAGCAATGTCGGCACAGTAATTCAAGCTTATTTCTACCGTGCACAAGACGACATCGAAAAATATAAAGATATGCGTTTACGCATTGTAAAAGGCGCTTATAAAGAATCTGTTGAACACGCATACCAAACAAAACAAGAAATTGATGCCAACTACATCAAACTGATTGAATATCATTTACTGAATGGTAAATTCACATCTATCGCAACACATGACCATAACGTCATCAACCATGTGAAGAAGTTTGTGGAAGATAATCAAATTTCAAATGACAAATTTGAATTCCAAATGTTATATGGTTTCCGCAAAGACATGCAAGTGGATTTAGCTAAAGAAGGATACAACTTCTGCACGTACGTGCCATTTGGAGACGATTGGTATGGTTACTTCATGAGAAGATTGGCTGAACGTCCGCAAAACTTGAATCTTGTTGTAAAACAAGTCTTCAACAAACGTACAAATACAGCTATCGGCGTCTTTGCTGGCGCATTTGCATTGAGCCAATTAGTTTCTAAAAAGAAGAAGTAATTTAATGGTACTGCCCTTTTTTAAGGGCAGTTTTTTTATGCAAAGTCTTATTGTTATGCCATTTCACGGTGTCTTTAGGCTCAATTAATAAATCCCTCAATTTACCTGTATTTATACAAAACTATCCATGGTAAATTTAGATGTATTTGAAAATAGTTTTACCCATTATTAGGAGGAAAAATGAATGTTTACTAGTATTAAAAAGTTGTTCGCTACAAGCTTAGTAGCTATTCTGGCAGTTTCTGCTATCGTTCCATCTGCTTCTGCAGCGGAACACCAATTTACGGATGTTAATCCAAGTTATGATGAAGCAGTCAGCTTCTTTTACGAATATGAATTAATTAAAGGAACAACGACTACTACTTTTGGTACAGACTTAAATATCAAACGTGGAGACGCTGCTGTAATTTTGGCAAACACGCTTGGTCTTGATGTCGAAGGTGCCCCATCTGCAGGCTTCAAAGATTTAAACCCACGTGTTAAAGGTGCAGTAGATGCATTGGCTGATGCCGGAATTATCTCAGGAGTAACTAAAGATACATTCGGCCCAGATCAATTGTTGAGCCGTGGCGCAATGGCTAAGTTAATGAATCTTTCATTCGAATTGGAAGAATACGCAGAACCAACACCATTCACAGATGCAGTAGGTGTATTTACGCCTCATATTGAAGCTTTATATGGCTCTGGAATCACGAATGGTAAAACGGCAACTACATTCGGCACAAATGATAATATCAAACGTGGTGAATTCGCCAACCTTCTATACAATACAATTATGTTCTCATTCTATATGCCGTTTGCAGAGTCAGCGACAATCCTGACTCCGACAACGATTGAAATTAAAATGGAAGAAGCTGCACCTGAGCAATATTCAGTTACAGACCTTGCAGAAATGTTCTACATTGAAGCGTTTTTCCCAAATGGTTCAGTGAAAGATCTTCAATTTGTCGGTACGTCATTATCTGAAGATCGTACAACTCTAGTAGTTGAACTATCAGCAGACAGTTCATTGGCTGGCAAAAAAGGCAAAATCGAAATCGACGGAATGAATGAACTTACTTTCGATTTCACAGCACCTGTTGTGGAAACTAAATAATAAACAAAACTCATCCTCTAGAAGTAAAAGAGGATGAGTTTTTTTGTGTTAAATGTCACGACCAGATCGATTTTTACACATTGTATAGAAAGAAGCGTTTAATCTGTGAAATTGGTGGAAACCACTTATGAAAGACTTTTGTACATACAGATTACACGTTGACATGAACCGTCAGCTTAAAGGAGAAGAGATACAATGGGAATTCATCGATTTTTTACAAGCATGAACGATTTGGAGCGAATCATTCGCTGTCCAGGCAAATTCAAATTTGAAGAACATAATGTTGCCGCACATAGTTGGAAAGTGTCGCAATACGCCATGTTTTTTGCGACGATTGAAGAAAATAACGGAGAAGTCATCGATTGGAAAGCGCTTTATGAGAAAACAATCAACCATGATTTCGCAGAAGTATTCATCGGAGATATCAAAACACCAGTCAAACACGCCTCGCCTGAGTTGAAGCAAATGATTGCCCATGTGGAAGATAAAATGATGGAAAAATTCATTTTGGAAGAAATCCCGGAAGAATTTCAACCTGTTTTCTTTCATCGCATGAAAGAAGGTAAAGATGCTTCCATCGAAGGCCGGATTCTTGAATTTGCCGATAAACTCGATCAGTTTTATGAATCCTTTGCAGAATTGAAACGAGGCAACACTGACCCAGAATTTGTCTTGATGTATCAGGAGGCATTGACGAAATTGCTTAAATTGCCTCTACCTGCAAGTGTCGCTTATTTCCGGGATATTATGCTCGAAGACGTGAAACGGGAAGATACGGCCCTCGATGTCAAAGCATTCACCCTTAAAGTACTACAGGCACCGTGACATATATATCCTCTATCATCAACAAACTGGAAACATATCTATAAATTGATGTCTAGCCAGTTTAAATACCCATGTTAAAATTAAAGAGTAGACGGAAGAGGATGCGCATCGTCTTTCGTCCTACTATTTCACAACATAATGTTTCAACACATAACCTTCCTGTTTTGTGTTATGTGGTCTGTGTTAAAAAACGTCCGGAGTGGTTGCCGGACGTTTTTTTATGTGTTTTTTTCTCATCAAATAAGGCTACTTGTGCACGACAAAGTTTTATCTTCCAATCCTCTTTGATGTCCACTTTATTTAATTCATTTCGTCCGTTAAGCTCTTCATCATCTCTTCATCCATTGGACCGACAATCTTATTTGAGATAACTCCATTTGTATCAATCAGATAGCTGGTAGGAATGGTGAAAGCTTGATACTGGCGACCAATAACTCCTTCTTCATCAAGGGGAATTTCAAAGGTAAGCTCGTACTCTTTAACAAAGGACTCAATGGACTCCTTTCCACTATCTATATCTGTCAAATTCACGGCCAAGATTTCAATACCGTCTTCTTTGTTTTCCTCATAGAATTTTTGCATATGTGGCATCTCCGCTTTACATGGCGGACACCATGTTGCCCAAAAATTTAATATTACTTTTTTGCCTTTATAATCGGATAGCTTAACTGACTCACCTTTTAGGGTGACTAATTCAAAGTCTGGCGCAGTCTTTCCTATTTCTACCCCAGATGAATCCGACACGGCAACATTCTCAGATGATGTACTTCCATTTTCTTCACTAGCTACGTCCTTTTTTTCTTCACTTGAGTTAGGTTCCCATAAATTTACGATGACAATAGCGACTGCCAATAAAATAATCGCGATGGATAAAAGGTTTTTATTCAAGTTTTAACCTCCTTCGATTTCTTTGAAATTAAGAGTGCAGTAATCCCCATCCATAAGAAGGTTAATGATTCCTTCTCGAAAATGGATTGAAAAATGCTCAATAGCAGCAACTCCAGCATGATCATCAATAATAAAATTCGATTTAAAAAGTGCATTCTTCTCTTTTTCAGCATGACTAGAACAACTAAATATCCCGCCAGTACACTAAAGTGAACAACGGTTTCAGTCACATTTTTTTCTACTAGATTGATTACAACTTCATAGCTGAAAAAGTAAAGCAGAATTATTTGAGGTGCCTCCACATAAATGTTGGGGTGTTTCTTCCCTGCAATAAAATGCAGATAAACGGTAAGAATCGCCAAAGCTAGGAAATGCCCTTTTGTTCCTCCATTAAAAAAGATAAGGGAGAGTGGTGTTTCCATAAATAGTTCAAAGTTGAAGAGGATATAACTGAGTTTCCATACAAGAAAATAGAGAGAAGCTCCATTCCAAACCCATTCTCCGCTTTTATTGCCTATAGCTCTACTCATGAAAAAGCTGAATACCAGTGCTAAAAGCACTGCAAGCCACATTGCAGGTACATTAAAGCTACCCAATTGAAAAAAGGTCAACTGACATCACCATTGATTGTGGAAGTCTTGATCGTGAAAGTTAGCTCCATCGAATTAATAACTGATTGAATCATTCCACAATTCTTGACGACTAAATCAGTTATCTTCTGTGCATTTTGTTCGCTTAACGGTTGGTCTGATTGGACATAGGCAGTGATGGAAAGTTGTTCTATTCGATTTGCGTGATCCGGATTTCTGACAGATGAGACTTCCATCTCTATCTTTTTATGCTCAACCCTTTTCTTTTTCAAAATATTTCCGAGCAAAGTTCCGCTGCATCCGATTAAAGAAGAGACAAAAAGCTCATATGGTCGATAACCAATTGTGTCGTTAGGCGAAATTGGTAGCGATCCGAAACCTAATTCGCCAACTATTTTTTCATTTTCGATTGTAAATTTCATTCAGAACAAACTCCTTTCAAATTGATTATGAACATTGTTTGTTAAGATTTGATTAAGACAATCGTTCTTCCCTATTATCGAGTCAACGTTCGTAACGGTAAGTCAATCCAAAAAGTATGATGAGTGCCATCTGTATCTAGACCGATTTCACCTTGATGTGCGGTGATAATGCTTTGGCTAATGGCAAGTCCTAGGCCGGCACCGTCCGACTTAGTACTTCTTGATTCTTCAAGACGGTAAAAACGTTCAAAGATCATGGCCTTTTTATTTGGATCAATAAATTGACCACAATGAGTGAAGGTTATGATATATCGATTGTTTTTTATCTCACCATTAATCTTCAAGAATGTTCCGGTATTATAATCCAGGATGTTTTGAAGCATGTTGGTAAAGACTTGCATAAGACCATCTTTATTACCCAGTATCTCAGCATCCTCAACTTTGAAGTGCATGTCCTTAATTTGATTCTGTAGTTTCAAGTGAAAGGCTGTTAATGACTCTGACAGCACTTGGTTAATTTCCACCTGTTCAAAATGCTTTTCCAAAAAATAACCGTTATTCCAAGAATTCAATTCTGTTATTAGCTCAACAATTCTTGTAATTCGGCGGGATTCTTCCAACAGCGAACTAAATAATTCAGGGTTCCCATCAATGATTTTGTTTTGAAGGGCTTCAAGATAACCGTTTATATTTGTCAATGGTGTACGAAGTTCATGTGCAATATCCTTCAGCATTTCTTCCCTTTGTTCTTGAACGGAAGAAAGCGTTTCTGACATTGAATTGAAGTTCTCAATTAGTTCCCTTAGTTCACCTGTAGCTGAACTTTCAATTTTGGAAGGCGTTTTGCCTTCTTTGATGTCTTTTGCAGCAAGTGTCAAATGCTTAATGGGACCTACAATTTTTTTCACTGTAAAGTAATGAAACAACCCTGCAACAATAAATGCCAGAATGCTTACTTTCCACAGAAATCTATTCAATGTATCAACAAATTCCTGTCCAGTGACTTGTTGTGAATTGACCAAATAACAGGCATAATCCGTGACAGATAGAGCGGCAAGAAGAATGACGAGAAGGATAACTAGACTATTGAGCGCAACCAGTTTGGACAATAGGTTGGATAATTTTCTAAAGACCCACAAATTTATACCCCATTCCCCTCACCGTTTGAATATAATCTTTTGGTGTCTTTTCACCAATCTTTCCTCTCAAATGCTTGATATGAACATCAATAGTGCGATCGGATACAGTCTTTTCATTATTTTCGTAAATCATATTCAGGATTTGTTCCCTGGATAGAACCTGACTGGGATGTTGCATAAAAGTATGTAGCAGCTTAAATTCGAAGTGAGTTAATTCCAGCTGTTCTCCATTTATCCACGCTTCGCCTTTTGCCGGTTTAATCGTAAATCCTGTAAAACTTAACTTTCCGCAACGGCTTGCCGTCCTTCTTAAAACAGCTTCTATTCTAACCATTAATTCAGCAGGACTGAAAGGCTTGACGACATAGTCATCAGCCCCTAATTTGAAGCCTTCTATTTTGTTTTTTTCTGAAGCTTTTGCCGTAAGCATGATAATGGGCATCATATTTTTCAAATCTTCACGTACCCATCTGCATACCTCTTCACCGCTGATTCCCGGTAACATGAGATCAAGTATCAAAATACATGGATCCAGCTTTAGAATTTTTTCCTTTGCGTCAGCTCCATTATCAACTTCAATGACTTCATATCCATCCTTGTTTAAATAGATTTTAATGAGATTCCGGATTTTTGGATCATCTTCCACAATCAATACAGACTTGCCAATGAGATTTGTTTGATTCAAGTTCTTCACCTTTTCTATAATTCAAATAAACTAAAGACCGATAACCATGCACTGATTTTCTGCATTTGTCCGCTTAATACAAAAAATCCCATAATAATCATAATGACCCCATTAATTAATGCCAATTTTGATAAGTATTTGTTGATTTTTTTCATCGTTTTCAATGAATAAGAAATTACAATGGAAATGATGAAAAAAGGTACGGCCATTCCAAGCGAGTAGGCACCTAACAAGATGATCCCTTGGGTTAATGTGTCTGATGAGCTAGCTAGTAAGAGAATCGACGATAGAGCAAGACCTACACAAGGGGACCAACCAGTTGCGAAAGCCATCCCGAGTAAAACGGAACTGAAGACATTCTTTGGTTTATGTTCCGTTTGAATTCTTGTTTCTTTCATTAAAAATTTAAAATTGAGTAACCCTGCCATCTGCAAGCCAAAAACAATAATTAGGATTCCAGCAAGCTGCATAATGAGGTCTCGGTAATTCATTAACAGATTACCTAAAAAGCTGGCAGAAGCCCCCAATGCAATAAAGATTATACTAAACCCTATAATAAACCCAATGGATCTCAAGTATAGGGTTGTGCGATTTACTTTCATTTGAGAGTTTTCAATCTTACCACCAGTTAAGTGGGTGATATATGCAGGTAAGAGAGGAAAAACACATGGAGAGAAAAAAGACAGCATCCCCCCTACAATAGCAAAAAATATCCCGATGTCATTCATAACAACACTCCTTTACCATCCATTATGCAGAGTGTTTGTTAATGTTTGATTAAGAAAAGTCAATTCCAGTGACTTCATGTTAAACTGAATAAAAAAATTCGGATAAAAAAGGAGAATAACTTTGAATCACTGGAATGAGCGTTTTCAAGATGCGAAATATGTGTATGGAACAGAGCCGAATGAATTTCTAAGAGATATGCAGAAAAAACTTCAATTATCTGGTGACGCTCTGACAATTGCAGAAGGTGAAGGCCGGAATGCAGTATTTATAGCTGAACAAGGACTGAACGTGACAGCATGGGATTATGCCGAATCTGGTCTAGAAAAAACAAAGAAGCTTGGCGAAACAAAAGGTGTAACCGTAAAAACAGAACTTGTTGACTTAAACGAAGCTCAGTGGGTAACAAATCAGTGGGATGAGATTGTCTGTATTTTTGGGCATTTTCCAAAAGAATTGCGTAATAAAACACTTCGAGGAGTTAAAGAGGCCGTAAAACCAGGTGGATATTTTATAACCGAAGTATATTCTCACTATCAAATCCCATATAAGAGTGGGGGTCCACAAAAATTGGACTTACTATATTCTCCAGAAGAATTTTTACAAACGTTCTCAGATTGGCGAACTGTACACTTTTTCATGGGCGAGGTCGTGCGACATGAAGGAGAACTACATAACGGATTGTCACATGTCATTCAGTTTGTTGGACAAAAACCGTATTAGTAAAAAAACAAAAAAACATCCGTATGATGGTGCAAATTACGTATGTTTTTTATAGTTGTTTATTTTTATCATCGGTAAAATTTTTATTACAGTAGCTAAGAACGCTTATACAACAATAAACAAAGAACTACCAATTGGATTGCGTATTGATAGTCCTTTGTATTGTGTGTTTTATGTTTTTGCACCACCGAAGAAAACTCGCTTACCGTTCAATGGGGGCTGTTTAGAATCCTCCTAGCGATGTTTATCTTAACGATTGAAATCATAAATCTTCTCTACATAAACTTGATGCCAAACCATAAAGATGAGAATCGTCCATAGTTTACGGCTGTTGTCTTTTTTGTTGGTTACGTGATCTGCAAGTAATTGAAAGACTTCGTGTTTATTGAAAATCGTTTCGGTCTGACTGGTATGTATTAGGTTTATTGCCCATTCATATAATTCATCTTTTAACCAATGACGAATAGGTACAGGAAATCCAAGCTTTTTGCGATTGACCACATGTTCAGGCACAATCCCTTCTGCCGCTTTTCTTAACATATATTTGGTTGTATTCGCCTTTATTTTTTGATTGGACTGGATTTTGGATGCCACATCGAATACATAAGTGTCCAGAAACGGTACACGAAGTTCCAGTGAATGGGCCATTGTCATCTTATCTGCTTTTACTAATATATCGCCCTTCAGCCATGTATGAATATCGATATTCTGCATTTTAGTAACGGCGTCATACCCCATAGACTGTTGATAAATAGGCTTTGTAATGCCTGTATAATGCAAATTTTCTTGATATGTTCGAAGAAGTTTTCTTTTCTCGTTTTCCTCAAACATCTTGGCATTGCCAATGTATCGTTGTTCCAAAGGTGTAGTCCCACGTTCAATGAAACTCCTCCCTTTAAATCCTTCAGGAATTAGTCGACTTAGGACCTTCAAAATTTCTTTCACACGCTGAGGCATATGATTAAATATTCTTAGAGAATGAGGTTCTCGGTATATATTATAGCCACCGAATAACTCATCTGCTCCTTCCCCAGACAAGACCACCTTTACCTGCTTAGCAGCTTCCCGTGCCACGAAATATAGAGGAATCAAAGCCGGGTCAGCCAAGGGATCATCTAAATGCCAAACGATTTTAGGAAGTTCCTCAAGAAATTCCTCTGAAGAGATAATATAACTGGTATTTTCTAATTGGAGTATATCGGCCGTTTCTTGTGCGATATTGACCTCACTGTAACCACTTGTTTCAAAACCGACAGTAAACGTTTTTAGTTGTGGGTTCACTTCCTTTGCCAATGAAACAATAAAGGACGAATCAATCCCTCCAGATAGAAATGACCCTACCGGTACATCACTGCGCATATGAACATGAACTGAATCGGTTAAAACATTGCGGATTTCATGGATCAATTGATTTTCAGAAGAATGAACTGGATGGAATTTCGGGGTCCAGAATGACTGTATGTTCATTGGTTGATCCAGCTTTTTTCTGAAATAATGTCCAGCTGGCAACTTTTTAATTGCTCTCGTCATCGTGTTTGGTTCTGGTACGTATTGAAAGCTCAAATAATGCTGCAGTGAATCAGTATCCAGTTCCTCAGGCTCGACTAATAGGATTGCTTTCTTTTCAGATGCAAAATACGTTGTATCCTCTTTTTCTAAGTAAAAGAAAGGCTTGATGCCGAAATGATCCCGTGCTCCGAATAAAAGTTGTTCTTCCTTATCCCAAATGACAAATGCAAACATCCCTCTCAGCTTGTGAACCATTTTTTCTTTCAACGCGCTATATAAAGCCAGAAGGACTTCTGTGTCCGATTCGCTAGAAAATTCATGACCTTTGGCTATTTGTTCATCACGAAGTTCAATGTGATTATAAATTTCCCCATTAAAGATAATCCAGTACCGTTCATTTTCATACGATAACGGTTGATGACCACCTTCAATATCCACTATACTCAGCCTTCTGAATCCGAAGCTTACATGCTCATCCACAAAACACCCCTCATCATCAGGACCTCTGTGGCCAATTAAAGATGTGATGTCTTCCATTTCTTGCTTCCTCATGTCAGTTATTTCTTGAGGGTGGTTATACAAAATCCCAACAAATCCACACATACAGATCTCCTGCCTACGTTAATTTCCAACAATACTGATTGATATTATGCAGGCTGCCCTATCCCTATGTTCAAACATGGATACAATTTAAACAATCGTCATTTTTTTTAGTGCAGTAGAGAATTCAGAGTTCTGGATTTCAAGTGTGGCTTGATTCACTAAATGCGCAAGAAATCCTTCTTCATCGAAATCTTCCGTATCGATTTCAAAACGGTCTAATTCCAACTGAACTTCTTCGTTAATATCTGTGGCAATTTCAATCAAATCCGAAAAGATAAAACCCCATCGTCTTTCTTCATATAAACTTCCTTCTATTTTTATAATGGTTGAACTAATAGTGGAAGAAGGAACGGAAAAATGATTTTTGATTCTAATGGTTGTCTCATCGTAATTTGCTACAAATTCTATCATTTCATAGCCTAGATCGAAGTTTTTCTTAAACTCTACTTTGTTCATAATCTTCCTCCTCAAATTTTGATAGATTACTGTCATCCTATCCATTTCGCGCAGTGATTATACCAATTAATTTTCAAATCTATCATTTTCACTTAATTGACCTCGTCAAAAACGCCACCTCACCGAATCTAAGCAATCTGAATACGCTAAAGGTAAATCAAAATTGGTGGTGTTACTTATGGACTTACCCATCATCCTTGCTGGACCCATTCTTCGACGAGTGGACGCCCATCGTGTCACTGTTTGGATTGCAACGAGCCAACCCTTTGATATGGATGCCAAGTTATTTAAGATGCATGATGAAGCGGAACAGCTCGAAATTCAATGTATGACCGAGTTCATTTGTTTAGGTGAACGCTTGTATGTTTACCTTCTGACACTTTTACCGCTGCACAAAGACTTTCCTGTTGATACGCTCCTTGGCTACAACCTTTACTTTAAAGGTAAGTCTACGAGAATGGATTTGGGGAGTTTTGGTTTACTTAATCCAGATAATGATCAATCCATCGTATATGGTGATCTTAAATATCCAACGTTTTATATCCAAAAAGAATTGGATGCCCGCTTCTTATATGGTTCTTGCCGAAAACTTCATGGAAAACGAGACGACGCTTTGGCCGCAGGGGATTTGACTCTTCAGGAGACATATTTAGATTTAGCAAAGCGTCCCAACGCACTATTTTTATTGGGTGATCAAATCTATGCTGATGATGTAGCTGCTCCCCTTTTCCCCATCCTCACTTCTCTCAATAAACTGCTGATGGGTCATGATGAACAACTTGTAAAACTTGATCCTCGATTGAAAGAAAAGCCTTTTCAACGTTCGCTCAATCAAATTAATGGTAGGCAATATATAATGGAACAGTTTTGCCAGTTCACCTCTTCACATGCCCACAACCATTTAATGAAATTCGGCGAGTACGCTGCCATGTATTTGCTTTCATGGGGACCAGCATTATGGGAAGCGATACAAGAGCAAGGTGGTTTACCTACTTTCGAAGAACAAATTGAAAATGAAAAATTCTATTTTGTCTTTCCTAATTCCAAACAATTTCAAAAAGAACATGCAGCAGAATGGATAAAAGTTCGGAATCAGTATAATGAGGATTCCGAGAACCTTCGACAAGCCCTCACAACTCTTCCTGGAATAAGACGACTTCTCGCGAACATTCCTACTTATATGATTTTTGATGATCACGATGTTACTGACGATTGGAATCTATCGATTGACTGGAAAGAGAAAGTTGGACACTCTCTTCTTGGTAGACATGTGGTGACCAACGCAATTACTGCCTACTGGGCTTTTCAAGGCTGGGGAAATTGCCCGGACTCATTCGGTCAGATCTTTAAGAGTCACATGAAAAACTATTTCTCTGAATTCACACTTGAATCTTCTTCTTATGAACAATGGATGAAATGCATAGAAAACTTTAAAAGCTGGTATTTTGTAGCACCTACGGAACCCAAAACACTATTCCTCGATACGCGAACACAAAGAGAATTTGACATACATCCCCTTCCAGTTAAGATTGGTGGCATCATTCAAGAAAATATTCGCAGTCCACAATTGGTCAGTCGACAATGTTGGAAGGAAGTTTCTCGTGTCTTAATGGACTCCGGTTGGAAAAGCGGAAGTGACTTAACGATTGCCTCACCCGCTCCATTGTATGGAATTGGGCTTATTGAATCGTTTCTCCACTCCTATGTCTACCCATTAAGATCAATTGGCTTTCCGATTCACCAAACCCTGGATTTTGAAGCTTGGAAATATAATGGAAAAGGATTCAGTGAATTTCTTGCAAAGGTTTTCGAATGGAATCCAAGTACGTGCTTCATTGTTTCTGGTGATGTTCATTATGCCTCTTCTGTTCAAAGCACAGTTCAATCCAAGAACGGGCAAACAGCAAACATCATCCAATTTACCAGCAGCCCAATGCACAATATGAGTTTCTTTGGCCTATGGGGCTCCATGTTGAAACTTACAATCTGGTTCAACAGCATGAAACGGAAAAAGAGGAACATCATTCGATATTGTGACAACGACTTCCGGATACAAATTGAAGAGTCTGCACACGCTTGTCCGACTGATCATATTTGGAAAGAAACACTTCGTTATCTCGCCACTGACACCGGCTCGATTATAACAACAGAAAATAACCTCGGTTTGCTTTCAATTTCTAAAGATTCCATTCAAAATCGTTTGCTCAGTTATAGGGATTCCGAGAAACAAGAGTTAACTTTTGAACTTTGAACCAATACCTCTGGATTCTCCTCTCACGAAAAAATGACCAGTAAAATGAAAAAGGGCTGTCCTCAATTGTCATATTAAATGACAATTTGGGCAGCCCTTTGTTATGGGTTAATTCTATTCTTCAAGCTTTTGATTTCTCATGAAATGATTGCAGAACCTGCTTAACTGCAGATCTGAACTCAGGTTGTGTGAACTTTTTAATGCTTATGAACTGTCTTTTATCCATGTGATGACGGTATTCCGTCAAATAGCCAACAAATAAATAACCATTGCCCGATAGATGCAATTCTTGTAATACATTCTCTTTGCGAATTGGGCTATTGGCATAATAATAAGTCGATCGATTATTCGAGACTTCCTTACGCTTTAACTCTGGAAACTCATCCAAGACACTGACTACCTGTTCATAAGACATCGGCATGTTCTAGCACTCCCTTATTCAGAGTTTTATTAATTTCTCATCATCCGAAATATGCCCCAAAATAAGATTTTTCATCCTGGGAGGAAATATGAAAAGTTATGAGTTGTCTTACGTTAATTCTAACAATTAATGAAAGTGTATCACTTTGATTAAATTTTTGTCATTATTTTCTGACAACTTTCATATACTTTTTCTAAAAAACTATATTGGGGGAATATTTGACGATGAATCCTGAATATGTGGATCAAAAGGAAATGGAATTACGCCAAAACCACGATTTCATTGCATCTCTTAATATGGTCGCTGAAGGTGCACCCATTTATCATCTCGACAACCAAGAAAATGATGTTGAATAAAAAAATGGACGTCGATTTGTAGCACCATTAAAAACAAACGTTATTTAAAGTACTCTCTGTGCCCACATAAAGTGTTTTTGAGTCCATGGGCCCCAAACCGAAAATGTTTGTACACTCTGTGCAGTGTTTAAATTACTAATCCACATCCCATTCCCCATATAGATACCTACATGTGAAATAGTTGTGCCGTTGCTCGCAAAGAACATTAAATCTCCTTTTTTCATATTTTTAAATGAAATAGAAGTTCCAACATGTGATTGCTCACGGCTAGTTCTAGGTAAACTCACGCCAAATTTCGCATAAATATGCTTGGTCCAACTGCTACAATCGGCCTTGTAAGGCGCCAGGCTATAATCTGCCCCGTACACGTATTTCGTTTGTGATTTAAGAACCTTTGCATAGTCAACTAGATCTGATGCTTTGTCAGGAGTTCTAACCACAATCGATTGACCAACATTTAGTTGGTTAGGATTTTTGATTTGGGGATTTAAAGATCGTAAATCGGTATAGCCCATTCTGTATTTTTGTGCGACTCCGTATAAGGTATCACCTTTATGTACTGAATATGTTGCTCCTGCCGCGCCTGAAAATGACAGTGTGAAAATAAATGATAGAACCAAAATCTTTGTAAGCTTTCGAATGGTCGTTCATCTCCTTGTGTTAAATTGATTGGTATTTTTTCTTGCACTTGGTACTGAACTGAAATTACTTTTGGGCATGGTCTTCTATGTATAACTGCATGTAAGCGCTTTCGATGAATCTTTGTCTTAATGGGAGCCATTCCACTGACGTTGCATGGCTCACTTTTCTGTTGGAGAGAAAACCTTAGAGCAAGTCGATTAAATAGCGTATGTGAGTTCAACAAGTAAACTTGCGCGTGAGATGGATTTGAGCGATAAAACTTCCGTGTGAGCGATAAATCTCCAGTTTGAGCGATAAATACCGAGATTTGAGCGATAAATGTTTGAAAGCTACTCTAAGGAACAAAACGTTGTTTCATCCTCCAACTTAACTTGCCTTATGAGACAACACACAGCACACCACCATAAATGGGAGCTATTCCGCCAGGCTCTTTTCGACCGGATATCATTTACTTGGCTAACATTTTTTGAGTATAGCATGCTAACAATAGAGGAAATGGTGGTAATTATTACCGAAGTTTTTCACCTACAACTTCCCAAACTACCAACAATCACCTAAAGAGAGACTTAATAACTACTAACTATTTTTTGGTAAAACCTTTAATTAGATATGCAAATTAATACACAAAAAAACCAGTCCTCTCAACGAGGAACTGGTTTTTTGTATGTTTTGATATCTAGGATTATCATTCTCTTTTTGTATATGATTTCTCGTTCTTCGTCGATTCTCAAACATGACGTTTGTATCCTCAAGAGTAATTCATATTAAATGCTTACTTTCAATAATTAGAAATAAGGTAAAATCACTCAGCGAATCTAGCTGTTTTTTCTACCAATATTTTAATCATTTAATGACAAATCTGGTTTCACTGTAGCCTTCTTTCGATTTTCTCACTTCCAAAATCGCAGGAATGGCTGTTTTCAACTCTTGGACATGTGAGATGACGCCAATCATCCGTCCTGATTTTTGTAAGTCAATTAACGTATCGATCGATTTGTTCAATGACTCTTCGTCGAGTGACCCAAATCCTTCATCAATAAACATCGTATCGATAGACACATTTCCCTGGAAACTTTGAATGACATCAGCCATGCCGAGTGCCAAGCACAACGAAGCATTGAACTTCTCTCCCCCAGAAAGGGTTTTGACATCTCGTGTTTGCCCTGTATAAGCATCATAAACATCCAAGCCTAAACCACTTTGTTTCCCTCTCGATTCCTGTCGCTCGCTTCGAATCAAGTGGAATTGCCCGTTCGATAAATGTTTTAACCGTTCATTGGCAGACTCGATAATTTGCTCCAGATACTCGATTTGTAAGTATCTTTCGAACGAAATCTTCATTCCATTTTGACCTCGAACGACATCATACAAGTCCGTAATTCGGTTGAATTCTTGTTCTTTCAATGCGGACTTCTCATTGGAAACCTTGATGTTCTCAATCAATTTGCTTGCTGCCTTTTGGGTTTCCACGGACTGGTTCATTTCCTGAAGCGCCAACTCATACACTTGTTTCAACGCAATCATGTCATTTTGCAAAGCGGCTAAATCGACTTTCGTTTTGCCTTGAAGTAACGCGCTCAACTCTGTAACTTGTTGGTCAAGCGTATGTCTTGTTTGCTTGAAATGTGTGATTTCTTCTTTCAATGAAGCCTTTTCCGATGCCTGTAACTTCGCTTGTTGATATGCTTCTGCCGATTCAAAAGATGAAGAAGTGAGTGCCGTACTAAACGACTGGCCAGCCCGTTCCTCTTTGGCTTTTGCTTCGAGCACTGCCTTTTCCATGTGATCAATTGTCAGGACAGTTGTTGCATATTGATCCTTCGCTTTCTGTCTTTCCTGTTGCACAGCTGTCCAAGCCTCTTCCAACCTGCGTTTACGTTCTTCCGTTTCACGAATCTGTTTCTCTAATTGTGATAACACACGCACTTCGCTCGGAATTGATTGCAGCTTATCCTCATAAACAGCTTTTGATTTTTCAAACGTTGAATTCAATTCTTGATACGTTGCAGTGATATCCGATGTTTGTGCCTGAAGCTGTTCAACTTTTACTGTTTGATCTTTTAATTGTTGCTTCTTGAGGCGCAGTTTTTCTTTATCTTTTCGCATATCGCTGACTTCTTCATCCAGTTTTAGACGCATCTCGTCCATCGATTTATGCGCTTCAACAGCCTGACCGATCTCAATGCCGAACTTCGAAAGTTCTTGGCCTTTATCGTCACACTGATTCTTGTAAGCTTTCAGTTTTGCCAAGGCGTCGCGATAGTCGTTATCCACTTGGTTCAAGATGTATTTGGACTGCTCTAACTCTTCTTTGGAAGGAGAGAGCGTTTGGTCCTTGTCATTCTTCTGGGGATGTTCCACACTGCCGCATACCGGACAAGCTTCACCATCATGCAGATGAGCTGCCAAAACACGTGCCTGATTATCAAACCATTCCTGTTCGAGTGCCGAATATGCATCACGGACAGTAGTGAATTCTTGTTGTCGTTTAAGCGTAACAGCTTCTTGATTATAGACGGCTTGCTGAACAGCATTGTATTCCTTTAACACGCGGCATTGATCATTTATTTCACTTAACTTTTGCAGTTTATCGTCAAATGAACCTAACTGATTGTCGAGACTTTCCGTTTCTAGCTTCAGTGATTGAAGTTTTTCATTTTCAATTACAGTCCGTTCAGCGAGTTTTTTCACATTCACAGACAAGCCAGTAATCTTCACTTTAAGTTCTTTTAACTCATTTTCTTTTACCGCCATATCCCGCACAACCGGTAAAATATCATGGTATCGGACGAGTGACTCACTTAACTTCTCGCGTTCATCCTGCTTCTTTTCTTCTTCAACGTATTTCAAATTCATCTGCTCCAGATGAATTTTTGCTTTCTCCTCTGAAGCAATCGCATCGTTTAAAAGTTGTTGTTTTTCCAGTACTTCTTTTTGAAGTTCAACATACTGTTGTTCAATCGCTTCGATCACACTTGCTCGTTCCGCTTTCTCGAGTCGCGTTTCTTTTTCCTCGAAAAGAGGCAACTGTTCGGTCAGTACTTGTAGCTTCTGTTTTTTGGTCCCCCATTCTTCAAAGCGTTCATTCAAACTCTTGGCTTGATGGAATTCACCGGACTTGCTCGTATGCTTCTGATAAGCATCGTTGTACTTGATCTGATCCAAGACAATTTTGTTTTCATAATAAGTAGCTTCTTCTTCCAAGCCCGATATGACTTGATGCATATTGAAATGCTCTTGAGCTAATACGTTAAAAATGGTGGATTCTCTCGCTGGAAGTGAAGAGACGATATTGTGAATATAACTATTCCTCGTTCTTTGAGCGATTTTCAATTCTTCTTCAGCGTGAGTCTTCTTTTGCTTAAGGCGTTCACTGATCATTTTATAAGGCTCTGTTTTAAAAATTTTACGTAAAATGTCCTCTTTGTTTTCTGTTTCAGATGTCAGAAGTTTGCGGAATTCCCCTTGAGGAAGCATCACAATCTGGATGAACTGATTTTGGGTCAATCCGAGGATTTCTTCCACTTTCACATTGATTTCCGAAACAATTTGACGTTCCACAACGGGTACTTCACGGTCTCCGAATTTTTCAAAGAACTCATATTTTTCCCCAGTCGCACTTTTATTGCCTTTTTTAACATGACTCATTTGACGAAGGATTCGGTACGTCTTCTGATGGATTTCAAATACAAGCTCTACAGCAGTGTGAACGGCATCGTCTGCAAAATCACTGCGCATGATACGTGATTCACTGCGATCAGACCCGCTCGCCGCTCCGTAAAGTGCAAAACAGATGCCATCAAAAATTGTGGTTTTCCCAGCACCGGTACTGCCTGATATCACAAATAATTGATTGCCTTGCAACTCAGTAAAATCAATCGTTTCAGTCTGTTTGTATGGACCAAATGCGGTCATTTTCAATGTAATCGGCTTCAAATTTTAACCCCCTCTTTCTTTGCGGGGCCAGTGAACTCTTGCTGCTCATGTAAGAAATCCTGTAGCACTTCTTTAAAAATCAATGCTGTCTCTTCAGAAGCTTTTACACCTTTAACTTCTTCATAAAAAGCGTTAAATAAGGACAAGTCGTCCATTTTACGTCGAGAACCGACCGTACTTTCTTCCGTTCCTTTTAAAACGGACACTACTTTGCGTTCCACATGCATGGCATTTGGATAGACTGAACGCACCTTTTCCATTGGGAAGAGGATTGGCGTTTCATCAAGCAATCTCACAAACACGTAATCTTCATTAAACTTATGCTGCAAAATATCTTCCATTTTCCCTTCAACGGTGCGGATATCGCGATTCGGTGTGAGCAAGCGTTTTTCAACGGTGACATTGCCAAGCTCGTCCATCTCAACAATATGGAAACCTTTTTTATGGTGCTCTTCTGAAATGGAATATTTCAATGGTGAACCGGCATAGCGAATGGTTTCGTTCAACACAAAATGCGCTTGATGCAAGTGACCAAGGGCTGTATAGTGGAATTTTTTGAAGTGAGAAGCACTCACAAATTCTGCTCCACCTATTGCTAATGGACGCTCCGAATCACTGGTGTTTTCTTCTTCTTCCCCGTGTGGTGTCACAAAAGCGTGTCCTACCAAAACATGGCGTTTTGATGGATCCATTGTGGACTCGATATGAGCGATCATTTTCTTCATGGCGTCGTCATGTGTGCGTATTTCTGCATCATCCAAAACATGACGAACTTGAGAAGGATCTGCGTAAGGAACCAGATGGAAATGAACTTCTCCATATGCATCTAGGAGTACAATCGGCTCCAGATCTTTCTTTAGTTGTCCCGTAATATAAAATCCATTTGATTTCATCATGCGACTACCAAAGTTCAATCGACCCGGACTATCATGGTTTCCTGAAACAGCAATGACTGGAGTTTTCATTTTCAATACAATCGTTTCCAGTACTTCATCCAATAAATTCACGGCATCCGTCGGTGGTACAGCTCTGTCATATAAATCACCAGCGATGATGACGGCGTCCGGTTTCTCTTCTTCAATCGCCTCTGTAAATTGCTGAAGCACGAATCGTTGCTCGTCTGTCATTGAAACGCCTTGTACCAGCTTGCCTAAATGCCAATCCGCGGTATGGAATAATTTCATCTAATTGTGCTCCTTTCATCGTGCATTTATTTTATAAATTCCAGTAGTTACTCTACATTTATCTTATCTATATTTTAAGCCAAAGCGATTTCCAAAATAAGTATTATTATACATGATTACTAGTTGAACTATCGAAACTGAAAAGAAAAAACACTAGTAAGAAATGAATCTTACCAGTGTTTATACCGTTTCCAATTTTTCAAGCTTACGATCAAATAAGATATTGCCAAACGGAATGAAGGCAACAATCACAGCGATCACACTATAAATATACGGCCATCTCACGATGAAAGTCATATAGGCAATCATTAGGCAGTAGCTGACAAACAGAAACCCGTGAATTGACCCAACAACGCTCACTGCTTCAGGCATTCCAAAGAAATATTTTAATGGCATGGCCAGGAATAACAAGATTAATAGGGAGCCACCTTCCAATAATCCCATGAAACGAAATCGCTTAAGTGGTTTTTCTGACATTTTAACCCCTCCTGCTTTCTACACCCCTCATTATAGAGAGGTGTGGGGTAGGGTGTACAGTCATAGCGACTTATTCCAGTGATTTTATTGATAGTGCCTTCAAGGATTTGTCACAGTTACCACCTACTTATTTACGACAGGAATCCAGATTTCCGAATAATAATCTGCCTTGTTGGCATCGTCAATTGTATAAACTTCCATTTCAGCTGAACCGCTTGGTCGATAAGAACTTGATGGGAACCATTCGCTGTAGATTTTCTCCCACATCGATTGGATTGCTTGTGGCATCGGGCCAACTACTTCAAATACTGCATATGTCGCAGCAGGAATTTCCAACCGTTCATAACGTGCAGGTACTTCATTTCCTTCATAAGCAGTGGCAATCCAATACTCTAAAGTATTTATAGCGGTATCCATCATTCGGCAGACACCAAGCATCCCTTCCACTTCACCGTTGTTCAATTTCGTCAGTTCATCATTCACCCCGTTTTGATGGACTTCTTGCCACATTTTTGGAATCTCACGTGTGTTTTCTCCATTCTCACATGAGAACTCTCTTTTCACACCAATAATCTGAAAAGCCTCTTTTTCTTCAATACGTACCTTCATCGGTAACGCCCCTTTCAATTGTACAGAGATGACCAAACGATTGTAGGAAGTAAATCCTTTTTTCGAAGATCGTGCTTCAGAAGGCGACATCCCATGCTGCCGCTTGAAAGCCTTCGCAAAGGATTCCGGTGTTTCATATCCATATTTGAATGCTACATCGATTACTCGCACACTAGTTAAAGCAAGCTCCTCCGCAGCGAGTGTCAATCGACGGCGACGCACGTACTCCATCACACTCATGTCCGTCAGAACCATGAAAATTCTTTGAAAATGAAAGACAGACACATTCGCTTCCGCTGCGGCATCCTCCATTTTGAAATCAGATTCCAAATGATCCTCCAAATAATCGATCGACCGTTGCAGTGCTTCTATCCAGCTCATTTCATCACCTCGTAAACTTATCTTATTTCTATTTCGACAGTGAATCCTGTCTTTTCCTGCTTGATGCGGACAGATGCTTCTTTGTTAGCGCGCTGAGCGGTCGATCAGTCTGACTTTTCGGGGGTGTCGTGTGAAAAAATGAGGTTGACGTGTGAAGAATGAAGCAGCACGTCTGAAAAACCATATTCGAAAATAAAGAGACTCATTTTTTAACAGAAAAGGCTGCCGAGCAAAGCGAACAGCCCCATTTAAAGATCTTAAAACCAACTCGAATAGCCCCACCAGCCATTGCTTGGTGGGTGTTTCTGTGAAAGAAGTGATGACAATAGGTCTGAGCGGTCGCTCAGTTGTAAAAATGGGGGTCGACGTAGGAATTATAGGCGTTCACGTAGGAAATCTGGAGGTTCACGTAGGAATTATCGCCGTTCACGTAGGAATTTCCGAATGTCACATCAGAAAACCTTTCTCGAGGGGACAATGAATGCATGACTTACTACCAGTTGTATGGTTAAATGACTTCAACACCCATTAAAAGGAGATTACAAAATGCTTATTCATGGACATCAAGTAAAGGGAATAGACATAGACAAAGAAACGCGCTGCGCTCACTACCACTCTGAAATTGACCGAATCGCCATTAAGTTTTATTGTTGCAATACATACTTCCCTTGTTACTCCTGTCATGAAGAAGTCGGGTGCAACTCTCCTAAAGTTTGGCCGAGAGATCAATTCGACGAAAAAGCCATTTTGTGTGGAGCATGTGGACATGAATTAACGATCGATGAATATTTGTCCTGCAACTCAGCTTGTCCTTCTTGCCACAGTGCATTCAACCCTGGATGCAGCCTTCATAAACATCTTTACTTTCAGACGCAAATGAAAGAATGTTGAGCACTTCCCAAATGAGGAAGTGCTCTTTTTATACACCTTTTGTCTGACAAATCCTGTTAATACTTCAGTCATTTGACCGAGGGAAACTAAGAACCATTGGATGAAAGCACTCCACACTTCAGGCGTTATAGTAAATGTATAGCCTTAGTTCAAACTTAAAAAGGAGATACATACAATGAAAAATCTATATCAGGATTCACGTTTCCGGTTGATTATATTTGCGAATATTGCTTCATCGATCGGTTCGGGAATCACAATGATCGCCATCCCTTGGTTGTTAGTTTCAAGTGAAGATGGGAACGCGGTATTCGGTTACATCACAATCGCCATGACCATCATCAGCTTTGTGGTCACGCCTTTCATCGGGCATCTCATCGACAAAACCTCACGTAAAAAATTGCTCATCACGAGTAAAATGGTGAGCATGATTTCCTTATTGTTTTTTGCGTTGATTGGATTCTTAGGGATGTCTTATGAAATATGGCATTACATGATTATTTATATGATCGGCAGTCTGTATTACACGATTTTCTATCCAACGATGTTTGCACTTAATCAGGAGATTTTCAGCAAGGAGCATTATAAATCTTTGAACGGAATTATGGAGGTTCAGGGGCAACTATCAAGCATGGTTGCCGGAGCTATCGCCAGTATTTTATTGACCCAATGGGCCCTCCACTATATTTTGTTGATCGACGTGCTATCTTTTGCCGCAGCCATACTCTTTTACATAAAAATTCCGTATGTCAGAACAGAACAAAACACTTCCCAAAATGCAGTTCCTTCAAAAGCATCTGAAGGCCTGAATTATATGAGGAAGCGACCACTCATGTTCATGTTCCTTCTTTGTTCGATGATGCCGTTTATCGGTGTAATGATTACCAATTATCTATTTCCCGTTTATTTATTCGATGTTCTTAAGACATCTGGGAGTGTCTATGGCATACAAGGAATGGTCTATGGATTTGGAGCAATCGTGGCAGGAATAACTGTTCCAGTCATTGCTAAAAAATTGGGTGATGAAAAGACCATAATTTATGCGGTAATTACTTATACGATTGCGATTTCCTTCATTTTACTGGCAAATGTTCCTTTGTACCTCGCGCTCATGTTTTTCATTGCGCTTGGTAACAGTGGTGCCAGGGTAGCCAGAAATTCCTTCTTGATGGATGAAGTCCCTAATGAATTAATTGGCAGGGTCGATAGCCTATTCCGCGCTTTAGGTTTGTTATTAAGAATTGGACTAATCGCTATCTTTACTGGTATGGTCTCTTCGGGTTTAATAATATATTGCTTTATTTCACTTAGTGCCTTATTGGTTGTAGCCTCTATTATTGTTTTGCTAACTGGGAGAAATGGCTTTGAGTTACCTACCAAAGAGAATTATCAAGCTGCTCTAAGAACTGTAGAGTAAATTGAAACTCAAAAAGGGCCTTCCCTATGGTGGAAAGGTCCTTTATCTATGCTCAAATCATCTTTTTTCACTTGCTAGTTGCTGTGAACACATAAGTAGGTAACGAAGATATGGAAGGTGTGTTCTTTACGGCTTCTTCCAATAAGTTTACTTCAGATTTTATTAACGTTTTTAGTTTGTCAGGCATATGGGTCATTTCTTCAAGTTCATTTTGATATTCAGTTAATGTCAGATCAACTTCCCATTTTCCATCCTGGAGCTCTGACGAGTAAACGGATTGTTCATTGGTAATTGTCCAACCTGCTTTTCTAGCAATAGATAATAAATCATTCGGTGTGAACAAAGTCCGTACATTTGAAAAACTATTTTTCTTAAAGCATTCGTATTGAGCTTGAATATGTACCGCTAAAAAATGAGGATACTGTTCCATGGTTTGAAGCCGCGAATCCCATTCTGCCAAACAAAGTTGCTTAGCCCATTTTCTAGATTTCTTCAACAATGCAAAAAGTTCATCTGCAGATTTTAAGTACCAGGAACAATGTGATAACACGACATAATCGAAAGCATTTTCAGGAAAATCGATCGCCTGAGCCAACACGTCTACTTCAAACTCCATATGGATCTGTTTGCCTAACTCCGATTTCATTAAATAGTTAGCGGAGTCTCCAACAGTGACTGGACTTCCATAATTCGCAGGGGCAATATCAATTCCATGTACAAAACCTTTATCTCCTACTAAATATGCAAGAACTGCAGTTGTATCCCCTTGCCCACATCCTATTTCCAGAACCCGCTTTCCAACTTTAATCCCCCAAACCTCCGCAAGCTTCAGGCGGTGTTCTGTTTGTATGGACTGAATGTCTTTCATCTGTTCATTTGTTGCCATACAGTTCACTATGGACTCGATTTCACTAAAGTTCATCGGACACCTCTTTTTATTATTATCATATCATTTCACTTCTGCTGACTTTCATATTGTGGTTATAGGTCGAAAATCCTTTTTCTAAAAATTCACACATTTACTGTAACTCTTTTTACTTCTTAACGGTCTAATCGGTTATTAACGAAAGGTGGTAAAAAAGATGAAAAATGTGCTGAGATTTTTCTCGACAGCAGTTATTATCATCGCAATGGCAGGCTGTGGAACGACAGCGGATACAAGTGAACCGGGAAAAGTAAACACAGGCTCTGGAAATGAAAACAGTGGAATTGTCGAAGGCTCAGTTGTACCGAGTCTGACGGAAGAAAGTACAGACGGAGCACATCAATATGTATTCCAGCTGAAAAATGACAAAGAGACAGACGTAAAATTATCGATGAATAGTTCGCAGTTCTTTGACTATCAATTAATCGACAGCTCAAATACAGTAGTTTATAAAGATTCCGATAACAAAATGTACACACAAATGTTGCAGGAAAAAATCTTGAAGCCAGGTGAAGTTCTTGAAATGAAGTTTGATGCAACGGAAGGTCTGGCAAAATTGCCTGCAGGGGAATACAAGCTAGAGGTTTGGTCAACTGCCAATGAAGCAGAAGAGTGGAAAGCTTCTACTGAAGTAACATGGGACGGTAGTGAGGATGCTGCATCTACTGGAGGAAAATTGAAGGTTGAAGAATCTTCAGTCACTTACGTAGGTCGCCAGGACGTGAACTCAATTGAAGTGAAAAATGACAAGAACGAACCTGAAGCAATGAGATTATCTGAAACAGCGAAGCCATTCTTTGATGAGTTGGAAGAAGGCGTAAAAATTAAAGTCTTTTACGTGATTATAGATGGACAAAAAGTCATCCAAAATGCTGAAAAACAATAAAACAGTTGTTCAATAGTTCATTAACAAGACCCGATCAGTAATTTGATCGGGCCTTTTGATGATCGTAATATCATTTTGTGCAACCTGGATGACCAATCTATCAACCTGGAGCCTAATTCCTCAATGTTCCTCTTAGTTCGATTTCAAACTAAAAAGAATAAGCACGATTCCACTAAAGAGACAAATCATTTTGGTTAAGGGAATTTTATCAGCCAGACCTACTAATCCGATTCCTGTTGTGACAATTAAAATGGTGGGACCCACTAAAGCGAGTAGCGTATTAATATAAAAGGCTTTCTCCAAATCATTGAATTTGAGCATCAACAAAGCTGCTGACACCTCGATACTTCCCCCTATCAGTCTTAACACAATCATGAATAATAGTGCCTTTTCAATGTGCGCGATTTTTATCACCTTCTATCTTCCCGATACTCTTATGTATGGACATGTCCTTAATTTCGATTTGCTGTCGTATAATCATTGGATTCCTCCTTTAACTTTTCAAGTTCCTAAAGTGTATGTCTACGTTTTCCGTTATATCAGTATAAAAAGAATGCGTTTATTCAGGTTTCACGAAAGATTCATCCTATTACTCCTAAATCTTCACACAAAAAAGCAGCATTTCGGCAGATAAATTCCACCTGCAAATGCTGCTCATTTATATCGCTATTTTTCCAAAGATTTATAACAGAACCACCAGTCCAAACACTGGTATTCTCCTTGATTTGCACCTTCTATACGTTCCTGTGCAGCCATCACATTTCTTGGTGGCGGGATAATGACTTGATCACCCAAATATTCATTGTGAGGCCAATTTACAGGCGTTGCTACATTGTTCTCCGTTGCAACTTGGAGTGCTCGCACAGCTCTCAATATTTCCTCCATATTTCGTCCGACCATTGGAGGATAATTCATTGTTAATAGAATGACGCCTTTAGGATTGATAATAAACACCGTTCTGACCGTTGAAGAACCCAGTTCTGGAGACACCATGCCCAATTGTGTAGCAAGTTTCCCTAATTGATCGGCAATAATCGGAAAGGTAATGGATACATTAAAAGAATCTCGTATCCATTCAATCCATTTCATATGCGCAAACACATCATCTAAAGATAAGCCGATCAACTCCGTATTCAAAGCCTTGAATTCTTCCATTTTATTTTGGAAGGCAACAAACTCCGTTGTACACACGGGTGTGAAATCACCGGGATGTGAAAACAACACAACCCATTTCCCCGCGTAATCTTCTGGCAACTTCTTCCTACCCAATGTTGTTTCTACCTCAACAGTGGGAAATTGTTCGCCTAATAGTGGCGGACAGCCTGACTGTTTCAACGTTCACGTTCCTCCTTGTACACGAAATGCACTCTTCTCCATGTATATGCATCTTGTAACTAGAGGGTTCGACATTCACCTGTAACAAGGGGACGTTATTCCACTTCACCTGTCCATGAAGACATACCTTCGGAAACATTGACGATTTCAATGTTTTCTTTTGCCAAAATATCACTTGCTTGTTTTGAACGGTTACCGCTCTGACAAATTACAACGTATTTCCCTTTTGAATCCAAACCTTCTAGATTTCCTTGCTGCAACTCAGAAAGTGGTTTGTTGCTCGCACCAGGAATATGTCCCGCTTCGAATTCAGATGTCTCGCGTACATCCAGCACCGTAAATCCTTCGTCCACTTTTGTCGGAATATCTTCTATATCAATAGTTTGATACGTTTCTTCTGATCCACAAGCAGCCATAACCATCATTACCATTAGTAATAAGCTCATCATTCTTTTCATTAACTTCTTCCACTCCTTTTTTATAGTCACGCCATGTTTACAACAAATTATACCCCTGTAGGTTTAATTCGCACAATAACTTGGCTCATTCTATTGATTGACACATTCACATAAAATAGTATAAATATGCGTTTATTTATACACAAAAATCATAAATACTTTTAAAATTAACATGACATTTATACACAAACACCTCTACAACAACTTTTAATCTGAACAATTTAGAAAAATACAACTTTTATAATTTGAATAAAAATACTTCACAACTAATAAATATCATGATAAACTTCATTTAACGCATAACTATACATTAACAGGAGTGATTATACATGATGAAAAAATGGAATTTAATTGGAACACTTGCACTTGGGGCAATGCTTTTAAGCGCATGTGGAGACGATGCTTCGAAACAAGCTGGAAATGAAACAGCAGGTTCAGGTGATAAAAAAGTATTGGAGATGGCGACTTCAGCTGATTTCCCGCCATTTGAATCACGCAATACTGCAGGTGAATTTGAAGGATTTGATATTGATTTGGCTAACTACATTGCCGACGAACTAGGATATGAACTTAAAATTAATGACATGAAGTTTGATGGTTTGATCGGTGCTTTGCAAAGTGAACGAATCGATATGGTGCTATCCGGTATGTCTGCAACGGAAGACCGTAAAAAAAATGTTGATTTCTCTACTGAATATAACCAATCTGGCGAAATGTTCATTACATTAAAGGATTCGGACATTAAAACACTTGAAGATTTGAAAGGCAAAAAACTTGGCGTGCAACTTGGTACGATTCAAGAAGACGGTGCAAATAAAATCAAAGAAGAAACAGTCGACTTTGAAATTAAAGCCGTGGATAGTGCCAACGTGTTAATTCAAGAATTGTTGTCAAACCGTATTGATGTTGCTTACATGGATAAAGCGGTAGCTGAAGGCTTCATTGCCGAACAAGATTTGGCTGGCTTCGACGATACTACTTCTAGTTCACCTGGAATGGCTGTGGCTTTCCCTAAAGGAAGCGAACTGACTGAAAAAGTTAATGAAGTTCTGAAAGAAGCAGAAGAGAACGGCAAACTTCAGGAATTAAAAGACAAGTGGTTATCTGAAGAATAAGCAGTTTAAGACGTAAAGATTTATACAAAAGCAAAATATAGAAATGAGGTGTAAGGCATGAATTTGGACTTCGGGCAAATCACGCCTTATATTCCTTTTATGTTAGAAGGAATTTGGGTAACGTTAAAATTTGTCGCCGTGGCATTGGTCGTTGGTTTTATTCTTGGAACGGTTTTGGCCCTGTTCAAGATTAGTCACATTAAACCTTTGAATTGGTTTGCTACTGCGTATACCTCTATTTTCAGAGGAACGCCTTTGATTTTGCAGTTGATGACCTTTTATTTTGCCATTCCCCAACTGACTGGCTATGACATTTCTCCGTTTTTATCAGCCGTTTTGGCATTTGGATTAAATTCTGCTGCTTACATTTCTGAAATTATCCGCGCAGGTATTCAAGCGGTTGATCGAGGACAAACAGAAGCGGCTATGGCACTCGGTGTTCCTTACCGACAAATGATGAAAGACATCATTTTACCTCAAGCCATGAAAAACATCTTACCTGCATTAATGAATGAAGTAATCACACTGACAAAAGAGTCTGCGCTTGTTTCAACGATATCCGTCTTGGATTTAATGCGCCGTGCACAAGTCGTCGGTGCAGATATTTACCGAAACTTCGAACCATTGCTGTTCGTCGGTTTAATTTATTGGATTATGGTCTTTGGACTATCAACAATCGGACGAATGATTGAAAGGAGGTTGAAGGTCAGTGATCAAAGTTGAGAAACTATCTAAAAAATTCGGTAACAACGAAGTACTGCATGACATTTCCACTGAGATTGCTAAAGGCGAAGTGGTTTCCATCATCGGACCTTCAGGCTCTGGAAAATCAACGTTCCTACGTTGCATGAACATGTTGGAAACCCCAACATCCGGTAAGATTCTGATTGAAAACAAAGACTTAACCGATTCAAAAACGCCGATTCATAAGGTACGCCAACAAATAGGCATGGTTTTTCAACACTTTCACTTATTTCCTCACCTAACGGTACTTGAGAATTTAACGTATGCACCAATGAAGGCAAAAGGCATCAAAAAGCCAGTTGCTGAAGAAAAGGCACGACAACTACTGAAAAAAGTAGGCTTGTCTGAGAAAGAAAAAGCTTATCCAGGCAGCCTTTCTGGTGGTCAGAAGCAACGTGTCGCAATCGCCCGTGCGCTTGCCATGGAACCTGAACTTATGCTGTTCGATGAACCTACATCAGCTCTTGATCCCGAAATGGTGAAAGAAGTATTGGATGTCATGAAAGATCTTGCTAAGTCGGGGATGACGATGGTCGTAGTCACGCATGAAATGGGCTTTGCCCGCGAAGTCGCGGATCGCATCCTATTCCTTGATCATGGCGTATTACTTGAAGAAGGCCAACCTGCTGAATTTTTCACTCAGCCAAAAACGGTTAGAGCAAAAGAGTTTTTGGATAAGATTTTATAATTTGAGAGTTTTAAATACTGAATGGGCGGTAATTGCTTGCGACTGGACGAAAACGTGGATTGATTGGTCAAAAAGCGAACCTGACTGGACAGTAAACCGTTCTGATTGGACGAAAACCAAAACTGAATGGACAAAAACTCATATGTAAAACCAGTAGGTACACGCTCTACTGGTTTTTTTCGTGCACTTATTCGAACTGTTCCGCTTCAGTGGAACCGCTTAAAGCAGTCGTTGATGATGTACCACCAGAAATGACAAGCGATACTTCGTCAAAGTAGCCTGTTCCTACCTCACGTTGATGACGGGTTGCCGTATAGCCGTTTTCTTCTGCAGCAAACTCGGCTTCCTGCAATTCAGAATACGCCGCCATCCCCCGCTCCTTGTACCCTTTCGCAAGTTCGAACATGCCGTAGTTAAGCGCATGGAAGCCTGCAAGTGTGACAAATTGGAATTTGTACCCCATCTTTCCTAACTGTTGCTGGAAGCTTGCAATTGTTTCTTCATCCAATTTCTTTTTCCAGTTAAATGAAGGCGAACAGTTGTAAGCCAATAGTTTCCCGGGAAATTTCTCGTGTATCGCTTCAGCAAATTTTCTCGCTTCTTCCAAGTTTGGCTCGGAAGTTTCGCACCAAATTAAATCGGCATATGGCGCATAAGCAAGACCACGTGCAATCGCCTGATCGATTCCATCATTTGTTCGGAAAAAACCTTCAGGGGTACGCTCCCCTGTAATGAATTGATGATCATACGGGTCCACGTCACTTGTAATTAAATTGGCTGCATTGGCATCCGTTCGTGCAATAATGACCGTCGGCACACCCATCACGTCAGCTGCTAAACGCGCAGCAATGAGGTTTCGTACGGCTGTTTGTGTCGGAAGTAATACTTTCCCGCCCAAGTGACCGCATTTCTTTTCAGAAGACAACTGGTCCTCCAAATGTACGCCACCAGCCCCGGCTTCAATCATTGATTTGGTCAACTCAAATACATTCAGCGTTCCACCAAAACCCGCTTCCATATCCGCTACAATGGGGGCGTACCAATATGTATCGCCCTTTCCTTCCGCTTGCTGAATTTGATCAGCACGTTGTAACGCTTGATTAATACGTTTCACTACTTGTGGTACGCTATTGCTCGGATACAAACTTTGATCGGGGTACATATGTCCTGACAAGTTGGCATCGGCAGCTACTTGCCAACCACTTAAATAAATGGCTTTCAAACCTGCCTTCACTTGTTGCATCGCCTGGTTCCCAGTAAGGGCACCAAGTGCGTTGACGTAGTCTTCCGTGTTGACAAGCTCCCATAAACGCTTCGCTCCTAAAGTCGCTAGTGTATGCTCGATGACGATAGAGCCTCTTAACTTCACGACATCTTCCGCGCTATAAGGTCTAACCACACCTCTCCAACGACTTTCATTCCAACTCTCTGTTAGTAGGTCCGCTTGTTGTTTTCGATTTATCAATTCACAATCTCCTTTTTGATTTAATTAGAACAAACTTTTAAACAGCCTGACTGAATCAATCAGTCCAAATCCGCGCAGCATTGAATAGACTCTTTGAAACTATCAAATTCCTGTCCGCAAGCAAGGCAAATATTCAAATGTTTTCTTTCCTTTTTGGATTGAAACATAACGGTCGGTGTGACTTCGTTTGTATTCATTTCCGGTTGATTTTCATACATGGGTATCCCTCCATTTCATTTTTCTTTACACTGCCCCAGTTCCAACAGTCAGCTCTTTTTGGCAGCGTTTTGTATTTTGTACTGTAATCTTCTGCGATGTAAAATCGGCTCCGTATAGCCACTCGGCTGATCTTTCCCTTTTAAAATAAGTTCACAGGCTGCTTGAAAGGCAATCGATTCTTCAAAATTGGCGGACATGGGATGATATAACGGGTCGTCGTCGTTTTGTTCATCTACAATTTTCGCCATACGCTTTAAAGTCTCCAAAACTTGTTCTTTTGTACAAATTCCATGGTGAAGCCAATTGGCCATATGCTGACTTGAAATACGCAGTGTCGCTCTGTCTTCCATCAACCCTACGTCATGAATGTCAGGCACTTTCGAACAGCCCACTCCATGTTCAACCCAACGAACCACATAGCCGAGCAACCCTTGTGCATTGTTATCTAGTTCCTGTTGGATTATTTGGGGTGACCAACCTTCATTAGTTAAAGGAAGAGTTAAAATGTCACCTGTTCGATCTTGAATCTTCTGTTCCAGCTCTTTTTGCACATTCGAAACATTTACTTGATGGTAATGAAGTGCATGCAAAGTTGCCGCCGTCGGTGAAGGTACCCAGGCAGTGCTTCCTCCCGCTTCCAAATGACCGATTTTCAGTTCCATCATTTCCTTCATGCGGTCCGGCATCGCCCACATGCCTTTCCCGATTTGCGCTACCCCTGGCAAACCGCATAGCAGCCCGTTATCAACATTTGACTTCTCATATGCCTGAAGCCAGCAAGAATGTTTCATATCATTTTTGCGAATGACTGGTCCAGCCAGCATCGATGTATGGATTTCATCTCCCGTTCGATCCAAAAAGCCCGTGTTGATAAAGACAATTCGGTTTTTTACTTGCCGAATACAATTTTCAAGATTTATCGAGGTTCTTCTTTCTTCATCCATTACGCCAATCTTCAACGTATAACGTTTCAGCCCTAGCAAATCTTCCACACGATTGAAAAGTTCATTGGCAAAAGCCACTTCTGCCGAGCCATGCATTTTGGGCTTCACAATATAAACTGAACTTTGCTCCGAGTTTCGCAAACACCCTGGTGCTTTCAACAGATCATGTTTCGCCAGTAAGCTGGAGATAACCGTATCGATGATTCCTTCTGGCACTTCTTCATTTTTTTCATCAAGTATCATATTGGAGGTCATTAAGTGACCCACATTTCGCACAATTAATAGCGAACGTCCGCGTAACAGTCGTTCTTCCCCTGCAGTTGTCTTGTAAGTCCGGTCAGTATTCAACTCTCGCTGAATTTCCCGTGACCCCTTTTTAAACGTCGCCTTCAATGTTCCTTTCATCAATCCAAGCCAATTACGATATACCAGGACTTTGTCTTCCGCATCAACCGCTGCCACCGAATCCTCGAAATCGAGTATGGTCGATAAAGCTGATTCAATCATTAAATCTTTCACACCGGCTAAATCCACTTTGCCGATTGGGTGATGGCGATCAATCTGAATCTCTACATGCAAGCCGTTGTTTTGGAGAAGAATGGACGACGGCATGGTGACATCCCCAGTAAAGCCTTTAAATTTTGATGGCTCCTTCAAAATTGACTGTTCGTTACCCATTTCCACAATCAGTTGATTCTGTTCAATTCGATAACCAGTCGATTGCAAATGTGAACCCTTTTCAAGCGGTACTATTTGATCCAGGAACTTGCGGGCATACAAAATAACTTGTTGCCCCCTCAGCGGGTTATATGTGGTTCCTCTTTCTGCGCCATTCTGTTCATCAATGACATCCGTTCCGTAAAGCGCATCATATAGGCTACCCCACCGAGCATTCGCTGCATTAATTGCATAACGTGCATTATTGACCGGCACGACAAGCTGCGGTCCTGCGAGATTTGCAATTTCGTCGTCTACATTTGCGGTCTCAATTTGAAAGGGCATCCCCTTCGGTTCCAAGTAACCGATTTCTTTTAAAAATGTTTCGTATTGAGTCCGATTATCAGACCAATTGCGAGTGGTATGCCATTCATTAATTTTTGTCTGCATCTGTTCTCGAATAGTTAACAACTCGCGGTTTTTTGGAGCCAATTCATAAACTAATTGACTCAAACCTTCCCAGAACCCATCGCTCAATACCTCACTGCCTGGCAATGCTTCATCTTCTATAAACCGATATAATTCATTTGAAATTTTTAAACGGTTACGCTTAATCACTCAATTGCCTCCCGTTGTTATAGTACAGTTATTTTTTTATATACTATTACATAACAATCTGTTTCGTGCAGTCACTTTCGTCATTTTTTTTACAAAAAACCAATCTTCTAAAAGAGAATAAAAAAATGATATAAGACCACTCTAAAGTTACAAATAAATAAGGAGGCTGTATAAATAATGAAAAAAATATGGATGATCTTCTCAACCATCCTTTTATGTACTGCGTTAATGGGATGTGGCACAAAAGAAGATAAAGACACGTCTAGTAATAAACCGATTGAGGAAAATACAGATGAAACAGCAAATGACAAAGTGAATTTAGAACTTGCTGATAAAGCATCTGAAAAAATTGCGGAATTAGAAGAAGTGGAAAGTGCGACTGTCATTCTTACAGATAACAACGCCTATGTCGGAGTGGTATTGAACAAAAAAGCAGATGGAACAGAAATAAAAGAAGGTTCAGAGGAACTTGATGAACTATACGCAGAGATACGAAAAGAATTAAGTATGACAAACGCCAATGTTAAGAATGTTTATATTTCCATAAATCCTGAATTTGTAACCCGCATTCAGGACTATGGTAAAAAAATTGAGGAAGGGAAACCCGTTGAAGGCTTATTCGAAGAATTTAGCGAAACTGTTAAACGGATCTTTCCGGACGCAAAATAGTACCACTTTAACAAATACGCCTTATTATTCCCTGAATGCGATATTTATTTCTTAGAAACCTGCCTATGTGGCAGGTTTTTTTATGGTTTTTACATGGACACGATTCTTGGTTGTAATTATCGACGTTCACGTAGTAATTATCGAGGTTGACGTAGGAAAATTTGGCGTTGACGTAGGAATAATTGACGTTCACGTTGTAATTAGCAACTTTTGGAATTGATTTAGTCATGAATTATATTCTGTGGCGGTTTTCGATGCATTTAACCTCCCAGTAGCCACCTTATTCAAAAACAAGAAATCAACCTATATCAATCCTTCGAAACCACATAGATTATGTATAAAACTAAATGAGGTTTTGACATGACATACACGAAACACGTTATAACGATATTGGGCAGTGCAGGAGGAGTGGCACACGGAATACTTTCGATTTTAAATAACGCCATGCAGGATCAGCAGGATCCAATGAATCAAGCTATGAATGATTGCTGCATTCATTTGATTGATCATGTACAGAAAGAAGCATCTGAATATGCTCTTTCTTATCCAAACTTAAAAGATAAATTTGTTATTCATGAATTCGATTTGAGAGACAATGAGCAATTTAAGGCTCACTTAAGAAACTCCCGGACTTCTGTTGTCATTGATCTTTCCTGGGCGGATACAGTTGAAATGATGCAGTGTTGTGATCAAATTGGTGTCAGCTATGTAAATACAGCGTTGGAGAATACAATGATTGATGAAAACGAAGAGTTATATGAAGGATTTGGCTTGATTGAACGATTTAGACAGTTGGAAAAGGTGAAAAACAAATTTCAAAATCACACAGCTATTATCGGATCTGGAATGAATCCCGGTGTCGTTCAGTGGATGGCTCTTGAACTTCTAAAGACAGACACACCAGATAATAAGCCGATCGGCTGTTATATTGTAGAGCACGATAATTCGTTTTTTAAAAATCCAAAACTAGCGAAAAAGAATGTAATCTACACCACATGGTCCCCTGAATGTTTCCTGGACGAGGCGATTCTTAGCTACCCCATGTTCATGAGACACCACAACCCCCTCTTCTTCTATGAAAAGGTCTATGATCTTGAATTCAAGGTAACCTTGGGAAATAAACAATTTCATGGTTGCTTAATGCCCCACGAGGAAGTCTATACCCTTTGTAAGCTTTTCGACATGGAAGGCGGATTTCTTTATAAGGTGAACGATCATACGACGAACTTGATTCGTGAAAACATCGATGACTTGGATAAATTGTGGAATTATGAAATGAAGGTACTTAACCCTGAAGACGAAGCATTAATTGGCGAAGATCTCGTAGGAGTTCTGCTCGTTTATCCCAATAAAGAAAGGTACATGTATAACGTGTTGAGCAATGAAGCAATCTTTTCTAAATACAAAACAAATGCAACATATTTCCAAGTAGCATGCGGAGTTTATGCCTCTCTTTGCGTACTGCTTTTGGATGCTGTCCCTAAAGGCGCGTACTATGTAGATGAACTGTTGTTAAACACCGAAAACAACTATGGAAAATATTTAACGCACTATATGACCGAATTCATTACAGGGGAGAACAAAAAAACAGACGGTCTATTGCATCAGCGCATGCAAAACCGTCGTACTTCAAATGAGGATAATTAATTAATTTATTTATAAATGATTCATTGGCAATTTAGTTCTTTGTGATTTATAACAAGAGCCGAGCTTTCTTTCTCTGTGTTCCATATTTCATCAATAAATATTTATGTTATCTTTTATTCACTATCTGATTAATTAAAGCTTATTAACCTACTCCAAAACCTGGATCTGAGATGATAAATGCTATATACAATAAAGTAATGGTCATTATAGTTAATAAGGCTATCTTATACAGCTCATAGTTTTCCATTTTAATTCTCCCCCCTCTTGTCAATAAAATACACAGTCATATTTCTCAAGAAGTCTTATCTATACGAACGCTGGAACTAAATAGGTTTTAGCTGTTTTGCAAAACAAACTTTTCTATATCAACTATTACACTCTTCATTACATCAATACTTTCCACCTTAAAATCCTCGTATTCCAGACTATGATTTACGTTCGGTATCAGGCGAAAAATAACATGGGGATTGGTTATCACCACATCATATCGTTCATTAATGTAACAATCGTCTTGATCTCCAATGATACACAAACTTTTATGACTGATTGCAGCAAGAGCAGAAAAAACCTCATCTCGTTGAAGCAAAGGGGTTAACCAAATCGCTTTCGCCTCAATGAATTCAGCCCTATTTAACAATGAACTCATCGCTATCGTCCCTATAGACTTACCCATTACGTAATAGTTTTCGTATTGAGCAGTCTTTAAAGTCTCATCAATAACCTTGTTGACATCAAAAATAATTGATTCAATTTTTTCTTTCACGGTAAATTCAGCATAAGCCTTATCCTTATACTGATAGTTAACCTGTAATACATCAAAGTCTCTCTGAATGAACAGCTCTTTCGCATAATGAAACAGAGGACTTTGCACGGTGTATCCGGTTCCAGGTAAAAACACAACTAAACTCTTTGAGTGACATTCATTTCTCAGATAAGTAAACGGGACATTCAATTTTTGATAACCTTTAACAACACCGGATTCTACTTTCAACCTACATCACCTTTTTAGTGAGTTTTTTCTTACTTTACTTTACGAAGCGTCAACAGATCAGTATGAGAAATGACATCAATTTGATGGTTACCTTTTATGTAATAAACCGAAGCGCCTTCTCGTTGTCCTTTTTCCCAACCATTTACTTTGAGTACCACTTCGTAAGCTACTGGTATTCCGTGTTCTTCAGAGACATGGGGCCACTCGTACGTTTTCCCTTGTGTACTTTCTTCAACTAGCTCAGCATGCTTAGGTACTGGGAAGTTAAATAATTCTTTAGAGGAATGATAGGCAAATACAGTCGTCGAATAAAAACCAACTCCAATGAAAAGTACGATGGCTAGGACCCAACCAATAATCTTCATCATAAAACCTCCCCCTTCCTCAACAAACCGAACTGAACGATTTGTAAATTATACCCAATATCATAACACGTAGTTTCGTAATGAGTTAGAATTATTTTACATTTTATCGAAATTGATGTTGGGAAATATTTGATTCACCCTTCACTTAAATCTTTATTATTTCCGCACCCCTACCCTCTTGACTCTTAAAAAGCCCCCACTCTCCAATACAGAATTGGAAAAGTGGAGGCTTTTTAAGTTAATTCGATTTATATTGATTCTTTTTTAGTCCCTGTGTTCCTAACCTGATTTACTCCATTGCTCACCGAATATTTTTAAAAGGATTTTTCCATTCCATTAATAATGCATGATGATGCGAGTCTTTATCATCCAAATAATTTGGTACTATACAAACTGGCGTACGCCCGCATCTGAGTAAAAAAGTAATAACTGGATCTTTAATTTCACCAGCTACCACCTTCTCCACATACGCCTCAGGTGATAGTTGAACTGCATGCTTGTGATACCCTGGCATGCGTCCTCCACCAAGCACACGATCAAGTTTATCGTAGACCACTCGCTCGTACATCGACTGCATCAACAATTTCCCAATATCCATTTTACGATATGTAGGCTTTACGGAAATATCAACGATGTACAATGTTTTCCCCATAGGGTTATGATTCGTGATATAACCGTGATCAGTCACCTCATCCCAAGTATGCAAGGGGGTTTCCGGATTGAAATCAACCAATAATCCGGTAATTGAACCCGCTATTTCACCATTTATCTCTACACATAATGCACCTTTTGGGTAGATCCCCACATGGTTCCTTAGCTGTTTTTCATTCCACCATAGCTCTGAAGGGAACGGCGGTGGAAAACTCTCTTTTTGAACGGCAATTAAGTCTTCAAAATCTTCCTCCCGATAGTTTCTGACAACTGCTGGAATAGGAGTTGTTTCCTGAAATACATATACTTCTTTTCTATACAAATTCTCACCTACTTTCCAAAGTCATAATACAAATCTACGTCAGTAAAAATTCAATCGAAAATATTGTGAAATCTCATTGAGGTAATTGTCCTTCTTCATCAAAATATGCAAAAATCTATTGCAAACTTAATTTCTTTCTTCATGAAAATAATCGCAGTTAAATGGCTGACAACCACCTTCTTCTTTGAAATCCCGAGTTTTTCTAAAATTTTTTACTTTGAGTACAATACATTTCGGTTTACGAATGTTATAATATTCAAACTATTATATATTTTAAGAAATTGATTATTTTTAGTAATTTACAGGAAAAGGGAATGAACTTATTGTCTAAAATGGGGACCAAACTAAAAGAATTAAGAACAAAAAAATGTATGACTTCTGAGGAGTTAGCAAAAAATCTTGATGTTGCCAAAAGTATTATCTGGAGTTATGAATTAAATAAGAAAGAGCCTAGTAATACACATTTAATTAAGATTGCCGATTTTTTTGATGTCTCAGTTGATTACTTACTGGATCGGGAACAGCAGAACAATACAGTCAATTTTCAATATCCACTCGATGACGTGATCGACAAATACACTTTCTTGGTTGACAATCGGCCGGTAGAAAAAGAAGAATTGCTAGACACAATTGCTTATATAAAAGCCAAAAGAATCTTAACCTCTCAAGATCTAGTTAAATAGCTAAGGTAGTACGAATCGAGAAAACAAATGGAGGCCAAATACATGTGGGTGCAGCAACTCATTGAAACAACTAGGGGAACTTTCGAGATATTCATAAAAGGTAATGGCGAACCCATGTGTGTGACGCATTTGTACAGCGCTTTTAATGCAAATGGAAACACATTTGCTCAAGCATTTACCAATTATTTCACCGTTTATCTCGTGAACCTCCGTGGAGCTGGAAACTCGGTTGGTTTTCAGAAAGCTGATGAGTTAAGTATGAATGAATCTATCAACGATCTGGAAGCCATTCGTAATGCACTTGACTATAAAAAGTGGGCATTTGCCGGTCATTCCACTGGAGGAATGCTCGGGCTCGTGTATACCGTCCAAGCACCTCAATCTTTAGCAAAAATTGTCATTGGCGGAGCTTCTGCTTCTAAGGAATATATGAATCACCCAGGAAGTATTTATTGTAAGGACAATTTGAATAATAAACGACTGCTTGAGATTTTCACTACACTGAACTCCCCTTCGAGCTCAATTGAAGCAAAGAAATCAGCTGGTCGAGAGTGGACAGAAATGTCCATTTACCGTCCCGAGAAGTACGAAGAGTATTTTAATGTGCCAAACAGTGGCAGTGTCGTTCCAGATCGACTCAACTATTATTCCTACTCAGAACTTCCCACATATGATTTACTGGCTAGCTTAAGTACGATCACTGTCCAAACCACTGTATACTGCGGTTTACATGATGCACAGTGTCCATATGTTTTTTCTGAACAAATCGCACATGCCATTCCAAATGCAAGCCTCTTTACATTTGAAGAAAGTAACCATTTCCCTTTCACGGAGGAACCTGAAAAATTTATGGATATGATTGCGAAAACAGTATGAATTTAAAGAATGCTTACAGTTCATCATGTACTAATTGATACTGAGTTACCTTTCCTTCAAAGCATCCAGTCTCGTCATTTGTTTATTGTGTAATCCAGACAATATAAGGGTTGCTAAAATTGCCCCCAAAAAGGCACAAGACATATCCCATTGCGCGTCCCACTGATCTCCTTGCATGCCCAGAAAATCTTTCGCTACTTTTTTGGCATTCGGCAATTTTGTACTCAACCATTCAACGATTTCATACAACGCTGCAAGCGCAAGTACCATACTGATGGATATGGCAGTCAACCAACTTCCTTTGAACAATGGGGTTTTCCTCACTAAAATTTCCCTAATGACAATGACGGATAGTCCTTTTAGAAAATGTCCAAATCGATCATAGTGATTCCGAGCCAATCCGAACTCTTCTTTTAGCCAATTAAAAAGAGGGACTTCAGCATAAGTATAATGACCACCGATAAATGTAAGGATGGACAAGAGTGCAAGGATGAAATAAGAAAGGGTTGTCAGGCGAAACTTATTATAAGTAGCCACTACTACAATTAATGCGATCACTGATGGCCCGACCTCTGCCATCCATGTCATCCAAACGGCTGGTTTGATAACAGACCACACGAAAACAGCTAAAACCAATAAAAGTAGAATTATATGAAGCTTTGTCTCCTTACCAAATGCCAACGTGTTCACTCCTTCCGCTAACAGTATGCGAAAAAATAGAATAGCGCATACCTGCTTAATCATGAAGACCCACTTGTCAGGAATATTTCACAGTTTATCGGTATCGAACTCTGTTTATTCGGCATGACGCTTAACTTATTCGGAGTAAGAGGGAAATTAATCGGCATCCACTTGGCTTTAATCGGCATCACTCAGTATTTAGTACAATATCTAGTACTTAAAGTTATCCTTTCAGTCCCACAAAATAAAATGTGTTAACCATTATTAAAAATAGGTTGACTAATAAATTCGGATTTTCTATACTGAATTTATATTGAGTTACTGGAGGGTTCACATGACGAGTTCCACTGCAACAAGATCAACTAACCATTCACGCACTTTGCAATTGGTACAAACAGCGATGTTTGCCGCTTTAATGATGGTGGGTGCCAACATCTCATCGTTTCTAATCATTGGTGGTGTCCCAATCACGCTTCAAACATTCTTCGCCATACTAGCCGGTCTCTTATTAGGTAAACGTAACGGCGCAATTGCCATGCTTGTATATGCTTTAATCGGTTTGGCAGGATTACCTGTATTCGCAGGCTTTTCAGGTGGATTTGATACAATTGTAAGCCCAACATTCGGCTTTATTGTTTCCTTTATTTTGGTCGCTTATTTTGTTGGTCTTATTGTTGAGAAGTACCCAACTAAGGTTGGATTTGTAATAGCGGCATTAGTCGGGACTGCAATCAATTATCTTTTCGGAACGAACTGGATGTACGCTGCATATAAAGTATGGGCTGCAGCACCAGAAGGCTTTACATACCAAATGGCTTGGGCTTGGATGGCCGTGCCTTTGCCAAAAGACCTTCTGCTAGCGGTTCTTGCTGGCTTGTTCGGTTATCGATTACGTCCAATCATTCAAAAATATTTATAATCTCAAAAACCCCCTTACCAAACCGGTCAATTGCCGTTTGGTAAGGGGGTTTTTGAGAATCATACTATTCTTCTACTTAGTCACAGCTTCCTCCGCCGTCACCGCCACTGTCTCCTCCACTATCCCCACAGTCACTGCTCCCACTCCCACCGTAATAACTCCAGGCGTAGTCATTTGAAGACTGCTTTTTAGATTTCTTCTTGCTGATTTTTGATGGTTTTCTTTTTTGGGTAGTTTCAAAAACAGCTGGTAAAAACATCCCTAAAATGAGTGAGGATATAACGAATGACGATGTGGTATAACCAAAACTGTCCAAGATTGTTATGACAAGGGCTACCATTAATAATTCTACGATCATAAACCTAATGACATCGAAATTGAATCCGAGTTTAAAGAGCAAATATATGATTTGGGTATTTTTAAGGACGAAGATACTGGCTATTATTATAAATATACCCATGAATAAATAGTAGATCATCTTCTCTCCCCGCTTCCTTATCACATTGTAGGTTTTTCATCCTTCGATAACCTGTAAAGAGTCAAACAAAGGAACAGTAAACCTACCAAAAACAGTATCCCGCCTTTGGCAACATTGATTGCTATAAACCCATTCAACACAGATGCCGAAGTCGCTGAATCAACAATGCCACCAACCGATTCAATGAATTCAAACTGAGCATCACGGGCAAGATCAACACTTTTAGATAAGGTAACAAAGCCTACCAATAGTAAAATAACGGAAAAGACTGTGAGTACTACTTGAAAATTATTTTTCATACTTTCCCTCCCTATCCCCTTTTCACGATCCATATAGCAATCATAAACACAACGGATGCAAAAACCACACTGAACAACAATTGATAAAGTAACTGTTTGAATTTCTTATCGTCACTTTGTGCTTCTTCATTGTCTTTGAAAATTGAAAACATGCTGGAGAAAAACACAGCATCCCATATTCTCCAAGTTTCCTTATCTTCCTGACGTCGGTCCTCTTTATTGCTCAATCTGACAACCCCTTACATGATCAGGATATGTTTCTTTTTTATACGTTCTAAGTGACCGTTGGGTTTCAATTGGAAAAAACAAATTAATTTATATAGAAAAAAGACGACTGAATGTAAATTCTCAGCCGTCTTTTTCTTATTAAACTCTTATACAATTAAACTCAACAATAGGACAAATACTAATCCAGATACCGAGATGATCGTCTCAAGCAATGTCCATGTTGCAAATGTTTCTTTCAATGTCAGACCAAAGAATTCTTTGAACATCCAGAATCCTGCATCATTTACATGTGAAGCTATTAAACTACCTGCACCAGTTGCTAGAACGACTAACGCCAAGTTGACGTCAGTTGCACCTAACATCGGAATAACCAATCCAGCAGTCGTCAATGCCGCAACTGTTGCCGACCCTAAAGATATACGTAAAATAGCAGCAATCATCCATGCAAGAATGATTGGTGAAAGGGTGCTGTCACTGAACAATTCAGCCACATAATCCCCCACGCCACCATCAATTAGCACTTGTTTAAAAGCACCGCCACCACCGATAATCAATAGCATCATACCGATACTTGCAATCGCTTTAGAACAAGAATCCATGATGGTTTTCATCGGAATATTTCGAGCAAGTCCCATCGTATAGACAGCAAGTAATAATGAAAGAAGCATCGCCGTTGATGCATTCCCGATAAAACGAACTGTTGCAAAAATCGCGTTATCTTCAATGCCATTTGTTTTTTGAACCATTGTAATAATCGTAGCAATTGCCATTAAAATAACCGGGAACATAGCCGTGAAGACACTAATCCCAAAGCTTGGCGTTTCATCAAGGTTAAACGTTTTTTGTTCACCCAACGATTCGATATCCCCCGTTTTATTAAACGAATTAGGGACAATTTTTCTAGCCAGTTTCGTAAATAAAGGTCCAGCAATAATGACGGTTGGAATCGCAATGATGAAACCATAAAGTAAAACTTCACCAATATTCGCTCCGTACTCCCCAGCAATAACTGTCGGGCCCGGATGCGGCGGCAAAAATCCGTGTGTGACGGATAAAGCGGCAACCATCGGAATTCCTAAATGCAAAATGGAAACCTTCAATTGCTTAGAAATTGTAAATACGATCGGAATCAACAAGACCATTCCAACTTCGAAGAATAGCGCAACACCAATGATGAATGAAGAAACGACTACTGCCCATTGAATATTTTTCTCTCCGAATTTGTCAATCAAAGTCATAGCAATGCGCTGTGCACCACCTGAATCTGCAATTAATCTACCGAGCATGGCACCAAGTCCAAATATTAATGCCAAATGTCCAAGTGTTCCGCCAAGTCCACCTTCTATAGATGTAACAATGCTATCCAGTGGCATACCTAAAGCTAAAGCAACTCCAAATGCAACGATGATCAATGAAACAAACGTGTTTAATTTCAAGCCCATGATCAAAATAAGTAACGAGACAATCCCGATTGCAACAATTAATAACGGCATGATAACTCCCCCAATTCTTAGTTGTTAGTTTTGATTAAACTTCTTTGATATTTTGCGATGCTGGCATACTCTTTTTCCAACACTCTCGAAATATTAATAAATATCGGTAGCAGTTCTCTATATTCCTGGACATCGGATTCAATCGGTGTGTGCTTAAATGTACTGCCGATCATGTCGGAAACCACATCGAAGGAGTCGATTTTCCCCGTAGCATAAAGCCCCAATATACAAGCCCCAAGACAAGAACTTTCATAACTTTCCGGAACAACAACTTCAAGATCGAATATATCTGCCATCATTTGGCGCCATACATCTGATCTGGCAAAACCACCAGTTGCCTGAATCCGAACGACAGGTTCATCCATCACTTCGAGCAATGCCAGAAATACGGTGTAAAGATTGTAAATGACACCTTCAAGTGCAGCCCGAATCATATGTTCTTTCTTATGGGACATGGTCAGCCCGAAAAATGAACCTCTTACATCGGGATTCCACAATGGTGCACGTTCACCTGCCAAGTAAGGATGGAACAATAATCCGTCTGCACCTGGTCTTACGCGTTCTGCTATCTTCGTTAACACTTCATATGGATCAATGCCAAGTCTCTTTGCCGTTTCCACTTCTGAAGAGGCAAATTCGTCTCGAATCCATCGAAGAACCATTCCGCCATTATTGACTGGCCCACCGATGACCCAATGTTTCTCAGTCAAGGCGTAACAGAAGATGCGCCCCTTTTCATCTGTTTGAGGTCGGTCAATAACCGTACGAATCGCTCCACTAGTACCAATTGTTACCGCTACTTCCCCTTTCCCAATTGCATTGACACCAATGTTGGAAAGGACCCCGTCACTTGCCCCGATGACAAAAGCTGTTTGTGGACTGATTCCAAGCTCTTTCGCAAACTTCGGATTGCAGTCAGTGAAAATTTCGGTCGTTGGCACCAGTTCAGATAACTGGTCAGACGTGACGCCCGCTATTTGTAACGCTTCTTCATCCCAAGCCATTTTTTTCAGATTCATCATCCCCATTGCAGAGGCCAAGGAATGATCGACCACGTATCGATCAAAGAGCTTTTTGAACACATATTCTTTAATGCCTATATATTTTTTTACGTTAACTGCCAGTTCGGGACGATCATTTACAATCCAAGCAATCTTGCTCAAAGGGGACATTGGATGAATCGGCGTCCCAGTCCGTTTATAGACTTCGTGGCCGTTTAATTCTTTTTTAATTTTCCGAGCCCAAGCCTCACTGCGGTTATCTGCCCACGTGATGCACTGCGTCAGTGGTTGATCATTTTCATCCATTGCAATGACGCTGTGCATGGCACTGCTAAATGAAATGAATAACAATTCTTCCGGTGAAATACCAGATAGTTTCATGACATTGGAGATTGATTTGACGACAGCCTGAAATAATTCTTCCGGATTTTGTTCAGCAGTTGAAATATCCGGTGTATGCAGGGGATATCCATTATTCTCTTGATGAATGATTTCACCTGATTGTGTAAATAGAACAGCTTTCGTGCTAGTTGTTCCTATATCCACACCTAACATATAGTACGTCATATATTTTGCTCCTTTTCTTTCGTGAGCATTTGTTGGGACATCCAAAGGTCTTCCACTTTCTCCTGAACATCCTCGAAGTTTTGATGCAATGCTTTGATCATGATGACCCGATCTTTCGATTGAATCGCTTCGATATACACATCATGATTGTTCAAAACACGTGAATAATCTTCGAATTTCTCTTCCATTCTCATGCGCATGGATAATAGAATGAGACTTTCCATCACCGGTTTTGCGTTGTTCCAAATCAATAAGATATAGGAATGGTTGATGGAACGAACGATTGTTTCATGGAATAACACATCTTGGTAAGAGAATTCATCTGCATCCTTATACTTAATGGCCACTTCCATCATTTCACGTATTTTACTCAGTTCCTTTACCAAGTTAGTTGTATCGAGTTTCAAGATTCGTTCATATACAAACGTTTCAATCATGAGTCGAACATCGTATAGCTCTTTTATATCTTTTTCCGTTAATCCAACAACAACAGCACCCATCCGTTCCAGACGAATGATATTTTCAGATGCTAATATTTTAAGCGCCTCACGAATCGGCGAACGGCTTACTTCAAATTCCGCTGCCAGTTTGTTCTCCGAAAGTACGGACCCACGCTCAATTAGCCCAGCAATGATTCTTATTCTTAACTCACTTGCTAATCGCACGCCCGTGGAAGCGTTTGCAATCCACTTTTCAGGATAGATATAATTTTGTTTTTCACTCATTATTACCTGCCTACCTTTTTAACTGACATACTTGTATACAAGTATAGTAAATGACTATTCTCAAAATGTAAACGCTTTTACAAGATTCATTCTCGCTCTCAATAATAAAATTGCTGAGGATGCAGGCGTGGTTTTGCCGAGAAGAAGCACATGCCAAAAGATGCTTTTACAACGTGAACGTCGATTTTTCCTACGTGGAGCTCAATTTTTCCTACGTCAACTCCAATTTTTCCTACGTGAACCTCATTTATTACAACTGAGGATCAGTTTCTCCTAAATTAACAACTTAAAACCGTTCATACTATACACGAAATAGAAATAAGCTTCGCACAACCAGATAAAAAAAGAAGAAACCTGCCAAAATTTCATCTTTGGCAGGTTGTTTTCTCGAGACTAGGTGTCGAATCTTTCGTTACCCAAAAGCACTGTTCCAGGGAGCGACGGCGTAATTGCCCAAGAGAAAGACCCCGGCGAAGTGACAACTTCACTTCATCAGGGTCTTTGCGTTCAGGTCGGATCTAATTGTGGAAGTGTATTTTCATGCTGCGAACGTAGAGTTATTTATTTTTTCGTCAACAGGTAAATAAAATATGGTGCACCGATTAATGCCACCATGACGCCTGCGGGAAGTCCGTTTGGCTCAATAATATTACGACCGATTGTGTCCGCAATTAGCAATAGCCATCCACCGACCAGTAAGCTCAGTGGAAGGAATAGCTGGTGTCGTGGACCCACGAGTGTACGTGCAATATGTGGTGCCATCAACCCAATGAATGAAATCCCACCTGTTACCGAGACAGCGGACGCAGCAAGTGCGACGGCTGCGAGCGTCAGGACGATTCGTTCTTTTTGAACGGATAAACCGACGCCAATGGCTACCGGTTCACCCAGTCCTAGAATATTCAGGCGGTTCGCTTTCATTAAAGCAAATGGAATTAGTACAACCAGCCATGGCAAAATCGCCAGGACAAACGGCCAATCCGTTCCCCAAATACCCCCGGCTAGCCATCGTGCAATGAAATCAACTTTGATTCGGTCAGCTGAAGATATCATGACAACCATTGCACCTGACAACGCCATTGACATGCCGACACCTACTAACACAAGTCGAACTGGTTCCATACCAGTTGTTCGGCTATAGGAAAACAGGTAAATGATTACCGCAGTTAGTAATGCACCAATAAATGCGACCAAAGGCAATACATAAATGAACGTACCTGCTTCTGCAGGGAAATATAAAAAGAAAATCGCTACAGCAACACCTGCGCCAGAATTGATTCCAATGATACCGGGATCAGCCAATTCATTGCGGGTAATTCCCTGTAGCAAAGCACCTGATAAGGCGAGCGCCATTCCTGCCAAAAGCGTTATCACAATTCGAGGCAATCGAACCGAGAAAAGCACAAATTCTTCTTTAAACTCTCCTTGGCCGAGAATGGTTGGGAGTATGCGGTCGTATGAAACGGATGAATAGCCGAGTCCCAGTCCAATCACTGCAGTTGCCAGTATCAAAAATGAAAAGACAATCAGCAGCATTCGTTGTTTACGAATAATGGATTTTTCGATCATGAGAAGCTTCGCCCTCCTTTACGTACAATGTACAAGAAGAATGGCAAGCCCATAATGGCAACAACAGCTGCCACAGGTGTTTCGTACGGAGCATTAATGGTACGACCGATGGTATCAGCGAGTAACATGAAAGACGCTCCAAGAATGGCTGACATCGGAAGCACAAAACGATAATCCGTACCGACGATTGCCCGCACAATATGAGGCACCATCAGCCCGAAGAATGCTAAATTGCCGACTAATGCTACGGAGGCACCTGTCAAAATGATAACGAGTACAAACAATATAGACTTGATCAATCGTACACGTTGCCCTAGACCAAGAGCCATTTCTTCACTCAGAGACAGAATCGTTAATTGGCGTGAACACATGATTGATATGGCAATCCCGACCAAAACAATTGGCGCAATCAACAGTACTTGATTCCAAGTCGTTCCGATCATGCCTCCAGCAGTCCACATGGAGACTTGTTGCGATATTTTAAAATAGAGTCCGATTCCTTCAGCAATCGCATAGAGAAAAGCTGAAATGGTTGCTCCTGCCAGCACGATTCGTAAAGTGGTGAAGCCTTCCGGATGAAACGAACTGAATCCGAAGACGAGAATCGCTCCGACAGCCGCTCCTGCAAAACACGCTAACATCACACCAAAGTAATTTACCGATGGCCAAAATGCCAACGTCATCGCCAGTGCTGCATTAGCACCTGCAGTCAAACCGAGCAAACCTGGATCGGCAAGCGGGTTGCGAGTCATCCCCTGAATAATTGCACCAGAAACGGCAAGAGCCGCGCCTATTAGGGCAGCGGCTACTTCTCGCGGAAAACGTATCTCCCGCAACATGATGGCTTGGTCATTCGGAGCAGTTGATAGTAAGGCAGATATTACATCTTTCACACTCGTATCGGCCGCTCCGAAAACTAACGCCATGCCGAAAAGTACGATCATCAGAATCAAACTCATTCCCAGTTTAATTGAATAAGGAATGCGTTGAAGCCGATAATTAAACATGATTTAGTTCCCTAAGAAAGATTCTTTGAAGAATTCCAATTGATAATCCAGTGTCAAAGGATCATTGAAGTAAAACTCCATTGCATCCACTGTATACACTTGGTTGTTCTTCACTGCCGGGATATTTTTAAATGTTTCTGTACCTTCAAAAGAATTGTCCGCACCTTTATGTTTACTGAAGATTAAATAGTCTCCAACATACTCAGGTAAAACTTCAGCAGATAATGCATAGTAACCATCTTTCAATGCCATTTCTTTTACTTTCTCAGGCATGCCTAGACCCATTTCCTGATAAAGGATTTCCGTACCGCGGCCCCAGTTGTCGCCGAATACATACAAGTCTTTATCAAAGCTTTCGATTACAGTTACAGTCGCATCTTCACCAATTTTCGCTTTGATTTCATCGCCTGCTTCTTGTGTACGTTTTTTGAAATCGTCCACCCAAGCTTGTGCTTCTTTTTCTTTATTAAGTAATTTCCCGATTTCTACGTGCTGCGTTAAATAGTCAACTGCACCATACGTATATGTAACGGTTGGTGCTATTTCATTCAGTTTATCTACATTTTTGATGTTAGAAAGACCGATAATTAAGTCCGGATCCATTTCAATAATTTTCTCCAGGTTTTCATCTGTTACTTCTTCTACGCCTTCAAGTTTATCTTCAAAGCGTGGATTCATTTTCGACCAAGAGTCAACCCCAACTAAAGGAACATCCAATGCCATAACGTTACCTGCAAATGAAGCTAAAACGATTACACGTTGTGGGTCAGCTGGTACTTCGACAGGTCCATTTTCAGATTCATATGTGATAGTTGATGGTTCTGAAGAGTCACCTGCATTGGAAGTAGATTTTCCTTCTTCTTTGTTACCGCCGCATGCAGCTAGTACAAACATCGCAAGAAGTGCGATGAATAGGTATGAGTATTTTTTCATTTTATGTCAATCTCCTCTTACTAAATTATAGGTAATGCAAATCGGTTTTCCTGTACGTGGGTCTTCGCCAATTTCGGCATCGATTTGAAACAGTTCGCGTAAAACCGGTTTCGTGATAATTTCTTCACTCGGTCCCGATTTCACGATTTTCCCAAACTTCATGCCGATAATGTAATCCGCAAAACGGGCAGCATGATTTAAATCATGCAACACCATCACAATTGTGCGCTTTTCCGTAACGTTCAACTGCTGTAGCAATTCAAGAATCTCCAGTTGGTGCGCCATATCCAGATAGGTTGTTGGTTCGTCCAGGAAAATCATATCGGTTTCCTGAGCAAGGGCCAAAGCAATCCACACACGTTGACGTTGCCCGCCTGATAGCGAATCTACGGGATGTGACTTGAAAAACTTAGTACCTGTCACTTCAAGTGCCCAGTCAATCATTTCTAAATCCTTTTTAGTCAATCTTCCAAATCGATTCTGATGTGGAAACCGTCCATATGACACCAATTCCCCAACAGTCAGTGCACCCGCACTTTCTGGCGTCTGAGGCAGTACAGCAATTTTCTGCGCCAGGCGTTTTGTGGGTTCTTTGACAATGCTTTCACCATCAAGAACAACGGAGCCCTTTTGATGAGGAATGATACGAGTCATTGCTTTTAATAATGTGGATTTTCCACAGCCATTGGGACCAATAATGACGGTGATTTTTTCATCCGGAATGGAAACCGATAAGTTTTCGACAATTGTTCGATCCGCATATCGGATTTGTAAGTCCTTCGCTTGTAGCCGAACCATTTTCAACCTCCTTTCAATAAATTATGTATATTTACTGATAACGATTATCAATATCATTTACAAGCTAACTATAATGGGGTAAGCTAAACCTGTCAATAGCACTATATATAAATTTAAAAACCACGATTTATTACCAGTTGAGGAAGGATTGAATAGAATGACGCACTTAGAAGAATATGATGTAACCATCATTGGTGGAGGCCCTGCAGGTTTATATGCCAGTTTTTACAGTGGACTCCGCGGACTAAAAACGAAGATTATTGAATTCCAGCCTCAACTGGGTGGCAAAATCCATGTCTATCCCGAAAAAATGATTTGGGATGTTGGCGGACACCCACCTCTACCTGGAGCGATGCTTATTGAGAAACTGGTGGAACAAGGATTGACGTTTAAGCCAACCGTCGTAGTGAATACAAAAGTAGAAGCGATCCATCAGCGGGCGGATCAACTATTCGAAATTACTACGAATACAAACGAACAACATATAACCAAAACAATTATCGTGGCAACCGGGAGTGGGATCCTTACTCCACAAAAACTACAAATTGAAGGTGCTGACCGATTTGAAGTAAGCAACCTGAATTACACGATTAAATCGCTAATGCGCTTTAAAGATAAAAAGGTCATCATTTCTGGTGGAGGGAACTCGGCCATCGACTGGGCCAATGAACTCTCCCCTATCGCTAAACAAGTCATCGTCGTATACAGAAAAGGTGATTTTACTGGACACGAGGCTCAAGTTACCAAGCTTTTCGAAAGCAATGCCATTTGCTTGTTCCATACGTCCATTTCCAAATTGATTGCTTCAGGAGACAATTCTCATATCGAAACAGTGGAACTGACCGATTCCATTACAGGTGAAAAACAATACTTGTCCGTTGATGAAATTGTCATCAACCACGGATTTGAACAAGATATCGCTTTACTTGAAAATAGTTCCGTAAATATAGAATTAGCTGATGGATATTATATTGCAGGGAGCGTAAACAGTGAATCCTCGATTCCTGGTATTTTTGCAGCTGGTGATATATTGAAACATGATGGCAAACTTAACTTGATTGCCGGTACATTCCAGGATGCTGCGAACGCAGTCAACAAAGCGAAACAATATATAGAGCCAGAAGCAGATGAAGTAGCTATGGTCTCTTCCCATAATGATGTTTTCAAAGCGCGTAATAAAGAACTCGTAAAAGAGTTGCTGAAAGAAAGTGTTCATGCCTAAATTCGTGTGAGTTGAAAAAACAAAACTCCAATATAAAATGGCAGGGACCGCCACTTCGCTTTCCGGGGGCTTGGCTTCAGCCACCTACGGGGGTCTTCAGCTCAAGATATTCCCACAGGAAAGATATTGGTCGAATGGCCAATATCTTTCCGACGAGTAACCGCAGGAGCAGCATAAATGAACAAAGGCTAAGAACGCCACCTCGTGTTGCTCCTGCGTTTCCTCGTCGCAAAATGCAGAACTAAGAAATTTGGCAACGCCTTTGTGACCAACATCCTGTTGGCTCAAGGAGGCTAGTTGACTGCCCGCGGAAAGCGTCCGCATGGAACGAAAATCAACAATATCGTTTAACTGAACTAAAACTAAAAGGCAGCTGAATAAGTCATTCAGCTACCTTTTTCTTTTTTCTACTTCATATTATTCTTCCGATGGTGCAAAGACATTCGACACGAGCTCCGCTACATAAGCACTGCCATCGTTATCTTCCACCCCTTCGATCATCATCGCAAGAATGAAAGCATTATTTTCGGAGTTATACGTAACAAAAAATCCATTTTCCTGTCCTTTCTCTTCCGAAGTTGCTTTCAGTTCTGCCGTACCTGTTTTTCCCGCAAGAGGTATAGAAGGAAGATTGGCAGCCTGTGCAAAGCCATCTACCACAACGTTTCGCAAACTTTTTTGAATAAGCGCCGCATTTTCAGCACTAATAAGTCCTTCCTTCCAAACTTGAGCGTCTTCCTCTTCTAAAAACAAAGTTGGCTTATACATGACACCGTCTGTTAGAAAGACTTCATACATCGACGCAAGATGAAGAATGTTCGTCAACATTTGGCCTTGTCCAAATGACGTGTCTGCAAGCTGCCCTAAAGATTCAATTGTTCCCTTATTTGAAATTTGAGAAGATTTCATTCCATAAGAGAATGGTATTTCCTCACCCAAACCGAAACGTTTCATTCCTTCCACAAATGTCTCGCGGCCCATGTCCAAAGCTTGTTGCGCAAAGTAAATATTATCCGAATAGACAAGTGCTTTGTTCAAATCTATCGGATTTGGTGCTTCATCATGGACACGCGTTACCCGATAGTCCCCCCAGGAAGCATCTTTTTGCCATGTCTTTCCTTTTATTGTAATTCCTTTAGTAGGATTCAATGTACCTGCTTCCAAACCAATTGTTGCCGTTATAGGTTTTATTGTAGAGCCTGGCGCATAAGTAGCAGTGAACCGATTGAATAATGGTTTTAACGGGTTTTCTTCCAATTCCTTGTATCGATCACCACTTATGCCTAGCATGAATTCGGATGGATTAAAACCAGGAGAACTGACAAGAGCAAGTGTCTCTCCAGTGTTAGGATCGACTGCAGCACTTGTTCCCGCTTCGCCTCGCATCGCTTGATACGTTTCGTTCTGCAGCTCTGCATCAATCGTCAAAGAAATCGTCTCACCGTCCACGACGGGTCGCTCGGCTACCGTTATTGCTTCCGCACCTTCTTCTGCTTTATCAATGTAAATACGGATTCCTTCTTCTCCCCGTAGCCGATCTTCGAGTAATCTTTCCAATCCTTGTCGCCCAATGAAGTCACTTTCCGTATATCCGTCTTCTTTACGTTTTTCCAACTGTTCCGCTGTAATGACACCGATAAATCCGGTTAAATGCGAAAGTGCCTCACCATATGGATACTCACGCATTGGTGTTTCCCTACGTAAGACCCCTGGAATGTCATCAAGCTTTTCCAGTAATGGCATATCCGTTTTCGCAACTTTAGCAATCGGTACGAATTGATCTGGTTTTACCCAGCTTTGGCTTAACTGATCATCAATGTACTTTTCCGTTGTTTCTAGCAACATAATCAGCTCTGCTTTTTTCGCATCATCCGTGAATTTACCAGGCTCGATGCCTATTTCATAGCCCTTGCCGTTTATTGCAATTGGCAGTCCGTTGCGGTCAAGAATTTCACCACGTGCCGGTGGGAGCGTTGAAATTCTGATTTTATCCTTTTCTCCTAGTTCTGGGAATATAAACGAAGTATCCCACTCTACAAACCAGTTTTCTTTTTCATCATGAGTTTCGTGCACCAACTTCATCGTTTTCTCGAATGTTACCGGACCAGCTGATGTATCCATTTTCACTTGTATTGGAAAACTTGCTGGTTCCTCAGTGTCCCACTCTTTATCCTTCTCAGGCTTGGTATACGTTACTTTTATATTTTCAATTCCTAAATCTGTTTGCAGTTTTTCCTGTCGCTCGACAAAACCTTTCTCTCCAAATATCTCTTTTGTCTCTTTGTTCAGGAAGCCGCTATACATAGCATCGAAATCCCCTTTGTTCCAATGACCAACGTATTCCTTTAACCGTTCCTCCGGTGTCAATTGATCGCGACAGCCTGTAAGGATGAAGGCGATACACAATAATGCGCTAACAGCTGACAAACCCTTGTTCATTCTATAACCTCCTTATTAACTTAATAATTTGTATATTAATGGTAACATTCTCCCCTTAAACTTGTTAAAATCTACCTCCTAACTTTAATTAAACATTATTCGATCCTACTAGCCTTATCAGACAGAATCACTCACTATTTGTCGTAAACTTGAAAACCATAGGTTATTAGTAATTTATAGTAAATATTTGTTATATATTACCTATTATTTTCTTCCAATATATGCTACCTTTGAATCTATTTAACTTTTCAGAAAATTGGTACTATCATTACACATCTAGATTTCGCTTACCAAAATATGAGGAGGGAGAATGTGAAAAACTTTGTACAGTTAATTCCTTACCACGTAGTAGAACAACTGGACACGGTAAATGAAATCCCAAAAGGGGTCGAAATTATTCAAGCCCCTGAGATTTGGAACGAAACAAAAGGAAAAGGGATCACTATCGCCATTCTGGATACAGGGTGCGATACGAATCACCCCGACTTGAAAGACCGTATTATCGGGGGACGTAATTTCACGAAAGATTACAAAGGGGATCCGGAGAGATTCGAAGATAACAACGGTCATGGAACTCATGTATGTGGAACGATTGCAGCAACACTTAATAACCAGGGGGTCGTTGGCGTTGCACCGGAAGCAAGTTTATTGATACTGAAGGTTCTCGGGAGAAATGGTTCTGGCCAGTATGATTGGATCATCGAAGCCATTCATTATGCAATCGAACAAAAAGTAGATATTATCTCCATGTCTCTAGGTGGACCATCAGATGTAAAAGAACTTCACGAAGCGATTATCGAAGCGGTGAATCAAAAGATTCTTGTTGTCTGTGCTGCAGGTAATGATGGAGACGGGCAAGATTCGACGGACGAACTGGGGTATCCTGGCTGTTACAACGAAGTAATAAGCGTTGGAGCGGTTAATATGGAACGAGAGTCTTCTGAGTTTACCAATTCCAATAACCAAGTTGATTTGGTTGCACCAGGTGAAAAAGTGACTTCCACTTACCTAAATGGAACTTATGCGACATTAAGCGGCACTTCAATGGCGACGCCTCACGTATCTGGCGCATTGGCCTTGATAAAAGTAATGGCGAATGCATCATTTCAGAGAGAACTAACTGTTCCCGAATTGTATGCGCAATTGATTAAGCGGACAGTACCACTTGGCAATTCTCCTTATATCGAAGGAAATGGGTTAGTTTATCTGACGCTTCCAGATTATATTAAAACAGTTTTCGATCAACAAAGAGTAGAATCACTGGTTTCCATATAAAAAACAACAGATGCCTTTACTTAAAAGGCATCTGTATTTCCAATTGTTTTCGTTGCTTACCTAGTTCTATTCATAAATGTAATAATTTTTCAATAAACTTTTTTCAAGGAGTTGTGAAATAGTCGCATCTGTCTTCTTTATCAAATAAATACTAATAAAGAAGGCGGGGATATTTCATGAATACAGTAGATGTTCCATTATGGACAACAGTAATAGGTAATTTTGGATTTCCGATTGCCATCACTATTTATCTTTTCTATCGATTTGAGAGGAAAATTGAAAAATTGGAAGATGTCATTTTTCAGTTGAATGAAGACATCAAAGATTATTTGTAAAATGAAATCGAAGTTCCTTTAAATTTTTTTAACCGCTTAACCGAACTAGCGTTCTTTGCGGGAGGTCATTAGATGAAAGAGTTATTCGATCATCATACTCAAAGTGTTGAGATTTACTTGGATAAACTAAAAAAACACCTTCAAAACCCTATCATCAAATCTTTTTTGGAAATTCCGGAACATGTTGCCTTGTTGAAAGAAGTCAGAAATCAACCCACTCCCGAATTAAAGAAGAAATTAGATGATACATTCAGGGAATTTTACTTCAACATCAGATTTACCACCTATTTATCACAAACCATTTATTTTAATGCAATCAATTATGACAAGAAAATTAAGCTGGTCTCGGAACGGTACCAGTTAATTTTGGACAGACCTTTAAAAGACGAGGGTGAATTAACATTCCTTGATTTACTAAGTTCTTCAGAGAACATGAGAAACACAGACATTTTCATTGATTCATCCACAATTATGGACCATTTGACAAGCTATGATATTTTTCATGCGATTCAATCACTCACAGAAAATCAGCAGCAAGTACTGAGTTTGGCTTACATTTATGGATTGAACGATTCCGAAATTGCAAACAGCCTGAATAAATCCCAGCAAGCAGTTTCCAAAAGCCATACAAAAGCATTAAGAAAGATTAGAGAGATAATAGAAACTGAACAGAGAAGGAAGGGGCAGAAATGAGTGAAAGTTTGTTTACTTTAGTAAAGCAATCAAGAACGGATAACGATTCATTGGCCATTGTCATTGATTTGTTTGCTCCGAAAATTGATCGCTCTTTGCATCAGACTAAATGGCAACACAGAGAAGACTTATCCCAAGAACTGAAAATCAAATTACTGGAATGCATCCGAAATTATGAAGTCGATAACATTCCGGGCTATTTTCAAATGCTCGACCTCTTGGAAGGACAAGATACTCAATACTATGACCAATTATAAAATGGATAATTTTTGGCCATTCCCACAAAGCATAGCCATGTGCTAAACCTCCTCCTTTCTAAGTTGATGGGAGGTCTTTTGATGAAGTTGGTTAATAAAGTATTAGAAATATCCTAAAATCGTGTGTTTTTGTTCATGCGTTTTCTTTTCATCATTAATTGACTATAGCCACCCTCTGATTCTTATCTACTTGTCTACCGCCGCCACTTACATGATAGTTGGATATTTCCTCAAATCTTGCTTTCACTTGTTCTCTTTTATTCAAGACCAAAACGATGGTGTAACCCCATTTGTTTCTGATTAAAAAATCTACGCCTTTGTCATAGTAATCAAACGGGTTGGTGTATTGGAAATAAAGCTTAAGCCTAAGAATTTCATCCAAGGCATCTGTTTCAATCAAATCTTCTTGATTCATTTTCATGAAATTATAAAGCATGAATTGACCTGCATATTCCCCTCTTAATATTTCCACTACCCCAAGACCAAAAGTTAAAGCTGCACTTAAATCGATTCTCACTTGCGGTAAATAAAATGTGGCATTTCCGACATGAGGAGTTGGGGTAATTCCCATTCCTATATGATAATTCAACCCTTTCAGTAACTCTAAAAATGTCTGATAGTGATTGTTCTTCAATCGGTCAGTTTCGAAATAGGTCAGGCTATCGATGTTGTACCATTCATCGACAGAATAAATTTCAAAGTCGTCATCAAGAGCCGCCATCGAGACGATTGCATAATCGAATCCATGGATTAATTGTTCTGCATCTATTATTTTCTCGATGAATTGAATCATCCATTTATCCCTCCCATCTTCTTTGCCTTATAGAGATCTTCCACTTCGTACTCTTTCTTGATTTTCAATAGGATGTCAATTAGATCCTTTTCTGCTGCTTCTTCATCTTCATACTCCCAGATGATTCGAACGAGTTGGTATCCTTTAACATGTTCAATTACAGTGTACGTTCCACCGATATACTCTATTTTTAAGTTTTTCATATCCATCTCTCCTTCTACTTATAGTAGGTACTTCTAATTGCTAAAAGCCCACGAGTAGAAGAAAAATTGTTCATAAAACTTTAGTAGAATCAATTTCATAATTCACAAAACCGATTGTAAACACGAACTTTCCAGAAACAGAAATCGTCACAGCGATTCTGTTGATTTCCGTTACGGGCGGACACTTTCTTACCATTAGTCAAAAGTTCTCCCGTATTTTTAGGAGAAGATAATTAGCGTAATGCAGTAAGCGGTTGCTTTCCGTTCCGGCGCTCGCTTTCCGCGGGCACGGCCTCAGCCGCTTCACTCACTCCGTTCGCTGCAGGGTCTTCGGCTCGCGCTGCTCCCGCTGGAGTCTCGCGCCTTCACTCCAATCAATTCCCCTAAATTCATAACAAAATTAAAAGAATACACTTAAAAAGTTCAAGTTTCATTTATCTAGAGGCATTTATGAAATTGAATCAGTAAGTAAAAAAACGAGTTGTGACCAGGTCACGACTCGTTTCTTCTATTTCTAAATTTTAATACGTTCGAACAGGCACTATTAGTTGCAAAATGGCTTTATCGTGAACGGAGTTCAAGATGAAGGGCCGCATTGCTCCTGTAAATTGAATCTTTATATCGTGCCCACCAAAAGCTTTTAATGCATCCATCATATACTTCGCACTGAAAGAGATTTTCATTTCTTCTCCTTCAATAGAAGTTGCCTGAATTTCTTCTTCCACTTGTCCCACTTCGGGTGAGCTAGAGGATATCTCAATGATGTTTCCACCCAATGAAGTTAATTGGACAATATTATTGCGTTCTTCACGTGCAAGTAAGGAAGCGCGATCAATTGCTTGAAGCAAAGCCTTTCCATCAAGTGTGATGGTCGTATTATAATCACTTGGAATCAATCGGGATGTGTCTGGATAATTCCCTTCCAATAAACGTGAATAAAATAGAATACCTTCTGTTTTAAACAACACTTGCTGTTGCGTCATCATAATATGTACAGGCTGTGAAGAATCCGCAATGACTTTATTTAATTCAATTAAGCTTTTCCCTGGAATTACTACTTTGAACTCTTCTTCAGGCAGCTGCTGTAACGTAACTTTCCGACGAGCCAAACGGTGACTGTCCGTCGCTAAGCATTCAAGTTCTCCACTTTTTACTTGCCAGTGAACACCAGTCAATACCGGCCGGCTTTCTGATGTAGAGACTGCAAATACAGTTTCACGAATTGTGGATTTTAGTAAATCTGCTGGAATGCTAAACTGATGATCATCTTGAATATCTGGAAGTAAGGGATAATCAGAAGCATCTAATCCAATTAAATGAAATTCTGACTTACCTGAACGAATATGCGTCCGATTTTGCCCATTGACTTCAATTTCAACAGCATTTGTAGGCAGTTTTCGTATTATCTCATTGAACATTCTCGCTTGTACCACAATCGTTCCATTTTCAAAAATATTGATAACCTGTTCGCCATTTTCTTCAGCTTTAATAAAAGTTTGGATCGTGATATCAGAATCACTACCTGTTATATATAACCCGGCTGTTGTTAGGTCGAACTTGATTCCTGTCAAAATAGGAATCGTAGTTTTAGAACTTACTGCTTTCATAACATCATTTAACCCATCTAATAATCGATCACGTTTGATTTCAAATTTCATGATGATACCTCACTTGTATGTATTTTTAAAAATTTGAACATTAGTACGTAATACGATGATGATTACTGGATTGAAATGATTAAATTAATTTCTTTTTTAAATCGATCTGTCTATTTATTGTATAGCCTAACAACTCAACTTTTTGTCGCTTCATGTCGAACCGCGACAATTATTTCTTTCATCATTAACATCTTGTAAACAAGAAAAAACCGCTGAAGATGTGAATTCAGCGGTCAGATAGTAAATATTTTAGGCGGATGCATATTAAGATTTAAGCTAGTAACTCACTAATCACTTTTGCTAATTCTTTGCGTGTAACTGGTAGTTTCTCTTTAAGATCTTCGTTGTCCCAAGGTTCTTCTGTGAAGAAACTAGCGAATGATTGATTAGAATATCTTGGAACGACGTGCATGTGGTAATGGGACAATTCATCGAATGCTCCGCCGTTTTGACAAACTGTTATCCCATCAGGTTTGTACATTTTCTTAATTGCCTTTGACATTAATTGAGCTGCATTCATTACGGCGTTTGCCGTTTCGGTGTCAAATTCATCTACAAAGCGAAAATGCTTCTTGGGTAAAATTAAAGTATGTCCTTCGTTAAAAGGATCATGGTCTAAAATGCAACAAACAAATTCATTTTCATAAACCACTTGAACGGGCAAAGCTTTGTTTGCTAGTGCACAACCTAGACACTCAGAATGCTCATGTTTCGTCATTTGCTCACCTCATTTGGATGTCGGCTGGTCAAAGTAGTGTTTTCTCAGGCGACTTGCTTCTTTCTGATTCAGTTCCGTTTCAAACAGCACGTCAAACTGGCCTGTCCATGTATTCCAGACACGTATAAAAACGGAGTCTTCCGTAGTGTCATGCATATGAAATTCAAAGCACACTACTTGCAACGTCTCTTGTATTTCAATCAAGTTAATCTCTTCAATCTGTTTTTGTCCGTTCTCCACGATAAATTCATAACCCGAGTCCTCGATCATCTGTATGATTTGCGAGTCTTTTAGTTTGGTCACATCAACCTGATTAATGTCGTCAGCAAACCGATAATCAGCTAACTGATTCTCTGTCTCTATAGAGGCTTGATTTGAATCTTGAACGAGGGCATCGTTGTGGTAGGGACTATATGCAATTTCGATTTCTTCCTCCATGGAATCATGGACGAACGTCCCTACTTTTAGTTGTTCCATCCCCATGTTGGTCAGCCGATAGAAACCATCATTTATCTCAACCATCTGATTTTGCATCATCAACTTCAGCATATGCTCGACAAAAATGCTTTCTACTGCCAGCAATTCACTGATTTCCGTAGCATGTTTAACGTCCAGTTTCCCTAAAATCTTTAAGATCATTTTCATTAGTACATCCATTTGACTTCGGATGCCCGTTGTCATTTGAATGTTCGCAAGCTGAAGTGGAAATAACCACCGCTCACTTCCAAGCAACCTGAGATGGCGTTGTTCCAACAACATGGCTGATACTTTCGACATTTCTGTATCCAGTTGTTTGCTCACAAAAATCACTTCCTGCCTGTGTTAGTTTCCAACTGTTTCAGTCCCTCGTATTTATCCACGACCTTCAACACGTGCTGGAACATGGCTTTTTGGGCTTCCCCATGTGCTTTTTTCGTGAACATATCCGCACTGCCGACAATCATTAGAAGTTCTCGTGCTCGGGAAAGAGCGACGTTCAATCGACGATAATCCTTCAAGAATCCAATGTTCCCATCCTTTTGGTGATGATTACGAACGAAGCTCAGGATGATGACATCCATCTCCATCCCCTGGAATTTATCGACCGTTCCTGTCCGGCAATGCAGATGAGGCAGATCTAGTTCCTGGCTCAGAAGACGATCTACTTTTTTCACTTGTTCACCGTAAAAACTGATGACGCCTACTTTTTTCTTTACGGTTTCATCTAAACGCCCATCCTTTTTCGCTTGAGCAGTAGCCTGATTCAAATCCAGCAACAATTCACGAATTTGTTTCAGTTCAGCTGCATTATAATAGCTGCGACTATGCTGCTCCCGCTCCTCAAGATACCCTTGATCGTTCGGCATATCGTACCAGATAATATGCTGTCCTCGTTTAAACAGCTTGCCATCTAGCAAGTGATCCCGATCCTTGTTTGAATCAACAAGACCGCATTCCAACCCGTAATTGTTTTCTTGATAAAACGGATTGATGGTTTCCATGATGTGCTCATGCATCCGGTATTGAATGCGAAGCGTCGCCTTGCTGTCTTCAGGCAAATCATTGAACAATCGTTCAAAAATGGATTCCTTTAAAATCGACTTCAAATCGGCTTTCTCTTTCGCATCGGTCATATCTTCAAGCACTTCATCCATCGTGTCCTGGCCGACCAACGGAGGCAGTTGATGATGGTCGCCAACTAAAATGATTTTTTTCCCTTTTAGCATCGGCAACAGTAATTCGGGAGGTGTCGCTTTTGATACTTCATCAATAATGACGACATCAAAATCGGGATACTGAGTCACGAAATCCTTACTTGCTGAAATCGAACAGGTCACCCCTATTACATTTGCGTACTGGATATATAATTTTTTAATTTCATCCATATCGTAAGTCGTCGATTGCCCAAGCATATCTTGCCACTCAAGACGAATATCGTTTGACACGTTCAGGAACGTTTCTTTACGTTTTAATTCAGTTAATTGAGGTGACAATTTCTCGAAGTTCGATTTCACTTCGTTCAATAAAGCATCTATATCGATACGAATGATTTCTTCTAATTCCACTACTTCTTCATGGATGTTCGTTTGTTTCGACTGTTCCATCGTCAATTTTTGTTCAAGTTCATCCATTGACTGTTGGATTTGGGTCATTTCATATTCTCGCTTTTGCAGTACCCCTTGTTGTACGGATGCTGCTTGAACCAAACCTTCCAGGTAACTTTCTTCTGTTCCCAGCTGTTCCAGCTCGGATTTTTTATCCGTAAGAGCATTTTCTAGTTCGACCATTGGAGGAAGCGTTTCTTGATTGGGTACCGTTTCATGCATGTCAGAAAGGGTCTTTTCATAAGACTCAATTTCTTCGTCCAAAGCAGACAGTTTTGGCGTCAGTGATTTAATCTCTGCAACAATCTCTTGCTGGCGTTTTACAAGAGCCTGTCCTACGATTTCTTTTAACTGTTCAAATGAAGTCAATATTTCATTCTTAATTTGCTCGTTCCCTTGTGCAACACTGCGTGTGAATCCAACATTTCTGGATGCTTTCAGGACCATCATATGTTCATATATAGCAGACAGTTTTTGTCGGTCGGCTTGAACTAAAGGCTCTCGGAAAGCGTTCATTTGTTTGGCATAATCACGAAATGCGTCAATCACTTTTTTTACATATCGATCTTCTAGCTTTACCCCAACCACATTCGGCATCATGGAAATTTTCTTACCGAGCATCTTCATATTGTATTGATGGGCAATCAATTGTTGTTCCGCATACTTAATGGCTTTATTCAACGTTTCATCCATTTCAGAATGATTGCCAGCTTTAATTGAAGCTTGATAGTTCCTACGCAACTGTTCCATTTGATGAAGTATGCCGTTAATTTCAGACGAACGAGCCCAGGATTCATTGCCAATCAAAGCTTGTAGCTCAGGAATTTTCTTAACATTTGGCATCTGCTTGGCTATACGCTCCAATAGCTCTTGTTGAGCAGAAGCCTTTTTCAGTTGGTCAGTCGTTTCTTGATGCGCATTTCTTTTCTGATGAAGTGACGTTGATGTTTGTAAATACGCTAACTGTTTTTGAAGCACCTGTAGCTCATCATTGAGTTTAGCTTGTAGCTTAGCAAATTCACCCGTCCCTGAATAACGCGCGACTTGGTCATTCAATCGTTCATATCTACTTTTTGCATCCTCAAAAATGTCCTGGCTCATATTGAATTGAAAATCAGATTGATCTTTTTTCCGTTTCAACTCTTGAACGGATGACTGACTGGACTTCATTTCGAGCTGAAGTCTGTTCAAATTTTCCTTGGCTTGATTCTTTTCTATTTTCTTCGTTTCAAGAACAGCTATTTCAGCTTTCAGTTTTTCTAGCGTTGCTTCGGTATCTTTTATAGAAGATAGTAAGATTTTCTCCTCTTTTTCAAACTGGTTTACATGTGTCTGGATCGACAAAAGTGTCTGTTGCTTCCAGTAAAGAGCAACTTGTTCTTCAACAAAACGCTGGCCCTCTTCCTCGATGCTTTCACTTCGACCAATTCGTAAAATACGAATATCCTGGTCCGTCAGTAATTTACCCAGCGCATTATCGACCGCTAAATTCGATTGGGAAGCGACGAGTGTCTTCAATCCCATCTTCGCATGCTGATAGCAAATTTCAGATATAACTGTCGTCTTCCCTGTTCCAGGTGGCCCTTGGATGACATAGAGATCTTGTGCGGCAATCGCACCTTCTACTGCCTGACGTTGAAAATCATTCAGATTTTGCTTGAAGGCTAAGTCTTCCGGTACCTTCCCTTTTCGAACTGTTGGACGCTTTTCAAATAGTAGCTTTTCGAGGTTCGGATTTACCGCCCAACCATTTTCCAGACGCTTAAACCCATCTTTCAAACGATTGATTTGCGCCATCTCTGCCACATTGTCGAATGCGAGTTTGCCATTTGCCGGTACTCGCCATTTCCCCGTCCGTGCCTTTTCCTGAAGATCTCTGGTCAGTTCAATATCAATGGAACGTCTGCCCATTTGCACCTGCACAACGTTCCCGAGGCTTTGGTTAGTCTCGACTAATTTAACCGCCGATTTTTTGTAGAACTTATCAAAGCCATTCGGCAGTTTATGAAGTTCAAATGTAACTTTACGAAAGTCCAGGCTTAACCTTGCACTCCGGATACCAATTTCGAGCCTTTCGACATCTGCGTTGCGTTCCATAACCCGTAAATACGATTCCCAGCTGGAAATCCGTTTTTTCACGTACTCCGATCGGTCGGAAGCAATGGGAAGAGCTTGAATAATCCTGTAAAGTGAGAGCGTCATTTCTGTAGAGACTAATCCTTTGCGATCAAACGCCATCCTCATCTGCAAATGTCGGTTATTTCCTAACTGAAGTCGCTTTTTTGTTATATAGAAATGAACAACTTCAAGTCCGTTACCAATCCATTCGCACTCCATGACTGGTGTTCCTTCGACTGATTCAGTTTCAATATATAAAGAGACTCGTTTTTGATTTGTCTGCCCATCTGAAAGGCGTTCCATGTGAACGTCTACAACTGGAGACACATTCAACAAGTTCGTCATCTCTTCTGCCAATTTCGGTTTATTCTTCTTAAACCGGCTGCCAACCGCCAAGTTACACCGTGTGATCTCACTAACTTTCACATTCACCGCTACATTCACCCCCTGCCCAGTAAAAACTCATCTTTCCATTGTATCGGAAATCCATGTTCAAATCGACGTAGGAATTCAATTCAATTAAAGAAAGAATTGTCCGTCTTCGAACATGATAAGTGGCTGAAGATGATTGATTTCTTTCTCTTGAAGTAACCCAATTTTACTTTTCCAACGAAACTCGTGATTTGTCCAACGAAATCCTGAATACTTCCAACGAAACTCCTCATTTGTCCAACGAAATCGGTTAATACTTCAACTGAACTTTTATTACCCATAAAGGGGTGGAAAAATCCCTCTTTTTTACAATGAACTGCGATGGTATATTTTAATTAATACAGGCGTACTTAATAAAGAAGAGGTGCACTTATGAATGGAATTGCTTGGGCTATTGTGATCTGTGAGATTTTATTTTGGGTGTTTATAGTCAGTGGTCTTGTCGCTCGCTATATAGGAAAAAAAGAAACACTTGGGTTAGTCCTCTTTGCAATGACGCCTCTAGTGGATTTGGCTTTACTTGCTTTAACGGGGTACGACATGTATCGAGGATCGACTGCCACAATGGCTCACGGGATTGCTGCTATCTATATCGGTGTTTCCATTGCTTACGGTAAATCGATGATTCGCTGGGCTGATGATCAGTTTTGTTTTTACATTCTTAAAACGAAGAAAAAGCCTGCTAAAAAAACGGGAATGGCTTTTGCTAAACATGATTTCGTTAATTGGTTAAGACATCTACTCGCCTTTATAATCGGTGCTGGTTTATTGTTCTTATTAACTAATTTGATTGGAAATGCCGAAAGAACAGAGGCTTTCGGACAACTTATTCGCGTATGGTCACTTGTGGTCGGTCTTGATTTGCTTATCACATTGAGTTACTTTATCTGGCCACGCCCAAATAGACGTACTGCCTGACTCTGCGATTATCCAAGTAGAAAATAGCCATAACAAAAAGAGACATTCAATTAACTTAAATTGAACGTCTCTTTTATGGTTTTGATACTTTTTCAAATGGACTGACCATCATCGACTACTTCTTATAAATTTCTTTATAGGCAATGACTTTCAACGCCAACATTTCTTCTTCTGTTAAGTCCTCGTTGAGTGCCTGTAAAACCTCTTCTTTAGAAGCGGTTCCATTTCTGACTTTGGCTTGTAAATCTTGAAGCTTAGTGACGCCTACCTTTTTGACAAGGACGCGCGTGGCTTCTCCTTTAGTCTTGAATGGTAATGTACTTTCATCTGCTGATTCTGCTTCCTTCATCATTGCCTTTAATTCGGGATCATTTTCTATATAGGATTTCACTTCATTCATTTGGCCACTATCCTCGAGTTCTTTTGAAACGGAATCAACCACTTTTTCAGAAGCGACATTGGTTCCGAAATAATAAAGTCCATAACCTGCGAGTCCTAAAATCAGGACTGCAACTAAAAATTTCTTCATCTTCTCACTCCTTCTTTTACGTGCATTATAGTACAGACGTCCGGGAACATAAAATGTAACAGAATTCATCAGTTTAATTTTTTCCATTTAATTTTTGTTTTATGTATCAAATATTCATTTGCGGCATATACATATTGAATGTGGTCAAAATTGAATCCATGTTTTTCACATGTGATGTAACTGATCCTACACGAAATTAAGATGAGAAGGTGAGTACATGATGAATCATTATGAAATGCAACAAATGATGGAAGCAAAAAGAATGGAGATAGATCGTCAAATTGAAATGCAGTCGTTTTTCCTTCAGGGAGAAACAACTAAAGAAAGTTTGAGTCTGTTTGAACTGTTCAAGAAAATGTTCAACAATCGAAAAAATAGCAACCAAGACGAATGTTGTGCAAATTGCTAAAATCGCAAAGAAACATGCGGCGGGAAGTGACCAGGTCACTCCCGCTTTTGTTTTCTTCAACATTTGTACCACGATAAAATTTATTTTATTTATTAGTTGCATTTTACAATTAAATAGCATATAAATAAAGTAAGAGGTAAAACAACAAATACAAAAATTCACTTAAATACTAAACACAACTAGATTCGTTTCGGGTTGTTACATCTCCCCTAACACTTGCAACTTACAATTAAAAGTTGTTGTTTTAAAAAAATCAAATTAGAAAAGGAATGATTTTAATGATTAACTTTTACGGAATGGAACAAATGATGGAAGCGAAGAAAATGGAAATGGCTCGCTATATGGAAGAGCGTTCTACTTACCACCAGTTTAAGCAGAACAAAGAAAGAATGAACGTCATTGAGATGTTTAAGAAAACATTCAGCAAGCGAAGTGTTAACGAACAGTTGGAATGTTGTGCAGCTAATTAACATTAAGTCTGTCAACTGAATTAAGGAATGATGAACGAGCCGAGCAAAGGAGTTAAATCCCTTCGTTCGGCTCTTGTCATTGTTTGTTCGTCATTTTTAATGTCTATTGTAGTTATTCATAATAAGTCCTGATCTTCCTTCCCCATCCGTTAGTAGTCGAGTGCTATAACTCAATCTATAGATATCGCTGGATTCCTGACATGACATTTAAAACAGTGTGAAATCCTCCATTATCTTGATAAAGCCTTTGACATCCAAGCAAAATTGTTATAAATTATCCTATAGACGAACAATTTTAATTAACTTAACTTTAATATTCGTATTTAGGGGTGCTTAATTTGGAAAACGTGTTTGATTACGAAGATATTCAATTGATTCCGGCGAAATGTATTGTAAATAGCCGGTCAGAATGTGATACAACGGTTACTTTAGGTGAACATACATTCAAGTTGCCTGTAGTGCCTGCAAATATGCAAACGATTATAGACGAAAAGATTGCGATTTTCTTAGCGGAAAAAGGTTACTTCTATGTGATGCACCGTTTTCAACCAGAAAAAAGAGTCGAATTCATTAAAGATATGCATTCACGTGGATTAATCGCATCTATTAGTGTTGGAGTTAAAGAAGAAGAATACGGCTTTATTCAACAATTGGCGGATGAACAGTTAATACCTGAATACATCACAATTGATATTGCACATGGTCATTCTAACGCAGTAATTGAAATGATTAAGCATATCAAAAAGCACTTACCTCAAAGTTTTGTGATTGCAGGAAATGTCGGTACTCCGGAAGCAGTTAGAGAACTGGAGAATGCAGGAGCTGATGCGACTAAAGTGGGCATTGGACCAGGAAAAGTTTGTATCACGAAGATTAAGACAGGCTTTGGAACTGGCGGTTGGCAATTGGCTGCGCTTCGTTGGTGTGCCAAAGCAGCAAGCAAACCGATTATTGCGGATGGTGGGATTCGTACGCATGGAGATATCGCTAAATCCGTGAGATTTGGAGCTTCCATGGTCATGATTGGCTCCCTATTTGCTGGTCATGATGAATCTCCAGGAGAAACAGTCGTAAAAGATGGAAAACACTATAAAGAATACTTTGGTTCCGCTTCGGAATTCCAAAAAGGCGAGAAGAAAAACGTTGAAGGCAAGAAAATGTTTGTCGAGCACAAAGGTTCTCTTGAAGATACGTTAAAAGAAATGGAGCAAGATCTTCAATCCTCTATTTCCTATTCAGGCGGAAACAAGTTGGAAGCCATCCGCAATGTAGATTACGTCATCGTTAAGAACTCCATTTTTAATGGGGATAAAGTATATTAAGGTTTTACTGCATATCTGATCTATCCTATTTACGTAAAATAATGCCCCCATCAATCGTTCAATAGATGATTGATGGGGGCATTTTGTCTTTCTTTCATTATCACAGTGAATATTCTATAACTAAATTATTTAACAGAATATTTGGATATTCATGTTAAACTAAATGAAAGGATGGAAGTATTTTACTCAAAATAACACTTATTCAGCATTGTATTAATCAGATTTTATTCGTTGTCTTTGGCGGGAATCCATTGGAGAAAGGAGGAACAAACAGATGAATGAGTTTTTCATCCACCAAAGGATTGAGTCGGTTTGGAGAACGGAATCAGCTAATATAATTGCTTTCATAACTCGGATGGTGCGGGATATCGGTATAGCGGAAGATCTTGCGCAAGACACACTAATTATAGCGCTTGAACGCTGGCCCGTCTCTGGTATTCCGGATAACCCTGGTGCCTGGCTAATGACTGTGGCTAAGAGAAAAGCCATTGACCTGCTTCGTCGGAAAAAACGACTGGATCAAAAATATGAACAAATGGCTTATGAAATGAACACAAATTATGAGCCTGATTTGGCTGATGAGATTGACGAGGATATAGACGACAACCTGCTTCGGTTGATTTTTATGACATGTCATCCGGTACTATCCAAAAATGCGCGTGTAGCTCTTACACTGAGACTGGTTGGGGGACTGACAACAGAAGAAATCGCAAATGCGTTCCTTGTACCTGAGCCGACGATTGCCCAACGGATTGTTAGGGCAAAACGAACACTTGCTACGGCCAATGTCCCTTTCGAGGTTCCTCAGAAGACAGCGTATGCGGAACGGCTTTCTTCCGTTTTGGAAGTAATCTATCTTATGTTCAACGAGGGGTATTCAGCTACTTCAGGTGAAAATTTAGTACGAATGAATCTTTGTAATGAAGCATTAAGAATGGGAAGAGTTCTAGTAAATCTCATTCCTATAGAACCGGAAGTTCATGGTCTTGTTGCTTTAATGGAGATACAAGTATCCCGATTTAAAGCACGAACGAACACGGAAGGTGAAATGATTTTGCTACTGGATCAAGACCGGTCGTTGTGGGATCAGGAACACATCAAACGAGGTGTCGCCTCACTAAAAAAAGCTGAAGATTTGCACGGCACTTTCGGTAGGTATGCATTGCAAGCTGCTATAGCTACTTGTCATGCAAGAGTGGACTCACCAGAAAAGACCAACTGGAAGCTAATTTCTGCTCTGTATGATGCACTTTCAAAAATTACTCCTTCTCCAGTCGTTGAATTGAATCGGGCGGTTGCAATATCAATGGGATATGGACCAAAAGCAGGGTTGGAAATTGTTGATACTCTACTTTTAGAACCGGCGTTGAAGAACTACCATTTGCTTCCCAGTGTTAGGGGTAATTTACTTCTAAAACTAGGAAGAAAGAGAGAAGCATCTGAAGAATTCCGGCGTGCTGCTTCGTTAACACAAAATGTACAAGAAAAGAAGTTCCTCTCGAAACAGGCTAAAGATTGTATGAAATAAAAAAATATTCGTTTTGTCGATTTTTTGATTTACTGATCGTTGTAATAATAGATACAAAAAATTTGAATGATTTAGGAGAGATGTTAATGATATTTTTATGTATGGGCTATTTTAACTCTGAAAAAATGCATGCACGACCGAATGCAGAGATTGAGGCTGTGATGGATGAATGCCAGCCGCATACTGAGAAATTTTATGAAAGCGGCAAGGTGTTGCTTGATGCAGGTCTAGAGTCAGAGATCAAAAACTTGCGCCGTGTGGACGGGAAAGTAATCGTAACAGATGGTCCGTATACTGAAACGAAAGAGTTGATTGGCAGCATATTCATTTTTGAAGCAGAGAACATGGATGAGGCAATTCAGATAGCCTCTATTCATCCAACTACACAAGTAGATAAAGGAGAAGAGTTTGGCTGGCGCATCGAGATTCGCCCTGTTCATTACTTTAAGAATGATAAATAAAAGGGTATCGCGTAGAAAGCCAAGATGGAGAACCTCTTAAGGTGAATCATAGTTGATTAGTTTATAAAATAGAGAAACAACAGAATAGACGTTCACTATAGTGGGAAAAGAGACACTAAGTATAGGGTAGATATTTTCATACGTTTTTAAAAGAATTACATTTTTTATTAAGGAGCTGAGTTTATGACAAATGGAGCGAGTTTAGTTCAGGACGTTCTAGAAATTTACAAAAGTGCCGTTTATGAACTAGATACTGAAAAATTCCTATCAATCTATGCTGAAGACGTACATATTTATGATTGCTGGGGAAACTGGGAGAGTAAGGGGATCTCTTTATGGAAGGAAAGTGTGATTGAATGGTTTAATGGTGTGAATGAAGACGGATATTTACTGAAAGTTGATTTAAATGATATAACGATTCAGGAAAATACTAATATTGCGTTCGTGCATTGTGCTGTGACTTTCGCTGCTTTCAAAGGAAATACTGAAGATAAACATCGTCAAATGACCAACCGTTTCACATTTGGCTTGAAAAAAGTAAATGACTCTTGGCTAATAACACACGAGCATTCATCATTGCCAATAGATATGCAAACTGGAAAAGGTATCTTTAACCTAAAATAATAGAGTCCGAGTTGGTAAGGGAAAAAAGAAGTAAAATGAGTCATGATTTGTTGCATTTCTTCAAGAAGGAGAAGTGCTTTTTTTATTGAAAGTATGAAAAAGCGAAACAATCGATTGAAAAGTAAATGCAAGGAGGAATTTACCATGAGTAATCTGAAACTAATTGAAACATACAAAAGCTTTTTACAACAATATTCATCGGAGCAACTAAGGCATATACCTGAGCAAGGGGTCTGGTCTATCGGTCAAATGTATGACCATTTAATCGTCGTAGCTCATGAGTATCTGGATAGTGTTGAAGCTTGTGCGTCAGCTGTTGGAGAGCAAAAACAGGGAAAGACGGAGTTTGGAGAATATTTATTTAACATTGGTGGATTCCCGCCAATTAAAATCAAATTACCAGCCGAACTTGATACCCCGCCGGACAATACAAAAACTAAAGAGGACATTATACTCGAGCTTGATCTACTAATGAAAAGAATGAAAGAATTGCAAATAACAGTAGATAATAGTAACCCAAATTACAAGGACAAACATGGAGGCTTTGGCTGGCTAAATGCACAGGAGTGGTTTGATCTTGTTGGCATGCATTTTCGTCATCATCTGAGTCAGAAATATGAACTGGATCAAAAACTTTTGGTATAAACCAAAACAAGTGCTTTATTTGAAGAAAAGCTATCCTATGAGGATAGCTTTTTACTATTATCCCATCAGTTCTTTAAAGTGTAATTCTATTTTGCGTACTATATATATGACTAAGTAGTTACACTTCTATAGGTATTAAGAGCGATCGGAAAACGTTATGAATTTATAATATAAGGCGTGAAGTTTTTTAGCATGATTTCCCCCTTGAAGCATATCCTTTAGGACTATTTCATATTTACATTTCGGAGGATAGGACTCATGAAAAAAATACTGCTTCTTATTGTCCTCCTACTCACAAATGGATGTGCGCAACCATTAAGCGAGCCACCACCTGAACGTAAGACTCTTCCCGAGAATGACTTCCTTATTATTGCCCATCGCGGTGCATCTGCCTATGCAGCAGAGCACACACTTGCTTCCTATGAAATGGCTATACAGATGGGGGCGGACTACATTGAAATCGATCTTCAAATGACGAAAGACGGGAAATTAGTGGCGATGCATGATCGGGTTATCACTTTTAACAACGCACAACAGGCAGTAACGGATGTCACGTTTGATGAGATTCAACTTCATTCTCCTGAAAAGGCATTCGAGAGAAACTACCTGGACTACACCCTCCCCCATTACGACGATTTACGAATTGTTGATTTGGAGGAGATTCTTCTTTACTTCGGTGACACCGTCAATTATTACATTGAAATAAAATCACCTAAAAAGTACCCAGGGATTGAGAAGGAGCTTTTAAAACAGCTACGAGAACACAACCTTTTAGATCGGACAGACATCATTCCAAAAGTAATCATTCAATCCTTTGACTCACAAAGTCTAAAAGATATATTCGCTTTGGAGCCTTCCATTCCCTTAATCAAACTCTACACATTTGAGAAAGAAGCACATATTCCCACTGAACATCTGAATGAACTAACACAATATGCATCGGGGGTTGGCGTGAATTCAATTGCTGTTTCTAAGGAATTCATCGATTTGATGCACAACAAAAACTTAATCGTACACCCCTACACTGTCAATGACGCACAAACGATGCGTTTCCTTATTGATCTAGGGGTAAACGGATTTTTCACGGACAGACCCGATGTGGCAAATTGGGTTAGAAGTGAGACGAACAGATTAGAGAATAACTAGTAAACCTTCAACCAGAGAAATTGGCAGGGACCGCCACTTCGCTTTCCGTGGGCTTGGCTTCAGCCACCTACGGAGGTCTTCAGCTCAAGCTATTCCCACAGGAGTCTTCGTGGCAATCCCTGCCTTACATTTCTAACGATATGGGTTTGCATACTTTCTTATCTATTAAAAAAGTCGAATTCCTTATTAAATTTAGGATTCGACTTTTTGACAGTTATAAAAATTGACTAGTATCTACTCTAGTGACGTTTTCCGCTTAACCTGCTTTAACGTCGCTACTATAAGAAAGCTGACAATGACTAATAAGAGCCATGAACTGACCTTTCCTAGATGAACGAGACTCCATGCATCGGTTTGGTTTGGGTATTCCCAAGCACCAAAGAACGTAGCTATATTTTCAGCTACCCAGATGAAAAATCCGATGAGCACAAAAGAAAATGAGAGTGGCATACGGTATCGAGTTTCATTCACCTCGTATGTGACCCATGATTGCCAAAAGACGAGTATTACAAGTCCTGATAACCACCAACGAACGTCAATCCAATAATGGTGGGTGAAAAAATTTAAATAAATCGCAGCTGCAAGTGGTACAACCACCAAGAACGGTGGCCACTTAACCAGTTCAACGTTAAATCTTCTCCACGCCTGGCAAAGATAACTCGCTACACTTGCGTACATGAATCCGCTATATAAAGGCACTCCAAAAATCTTAAAATATCCTTCCTCTGGATATGACCAGGAGCCCATATGCACCTTGAAAACTTCAAGTGCAAGTCCGATAAGATGGAACAATGTGATCACCTTGAGTTCATCCCGAGTTTCAAGCCCTGAACGCACCATCCACCACTGCATCAGAAGGCAGATGATGAGCAGCCAGTCATACCGTGGTAGGAAAGGAAGCGGTATGATTTGCGTAAATGCCAAAGAGGCAAAAATAACAACAGGAAACAAACATGATAATGCCTGCTCCCAACCAAAACGAAAAAGTTGTTTTAGTGCTCTCATGATTTCTGCCTCCAAAGGGTTTTTCTGAATATATGTAAATCTTGTTTAGATTAGTGCTAAATGAAATTATGTACTTAAACCAGCTTGTTTATATTGATTTTAATTCATTATATATCGTATTACAATAAATTATTATCGATTTGTATATTTTTAAGGTAGAGAAATACTAGGCAATGAAAAAAAGCATTCCTCATGACAAAGGAATGCTTTTTAACGTTTAACTCTTCAATTTATTACTATTCAACGAACCTAGGCGTTAGTTCAATCGTTAGAACTTGCAATTAATTTCCGCTGACCTAGTTTAGTATGAAAAGAAAAATTGGTCATCTTCGGAATTATATTCTATAAAATCTATCTGTTTTACAGCATACTCTTCCCCATTCCAATCGTACTCAAGTCTAAGTAAGCCAATTACTCCTCCGATGAAACTGTCTTGCGATATAAAAACAGGGACTCTTCCAAACAGTTGTCCATTTTCAACAGCGTAAGTTGTCAGGTCAAAGCTGATGCTTAATGGTTCACGTGGGTTCCGGTAATGATATTTGGTGATATCGATGATGTACTTCTCATCTTCAATATGAATCGTAACGATATTGCCCTGTTTCCCTAGTGTCACTTTAGATTTAATGGTTGTTTTTGTCTTCTCCATAGATTCGATAGGGGCTTCTTCATACGCTACTCGCTCTTTGATGAAATTCAGGATATGAATGTCCTTTTTAGGATTTCCGATACCAGCCCGATCATTATTTAGTACAACGATAATGTCACCAAAACTGTCACCATTCACATCTTTGTAAAATAATTCTGGCGGATACTTTCCGTGATACCAATTAGGAAAGCGATACAAAGTCTCTTGCACACTATCACCAACTTGAATAACAAAGTTTTCATAGTCCATCCACGTTATTTTATCTGCCATTAAGTAAATAATTTGATGCCTTATTTCTGAAGGGACACTTAGTAAAACGATTCGTTCATGTTTTTCTTCAGCAATAACTTTCTCAGGTTCTTCTTTAACTTTATTCGACTTCCATCCAGTAATAAATAACGTGAATACTAAAATGAATGGAACCAACAAAAAAATCATGTGTTTGGTTTTCATATTATTAATGACCACCTTAATTTATCATGTAAGGTAGTTTGCCCAGTTCATAAAAGTTATTCGGAGCTTAACCGAAACTGCATTTAAGTTAAATCCCAAATCACTGATTTTCCACTCATTGTTAAAAAATTTCTAAAAATTGTAACCAAACTATACTTTTTGCAGACTAATATGATAGGGAGTGATTGAAATGAAGAAAGTAATTGCAATGTTTATCTGTATTATATTAAGCGGCTGTAGTACTGGTGGTGGAATCAACAATGGCGATTCTGCAACATTAGACACGGAAATAAAAAACACTGCCATACATAACGATGTTCCTCAGCAATTAAAGGAAATAGACAATGAGAAAATGGATAAAGCGATTCTTTATTGGAGTAAATCTTATTTAGATTTATTAGATTCAAGTTTTTTTGAAAACCGAAGTCGTGAATCTTATTATCTACGATCCCATCGAGTTTATCGTCCAGGTGATCAGATTGAAATCGATGCTGATTCCTTACCACGAGATGGCAGATATGAAGTGAAATTAATGAAATTTAACAGAACCGATAAACTATTTGAGACAATCATAGAAAAAACAGTTAACAGAAATGACCCTGATTTCATCGTTGAAATCCCAGAAGGGGAAAATGTCACTTATTATCTCGAACAAATAGCTTTAAACACAAAAAATGAAGTTCTCAAACAAGAATTCCAACGTCTTTTTGTCCCATACAACGAGGTAAATGCAAAAATCGAGCTTGATAAGACCTTATATTCTCCGGGAGATACTATGAAGGTTACACTTAAAAACTTGGGTACAGTTGAATTATCTACTGGATATGGGGTTCATTTTGAGAAATGGGATGGCGAACGCTGGAATCCTTACGATTTTGAACAAATTGTTGACGCAATTTTAATTATTTTACGAACAGACCAATCTTTTTCTCAAGATGTTTTTCTTAAGGGTTTTGAAACAGGAACTTACCGTGTTCTTGTAGAGCTACCAGGTAATCATAAAATTTCGGTAGCCTTTAAAGTTGAATAAAAAATAGGCTGGCTTTCAATAGAAAGTCAGCCTAATTAATTGGTTGTCTAAATTTATTGATATAACAATCTTTGTGTTGATGCTATTCTCAAATTGTTCAACGTTTAGACGGATTTAATATTAAAACAGTCTTCACAAATGAATTTACCTTCGTTTCTTAAATATGCTTTTATTTCAGTAAATCCTCTTCGCTTAGGGTAACGCATTTTTACAAAAACAACTGCATCTTCCTTAATCTCTTTATGACATACTACACATTTAGGTTTATCCAACACTACGCTCCCCCCTTAGACTTTTATAATTCCCTTCGTTTCTATACGAATAACTTTTGGAAAAGTTCCTTCAACAAGTCCGCGAGAGTTTAATAAAAAATACAAGCCAATTAACTGTTTAAGCTTATTTCTTCAAGAATGAATTCTCTAATTAGACGCTCCTTCTTTAAAAACCGAAGTCACCATATGTAACGAATCCCATTCACCCATTGAAAAGCGCATAATGGGATAGTTTTTTGGGAAGAGGATTTTATTAATTTGTTTAGGTGGTAGGCCTTTGTTGTGGAGCGAAATGATTTTACTTTGTAGTTCCAGTAGGTATTCGAGTTTGCGATCGAGACTGTCTCTACCGTTCTCTAGGTACCCTGCATGATTGCAGTAGACTTCATTGAAATCGTACGTAAGGACTCTTTGAAGGGATCTGATTAGGGTCGGAATGCTTTCGTCTCGAAGAACTACCTTTGTCCGTTCCTGACAATATAGGTCTCCAGTGAAAAGTTGACCCGTTTCTTTATTTAGAAAAGACATATGATCCTCCGCATGACCAGGGGTGTGAATCGTCTCCCATGTTGCCCCTCTGCTTGAGAAAGTGCTCTTCATCGGCTCGGCATGAAATGGTTCTCGTTTCCCCCAGAATAACTTCCTATATAAAGGGTAGTTCGCTTTTGACTGACAGTCTCTTATATATCGTTCATGCATATAAATTGGTTTTCCTAACTGTTGCAGGTAAGCCGCCCCACCTGTGTGATCTTCATGATGGTGGGTAATCATGACTTGATCGATTTCTTGTTGGTCAAAAAATGGTTGAAATTCTTTCTCGAGTGACTTTGCGCCAGTATCTATTAATACGCCGTCCGTCACAAAACAGTACACATTTAGGTTAACGCCTTGAAATGCCACATTGCCATTAATCATTTGAACACCACTTATTTCGGACAGCTCCACCTTCTTCTTAAAAATCATTCATCCCACTCCTCTGGAAAAACCTCTCTATTTAAATGACTTTAGCATAAAATGAATGACTATTCACTTTAATTCCTCCTGTCATTCTGAATGAAAGAGTCTTCTCAATCCATAAATCTTATAGAAGTGTCAGATTTTTTACCTCATTTCAGTTATACTGTATTAAGTATCTATAATTTGTAATTATTGGAGGAATTGGATGTTTAAAAATAAATTTAACCCCTTTTTTATATTGTTAATTCTTTTCTTTACAGCTGCTTGTTCCGAGGTCGACGATACACCCACCCAACAAAGCAGCGAACCTAATGAACAAGAAGTTGTTCCTGTGGATTCAGATTCACAATCTGAAAAGGATGATGACGAAACAGATCCTGTTGTGAGCAAAGAGCCAGAAGTGTTAAGTGATGCTGAAATAAGAGTGGTCATGGATAAGTTTCTAAAGATAGAAGAAATTGTTAAAGAGACGAATGGCAAGATGACATTTTCTGATGAAGAAAGTACCCAACCAGAAGTGATGGCAGCTAAACTTCAAGAAAACTTACCTGAGAGTATAAAGGAATTGGCATCAAGCAAAATGCTTAACAAAGAATTGCCGAAAGAGATTCAGTATTGGTATTCTACGAGTGGAGAAGATGGGTTCTTCCCTGAAGTTTCTTTGGATGCACGGATGGAAGTGATTGAAAACACTCCACAATTAATAAAGGTGAAAACCTTTCAATTGAAAGACTTTTATCAATGGCATGGAAATGTTTATATAACAGCTGTGTACGAAAATGGGCAGTGGTTAATTAGTGGGTATGAATGGGTAGATGCAGACAAAGAACCTCTAAACTTGTCTAAAGAGGAATTACTTATCCATGAAGAAACGATGAATGATTCCGAAATCGAGTTTATTGCTGAAGAAACCATAACGGGCACCATGGACGATGGCACTTCAAAAACGGCAAATGCGATTATTGTTATGATCGTTAAAGACAACACGCTAAAGGGACGGTTTACGGATACAGGGAAAGTCATAAATGAGCTACCTGATAAATTCAAGTCGGCCGAATGAGATTAATGCAAAAGTATTTGTAAGAAAAGACAAGCAAAGTGAACATAACTTTGCTTGTCTTTTTTAGCGTATCCTCTAATTCTTTGCGAATTTCCCATCTACCTCAACGGTTTCAAATATATTGATAAACGCATGTTCATCATGCTTTCGGACTATTTTTTTGATTTGCAATGTTTCATATCGTGTAACGACCATCGTTAATATTTGTTTCTTTTCCTTCGTATACCCACCGTAACCTTCCGAAATGGTCATCCCTCTATAGATGGACTGCAATAAATCATTGCTGATTAAGTGACCTTTTGAAGTGACAATCTGCATTGTCAATTTGACGTGATTAGTGAAAATCGTATCAATCATTTTACCGGTCAAATAAATAGATAATAAGGTGTACAAGGCGATATTCCAGTTGAACACTGCTCCAGAAATCAAAACAATGACACCGTTCATAGCCGTGAGAAGCAGGCCGATACTGACATTACTGATTCGGGAAATCATAATCGCGATAATATCCAGACCACCAGAAGTTCCGGAGTATTTTAAGATAAGGCCGACACCTAGTCCACCTAATCCCCCACCAAAAACAGTGGACAGCAAGATATTGTCTGTCACTTGAACGACTGGCAATAAATATAAAAAGACCGATAGTGAAACAACACAAATCATGGTATTAATCGTAATGGTTTTACCAAGTTTGAAGTAGCCTAACACAACTAAAGGCAAGTTAAATAACAGGTTTAATAAGCCAGTATTAAAAGGGGTAATCAATCCAACCAAAATTGCGATTCCACTAATTCCGCTGCTCAAAATCCCATAAGGAACTAAAAAGAAATTAAAAGCGAATGCCACAATGAGTGAGCCTATGATGACGATCGCGTTTTTCATGAACACAAATACATACCTCCAACTTTTTTCTACATGGTTGCGCTTCTTTTATGTATGAAAGAGCATTGTATCATGGTGATAGCTTAATACGTGAATAATATATTGCCCCGTTACCTTCGTTTTCCTCAGTGAAGGGCGGGGCAATTTTCACTTTTCCTACGAAACCTGCATTTCGTCCAACGAAAATTGGATAGTGTCCAACGAAATCTCATAACATCCAACGAAACTGGCTTTTCGTCCAACGAAATCAATCAATGAAGTGAATTTCAAATCCCACAGTATCGTCACTGTGAAAAGTGTTCTCTGCAGTCTGGCATTTTATACTAGCACTGCATTCATACAAAAAAGGCTGAACCTCTATGGGTCCAGCCAACTTTTTACGATTCTTTAACGGGTACTTGTTTATAAACGCGCTCTTTCTCTTCTTCAGTAACCTGTCTGTTCGGCTTTTTGATAAATAGAGTCAACGCTAACGCCACTACGGCGATAAATGTAGAGATGAAGAACGTATAATTAATCCCTTCCATCATGGAGTTCTTCATTATGTTTACTGGGTCCGCACCACTTTTCGCCAAGTCTTCAGCCGTGGAAGTTGTGCGGGTATTCATAACAGTAATCAATAACGCAGATCCAATCGCACCCGATACTTGTTGCAGCGTATTGTTCATGGCTGTTCCGTGTGGATAAGCTTTCATTGGTAGTGTATTCAAGCCGTTCGTCATGACCGGCATCATCACCATTGAAATCCCGAACATCCGGATTGTATAAAGAAACATAATTTCAAGGTATGTGGTCTCCAAACTCAGTTGACTAAAATAATAAGTTGAAATCACCACAATCGACATACCGGTAATTGCGAGTACTTTTGCTCCGTATTTATCAAACAGTTTACCTGTAATTGGTGACATGAAGCCCATTACCAAAGCTCCTGGCAGCATGAGCAATCCTGAATCAAGAGGTGAAATCCCTTTGATTGTCTGAACATAAATCGGCATGAGAATCATGGCCGAGAACATGGAAATAGATAATACAATCGAAATGGCTGATGATAATGCGAACATCGGATATTTGTAAATCCTGAATTCCAGCAATGGTTCACTTAATTTGAGTTGGCGCAGAATGAATGTGACAAGTGAAACTACACCAATCGTTATGGTGCCTAAAACAATGGCATCATCCCATCCACGTTGTCCAGCAGAACTAAATCCGTATAGAATGCCGCCAAAGCCAAGACTTGAAAAGACTAATGATAGTTTATCCAAAGATAATTCCCGGTTTTGGAACGTTAAATTTTTTAATTTAAAAATCCCTAAAGCAAGCGGAATTAAAGCAACAGGTAAGACAACGTAAAACAACACTCGCCAAGAATAATGTTCAACAATATATCCTGAAAGTGTTGGCCCGATTGCCGGTGCAACGATCATCACTAGACCGAATACCCCCATCGCCGCTCCTCGACGTTCCACTGGAAACGCAGCTAACATTACGTTCATCAACAGCGGCATGATCAGAGCCGCACCTGCTGCCTGAATCATTCGAGCTGCAAGCAGCACACCAAATGTCGGAGCTAAACCGGCAAATAGCGTACCGAGTGTAAATAAGGACATGGCTAAGATGAAAATCGAGCGGTTTGAATAACGCTGTATAAAATACGCACTCGCTGGAATTAAAATCCCGTTCACTAACATATAGCCAGTAACGAGCCATTGTACTGTGGAAGCGTCTTTAATATTCAAATCTATCATAATGGCAGGCAATGCGACATTCAGCAATGTTTGCGTAAAGATTGCCACAAATGCCCCTGTAAATAAAATGGCGATGATGCCATAAGGTGGTTTTTTCTGTTCTGTCATCCTTTTATTCCTCCACACTGTTTAGTCGTTATCTTCATATTTCTTGAAGGCAGGTTCATTTTTGCTTACATAACCCTCGCTTCATCAAATTCACTTCCATCGTATAGTTTTGCATGGACTGTTCAATCGATAAGTCTTTTGCGAATACTTGAATCAGATTCTGGAACGTGACAGCTTTCAAAATTTTAAGGATATGAACGAGTTCGTCCTCATTCTTAATATTTAGTTGATCTTTGTCTACTAGACTAATAACTTGTTTCAGACGCGTATTCAGTTCCTCCTTGCTTACCTCAGGAGTTAACGTGTTTTCTGATTTATAGTTCATGTTCAAAAATGCATTTTTGAAAAACAGGCGTAATTCAACGCTTTGCAAGCTTTTCAGCATCACACGGAAGGATTCAATAAAAGTCTCCATCAAATCTCCATTTTGATTTTCTAATATCGTAATAAATCGTTTTCTTAACCTTTGTGAATATTCGTTCAGTAAGAAATAGTAGAGATCCTCTTTGTCTTCAAAATATTGATAAAAGCTCCCACGCGGTATTCCAGCCTCTTTCACAATATTGGAAATGGACGCTTCAAATAATGGGGCTCTTGAAAATTCCTTCATAGCTGCATGTATTAATGTTTCTTTTTTATCGTTAGGTAAATTGATGAACGTTTGTTTAGGCATTCTCTTACACTCCAATCTGGCAGTTATATGACACTGTGTCACATATCAACAAGTTTTAATTATAGGTGACACGCTGTCACATTGCAATAAAAAGATGACAGCGTGTCATATTCAGACTATTTCTCCATAATAAAAAGAGAAAAGTCAAAAATGACTTTTCTCTTTTATCTCTTTTATTTACTTATAAGTTATTTAAGAACGTTCGAATTACATCCGCCCCGCCGATAAATGTTCCCAGTGAACCCCCTAGGTTAGTAAGGACTACAACCAGAAGCACGCGCGTGACTTTATTGTTCCAAAATCCTTTAATCGAAAACACATCTTCCGAAAGCGTTTCGAAGTCTCCGATATTTGGTTTACGAATATACGCTTGGACGATTCCCGAAACCCATCCTGCTGCAATCAACGGATGCAGCGCTGTAAATGGTGCAGCGACAAATGCGGACAAGACGGCAAGTGGATGGCCAAGAGCAACTGCTGCTCCGATAGCAGCCAGGCTTCCTGTCCACAAAATCCAAGCTAATGCTTGATCGAAGCCTGCAGTAGGATTAGCGATGAACGTATAGACCATTACGGCAACAATCAGCAAAGGAATTGCCCAACCCAGAATTTTTGGAACGATTGATTTAGGCGGCGTTTGTGATAAGGCCTCTAAATCATGTTCCTTATGAATTTCTTTTGTAATACCCGGTACATGAGCAGCACCTAAGACGGCAACAATTTTATTTCCAGGCGCATCCTTGATTTTTTGGGCTAAATATTGATCCCGCTCATCAATTAAAGGTTTTTTTAACTTTGGAAATGCTTCTGTAAATTCAGCTAGAGCCGCGTTCAAGGTATCTTGTGTTTTCATTTTTTCAAGTTCATCTTCCGAAATGGTCTCTTTACTGAAGATACTTAGGAAAATGGCACTGAGTAATTGTGATTTTCCTGAAAAACCGAGATTACCCCATATTCTACTAAAGGTGACTTGAATATTACGGTCAGCCAATACCAGATTGGCCCCCGTCTCTTTTGCTGATTCAATCCCCTGAATCATTTCCTGTCCAGGCTTGATATCAAACTGTTTAGCTAAACGATTTTGAAAAGAAGACACTGCCAAATTCATCAATAACAAGGTGGCTTTCTTATCTTTAATGACTTTAAAAATGTCGGTCTCTTTCCATTTATTGCTGTCCATAACGGACTGGTATCTTTGTTCATCCAACTCAATACAAACGGAATCGGGTCTTTCTCGTTCAATAACTTCTTTAACTTCTTCCGCACTCTGTCTCGATACGTGGGCAGTCCCAATAAGAATCAGTTCTTTCCCATTAAGGCTAATTCGCGTAATATTTTCTTCCGGCATAAGCTACTTCCTTCATAGAATGTATTTCTTCTGCGCAATCCTGAATCTATCAATTACGAAAAGACTGTCTACTCTTAATAATGAATTAGACTACTAGAAATTTCAAATATCTTTTGATAAATTATCGTAGAAATAGGTTGAGGGCATCGCAACTTCAAGTCTTATGTAAAACAAATAGAAACCAATTTGATTAAATATTAATAAGTTGGTTTCTTCATTAGGTGAGTTTTTATTATGTGATTAATAATGTACCTGTGGGATAAGTAAAGCACATGAGATTTTATCCTTAAAATCACATGACTATTTCACGACTAACTTACCAACCATCCCATTTTCTTTATGACCAGGAATTGTGCAATAAAATAGATATGTTCCAACCTCTGTGATTGAAAAAGTAATTTCACTTGTTTGAAGAGGTTCTGCATGCAAATGCAGGACGTTCTCCTTAACCCCATGCTGATGCTTCGTTTCACTCATCATATTAAAAGACACGTCTCTTATTTCTATATCATGTTCTAGATGATCTGAATTTTTCAATACAACTGTAATAGGTTTGTTTTTTTCCACAACCACTTCCTGCGGTGAATAACTCAAGTCAGTTGTTTCAATAACAACCTTTTTAATTTCGGTTTTTGTATCCATAACTTTATCTTCTAGTTGGTGTTCCGGAGAAAGTGAATTAGATTTAACTTTTTCCGTAAATGCATTTCCTATGAATAAAACCCAACCAATCAACAATGAAGTCAAAATGGGTTTAAATAACCCACCTAGATTGTCAATTGTGGCTTTTTTTGACGTGGACAGTATGATCATCCAAAAAATAGTACAGCACGATAGAAGTGAAAATATCTTAATAAACACATTTGCTTGGTCTACCGCAATCATTTCGCCAAGCATCGCTCCCATCATCCCACCCATTAAACCGGACATCATTCCTTCCAGTGATGAAAGTAAACCAAAACACGCTCCGCAGAGGGAACCTGCCAGTATACCGAAACCCATACCTAAAATCGTTGATAGAAATAAATCCCCTTGATACACAGTTCCGAAAGTGATCCCGGCAGTCAATCCAACATTCATTCCCAAGTACATGGAAACAATCATTCCCGACATAGATGAGAAAAAGTTCTTCCTTCTTAACGCTAACAGGATGGTAATCAGGGTTATACCACCGATTAAGACCAACACATACAAATGAAAACCACTCATTTTCAGTACCCCCTTTGGGTACATGCTATGTATAAATGGTCTGAATGATGTAACTAATAATGGGAAAATGAATTCATGTAATCATCTTTTTTAGTTGAAATTCACTTAAGAATGGATCGGCAAGTAAATCATTACCTCTTCATCTTCCCCTTCTATTGGGTGATAAGTCTCCACAATATAAGATTCTAAATCTCTTTTGTATCCTTGTTCTCCTGCCCATTGCAATAAATGTTGATGAAGTTCATCTACACGCGTGACTTTCCCTCTGGTTGCCACATAATCTTTCGTTGTTTCTATATATTCCATTCCTGAAGGCACTTCAGCTATTGAGTCTTGCACAATTAATCCCACAAAATAATGACCTTCTAAGTGATTCATATCACTTTTCGGTTCAAATAAAGCGATTTCAGTTCCGGTATGATGTTGAATTTCGTCCGAACGATTCAATAATTTCTGCGCAAATGCCGGAACTTCATTTCCAAAATTATTAAAGGCTCCACTATTTTTCATACCTACTACTTTAAATGTTTTGTTAACCTTCTCGAATTCCATCATAGCCGCTCCTTAAAAAGGGTATTTTACTTAATCCAAGACTCCATGATCTTCACTTTTCGATTCGTAGCATCCAACTCCACTTCTCGTCCAATTGGTAACGTTAGCATCGGATGTGTATGGCAGCAGTCAAAGTCAGCTAAAATCGGTATATCTGTTTTCGTTTTCCCCATTACTTCGAGCAAAATGTCAGTCGGCGTTCTTCCAGTCCCTTGATTATCAAATAACTCATGTTTCCCTAAAAGTATTCCGGCAACCTTCTCAAATACGCCATTTAATTTTAAAAGATTAAAGTTCTTTTCAACGACAGATGCTGTTTTCATCGTATCTTCTATGAGGAGAATGTCCCCTTGCTGGATAACCGGCATGTAAGGACTTCCCCAAATGCCATACATCGCATTTAAATTGCCACCTACTAACTTGCCTTGTGCGACACCTTCATTCACGCAGACCCATTCATTTGGACGCTGTTCTTTATCACCCGTTTTAACTTCCCAGTTTAATGGTTCATCTGTCCAGATTGGCGGTGTCGGGATGACATAAGGAAGACTTTGTTCTTCTATTAAAATGTCTTTGAAATAATCATATGTATAGTCTAGAAATGGTTCAAATTCTCCGAAAGAAGGTACCAGAGCTGGTCCATAGAATGTTGGTATTCCTGTTTGCGCATAGATTCCTAGCAACACCGCAGTAGCATCTGAGTACCCAATCATGATTTTCGGGTTCGCCTTAAAAGCCTCATAATCAATATACGGTAACAGCGCATTGGAATTCGTGCCGCCGATTGTCGACATGATCATTTTGATCTCAGGGTTTCGAATCAGTTCGTTTAATTCGTCGGCTCGTTCCTGTATGGTCCCCGAACGATAATGATCATGCTTGCCTGTAAGATTTCCTTCAACGATTTCAAACCCTTTGGATTCCAAAAAGCTTTTAGCACGATGATAGCGTTTTGGTGAAGAATACGTGATGGGTGACGAAGGTGAATAAATGCCGATTTTATCGCCTTTTTGCAATCTATTTAATAATGTCATGGAATGGTTCTCCTTTATGATTAACATTTGTACTTAGTAATTCAATAATACGAAGCAACCCTATAAATTCCTTTACTCCGAATGAATCGATAAGTTTGAGTCTGAAATTTATTCCACATTCTTCGTTTAAAACCCTTCTTTCAGTTTTGAAAAGGGCTAAAATCCCTTTAATTCATGATCTGTCCGAGGTATTTTAACATTGAATAATTACATGTTTAATGGAGCAACTTACGGCGTCTCATAAGGCAAGTTAAGTTAGCGTATGAAACAAGGTTTTGTGCTTGATAGTTACTCTTATAAATTTATCGCTCAGATAACGGTGTTTATCGCTCATACTGGGGATTTATCGTTCATATCAGAGATTTATCGCTCATATTGAACACTTTATCGCCCAAAGCCGTCTCACTGACAAGTTTACTTGCTGAACCAAGCGACGCCTTTTTATCGAATTTTAAAAGACAAAAAGACCTCAGGTATGCAACCTGAGGTCTTGCTGATATGACTTTATTAACTTACAAGCTTAATACTAGAATCGGTCTTTATCGCGATTCAATGTATTTGTTGTATCATCGATATCTACTTCTTCATGACGAACATTTTCGCTCACTGTTTCAGTGTCTTGAACTTTACGTTTTCCGATGACGATTTCTTCGGTAACGACATCTTTCTTCGTTACTTCCACTTGTTCTTCTGATACTGGGATATGGATTGTTCCATCTTCCTGGTATGCGTCAGTTGTTGTAAAGTCATCCGTTGAATCAAGACCAGTTTCACGATTCACTGCACGACGCTCTACATATACTTCTTCACGCTCAACTGGAACTTCTACTGTTTGCTCTTCTTCTACTACATGTTTATTAACATTTACTTCACCCGTTTGGACACGAGTTTTATCTACATTCAAGCGCTCTTCGTGCAATTCAATATGTTCTTCTTCCGAACCATCAACACGTGAACGGTCATATGAATTCGTTTCATACGCGTTATCAGACGTGTGAATAGCTGAGTCATCATAATTCCCGAAGTTCGCTCCGTATTCACGGTCTACATATAAAAGAATTTTGCCGTTTTGTACTTCTGAAGAATAATGCTCTCGCTCACGATCATCAAATCCCATGCGATGGTAGCCATCGTTTAAGGAATCTTCACCTAGCATAAATGATTTGAATTTATCCCACCAGCTGCCACCTTCTGTATTAGTACCAACTTCATTTGAACCGCGAACCATTGAAATCTGATCGTCGCGATTTGCCACAACGTACATATCCTCGTCTGAATACCCTTGCGCTTTTAACACATCAATTTGTTGTTGAAGTTCTGTCTCATTATTAAAAACACCATATAATTTATTGTCTCTGCTTTCCATATTTGTCAGCCTCCTGAATTTCTTTAAAATATTTGTTTGTGTTTCTTCTACACTCTAGATACCTTCCTGAGAGATTAATAAACGCTTATCACAGAAACGTAATCTTTGTAATAATGTCAGAAAGCCTTTTGAACACATGAAAACAAGAGAATGAATTACCTCATATATAATAAGGAAGAAGGGACACCCAATTGGATATCCCTTCTCTTAAGTAATATAAAATAATCCACCATTTACAATGTCGAGTTTTATTTTTGTTTGGTACTGCTCGTCCATTGCTTTCTTCTCCATCTCGTAACATTCCGGTTTGTTGTCCATCGCTTCATAAAAATGTTCCAAAACTTGCCTGTCCTTTTGCCATCTACTTTTAGCTTCATCCGCCCAGGTGTGGTCGTCTTGCTGGATAAGGCTTTCGACTGCCGCATCCAATCGCTCGAGGCCGCGCAGCGGTTTAATGATATACATCAAATCAAAAGCATTTTTCGGCATATTGGCATCCAAATCCAACTCACGTATTTCTTCCTGAAAACTGTGTTTCATTTCTCCTGTCATCAAATTAATCCCTAAAGAGTACAGCATTTCTTTCGTCTGATCGCTGAAATACGATACTTTATAGTTCACGCCTAACCACGGGGTTAATATGGGCTGACCGTTGGAATTCTCCGCCACCCGCTCATACATATGCACAAAAGAACCAAGGTCATTGGTTGCTTGAAAGATTTGATTGAGGCGAGGCGAACCAAAGTGCAAGACTTCTCCCTTGATGTCTTCCGTTAATTTGTTTTGATCGGTAATTAACGTGATTTGTGCCGGGCTCGGGACTCCATCTGTATTTTCAATGTATTGCCAGTAGTAAGGGCGGTTCATGATTTTTTTGTCCATATCGATTGTCAATTGAACCGTGATGTAGTGGTCATGTTCTTTCACAATTTGGCAATTGTTTTCTTTGAAAAACCTTATTAAGTACTCGTGTATTTGTTGTGGATACATATGATTCCTCCTCTAGATGATTTTGATCAAATGGATTGTTTAAATGTGGATAAAATACTATCCAGCTCACCCACTGCTTTCTCAAATACATCGATTTTCACATGGAGCAATTCTAAAATATCTTCTTCGATCGTTTGTTCAATGGCCAAGTTATAAATATGCACATCATGTTCCTGTCCCAACCGGTGTACACGTCCGATTCGTTGCTCCAGTTTCATTGGGTTCCAAGGTAAATCATAGTTGATGACGTGATGACAAAACTGCAGGTTAATTCCTTCCCCACCGGATTCAGTTGCAATCAAGACCTGTGCATGGTCTTTAAACAATTGCTTCATCCAGTCCCGTTTACTCGCCTTGAACTTCCCGTTAAAGATAACACTGGTGATTCCTTTCGAATGTAAATACCACTGCAAATACGCTTGACTGGCACGGTATTCGGTAAACAGAATCACTTTATCATTGGCCTCGGTAATAATTTCATAAGCTTTTTCCGCTTTTGCATTGATTTCGAGGGCTACCAGCTTTTGAATGATTTCTTCGATATAGCGAACTACTTTTGGATCCGTGCATTTTTGACGCATTTCATTCAAGGTCAAATACGTCGCTTCCTTACTGCTGCACATCTCTTTTTGCAGCGTAATCATCGTGAACGGACTTGAAAATTCAGGTGAGATATTTTTAAGTTCCAAAATCATATCGTAAACTTCTTTTTCTTGTTGGGTAAACTGAATAGGAATCGTTTGAACTCGTCGGCTGGTCCATTCAATGCCTGTGTCCTGTCTACGATTTCTCACCATCACTTGATTGACCAGCACTTTTAAGAACTCATCATTCTCCCAGTTATGTTTGCTGGCAGAGAATGCCGCTTGAAACGTCTCATAGTCACCGAGGTGTCCGGGTTTTAACAACGATATCAAATGAAATAGTTCAAACAAGTTATTTTGAATCGGCGTGGCCGTCAGTAACAAACAAAACTTTTTCTTTAAATCTTGAACAAACTCATAGTTTTTCGTTTTATGATTCTTCAACTTATGCGCTTCGTCCACGATGATTAAGTCATAGTCCTGCTCATAGATATGTTCTTTATGTGGGCTTCTCTTCGCCATGTCCATACTCATCACGACGACGTTGTAATGATCCAATCCGTAGTTCTTACGGTAAGCAATGGCTGGAATATAAAATTTATGATTCAACTCTTCCACCCATTGATTAATTAAAGAAGCTGGCGCCAAAATTAACGCCTTTTTTACCAAACCCCTGATGAGGTATTCTTTCATAATTAGGCCAGCTTCAATGGTTTTACCAAGCCCCACTTCATCTGCGAGAATCGCTTTTCCGTTCATACGTTCAATCACCGTTTGGGCAACTTCTAGTTGATGTGGCAGAGGCGTCAAGTTTGGTAAGTATTTTGGAGATTGCAAGCCTGTAAAATCAGTAATCAAGTTCGTCTTCACTACGTCATAACTCATCTTATATAACGTCCAGTTATCCCAAGATTCACGATTTTCCAATCGTTCGATAAAGCCTTCTTTCCAAGTAGACGACCTTTCAATAATCATAAACTTCACCTCATACAGCTTTTTCTTTCTTATAAGATGTCCCAAAAAGGATTTGCTATGATTTTTAAATGAAATTTCCTATGTTAAGTACACTTTCACTCAAAAAAGCCAGAATTAAAAAAAGCTGATTGAAGTGGTGACATCACTCCAATCAGCTTTTCCTCTTAATCTCTTAAGTTTACGGTTGATTTGTCTTACCATCGTTATTCGTCATACCCATTTACACTTATACCTTTTTGAAGAAACTACTTCTACCTCGAACGTTCTGATTAATTCACAGATATTATAAAAGGCAAGTATATTCCGTTCTGTTAAACCTCTAAGATCGTCATCATCAATATACACAATTGCATCATCTTTCTTATCGAAATGACGTTTCCCTGAATATAGCGGCGTGTTATTCAAACTACTCAAGCCATTTTTTGCGATATCAAAAGTGGACAACCGGAAAATTGACCCTTCAATATATTCTCTTTCCCATGAAAAAATTAAAACTAAGTCATATTTAGTGATTGCGTGTATTGTCTCTTCCTTTGTTAAGAGCATGACTTCAACCGTCTTCCCAACAAACTCTCGTAATTCTTCCATTGCATGTACTGTCAGTGAAGGTTTTCTCTTTAGTATAAACATACTTTCACCTCTTTCTTATTTAAGAAACAGCAAAGAACCCCATTTTCCCAAAAGAAATTAGTATCTCTTCTCTTTTTTATTAGTTAATTAGTTCCCCAGTATCTCTATTTAGTCTCTTGATTTTTTAAAACTAATGTAAATTTTTAATATCTCATGATGTCAGTACTCTAGTTCGTTTAAAAATTTAGTTTTATCCTTAAAAAACCCAAACTCATTTCACTGGTATAAATTATCTTCTAAATGTTTGCTCTTTGTTGTGTAAATTTATTAAACCTATTATAACCTCTGCCCTTTTATCATACAATAGTACTGTTTTTAATTATTTTTAATTTTACTACAGTTATTTAGTCACTTTAATTAATTAGTTATATAGACCTTCGTTATAAATTAGAAAAAACTTTAAATTATAGGTATTTATATTCACTTTTAGGTTATAAAAATAATAGCCAACTCTAGAAATGAAGTTGGCTATTCCTACATCAGAATTACAGAAAGATTCTCTTACTTTTACTCTTTAAATCTCTGTCCGTCAGGTGTTTTGCAATTGTTTTTGTTTCGTAATATCTCTTTCCACAATGATTAACTGTTGTACTTGACCGTTCGCTGCAACGACCGGCGAGATTTTCGCTTCCAAGTAAATCAATTCCTTCTTTTGGTGAACATAACGATATTGCACAAAAACAGATGTTTCCGATTCCCTAACCTCGTTAAATGCACTTTGAACTCGGGCTAAATCATCTTGGTAGACGAACGAATAGGCAGTTATCCCCTTTAATTGATCCACTTTGTAGCCCTTCACTATTTCACTGGCCGGCGAAGTATAAACAATGATATTATTTTCATCTATTACCGAAATGACATCGGTCGTATTTTCGGCAATTAACCGATAGTTCTTTTCACTATGTTGCAGTTCCTGTTCCACACGTTTTCTTTCCGTAATGTCTACACAAGAAGCGATTACCTCCACTACTTTGCCCTTTCGGAAAACCGGACGTAAAGTCGCAAGATAAACAATGCCATTCCCTTCACCTTCGTAGGTGACATTTTGTTCTCCTCGCCAAGCTCTTTGGTAATATTCTTCTTTTATACAAGCTTTCTCAACAGGAAGAATTTCAGCAAGCTCTTTTCCTATAACCTGCTCCGGAGATAATCCGATTCGGTAAACCAGTTCCCCATCGCACATTGTGTGAATTAATTTACCATCTTTCAATTTGTATTTTAGCGTCATTCCGTTTTGTAAACGAATGGTTTCCTGCAACTCTTGTTTGGCCATTTCCAATTCGCGCTCCAACCATAATCGATGGCTGATTTCACTAGTAAGTCCGTACCTTCTAATAATCTTTTGAAAATCAGGAAATTGTTCTTCTATATTTTCTGCCGGGATCGGCTTACTCAATAAATAACCTTGGACGGCATCGCACAAATTTTGCTGCAGAAAGTCCAAATGCTCTTTCGTTTCCACACCTTCAGCAATCACTTGGATATTTAAGTGATGAGCCATCGATATAATGGTTTTGACAATCGTGGCATTGCTTTGATCTTCATGGCAATCCCGAATAAAGGACTGATCAATTTTCAAACAATCAATCGGAAATTCTTTTAAATACGATAATGAACTATAGCCCGTACCAAAGTCATCGATACTGATTTTCACACCTAATTTTTTCAATGCCTGCAAAGTATTGATCGTTTGCTTTACATCCACGGTCATACTTTCAGTAATTTCTAAATCCAGGTATTTCGCTTCCAGTTTTGTTTCAGCTAATACACGCTCCACAACTCCCACTAAATTACTCTGCGAAAACTGGCGAGAGGATAGGTTGACCGATACCACAATTGGCGGCAAACCAGCTTGCTGCCACGCTTTATTTTGGGCACAAGCCGTTTTCAACACCCATTCACCTATGGGGATAATGAGCCCTGTTTCTTCTGCAATCGGAATGAAATGGAACGGTGAAACCATCCCTCTTTTTGGATGATTCCAACGGATCAATGCTTCATTCCCAATATATTCACCCGTACTTAAATGGAATTGCGGTTGATAATGGAGTATTAACTCATCATTTTCAATCGCTTTATATAAATCCATTTCGAGTTCAAGGTTCTCTCGCGATTTCCCATTCAAATCAGCTGTGTAAAAGTGATAGCTATTATTGCCATGTTTTTTGGCAAAGTTGAGTGCAGAATTAGCCATATCCAATAGACTTTCAGTCGTATTCCCGTCATTTGGGTATAGACTTATTCCGATACTCGGGTTTACATACACGTCTTGTTGGATATTGGTCAACGGTAAGGTGACGGCCTCTAAAATCAATTTTGCAGTTTGCGCTGTCCGCTCATGATCCGTGTTAGGTACAAGAATGACGAATTTATCCTCCTGCCAGCGAGTCAATATATCTCGCTCTCCTAACACCTGCTTGAGTCGTTCACTTACAAGTAAGACTAGTGAGTTCCCGGTTTCTTGACCTACCGTATCTTTAATCGTTTTCAGACGATCCAACTCAAGTAATAAAATAGCTGTTTCTTTTTGATCCTGAACCAACTCTTGTAGCCGTTCATTTAACAAATTGCTATTAGGCAAGCCGGTCAACTGATCATAGTACGCCATACGTTGTATCGTTTCTTCCGATTTTTTGCGGTCTGTAATATCAACAATTGTTCCAATTAGTGCACTTTCACCTTTGTATCTCGCTACAGATCCGTGGACTTCCAGATAAGCCATTGAGCCATCTTTCTTTATTGCTCGATATTCATATCGAACGGATTTTACACCATCGTTAATCCGTTTGGAAATATTTCCGGACACAAGCGGAAGATCTTCGTCAAACACATAATCTTGCAGCTTAAGGTTGTACAATTCCTCCTGGCTATAGCCCAGGATTTCCTCCAGGCGTGGATTAGAGTAGACGATTTTGTGCTTATGATATATATAAACACCCATGATCGATTGTTCGACTAAACTGCGATATTTGGATTCCGCCTCTATCAATGCCTCTTCGGCACGTTTGGCTTCCGTAATGTCATTGATAATGCCGAAAACACCTACAATCTTTTGGTCCACAACAATCGGGATTCCTTTAACCTTTAAATCCTTGCAAAACCCATCCTTATGATAAATCACTGTTTCATAATTAACGGTTGTACCCTCTGCAGCTAAACTAAATTGTTGAATCGTATACTCCAAATAATCCGGATGAATGAGCGATGCGAAATTTTCATGCCTCAATTCTTCAATCGTATAGCCATATAGAACATTTACGGAATTATTAAAGTCGATAAAATGACCTTCTAGATCAAATAGTAAGACAGCTTCTGAATTTTCATCAAATAGTGATTTATAGTATTGTTCATTAACAATTAATCGCGCATTCTGAACTGAAAATTTTACGTCTACATACGAACTGATCAGTACCAAGGCAATCATAAAAATTGCACCGATCCCTATACCCAGTGCCAGCTGAGTTTCTTCAACCGTCTGGAAATGGATCTCATGACCTTGGAACGTGTATGAGAATTTGGTACCATACATTGCCACATAATGCATGGCCGATATGGAGAAGGCCATCAAAGTGCCTCTAACTGTTTTCGTATGAAGGGATAAATGGAATTCTTTTATGCGAGTGTCATAGATGGTTTTATAAAAAATCGCGGATGAAATAAATGCCAGTAGGACAGATACAAAGATACTAAAAGGATGATACGTAAGTGATGCATTCGCGTGAATGGCTCCCATTCCGATATAATGCAATCCAATAAGACTTGTAGCCATAATGCAACAGCCAAATATGAAGTTAACTTTGTTTACTCGATCCTGCGAGACAATCAGTAAAGTAACAAAAGAAGAAAATAAGGTGACAGCCAAGGAAACACTCAAAGTCATAATGTTGTAATGAATAGTTGCCGGCATCATATACGCAAGCATCCCAATAAAATGCAGCGCCCAGATTCCTGCACCCATCGTTAATGAACCAACAATTAACCACAAGATTCTTTTTCGGTTGCCGACACGTGTCATCCGAGCCGCAATATCAAAAACGGAAAAGGATGTTAGCAATATAACGATAAAAGATAATAAAACGAGTAAAATATTATAATTTCCCATTAATGTATGCCCCATAACAACACCCTACTTTTTCTAAGATTTTCACATCATACTTCCGAATAATTCCGCAACATTCTTCGACAAATTTCTCTATTTCTTCCATCATATCAGTGGTTACATAGTCCTGTTAAGTTAAAAATTAAAAATAGTACATATATACTGAATAAATTAATGGAAATTTTAGAACCATCAAAAATTAATAGGATATATGACATAAGAAATAAGCAAAATAATATTCCTCTTTTCCTACTTTGGGAAATTCATGGATTTTCATGAAACCATTTTCATATAATTCGTCGTAATATCCGGCCAAAACTATGAGATCAATCTACTTCAACATCACTTAAAATAAAAAGCGAATCGCTAGTGACTTTGTCACTAGCGATTCGCTCTTTTAAAAATTATTTTTCATTAATCAGGTTTTAGGGTGGCACCACTTATATTATGACAATTTACAAGAATGAGGATTTATACGGGTCCTTAATTTAAATGCTCGTTGCTTGCAACATTCAGGAAAATTCATTTGCAATTGTCGTGTATATTTTGAATAGTTTCTTGCACAGGTACCTCATAAAACGGAGTAGGTTCTCCCAGGCTATAGAGTTGTAAATGGTGCATCGCTCGGGTGCAAACGGTATAGAAGACGCGTCGCAGGCTTTCGTCTCCGTAGACATGCGTCGATGCATCGTACACAATGACTGCTTCAAATTCAATTCCTTTTGATAAATACGATGGGATGACAACTACCCCTTGTTCGTATTCCATGGAGCCCGTTGTCATTAATTTTAATTCGGGAATAGTAGATAGCCCCTCATAGGCATGACTACTTTCCTCAACAGATTTACAAATGATTGCTATGCTTTGGTAGCCGCGTTCTTGCAGCTGCTCTACCTTCTTGATGATCTGTTGATGAAGTTCTTCTGTACTCTCCACTTGTTCTAAGGAAGGGCTCTCTCCTTTGCGTTCGAATGGAATAATTTGATTGCCGTTTGGTATAAGTTTTCTGGTGAAGTCGACGATTGGCTTTGTTGAACGGTAGCTTCGGGCTAGATAAATGACCGTTGTCTCATCTGGTCCGTACAAATTCAATAGAGACTGGAAATCATTTGTTTGACGAGCATGCGCAAAAATCGCTTGATTAAAGTCACCGAGCACCGTCATTCGCGCAGCAGGAAATAAGCGTTTGATAAATCCAAACTGAAAAGGCGAATAGTCTTGCGCTTCATCGATCACCACTTGTTTAATGGAACGATTGGTCTGGAACCCAAGAATTAACTCTTTTAAATAGACGTATGGAGTTGCATCTTCATACAACAGTTTACCTTCATCAATCGTGTCACGTGTTTGTTCACAAATTGCCGGCCATTCTTGAGGCAACTCGTGTGATGAGAAGCGTTGCATGTTTGCAGTGTCTTCAAAAAGCTGTCTGTAAAGCTGTTTGATATCCACAAACTGAAACGCTCGAACTCGTTTTCGCAGAGTGTTGAGTTTTTGACGGACGATTAACTGCGCGAGTTCTTTTGTACTCATATCGTAATCCGCCATCGCCTCTCTTTCATAACCGTGTTTTTTGGCTAAGTACCGATGTGCTTTATGATATTGATCATCGCTTAACAAGTCCATTTTTTCTTGGACCCACGGTTTTTGCCACTCTACTTTCGCCACCTCTGCAATTTGTTTTATGAGCCAATCCCGTAATTTTTCGATTCGATTGAGGAGTCGAAGTGACGTGTGATGTCCATAAAATTGTTCTTCCATTTGTTTTGCGCTCACCATGAGTTTCCCGCGAAAGCGAAGATCCTGAAAACACATCCCAGCGTTTTCTAAAGAACTGCGATAGGTATTGATGGCATCAAAATAGTCTGTCGAAGCTTTCCACTCTATACTGGCCAATCGCGTGCGGTAGGAAGGATCTTTCGTTTTTGTGTAGACATATTCTAATTGATCAAATGGATTCTCCACTTGAAATTGTTGATCCAGTCGTTCATGCAGGTATTGTTGAAAAGTCACTTGGTGCATGTTTACTTCTCCGAGTTCAGGAAGCACATTAGCGACGTAGCTGTTAAACATGGCGTTTGGGGAAAACAAAATGATTTGATCGCTCGTCAGACTATCGCGATAGTGGTAAAGCAAATAGGCAATCCGTTGCAACGCAACCGAGGTCTTGCCACTCCCCGCTGCACCATGCACAATTAACAATTTCCCGTGGTCATGGCGAACGATTTGGTTTTGCTCCTGTTGAATAGTGGCGACAATCGAATGCATCTGCTTATCCGTACCTTTTCCAAGCACTTGTTGCAAAATCTCATCACCAATTGTTAGCGTGGTGTCAAATATCGATTCTAACTTGCCATCACGTATGATATATTGCCACTTATTTTCTAATGTCCCTTCGATGAAGTCTCCTGGAATCATATATTTCGCAGGACCCGGCTGATAATCGTAATACACGCTCGAGATCGGTGCTCGCCAGTCGTAAATGAGAAAATCATCTCCACTTGCATCTTTAAGTGTGGAGATCCCGATATAGATTTGTTCCGGCGAGGATGTGCCGTTTTCTAAAAAATCAATTCGACCGAAATAAGGGATTTGTTGCATGCGATGAAGTGTAGCTAAACGTTTTGAAGTATGGCGATGCAAACTTTGACTGACAGATAATGCTTCCGCTTCTTGACGTAAACCAATAATCGTTTCTAAATAATCGTCAAACGAATCCGTACTTACTTTCACTTCTTCAAAAAAGTGCTTCCGAATGTTGATGACCTCTTTTTTTCGTCGTGCCGTATCTCCATCAAGTGTCTGTATTTCGTTTGAGATGATGTCCATAACACGGTCCAATCGTTGTTGCTCCTGTTGCAGTTCCAGTTTCATCGCAATCGCCCCTTAAAAAGTTTTCTCAAAAAACTTGACTATTGACGAATCGGTATTGTATACTTAAAGTAAGGAAAACTATATCAACTCGTCAATATATGCATATCTTTATAATTTTATCATATACAACAGAACCTGTCACTAGTCGAAACGCTCTTGCAAATCGATTTCTATAGAAAAACCGACCTTAATCTGGACTAACCTAATTTAGTGGGACAATATAAAACACCTTCGAAATGGTACACTTTAAACAAGTACTTATATCGGAGGTGTTTTTGCATGGGCAAAAACGTATATTCAAGCGAAACAAAATGGGCAGT
>NZ_JAMKBJ010000011.1 GCF_027563315.1 Paenisporosarcina quisquiliarum
TCATGGAAGTTTAAATTATCTTTCACCTTGCCAGTTTTTAAGACGTTTTCAAGAAAATAATGGCCATTCACAAAAGATTAGTCTTTAATTTTTAAAGATGGTGTCTAAATAGAGGGGGCCAAACCGTCAACGTCTATAATTCCTACGTCAACTTCAATTTCTCCTACGTCAGCGTCACTTATTACAATTAAGCGTAATGTTTGTCCTACAGCAACAACTGATAACGCGTTCACACTATATACGATATAGAAATAAGCTTCGCACAACCGGATAAAAATTGAAGGGACCAGCCAAAATTCCATCTTTAGCTGGTTTTTTCTCGAAACGAGGTGTCGAATCTTTCGTTACCCAAAAGCACTTACACATGGGACGATGAGATTCCAGGCAAATGCATCGAGAAAGACTTTTCCTAGTCAGATTCTATTTTTAAACAAGTCTTTTTTCATCCTGAGAAAGTTAAGTTACCTATTGTACTAAATTTTTTGAAAAAAGACTATATCTATGAATAGAGAGAGTGAGGTTAGTCAAAATTGAGGAGATAGAAAGGATAGTGATAAGAATGAAAGCAATACACTTTATAACAATATCTTCAGCACACGCCTTGGTCTTCACCATTATGTTGAAGTTTCTGTTTGTATTTGATTATATTACATGGAATCCAATACGTTGGACTCAAAAATGGCAAGTGTTTTCCGCGGCACACCCATTTGTGAAATGGATACTTACTTTCCTCGTTATTTTTTTAGTTATTAATATTACGATGGGCCTGTTTTTACTGATTAAAAAAATGCCTGCATTTGCCACTTCAATCGTTGTCGGATTGGCCATTTGGATTTTGTTGGAATGGAGTATTTATCAAGATTTTTCACATATCAGTTGGAACTCGATTCCTATTGTAGCTTCGATATTAATCATAAGTCGAGCGCTTGCTGAGACAATTGTTTATTATGATCAAGAGGTTTACGAGGACAAACGAAAGTAGTTGCTGCAACTATTTGTTATGATAAAATGAAGGGGGCACGATGGAACTGGAGGGAAAAAGATGAAAATTCTTTGTTTAAATGGACCGAACCTGAATCGTTTAGGTAAACGTGAACCTTCTATTTACGGACATGAGACATTGGAAGATTTGGAACAAATGATGATAACCCGAGGAAAGCAATCGGAAGTTCACGTCCAATGCAAGCAATCGAACCATGAAGGTCAATTGATCGATTGGCTTCATGATGCTGAAGATGATGAAATAGATGGCATTATTTTCAACCCGGGAGCGTATACGCACACAAGTTACGCGATTCGTGATGCCATTTCTTCTATAACAGTTCCGGTAATAGAGGTTCATATTTCCAATATCCATAGCAGGGAAAGCTTTCGTCATCAATCTGTCCTGGCTCCTGTATGTGTCGGTCAAATTTGTGGTCTGGGAACATTCGGTTATACATTAGCACTAGAAACATTTTTACATAGAAGAAAAGGGGAATCTTAAATGGAGAAATTGTCTAAATTACGTTCAGCATTAGAGGAACATCAGATTGATGCATTGCTTATTACAAGCGGTCACAATCGCCGATACATAACTGATTTCACGGGGACGGCTGGTGTAGCAATCGTTTCTAAAGATCAAGCGGTTTTTATTACGGATTTCCGTTATACGGAACAAGCAGCAAAACAAATCCAGAACTTTGAAATCGTTCAACATACGAAAACGATGTTGGAAGAAGTCAGTGTGCAACTGGAAAAAATGAATGTGAAAAAAGTAGGTTTCGAGAAAGACGACATGAGCTATGCGATGTATGAGAGCTATAAAAAAGCAGTTAACACAGAACTTGTACCCGTATCTGGCCTTATTGAGAAAATCCGCTTGATTAAGACGCCTCAAGAGATTACTATTATTAAGGCTGCCGCTGATATTGCCGAAGCGGCTTTTGAACACATCCTAACATTTATTGCACCTGGCAAAACGGAATTGGAAGTTTCCAATGAACTTGAATTCTTTATGCGCAAACAAGGTGCAACATCTTCTTCATTCGATATCATTGTAGCATCAGGACTTCGATCAGCACTTCCACATGGAGTTGCAACGGATAAAGTCATCGAAAAAGGCGATTTTGTTACATTGGACTTCGGTGCATTGTATAATGGATATGTATCTGACGTAACAAGAACTGTAGCTGTCGGGGAACCGAGTGAAAAATTGAAAGAAATTTATCAAGTTGTCTTAGATGCACAATTATTGTCTCTGGAGAAAATTAAACCAGGTATGACTGGTATTGAGGCAGACGCAATCGCTCGTGATTATATTAAGTCCAAAGGATACGGGGAAGCGTTCGGTCATTCATTAGGACATGGTATCGGATTAGAAGTACATGAAGGCCCTGGATTATCGTTCCGTTCGGAAACAGTTCTCGAAGAAGGTATGGTGATTACGATTGAGCCAGGCATTTATTTACCTGGTATCGGTGGGGTTCGTATTGAAGATGATGCAGTTGTGACAGCGACAGGACTTGAAAAATTAACACATTCTACAAAAGAGTTACTTATCTTATAATTTTGGAGGAACACTCATGATTTCAGTAAACGATTTTAAAACAGGTTTAACAATTGAAGTAGACGGCGGGATCTGGCGCGTACTAGATTTCCAACACGTAAAACCAGGTAAAGGTGCTGCTTTTGTTCGTTCGAAATTACGTAACATTCGTACTGGCGCAGTGAATGAGAAAACATTCCGTGCTGGTGAAAAAGTGGAAAAAGCTCAAATTGATAACCGCAAAATGCAGTATTTATACGCAAATGGCGATACACACAACTTCATGGATACTGATTCGTATGAACAAATTGAACTTGATTCAAACCAAATCGAGTACGAATTGAAATTCCTTCGTGAAAACATGGAAGTTCAGATCATGCAATACCAAGGGGAAACTCTAGGGGTTGAATTGCCAAATACAGTTGTTTTGGAAGTTACAGAAACAGAACCAGGTATTAAAGGCGATACAGCAAGTGGCGGAACAAAACCTGCGATTTTAGAAACAGGTCTTTCTGTACAAGTTCCTTTCTTCATCAACCAAGGTGATAAATTAATCATCAACACATCAGAAGCGGCTTACGTTTCAAGAGCTCAATAATTAAAGGATTAATATGCGAACACAAGCTTGGATTCGCATATTCCTAATGACACGTAAAATAAAAAAAGAGTTGCTAATTGCACATTGTGCAGTTGGCAACTTTTTTTCATGTCTTCGCCCGTTTTTGCATACGATGAATAGACAGAGGAGGGGACAAGTCGGAATTTATGGATGTAATTCGAGTGGCGGGAATTGGATTGATTCTTGCATTGTTGCACCTTTTCTTTGAACAGACGGGGAAAAAAGAATTCTCATTTTTTTTATTTGTATTTGGATATCTGTATATGACCGTGGAAATGTTGCGTTTTCTACGTTTCTTCTTTGAAGAAATCACCACTTTTTTCGAATGGCTTACCATTTCGGTGTAAGATATGCAAATCATCCTGGTCACAATCGTAATTATGTTTCTGATGTTGTTGCTAAAGCAAATCCTTCCGCAATTTTCACCTCTGATTCTCAGCTTTTTCTTTTTTATTTTACTCTCAAATATTTTATTCCAAACGCTCTTTCCAATCGTTAGACATGTACTAGAACAAGCACCGAAAGAAGCACTTCCCATTGCACGGGTACTGTTAATCTCTGTATTCCTGACATTTTTAGGAGAAGCGTTGATTGAATGGTGTCGAAATTTAAATCTGAATACGTTTGTTCCAATCATATCTGTAAGTTGTCATGTATTGATTCTCACCTATTGGTTGCCACTCATACAGCAAATGTTTAATACGCTGACTCGGCTTTTGATCGAATAATTTTAGGTGTAAAAGAGGTGGGAAGGTTCATGCTTGAACCCTTGTATACCTATTTTTTTGGTGTAACCCGATACTTTATCGTACTACTCATCGCAATTATTTTTGCGATGATTATCGATATTTTATTTCCTGAGGCCAAACGATGGACAAGGTTATCCCTTTTTTGTATTGCGGTGCTGTACACTCTGACGCCAGCAATTGATGCGATGCATATTATGCAGCAATTTGCGCGACAGATGGTAACTGTTTTTATGAGTGTCTATCCCGTATTGACGGCTGGTTTGTTGATGAATAGCGGAACGATGGCATTTTCTATTTGGAATCCTGCACTCTATGTATTTATTCAATTTACCGTGGTGCTTACCGAGAGAATTCTTATCCCGTTATTAATGACCACTATCCTGCTAGATTTCATCAGTCGTTTCCATCCGGCTACCCCGTTTTCAAAACTGACCGATATTATACGGACGTCTTTACTCAGTATCGTTTCCGCAGTTGTCGTTATCTATAGTTTTTTCATTTCAATTCAAGGCTTCATTTCCTGGAACATCTCAAGTGCAGTTACAGAACCCATCAAAAAAATCATTCAACAAAACATTCCGTTTGTGGGTTCTTTTTTTTCCGAGAGTTTAAGTACATTTACACGTTTTTCATCATCCATCACCTCCATTACCGGTGGTGGTATTGCATTTACCATACTCCTGGTTGTGTTGATTCCTACATTAAAAACAATCAGTATTGCATTTTGCTATCGATTGGTGGCCGCAATTATTGAACCATTCGGACCTGAGGATCTGGCCAGTTTTCTGGATGATATCGGCAAATCGATTTTCGTCTTAAGTATTTTATCTTTCTTGATTGCCTTCGCCTTTTTCTATACGGCCATTTTCATTGTGATATTGGTTAAATTCTCGATGCTGATGAGGGGTTCATAATGGCTGATTGGTTAAAAGGATTAGTGTTCATTATTCTTCTCAGTGAGATCCTTCAGGCAATTTTTCAGAACTCTGATTCCACAGATAAGATTGAGGAATATACCAAACTGGGACTAGCCATGTATATCTTATTGTTTATCTCTTCTTTTTTCTATGAATAGTTGAGGAATGCTTGTCATATAGTTTATCAAATGCCTGTCTCACTTAAGAGAGGAGCGTGATTCCATCCATTAAAACGAATCGAATGAAAAGCGGGATCCTGCTCGCTAGTCTCTTGGTATTCATGGTGTTTTTCTTGTTCAGTGAATCCATATTCACCAAGCAATCTAACACATCCAGTCAGTCACAAGATGCAATAACGCAAGAAAACTCATTGAAAACGGCATTGGAAAAAATGGCTGGGGTAGGTGAAGTCGAATTATTCTTTTATACAGGCACGAACGAGCCTCATCAAACAGTTACGGAAAAACCTAGCTTTGCCTTGTTTGATCAGACAACCAGTGATCAATCAACTATTCAATCCGTATTGGTAGTAGCCAGTGGAGCGGATCAAGCAAAAACCAGATTAATGTTAAAAGAATATTTATCGGCAGTTTTATTGCTGCCAGAACATCGAATTGTCGTCGTCCCGATGGATGAGAAAGGGGTTTCTAAATGAAAGTCAAAAAACGTACAGTGTGGATGCTAACTCTATTAAGTTTGGTAGCAGTAATTTCGGTGTATTACGTGAACGAACCCAACAATATGCCCTTTGATGGTTTAGCTATTTTCTCAGATGAAGAACTTGATCAAATGAAGGTCGATGACACAACTGCAGATGAATCAGTGACACCAGTATATGCTCAAAGTGCGTTATTTGAAGAAATGAGAATGGAATTACAAAACGAACGCAGTCAGTTAAAAGAACAATTGACAGCAAGAATTGCTTCAAACGAAATGTCGGCTGACGAAGTGAATGAAGCGTACTCAACAATGGATGATTTAACAGTACGCGAATCAACGGAAGCTATGCTTGAAATGCTCATTCGTTCACTAGGATATTCAGATGCCTTGGTACAAACAGATACAGGTAAAGTGGATGTAACCGTTATCGCTGATGAACTTGGAAAATCCCAAGCAAATGAAATTATTCACACTGTCATGAAACAATGGGAAGATGCGAAAAAAGTAACGGTAACATTCCAACCAGCTTCATAATGAACGAAAAGGGCCGAATTTAGGTCCTTTTTTTTTCGAATAAATGAGATTAGTAGTGTGTTACTTTTGGTGAGCAGACGCTCAGTCTGACTTTTAGCGATTGACATCTGAAAAAATGAAGATGACGTCTGAAAATCGAGGCACGACGTCTGAAAAAACGATCATGACGTCTGAATCACCAATGATCAATTCTCGTTAAAATTTTCCGCACCATGCACTGCTTTATATTCCAGGAATAACCACGCAAAAAGGTATTTGTTCTGTTGTCAAGACTCTTATTGTTATTTTCAGGTTTCAATAATAAGAGCAGAATTGTATTTATAAGCTACAATAGTGGATTAATAATTAATATCTAACTTCTCCGAACTTTCCGAATTAGTACCAACTCTTAAAAAGTTTTGGTTATCTATTTCAAATTTTCTCAATAACGTCTAAAATAGAAGAGGTACGTAATTCGATACGAGGTAAGGGGAGTTCGGAATGTTAAAAGTACAAGAAATTCGTGAAATTATTAAATTAATTGACCATTCATCAATCGATGAGTTTATTTACGAGTCTGAAGGCACAAAAGTGAAACTGAAAAAAAATGGTGTACAGGTAACTACTGAAACGGTGGTTCCTCAACCGAAACCAGCAGCACCTGCTGTTGAAACTCCAGCTTCAGTAGAAGTAAATCCAGCACCGGTTGCTCCAACTGCTAAAGAAGCAAAAGCTGATGTTGAAGTTAAAGAATCAGCTGTAAATGATGCTTCTCTACATCAAATCACTTCACCAATGGTAGGGACATTCTATCAATCTTCCTCACCGGATACGCCGGCGTATGTTCAAGTAGGCGATAAAGTAACGGAAGATGGCGTTGTATGTATCGTAGAAGCAATGAAATTATTCAACGAAATCGAAGCAGAAGTGTCTGGCGAGATTGTAGAAATTTTAGCAAAAGATGGACAACTCGTAGAGTACGGCCAACCTCTGTTCTTAGTAAAAGCGAACTGAGGGGGAACGGATGATGAAAAAAGTTTTAATTGCCAATCGTGGTGAAATCGCGGTTCGTATTATTCGTGCGTGTAAAGAGTTGGATATTGAAACAGTTGCTGTCTATTCGGAAGCAGATCGTGAAGCGTTGCATGTTCAAATGGCGGATGAAGCTTATTGTATCGGTCCAAAACAATCGAAAGATAGTTACCTGAACTTCAGCAATATCATTAGCGTTGCAAAGTTGACGGGTTGTGATGGTATTCATCCTGGATATGGTTTCTTGGCTGAAAATGCAAGTTTTGCTGAGCTGTGTGAACAATGCAATATCACGTTCATCGGTCCAACTTCTGACGCTATCTCAAGAATGGGTACAAAAGATGTTGCGCGTGAAACGATGCGAAAAGCTGGCGTTCCTGTCGTGCCTGGCTCTACAGGCATTGTAGCGGACGAAAAAGAAGGTTTGGAAATCGCCCGTGAAATAGGCTTCCCAGTCATTATTAAGGCAACTGCCGGTGGTGGCGGTAAAGGGATTCGTGTGGCACGTACGGAAGAAGAACTGGTCAAAGGCATTCAGATTACTCAAAAAGAAGCTGCGGCTGCTTTCGGCAACCCGGGTGTCTATATTGAAAAGTTCATTGAAATCTTCCGCCATGTTGAAATCCAAGTTTTGGCTGATAATTTCGGAAATGCAATTCATTTAGGTGAACGTGATTGTTCAATCCAACGTCGTATGCAAAAACTGGTAGAAGAAGCGCCGTCTCCAGCTTTATCTCCGGAAATCCGTAGTCAAATGGGCGATGCGGCTGTAAAAGCTGCTCAAGCAGTGAACTATCGCAGTGCGGGAACAGTTGAATTTATATTCGACCATATTAATCAAAAGTTTTACTTTATGGAAATGAATACACGTATTCAAGTTGAACATCCTGTTACTGAAATGGTAACTGGCATTGATTTGATTCAACAGCAGCTTAAAGTAGCTTCTGGCGAAACGTTAGCGTATACGCAGGAAGACGTGACCATTAAAGGATGGGCAATTGAGTGTCGTATCAATGCAGAAAATCCTTCGAAAAACTTCATGCCTTCAGCTGGTAAAGTTGAAATGTATCTAGCGCCGGGCGGTAACGGTGTACGTGTGGATTCAGCAATGTATTCAGGCTACAGCATTCCTCCATACTATGATTCAATGGTGGCCAAACTGATTACTTTCGCGGATACCCGTGAAGAAGCAGTTGCAAAAATGAAGCGTGCGCTAAGTGAGTTTGTTGTGGAAGGCGTTCATACAACAATTCCTTTCCATGCGAAATTGATGGACCATGAAGAATTCAAATCTGGTGATTTCGATACGAAGTTTTTAGAGAAATACGACGTCATGAATTCCTAGGAAAGGATGATTGAAATGGCTGAAAAAACAACAACAGCTTATTTGCAGATGACTCCTGCTGGTAAGGAAGAGTTAGGTAAGATCGAAGTAGCTCCTGAAGTACTCGAAGTAATCGCAGGCATTGCCACAACAGATGTTGAAGGAGTGGCAGGTACACGCGGAAGTTTTGCAACAGGAGTTGCCGAGCGTTTAGGCAAAAAAGTTCACGGTAAAGGGATCAAAACTGAGTTGACTGACCAAGGTCTTTTTGTTGAAATTTATTGCACCGTGAAATATGGCGCATCAATTCCTAAAGTAGCTAAAGAAGTGCAAAGCCAAGTGCGTCAAGCAATCTTGAATATGACACTGCTTGAAACACAGGAAGTAAATGTTCATATTACGGGCGTCCAGTTTGAACAGCAAAAAGAAACAACTAACGAATAACCTTAAACATCGTTCGGTCAATCCGAACGATGTTTTTTTCTGAACATTCGAACTTCCCTTTGAGGATGTCTTGTGTACGCGAAATATGCTATGATGTGTTCGAATGCATATAAAAGGAGACTACCCATGAAACGTAGAGAAGCTCGTGAAAAAGCGTTGCAAACTTTGTTTCAGTTAGAGAACACGGAGTTAACAATTGAAGAAGCAATGAGCCACGTTTTAGATGGCGACAATGATTCTTTCTATGAAAAACTTGTTCGTGGAACGACTGAACAGCTGGCGCAAATAGATGAATCACTTAAAACAAAATTAGAGAACTGGTCTTTGGATCGTTTACCTAAGATTGAACGCACAGTATTGCGTTTGGCAGTTTATGAATTGTTATTTATGCAAGATGCACCTTCAAAAGTCGTAATGAATGAAGCGATTGAATTATGCAAAACGTTTGGTGATGAGAAATCAAGCAAGTTTGTAAACGGAGTTCTATCTAAATATACGGTCGAAACTTCTAACTGACAACAGGGGGAATTAAGACATGTCGAGTGCATTAATTAGCGGAAAAGAAATTGGACAAGAGATACGCGATGATTTAACCGAACGAATCATTTACTTGAAAAATCAAGGCATTACTCCGGGCTTAGCGGTTATTTTAGTTGGTGATAACGCAGCTTCGAAGACCTATGTTTCCAATAAACAAAAAACGTGTGAAGCACTTGGCATGAATTCTCGTTTACTTTCTTTTGAGGCGGACTTAACGGAAAGTGAACTTTTGCAAACGATACATTCTTTAAATCAAGACCCTAGCATTCATGGCATTTTAGTACAATTGCCGTTACCGGTACACATTGGAGAATCAGCTGTATTGGCTGCCATAGATCCAGCGAAAGATGTGGATGGTTTCCATCCCATCAGTGTTGGAAAAATGATGCTCGGACAGGAAACTTTCCTGCCTTGTACGCCATATGGAGTGATGAAACTCCTGGAATTCTCTGGGATAGATCCCGCAGGCAAACATGCAGTTGTAGTAGGACGCAGCCACATTGTCGGAAAACCAATGGGCCAATTACTTTTACAAAAAGATGCAACCGTTACTTATGCGCATTCCAAGACACCCAATCTAAAAGAAATTACCTTACAGGCGGACATACTTGTGGTTGCAGTTGGTAAAACAAAAATCATAACGAGTGATTATGTTAAAAACGGTGCCGTCGTCATTGATGTCGGCATGAATCGGGATGAAAATAATCGTTTATGTGGGGATGTGGATTTTGAAACGGTAAAAGAAAAAGCGTCATACATAACTCCAGTTCCAGGTGGAGTCGGACCCATGACAATCACCATGTTAATGGCCAACACCGTGCAATCCGCAGAAAATGAGTTGCGTCAAGACAAATGAAGTTAAAACAGGTAAAATAAAGGGAAGAAGCTGTTTTTCTTATAGAAAGACAGCTTTTCTATTTCTTCTTCGTGAGGAGTTTGAATGCACGTGACTGCAACTTCATATTTAACAGTGAAAGCACTGACTAAATACATAAAAAGAAAATTTGATGCGGATCCCCATTTGCGTAATGTTTACGTCAAAGGGGAATTATCCAATGTCAAAATACATACGAGTGGACATATTTATTTCACCATAAAAGACGATCAAACAAGGATGCCTGCCGTCATGTTTGCGGCTCAAGCAAGAAGTTTGAAATTCAGACCAGAAAGCGGAATGAATGTCCTTTTGCAAGGTGATGTAAATGTTTATGAAGGGTCAGGCCAATATCAGTTATATGCTCAAGTAATGCAACCAGATGGAATAGGTGAATTGTTTGTGGCGTTTGAACAACTGAAAGAAAAACTGGCGAAAGAAGGGCTTTTCCATCCTTCGAGAAAAAAACAGATTCCTAAATACCCTCAAAAAATCGGGGTCATCACAGCTTCCACAGGAGCGGCGATCCGCGATATCGTTACGACGTTAAGTCGACGTTATCCGTTAGCGGAAGTTATTATTTTTCCTGCTTTAGTTCAAGGCGCGGGTGCGGCACCGAGTATCGTCAAAGCATTAAAACGTGCTCATAGTTATCCTAATTTGGATGTTTGTATCGTCGGGCGGGGTGGCGGTTCGATTGAAGATTTATGGGCTTTCAACGAAGAAATTGTTGCAAGGGAAATCGCGAACAGTACCATCCCTATAATTAGTGCTGTAGGTCATGAAACGGATACAACAATCGCTGACTTTGTGTCTGATCTGCGCGCGCCAACTCCCACTGCTGCAGCAGAACTTGCTGTTCCAAATCAACTGGATTTGCTCGAACGAGTATCTAATAGAAAGTCACAAATGGTTTCAATTGTGACAGCCATCTTATCGCAGGAGCGAAAAAGATTAAATCGGGTTGTATCTGCATATCCTCTTGCATACCCAGAAAGATTGTATCGCCCATTTGTTGAAAGGCTGACGCGAGCCAATGAACAGTTGGAGAAAAATGGACGGGCAATTTTACAACAAAAACAACAACAGCTTGCGCAGCAAACCATGCGTTTGACTTTGCAAAACCCGCAGAGAATGGTATTACAACATCAAAAAAATGTAATCAGTTATGAACAACGATTGCAGCTGGCTGCTCAAAAAAATGTGCAGGCTAAGGGTCGATCGTTCAGTAACATGATTCAGTTACTGGAAGCATTAAATCCATTGAAAATAATGGATAGAGGCTACAGTCTAACGTACCAGAATGACCAGGTTGTCAAATCAATTGAAGAGATCAATCCTACTCAGCCACTTCATATCAAATTACAAGATGGAGTCGTAATTGCATCGATAGAATCTATTAACAAACAGTCTAAAGGAGAATCATCATGACAAAAAACACTGTATCTTTTGACCAAGCCATTGAACAATTAGAAGAAATTGTGCGTCAGTTGGAGCAAGGCGATGTCCCTCTTGAGGATGCCATTTCTCTTTATAAAAAAGGCATGGAATTGTCAACGGTTTGCCACGAGAAGCTGCATAATGCAGAAAAACAATTGATTTCCATTATGGATGATAGCGGTGAAAAAGTTCCTTTTGATGCTATTGAAAATGAGGACGCAACCCGATGACTTTTCTTCAAACTTTTACCGAAGTGCATATTCCTAAAATCGATCAGCAATTGACTAAGCAAATCCAGTCAATAAATGCACCTGATATTTTAAAAGAGGCCATGAATTATTCTTTGGCGGCAGGTGGCAAAAGAGTAAGACCTTTATTTTTACTAGCTGTCCTTGATTTTTTTAAAGTGCAACATTCTGAAGCAACAACTGTTGGAGCAGCAATAGAAATGATCCATACCTATTCTCTCATCCATGACGACTTACCGAGCATGGATAATGATGACTTCCGCAGAGGGAAATTGACCAATCATAAAGTTTATGGCGATGCAATGGCTATATTAGCTGGAGATGGATTATTAACTTACAGTTTCGGTGTTCTTTCACGTCTGAAATCCGTTTCACCCGACAATAAACTTGAACTCATTCAGCTAATGAGCGAGGCAGCAGGAGCTGAAGGAATGGTTGGCGGACAAGTTCTGGATATTGAAAGCGAAAGAAAAACCATTTCAGTAGAAGAATTGGAAACCATACATATCAACAAAACTGGTGCACTTTTGACATTTAGTATTGTAGCGGGGGCAATTTTAGCTTCTGCTGATGCTCATGCAAAGAAGGCATTGAAAGATTTCGGTTTCCATATCGGACTGGCCTTTCAAATACAGGATGACATTTTAGATATCGAAGGCACAACGGAATCTTTAGGGAAAACGGCTGGAAAAGACGTTGCAAGCGAAAAAAATACGTATCCAGCATTATTGACTCTCGATGGAGCAAAAATGAAACGCGATTGGCATTATAACCAAGCCATCGAATCACTTCGCCTTATTTCAAGTGAACCTGGTCTATTAGATGAATTAGCTGCTTTTATCGTTAATCGCAACAAATAGTTATCAGGTAAATGTTTGTACATTCAGTTGACATTGATATAATGAAAGATAATAATCGCAAGTATTGTGTAAAGGTGTGTGATGTCGATGGATTTAAATACAATTACAAGTCCATCCTTTATAAAAGATTTAACTCACGAAGAACTATTGACGTTAAGTGAAGATATACGTTCGTTTCTAATTGAAAAATTATCGATCACTGGTGGACACATCGGTCCAAACTTGGGTGTCGTCGAACTGACTGTATCTCTTCACCGAATTTTTAATAGTCCTGATGATAAATTTATATGGGATGTTGGACATCAAGCGTATGTCCACAAAATTTTAACGGGTCGGGCTAATCAATTTGATACACTTCGCCAATTTAAAGGGTTGTGTGGTTTTCCAAAACGCATTGAAAGTGAACATGATGTTTGGGAGACAGGTCACAGCTCTACTTCCTTGTCAGCAGCAATGGGTATGGCGGCTGCAAGGGATATCAAAAAAGATAAAAATCATATTATCCCAATTATCGGTGATGGTGCCCTGACAGGCGGAATGGCACTGGAAGCATTAAATCATATCGGTCATGAAAAAACGGATATGATTGTTATCTTGAATGATAATGAAATGTCGATTGCACCTAACGTTGGTGCACTTCATACCGTACTAGGAAAACTTCGTACAGCCGGTAAATACAACAAAGCAAAAGATGAGTTAGAGTACTTGCTGAAAAAAATTCCAGCAGTAGGCGGGAAATTGGCAGCGACGGCCGAACGAGTAAAAGACAGCTTAAAATATTTACTAGTTTCAGGTGTGTTTTTCGAAGAACTTGGATTTACGTATTTAGGTCCTATTGACGGACATAATTACGAAGATTTGCAAGAGAATTTATTATATGCCAAGAAAATGAAGGGACCAGTATTGGTTCATGTCATTACGAAAAAAGGCAAAGGGTACCGCCCTGCTGAAGAAGATAAAATCGGTACTTGGCACGGAACAGGTCCTTATAAGATGGAAACTGGTGCATTCGTAAAATCATCGACAACTGCTCCGTCTTGGAGTGGATTGGTAGCTGAAACCGTGCGTAAACTTGCTCGTGAAGATGAGCGAATTGTCGCTATTACACCTGCAATGCCGGTAGGTTCGAAATTAGAAGGCTTCGCTTCTGAATTCCCTGGACGCTTCTATGATGTTGGAATTGCTGAGCAACATGCAACTACAATGGCTGCAGGTCTTGCTACGCAGGAAATGAAACCGTTTTTAGCGATTTATTCAACTTTCCTTCAACGCGCATATGACCAAGTATTACACGATATATGTCGACAAAATTTAAATGTCTTTATCGGTATTGACCGTTCAGGTTTAGTCGGTGCAGATGGTGAAACACATCAAGGCGTATTCGATATATCGTTTTTACGACACTTGCCAAACATGGTAATTATGATGCCTAAAGATGAAAATGAAGGCCAACATATGGTGAAAACCGCCATTGATTATAATGATGGCCCGATTGCTTTGCGCTACCCAAGAGGAAATGGTATTGGAGTTCCGATGGATGCAGATTTAAAAGCGATACCAATCGGTTCATGGGAAGTTTTGAAAGAAGGTACGGATGCGGCGATTTTAACATTCGGTACAACAATTCCGATGGCAATGGAAGCTGCAGCACGACTATCTCTTGAAGGTATTCAAGTAGAAGTAATTAATGCAAGGTTCATAAAACCACTAGATGAGAGAATGCTCCATCAATTAGTTGAGCGCGATCTTCCACTATTCACAGTTGAAGAAGCGATTTTACAAGGTGGTTTTGGCAGCAGTATTTTGGAATTCATACAAGATCATGAGTATACGGGCGTCTCTGTCAGTCGTATGGGGATTCCAGACCAATTTATTGAGCACGGAAACGTCGATGAATTGTTAAATGAAATACATTTAAATTCCGATGAATTAGTCACGCGTATACAAAATAAAATGAATAAGATTGGTAAGGCTGGTACTCACGTATTATGATAAAAACCCCAAAAGAAAGAGTCGATGTCCTTTTAGTGGAACGTGGACTTTGTGAAACAAGAGAAAAAGCAAAACGAGCTATTATGGCTGGAACTGTTTATACGAATGAACTTCGTTTAGAAAAACCAGGCGAAAAAATTGCCATTGATTCTCCTTTGCAAGTGAAGGGGAATGAACTGCGCTATGTCAGCAGAGGCGGCTTGAAACTTGAAAAGGCACTTGAATTTTTTCAATTGGATGTAAAAGATAAGTTAATGCTCGATATAGGAGCCTCCACTGGCGGTTTTACTGACTGCGCCTTGCAAAACGGAGCACGTCACTGTTATGCGTTGGATGTAGGTTATAATCAGCTTGCCTGGAAAATCCGCCAAGATGAACGAGTAACGGTTATGGAACGTACCAATTTCCGTTATGTAACAGCAGCTGACTTAGCAGAAGGTATGCCGGAATTTGCAACGATTGATGTTTCATTTATTTCGTTGAAGCTAATTTTGCCTGTTCTAAAAACTTTGCTGGTGCCTGGCAGCGATGTCATAGCGCTGGTAAAACCTCAATTTGAAGCAGGAAAAGCAAATGTCGGGAAAAAAGGCGTTGTGCGCGATCCCAAAGTGCATGTAAACGTACTTCAAACAATCGCGAGCTTTGCACAACAAACCGGCTTCACGCTAAAAAATGCTTCTTTCTCACCAATTACAGGTGGGGAAGGGAATATTGAATTTTTGTTTCACTTAGTAGCTACTGAGGAAAATGAAACAACCTTTACAGAAGAACATTTAAAAGAAATTGTGCGTGAAGCACATTCACAACTATCATGACACGGCCTACATTGTAGGTCTTGTCAGACGTATACAAACAAAAAATTGAGTGAAAATAGCTACACTATAGAAAAAGTACCAATGCATGCAAATGTTGATTTCCTTTGCGGCGGACGCGTTTCGCGGGCACGGTTTCAGTCTCCTCGTCACTTCGTTCCTGCGGGGCCTTCAACTCGTGCTGTTCCCGCTGAAGTCGCCGCCTCCACTCCAATCAACAGAAATCGCTTTTAGCAGTGTTTCTCTTTCATAATATTTATTTAGGAGTAGGAAAAGTGGTCGGCTATTTCTGAAGACTCCTGCGGAAAAAACGGAACAAGCTAGACCCCACAGGCTCAGTTGTCATAGACAACTGAGCCGAGGAGGCTGGCGTTACGTCCGCGGAAAGCGAAATAAATAGCCGACCACCTTCTTATTTTGATCTAGGGTAAAGAATAGAATCCGACTTTTTTATACTGTAATTATTATTAATAATCTTTTATCGTCAATCTGACACGGCCTACTTTGTAGGCCGTGTTTTTCTTGTACGCAAGACCAGTAAATGGTACGATATTAATAATTAAGCATAATTATTCATTTTTAGGAGTGACCATATGATGAACAAGGGGCAAAGACATATACGGATTCGCGACATTATTTCGAATCATGAAATTGAAACTCAAGATGATTTAGTAGAGATTCTGAAAAATGCCGGATACAATGTAACGCAAGCTACTGTTTCCAGAGACATTAAGGAACTTCACTTAGTCAAAGTTCCTTTACAGGACGGACGTTATAAATATAGCCTGCCGGCTGATCAACGATTTAACCCGATGCAAAAACTGCATCGTGCATTAACGGATGCTTTTGTAAGTATCGACGGTGCAAGTCATTTTCTTGTAATGAAAACGTTGCCAGGGAATGCCCATGCAATTGGCTCTTTAATCGATCACTTGGATTGGAAAGAAATACTTGGGACGATCTGTGGAGATGACACATGTTTAATCATTTGCAAAGATACCGACGAGCGAGATATCATTCGGACAAGATTACTTGAAATGCTTTAAAAAGAGGTGATTCATTGTGCTAAAAGAATTATCAATAAAAAACTTTGCCATAATTGAAGAAGTATCAGTGAGCTTTTCTGATGGTTTGACGGTTCTAACCGGCGAAACAGGGGCAGGAAAATCGATCATTATTGACGCTGTTCACTTACTGGCCGGTGGAAGAGGTTCGCAGGAATTTATTCGACACGGAGCAAAAAAAGCAGAGCTTGAAGGATTGTTTTTCATACAGAATGCTCAGCATCCTGTTTTTCAGAAACTGCAGGATGTCGGAATTGAAGCAGATGATGATTCTGTAATTTTACGTAGAGATATTAACGATCATGGTAAAAGTGTTTGCCGGGTCAATGGGAAATTAGTTACTATTGCGATTTTGAGAGAAATTGGCGGGTCATTGATTGATATACATGGACAACACGAAAGCCAGGAATTGATGGATGAGCGTTTACATATTTCCTTGCTTGATCAATTTGCAGGAAGTAAAATACACCGAGCAAAAGAAAGTTACAATGGTCTTTATCAAAGATACATAAAGTTGAAAAAAGAATTAGCTTCAGTCAGTGACAATGAACAGCAAATTGCCCAAAGAATTGATTTGTATCAATATCAGATCAATGAAATTGATGCCATGCAATTAATTGAAAATGAAGACGAAGAACTCCAAATGGAACGTAAGAAGTTTCAAAATTACCACAAGACATTTGAACGTATTTCTGCTGCATACGAAGCTTTGAATGGGGAGTCAAAAGGTTTAGATTGGATCGGAAATGCCATGAGCGAACTTGAAGACATTGCTTCATTTGATGAATCGTATAAAGAGCAAGCAGAACTTGTATCAAATTCTTTCTATTCACTCCAGGAATTGTCCTATCAACTGAAAAATGAGATGGACGAATCGGAATTTGATGAAGAACGGTTAAATGTCATTGAAGAAAGATTAGCTGCGATTCAATCATTAAAAAGAAAATACGGGAATTCTATAGAAGAAATTCTTTTATACCGACAGAAGATAGGTGATGAACTGGATGCTCTTGTGAATAGAGATGAACGCATTCAGCAACGTCAAAAAGCGTTAGATCAGGTGGAAAAAGACTTGGAAGTTGAATCTAAAGAACTAACGCTAATCAGAAAAAAAGCAGCAAAAAAACTGAGCGAAGCTATAGTTGTACAGCTTCGTGAATTATTTATGGAAAAAGCTACTTTTGAAGTAATTTTCAAATCTACGAACGTTTTTGATAAAAACGGAAAAGATGATGTATCTTTCTATATGTCAACAAATGTAGGGGAACCTGCAAAACCGATATCAAAAATTGCTTCGGGCGGAGAGCTATCAAGAATGATGCTTGCCCTAAAAGGGATTTTTTCAAAACACCAAGGAATTACTTCTATCATTTTCGATGAAGTGGACACAGGTGTAAGCGGAAGGGTTGCTCAGGCAATTGCTGAAAAAATAGCTAACATTTCCCGTTCTTCACAAGTATTGTGTATTACGCATTTGCCTCAAGTTGCTGCGATGGCTGATCAGCAATTATTAATTGAGAAACAAGTTATGGGCGAACGGACGATGACGAAGTTAACGGCAGTAACTGGAAAAGACCGCGTCCAAGAGTTAAGTCGTATGATGTCCGGTGCTGAAATTACTTCGTTGACGCTGGAACATGCCAGTGAATTATTATCAATTGCAGAGCAACGAAAAAAAATATCGCATGTATAAAATCGTCAAGCACTGCTGCTACAGCATGTGCTTTTTTTTTTCGAAAATTTACCGTTCATAACAATGCGGTTCAGACACATAGTAAGAACATCCTGTTAAACGGAGGTGAAATATGCGATGTGTTGCGAATAAAAGGATTGTAACCATGTTTTTGGGATTCTTGCTTTTGCTACCAGCTCATTCGTTGGCCGAGAAGAATGACAATGCTTTAATCCCGCTTGGACAGTCTATAGGTGTGCAATTAAAATTAGAAAAACCAACATTTGTTCATGACGTTCTAATCAATGATAAATGGTGGTTCAAAAGTGGAGACCAAGTAATTTCTTTAAATGAAAAAACCATCGGCTCTATTGCCGATTGGAAAAAATTAAGCAAAAATGTAAATGAAGAGCAAGTATCCATCGAAATCCTTCGTGAAAATAAAAGAAAATCTGTATTAGTATCAACAGATAAGTTGGAAAGTATGCTTCCTTTCATTCGTGATCACACCGAAGGTATTGGAACCATCACTTACGTTGACCCAAAAACCAAGGAATATGGAGCTCTTGGGCACCAAATAGTGGATCAACAAATTTCACAACCTCCGCCATTTTTGGGTGGAACGATTTTCTTATCTGAAATTGCCCGAATACACAAAAGCACGCCTGGTAATCCAGGATACAAAATTGCCAAACAGGCAGCTGTTCATGTTCAGGCAGGCAATGTAAAACAAAACACGGTTTATGGTGTTTTTGGGGAATTGCTTGAATCTGATATGCAACAAGGAGACGCAATTCCGACGCTGACTGCCAGAAATATAAAAAAGGGTAGTGCGGAGTTGTTTACGGCAATCGATGGAAATGATGTTCAAGCTTATGATATCGAAATCATAAAAGTCGAAGAAACAACATTTCAGTTCATCGTCACAGATCAGGAACTGATTAAAAAGACCGGCGGAATTCTCCAAGGGATGAGTGGTTCTCCAATTATACAAAATGGGAAATTTGCTGGAGCCATCACACATATGGTGGTGGATAATCCTGTTAAAGGAGCAGCCATCCCAATCCAAGAGATGATGAAAAAACATCCATGATAAAATTTTTTACCACACTGTAAAAAGTGTGGTATTTTTTTGCGTTATTGTTTATGATGTATGTAACGATTATTCGACATTTTGTTAGAAAAACTTGACAATAGACGAAAATTGTCTAAATCATCCAACTAAGTACTCGTTTTTTAAATCATTAAAGGGATTGCGTTGTAAATGTCGAATTAACTTTGCAGTGTGAAATTGGTAGAATGTGCCGTGTAACAAACAACCATGTTCGCAAGAGACGTTTTAAGTGGGAAATACCATTGGAAAAAATAAAGGTCGCAATCGCAGATGATAACAAAGAATTAGTGAAAACTCTTGAGTCCTATTTGTCGAGTCACCCTCAAATCGAAGTAATTACAACTGCTCCAAATGGAAAAGTGATACTTAGCATGATGGAAAATGAGTTACCAGACGTATTGTTACTTGATATTATCATGCCGCACTTAGATGGTTTGGCAGTACTTGAAATGATGCAGTCAAATGAAAACCTTGCAAAAGTGCAAGTAATTATGCTGACAGCTTTCGGTCAAGAAGATGTAATGAAACAAGCAGTGGAATTAGGTGCTTCCTACTTTATGCTAAAACCATTTGAATTTGATCGCTTGGTTAATCAAATACTTCAAGTGGCTGGCCACAAAACAGAAAGTGCACCACGCACAAGCATTCTGCAAAGCCAACCGCAGCCGAAAGTGAATCAAAAAATGATTGATACAACAATCACGGCAGTCATTAAAGAAATTGGTGTACCGGCTCATATTAAAGGCTACGCATACTTGCGCGAAGCTATTCACATGGTCTATGAAGATATCGAATTATTGGGATCGATTACAAAAGTCCTCTACCCAGAGATTGCAATTAAATTTAATACAACGTCTTCCCGAGTAGAACGTGCAATCCGTCACGCGATTGAAGTGGCTTGGAATCGTGGAAACTATGAATCTATCTCCAAAACTTTCGGTTATACAGTGCATCATTTGAAGAGCAAACCAACAAACTCTGAGTTCATTGCGATGATCGCGGACAAAATTCGTTTGGAAAATATGGCTAGTTAATTTTAAAACACAGATGTCGTTTTTTTGGCATCTGTGTTTTTTTGCCCCAGTTCTATGGAAAAAGATGCATATATTAGGGAAGAGAGGGTAAATAAAAACTATACATATAGACAAGGTGTTGACGATAGATGATGAGAGTTCCGATATATGCACATCGAGGTGCATCTGCATACGCACTTGAAAATTCATCTGCCGCTTTTACAAAAGCGATTGAACTGGGAGCGGATGGGTTAGAAATTGATTTACAGTTAACAAAAGATTTAGTACCCATTGTTACTCATGATTTGGACTTTTGGCGGTTAGCTAAAATTCGAAAAAATGTTTCGTCAATGTATTATGAAGAAGTTAAGAAATTAAAATTAGGAACCTCTTTTTGGCGTTTGGTAAATGGGGATTCTATTCAAACTTTTGAAGAAGTATTGGCATTTGCTGCAAAAAATGAACTTGCTCTTAATGTAGAGTTGAAAGAGACTTTTTTGAATGCACCTGAACAAATTGATCTTCTGTTCAAACGTTCGTACACTCATTTGAACATTCATTTTTCGTCTTTTCATTATGAGTTACTAGAACGAATTAAAAAATGTAATCCGATGTTACAGACAGCTTATATCGGGACGAAAAAAACAAATTGGGAAGAACTCGGTCGGTTGACTGCAGCTGATGCGCTTCATATGCATAAAAGGCACTACAATCAGAAAAAACTCGATTTGGCCTTTAAATCGAACATGCCATTACGGTTTTACGGAATTGATGGGAACGAAAAATATTTAGTTGATCCGCACCCGGTCGTATTAGGGTGGATTACGGACTATCCAGATAAAGTATTAATGAAACAATTAAAAAAGGAATCCTGAGTTCGAACTCGGGATTCCTTTTTTTATGGAACTTAACGTTTGCGGGACTTTCTATAAAACTATATGTTCTACAGTTTTTTAGGTTTTTCTTTAGCGAATTTTGCTTGCACTTTTCCATTTTTTCGGTCTCTATGCAATAAGAAACCTGCGAAAAATCCAAAACCAATAACTAATAAAACAATGCCGATCAGTAACTGTAACCATAAAAATGGGATAGGACCAATTAATTTACCGAAAATGGTATCGCGTATAAGTTTAATTCCTCCGGCCGCCATTAAACCGGGAATCAATAATACAAGAAAGGCTAACATTCGTACCAATAGTATTCATCTCCTGCTGTTGTGATTGGCTTCTGATATTTGTTCTATCGATTTGCAATAATTTAGCGAGAAATTTGAACCCACGAAGATGTAGACCCAAGCTTGCTAGACCATGTCGGACTAACAGGCTAAACAATTATACAATAGAAAATAGCATAACGAAGAAATAATAATCTATTATAGTTTAACATGAAATCAAAAGTTCGTTCCAATTTCCTAGCCGCGAAATCGTTGCTTCACACTTGTCGATAAGGTATGATAAAAGGAGCTTTTGCAATAGATTGCACAGGATGAAAGAGGGATTTGAATGTCTTTGCAAAATGTTTTAATAATTGGTGGCGGCGTAGGTGGTACTGCGATTTTAAAGCTATTACTATCAGCTGAATTTTTTTGTGTTAAGCGAGTAGTAGATATTAATGAACAAGCACCAGCCATTCAGATTGCCAAGGAGAATAACATTCCGGCAAGTGCCGAGTGGAAGCCCTATTTAACAGAAGAGTTACATATGATTTTTGATTTAACTGGCCAGCCTGAGGTCTTCGAGGAACTTTTAAAGGCACGTCCTGCCCGTACCGTGTTAATACCTGGAGCGGTAGCGAATATGTTGATTCGATTGTTGCGGGAGAAGGACCATTTTATTCAGACAATCCGCGAGGAAACCCATAAGCAACAATTAATTTTTAATTCGATTGAAGAAGGCATGATTGGTATTGATGCCAGAGGATACGTCAATTTCTTCAACAAAAGTGCTGAACGCATGACGGATATTTCAATGGACCGAGCATTGGGCAAACCGATTTATGAAGTGATTCCTTCCAGTGAGTTACCCCGTATTTTTGAGACGGGTCGAACGGAAGTCAATCGTGAATTAATCCTAAGCAATGGCACGAAAATTGTCACTTCAAGATTTCCTGTCATAGATGAAAAAGGTGAACGTATTGGTGCGTTTTCCGTATTCAAAGACATTACGGAAGTCGTAAATTTAGCAGGGGAAATAACCAATCTAAAAGAAATTCAGACCATGCTTCAAGCCATTATTCAGTCCAGTGACGATGCAATCTCTGTTGTGGATGAAGAAGGTAAAGGTCTTTTGATTAATCCAGCCTATACAAGAATAACAGGTTTGCAAACGGACGATATTATAGGGAAACCAGCCACTGCAGATATTAGCGAAGGGGAGAGTATGCATTTAAAAGTATTGCAGACACGTAAACCGATTCGCGGAGTCAATATGCGAGTTGGCCCTTTAAAGAGAGAAGTCATTGTTAATGTTGCGCCGATTATCGTCAACAATCGATTGAAAGGCAGTGTAGGTGTTATTCACGATATGACGGAAATCAGTTCACTGATGAAAGAACTGGATCGTGCACGAAGCATCATTCGTACTTTGGAATCGAAGTATACTTTTGATGATATCATCGGTGATTCACATGAAATGCGCATTTCGATTGAACAAGCTAAATTGGCAGCGAAAACACCGGTTACCGTTCTATTACGTGGAGAATCGGGAACTGGAAAAGAACTTTTTGCCCATGCAATTCATAGTTCGAGTGATCGGAAATACAATAAGTTCATTCGTGTAAATTGCGCGGCTATTGCCGAACATTTGCTTGAGAGTGAATTGTTTGGCTATGAAGAAGGAGCTTTTGTGGGAGCAAAACAAGGTGGCAAAAGAGGACTATTTGAAGAAGCCAATCATGGCAGCATCTTTTTGGATGAAATCGGTGAACTTTCAAGTAATACGCAAGCGAAGTTACTTCGCGTCCTGCAAGAAAATGAAATTGTCCGCGTTGGTGGAACGAAATCAATTCATATTGATGTAAGAGTTATCGCTGCAACCAATATACATATGGAAAAAGCGATGCTTGAAGGAAAGTTCAGGGAAGATTTATATTATCGATTAAATCGAATGCCGATACAAATTCCTCCACTAAGAAACCACAAACAGGATATCCCGGCAATTGCTGAGCGTTTATTGGTGAAGCTTAACCAGGAATATGGTCGAAATGTCGAAGGTATATCCGAAGTAGCTTTACAAAGACTGATTGTTTACTCCTGGCCAGGAAATGTACGCGAACTGGAGAATATCATAAGCAGGGGCATGATATTCATGAAGCCGACTGAATCCATTTTGGATGATCATCACTTGCCATTGTCCATGTTAAAACATCAGGAACCTGACGCCAGCAAACCTGCGCAGGAAATCCTGCCACTTGCTGACCAAATGGAACGTATGGAAAAAGAAATTCTTTCTTCCACGATGGAAATGGCAAAGGGAAACAAATCAAAAACCGCCAAACATTTAGGTATCTCGCTTCGAACTTTATACTATAAATTAGAAAAATATGGGCTTGAATAGTATTGTGTGCAATAAATTGCATGGTTTGCAATCATTTGCATACCTAAAAGTACGAATTCTTGCCAAATAAAGCGTTTTCACGATTGTTATCAAGGTACTTTTTATGCTTAAATTATGAATGTTGAGGTGATTCCATTGAATCTAAACGATTTAATCCGACAAGCTTCGTCTTCCGACGATAATGTGGTTGCGGTTGCATCTGCTGCTAGCTTGGAAGTACTAGAAGCGGTTAACTTGGCCATTGAACAAGATATGGCAAGTTTTCGACTTTATGATGATGAACACAAATTAAAAGAAATGATGGTCATGCACTATCCCCACTTGTTGCATCATCCAAAAATTTACACACAACATGTAAAAGATGATCAACAAGCAGCGATTGCGGCAGTCAAAGCTGTCCATTTGAATGAAGCGAATGTATTAATGAAAGGTCATATTCCAACAGCTGTGATTCTTAAAGCTGTGTTGAATCCGGATTTCGGACTCAGAACTGGAAGTGTGCTTTCACATGTTGCAGCTTTTGAGATAAATGGTTTTGATCGTTTGATTTTCGTAACGGATGCCGCTATGAACATTGCACCTGATTTACAGCAAAAAGCACAAATTGTGCAAAATGCTGTTAAAGTAGCTCACGCAGTGGGTGTCGAAACACCAGTCGTTGCGCCATTGGCAGCGGTTGAAACGGTAAACCCATCGATGCAACCGACTCTGGATGCAGCCGCTTTGGTGGCGATGAATATAAGAGGACAAATTAAGGGCTGTGTAATTGATGGTCCGGTTGCCCTTGATAATGCAATCTCAGTTGAGGCAGCTCATCACAAAGGTTTAACTGGTCCGCACGCTGGACAAGCGGATATTCTGCTTGTGCCGAATATTGAGTCCGGAAATATTTTATACAAGTCACTTGTCTATTTTGCCCGTGCAAAAGTTGGCGCAGTGATAGTAGGAGCAAAAGCTCCAATTGTCCTGACTTCTCGGTCTGACAGTGCGGAGAGTAAATTAAACTCGTTAGCATTAGCAATTTGTACATCTAAGAATTAAGGTACGACCAAATCAAAGGAGGAATTTAAAATGGAAATTTTTAAATATATGGAGACTTATGATTACGAACAATTGGTATTCTGCCAAGATAAAACTTCTGGTCTAAAAGCAATTATCGCAATTCATGATACAACATTAGGGCCTGCACTTGGTGGTACTCGTATGTGGACTTATGCTTCTGAAGAAGATGCTATTGAAGATGCACTTCGCCTTGCAAAAGGTATGACGTATAAAAATGCAGCAGCTGGATTAAACCTTGGCGGTGGTAAAACGGTAATTATCGGTGATCCATTAAAAGATAAAAACGAAGAAATGTTCCGTGCGTTCGGTCGTTTCATCCAAGGCTTAAATGGTCGATACATCACTGCAGAAGATGTTGGTACAACTGTAGCGGATATGGATTTAATCCATGAAGAAACGAACTACGTAACTGGAATCTCACCTGCATTTGGTTCTTCAGGTAACCCATCTCCAGTAACAGCATACGGTGTTTACCGTGGAATGAAAGCTGCTGCAATGGAAGCATTCGGTAGCGATTCACTAGAAGGCAAACGCATTGCAGTTCAAGGTGTTGGTAACGTTGCATATAACTTATGCCGTCACTTACACGAAGAAGGCGCGAAATTGATTGTTACGGATATCAATAAAGCAGCAGTTGATCGCGTTGTTGAAGAATTCGGTGCTATTGCTGTGAATACAGATGAAATCTACTCACAAGATGTAGACATCTTTGCTCCATGTGCACTAGGCGCAATTATTAACGACGAAACAATTCCTCAATTGAAAGCAAAAGTTGTTGCTGGAGCAGCTAACAACCAATTAAAAGAAACAAAACATGGTGATCAGTTACACGAACTTGGTATCGTATACGCACCTGATTATGTAATCAACGCTGGTGGCGTAATTAACGTTGCTGATGAGTTGAACGGTTACAACCGTGAACGTGCAATGAAACGTGTAGAAACAGTTTACGACAACATTGCAAAAGTAATGGAAATTTCACGTACACAAGGAATTCCAACATACGTAGCAGCTGACCGTTTAGCTGAAGAACGTATTGCTCGCGTTGGTAAATCACGCAGCCAATTCTTACAAAACGGAAAACATATCTTAAGCGGACGTTAATATAAAAAAGTAAGAGCAGATACTTTCATTTATGGTTGTATCTGTTCTTATCTTTAAAGACATTTTTGGGAGGAATCATTGTGCAAGAACATTCATATCGCATTCTTGTCATCAACCCGGGTTCCACATCTACAAAAATTGGTGTTTTTGAAAACGATGTATTATTGATGGAAAAAACGATCCGACACTCTTCCGAGGAAATTGGACAATTTTCTTCTATCATTGATCAATATGAATTTCGTAAGCAAACCATTTTAGAAGCTTTGGATGAAGAAGGAATCAATATTTCGAAGTTATCTGCTGTATGTGGCAGAGGCGGGCTCCTTCGTCCGATTGAAGGCGGAACTTATGCGGTTAATGACGCAATGCTAGCAGATTTAAAAAAAGGATACTCAGGTCAACACGCTTCCAATTTAGGTGGGATTTTAGCATTTGAAATTGCAACAGGTTTAAATATTCCATCTTATATTGTCGATCCAGTGGTCGTCGATGAGTTGGCTCCGATTGCACGCATTTCAGGATTCTCGTTAATTGAACGAAAATCGATATTTCATGCATTAAATCAAAAAGCTGTTGCACGACGATATGCTAAAAAGTGCGGCAAAGCCTATGAAGACATGAGACTGATTGTCACTCATATGGGTGGCGGTATAACAGTCGGTGTTCATGAAAATGGGCGAGTAATTGAAGTGAATAATGGATTACATGGTGATGGACCATTCAGTCCAGAACGTGCAGGAACAGTTCCTGCAGGCGATTTAATCGACCTTTGTTTCTCAGGGGAATATTATCGTCATGAAATTATGAAAAAATTAGTCGGTCAAGGTGGACTAGTTAGCTATCTTGGAACGAATGATGCTGTAGCGGTTGAAAAACGCATTGCAAAAGGCGACAAAGAAGCTGAACTTGTATACGAGGCAATGGCTTACCAAGTTGCCCGTGAAATCGGCTCAGCAAGTGCCGTACTTGAAGGTAAGATTGACGCCATCATTTTGACGGGTGGTCTGGCTTATGGCAAAGATTTTGTTGAAGCAATTTCAAAACGCATTAACTGGATTGCTGATGTAGTTGTCCAGCCTGGTGAGAACGAATTGCAAGCACTATCTGAAGGGGCCATTCGCGTATTGAACGGTGAAGAACAAGCAAAAGTATATCCGAACCTCAAATAAAAGGAGGCCGAAAGTTATGGCTCACAATTACGATATCGTTATTCTTGGAGGCGGAACAGGCGGGTATGTAGCAGCAATCCGCGCGGCTCAATTAGGTCTTAAAACAGCAATTGTTGAAAAAGGGAACTTAGGTGGAACTTGTCTACATAAAGGCTGTATTCCAAGCAAAGCTCTACTTCGCAGTGCTGAAGTATATTCGACAACAAAAAATCATGCAGCTGACTTTGGTGTAAATACTGGAGAAGTTTCTTTAGATTTCTCACGTGTACAAGCTCGTAAAGAAAGCATCGTGTCACAACTTCATCAAGGTGTTCAAGGATTGATGAAAAAAGGCAAAATTGATGTATACGAAGGTACAGGCAGAATGTTAGGACCTTCAATCTTTTCACCATCTCCAGGCGGCACAGTTTCTGTTGAAATGAACAACGGCGATGAGAATGAAATGCTTATCCCGAAAAACGTCATTATCGCAACTGGTTCACGTCCACGTACACTACCTGGATTAACAATTGATGGAACGCATGTCATGAGTTCCGATGAAGCACTTGCAATGACCGAATTGCCGAAATCGATTTTAATCGTAGGTGGCGGTGTCATTGGAATTGAATGGGCTTCTATGTTGAATGATTTCGGTGTTGAAGTGACTGTCATTGAATACGCTGATCGTATTATTCCTACGGAAGACGCTGACATTTCAAAAGAAATGCAGAAGTTATTAGCGAAAAAAGGCATTACATTTGCAACAAGTGCAAAAGTTTTACCGGAAACATTGGAAATAGCAGAAGGAAGTGTAACGATTTCTGCCGAATTCAAAGGAGAAACAAAAACATTTACTGCTGAGAAAATGTTGGTATCGGTTGGCCGTCAAGCGAATGTTGAAGGCATTGGAATCGAAAATACGGATATCGTTGTCGATAAAGGATTTATCCAAGTAAAAGACACATTCCAAACAAAAGAATCACATATTTATGCAATTGGTGATGTAATCGGAGGATTACAGTTGGCACACGTTGCTTCACATGAAGGAATTACTGCAGTGGAACACATTGCTGGCCAAAAAACGCACGCGATTGATTACAATTTGGTTTCACGTTGTATCTACTCGAATCCTGAAGCAGCTAGCGTTGGAATTACTCAACAGCAAGCAAAAGATCAAGGGTTTGATGTGAAGGTTGGTAAATTCTCTTTCAAAGCCATCGGTAAAGCGCTTGTCTACGGTGAATCAGACGGCTTCGTGAAAATTATTGCTGATAAGAAAACAAATGATATTTTAGGTGTACACATGATTGGACCGCACGTGACAGATATGATTTCTGAAGCGGGTCTGGCTATGGTTCTAGATGCAACACCATGGGAAATTGCGAGCACAATTCACCCTCATCCAACACTTTCAGAAGTGATGGGCGAAGCAGCGTTGGCAGTAGAAGGTAAAGCAATTCACATGTAAAAATCACAGATTAAAAGGGGGATGTACAGATGCCAAAAAATCGTCATGAAGAACTAGGGTTATCTAATGATGACGTACTGAAAATTTTTGAAACAATGCTTATGGCACGTCGAGTGGATGAGCGTATGTGGTTATTGAACCGCGCAGGGAAAATTCCTTTCGTTATTTCTTGTCAAGGTCAGGAAGCAACACAAGTAGGTGCTGCTTTCGCACTTGATAACACAAAAGATTATATTGCTCCTTATTACCGTGATATGGGTGTTGTTTTACACTTCGGTATGACAGCTCGCGACTTAATGCTTTCTGCTTTTGCAAAAGCGGAAGATCCAAACTCAGGTGGACGTCAAATGCCTGGTCACTTCGGACAAAAGAAAAATCGTATTTTGACAGGTTCTTCTCCTGTTACAACACAACTTCCACATGCGGTTGGTGTAGCATTAGCTGGTAAAATCCAACAAAAAGACTTCGTCACTTTCGTAACACTTGGTGAAGGTTCATCCAACCAAGGAGACTTCCACGAAGGTTTGAACTTTGCGGGTGTTCATAAATTGCCTTGTATCACAATGGTAGAAAACAATAAATATGCGATTTCTGTACCTTATGACAGACAGGTAGCAGCTAAAAACGTTGCAGACCGTGCAATTGGATATGGTATGCCTGGATACACTGTTGATGGAACGGATCCTTTAGAAGTTTATAAAGTGGTTAAAGAAGCTGCAGACCGTGCACGTAACGGAGAAGGCCCAAGCCTTATCGAAGCGGTATCTCACCGCTTGACTGCTCACTCATCTGATGATGATCACCGTCAATATCGTACTGCAGAAGATCTTGCTGAAGGGCAAGCTGCTGATCCAATCGGAAAATTCGCTGCATATTTGACAGAATTGAACATTTTGACTGAAGAACTCGAAAAAGAAATGAATGACCGCATTATGAAAGAAGTAAATGAAGCAACGGATTATGCAGAAAACGCTCCATATGCTGCACCTGAAGATGCTTTAAAATACGTCTATGCTGAAAAAGACGGGGGGAACGCATAATGGCAGTTATGTCTTATATTGACGCGATTACACTCGCAATGAAAGAAGAGATGGAACGTGATGAAAACGTATTCGTCCTTGGTGAAGACGTTGGTAAAAAAGGCGGCGTGTTCAAGGCTACTCAAGGCTTATACGATCAATTTGGAGAACACCGTGTGATGGATACTCCGTTAGCAGAATCTGCTATTGCTGGTGTCGGAATTGGTGCAGCAATGTATGGAATGCGTCCGATTGCAGAAATGCAATTTGCTGATTTCATCATGCCTGCTGTTAACCAAATCATTTCTGAAGCTTCTCGTATTCGTTACCGTTCAAATAATGACTGGTCTTGTCCAATCGTATTCCGTGCACCTTTTGGTGGGGGAATTCATGGAGCTCTTTACCACTCACAATCTGTTGAAGCAATCTTTGCTAACCAACCAGGTTTGAAAATCGTTATTCCTTCAACACCATACGATGCAAAAGGCTTATTGAAAGCAGCAATCCGTGATGAAGATCCAGTTATGTTCTTCGAGCACAAACGCGCTTACCGCTTAATCAAAGGCGAAGTGCCTGAAGATGATTACACAATCGAAATCGGAAAAGCGGATGTAAAACGTGAGGGTGAAGACATCACTGTTATTACTTACGGTCTTGCTGTCCACTTCGCATTGCAAGCTGCTGAGCGTTTGGAGCAAGATGGTATTTCAGCTCACATTCTTGATTTGCGTACAATTTATCCATTAGATAAAGAAGCAATTATTGAAGCGGCTTCAAAAACAGGAAAAGTTCTTCTTGTTACTGAAGATAATATGGAAGGTAGCATTATGGGAGAAGTTGCAGCGATCATTGCTGAAAACTGCTTGTTTGATTTAGATGCACCTATCAAACGTTTAGCTGGTCCAGATGTACCTGCAATGCCATATGCACCTACAATGGAGAAATTCTTTATGATCAATCCAGATAAAGTCGAAAAAGCAATGCGTGAACTTGCAGAATTTTAACCTGAAAGGAGGAGTTACAATTGGCAATCGAACAAATTAAAATGCCCCAGCTCGGTGAATCCGTAACGGAGGGAACAATTGAAAAATGGTTGGTCCAACCGGGTGATAAAGTGAACAAGTATGATTCACTAGCTGAAGTCAATACAGATAAAGTAACAGCTGAAATTCCTTCATCATTTACAGGTGTGATCAAAGAGTTGATCGCAACTGAAGGTCAAACTTTGGAAGTTGGCGCAGTTGTTTGTACAATCGAGACAGAAGGTGGCGCAACTTCAGAAGAATCTACTTCTGAAGAAGTTCCTGCTGAAAAAGAAACAGCAGCTGAAATGCCAGCAGCTGAATCTAAAAAGGCTGCAGCTCCTGCACCAGTACGTGATAAAGGGTCGAAAGCACGTTATTCACCGGCCGTACTAAAACTTGCTCAAGAAAACGACATCGATTTATCACTTGTTGATGGAACTGGGAATGAAGGTCGTATCACTCGTAAAGATTTACTAGCGATAATCGAAAGCGGTAATATCCCAACAGCTAAGGCTGAACAAGCTGCTCCTAAAGCAGAAACTGCAGCACTGGCTCAAAACACAGCTCCAGCTGCTAAACCAGCGGCTGCACCTGTAAATGTACCAGTAGCTGTAGGTGATATCGAAATCCCTGTAACGGGCATTCGTAAAGCCATCGCTGCCAACATGTTACGTAGTAAACATGAAGCTCCGCATGCGTGGACAATGATTGAAGTAGACGTAACAAATCTAGTTCAATACCGTGATTCCATCAAAAATGAATTCAAGAAAAAAGAAGGCTTCAATGTGACTTATTTCGCATTCTTCGTTAAAGCTGTTTCTCAAGCTTTAAAAGAATTCCCAATGATGAATTCAATGTGGGCTGGCGATAAAATTGTACAGAAAAAAGACATCAACATTTCGATCGCTGTTGCTACAGAAGATGCTTTATTCGTACCAGTTATTAAAAATGCTGATGAAAAAACAATCAAAGGCATCGGTCGTGAAATCAATGAGTTGGCAGGCAAAGTGCGTGCTGGTAAATTGAAATCTGACGAAATGCAAGGTGGTACATTCACAGTAAACAACACCGGTTCATTCGGTTCGATTCAATCAATGGGCATCATCAATTACCCACAAGCAGCAATTCTACAAGTAGAATCAATCGTCAAACGTCCAGTTATTATGGATGGCGGTATGATTGCAGCTCGCGACATGGTTAATTTATGTTTATCTCTTGATCACCGTGTGTTGGATGGCTTGGTTTGCGGACGCTTCTTAGCTCGCGTGAAAGAAATCTTAGAAAACATGACGAAAGAAAACACGTCAGTTTATTAAAAGTCAGTGTAAGGCGACCTCAAGTTAGACACCAGCTTGGCGCATGCAACTGGACATAAATATAACCCGATGCCGAAACTCTCGGTCATCGGGTTTTTTGTGCTTTAATCATAGCCCAAACTCAGTTAGACTAAGAGTGAACAACAGTTTCGAAGGAGGGAAGCGCAAGCGACCACATGACAATCGAACAAATGAAAAAGACATCTTTTCCGAAAGCGAATTTTGAAAATTGGCAAGAAGAAGCTGTTCGTACGTTAAAAGGAAAGCCGTATGAGCAACTGATTACTCCAACATTTGAAGGCATCGACCTACAACCACTATATACGGCTGAATATTTACAAAAAACATTGAATCACTCTGCCGTGATTTCGCATTCGAAAAAACAAGCAAATTGGCTAATTGCACAAAAAACAAAAGCCAATTCTGCATCAGATTTCTTACATAAAGCAAAAGAACAATTAAGTCTTGGGAATGACATGATAGTTTATAAAGGCACATCGTCTTCATGGTCCTGGACCGCCAATGAACTAGAGCAATTGGCTGAAATGTTGACTTACCATCCATTCCATTTATCGATAAAAGCAAATGACGATCAAATCATGGAAGTTTTTGACGGTATGACAGAACTTCAGTTAAATGAACTGGTAGGCTACTTAGATGGTCCAGTCTCTGCACCTACTCTAAACACAGTACTAACAACGAGTACGATTCACTACGCTGGTGGAACGGCCGTTCACGAATTGGCCTATGCATTGCTTGTGCTCTCGAAACAAGCAGAAAAACAAACAGATTTATCAAAAGTAGCGATACAATTTGAAATTGACACGAACTTCTTTATGGAAGTCGCTAAATTACGTGCATTCCGCGTTTTATGGAAAGCGTTTTCAAGTGCTTACAAACAAAACGAAAATGCGATTTCTGTCTTTGCTAATACTTCTATGAGGTCTTATTCAAAATTAGATCCAACAGTCAATCTACTGAGAGCAGGAAATGCTACATTTTCAGCAGTGCTTGGTGGAGCGGATATCATATCGGTTGTGCCTCATGATGAATTGACAGGAAGTTCACCAACTTCAGAGAGAATTGCCCGAAATGTACAACTGGTAATTCGTGAAGAGACCATGGTCAATAAGATGATTGATCCTTCGGCAGGTTCATACTATGTCGAATCTTTAACTGCGGAACTTGTTCACCAAGCATGGGATTTGTTCCTGAAAACGCTTGAAATGAAACAGTCAGATCAAGAAGATTACTTACTGTCACTGGCTAGAGATGTCCAATCATCCAGAACTCAGGCAATTGCAAAGCGCAAAGCTTCATTAATTGGAACGAATGTTTATGCTAATCCGACAGATGCTGTCGTAACTACACATTCAGATGATGAAATTGAAAGGTTAGCGGTTCCTTTCGAACAGCTTCGAAACTATTTTAGTGAACAACCTCTACGTACTGCTGTTGTGATGTTTGGAGTTTTGAAAGACGTGAAACCAAGAGCTGATTTTGTCCAGGGATTCCTGCAAGCGGGTGGCTTGAACCCAGTTATGAGCCCGGTATTTGCAGATGCTCAAGCTGCATGGCATTGGGTTAAATCGAACCAGATGGAATATGTGGTATTTGCAGCGAAGGATGAAATCACAAACGAAATTCTGCCACAATTCTTAAAAGTTGCCGATCTATCTACAATTATTGATGTTGCTGGTCGACATGCGGTTGAAAACCAATGGCGTGAACAAGGTCTGAATGGTTCTATTTTTGCAGGTCAGGATGTCATTGCCAAAATGCAGCAATTGATAGATGTTAAGAAGAACGGGGGCCACGAAAATGAAGCCTGATTTCAAAAAAGTTCAGCTGGACCAATTTGTCTCACAACAATATGAGTCACAAGCATCTGACGAATCCTACTTAACGAATGAAGGCATTCGTCTGGCTTCAAGATATTCTAAAGAAGATATAGAAAACCTCGATCACATGACGGATTTCCCGGGTATAGCACCAAATACGCGCGGACCTTATCCTACGATGTATGTATCACGTCCATGGACTGTCCGACAATATGCAGGCTTTTCAACTGCGGAAGAGAGCAATGCTTTCTACCGCCGAAACTTGGCAATGGGACAGAAAGGGCTTTCTGTAGCATTTGATTTGGCGACCCATCGTGGATACGATTCTGACCATGAACGTGTAACAGGAGACGTGGGGAAAGCAGGAGTAGCAATCGATTCGATAGAAGATATGAAAATATTGTTCGACGGTATCCCACTTGATCGAATGTCAGTCTCCATGACAATGAACGGGGCTGTATTGCCGATTTTAGCCTTTTACATTGTGACAGCTGAAGAGCAGGGAGTATCGCATGAGCAATTAACCGGTACGATTCAAAATGACATTTTGAAAGAATACATGGTACGTAACACATATATTTATCCACCGAAAATGTCGATGAAGATCATCGCGGATATTTTCGAATATACGTCGAAGTATATGCCGAAATTCAATTCAATTTCGATTTCTGGGTACCACATGCAAGAAGCTGGTGCCACTGCAGATATTGAACTTGCCTATACATTGGCAGATGGTTTGGAATATGTCCGTACTGGCTTGAAAGCAGGAATCGACATTGATTTGTTTGCTCCCCGATTGTCGTTTTTCTGGGCTATTGGCATGAACTATTTCATGGAAGTAGCAAAAATGCGTGCAGCAAGAAGAATTTGGGCACAAATGATGCAAACATTCGATCCGAAAAATCCGAAATCTCTAGCCCTGCGTACGCATTCGCAAACGTCAGGTTGGAGTTTAACGGAGCAAGATCCGTTTAACAATGTCACGCGTACTTTAGTTGAAGCCAATGCTTCTGCTATGGGTCATACCCAGTCCCTTCATACGAACGCATTGGATGAAGCAATTGCGTTACCAACGGATTTCTCTGCACGTATTGCGCGTAACACCCAGCTGTTCCTGCAGGAAGAAACGATGATGACGAAAGTAATTGATCCGTGGGGCGGTTCGTATGCTGTCGAGAAGTTAACAGATGAATTGATGCAAAAAGCTTGGGCATTGATTGAAGAAATCGAAGATCTAGGTGGAATGGCAAAAGCGATTGAAACGGGATTACCGAAAATGAAAATCGAAGAAGCAGCCGCTAAAAAACAGGCGCAGATTGATTCGGGCAAAGAAATCATCATCGGTGTTAATAAGTTCAGACTGGCTGAAGAAGAACCAATTGATATCTTGAATATTGACAATACTGTAGTGCGTCAAAAACAAATTGAACGTATCGAAAAAATGAAACAAACTCGAAATGAAGATGACGTGCAAAAGGCTTTAACGGCTCTGACAAAAGCAGCTGAAACAGGGGAAGAGAATTTATTGGCATGTGCTGTTCAAGCTGCACGTGTTCGTGCTACTTTAGGCGAAATTTCTGATGCAATTGAACGTGTATCAGGTCGACATAAGGCGGTGATTCGATCCGTGAGTGGTGTATACAGTTCAAACTTTTCAAATGAAGAGGAAATCCAGGCTGTCAAAGATATGACGGAAGACTTCAAGGAAAACGAAGGGCGTCGTCCAAGGATTTTGATTGCCAAAATGGGGCAGGACGGACATGATCGCGGAGCAAAAGTCATTGCTACTGCCTTTGCTGATTTAGGTTTTGATGTTGATATTGGCCCATTGTTCCAAACACCTGAAGAAACAGCGGGACAAGCGGTTGAAAACGATGTACATGTTATCGGAGTCAGTTCACTTGCAGCTGGGCATATGACGTTAGTACCTGCACTACAAAGTGAACTGAAGAAAATGGATCGTGAAGATATTCTGATTGTAGTCGGGGGCGTCATTCCGGCTCAAGATTATGCATTTTTACGTGAAAATGGTGCCGCTGCGATATTTGGTCCAGGGACAGTCATTCCGGTTGCAGCAGGGAAAGTTATAGAAGAAATCTACAGAAGACTTGGTTATGAGGAAGTGAGCGAATAATGGACAGTCAAGAGAACCAGCAGAATAGTGCTATGCATGTAATGGGCGGATTAAAGTCAACTCATGACGGCATGGGGCAAACGTCTCGAAAGCAATTTCGACGATCTCACAAAAAAGAGATTTCTGTCGATGATTTTTCCCGTGAAATTCGTCAAGGTTCCAGGCTCCATTTAGCTAAAGCGATCACGTTGCTTGAAAGTACAGTGTTGGAAGATAAACGAACAGGTCAACAGTTATTGCAGGAATTATTGCCTTATACGGGAAAGAGTATTCGTATTGGAATCACCGGTGTTCCAGGCGCAGGGAAAAGTACATTTATTGAGGCTTTTGGGAAATATTTGTGTGACCAAGGATTTAAAGTGGCTGTCCTCGCCATTGATCCGAGTTCGAGTCTGTCTGGAGGCAGTATATTAGGGGATAAAACCCGAATGGAAGAGCTCGTTCGACACGAAAATGCCTTCATTCGACCTTCTCCTTCAGCAGGAACGCTTGGTGGCGTTCACAAAAAAACGCGCGAAACGATGTTGCTTTGCGAAGCTGCTGGTTACGATGTCATTTTGATTGAAACGGTTGGTGTGGGTCAAAGTGAAACGATTGTCCGAGGCATGGTCGATTTCTTTATGTTATTGGTTCTGACAGGTGCAGGAGACGAACTGCAAGGGATGAAGAAAGGCATTATGGAATTGGCCGATTTATTGATTGTGCATAAAGCGGACGGGGACAATGCAAAAGTGGCGAAAAAAACGGTTGCAGAATATGAGCAAATTCTTCACTTCTTGCAGCCTGCGAGTCCAGGGTGGACGACCAAAGCAATGCCAGTATCTTCGACTGAAAAGATGGGGATACGCGAAGTGTGGGAAGTTATCGGTTCTTTTAAAGAATCATTGATCGATTCTGGCGTATATGGTGAACGCCGTCAGTCTCAGACTAAAGAATGGTTCCATACAATGATTATGGATCGCTTAATGGATGAATTTTACGGAACCCCAGATACGAAATCACAAGTGAAATTACTGGAAAAAGAAATTTTACAAGGTGATTTGACCGTGTCAAACGCTGTCGAACATTTATTTACAAACACGAAGAAAACATAGATTTTGCGCGACCATTCATGACCTGCTATTATTAAAAGTGAAGTTTGAGAGGAGTTTTACAAATGAATATGGATTTTAACTTATTGATGAACGATATAGTACGTCAGGCACGTGGAGAAATGGAAGCAAGTGGGTATGAGCAATTGACTTCAGCCGAAGAAGTTGATCAAGCATTTGCACGTCCAGGTACATCCCTAGTGATGATTAACTCTGTATGTGGTTGTGCAGGCGGTATCGCTCGCCCTGCAGCTGCGAACGCAGTGCATTATGACAAACGACCAGATCACTTAGTAACTGTATTTGCAGGACAAGATAAAGAAGCAACTGCCCAAGCTCGTATGTTGTTTGGTGACGAACATTTGCCATCATCTCCTTCTTTTGTTCTTTTAAAAGACGGACAACCTGTTGCTGAAATTGGTCGTCATGAAATTGAAGGTCACGATCCAATGTCAGTGATCACACACATTCAAGCACTGTTTGAAGAACATTGTGACGAGCTATAAGGAAAAAAAGAGCACTTAGTCGGTGCTCTTTTTTCTACTTTAATTATAGGTAGGCACTGTTAAACTTTAATGTTTTGTGCTTTTTCCGCTTGCACCACGTTCCAAAGGAGCCAACTTCGTGAGCTTCGTTGCCAAAAATATGGACAAATCTTCTTTGGAAAAATTCTTTCATGCAGGTTGCTAGGTGCGCAAATGCATTCCTTTTATTTTAAGGCTATGTTAAATGTTGTTGTTGATATTCCGCAAAACAGCTACGCTTTCCGCGGGCTTGCGCCGAACTAACTCGGACATAATGTCCGAGTGGATTTCAGCACTTCGCTGTTCCCGCAGGAGTCTTCACTGTTTTGGCTCCTGCGATTACTCGTCGCAGTGATGCTTCATATCACTAGATCGTAAGTTAAGTCATTTCACTGTTTACTTTAATGATTGTAGTAGAATACGGCGACTCCAGCGGAATCAGCGTGTCCAAACTAGACCCCGCAGTGAGCACCGCGAATGAGGAGGCTAGTGGACCACCCGCGGAAAGCGTCCGCATGGAACGAAAATCAACAATATCGTTTAACTTGATCTATTTTTAAGAAATTCTGCTAATTTTAATACAGAATTTATTTATAATGCTAAATAGAATTACTCATTGTTTAACAAATGATTACGTAAGAAAAATCACTTTTCTTTTCGAAAGTTGGTGAATTATGAATTTCCGACGATTTAAAATCGGTTATCGGACATTAAAGACGGCTGTTGGTGCGAGTATTGCCATGCTCATTGCCATGTTTTTAAACTTAGACTATTACAGTTCTGCCTTTATTTTGACCGTTTTGTGCATTCAGCCTACGAAACGTAAGTCAGTGCGCGCTGTATATTCCCGTATTATTGCGAGCATTATCGGAGTAGGATTTGCTTTCGTCTTTTTTGAAGGAATCTCGTATCATCCACTCGTTTTTGGTCTTATTTTAATATTATTTATACCAACTCTTGTTTCTTTAAAATTTCAGGATGGCTTTGTTTCGAGTGTTGTCATCCTTCTTCATTTATTCGATTCAAAAGAATTGACATGGTCACTACTGTGGAATGAAGCGCAATTAATGGCTGTTGGTTTTGGTGTGGCACTGCTAGTTAACATTTACATGCCGTCTATAGAAAAGGATTTAAAAAGCTTTCGTTTGGAAATTGAGTCTCTGTACTCGAAAATATTCCATGAAATTGCGTTTTATTTGAGAAATGGAGACTCTGACTGGGATGGGAAAGAGCTTGTAGAAGCTTCTGAAGTCATTGAAAAAGGAAAGGCACTTGCTTATCAGGATGTTGAAAATCATTTAAATCGTAGGCAAAATCTGTACTATCTATACTTTGATATGCGCGAACAACAGTTCGAAATAATTGAAAGAGTGCTACCGAAAATCACAGCATTGCCCGTCAACATTTCACATTGTTACATTGTTGCTGATTTTATGGAAGAACTGGCAGATCACGTGCATTCAGGTAATACAGCTAACAAATTTATATCAAAACTTGATGAGGTTAAAGAAGAATTTGCAAAAATGCCATTACCAAAAGATCATGAAAACTTTCTGGCGATGGCAGCACTGTACCAGTTCATCGAAGAGATGGATCAATACTTACACATCAAACGCAGTTTTGTTGGCTTTAATATGAAAAAAAAGACAGCTTCGAAGGAGTCATAACAATCCTTCGAAGCTGTTTTTTTAAAAGAACAAACTTAATCCGAACAAGACACTTGATAACACCATCATGATAATCATTAAATAAATGATAAACTTGCGGAAATTTGCATTGCGCATGCGAAACAACTCCTTTATCCTAGCTATTCTTAAGTTTAGTAGAATTTGAAAAAATTCACAAGAGGTAGAGTTTTCAAAAAGAAATCGGTACAATAGAGGATGGAGAAAACAGAAGGGTGTGGCTATTTTGAAAAAAGTCGATCATATCGGCATTGCAGTTAAAAATCTAGATGAAACAATCCCTTATTATACAGAAACATTAGGTTTAAAAGTCTTGAAAATTGAAGAAGTGACTTCCGAATCGGTTCGTGTAGCATTCATTGATGCAGGTAACGTCAAACTTGAGCTATTAGAGCCGATGTCTGAACAAAGCGCCATTCATTCATTTATTGAGAAAAAAGGGGAAGGCATTCACCATATTGCGTTCGGGGTAGAAGGTATAGAAGAACGTATGAATGAACTTCGTGAAAAAGGCGTTCGAATACTGAATGAACAGCCGAAGATTGGAGCAGGCGGTGCTCAAGTTGCATTCCTACATCCAAAGTCTTCTTACGGTGTACTTTATGAATTGTGTGATAAAAGCGGGTTAAAGGGGTAAAATACATGGACATTTATGAGAAAATCAGTGATTTATATGATCGCAAGCGTGAAATCGAACTTGGTGGCGGAGACGAAAGAATTGAAAAACAACATGCAAAAGGGAAACTAACGGCACGTGAACGCATCGACTTATTGGTTGATCCGGGAACTTTTGTTGAATTGAATCCATTCATTGAACACCGTACAGTCGATTTTGGCATGGCCAATCAAAAAGGGCCAGGGGACGGAGTCGTTACAGGTTACGGAAAAGTAAATGGTCGTGCTATTTATTTATTCTCGCAGGACTTTACTGTCTTTGGTGGAGCTCTTGGTGAAATGCATGCGATGAAAATTGCCAACGTTATGGACTTAGCTGCTAAAAATGGAGCACCTTTTATCGGGTTGAATGATTCTGGTGGTGCACGTATTCAAGAAGGTGTCGTATCTCTTGATGGTTATGGCCATATTTTCTATCGCAATGCCATTTATTCCGGTGTCATCCCACAGATATCTGTCATTATGGGACCATGTGCTGGTGGAGCAGTCTATTCACCGGCAATCACGGATTTCGTATTTATGGTCGATAAGACAAGTCAAATGTTTATTACCGGTCCAAAAGTTATTGAAACTGTAACAGGAGAAAAAATATCTTCTGAGGACTTGGGCGGTTCCAAAGTACATAATGCCATCAGTGGGAATGCTCATTTCAGAGCTGAAACTGAACAAGAAATACTTCAACAAGTAAGAGATTTGTTGAGTTTCTTGCCACAAAATAACGATGAAAAACCACCTCGCCTGGAAGCAGACCAAGCGGATGATTATCGACCTGATTTAACAGATATCATTCCGTTTGATGCCATTCGACCTTATGACATTCGTAAGGTGATCGAACAAGTGGTGGATCAGGACTCGTTCATGGAAGTTCAAAAAGAGTTTGCACGTAATGTGGTAATCGGACTGGCGCGTATCAAAGGTGAAGTTGTAGGATTGGTGTGTAACCAACCGAAAGTTATGGCTGGCGGTCTGGATATCAATTCTTCTGATAAAGCGGCAAGATTTATCCGTTTCTGCGATTCATTTAATATTCCGATCATCACGTTTGAGGATGTAACCGGATTTTTCCCGGGAATTAAGCAAGAACATGGAGGAATCATTCGTCACGGAGCGAAGATTTTATATGCTTACTCAGAAGCGACGGTTCCGAAGATGACAGTCATTTTAAGAAAAGCATATGGCGGTGCATACGTGGCATTGAACTCTAAATCCATCGGTGCTGACTTAGTGTTCTCATGGCCAAATGCGGAGATTGCAGTAATGGGTCCACAAGGGGCTGCGAACGTAATCTTTTCCCGGGAAATCGCGCAAAGCGACAATCCCGAACAAACGCGCGCGACAAAAATCGAGGAATATCGCGAAAAATTTGCAAATCCTTATGTAGCTGCAGCTCGAGGAATGGTGGATGATGTCATCGATCCACGCGATACACGTATTAAACTTATACAGGCGCTCGATATGATGAGAAATAAAAAAGAAACTCGACCTGCCAAGAAACATGGCAATATTCCATTATAAAGGAGTTTTAATATGACAAACCAACGTTTAATTGATGAGTTTTTGGAACTGGTACAAATAGATTCAGAAACAAAACATGAGCAAATTATTGCCCCTATTCTAAAAAGTAAAATGGAAGACCTTGGTTTCGATGTCATTGAAGACGATTCGGCAGCACGCAGTGGCCATGGTGCTGGCAATTTAATTGCAACATTAAAAGGAACACTTTTAGATGTTGATACAATTTATTTCACAACACATATGGACACAGTAGTGCCAGGAAAAGGCATCAAACCTGAACTTCGCGAAGACGGCTATATTTATTCGGATGGGACAACCATATTAGGCGCGGACGATAAAGCAGGTATCGCGGCGTTATTCGACATGGTCAAACGTCTGAAAGAAGAATCCATTGAGCATGGGGACATTCAATTCATCATTACAGCTGGTGAAGAAAGTGGACTTGCAGGCGCAAAACAATTGGACGCTTCTTTGATAACCGCTAAATATGGATTTGCGGTCGATTCAGATGGAAAAGTAGGGGGAATCGTTACGGCGGCTCCTTATCAAGCAAAAATATGGGCAAAAATTTTAGGCAAAACTGCTCATGCTGGAGTAGCCCCAGAAAAAGGGATCTCTGCTATTAACATCGCCTCAAAATCAATCGCGAAAATGACATTAGGTCGAATCGACGAAGAAACAACAGCCAATATCGGACGATTTGAAGGTGGCAGTGCAACAAATATCGTATGTGATGAAGTCAATATTCTTGCAGAAGCACGTTCGATTGTGCCGGATAAATTGGATACACAAACGGCTCATATGAAAAAAGTATTTGAAGAGACAGCTGCTGCAATGGGTGGAAAAGCAGAAATTGATGTTCAGTTAATGTACCCTGGCTTCCGTTTTGGTGAAGATGAACATGTGACGCAAGTAGCCATTCAAGCAGTTAAAAACATTGGACGCACACCAAACCTTGGAACAAGTGGTGGCGGCAGTGATGCGAACATTATTGCTGGCTTCGGTATTCCAACGGTTAACTTATCTGTAGGCTACGAAGAAATTCATACGAAAAATGAACGTATGCCAGTAGAAGAACTTGAGAAATTGTCTGATTTACTTGTGGAAATTGTTAAAGTTTCAGCTAACAAAGCTTAAAGTACTGATAAAATCGAGATTTCAGGATAACCTGATGTCTCGATTTTTGTTATGATTAAATTCAGTACATGAAGAGGCGATGAAGATATGACGGACATAAAACGCAATAAATCTCGTATTATTTTTCATATCGATATGAATAGTTTTTATGCGTCAGTTGAACAATCGTATGATCCAAGCTTAAAAGGGAAAGCGATTGCCATAGCCGGAAATCCGAAAGAACGACGAGGGATTTTGGTAACTTGTTCATATGAGGCGCGTGCTCGTGGAGTATATACAACGATGAGTGTATGGGAAGCAAAAAGAAAATGTCCCGAACTGATCTTGTTGCCACCAAATTTCGAGCGTTATCGAATTGCATCACGTGCGATGTTTGATTTATTAAGAACGTATACAAAACAAGTAGAACCTGTTTCGATCGATGAAGGGTATATGGATGTCACAGAAATCGATAGCCCTATGACGGCACTTCAAATTGCTGCAGACATTCAAATGAGATTAAAGCAAGAGCTGGATTTGCCATGTTCGATTGGCATAGCCCCGAACAAGTTTTTAGCGAAAACAGCGTCAAACTTAAAGAAGCCAATGGGAATTACAGTCCTTCGAAAGAGGGATATAGATAAAGTTCTGTGGCCATTACCTGTGTTGGACATGCATGGGGTTGGAGAGAGCACGGGGAAAAAGTTGAATAGTATCGGATTGAACACAATCGGCGATATTGCAAAGGCTGAAGAGGGTATACTGAAAGAAGCACTTGGAAAGAATGGCATTCGATTAAAAAACCGTGCAAATGGTCTAGATGACAGAATTGTCGACCCAGATTCCGTATATGACACGAAAAGTGTGGGTAACTCCACGACACTTCCAAGTGACGAGACCGACTTAATGGAGTTGCGAAAAGTTTTTCAAACCTTGAGTGCAAAAGTTGCGAACCGGTTGGAAGCAAAGCGGCTTGCGGGTCCTACAGTTTCCATTCAAATTCGGGATGCAGATTGGAGAAATTCGTCTCGAAGCCAGTCGTTTCGCAATTTGGTTTATGAAAAAGATAAGATCTTTGAAGTGGCATGGTCTTTGTTTACTAAAAATTGGGACGGTCAACCAATCCGTTTGCTTGGAGTGACTGTTAGCAATGTAGTGGATCGTGTAGACTTTACCGAGCAATTGTCCATCTACAACTTTGAAGAACATGCAAAAGAAGAACCTATATTGAAACTAGTGGAAACGCTCCAATCAAAATTTGGCAAAGATATGATTACAAGAGGTCATACACAAGTTAGAAAACCGACGTATGAATCGAAGACGAGTTTCAGTAATGACTTTTTAGACGATCACAAAGACAGGGAGAACAAGTGATATGGAATTGCAATTTTTAGGCACAGGCGCTGGCATGCCTTCCAAACAACGAAATACAAGTGCACTTGTATTGAAATTGATGCAAGAAAGAGGAACGTTCTGGTTGTTTGATTGTGGTGAAGCGACGCAGCATCAAATGTTGCACACAACCTTAAAGCCAAGAAAGCTCGAAAAAATATTTATTACCCATATGCATGGGGATCATATTTTCGGATTGCCAGGATTGCTTGGTTCACGTTCTTTTATGGACGGGCAAGAACCATTAACTATTTATGGACCGATTGGTATTGAAGAGTGGATTACAACGACACTTCGCATATCTCGTACCGTTTTGCAGTATAAAGTGAACTTTGTCGAAATTCAGGAAGGTATTATTTTCGAAGATGATCAATTTACTGTTGAAGCCAAACTGCTTCACCATGTCATTCCATGTTTTGGCTATCGAGTTCTACAAAATCCTTTGCCTCCGCAATTATTAATCGAAAAAGCTGTTGAAATGGGTGTACCGAAAGGACCGTTGTTGGCAAAACTTAAATATGGGCAGGATGTAGTTTTAGAAAATGGTCAAACTGTATTAAGTCAAGATGTTACCGCAGGGCCGGTTAAAGGATTCTCTATAAGTATTCTCGGGGATACACGCTATTGCCAGGCTTCGATTGAATTAAGCAGAGATGTCGATATCGTCATACATGAAGCAACCTTTGATGCTGGTACCGAAGAACTGGCAAAACCATATGGCCATTCAACCATTACGCAGGCAGCACAAGTTGCGAAAGAGAGCGGAGCCAAACATCTTATTGTTCAACATATCAGTGCCAGATTTTTACCGAGCCAGGCTGAAGAACTCCGAAAACAAGGATTATCCATCTTTCCTTCCATCCAAGTAGCGGAGGACTTTGCGGAATATGAATTGAAGCAAGATGAATTAAAACGAATCAAAAATAAATAAGCGTACCTGGATGTGATCATTCAGGTACGCTTTTTTGCGATTATTTTTTCTTTCTTCGATATAAATCCATCGATTTGTAGCCTTCCCCAAGTACGTTCTCCATTTCCAGTAAGCGTTTTTCCTGGGTTTCAACTCTTTTTGCACTATACACAAAACGTGCCCAATCTTTTTGGTAGCCGTATGTCAATTGATTATAGGCATTCAGTAAATCTTCCTTGTTGCTTAAATATTCTTTAATATGGTCGACATACTCGATATAGTCATCCACACACTGGCTATTTTTTGTGCTGTCCGCTTTTTTCGGTTTCTTTGGCAATGATTTCAAACCGACAATTGTAAACGTTTCATTCAAACTGACCATACGCGAAAATTTAATCTGACTATTTCGCACGTAACCATCTTCATCCAGTGATAAATCTTCATAAAAGCGATCGCGCTCTATATATTCTTGATAGGTTGGATTGTTCTTTTTAGGATAAGCAGAGTACAGGTAGCCATTGTCTTCAACCAAATTCTTTTCAATGACTGTGTTTAATTGTTTTGTGAAATCTTCCATAGTGAAAGTGAAGATAAACACGAACTGGTAGCGAGTTTCATTGATTTTCGTATCATAGTGCAATTCGTCAAAATCATGGACTGTTTCCGGCTTGTTCAAGATTAATTTGGTAGAGTATTTATGTATGCCTAATTTTTCAATAACACTTTTCGTAGAATTCATCTTAATCTCCTCTTGATTCTCTTCATTTATGTCTTAAAGCACCTAACGATTTCCATAATATACAAAAAACATATGATATTATTAATCCCTTTGTTATATTTAGAATAAACGAAATAGAAAAAATATTCCATATGGGGGATTAACTTTGAAAATGCAGGGAGAAAGAAAATACATTTAGAGTCGATGAATTGGAACCCTATATTGATAATTCTTTAATGTACTTTGAAATAAATTTTTGAAAGGTTGGTTGGAACTTGAGTAATAAACATGAAAACCCTAAGGTAGAAACCAAATTCGAACAACCTAAGAAACATCATAAAATCCCTTCCATTGAATTTGCAGATGCCGTTAACCGATCAATGGTTGGTGATTTAGGGGCACTAGCTAAAGGAGGTTGTATGTCGACAATCAGCACGGTGGTATTAGCCATTGTCGTCATATTTCTTTTGTCTAAATGTTCTCTATAGATAACTTTGAATTATTGCAACTTATTTCTTTGTAAATCCGTTGATTACAATAAACCGATTGAAGGAGAATTTCTGTGAAGTTTATCATAAAACATTTTTTCATGATCTCATTAATGATGTTTGTACTGGTTGGCTGCAGCAATGTAGTTTCACCTACATTAACTAGAGTCTATTTCGAAATCACTAACCCCGAGCATAAGTCAGAAGGAACATGGATGATTCTTGATGAACAAAGTTTGAGTAATATTGATCAAGCATTCGAAGAAATTAACTGGGAACCGAACAAAATTCCATCTATGTCCCGTGAGGAAGATGTTCAAGTTACACTGTGGTGGGAAACTGATAAAAATATGCCCGAACGGTTATATGAATATAAAATTTGGTTCAATGCGGATAATACAGCAACAATCATAGGTGAGAGCGATAAAGAAGGCTACGGTCATTTATCGCAAGAACAGACCCTGGTTCTGAAAGAGCTTTTGTTAGATACTACTGATAGAATCCAAGCACCATAAATCAATCTTTAATATCACTAAAGGGGGAGTATGGATTTGAAACTGGGATTGAAAAAAGATGAGGTTTTATTAGTACCACATACATCTGAATGGGATGCAGAATTTTTCAAGATAAAACAGCAGATACAAAATCATACTCAAATTGAACATGATCGGATTGAACATATCGGCAGCACATCTATTAAAGGGATTATGGCAAAACCAATTGTGGATATTGTGGTTGGTCTTGATGAAATAAACCAAATTGAAAAATCAGTAACGGATGGTCTGAAAAAAGCTGGTTTTTTAAGGTTACGGGTAGAACGTCCTGGTGAAGTAGTGTTTGCAAAATTTACAGATGACACATATGACGAGAAAACACATTTCATCCATTTGGTTGAATATGAAAAAGAACTCTGGAAGAATTTGATTTTCTTCAGAGATTATTTAAACTCGCACGAAACAATTAGAAAAGAATATGAGCAACTCAAATTGGAGTACGTTCAGAAATCTGATACAGGCATTCTGGCGTACACGGATTATAAAGAAGAATTCGTGAAACGAATTTATGCAAAGAGACTAAGTGGATGAGATCGGCATCAGCATTGATTTATACTTTATGTTTTTATAATGACGATGTAATAGGAAGGATACTTTAATGAAATCCAAATCTTCCGGGTGGATAATTTTTCTGATTTTCTTCATGTTTTTTGTTTTTATGTTTTTTATTGAAGTGTCTGTGTATTCTCTTTTACCTCCAGAACAAGGCGGAATGAGTTTTTTGATGGAGTTTAAGAATATCTGGTACCGTTCAATATGGTTTTATGGAATATTATTGCTAATTTCATTATTTCTATATTTAAAGTTTCTACGTAAAGGAGAATAAAGGTTTAGTGAATTACAACTTTGTTATTGAACTAACATGGCAGCTTTGTTGAACACTTTACACATTATCCATCTGATTTTTCAAGGGGGTGTTATTGTGAAAAATAAAATCGCAATAAGTTTATTATTATTGATTTTTTTATTTATTGCTGGCTGTTCTGATTATCAAGAGGACTTTACATTCACAGGAACAGTAGAGGAGATCCTTGTTGAAGGAGAAAAGTTAGTTATTAAAGAATATGACGGGTTAGATGAAGGTAGAAAAGACGGAAATGTTTACGAAATCCCTGTAGATAATGTAGAGAGATATAACATTGGGCAGAAACTTGAAGTAACTGTCTCTTCTAATACTGATGCAGATGTTTGGGATTTAGACCGTATGAAGTTTGAAATAAAAAGAGTCGAGGATTAATTTTCTTGAACTAATGATGCAGGATAGATGAGGAAGCGTTTAAATAATTTCAAGTGGATGGGAGTGCGGACTTTGATTGTCAGAAAAATAGTTTCTGCGTGTACCTCTAGTGCAATTATGCTTATTATTTATTCAGCATTTGAAGAAATTGCCGTGAGTCTTTTTTTAGGGATGTACCTACTACCAATTGTTTTAATATATGGGACAACATCCTCTATTTTTTCTGACTTAATTACTAAAAGATTAAGAGGTTTTTATCGAATGTTTATGGCGTTCATTATTCATGTATTTATGGGCGCAATATTAGTATTATTTCCAATGCAACTGTGGGCACATGAAGGATATATACTTATTTTAGATGTAGATAGTTTATTGAATAACTTCTTCTTTGTTAGTGCAATTCTGTCTGCTTTCATTTTTTGGTTCGTTGATGAATTAATTAGAAGTGATAAATGTAGAAAAATACAGAGTAAATTTAGGGGAGTTCTAAATAAGATTGGTGACTTAAAAATATAACATCCCGATTTATATACCTTTTCTTCAACAAACGACAAATTTATTCTCATTTTAATCGTTAACAAGTTAAAAGGATTGGACCCAAATTAAGCGGGTACAATCCTTTTCCATTTGTATATTAATGAGATACCAGATCCTTTGAATCTAGTTTCTATATAGATAGATATAAGCATACAAAAAATTGAAACGTTTTAAACGTATTATTGCTCTAATTTATATGAAGGGGGATGAGCAGAATGCAACACGAAGAGCAGAGTGTTGTTGAGGCAATTCAAGGCGATAAATTGGCTCTCCAACAATTGTTAAAGCAAGAAAAAGAAAAGCTTTATCGGATGGCATATGTATACGTAAAAAACGAAGAAGATGCAATTGAAGTTTTTCAGCAAACGGTACTGCAAGCAATGGAATCCATAAATCAATTGAGAGAGCCTATATATTTCTCAACGTGGTTGACGCGGATCTGTATAAATAATGCCATTGCAATGCTGAAGAAGCAGAAAAAGATTGTCGTGATGGATGAAATCGTTGAGCAATTAGTTGATGGTAGATCGGAGGATCTTGCTCAAAAATTGGACATTGCAGATGCTCTCAGTAAATTACCGGAAAAATATAAAACGACGATACTGCTAAGGTTTTACCAAGACTTCTCAGTTAATCAAATTGCGAATGTACTCGATTGCCCTGAAGGCACGGTGAAAACGAATATTCACCGTGGTCTATCCTTACTAAAACAAAGTATTAAAGGAGTGTATTCAGATGACAGAAAAAGAGATTTCAATTAAATCATCGCTTGAGACAATCCTTGTGCCGACACAAAAGCTCGACCAAATCATTGACGACACCTTATTTAACCCACCTGTTCAAAACAAAAAAAGTAAAAAACGTATTTATCAAGTGGCTGCGGCGGCTGTTCTGATTCTTGGGATTGGGACTACATCTATGATTTCCTCACCGGCATTTGCAAACTTTGTTGCCCAAATCCCAGTCATTGGGAATGTGTTTGGCTATTTTGCGACGGATAATTATGAATCGTACTCTAGCTTTAGCGAATCAGTCGGTTTGACTCAAAGTAGTGAAGGCATCGACATAGTCATTGACCAGGCTCTCTTCGATGGGACGAGTGTGACGCTATCATTTATTTTAAAGTCGGAAAATCCATTGGGAGATACACTTCAAATCAAGGGGCAGCCAGTTGTCAAAGGCGTGGATGGAAAAAATACAAATTTGAAATTCGAATATGTAGAAAATGTAGGCTATGTTGGCTTGTATACACTCACACCAAATTTTGAGAGTGAGATGGCGCAGGTAAGTATCTCTTGGGAACCCGATACGATTATAACGGAAAAAAAAGAAGTCGAAGGTAATTGGGCCTTTGAGTTTGCGGTCAGCCAAATTTCTAAAGAACCCATTATTCTTGATGAAAAAGTAAAGACTGACGGAGTGACGGTTCATTTAAAAGAACTTACTGTAACCGATGTTTCAGTCAATATTGAATATCAACAACTTGTCGAACCTAGCTTGTTAGAAGAATGGGAATTTGTAGAAGCTGAATTAATCGCCAGTGACAATTTAGGCAATGTGTACAAAGTGCCTTATAACGGTGGCTCTACAGATGGATCAGCACGAACACGAGAGGATTTTAATTGGACGGCTACGCTGCGGGGATTAAATTCACAGGCAACTTCCTTAACTTTATATCCAATTGCCCAAGTCAGTCGCTTTAACACCGAAACAGAGGAATCTGAATCGAAACATCTTGAATTTGATGCAATTAAGGTCGATTTAATCAATCAGTCCCATTCCCTTGTGGAGGATCCAACAATACCAACGTTGCCGGAAGAGGACTTGGATTAATTTTTCTAAACTGTAAAGGACTTAGCTGTTCAGTTTTATATTAATTTGGAATAAAGTGGGAATTAATATTGCAATAAAAAAAAGCATCCAATCATACTAATTGGATGCCTTTTTTGGGTTCAATACTGATTGGCTTAGACTTTAATTCGGTGTTTTTTTATATATTAGATTTAGGCAGGTTTCAATTTTAGTTTTTTTAGTTTTTGGAAAGTAAAACCAAAATAACAGATGTTTTCCATATTAATAAAGGATATAATTAAGTTAATTATTCAGAAAACTTTATTAAGGAAAGGGTTTATCATGATCGAACTTAAATACTCGAAAGACCTTGAGGCTGTTTCTAGGTTCATTGCTAACATGAATAAAATTACCCAACATCATGTTGGCTATTGTGGAATAAATGAAAAAGAGATTTTACACACATTGTTGAATGATTTCTCAGATTTCCCCTTGGAAGAATCATTAGTGGTAGCCTACGAAAATGACACAATGATTGGTGTTCTTGGTTTTGATATCGATGGGAATACAAGGAATGCTGAAATTTGGGGACCTTTTGTCAACCATGATGAATGGCAGCAAGTCTCCATCATGATGTGGGATCAATTAGTAAGACAACTTCCATTGTCCCTTAACAATGCACATGGTTTTTATCAGATACATAATTCGAATTGTACTTCTTTTATGAAGCGGCTAGGGGCAACAAATAAAGGTGAGCATTTGATTCTGACAATCACTCGTTCACATCTTCAACCATCTATTGAAGCAAAGTGTGAGGTAGCAGAAATGACATCCGACGAATATGATTCTTTTAAATTGTTGCATGAGGAAGCATTTAAGCATGCTTATTTCACAGCTGAAGAAATAATCGAAAAAATCAATAACGGACATAAAGTATTTGTTGCAAGTTCAGAAGGTAAATTGCTCGGTTATGTATTTTGTGAAGCGAATCCGAACTTTTCAGAAGGGGATATTCATTTCATTGCCGTTACTCCTCATGCAAGGAACAGAGGTATAGGAAAACAATTATTAAACGAAAGTCTGAAATTCTTATTCTCCTTTCATGAAATAAATGAAATAACTTTATGTGTTAAAAGGAGTAATGAAGCAGCCATTTCCATTTACAAGAAGGTGGGTTTTGAAGAAGAACATCAACTTGTTACATATGAACTCACCATTTAGATAATGTTCGATTAAAGGAGTTTTTTCGTTGGAAATCAAAATTGAAACGGATAGGTTAATTATTCGCCCATATGAAAAAGAAGATTATGAGAATTGGTATGCGGAATATGACAAAAGGCTTCCATCCCAATATAAATATGATGATGGACGCCCTTCAGATATGCCGTCTTCCTCTTTCGACTGGTTTTGCGCCTGGATTGAAGGATTTCATAAAGCAGCAAGTAATGATGAAATGTACCAGTACGGTGTCTTTCGTAAAGAAGATGGAGTGAATGTCGGCAAAGTTGAATTATTCAAGATCTTAAGGCTGGATTATCAGTGGGCAATGATGGGGTACTCCATTCATAATCAATACTGGCAAATGGGCTATGGTTCCGAAAGTGTATCAGCCACCAAGGAATGGGCGTTTAAGAACTTAGGTTTTCATCGAATTGAATTGCATATTAATACAGACAATTTACCTTCCATTCGTCTTGCAGAAAAAAACGGTTTTAAATTGGAATGTACGAGAGAAAAATTCGCATTTGAAAATGGCGAGTGGACAGATTTTCTTATTTATTATCAACTCTGTAATTCATAAAGTGAAAAGGGTGTTACTCGATGAATGTCAACAAGATGTTATTTTTGGGAGTATTAATTCTTTTTCTTTTGGTTTCTTGTGGTGATGTACAGGAGCAAGTAGAACAAATTAATCTCCAATACTGGGATGACCATAAAGAAACAGTAATTTATAGAAACGACGAAGACACTATGGATACTTTTATACAAGCCGTAGAGAATGCAAAAAAAATGGAGAAACAAAAAATAATTAAGACCGAACCCCTGCTTTCTTTTTATATGCAAAAGGATGATCGAGTGGAAAATTACCATCTATGGATTAATACTGATAAAGAAGGCTTCATTCAACAATTACATCCACAAAGAAACGAAACTTTTCGTCTGGATGAAAGTGCAATTGAAAAATTAGCTTCATTTCTAATTGAAAAAGAAAACATAGAACTGATTGAAAAACAAATAGAATTTGAATAATTGTGGAGATGCAGACAAGAAAAGGGGAGAAATCTAAATGTATTGGTTTATTGGAGCTCTGTTCACATTATTAATTGGCATGGGTGTCTATATTGATTGGAGAAGAAAGAAGATTAATAATCATCCATTTAAATCAACACATCCACATGCGAAGCCAGGGGATGATTCGAATTACCGGATGGGGGATAACAACAATCATTCGGGTGGCGGAATGAATTAATACCTTTAGAATTTTAGGAAGGAAGTGCATGTATGGGGTTGGTATTAATCGTCGTTATTGCATATTTACCAATTTTTTATCGCATTCATAGACGACTTCATGTATTGGAGCAAGAAGTAGAAAGATTGAGTCAAGAAAAGAATATTTCATTAACTAGATAATTCTTATGAAGGAAGCCCGTCTTGAGGAAGGAATCTTGATGATGGCAGGAAATATACTTTATATTCCATACACCATTTTCATTGTTCTTTCAATTATTGTACTTTATCATGCACAAGAAAAAAGCCAACTCTTTCTCCAGAGTTGGCTTTAATTTTGTATAAGATACAATCCTTCTCATGATGAAGGATAGAAGGAGTACGGTCCAACATCTTCTATCCAAATGTGCGCGTTTTCACCATTCGGATCAGCTATCCATAAATCCCCTTTAGTATTCGCGATATCGATTTGTCTTACCCAAGTGATTTTATTAATCGAAGGCAAGAATTGTGGATAATAATCACCTTGATCTTTTGGTGGGTTAGTAATTTTTAATTGTTTCTGACTGTCTAAAGGTAAAAAATATAAGGATGGTTTAGGGCGCTTTTCAGGGTCATTTGACCATTCACTTTCTTTCACCCTGGATACAATAAGAGAACGCTCGTTAACCCATGTAAAGCCCATATCTGCATATTTTTTTGGTGTAAGGGTCAAAGTATGGTATGCAGGGAGTTCCGTTACTTTTAAGTCTTTATTTTTGAAACCAAATACAATTCGTCCTCCACCGGCGATGTAGCCGAGTAAACTATCCTTAAATGACCACTTTGGATTGAATTCGAAGATGACCTCGTCAAGAACGGTAAATTCTTTCCCATCTGCTGAAATGACACAAAGCATATTACTGTCCATCGACCAAGAAGCGGTAGGCGACACAATAAAAGATATCCATTTGTTATTTGGTGAATAAGCAAATGATTGGGCATTGATTGAAGGGATTTTGATTTCATCTTTCTGGAGTTCTTTTGGAAGCACAAAGAATTTATTCGCATTTTTAGATAAATCGCTGATGTTTTGATATCCAGCGGTTAATGAAATAGTGTAAAGGATTGGATTTGTCCATCCGTCTGGCCTTAAGGAAGCACTTGATGATGCGATAAAGCCCTTCCCATTCGGCTGCCATGCATAATCGTCAACACCGAGAGCGATGTTATAAAAACTCGTTAAGTCAGATATGTTCAACACACCACCGTTTTGAAACGCAACAATATTTTCAGTTGGTGACCACTTTGGATTATATCCATCATAAAAAATTTTACTTTGCTTTTTGGTTGTTAAATCATACACCCACAATTCATTTTCAATAACTCGACTTTCATTTATGGTAGCAGGTACTTCTTTTTGATAAAGAAGCATTTTCCCATCAAAAGACCATTGTGGGGGATTAGGATAATTTGATTTTTGATCGGTCACCTTTTTTTCTAACCCTTTATCTTTGATCCACAAATAGCCATCCTTAATATAGGCGACTTTTACTGACGAATCAGTTGGTGCCGCATTCGTCGTGGACGGGTATAAAAAACAAACGATCAAAAACAGATAAACAAACCTAGCCATATCATCACCTCTTAGATGTTATGTTGTACTGAACACTAGAACTTACACATGTAAAAATGGGAAAGTTTTTGCCGTTTAGTAAAAAGTGATATAATTGTCTGTATGTTTCACAATAATGGATTCGGGAAAAATATAGCCTGTGAAGAATACAAATTTTTTTCACCATCTATTTTTTAACTACTTTGCGAAATTTGTCTAATAATCAGTCGAGAAGGGAATTACATAAAAATGAGTTTAACTCCAAATGAAAGAATTAAATTACACGGTTTTAATAATTTAACTAAAACATTAAGCTTCAACATGTATGACATCTGCTACACAAGAACGAAGGAAGAGCGAGAGGCGTATATCAATTATATTGATGAACAATATAATGCAGAGCGTCTGACAAACATCTTAACCAACGTTTCAGATATGATTGAGGCAAACATTTTAAACATTGCCAAACAAGATTATGAACCACAAGGTGCCAGTGTAACAATTTTGGTTTCAGAGGGACCAGTTGACGAATCCCCATTGGAATCATTCAAGCAATCTCCAGGTCCTGATGCGGTAGTTGGACATTTAGATAAAAGTCATATAACGGTTCACACATATCCTGAGTACCATCCTGATGAAGGTATCAGTACATTCCGAGCAGATATCGATATTTCAACATGTGGCGAAATTTCTCCATTAAAAGCATTGAATTATTTGATTCACTCTTTTGAAACCGATGTTATGGTTATTGATTATCGTGTTCGTGGCTTCACAAGAGACGTAGAAGGTCATAAACTCTTTATCGATCATGACATCAATTCTATCCAGAACTACATTCCTGAGAGCGTTCAAGACGTTTTCCAAATGATCGATGTGAACGTCTACCAGGAAAATATCTTCCATACAAAATGTAAGCTGAAGAAATTCGATCTGAACAATTACTTATTTGGATACAAGGAAGATACGTTGTCTGAAGAAGAAAAGATTGAGATTACGAAGAAGCTGAAAAAAGAAATGGATGAAATTTTCTACGCAAAAAATATGGCTTAAATAGATAAAAAAGGACCCAATCGGGTCCTTTTTTCTATCCTGTCTTATAACCATCCGCGCTCATATTGTACCGGTGACTTGATTTCCGTGCGAAGTTCTTTTGCTGCACGATAAGGCCAATATGGATCCCTTAATAATTCACGTGCTAAAAAGATTAAATCTGCACGTTCATTTTTGAGGATTTCCTCGGCTTGAAGTGGGGAAGTGATCATTCCTACTGCACCTGTCGCAATCGGTGTCTCATATTTAATTGTTTCAGCAAACTTCACCTGATAGCCGGGGAATGAATCGATTGTTGCCGGGACATTCGCTCCCGAACTGACATCGATTAAATCAACGTCTTGTTCTTTCATCCATTTGGTCATTGTTACATAGGATTCTGGTGTCATGCCGCCTTCCGTATAATCATGTGCAGATATGCGGACAAACAATGGCCCTTCCCAAACACTGCGAACAGCGTCAATTACTTCGCGAAGTAATCGGTACCGGTTTTCGTCGCTTCCACCGTATTCATCCGTGCGTTTATTTGTCAGTGGGGATAAAAACTCATTGATTAAGTAACCATGTGCACCGTGCAGTTCAATGACATCGAATCCAGCTTCTTTCGCACGAATTGCACCATCTTTAAAAGCATTGACAGTTTTAGCAATATCATCTGTTGACATTTCAACTGGTGTTTTATATTGATCATTAAAGGCTAAAGGGGAAGGGGCAAAAATATCACCATCCACCGTCGCTTTACGGCCTGCGTGTGCAAGTTGGATGCCTGTTTTTGAGCCATGCACTTTCATGGTTTGAACGAGCTCAGATAAACCGGCTGTGTGCTCATCACTCCATATGCCAAGATCCTGTGCAGATATTCGACCTTCAGGTAAAACGGCAGTAGCTTCCAAAATGATTAAGCCAACTTGCCCCACAGCACGAGTTGGGTAGTGAACACGATGCCAATCTTCAACTTGCCCATCTTGATTGTGACTTGAATACATGCACATCGGTGCCATTACGATTCGATTTTTAAACGTCACATTTTTAATTGTATATTCTTCGAATAATTTAGCTTTTGCCATAAAATGCTACTCCTCCTTTATGTATATGAGGTAGTATAGCAAATTTACCCTAAATATAGCGCTTCCCAAGCTCACGGGAACGTGATTCAGCTTCGTTCAAGCAACTGCCAAGCATGTCGATAAACCCTTTTTCCTGCAATGCTTGAATCCCGGCTTCTGTTGTTCCACCAGGACTTGTGACATGTTCTCGCAAAGTAGCTGGAGAATCGGTTGATTGTTTTAACATCTCAGCTGAACCGGCCAATGTTTGGACGAGTAAGTTACGAGCAACGTGTGGGTCAAGGCCGCTCGCGACTGCAGCTTTTTCAAAGGCTTCGACAAAGTAATACACGTATGCTGGTCCGCTTCCGGATAAAGCTGTAATGACATGCAGCTGATCTTCTTCTACCTCGATGACGGATCCAATTGTACCCAGTAGTTTCAAGATTTCCTCTTTGTCTGTTTGAGTCATCATTTCATTCCAGGCTACTGCACTTGCAGACATTCCGATCGTAGCAGATGTATTAGGCATACAACGGGCAATTGGACGTTCGCCAAGTCCTTGAGCGATTGTTGTTATAGGAACTCCTGCAAGAATTGATAGCACCACAGCAGTTTTGGAAAGGTAAGGGGCTACTGCCTGCATGCCCGCCTGAACATCTTTAGGTTTCATCGCCAGAATAATCAATTCGGCTGTTTTTAAAACGTCTTTGTTTTCAGAAACGACTTGAACGCCGTATGTTTCGTTAAGAGAAGTCAACTTTTTGCGATCGGATTTGTTCATGACAAATACCTTTTCCGGGGCAACAGTCGCCTCTTTCATCCAGCCATGAATCATCGCTTTCGCCATTGAACCCGCTCCAACAAACACAATCGTTTTCATTGTTACTCCTCCTTTTTTGTATAAAAAAATGCGCTCCCGTCCTAATAAAAGGACGAAAACGCATGTTTCCGCGGTACCACCTTGTTTTGCCCCGCGTGGAGCACAACTTGTTCCTTCTTATCGCGAAGGTACGGCCATGTTTGCATGGCGGCTCCAAAGTAGGTTCATCCTGTGAGCGGAAGTGTGTCTTTCAGCCGGTGAACACACTCTCTTCATTCCTTCAACACGATTACTGATCTTTATCAAAGCCTGAACGTTCTAAATTATCGAAATTATAGGCTTGCAAATGAATAGATGTCAACTGAAGAATAGTAAAAAGAATTCTGGGTAATTTCAGTATATGCAATAAGGGTGTGATATTTCCCCATTTCATTTTAACTTTGTGATTCGATCGTGCTTTACCATTTATTATTTGAAAAGTGACGTGAACATGGAAAACTTGTACAATGGAGTGAATAGTGATTCATTTTAAGGAGAATGCCATATGATCCACAAACTTATTTTGCCTACACCTTTTGCGGTTGGAGATGTTAATGCCTATCTATTAAAAGGAGATTCGCTTTCGCTAGTTGATGCTGGTCCAAAAACACCCGATGCGTATGCAGCACTCGAACGTGGAATAAAAGAAGCGGGCTATTCGTTCAAGGACGTAGAACAAGTATTTTTGACCCACCATCACCCCGACCATGCAGGCTGGATCGATGCTTTTCCAAATGCCAAAGTATATGGCCATGCCTATAATGATCTTTGGTTGACGCGGGATCCAGCTTTTTTTGCCTATCATGATGAATTTTATTTAGAACGTTTGATTGAAGAAGGCGTTCCGCAAAAATATCATGCATGGGTCGAAAAAATGAAACGTCCAGTCGCTTTCATGGGCAATCGCCCACTTGATATGACAGTGGAGGAGGGCGATGCACTTCCAGGGCATCCAGGTTGGACGGTTGTGGAAACACTAGGTCATGCACAGAGCCATGTTTCTTTTTGGCATGCTGAAAGTAAAGAAATGATCGGCGGGGACCATATATTAGAAAAAATTTCATCAAACCCTTTGATTGAACCACCTTTAGATCCAAGTGCCGGTCGACCGCAAGCGATGATTCAATACAACGAATCATTAAGAAAGGTCATGACCATGCCTGTAGAGAAAATATACAGTGGTCACGGGAATGAAGTATATAATGTCCATGCATTGATTGCACATCGATTGGAAAAACAGCATGACCGTGCGATGAAAGTACATGCGATGCTTGCCGAGACACATCTAACTATTTTTGAAATCACTCAAAAATTATTCCCATCTGTTTATGAGAAAGAGCTCGGCCTGACACTTTCTGAAACGATTGGACAAGTAGATTATTTACTTGCTGAAGGACTCGCAATTGAATCACGAGATCAAGATGGGGTATTCACTTATGGACAAGCCTAAAACAGTTCTGATTACAGGTGCGACAAGTGGCGTAGGTATGCAAGTCGCAAATGATTTAAACAAACAAGGATACACCGTTTATGCAACAGGTCGTTCTAAAACTGCGCTTGAAAAACTCAGTTCTCTTGGTATTCATACAATAGAAGCTGACTTGTTGACTGATCATGGTTTAGAGAATGTTAGTCGTCAATGTCCGGCTCCAGATGTCATTGTTTTTTCCGCTGGCGTAGGAACGTTTGCTTTGGCACATGAGACTTCTGACCAACAAATTGATGACATGATGACCATCAATGTAACAACACCCATGAAATTGACGAGCAGGTTTTTACCTTTCATGTTAGAAAGGAAATCAGGGCATCTTATTTATGTCGCTTCACAAGCGGGGAAAATTGCTACACCAAAAGCTTCCGTCTATGCAGCGACGAAGCACGCCCTTCTTGGTTATGCTAACGCTACCAGAATGGAAGTCCAGCCTTACGGAATCCACGTGACGACAATCAATCCTGGACCTATCGATACACCATTCTTGGATTTAGCGGATTCAACTGGCACATATAAAAGTTCGCTGAAAAAGTTCTTGTTATCAGTCGGGGAAGTTTCAAGTGCGATTGTAAGAGTAATTGAACGTCCTGTACGTGAAGTGGACTTGCCTTGGTATATGGGCATTTCGAGTAAAGCATACAATCTGGCTCCTTCACTAATTGAACGGGTGGGACGAGATTTTTTCATGAAAAAATAAAAATGGGTAAAAGAGCAGCCAAAGTGGTTGCTCTTTTTTTGAATAATTAAACTTTTAAAATGTATGAGTATTCACTTGTATACATTTTTATTACATGTTATCATTCGTGTATATTAATTCATAATCAATGAATAAACATACATTCAGGAGGAATGACATATGAACAAAAAAGTAGTTCTCGCATATTCAGGTGGATTAGATACATCCGTAGCAATTCCATGGTTAAAAGAACAAGGTTATGATGTAATCGCTGTTTGTCTAGATGTTGGTGAAGGAAAAGATTTAGAGTTCATTAAAAAGAAAGCCATTCAAGTTGGGGCTGTTGAAAGTTATATGGTTGATGCAAAAGAAGAATTTGCAAATGAATATGCATTGCTCGCACTTCAAGCTCATACTTGGTATGAAGGAAAATACCCTTTGGTTTCGGCATTATCCCGTCCATTGATTTCGAAAAAATTGGTTGAAATCGCGCACCAGACAGGTGCAAATGCCGTAGCTCATGGCTGTACAGGAAAAGGCAATGACCAAGTGCGTTTTGAAGTATCGATTAAAGCACTGGATCCATCGCTTGAAGTGATCGCACCTGTCCGTGCATGGGGCTGGTCTCGTGAAGAAGAAATCGACTACGCAAAGAAAAATAACATTCCGATTCCAATCAATTTGGATAGCCCGTTTTCAATTGATCAAAATCTCTGGGGACGTTCGAACGAATGTGGCATTTTGGAAAACCCATGGGCTGCACCTCCAGCGGATGCTTATGATTTAACTGTTGCACTCGAAGATACACCAGATACAGCAGATATGATTGAAATTACATTTGAACAAGGTGTACCAGTCGCATTGAACGGTGTAGCATATCCACTAGCTGAGCTTATTTCCGAGTTGAATATTGTAGCTGGAAAACACGGCGTCGGACGTATCGACCATGTTGAAAATCGTTTAGTTGGAATAAAATCACGCGAAGTATATGAAGTTCCTGGAGCACACACACTATTATTAGCTCATAAAGAACTTGAGGACATTACGCTTGTAAAAGAACTAGCACATTTCAAACCGGTTATTGAGAAAAAATTAACCGAACTGATCTACGAAGGATTATGGTTCTCTCCTTTGAAAGTGGCTCTTGAAGCATTCCTGAAAGAAACACAAGTGTATGTGAACGGTGTGGTGCGTGTGAAATTATTTAAAGGTCACGCCATTGTCGAAGGTCGTAAATCGCCGAATTCGTTGTATGACGAAAAACTTGCGACTTATACAACGGATGATGAATTCAATCATGAATCTGCCGTAGGCTTCATCGAACTATGGGGTCTACCGACAAAAGTTCATGCCATGGTTAACAAAGGAAAAGAGAAGGTGTCGGTATGACCAAACTATGGGGCGGCCGTTTTCAAAAGTCTGCTGAAGAGTGGGTGGATGAATTTGGCGCATCCATCGGCTTTGATCAACAACTCGTCATGGAAGATTTGGCGTGCAGCATGGCACATGTAAAAATGCTTGGCGACTGCGGTATTTTACCTGCTGAAGACGTAAGCAAAATTATCGAAGGTCTCGGGCAATTGAAAGTAAAAGCCGCGAATGATGAGCTGGTATTTGAAGTTGCTAATGAAGATATTCATTTAAATCTGGAAAAGATGTTGATCGACTTAATTGGACCGGTTGGTGGTAAGATGCATACGGCTCGCAGTCGAAATGACCAAGTCGCAACTGATATGCACCTCTTCCTGAAACATCGTGTTGTAGAAATTATCGAGAGCATCAAAGCTTTTCAAAAAGCTATATTGACTCAGGCAGAACAACATATTGAAACGATTGCACCTGGTTATACGCATCTGCAACGCGCACAACCGATATCGTTTGCCCATCATTTGATGGCTTACTTTTGGATGCTTGAGCGTGATCAGGAACGTTTGTCCGAATCACTTAAACGTATTGATATTTCTCCATTAGGTGCCGGTGCACTTGCAGGTACGACATTCCCAATTGACCGCGAAAAAGCAGCCAATACTCTTGGGTTTGAGCAAGTGTACCAAAATAGCATGGATGCCGTGAGTGACCGTGATTTCATCGTGGAATTTTTAAGTAATGCATCACTTGTGATGATGCACTTATCGCGTTTCGCTGAAGAAATCATTCTGTGGTCGAGCCAGGAGTTTCAATTTATTGAACTCGATGATGCGTTCGCCACAGGCTCCAGCATCATGCCTCAAAAGAAAAACCCCGATATGGCGGAGTTAATTCGCGGGAAAACGGGTCGTGTGTATGGGAACTTATTTAGTCTGCTTACAACGCTAAAAGGATTGCCACTCACGTATAACAAAGACATGCAAGAAGACAAAGAAGGCATGTTCGATACGGTTCAAACTTTGAATGGATCACTTCAAATTTTTGAAGGAATGGTCAGAACCATGACAGTCCATACAAAGCGATTAAATGAAGCGGTGCATCAAGACTTTTCAAATGCTACGGAACTGGCCGATTACTTAGCAACAAAAGGCATGCCATTCCGTGAAGCACATGAAGTCACAGGGAAGCTTGTATTCCTATGTATCCAGCGCGGCATTTACTTGTTGGACCTAACGATAGAAGACTTGCAAGAAGCCAGTCATTTAATTCAACCCGATATCTATGATGTACTGTCACCCGAAGCGGCAGTGAAGCGAAGAAATTCGCTTGGTGGAACTGGCTTTGACCAAGTCCGTATGCAAATTGAAAAAGCAAAAACATTAGTATGAAAACATCCCACTTGTTAAGCAGTAGCTGACAGGTGGGATGTTTTTTGCTTATATGCAATAACTCGATTGATCAAGTTGAATGCTAATATATCTTTAGTGAAATTGTAACTTTATGAACTTTCCCCCGTCTTATTTCAAAAGGTGGGAAATATTGTGAAGACGAAGAGAATAATGATTACATACATTAGCATTGCTTTACTTATGTTGGTTGGGTGTGAAGAGAAAACTAGTAATCCAGTTGGAGAAGTGCAAAAAGTAGTAATTCTGACTCATAAAGCTGAGATTCAAGAGGTCCCAAGCTCAAGAGACGGGATTACGTTAGAAATGGAAAAAGTTCAGTATAAACCGTATGATAAAGAAATTACTTTAAACGTTATCAATGAAAGCACTAAGGATTTAACTGAAGGAAATCATTTCTACCTACAGAAAAAAGAGAATGGAATATGGTTTGAAATCCCGTATAAGAAGAAGATGTTTACAGAAGAAGGATTAATAATCAGAGAAAAAGCGTCAATGACTCTTAAGGTGAGCGAACTAAAGTATGAGTTTTCTCCAGGCGAATACAGAGCTGTTTTTAATAAACTAGCTGCTCCATTCGAAGTGACTTTAAACTAAAGCGAGCTGCCTCTATTTGGCAGCTTTTTGTGTGGAATTTTTATGAAAATCAATGAAACAGGACATTAATTCATGATTAGAACAAATTATGATAAACATCTTTTCTTAAACTCTCGATCCCATATGTAGAATAAAAGGAGGAAGATTTTATGAATCAAAAGGATAATCGCGAAAATAGTAACATCCCAACCTCAATAGGTGCGCCAGCAAGACGTGCACTAGATGGAGCTGGATATCTCAAGCTTGAGCAATTTACCAAAGTAAGTGAGGCTGAGGTACTGAAACTACATGGAGTGGGTCCAAAAGCGCTTGATATAATCCGACGCACTTTAATGGACAAAGGATTAACTTTCGCAAATGGTTCTGAGAATAAATAACTCAGTTCTGTATTGAAACTTTTACTTTTTCTTTTCGTCGTCAATATTAGATTAATTTTGAAAATGAATATTTTATTTCGGATACTGTTTGAGAGTCTACTTGAGGGGATGGAAGAATGGATAAGAGAAAGAAAAGATTATTCTCCTTCTTGATTTTAGTGATAATAATCGCAACAGGTTTTTTTATGAACGGAAAAATCACAACAGTGTTTGAATGGAAGCTAAATTGGGATATATCCTTGCCTTTACCGAAGAAAATTGAAGTCGTTTATACGAGTCGAGATGGTTTTCCTAGTGAAGGTGCCACCTATACTATTTTGGATTACAATCATAATCAAATCCAAAAAATATTAGAAAAAGATATGTGGTTATCAATTGATGAAACGTCATTGGATACGGTAAGAATACTTATTCAGAAATTCCAAAAAGAAGGAACCAATCTGAACAACAATGTAGAAGTAAATAAACAGGAAGTATTCATAAATAATCCTGTGCAATTCACACAAGACGATCAGTATTCTTATAAATTAATTGAAGATAATAGCTCTTTACTCGTCGTATTAAATAAGAATAATAAAAAGATATATGTAATGGAATCGATTCAATAATGGTTACTGATTAATATTAACTAAAACAAATTCCAGGAGGCCATAGGATGGAACAAGTGAAAAAAGAAAAAAATGAAATCTGGGAGTGGGCAAAAGCATTGCTTATTGCCTTTGCAGCTGTATGGTTAATACGTCATTTTTTATTTACACCAATCGTTGTCGACGGTGAATCAATGATGCCGACTCTTGAAAATGGAGAACGGATGATTGTTAATAAAATTGGCTATGAAGTTGGAGAGCCAAGTCGCTTCGATATCTTAGTCTTTCATCACGCACCTGAGAATAAGGATTATATTAAACGAGTGATTGGATTACCTGGAGATCATGTCGCTTACAAGAATGATCAACTATATATCAATGGCGAACCTCAGAAAGAACCATATTTGGAATCAAATAAATTACAAGTGAACGGTGGAACTCTGACAGAAGATTTCACTCTTGAAGAGCGGACAGGGGAGAAAGTGATTCCAGAAGGATACTTGTTTGTTATGGGGGACAATCGTAGAAACAGTACGGATAGTCGAATTATTGGTTTAGTCCCGCTAGCGGAAGTGATAGGTAAAACTAACATAATCTTTTGGCCACTTAAGGAATTAGGGATGGTTGAATAATTAGCTGAAAGACAAGGAGAATCTTCTTAGTGAAAAGATGGTCTATGAATAAAATGATCCTTATTTTATCGGTATTTTTAGTGGGATGTGCTCCAAATTCTCCCGAAATCAAGGATGGAAATGCGCATGTAACCAAAGAAATGGACGAGGTGATTTCAGATTATATAGTTGAAAAATACAAGGGTATATATTATCCTTCAGAAAAACAATTTGAAGTTCACAGAATCTATGGAACTAGTGAATATAAAGAAATAATCAACGTATACATGTGGTCATACTTCGGTGGATTTAATAAGGATAGTGGTACCAACAATCAGTCTGGACACTCGTTACCTGTCTTCATTCAATTAAAGAAAGTGGATTCTGGATATGAAGTAATTAAATATACTGAACCAAAAGACGGGAATCAATATGCATCTTCCATAAAGAAGATGTTTCCGGAAAAATACGTGAAAATGGCAGTGAACGATACCGAAACCATTGAGGATTTAGAAAAAGAGATGAAAGAACAAGTGGAAGGCTGGCTACAAGAGAAATAAAGAATCATTTTTTTTCACTGCTTTTTAAGTAATAGCGATTATAAAATATGTAAAGCACCCAGCGATTGTATCATTCGTGGGTGCTTTACATATGTGGTCAAATATACAATTTAAAAAGTTTATATCAGTTACTTTAATGTGGCAACCCTTTGTTGGTAGTTGAGTTGTTTGATGGAGTACCTGCCTTGTTTTTTGATTTATTGGTTAGACCATTTACAGCATTAGCAGTTTTATCTACTGTATTCATGGCTGCATTTTCGGTTTTTTCTAAAGCACTATGCACTGCATGGAATGCTGCTCCAGCAGTGTCTTTAACTCCTTTGGAAATTTGGTTACCTTGTTGATCTGTATTTTGTTGGTTTGTCATAATTTCACCTCCTGAATAAAAATTAGGATATGTTATTTCCCTGACTTTATTCTAAGTGAAGATGCATCATAAGAATTTTTGGGAATTTCTTTTTCATGTCAACGCAAACAAACAAAATAATAATTATCTGAAAAAACTAATTAATAGCTATTACTCCAAAAAAATATATGGTAATCTTGACTTCAAGTGACAATTTTTGGATTATAAATTTAAGGTGGAGAATTGTTGTGATTTCAAGTTTTAGAGTCTTATCGCGTTTTCTTTATGTAGTCGTTGGAATTATTTTGTTAAGTGCATTTGTAGGGTTATTTTCTAATGGAATTCAGCTTGATTTTACGGTGTTTTTGAAAAATGTTTTGCATATCATCAAGTCTCTTATTTTTCCTGACAACTTAATTATTTTAGGACCGACTAATCAGGAGTATTCAATATTCTTAAATTTTTGGGATTATTACTTTTACTCATTAACCATTTTCATTTCAGCGCTATGTATTGCTATAATCTGCGGTTTATTTATTACTTACCTCACAATCTTGCTTCCACAAAAAATAAACGATTTCGTTTCTAAATTTGTATCCTTACTCGAATCCCTACCAGACTTATTCATCATTATGCTCATTCAATTTTCCGTTATTTTATATTTCAAGCAGAGCGGTCATTTATTATTTCCTGTAGCTGGTTCATCCCAAAACCAAACATATTTTCTGCCGGTTGTTACGTTAGCTTTAATTCCCTCATTCATGATTTTTAGAATTAACCTTCATTTAGTCAGTGATGAGTGGAATAAATCATACGTAGAATTGGCCAGAAGCAAAGGGTTTAATAAAACGGAGATTTTCTTTTTCCATGTGCTGAGAAATATAGCACCAAGCATTTTTAGTCATAGTAAAACAATTGTTCTGTATTTATTATCTTCAATGGTTATTTTTGAAAAACTTTTTAACATCTATGGAATCTTTACATTTATAACGAGCTATCCAAATCCGAATGTGATCGCCTTCACTTTGATACTGTTTTTTGTGCCTGTTTTCCTCATATACGCCCTTATTACTAGCCTTATAGAAAAATATACGGGTCAAAGATTGGAATGGTGATTGTGTGTATATTTTAAAAAGACTTCTCTTTAATAAGTTATTTCTTTCCGGCTTCCTCATCATCAGTGGTTTGTTTGTAGTTAGCTTGCTGTATTTTTTCTTCTTTAATGACCGAATTCCAACAACGTCATTACTTTATGATAGCCAGGGGAAACCGTTACCTGCACCTTACAGTTATAAAAACTTTCCCCCCTTTGGAACAGACAACTTCGGAAGGGATTTATTTATCGTCATACTTGTTGGGGCTAAATATACGATTGCAGCCGCTTTGCTGATTACATTTCTTCGTGTTTTCCCGTCCGTTTGGATTGGGTTGTTCATTCATTTCTTCCTGCAGAAGATTGAAAAACCCCTTAAATCAATGGCTGATGCTCTAAACTACTTCCCGATGACTTTGTTGGCATTTCTACTTTTGAATGGCATTTTAATATCAGAAGTAGGGATGTATATGGTAGATGGTGCTCTAGTTAGCGGACCGGAACCTTTGCCTTATTGGAGCAGGATACTTTTCTATATCCTTATTTTTGCCCTTCTTTTTGTTCCAACCAATTCAATCTTGATTGCCAATGAAGTAAAGACCATTTATAAAAAGGAATTTATCGAAAGCTCCAGGACGCTTGGAGCAACTAATTGGAGAATTGTAAATAAACATATTAAACCTTTTCTCGTTCCTCAACTAGCAATTATTTTCTTAAGAGATTTCATTCACACGCTGATTTTGATGTCCCATTTAGCCGTTCTAGGGTTATTCATAGGGGGATATACCCGCCGTGGTGACTTATTTGGCTACACCAAACAACTCTCCAATTCAAACGAATGGGCAGGATTGCTAGGAATGTGGTGGGAATACTTATGGACGTCCTATCCGTGGATTTCTTTCATGCCAATTTTATTTATTTGCCTATTAATCCTATCTGCAAAAGGGATGATGGAAGGTTTGACTAAAGTGTTAGTAGCTGTCGACAGTACGAGGGAGCCTGTTCAAAAACAAAATGAAATTGAATATAGTAAGGGTGATCATCCTTTCGAAAGAGTTCAATTAAGAGCCGCTCGACCAGCACAAGAAATGGACTGTAAAAGGGGTTAATTTAATGAAGTGTACATTAGAAATCAAGACAGAAGCTGCCTATTCATTGAACTTTTTGATTTATATACAAAATATATTTCTAAATCAGAAAAGCAATAAAGAACAGTACAGATTCCCTTCTGTTTTTTCGGAAATTTCATTTGAAGAAGATTTTGAAAATCGTTTCAGAAACTTGTGGGATGAAGTGAAACATAAAATAGCTGAACATCCAATGAATGATATTAAGCTTTTTATGGATGAAAAAAACTTGTTTTATCAATGTTTATTTGAAAAAAGTGACGAAAGTTTAGAGACTTATAATGAAATTCACTTTTCTTTTAGAGTCTGGTGGGACAGCTTTGCCGGTCGTTTCACGCTTGAGAAGTCTACAGACGAATTAGTGAGAAAATTATATCTAAATCTAGAGAAATTCTTGAACAATAATTCCATAGCGCCTGAAAATTTGTTAACGATCAGCTTAATTTATGACGAATGCTCATTAATCCGATTAGATGATACAACCTCTTATTTCATTATATCTGCTGAGGATTTTGTAACGAAACAGAAAGAGTTATTGGAGAAATTACATAAATTGTTTAAAGAGGAGAACAGTTAATCTTGATTATCAATAAGTCGAATTTATTATTCATATTGCTATTGTTTTTTATTCTATCAAGTTGTGGTGTCGCTGATGGTGGGAAGGTCACAGCCAAAGATGTGATAAAACAAAATTCTGAAGCAGATATTATACAGTTGGATGGTTTCATCTATAGTAATATGACCGAATCAGAATGGTTTCAGGAACGAAAAGAAAAATTAACGAAACATACTCTTTTAGGTGAAACACAAAAGCAATCAACTAGTCGTTTCGGCTTTAAGGATTGGACGGCTACAAAATTGCAGGTAGGGACAAAAATTTACTCTGCAAGTGAAAATGGATCGGAACTTGATATTCTAATTGTCGAGTACGAGGATAAAGTTTTCTATTATATGAAATTGCTAGAAGGATAAGTTAATTGTAAAACTAGTGAGTGAAGGATGTGATTGACCTGACGAAAAGATATCTTTTCTTGTATCTGATCCCAATTTTATTTATTAGTCTTATTGGCTGCTCTAATCAACCTGATAAGTTGGAAATTAAAGAAATGCCTACGGATTTCAATTTCAGTCTGATTTATGGTACTTATGGAAAACAAAAAATCGACACATTCAACGATACGATTGTAAAAGACTTAGTTGAGGACGGCACGATTGAAGTAAACCTCGCTTTTACAGAAGAAGAAATGGAACAGGTTTATCATGAAATGATGACTATTGATATTATGGATGATTCAAAATTCACGGTGAGAGAAGAAGAGGTGTGTGAAACCGAACCACCATCTTATACAATCTGGAATATTCAAATGGATGGCAAGACTAATTCTTTTTATACCCAGACTTATTGTGATGGGTATCCAGAGAATGTATTGGAATTGTTGAAACTGGAAGATTATATTCATAGCATTCTTTTAAACAAAGATGAGTACAAAGCTTTGCCAGATTCTAATGGTTACTATGAATAAATTGTATCTTCTCTAAGTTGTTGTTTTTTAAGAAATGGGGGATAACATGAAGAAAAAGATAAGCATTCTCGTGGTAGGTGTAGGTATTTTTTCTTCTATTACATTCTACACCTCATATGGCACTTCGAACGCATGTGTTTTTTATGAGTCATCCAAAAGCGGCAATGACATCCGGTATTATAGATGATCATTTTCATAATAAAATTGATCAAGAAAAATTTGCAGAGTTAAACGCTAAAGCATATACCTTAACTAAACCACCAATAGAAAAAGCCACTCAAGGTGAGTTGAGAAACTTTCTTGTTAGAAAGATTGGTTTTCTCTATTTCGCTGAATTCTACGGTGAAGCTTAGAGTTTTTTAAAATTTAACAATATATTTTTATGGGATAGTTTTTGAATGGAGGAAGAAAAATGAAGCATCTAATGTTAATCGTGTTATTCGCACTATTAGGTTATTTTCTATTCATCTTGGGACCGGTCATTGGTGGTTGTATTGCTTTTGGGATAATTGTGGGCTTCTTATTTAGAGGAATATCCTTGCTAACTAAAATTAATAGTAGACTCGTTCATCTAACACCTTCACCATCCATAGATGACAATAATACTGAAAACGAGGGCACTTCTCATCATCTTAAAGATAAGGATGCGTACTTAAAATATTTAAAAGAAAAAAACAATCTAGCTAAGAACATGGAATAGAAAAATAAAGCTTACGTCTGAAATATAGATATAAAACTAAATTTAATAGTAGTTAAATTTGCTAAGAATCTCTCCCACATTCCCCGCACTATTTGAGACCACCCTCTATTTATTTCCTAAAGTTTAGCCCAACAGTTTGTATAAAACTATCATAAGTTATAGTGTGACAACATTTTAATAGAGAAAGGAGATGAGAATAATATGGGATGCTTTCAAAATAATAATGGAACAAGAGATTCTGTTGCAGGTGCTTTTGATACGAATTTTAAAGTTCCAGTAAGAGCTTCTATTGATGGTGAAGATTTTTGTCGCGCCGTACGCCGCTGTTTAATCAATGATTTGGTTGCTGGTGCTCAAGATGATCGAGATGATCGACGAAATAATAACCGTCGCAAGAATTGTGGTTGGCGCTGGTAAACCTAGTTCCAGACTATAGCTGAAGATAATGTAGTTATCTTCAGTTATTTTCTTATGCAAGAAATTAGTCCATCTTTTCTGCTTTTGCAGCAAGACTGCTTTTCGTGGTGGGATGTAAGAAGCCCCTGATTAGGAAACGATGAACGCAGAAAACAGCGGAACTATTTCACAGAACAAGCTCAATATTTAACATTAGGTGATTAAAGCATTATAGAAATCAAATAATGGCTGTGATGAAGGGGTGTGTTAAAAGTGGAAGTAACAATATTTGTGATTAATTTTCTGTGGATCTTTGTTCTAGCAAATGTATTATTTTTAGTAGCTCGATTTATTTTCAACAAATATAAACAAGTAATTTCAGTAATTTATTATTTCATATTATTAATCATGATCCATTATTTTGTCATTGCTCAGCGAGATTATATATTCATCGATTATCCTAAGATTGCCTACCCACTGTTAGCATTGATGTTGCTCGCGTATTATATCTTCTTCAGAGAATTATATTCATTGATAAAAACAAAGAAATTAGAAAAAGACACATCAGCTAAATATTAGATAATCTTGAAAATGGTTGATTCTTAAATTAATAATTAAGTGCATTAGTTAAACTCGATGGGTTGCAATTGCAGCTCTTTTTCATTTCCATTTGAGAAGATCCTTAAATTAATGTCATGTTTCTTTTTCTAATATTAATTCACAGAAAATTCATTAAACAATGTGTTGTCTCTAAATGGTGTTGGTATAATATGTAAAGAGGAGATGGTGAATTGAAAATAGTGATACTTGTTTTGCTCAGTCTATTGTTAGTGGGGTGCACGCCAGAGACGGAAACCATGACGGATGAAAAAACTTCGCCAGAAATCAAAATGGTAACACCTGATGAAAAACACCTTTTAGTCGATTGGGGTTCCGATTCCATGGATAGAGGTAATCACGATTATAATTCGATAACTCATAGTAAATTAGTGGTAAGTCCCAATTATGAATCTCTGGAACGCGGGGATGTTGTTTTTTATAAGATGGTCGAATCAGAAATGAATAAAAATTCAATGATTCCAGAAGATTATTTGGGAAGAGTCGTGGGACTACCTGGTGAAACCGTTAAGATCATGCATGGTCACGTATATATCAACAATAATCGGTTGGATACCTTCTATGGGGAAGCTACAAGAACAGGTCTGACTGAAGAGGAATACTTTGAAAATAATGATTTGAGCGGTGTAGTAGACGTAGAGAGTGTAAAGAGATATTTTAAAACCGAAATGAATCCAATTCAAGTAAAAGAAGGCACAGTTTTTGTATTAGTTGATCAGTGGTGGCGGGGGACTGACAGCAAAGATTTTGGCTTGTTACCGGTTGAAAGAATACAAGGAACAGTTTTGGGGTATTCAAAGTGATTTTTGTTCTTGGACTAACGGGGCGTATCTTTGGGTTGCTTAGGCAGCCCTTTTTTATTGAACTATGAATCAAGTTCAAGTATGTATTGGTATTGTTAGGTTTGCTAGAAATACAATCAATGAACGATATTAAAAATCAGACATTCAGTTCATTAAGAATGCACGAGTTAATTAATGAATGATGTGATATATTTACTTCTATACTTTTAGGGTTTCGTTGTAAGAGAGGAGCATACTAAATGCAACTAACAATTCAAGCATCAGGTGACAATGTTCAAGCAATATCATATTTATTAGCAAAGAATCCAAACAACCTTTATGAGAGAAATCACAAAGGCCATCTCGTAAGGATATTTTATAGTAAGTTTACGGAGACAGAGTTGGAAGTGACGATTTTTGTCACGCCAGATCCAATTGAATTGCTAAAAAACAATTCAAATTCATATGACATTACACACTACATAAACGATCGGGAGTTTGCAGTAAGTAGCATCTTTTGTTCATTTATCAGGTCTGCTTTAGGGACGGCATTGAATGGGCAACCAAAGGAAGAACATTTAAAGTGGGTAAATCATCCTTTTTCTTTTAATTTTGAGTTTGGACCAGTGGTTTCTTCTCTATCAGATGAAAAATTAATGAATTTATTTGAACCGATAGGATATGAAGTAACAATTAGCCGTCCAGAAATTGAATACTCATTTCCCATTAAGACCAAGAGTTCTGCAAGATATCTTTCTATAAAAGGTATGAAGACGCTGCAAGAAGGATTAAGGCATCTATTTGTATTGATTCCGGTCATTGATAACTACAAGCACTATTTCATTGATGAAAAAGAAATTGAAAAACTGGAGAGGTATGGGGAAGGGTGGCTAGATCTGCATCCGTTGCGTGACCTAATTTATCGCCAAGCTCTTAGGTTTAAAGAAATTTATAGCTTAGTGGAAAATTCGAGTAATGATGAGAAAAAGGTAGAACCAGTGAAAAAGGTTCGCTTAAATGAGTTACGCTATGAAAAGATTGTTAATGCCGTAAGCCAATTGAAACCAAGAAGTGTCGTTGACTTTGGGTCGGGTGAAGGCAAACTTTCAGTGCAGCTTGGCTTTGTGGAAGGCATAACAGAAATCCTGGCAGTGGAACCGTCGGAATCTGCCTCACTTAAAGCATTGGAACGATTCAATAAAGTGAAGAATAAAGAGAAATTTGTAATACCGGAATTACTTTGGGGTTCTCTTTTTTACTATGATGAAAGATTGAAGGACAAGGATGTCATCATTTTGTGCGAGGTAATCGAGCACATAGACGAAAGCCGTTTGCCGAAAGCGATGGACACGTTGCTACACGACTATCAGCCAGGTGCCTTGATTATCACTACACCAAATAGAGAATACAATGAGCTTTACGATATGGAAGAACATCTTCGTCACAATGATCATCGTTTTGAATGGACTCGAGCGGAATTCCGTCAATGGTGCACAGAGCGGAACCACAGCAATGAGTATGAACTTCTGTTTGATGGAATTGGCGAGGAGCATCCTTCTCACGGTTTCCCAACACAAATGTGCATTTTCAAAAGAAAGGAGGACTAACTATGCAAATCAGATTACCACATGCAGGAATAGTGTTGCTGGTTGGCCCATCCAATAGCGGTAAATCCACCTTGTTGAAAAGCATGATTGAAAAAAAAGAGATTCTTCCTTCAGAGGTCATAAGTTCAGATGACTTTCGGGTTTTGGTAAGTGATATTGAATTCATTGACTGGCGGGACAGACCGAAAGATGAAGCAGACAATTTGATGGATGAATACCAGACAATCTCCAGGGAAGCTTTTTCAATGATGGATTCAGTTATTGATGCAAGGGCAAGGTTGAACAAACTGACCTTTGTGGATGCTACTCACCTTCATCCGGATGACCGAAAACGATATATTGCCTTGGCCCGGAAAAACAATGTCCCTATTTTGTCAATCGTGTTTGATATACCAGAAGAGGACTTGCTTTCACGGGATGCAGGAAGAGAGAATCCTCGTGGAAAGAAACGCATTAAACAACAGTTTCAAACATTCAAAAGGGAAAAGAATTACCTGAAAAAAGAAGGATACATGTCCGTTTATTTGATAAGAGAACATGATAATCTGCAATTCATAAGATCTAAAAATCCTGTAGAAAAAGATATTCAGAATGGAATCGATATTATCGGAGATATACACGGCTGTTTTGATGAAATGATTTGCTTGCTGAATCAATTGGGCTATGAAAAGAATGAAAAAGGTCTTTTTCTTCACCCGCATGGCCGAAAATTCGTTTCCATTGGTGATGTCATGAGTAGAGGACCCCAGTCACTTAAAACCATGCTTTTTGTCCATGAACACGTTGAGCAAAACCTTGCCTATATGATTGACAGCAATCATGGCTGGAAAATTGCAAGGTGGTTGGATGGAAGAAATGTTTCCTTGAACCATGGAGACGAAAAAGTGGAAGAAGAATTCAAGGCATACGAAATGGAATATGGAAGAGAAAAAACAGAAGAGATTAAACTGGTGCTTAAGGAGTTTCTTCTTCGAGCACCCTCCCATTATGTATTTACGAAGAACGGGATCCAGACTCTGATTTGTACTCATGCAGGGATAAAGGATGAATTCATTGGTAAGCAATCTGAAGCAATAAGTGATTTTTGCCGATATGGAGATACGGATGGATTTGATGATAAAGGAAAGCCAGTCCGTAAAGATTGGTTTATAAATCATAAGAAAAGTTCCCTGGTTGTTTGGGGTCATGATCCCAAGCCTACTCCACTTCTGATTAATAATACGATTAATATCGATCAAGGTGTGGTGTTTGGCGGTTCATTGACTGCTTATCGATATCCCGAAAGAGAATTCGTCTCCGTAAAAGCAAAGGAAGACTACTCCGGAACTCCTGACAATCCATTAAAAGAATGGGAGAAAAACCGCTTGAACCCGCCGAATATCGGCAAGTTTATCAATGGCTATTCTGTGCTTACAGAAGAACTAGGAGAAGTTAAAATACATCAGGAAATCGTAAAATCTGCAATTGATACGGTATCTCATTTCACAATACCAATTGAACAATTAATCTACATTCCACCAACCATGAGCCCAACTCCAAAACCATCTGCTTTAGATGGATTCCTGGAGCATCCTAAAGAAGCAATCGACTATTATAGGAGCCAGGGGATTCAAACGTTGGTTGCGGAAAAGAAACATATGGGAAGCCGTGCAATTCTTTTCTTATTTAAAGATACAGAATCCTCCAAAAAGCATACTGGTATAGATTCACTGGGAGTTATCTATACAAGAACAGGCAGACGATTTTTTGATATCGCTATTGAGGAACAAATAGTTGGTCGGATTAATCAAAATTTGCATGAAAATGGCTATTTTGAAAAGTATGGTACTGACTATTTATTACTGGATGCTGAAATCATGCCTTGGAACTTGAAAGCAAAAGAGTTGATTAGTAGTCAGTATTCGCATGTTTCGGAAAATGCGATACTAGATCGCATGAAGCTGAAGGAAAAGATTGAATCCGCATTTAAAGGGAATGACGCTTTAAAAGGGAATGACGCTTTAAAAGGCTGGTTGGAAGAATACGAGCAAAAGCTTGATAACGCCTATACTTTTAAAGAGGTTTTCCAAAAATACTGCTGGGAAATAGAAGATGTGGATTCCATTCGTATTGCGCCATTCCATGTTCTTGCTCATAGTAACCAGACATTCTTTGACCATCCCCACACATGGCATATGGAAATGAATCGACAATTTGCAATGATATCCAGCCTGTTTATGGAAACGGAATACAAAATCATTACGGATGAGGCAAGTGAAGAAGAAGTCATTCATTGGTGGCTGGACATAACAAGCGAGGGACACGAAGGAATTGTAATTAAGCCGGAGTTCTTCATTGCTAGGAATAAAGGGAAGTTGCTTCAACCTGCAATAAAAGTACGGGGAAGAAAGTATCTCAATATTATCTATGGGATGGACTATTTGCTGCCGAACAACCTGGAGCGTCTTAAAAATAGAAATACAGGTAAAAAACAAAAATTGGCCCTTAAGGAATTCTCGCTAGGAGTAGAAGGCATTAAAAGGTATAAAAATGGTGAATCCATTGAACGAGTACATGAATGTGTTCTTGCAACATTGGCAATGGAGTCAGATCCTGTAGACCCACGATTATAGTATGGGTAGACATACATGATACAAATGAAAGGAGCTCAAGTCTTATGGCTTGAACTCCTTTTTGGTATTAGGGTATACATCCATCCGACTCACCTATTGATTTCATCACTTCGTTACGTTTTATAAATTTGTTATCGAACTCGATGAACAAGAAATCAATATAGAACTTATTGGAAATGAAAATATTTCCATCTAATTATTGAATAGAAAAATAAGCAATGGTAAAATGTAATTTACTAAAAGTAATGGAGGTTTTCCTTTTGACAACATCTATGAGACTTAGAATCCAAACTTTATACCGTTAATTGCATATGGTCTATGCTCTGCTTAAGTGTAGAGTAAATGGGATTAGTCTGTCTCTTTAGGAAAACTTGATTTTATGTTTATCAAAAAAGAGGTTGAATCCACCCTCTTTTTTTGTTGTCTAAAATTGTATGTAACTACTCTTTTTCGATACGAACAAAAAAGACCTTAACCATTTACTTTTCATCGTAGGAAATATACCGAAAAGGTCGTGAAGAAAATGAATATGGAATATGAAAATTGGAAAAAGAATATTATTATCTTTTTAAGTAGCCAGACGATATCACTTTTTGGTTCCTCGCTGGTTCAATATGCGATTATGTGGCATATAACACTTACTACACAATCAGGAATGATGATGACACTGTTTATATTATGTGGTTTCATCCCTACTTTTATTTTATCGCCTTTTGCCGGAGTGTGGGCAGATCGATACAATCGAAAGGTACTCATCATCTTATCGGATAGTCTAATTGCTGTTGCAACTCTCGTCATGGCAATTGTCTTCTTAATGGGATATGAGACGGTTTGGTTACTGTTTGCCATGGCTGCTATTAGAGCGATAGGAACAGGTATTCAAGGTCCGGCAGTAGGGGCTATTTTGCCGCAAATAGTTCCTGAGGATAAACTGACAAAGGTAAGTGGAATTAACGGAAGTATACAGGCTATTATTATGTTCGTGTCTCCTATGGTGAGTGCGGCAATGCTGACTATGGCTACATTAGAAATTATTTTCTTTATAGATGTGGTAACTGCAGCTATAGCAATCGTAACTTTGCTTGTATTCTTAAAAATCCAGGTACATGCAAAGGCATCCGAGGTACAAACAACAAGCTATCTTACTGATTTTAAAGCAGGTTTAACGTATATTAATAACCACGCTTTTTTGAAAACGTTCTTTTTGTATTTCGCGGTGTTATTTGTTTTGATGGCGCCAGCAGCATTTTTAACTCCATTACAAGTGACTCGTAGCTTTGGTGATGATGTATGGCGGTTAACCGCAATTGAAATAGCCTTTTCGATTGGAATGATGGCAGGCGGTGGCATTATTGCTTCGTGGGGTGGCTTTTCAAATAAGGTGCATACGATGACACTTGCCAGTATTATTATGGGGATTTGTACGATTGCATTAGGGATTATGCCAATGTTTTGGGCTTATTTACTCTTCATGGCGATATTCGGCGTGACAATGCCAGTCTTCAATACACCGACGACTGTCCTGATCCAAGAGCGAGTCGAGGGTGATTACTTAGGTAGAATATTTGGTGTATTCGGGATGATCGCTACCTCAATGATGCCTATAGGAATGCTCATTTTTGGACCTATGGCAGATGTAGTGAGAGTTGAATGGATTCTATTGGGTACGGGAGTGCTTATGTTAATACTTGGCGTGTTATTTGGAAGAAACAAAGTATTATTAAAAGCAGGTGAGCCTGTAGTTGTTCCAAAGTCATCTGATTTAACCTTATAATAAATACATTTAGGACTTGATAGCCTGGCAGATCTAGCAGTTACACAAGGGAGGATTTTTAGTGGAAACTGAAGTATATATAAAAGATACTCCCATGTTAATTATGTTTGGACTGATTTTCCTTATCATTTTCGGATTATGGTTAATGAAAAGAGTAAAATCATACGATTTTAACAATAAAAGCACAATATATTTTATGTGGAACAACTCTGACGTAATTGGAGGTTTTCTAATAGGAATAGCCTTACTAATTATCGTCGTTTTTTTCTAGTGGTGCTGCTACAATTTGCATTCATTCATGCTGCGTGATTGATTTCTGGTGCGTTCGATATTTTTCGAACGCTTTTTTCTTTGGGGAATTTTTGTGTTTCTTAATTTTGTGCAACCTGGAGAGCCATTGTGTCTACCTGGCCGAGTGTTCTGTCAACCTAGATTCCCATTCTGTCTACCTAGAACGCCATTCCTTCAACCTGCAAGTTACACCACTTCAAAAGTGAAAATATTTTCCATCCATTGATTAAGAACGTTCGTTCGGGGTATAATTCATTTAGGAATAAAAGAACGTTTGTTCGTTTTTGAGGAGGAGAACATCATGTATGAACAATATCCCGATCGGAAAATCGTTTGTCTCGATATGCGGAGTTTTTATGCAAGCTGTGCAGCAGCGGATGAAGGACTTGACGTGATGAAAACCCCGATTGCGATTATTGGGAATCAGCAACAGAAGGGAAGTGTCGTGTTAGCGGCTTCCCCCCCATTAAAAAAAGAATTTGGTGTGAAGACAGGTACGCGTTTATTTGAAATTCCGGATCATCCAGACATTCGGCTGATTGAACCGAAAATGGGATTTTTTGTACGAGTGTCTATGGAAATTACCCGATTGCTTAGTGAGTATGTGCCGAAAGAAGCGATTCATGTTTACAGCGTGGACGAAAGTTTTATCGATTTGGCTGGAACGGAACGATTATGGGGACCTGTCGAGCAAACCATCCAGCGCATTCAGGACGATTTACTGGAGCAGTTTCAATTGCCATCTGCGATGGGCATGGGTCCGAATATGTTGATGTCGAAGCTGGCGCTTGATTTGGATGCCAAAAAAACAGGATTTGCTCGCTGGACTTATGACGATGTCCCAACAAAGTTATGGCCGGTATCGCCTCTTCGCGAAATGTGGGGGATCGGACCGCGAATGGAAAAAAACTTGAATGCCATGGGGATTTTTTCAGTTGGGGATCTCGCGAAAACGAAGTTGTCGACGCTTGAAGCGAAATTCGGGGTAATGGGAAACCAACTGTATCATCATGCCTGGGGGATTGATTTATCGGATCTTGGAGCACCTCTTATCGAAGGCCAAGTCAGTTACGGAAAAGGGCAAATTCTATTTCGTGATTACCGGAAAAAAGAAGACATTCTCGCAGTTGTCCTTGAAATGACGGAAGACGTGGCGAGACGTGCGCGGGAAGCGGGAAAAGTCGGGCGTACCGTTCACCTCGGTGCGGAGTACAGTAAAGATGCTTTTGGCGGCGGGTTCCATCGTTCCCGTTCGATGGAAGAAGCCACAAACGACACAATGAAAATTTACAAGATGTGTGTAAAGCTACTGGAGGAACATTTTGATGACCGTCCTGTCCGACGTTTGTCCGTCACTTTATCGAATATGGAGCCGGAGCATTCGATGCAGCTCAGCTTGTTTGAAGCGGAAAAGTGGCGTAAGCGAAAGCTTGGTTCTGCCATGGATCACATTCGCAGCAAATATGGTTCGGCCGCTTTACTGCGTGCCGTTTCCTATACGGATGCCGGCACAGCCAGAGCTCGTTCCAAATTAATCGGGGGACATAAGGCCGAATAACCCAAATTGCATACAAGGTTAGGGATAGACAATATGTAGAATGTCATTTAAAACGACAGAAAATGGTCGGTGAAATCAATGGCATTCTGCAATTTTTTTAGCCAAGAAACGATTATCTTGGCTTGATTTTTTTCTGCATTTTATTCCGAAAAATTACCAAATAGTATCTTCTCTAAATTCGGAACATTTGCTAAACTAGTAAAGTCTGTAAAAAAGAATCGGGGGATTACTGCGTGAAAGTATTTTTAGACTTAGGGTGGTTTTTTAAAGAGAGAAAAAAACAGTATATCGTCGGCATCCTGATGTTGATGGTTGTTGCGTTTTTGCAACTGCTGCCACCTAAAATAATAGGGTATGTCGTCGATGAAATTCGATTGGGTACTTTGACAGGCGAAGCGCTTGTGAAGTGGCTATTGTTACTGGCAGGAGCAGCTCTAGCCATGTATATCATTCGTTATTACTGGCGCATGATGATTTTTGGCTCGGCAATTTTACTTGCCCGCCAATTGCGAGAACGTTTATTCCAACATTTTACGCGCATGTCACCACGTTTTTATCAAAAACGCCGTGTTGGCGATTTGATGGCACATGCGACCAATGATTTATCAGCTGTTCAACAAACAGCAGGAGCGGGCGTCTTGACGTTGGTGGATTCACTCACTACTGGCGGATTTGTTATTGCAGCGATGGCGATTACAATCAATTGGAAGTTAACGCTCATTGCATTAATTCCCATGCCAATCATGGCGTATTTGACAAATTACTATGGGAAAATGCTACACAACCGCTTCCACTTTGCCCAGGAAGCGTTCTCAAACTTGAACGATAAAGCACAAGAAAGTATTTCGGGAATTAAAGTCATCAAAACATTTGGGCAGGAAAAAGAAGACATTCAAGACTTTGTCCAGTTATCGGATGACGTGGTGGAAAAGAATATTCATGTAGCGAAAGTAGATTCGCTGTTTGATCCTACAATTTCGGCAATAGTCGGTGCATCATTTTTCTTATCTATTGTGTTCGGTGCGCGATTTATTGTTGCTGGTGAAATGTCTATCGGGGACTTAATCGCATTTACAGCGTATCTTGGATTACTTGTCTGGCCGATGCTTGCTTTTGGCTGGTTGTTTAATATTGTAGAACGTGGTCGTGCATCTTACGATCGGATTCGTGCATTGCTAGCTGAACCAATTGATATTGATGATACAGAGCAAGCACTGGATGTAAAAGCGCAAGGCGACCTTGAAGTTCATATCGATGAATTCAAGTTCCCGGAAGATGAACGTGCGGCATTAAAAAATGTACACTTCACATTGAAACGCGGGGAAACGTTAGGAATTGTCGGTAAGACAGGATCGGGGAAAACGGCGATCTTGAAGCTATTATTACGTGAATTTGAAGGATATGACGGGTGGATTACATACGGAGGTCATTCAATCAATGCTTATAAAAAAGAACGACTTCGTTCAGCTATTGGTTATGTACCACAGGATCATTTCTTGTTTTCAACGACGGTTGCTGGAAATATTGCCTTTGCGAATACCAGTGCCCCAATAGAAGAAGTGTATGAAGCTGCTCAGCTCGCACACATTCATGAGGACATTCTAAAATTCACAAATGGTTATGAAACCATCGTTGGTGAACGAGGCGTATCGTTATCAGGTGGACAGAAGCAACGGATTTCAATTGCTCGTGCATTGATGATGAAACCAGAATTGTTAATTTTGGATGATTCGTTATCTGCAGTTGACGCAAGGACAGAAGAAGCCATTCTTGAGTCACTGAAAGCAACTCGTATTGATGAAACAACGATTATCACAGCACATCGATTAAGCGCGATTCAACATGCACATCAGATTATTGTGCTTCATGAAGGGACAATTGTTGAAAAAGGTTCCCATGAAGAACTCATGGAACGAAAAGGACGGTACTATGAAATGTATCAGTTACAACAATTAGAAGCACTAGTTGAAATGGGAGGTGAGGTGTAATGGAAGAACAGCCAAAACTAACCGGAAAAGATCAAGGCATTATCTTAAGAAGGCTCATTTCTTATTTGAAGCCACATAAGAAGGTCATTACATTTGCCTTATTCCTCCTTGGACTTACCGTAATCGGAGATGTTGTTGGACCAATCTTAATCAAAACGTTCATTGATGATTATTTGACCGTTCAAAACTTTCCAACAGGACCATTAGTAGGCCTTGCGGGTGCCTATTTATTCATTCAAATCTCTAATGTTTTCATCAGCTATTTCCAGCTACTGAAATTCCAGGAGATTGCACTGAAAATCATTCAGCAGATGCGTATTGATGTCTTTACGAAAGTACAGAACCTCGGGATGCGTTATTTTGATAAAACGCCCGCCGGTAGCATTGTTTCTCGCGTAACGAATGATACGGAAGCCATTAAAGATATGTTCGTCAGTGTCTTGGTTGGATTCTTGCAAAGTGGATTTTTAGTGGTCGGTGTTTATATCGCGATGTTTATTCTGAATGTCAAGTTGGCGCTCGTTACCTTATTGTTATTGCCGATATTATTTATGATTATCAAAACATACCGTCGATACAGCTCAGTGTTTTACCAAGATTTACGTGAACGTTTGAGTCAATTGAATGCCAAACTGGCAGAATCACTTCAAGGAATGTCCATGATTCAGGCTTTCCGACAAGAACCGCGATTGAAGGATGAATTCAATGACATCAATGAACAGCACTGGAAAGCTGGCAAGCGTAACATCAAAATGGATAGTTTGTTACTGCGTCCCGCGATCGATCTGGTGTATGCACTTGCACTAATCATGTTGCTGAGCTATTTCGGGGTTACTTCTTTCAGCAATACAATCGAAGTGGGTGTGATTTACGCATTCGTGACGTACATCGACCGATTCTTTGAACCGATTAACCAAGTCATGCAACGTCTATCTATTTTCCAGCAAGCAATTGTTGCTGCTTCACGCGTTTTCAAATTGCTAGATGAAGAGGAACTAGTACCAAATCAGACGAATACGGATGCTCGAATTGATGCAGGAAAAATTGAATTCCAAAATGTAACATTCTCATACGATGGACAAACAGATGTATTGAAAAATATATCCTTTACCGCAAACCCTGGCGAAACGGTAGCTCTTGTCGGTCATACAGGTAGTGGGAAAAGTTCCATCATCAATTTATTAATGCGTTTTTATGAATTCGAACAAGGTGATATTTTGATAGATGGTCAATCTGTTAAGGCTTTCAAGGCTCAGGAATTACGAGATAAAATGGGTCTCGTGCTTCAAGATCCGTTCTTGTTCTTCGGGGACATTGAAAGCAATATCCGTTTGCATAATCAAAATATGACAGACGAAGAAGTCCGAGCTGCCGCTGAGTTTGTTCAAGCTGATGGTTTTATCAATCAGTTACCTGAAGGCTATAAGCAAAAAGTGACCGAACGAGGTTCAACATTCTCGAGTGGTCAACGTCAGCTTGTCGCATTTGCACGCACGATGGCAACGGATCCAAAGATTTTAGTCCTGGATGAGGCAACTGCTAACATCGATACGGAAACAGAAGTGGCGATTCAATCTAGTCTTGAAAAAATGCGTCAAGGACGAACTACGATTGCAATTGCACACCGATTGAGTACGATTCAAGATGCAGAGCTGATTTTGGTTCTTCATCAAGGAGAGGTTGTCGAACGGGGCAATCACCAGCAATTACTTGCCAGCAAAGGGCTTTATCATAAAATGTACTTGCTGCAGAACGGGATTGTCGAAGAAACGGTTAAAAATTAAAAAGATGGAAAATGTCTATCAAATTGATTAGATTTGATAGACATTTTTATTTTTCCAAAATTGATTTTCAATAAATTCAAAGGGGAATTAAGGATTCATGTCTAATATAGAATTAATGGGCACAACAGGAAAATGGATTGGGATAATATCCATAATATTATTCATTTTATGTTTCTACTTCACACTTACATTTTTTCAACACTTACATAAAGAAGATGAACGCATTACAAGGCAATCAAAAATAGCAGCAACACTGTGTATCGCATTGGCTTTAATCATTCCAGTGGTGTACAACTTCTACATATATACCGAAATGATGAAGTAATGTGAAAAAATCTGTTCATAGGCTAAATATTCAAAAGGCTTTACTTTCATAGGAAGTAAAGCCTTTTTCTCATTGAAATACGTATACATACAGAAATTTAATTATTTTTATTTCATTTTGAAATAAAGAGCTACTTCAAACGACTTATTAGCATCTAAAGATTAGGGGGGGATAGTTGTGAGGTCAGAGCCTTCGTTGATCGAAGAGCTATACGATGAGTTCCATAAAGATGTTTACCACTTTTCATTGTACTTTACCAACAATAAAGAAGAAGCAGAAGACATAACACAAGAAACATTTATTAAAGTGATGAAAAACCTTTATCAGTTAAAGGATATGAGTAAAAGAAAGACATGGATTCTTTCAATAGCTAGAAACACCGCGGTTGATTTAAAACGAAAACAAAAGTTATTAAATTTTTTCCCGCAAATTTTACTTAGGAATCAACAGCACTCTTTTCAAGAAGAATCAAATGATAAACGATTAATGAATAAAGAAAATTGGAGTAACATTCAAGAAGTATTATTGCATCTTAAGCCTCATTATCGGACCATCGTTATTCTGAGAGCGTTGAAAGAGTTAAGTGTAAAGGAAACAGCAGAAATTTTGGGATGTAGTGAAGCAAAGGTAAGTGTGGATTTCCATCGAGCAGTTAATAAATTAAGAAAAGAATTACATGTCCAAGAAGGGTGGGACTACCTTGAAGAATCAAAATAAGAATGAGTTAAACTATGATTTTATTAAGTCTTTAGTGGAAAGACCTGACTTGGATCCGGACATGGCTTTCGTTAACAAACTGAGAAAGAAAATTACGAAAGTAAATATAAATTCAAGTTTGCTGAGCCGGAGTCTTTCAAAAAGGTTGAAAATTATTGGCGTTGTTTTGATGGCGATTTCGACTCTTTACGTGCTGTTCCTTTCATTTGAAAATGAGAATCCATCGCTTGGAACGGAAAAAGTAGAGGATACACCTATTTCCACCATTCATCATTATGATATTGATGATTTATTATCAAATCACCCTAGTTACAACCAAATGTATAAAGAAATACTAAAAGAAACGCAATCTACAAAGGCCGCAGAAATGTTTGTCCTATATTTAGAAGCATTAAAACAAGGAGATATAGAGGAATTTAAAAAATACTCTATAATGGATCAAGATTTTAAAATAAAACCACTGATTGATGACTATAAACAAGTTGATTTTGAGACGCTAGCGATTGAAAACATGATATGGAGTCAAGCAGAACCAAGTATTGAATTGCAAATTAGTTATCAACGTAAGAATACAACTGCAGAAGAATTAAGATCACTGCATGTTCATATAAACGATGGTGTGAATATGGATGTATATGAGCAATTCGATTGGAGAAAGTGATTTTTAAAGATGATGAAGAAGATACGGAATTTGAATTGTATACATGGAAAAAACTTTTAGGATGTAAGCTAAATAATGAAATAACCCATCTTGTGCGTCTAATTTAAAGCTGGGTTATTTTTTATGGTTAAAAGTTCATTTAGTTGGTAAGGAAGGATGCGAAATGCGTGTACGCTATAGCGCATATTTCATTAGGCTCTGTTAAAGAAAAAGGTTGATTAATCATTAATGGATATGGAAAATGGGTATTCCTCTATAATATCGAAGCTGGATATTAATGTTAAAATAAATATAAGATTGTGAAAGTGTTCACTTAAACTAACGCAGCAGGTTAGTTTAATAAGAGGTAATGTAATAATTACAAGAAACAGTCGAAAAGGGGTTCTGGAATGCCTATCCTTAGAGAATTTGATTTGGATATACCATATGTTAAAACCGATGGCAGTATAGAAGACTATGAGAAAAACTGGAAACAAAAACGAAGAGAATTTCGAGATGAAATAAGATGTATAGCATCTTTATTTGAATTCCATTTTGAAAAATTCAAAACGGAGAAATGTTGGAAAGTAATAGTCGAATGTGTTGAAACAATATCAAATGAACGAGTTATCGGTGAAGATATTTGTACAGTACAAGTTGAACTAAATATTGATCAATACTTTCAATTGTCCCAAGTAGAAAAGAAAAAGTTGATTTTAAAGTTACTAAAAAAAGGTATTGATGAAATCATTAATGAAAAGAGTTGGAACAAACAACCTTTCGAAAGTGCTTATCAAAAAGTCATTGATTGCAATTATATTAACAAACGTATATGGAAACAACCGAAGAAAAGTCCTAATCGAAAACATATTGCAGAAGTGTTCTGTGAACACGATATTGATAAATTTGAAATTAGTATCATTGTCAAAAGTAATACAGGTGAAGTAATTAAACGTGAAAAGTTAATTACAGAAAGGCCAAACGAATGGGCTTTTACAAAGCATTTTGGGAAATTAAAGTGGATATCATCCAATGAAGTAACTTTGGTTAATAAAAATGAATCAAAGCAGTGGATTGTTCAAATATAAATAATTTATTATCGCCTACGAATAGTACTTATTGAACTAACGCAGCAGTTTAGTCGAAATTGCAATTACATAAAATTTATAAAGAGCAAAGTATCTGAAGGAGTTTTGTGATGTTTAAAATAAGTACATTTCTAGTTGAATTTTGCAGTGGTGATGAGCGGCATATATCCTTAGAGGATTCTTTGAAATTAAGAGAAGTTTTTGAACACCAAAAATTTACTCCTGAGTATATTCAATTGCATGTAATGATTCAGTATAATGATCAAATTGTTGTAGGAAATGATATTCCTAGTGGGTTAGATTTATGGGAACAAACTTATACATCTGCTGTTGAAGGCTATTTAGACGAACGTAAGGTAGAAATAATGTATGGTATCGATCCATATATTATGAAGTTGAAATCAATAAGCAACAGTTTATTGGAATTTTCTATTGAGGGAGAATGGGAACCTGTCGAAGTGTTGGCACAAGCTATATTACCTGAAAGAGATTTCTTAGATGCCATTTTAGATGGAGCAGAACAATTTTGGAAAGTTTTACTGGAGTTTAAGGTATTTGAGGAAAAAGAAATAAGAGAGTCAACACCAAGTGATTATCCAGTCCAGATGATTGAAGAAATAAAAGAATTAAGAGAACGAGTAAAATCATTGAACTAATGGGTGCGTTGATCCAAGAAGGATTAACGCATTTTTTGTTGAACTTATTGTACAAACGAAGCAGATTAGTTAAAGAGTGTTGTGTAACTTTTCTTCAACCGTCGAGCCATATTGTTTAAGCTGAATGCGCGAAGAATGATTATTATGATTGGTGGGATACTTAAAAAGGGGGATCTTCATTGAAACAGGAAAAGGCGAAAGTTCTTGTACTTGGAACTTTTCATATGTCCGAACATAAGGGGTTAGATTCTGAAAAAAGGCAGATTGAAATCGAGGAATTAGTATCTAAATTAGAGAAGTTTAAACCGACAAAAATTGCAGTTGAAATGGTACCAGAGGATAGTGAATATTGTAACGAGAAATATAAACAATATAAATTGGGTACATACCAACTACAAATGAATGAAATATTTCAAGTAGGCTTTCGGTTAGGTTTAAAGCTGGAGCATGAACAGATTTATCCAACTGATTGGATGGGAAATTCAGATATGGATTATGGAGAAGTTGAGAGTTGGGCAAAGGAAAATCAACCAGAACTTTTAAATGAAATATACGAGGGTCTTGAGTTCCCTGAATTGTCGGAAGGCAAAAGTGTAATAGACTATTACAAAGAATTAAACGCTCCCACCTTACTTAACAAGTTGCATAAAATATATGTAAATATAGCACGCATTGGTGAACTTAATAATTATGTTGGTATGAACTGGTTAAGTTGGTGGTATAAAAGGAATCTAATAATGTTTGGTAATTTAACCCGTCTTATTGATTCTAAAGAAGAACGTATTTTATTCATAGTAGGTGGTTCGCATTCTACTATTGTCACAAAGTTTATTGAAGAAAGTGAAGTTTGTGAGGTTGTCCAACCACTAAGTTATCTATCCTAAAAAAGTACTTTCTTTAGACGGATATTCCATAATCGTGCTCGATTGTTTAAAAAGCGTCTCTGTTCTTACTAAACTAACGCAGCAGGTTAGTTGAAGAACAAACTAACGAACTTATTCAATAAATGGGGGATATTCCATGCATCCGATTGAATTAATTGAATTGATGATAGTCGGTGGAATTTTATTTGTTATTCTATTAGTTTCTTTTATTTTGAAAGGAAAATGGAGGAAAATTATTCAGGGATTGGCTATATTATATTTGATGTCTTTTGGTATCTTTTATTTCGTACGTCCATATTGGATTGATTTGCAAATTGAAAAAAAAGTAGGTTATATACAGAGGCATTTGGAAGAACAGTACCCTGGGGAAACGTGGGGATATTGGACAGTGCCACATCGTGAGGACGGCTATGAACAAATGAATCCATATCATATAGGTGTAATTTTTGATACTGAACCAGAAGTAGAATATATATATTTTGCTCGTGATAAAGATAATATTATCCAAACAGGCTATTCATCTCAAAATGAATTACAAAGTGACCTAATTCATTTAGAAATTTTAGAAGAATAATTACTGCTTATTATTAAGTTTTATCTTTTCGTATTGATTTGAACAATAATCTTCATTATTTTCTTAACCATATTCAACTAACGGGTGCTTTTACTTCAAGAAGGAGTAAAGCCTTTTTTCTTATTGAAGTAAAGCAGCAGGTTAGTTTAACTGTGTAATGTTATTAGAGAGGGCGACATATATGAAAAAATTAATATATCGATTATTTACAATTGCTAGCATTTTAATTCTTACAGGTTGTGGTGGCCAAAATACTACCTTAACTTGTAGCAAAATTTTTGGTGAGAACAACAAGCATGTTTATAAATACTCATTTAAAGATGGAAAAGCTTATCTATTTGATTGGACGCTTACTATACCAGCTACTGATATAGCAGATGCAACCACTTATGAAAAAGAGTTCAATAAGATTAATGAGGTAACTGGTTGTACTGGCAGATTTACAAAGAACGATGACGGAGCTTATACAACACATCAAGTGTGTGATTTAAGTGAAATGTCAGACAGCGATATTAAAGAGGTGTTTATGAATACAAGAGAAGAGTTAGAAAATACCAGAAAGGAAATTGTTAAACATTTTGAATATGATGAAGGTATGAAGTGCGAATAAATAAGTAACATAATTTAATTGAAAGTTTGGGATGTAAAATAAGCTTTATCGACAGAAACAAGAGAAGCGATGATCAATTGTGAATCATCGCTTTTTTCGATTATTTAAGAGAGTATTTGGATATTTATGTTAAAATTAGTTGATGAATGTGAAGGCTTTCACTTAAACTAAACCAGCTAATAGTTTGTCAATATTTTTTGATAGAATAAATCTATACGTGGTATATTAAAAAATGCGTATGCCAAATAACCTCCCAGTATCCTAATTGGAAGGTTTTGAGCTATTTTCTAAG
>NZ_JAMKBJ010000012.1 GCF_027563315.1 Paenisporosarcina quisquiliarum
TCTTATTAGGCATTTCTTTCCCCTCCTATTCGATTTAAACATCCGCTCACAAGTTTGGTTATATTGTAACTCGCTTACTTTATGGTGTCTAAAACTTTAAGGGGGCTTAAGAGTTCACGTAGGAAAATCATCTTTTGGCGTGTGCTGCTTCCTACATCCAATACCTGAAAAAAAACCGCTTCCCATAAAGGAAGCGGCTTAAGGACGGAATAAAAGACCTTTATTTAAAAGAAAAATAGACCAATGCTGATGACGATACCACTCAAGATCAAGACGAATACGCAATAGCCCATGATATCTTTCGCACGCAAGCCTGCAATTGCCAGTGCCGGAAGTGCCCAGAACGGTTGAATCATATTGGTCCAAGCATCGCCCCATGCAATTGCCATGGCCGTTTTTGAATAGCTGACGCCAAGTGCGTTTGCTGCGTCCAGCATGATTGGTGCTTGTACTGCCCATTGTCCGCCACCTGAAGGAACGAAGAAATTGACAATCCCTGCAGCGTAGAATGTAAACAATGGGAAAGTGTGTTCATTTGAAATGCTAACGAACGCTTCAGACATGACACCTGCTAAACCAGATGCCACCATCATGCCCATGATACCCGCATAAAATGGGAACTGGACAATGATTCCTCCAGCTGTCTTCACAGCATTGGCTACTGCCGCTAAGAATCGTTTTGGCGTACCGTGGAAAATAATTCCGAGCATGACGAAAATCAAATTGACGATATTGATGTTCAGGTCAAAGCCTTTTGTTGCAAAATGATAACCCAGATACACCAGGCCAAGCGCACCGATTAAAATGGACAGAACATAACTGTTCTCCATTTTGGAAGCAGGTGTTAAGTCGCCTGTCTCTTCAACCTCAACCGGCTCTTCCAATAAAGCTGGATCCACAACGAAAGTATCTTCTTTCTTCGGCATCATCCAGCGATTCAACAAAGGAACCGTGATGATCAATAGAGCAACAATGATTAAATTATATGTAGAAAAAATCGTTTCACTTGTTGGGATTACACCCATTTGTTCAGCGAATGGATGTCCGTCTGTCGCGATAGACAAAGGAATCGAGCCTGCCAAACCACCATGCCAGATGATGAATCCGGAGTAAGCGCTTGCAATTAACAACCGATAATCAACGCCTGGTACCTGACGTGCAATTTCTTTGGCGAACAATGCACCAATTACCAAACCGAAGCCCCAGTTGATCCAACATGCAATCAACGATACAAAACTGACAAGCAGAATTGCAGAACCTGGAGATTTTGCTCCACGAGCCATCATGCTTAATAATTTTTTAAACACTGGACTACTAGCTAATACGTGACCAGCCACTAATACGACAACCATTTGCATCGTGAATGCAAGCAATCCCCAGAAGCCATCTCCCCAATAAACCACCATGTCCAGTGGGCTTGAGTCGGTTAATCCAATACCCATTAAAAATACAAGTAAAGTTAAAATTGCAACGAATATGTATGGGTCCGGTAAGTACCGTTCCATGATTGTGTTCGAGAAACGTGTAAGAGTTTTCAATATCTTGCTCCTTTCTGTTTGTTCCGTCCAATATCTACCTTATCCTAATTCTAAGACTTACGCTATACGAATAATTAAAAAATTCATAATCAAATAATTATTTTCAGATAAATTGAAACGAATTTCCATTTTATCGGTCTAATAAATTAACTAGCATTATTAAAGGAGAGGTTTTTTTATGAGAAAAAGAAGTGTATGGCTTCTGCTGGCTGCAATAGTTGCCGCTTTGGTTCTGTCTTTTGCGTTTTTTATTGATAAAGTGACGGTCAGTGCTTCTTCGATTGCATTGTCTGAACAAGGATGGAAAGCAAACTTTTCAGAGCCATTAAAAGCATCGGCGATTAAAGATGGAACCATTTATTTGGTTGATCAACAAGGGAAGAAAACAAAGGCGAATCTTCAGTTAACACAAAACGGCAAATCTATTGAAGTAAATGAACTCAAACTTGGCTCATATACACTGTATATCAAAAGGGAAGCCGTACAAGGAGGATTTTTCAAATCCATGTCGACCAGTAAATTATCGTTTACTGTTCACAAAGATTTGCAATCTGTAAAATCAGAACGAGAATTGAAAGAGTACTTCGCAAAGATAAAAAAGCAACGTGAAACCATGTATATGGTTACTGAGGAAAGTGCCGAAGAGGGCTCAATGGATGCAAGCACGAAGTCCGCTCCTTCGAGCAGCGGAGGGGAAGCTGAACACTCGGAAACGAACAACCAAGTCGAAGGCGTCGATGAATCGGATATGGTGAAGACAGACGGGAAGTTCATTTACTCTCTATTAAATGGTCGTGTCATTGTAACGGATATTCAAAATCCTGCAAACATGAAGAAAATGGCCGAACTACCTTACGATGCCGAGTTCTATCCAACACAGTTATTCTTACATGAAAATACATTGATTGTGCTTGGAGATCGGCATGTACCATATGATTATGAGGAAACATCAGGAGAAGTCTCTAATAAAATGATGATGCCTTTTAACAGTTCCACAAATGTGCGTTTCTACGATGTGAAAAATCCGAAGAATCCAAAACTGGTTCGGGAAATCGGAGCGGAAGGCTACTTGAACGGTGCGAGAAAAACAGGCGATATGTTGTATTTCGTAACCAATGTGATGCCGAACTTCTGGATGTTGGAAAAAGACAACGATGTGGAATTGCGACCTTACACCTTTGATAGTGCAAAAGATGAAAAGACTTCCCCAATGTCGCTTTCTGATTTATCCATATTGCCGGGTACGATGGAAGGGACATATAGCGTCATTACTGCTATGAATCTGGCGAATCCGGAACAATCGCAAGTTATGACGAAAGGATATTTAGGCGGCAGTAATGCGATGTATATGTCTAAGGAAGCTTTATATTTAACGGCCCCAATCTACATGCCGTCAACAGAAAATGAAAATAAATCATCAGTGGATATGATTTGGAATCCGCGTGAAACCAATACAGAAATTTTCAAATTCAAATTGGATGGCAGTGACGTTGAGTTTGTTTCGTCTGGAGAAGTGACGGGCATGTTGCTCAATCAATTTTCAATGGATGAACATGACGGCTATTTCCGAGTCGTAACGACGAAAGGATTTGCTTGGGATACGGAAGCACTTTCGGAAAATAATCTCTTTATTTTGGATGCAGGGATGAAAAAAGTGGGTTCTATCGAAGGACTTGCGAAAGGCGAGCGCATCTATTCAGCCCGATTTATGGGGGATAAAGCGTATATGGTGACGTTTAAAGAAACAGACCCGCTGTTTGTGATGGATGTCTCGAATCCATCGGCACCTAAAGTTTTAGGGGAGTTGAAAATTCCGGGTTTCAGCAATTACTTGCACCCGTTGGATGAGAATCATCTAATCGGTTTCGGTTACGATACAAAATCAATCCCAGGTGAAAATGGGAATCCACCGCGTATCATTACAGGCGGCATGAAAATTTCATTGTTTGATGTCACTGACTTTGCCAATCCGAAAGAAAAAGATGTAGAAATAATAGGAGGCCAGGGCACCTACAGTCCATTGCAATATGACCATAAGGCTTTGTTCCAACACCGCGACAAAGGGTTATACGGTTTTCCGGTGACGTTGTATCAAAGTACTAATAAAGAAGGATATGGTCAATATGCAGGCGAAGGAGCGATGATGTATGAAATAACCGCTGAAGAAGGAATTCAACAAGTGGCCAACATGATCAAACCTGCCAAGCAGCAATATGAAAATTGGGAGGAGCTCGTTCAACGGATGGTCTACGCAGGGGAAACTCTTTATACGATCTCTAGCAAAGAAACTAAGAGTTATGATCTAAACACGTTTAAAGAGATTAGTGTAGTCACATATTAGTAACAAGGCAGGCCACTAAACGAATCGCTTAGTGGTCTGCTTTTTCGTTCACTTCAATCTCGATGTGCTGGAAAGTGTTGACATCAAATAAACCCGTATCAGTCAATTTAAGTGTCGGAATGACAGGCAAACTGAGAAATGACAATGTCAGGAATAAATGAAAATCAAGTGTCGGATGAATGGTATGAACCGCTTCGTGCAATTTTTTCAATGATTGGACTGCTTCCTCAAGGGGAATTTGCGTCATTAATCCGGCTACAGGCAATGCGAGCGAAGCCATAATCTGGCCCTCATTGACAACAACTAATCCACCCTGCATTTCCTGTAATGCCTGCACCGCCACAATCATATCTTCATCGTTCGTCCCCAGTACAATCGCATTGTGGGAATCATGCGCAATGGTTGTGGCGACGGCACCTTTTTTCAGTCCGAAGCCTTTTACGATCCCTAACCCGATCGTGTGTAATTGGTGATGACGTTCGATGACAGCCAGTTTCAAGTGGTCTCGTACAATGCTTTGCACGAATGTACCATTTTTAATAGCGACTTGTTCAATCACTTTGTTGGTGACGATTTGGTCTGGAATGATTTCCATGATATTCGCTTTGGCACCTTCAGATAGAGGGATCGCCAAACTTTCAACCGTCAATTTTGGCAAGTGAACCGATTGACTGATACGTTTTGAACAAACCGACTGAGTTTCAGTATGAGTAACCATGCACCCATTTTCGGCGACTTTGATACCTTGTTTATAAACAGCTGCTACTTTGAACTGTTCGAGATGATCAAGCAACAGAAAATCTGCTTCAAACCCGGCTGCCAGTGCACCTTTTTGATTCAATCCATAACATTCAGCCGCATTCAGTGTAGCTAACTGAATGGCTTGAAGTGGTTCCATACCGGCTGCTATTGATAGTCGCACTGCATGATCAATACTTCCTTCATCGACCAGTTCGTCCAAGTGTTTATCATCTGTGCAAAATAGAAATCTTCTTGCATTATGTGGCGTAACCGCAGGAAGCAAATCATGTAAATTCTTCGCTGCAGATCCTTCACGAATCAATACATACATACCTTGAGCAATACGGTCGCGAGCTTCATCCGCTGTCACGCATTCATGATCAGTCTGTATGCCTGCCGTACGATAACCTCGAATCTGTTCTCTTTGCAATCCGGCGCAATGTCCATCAATTCGCAAGCCTGCTTCCTTGGTCATCAGAAGTTTAGCGAGCATGGCTTCGTCTCCTGACAACACAGAAGGGTAATCCATTACTTCAGCGAGTCCGAGAACGGAAGGATGAGATAGAAGAGGCTGCAAATCAGCTGCTTCAAGCGTTGCACCAGCATGTTCAAATGAGGTAGAAGGGACACTGGAAGGAAGCATCACAAAAATATCCATCGGGCTTTTTTCTGCATCCTTCAACATGAACTCGATCCCTTCCACTCCCGCCACGTTGGCAATTTCATGTGGATCAGTCACGACTGTTGTCACACCATGGGGCAATAGAACATCGCCGAAAGCAGATGGGGTGAGCATCGACGATTCAATATGAATATGTCCGTCGATCAATCCAGGCACGACATAGCGTCCGGATGCATCCATTTCATGAAGCGCTTCAAATGAACCAGTGGAATCGATTGCCACGATGAGTCCATCCGAGACCACGATATCCGCTTTCGTCCAAACGAGTGAAAATACATCTGCTACGCGCGCATTGCGCAATATGAAATCAGCGGGTTGTTTTTGTTGGGAAATCGCAATGCTTTTCTTGAGTATATCCATTGAACCGTGCATAAAATTTCCCCCTTACATAAGATGATTGAGTAAACCCATTGTACTGTCGAACAAGCAAAATGAATAGCTTATTGAGTTGGAGAAGTGTATTTTTATTGGTTTGATGACTGCATTTATATTATCGTATTCGGGTTGAACAATAGATTCATGTAAAGGTCCAACAATATTTGTTTTTTAGTGCGCATTTCGTTAAGATTGTGCAAAGGCGATTAGTGAAAGGAGTGGGCAAAACGTGCTGAATGAGAAGAATGATTTGGCAATAGATTGTTGCCTGCTTGCGGGTCGATTAATGATAGAAAGTGGTGCGGAAACATATCGGGTTGAAGATACCATGACCCGGATGGCGATTTCGCAAGGTCTGATCGGGACACAAAGCTTCGTCACACCGACAGGTATTATGTTTTCGCTCGGGAAAGATGGATCAACACGGTTAATGGCCATCCGAGACCGGATAACAGATTTAGAAAAAATTGCGCTTGTGAATCAAGTATCCAGAAAATTGACGACAACTGAACTGACCATCGAAGAAGCATATGAGGAATTACAACGGATTGCCAGTGCGAACTTAATGTTCCCATTTCTCTTGCAATTTATTGCAGCTGCGGTTGCGAGTGGCTGTTTCCTCATTCTGTTCGAAGGTGTCGTAAAGGATGTTCCTGCAGCGACTATTGCGGGTGGTATGGGTTTCCTTGTCGTCACCTTAATTCATGAATTGACCCGCGTAAAGTTTTTTGCGGAATTCATAGCTGCCTCAATCGTTGGAGCATTGGCTTTTTTGGCGGTTCTGTTAAATGTAGGGGAAGACTTGAACATCATTATTATCAGTGGTGTCATGCCATTGGTTCCAGGACTTCTCATTACAAATGCAGTGCGGGACCTCATGGCCGGGCATTTTGTTTCCGGTGTATCCAAAGGAGCCGAAGCATTATTAACGGCATTCGCAATCGGTGCAGGCGTTGCACTCGTACTATCATTTTAGGAGGGGTGTTATGACCTGGATTGTACAAGGAATTTTAAGCTTTATCATCGCCATCTCATTTGCCATTATTTTTAATGCACCGAGAAAAAAATTGATTGCTGCCGGTTTAGTAGGCATGAGTGGTTGGCTTATTTTCAGTGGTTTTACATTAGTGTCAGGTGATTCAATTCAAGCATCCTTTGCTGGAGCCTTTATTGTAGCGCTGGCAGCGCATATATTATCCAAACGATTCCGTATGCCAATGATCATATTCAGTGTACCGGGCATCATTTTATTAGTTCCCGGAGGTCTCGCATACAACGCGATGCGTAACATTGTGGAAAATGACTATTTGACGGCCATCTCCTATGCTTCAAAAGCTTTTATGACATCAGGAGCTATCGCGATGGGGTTAGTATTTGCGGAAGTTTTAATGCAGCTAATTTTTAGGTATTTACGTAGAAAAAAGACGGCTTCTCAGAATGTTTGAGAATCCGTCTTTTTTTATGTCTTGAGCCGAGCAACAGCCCGCATACGCAAAAAGGGTTATCATAGTTTTTCGATTTCGCTTGCAGGTACAGGATGACTGACATAGTACCCTTGAATGGCATCGCATCCGAGTTTAGTCAATAAATCCTGTTGTTCTTTCGTTTCAACGCCTTCAGCCAATACACGGATCTCCATTGATTTTCCGAACTGGATGATGCCTTCCACCAGTTTTTGCAATTTCTCTTGTTTCGTAATGGAAGAGATAAAGGATTGATCGATTTTCAGTTCGGTAATCGGCAGTAACTGCATATAGCGGAAGGAAGCGTAGCCTGTCCCGAAATCATCAAGCACAAACGTGACGCCATCAGTCTGCAGTTGTAGCATCTGACGGATAATCGATTGTTCGGACTCCGCTTCGAGTGCAAATTTCTCCGTAATTTCAATCTGCAATAAATGAGCAGGACAATCGAATTTCTCTAAAACTTGCCTGATTTTCTTCACCATGTTTTTATCACGGAACTCACGGATAGACGAGTTGACGCTAACTTTCATGGGCTTGCCTTGTTTTGCCCAAGTGGCCGCTTGTTCGCATGCCTTCTCCAACATAAATGTCCCAATATCATGGATCATGCCGGTTTCTTCTGCAATCGGAATAAGGTCGCTCGGTGAAACGGTGCCAAGCACAGCGTCTTCCCAACGAACCAGTGCTTCCACTGCGTCGATCTTGCCAGACTTTAAATCTACTTGTGGCTGATACATGACGCTCAGGTCTTTATGATGCAACGCTTCAATCAAGCGTTTCTCGATCATCGCTTTTCTGCTTAACGCAACATGATTGGCTTTTGAAAGGCTGACGATATTTCCGCCACCTTCTTTTTTCACCTTATGGATGGTCGCGCTAGATGCTTTCATCAAATGTAAAAATGTTGACTGATCTTCTGGGAATCTAGTAATCCCGCCGCTGATCGAAATCGGAATGGCTTTATTGCGGATATAAATCGGATGTTGTTTCAAGTAACTTAAAAAGCCTTGAATAAACCAGTCACTTAACGGCGTCAACACCACAAATTCATCTTCTCCGACGCGCGCGATATCACTATCTTGGAAATACATTTTCATACGTTTTGCAAATTCCAGCAACAGTGTCGTCTCAGACTCTTCATCGTGCATGTCTTTCAATGTGTAAAACTTATCGATATCTAAAAAGATGAACGAAAAATGACGATCTTCAGCAATTAAATTAGAAACGATATTTTCAAGACGATGACGATTCATCAATCCGGTCTCGGGATCCACATAAGCAATTTGTTCAAGATGCAATTGCAGGCGTCTCTTGTCTGTAATGTCTTTTTCCAAAATTGTAAAATACATCGGCTCATCGTTCATATCAAGTACAGGAATGGCGGTCATATCAACCCAGTAGGTTTCCCCATCCTTGGTCAGTTTTTCAACTGATCCTTGCCAAACGCGGTTGCTTTTCAGCGCATACCAAATTTGATTGACCAATTTATCAGCAGACTCTTCGGGGAAAAGCTGCCAAAATGATTTGCCAATAATTCTTTTTGGTGTCCATTTGCTTGATTTCAAAAATAACGTATTTGCATATGTAATAAGCCCATCCTGATCTAGATAAGTGAGCATAAAGGTTTCGTCTAATCCCATTTTAAAGCTAGCTAATTCCTGTGTACTTGATGCTTGATTGATGGTCGGAATGTTATCGACTTCAAATAAGAACATAACGCAGTGTTCATCGTCGATTATCATTGAATTCAATACAGCCGACACATGAACGGGTTGGCCATGTTTAGAATGTAGAATGAAATTTTCAAAGCGAATTGGGTCATTGCTTTGAATCACTTGGTCCCATGTGGATTTCTGGATGGCTGAACTGTTTTCCTCGAAAAAAGGATAGAATTTTCCAACGATTTCATCTGCAGTAAAACCAAATGTTCGTTCCGCTTCCTTGCTCCACCAAAGCACTGTTGCATCTTTAGCTGTCAGCATCATTGGAAAAGGAACATGGTCCAATACACTGCTGCCATTTTCCAATACTTGTTGCATACCTTTCATTTCGCAGGACTCCTTGTATGTAAACTATCTACTATTATAGAGAAGTCTTGACAGCAAGTCATTAAAATTAAAAATGTTTTATTCTGATAAATAAAGGAAAATTCAAGGAGATTCATTGAAGGTATAAATGAAATGTTCGCAAGTTGTTCATTGAATTCAGCACGAACAATAGTAAGATGTAATGAAGTCTACTAGATTATGAGGTGAGTAAATGATTCGTGCAAAAGGGATTGTATTGATTATTACAGGGGCTATGTTGTGGGGAGCGACGGGTCCATTAATGGAATGGATCCTGTCACACTCGAGGATATCTGTTCCGTTTATGTTAACAATCAGGCTTCTTATTGCCGGAATTGGTTTACTCGCTTTCTTGAAAATTTCAGGAAAACAGTTAACACCAATATGGCGTCAGCCTTACTGGCTAAAACGTTTAGTCATCTTCGCATTGTTCGGCATGCTCGGCGTTCAATATTCCTTCGTTGCGGCAATCGAATCCAGCAATGCAGTAGTGGCGACACTGCTTCAATTTTTGGCACCGATTTTTGTCGTGATTTTTGTATCCTGGAGTATAAAGAAATGGCCACCGAAATATCAGCTTTATGGCATTTTTGGAACATTATTGGGCTTGTTCTTCTTGTTGACGAACGGGTCATTCAACAAGTTATTGTTAAGCCCTGAAGCGTTGGCATGGGGAGTCGCAGTCGGACTGAGTTTTGCTTTTTATACGTTATATCCAAGTGCCCTTATGAAAGAATGGGGAGTATTGTTCGTGGTCGGCTGGTCGATGCTGATAGGCGGTGTTGTCCTCGGAAGTTTAAGCCATGTATGGAAATCTGACGAATGGACGTTGCTACTGGATTGGAAATTATCCATTCTAGTATTGACGGTCATTGTCTTCGGCACAGTAGCCTTCGTATTATTTTTGAGTAGCATGAAATACATAAGCGCCATTGAAACGAGTATTTTATCCAGCATGGAGCCTTTAACGGCAATGATTATCTCCGTTATTTGGCTGCAACAAGTGTTAGGGGTATGGCAGATGGTTGGTGCTCTTCTAATGCTGGTATGTGTTACATGGCTATCCATTGCAGGAGATCGGAACAAGAAAGAAGTTTGATAGGGAATCATCTACTCTTCCGGGAGTGGGTGATTTTTTTGTGTATTCTGGGGAGATTCCTACGTCAACGTCATTTTTTCCTACGTGAACGGCGGAAATTCCAACGTCACCCTCGGTTTTTCCTACGTCCATCCCGGTTTTTACAACTGAGCCACCGCTCAGGCGCAACGACAAACAGAAAAGAGCCTGGAGCGGTTTGCGGAATGGCTCCCAATCAGGTTTCAAAGATTTAATAGTTTTTGTTTTCGCTGCGCTGCTGTAGGAAAGAAGGGATGACTCGAGATTTGTCATGGTTTCAGACGTCAACGCTGATTTCTCAGACGTCATCCCCAAAAAGTCAGACTGAGCCACCGCTCAGAGTCAAACCACAAACAGAAAAGAGCCTGGAGCGGTTAGCGGAATGGCTCCCAATCAGGTTTTAAAGATTTAATGGCTTTTGTTTTCGCTGCGCTACTGTAGGAAAGAAGGGATGACGATCACCCAGAAATTGTTCCGACTTGAGAACATTTAATTTTGATAGAGAAGCATCCATTCTTTTTTGAGTGTGTGATTTTTTTGTGGATTCGGGATGTTTCCTACGTGAACGCGTTTTTTTCCTACGTGAACATCGATAATTCCTACGTCACCCACGAATTTTCCTACGTGAACCCCTATTTTTACAACTGAGCCGTCGCTCACCCTAAAATCGTTCGAACTCGAGAACATTTCATTCAAACGAATGATACCTTTTACTCAGCCATTGTGGCATAATAGTGAACAATCAGATAATTAATTCGTTTAACGAAGAAGTTTCAGGAGGACATTTAGTGAAAACTGTATTTTCGTATGTCAGACCATATAAATGGCCGATTGCCATTGCTCTTTTCCTTATGCTAATTGAGCTTTCAGTCGAGCTTGTACAACCACTCATCATTGCGAAGATCATCGATGATGGCATTATGAAAGGCGATCAATCCGTCATCTGGACGTGGGGAGGGGTCATGATGCTCATGGCGTTCGTTGCTTTCCTGTCCGGTGCGACGAACTCATTCTTTGCCTCGCACGCTTCACAGAGCTTCGCTTTTGATGTCCGCAGTGCTTTATTCAAGCAAGTGCAACAGTTTACCGTTGCGACGTTTACAAAATTCCCGACAGCTGGTTTGATCACGAGACTTACAAGTGACGTTACCATGGTGCAAAACGTTCTCTTCATGAGTTTACGCATCATGTTGCGCGCGCCTTTACTTGTACTCGGTAGTGTAATCATGGCGTTTATCGTCAATGCCTACCTCGCGATGTTCCTCGTCATCGGGGCTCCATTCTTAATCATCTTCCTTTATATCATGGTGAAAAAAGGAGTCAGTTACTTTGCGCTTGTGCAAGTGCGGCTCGATCGCGTAAACCGTGTTCTACAGGAAAACTTGCAGGCTGTACGCCTAGTTAAAGCTTATTTACGAGGGACTTTCGAGTCTTCTCGTTTTGAAAAAGTGTCGAACCTCCTCAAAATGGATACGGTGAAAGCACTTCGCATTATGGAAATAATTCTGCCGCTATTGCTATTGGTAATGAACATCAGTTTGCTAGCTGTTCTTTGGTTTGGGGCACGTGAAATCCAATCGAATAATGCACAAATCGGTGAATTGGTCGCAATCGTCAACTACGCGATGCGTATGACAGGGGCTTTCTCGATGTTCGCTTTCATCATCATGGCGTTTGCCCGTGCGAAAGCTTCCGCAGAACGAATGGAAGAAGTCTTGCTGGTCAACGAAGGTTTAGAACGCGATGATGAATCTGGCAAAATGCATGGGATCATTAAAGGTGAAATCAACTTCAAGAATGTAACATTTAGCTATCCGAATACGCCTGAACCTGTGTTGCAGAACATTTCATTTGATGTGAAATCTGGTGAGAAACTGGCCATTATGGGAGCAACGGGAGCAGGGAAATCGACATTGATGCAACTCATTCCACGCTTTTTTGAAGTGACCTCTGGTTCGATTACCGTAGACGGTAAAGACGTCAAAAACTGGCCGTTGGATCAATTGCGTCAAGCTATCGGGCTCGTGCCTCAGCAGTCTCTGCTGTTTACGGGCAGCATTTATCAAAACTTGGCATGGGGCAAAGTGGAAGCATCCACTGATGAGTTGCAACAAGCGGCCAAACAAGCGCAAATTCATTCATCCGTTGAACAGTTCGCGAAAGGGTACGATACGCGAGTCGGCCAAAAAGGCGTGAATTTATCAGGTGGGCAAAAACAACGTCTGTCAATTGCACGAGCATTGGTTCGAAAGCCAGAAATTCTGTTGTTGGACGATAGCACGAGTGCGCTCGATGTGAAGACGGAAGCATCGTTGTGGGAGGCTTTGGATAAAGAAGAAGCTACTATGCTCGTTGTCACGCAAAAAATACGCACGGCAAAAGGGGCAGACCGAGTCCTGTTACTGGACAATGGACGTATTGCCGCATATGGCTCACATCAGGAACTAATCGAAACGTCCGATTTATACCGTCAAATTGCGGAGTCACAACAAGAACAGGAGGTGCCTTCGCATGCGCCAGATGTTAACTAAGCCATTCGGCTACGAGCCGGTTTTGACAAAAGAAGATATAACACCCGTGAAAAAGAAAAAAGGGGAACGGGCTGGGGACTGGAAAGGTGTATTAAAACGTATTTGGCAACTAGTAGATGAACAAAGAGCTTTATTGATTACCGTTCTGTTGCTCGTCGTGGTCAGTTCAACACTCGCTTTAGTTGGTCCGTATTTGCTTGGTAAAATTATTGATGAATATATCGTTCCTGGACAATTTGCAGGAATGCAAAACATGATGATGTGGTTGATCGGCATTTATTTCTTCCTGTCGCTATCGCTGTTTTTCCAGAACTACTGGATGATCGGTGTCGCGCAACAAACGATTTACCGCATGCGAACCAGTCTTTTCGCTCATTTTCAAAAGCTGCCGGTTTCATTCTTCGATAAACGCCAACATGGGGAACTCATGAGCCGTGTGACAAATGATATTGAAAACGTCAGTGCGACCTTAAATAGTTCCTTCATTCAAGTACTTTCCAGTATCTTGACGCTGACCGGAACTGTCATTGTCATGCTGACATTGAGTCCGTTACTAACACTGTTGACGATGACTATCATTCCTATCATGTTCTTCTCCATTCGATGGATTACAAGAAGAACCGGTAAACTGTTTAAGCAACAGCAACAAGCCGTGGGTGATTTAAACGGGATGATTGAAGAGACGATTTCTGGACAACGAATCGTTAAAGCCTTTTCTCAGGAAGATCGTGTCACCGATGAATTCATCGTGAAAAGTGAACGTTTGCGACAAACAGGATTCTGGGCGCTGACCTATTCAGGCTTTATCCCGAAAGTGATGAACATGTTGAACAATGCCAGCTTTGCCATTGTGGCTGGCGTTGGGGGCTTACTAGCCTTGAATGGACACGTTTCAATCGGAACCATCGTTATCTTTTCGGAATATGCAAGACAGTTTACCCGACCTTTAAATGACTTGGCGAATCAATTCAACACTGTGCTATCGGCAATTGCCGGGGCGGAGCGTGTTTTCGCGATCATAGATGAACCGATTGAAAAAGATGAAGCCACTTCGCAACTGGATACGGTGTTAAAAGGGAAAGTTGAATTCGATCAGGTCTCGTTTAAATATGAACAATCAGATGATGAGCACACAATTCGTGATGTCAGTTTTACGTTGAATCCTGGTGAAACGGCCGCATTGGTCGGCGCAACAGGTGCTGGGAAAACGACGATCATGCAGCTGCTCGCCCGTTTTTATGAGACGAATGAAGGTCAGATTCGCATTGATGATATTCCGATTGATCAATTGGCCCGCCAAACATTGCGCAGTCAAATTGCCTTTGTCTTACAAGATCCATTTTTATTCGAGGCAACTGTTAAAGAAAATATCCGTTACGGCAGATTGAATGCGACCGATGAAGAACTCATTGAAGCCGCGAAGCAAGCAAACGCCCACGACTTTATCGTAAAGCTTCCTGAAGGATACGATACCGTCCTGACAGCGGACGGTGGGGAAATCAGCCAAGGGCAGAAACAATTATTGTCCATCGCCCGCGCGCTCGTGGCAGACCCGGTCATTCTACTGTTGGATGAAGCAACGAGCAGCATCGATACCGTGACTGAGATGAAAATCCAAGAAGCACTCGAACGATTGATGGAAGGCCGCACAAGTTTCGTCATCGCCCATCGATTGAATACAGTCCGCCAAGCAGATGTGGTCTACGTCATGGATCAAGGTCGACTCGTGGAGTCCGGCAGTCAGGATGAACTTGTCTCTCAAAAAGGTCTGTATTACAACATGCTGACGGAATCACAGTTATAGATAAGTTCAAAACATAGAAAAGCTGAACCATAATTATTAATACTCTGTTCAGGCTAATGACAATAGAGAAGCAATTAATTTTAACAGCAAAAAATTGCATTCTTATTTGCACTTGATTTAAAAAAGAAGGTGGTCGGCTATTTCTTTCGCTTTCCGCGGACGAAACGCCAGCCTCCTCGGCTCGGCCTGCGGGGTCTAGCTTGTTCCGTTATTTCCGCAGGAGTCTTCAGAAAAAACCGACCACTATCCTACTTAACTATTTTGAAGAGTAACGCTGACAGAGGTACTTTCTGTTGATTGGAGTGGAGGCGGCGACTTCAGCGGGAACAGCACGAGCTGAAGGCCCCGGAAGAACGTAGTGATGAGGAGACTGAGGCCGTGCCCGCGAAACGCGTCCGCCGCAAAGGAAATCAACATGTCAGTCTCTGCCCTAATCTAGAAAAACCTTTATTATCTAAAAATGAGCTTATCAAAAGAAAAAGCTGAGCCTCTAGTATTGAGGCTCAGCTTCTTTTAATTTAACTGGTTTAGCAGCTGCTTTGCGTTTCTTCGGTGAGAAACCACCGAGGAACAATCTGCCGTGAGGGACCAGCTTTTGGATGATAATTGATGCCACAATCGGAACAATCAATCCAAATGCTGTAAATCCGATGATGCCGTAATTGAAGTAATCATTCAACACGATATCCGTGAAAATATGAAGATACATAATCGAAATCGAGTGTTTTTCAATTTGTTGCAACCACTTCAATGACATGCGAGAAGCGATCCATTGGAATGCACCCACAAAAACAAGTGTCATGGAAATCGGAATGATTAAATCCAAAACAACATGCTCATAACGTAGGAACTTCATGCTTAGGTGATAATCAATAATGCCGAACCAATCGAGTGAAACGGCAGACACCGTTCCAATCAACCCGGCAATCAACCATGGCTTCGTAATATTCATCCAAATATTCTTCATATAATAGCCTAGTGCAAAGTAGACAACCGCCATCAGTGCCACGTCGATATTCCAAATCATCGGAATGGTTTGAGAGGCTTTGTCTGGTGCACCGCCAATAACTTGCATCGCAAATACACTTTCAATGTGAGCGATTAAATAGAAAACAGCTAAAATTGCAATTTGTTTTGTACGATTAAAGTACTTCGTCATCCATAAGAAGAACAAGAACGTAAAGAACAATGTAGTGACAAACCAGAAGACGCCATAAGCACCTCTTGCAAATCGACCACCTATTACAAGTGTCCAAATATCATTTAAATACCATGACATATCCAAGTTTCCAGAACCGATTTCCATTCCATAACGAATGACCGTAATCGTTACAAGGAAAAACAAGTATGGTACGATTAATTGCATAAAACGTTTATGAATAACTTGTTTTGAAAGTCCTTTTTCCAGAACCGGTTTGAAAAACATTCCGCTTAAAATAAAAAAGGCGGGCATATGGAACCAATATATATACTTCCCAAGAGGGAAATCAAGTTGTCCAGGGTAATGGCCGATTACGACAAGGATCATTAAAAATCCTTTCGTGACGTCAACCCAAGATAATCGTTTCTTATCCATGATTTTACTCCTCCATGAAATCAGACTGTTGCTATTATATAGCCTATCTAGGGAGGAAATAAACCGTTGTTACCATAATGATACACGTTAGTCACAACAATGAAAGAAAGGTGGAAATACTTGTGGACATTGCCATATTAACAGTTTCGTTCCCATTGGATGTGGAAACATCGAGTGAAATCCAGGCTTTGCTTCGTGCAAACGAAGAAATAGAAGGAACCAATTACGAGCAAGTGTTAAATATACCAGTCATGACGGATCCATTAACTAAAGGCTTTGCTGTACTTGCTTATGCAGAAGATGAAGTCGTTGGTGTCATCTCTGCCATCGATATGATTGGGATTCATTCCTATGAGTGGAGCGGACTTGTTCATCCTGAATATCGCAGACAAGGACTGGGACAGGCATTGACGAAAGAATTACAACATAACTTGGAGCTCCGTGGATATGAAAGTGAGCTTGCATTGAACATAAAAGATTCGAAGGTAGGGGCAGCATTTTTGCAACAGGCTGGCTATGAGTGGAATTTTTCAGAAGCAACACTGAAAGCAAATGTGAAAGCTATAGAAGAAAATTCAGCAGTGGAAGTGTACCCGCTTACTGATGAAGCGCAGGAACTTAAGCATATTTTAATGAATGCATTTGGGGATACAGAAGACGAAGTGCAAACATTGCTAGATTACAATGCATCGAATCCATCTCGACATGTGTTTGTAGCGAAACAACAAGAGAAAGTTGTCGGTACCGTCACGCTTGTGGAAGACGGCGAAACGCTCTGGGTAACTGCTTTAGCGACAGATTCAGAGAGACAAGGTCAGGGAATCGGTTCAGCTTTGTTGGCATTTTCACAAGCAGAAGGATTGAGAAGAAATTGTAAAAGTGTGATGCTAGACGTGGAAATCGACAATAATCAAGCATTATCGATTTATGAAAAAGCGGGTTTCCATCCCGTTATGCAAGTTGATTATTACGTGAAAAACCCCATTGCGAACTAATGCGCAGTGGGGTTTTTGGCTTCATATCTGAATTACTTTGATTAAAACTCCTGAATTAATTAGCAGCCACAAAAGGGGGGATTGGGTCAGCAAATGTTGTCCAATCACTCATCATTTCGTCATCTGTCAGCAAACAAGCATCCAGCTGAGCTTCAATATCTTCCCTGTCCATATCGAGACCGATCCACACCATCTCAGTTTGACGATCCCCATGTTTCTCGTCCCATCTGCATGCTACAGATTTATCTTCTTGCATAATCAACCGTTGTTCCGCTTTAGGTAAGGCTGCAATCCAATATCCAGCTCCTTGGAACTGAAGGGAATTGCCGGCTTGGGACAATAATCCGGCCATTTTATTTCGAGTGGCCAACCAGAAAAAGCCTTTAGAACGGACAATTTCTTGTGGAAAGGCACTTAGCCATGCATGCCATCTTTCGGGATGGAAAGGACGTTTTCTTCTGTAAACAAAAGAAGTGATTCCGTATTCTTCGGTCTCTGGTACATGTTCTTCATTTAACTCCTTAATCCACCCAGCCGATTGACTGGCTTGCTCGAAGTCAAATAACCCTTGATCCAAAAGCATGGAAGGGTGAACGTTCCCTTTCTCAATAGGAATCAAAATGGCATCTGGATTCATTTTCTTCAGGAATGATTGGAAGGCAAGTACATACTCTTCCGTAACCAGATCAGTTTTACTAATCAAAATAATGTTAGCAAATTCAATTTGGTCGATTAATAAATCGGATACATCACGGACATCGTTTTCATCATCCGTCTGTTTGCGTTCTAACAACGAGTCCCCGCTTTCGTAATCACTCCAAAAACGGAAAGCATCCACTACTGTTACCATGGCGTCTAAACGACAATACTGAGAAAGGTCAATTCCCACTTCTGCATCGATATATGTAAAAGTCTGTGCTACCGGAATTGGCTCTGAAATACCGGTGGATTCAATGACGATGTAATCGATATCTCCTTGTTTCGCCAATTTTTCTACTTCAATCATCAAGTCTTCACGCAGGGTGCAGCAAATGCAGCCATTTGTCAGCTCCACCAATTTTTCTTCAGTACGTGAAAAACCTCCCCCTTGAATCAGTTGAGAATCAATATTGATTTCGCTCATATCGTTGACGATCACCGCGATTTTCTTTCCCTCTTTGTTGGCTAGCAAGTGGTTCAATACTGTTGTTTTACCTGCGCCAAGATAACCACTTAACACAGTAACTGGAATTTGAGTTTGCATTTGTTCGCTCCTTCATGATTTAATGTAAATAGTAATGATTACGATTTAAACAATACAACGAATAATTGATTCATGCAAGAGGAAAAGAAAAAACGTTTCCCTTTGATAAGAGAAACGTTAGGCTAGTCGACCGGACAAACCCGACCTTTGGTTGTAATAAATGACGTTCACGTAGGAATAATTGGCGTTGACGTAGGAAAAATTGAGCTCCACGTAGGAAAAATCGATGTTCACGTTGTAAAGGCAAGTTGTCCCCGCACTTTATTGATTGTTTCAAGATTTCTTTGATATAGCAGGCAATAAAAAATGCTCACGGTTTGGTCCGACTAAATGTAGCTCATGCATCGGACGAGTCATCGCGACATATAAAAGCTTGCGGTCAATTGCATGTTCGCGGAACGGGGTATCAAACGCCACAACGATCACCGCATCAAATTCTAACCCTTTTGCTAAATGGCTCGGCACGATGAGCAGCTTTTCTTGGTCTATATCTGAATGGTCGCTCAGCAACTGAATCGGAAGGAAATCTTCCAGGTGCTTCGCAACAGCTTTTGCCTCTGTCGTCGTTTTGCATATAAGGGCAATCGAACGATGACCACGACTTCGGACTTCATCCAGTAAAGTAACAATTCGGTTGCCATCAATCGTTTTCATTTCGTGAAACTGCGGATCGATGCCGTGACGGACGACGGGTTCCACCAATGGTAAGTCTTCGTCCATTTGCATCAAAATGCTGTTTGCCATTTCCATGATTTCAATTGTCGTTCGATAGCTTTTTTGCAAAGTCGTGTAAGTGGCACGGGGAAATAATTCAATAATTGGATCCCAGGAAGTGAGGGCCCAGTAGCTATGAATGCCTTGAGCTAAATCTCCTACCATTGTAAACATATCCGTTCCAAGGCCTTCTTTGAGGGCGGCGAGTTGGAAAACGCTGTAATCCTGGACTTCATCTATAAACACCACTCGCATTTTCCACTTGTCGGAAATGCCTTTAATCTTGGCATGCATGTAATAAAGAGGGGCCAAGTCTTCTATTTCCCATGACTCAATCGAATGGCTTTGAAGAAACGCCTTTTTCTGTTCCTCTGTCCATAGAGTGGCATGTTCATTTATTAACTTTTCATTTGTCACAAACTCACGATACATATTTTTGATGTTGGCTTTTTTAAAACGTCTCATGTAAGCATTAGCGGTGGTCTTGGATTCTTTTTCAATCAATGGAATTCGACGATCGCGCTCATCGATGAATTTCGTTACTTCCGCTTTGCGTTTTGCATCATCACGAACGACCAACGCTTTATCAAGCGCAGCATCGTATTTTTTGTTCAACACAATCAGGATTTCTTTTTTCTTTTGTCGCACATGCGATGTCAAGATCATCTTGATTCGTTCCAACCGTTTTTCAATTGGCATATAGGAAAAGTCCGTTAAGAATAAGTTTCTTAATTTGGAACCACGCATGATGCAGTACTTCTCAATGTATACATCTTCGAATTGGTCAGCTACCGATTTTTCATATTCATAAAGAAAGGCGTCTACTAACATCGTATAGGAAAGAGAACCTTTCATCTGAGATTGCCAAAGCATCATTTCATCCGGGTTTTCCTGTTCTGTTAATGCTGCAAGCTTCAGGTTCACATCTTTCAGTTTGACTTTAATCCCCGTGGCGTTCAAGACATATTCAGTGTAGGTTGTCTGGCATATTTGACCGACTCCAAGCTCAGGCAATACATCCGCTATGTAGTCCATAAACAGTTTTGATGGGGCTAAAATCATTAACTTTTCTGCTGGGAAATGTTCACCCATTGTATAAAGGAAATACGAAATACGATGCAATGCAATCGTCGTTTTTCCACTGCCTGCCGCCCCTTGCACAATAATGGGTTGCTTTAAATGGGCACGAATGATTTCGTTTTGTTCAGCTTGAATGGTCGACACAATTTCAGTTAAACGGACATCTGCTTTTCCTGAAAGTGCTTCTTGCAAAAGCTCATCATTGGTCGTTAAATCGATATCCCGAACATCCTGCAGCTCACCTTTTTCAATGGTGTATTGCCGCTTTGAAAATAGGTGACCGGTAAACGTATCTTCCCGGACATCGTATTCGATATCCCCGAGCCGCCCATCGTAGTACACATTGGCAACAGGCGAACGCCAGTCCACTATGATCGGTTCCTGTGTTTCCCGGTGGAATAAAGAAGTCTTTCCAATGTACAGCATTTCACTGTCTTCGCCGTCTTTTTGGAAATGAATGCGTGCAAAATAAGGCTTTTGCTGAATGGCTTCCAGTCCTTCTTTTTGAGAACGGGCCATTTCGAAAAACCTGGCATTGGTTAAAATGTTCATGTAGCTTAAACTGGAATCCAAATAATCCAAATCGGCCATTGCATGACGAATATTCTCTTGTGCAGATTTCACATCGCGTTTCGATTCGTCGAGTAACTGTTGCATATAGTGTTTAGTGTAGGTCAGGCGCTCTTGCTCTTGCTCAAAATCAGGATGTTTCTGTGTCATACAGTCCTCCGATATGAAGATTTGGGCCCACAGGAAGTGGGTCATGAAGGCGTTGCGACACGATGTCGCGTTCTTAGCCTTCATTCCTAAACTCATGCAAAAAAAGCTTTCGAGTCGATCCTTCCAAGCGCCGGTGTCAGGCTAGATTGGCGCAATGCGCTTTTCTGAAGATGTTGGGGTTTGAAAACAGAATAGAATCTTACCATAGTTTGGGAATCTCTTGCAATAAGAATTTTCACAATTTTAAGTAGTCTGTTAAAGTGTTGAATCTCATGTCATAATACAACTAGATGAGATGAGTGAAAGTAGAGCCTTAAGGGGATTTTAAAATGGATAAGAAACCACTGGATAACGGTCAAAATCGTGCTGCACAAGGTGAAGCAGGATTACATACGAATTTTAAAGAAAACATGACATACGGGGAATACCTTCATCTCGATAAATTGTTAACAGCACAGGACGGCTTGACCGATCACCACGACGAGCCATTATTTATTATGATTCATCAAGTCTCGGAGTTGTGGATGAAATTGATTTTGCATGAACTGCGAGCAGCTATAAAAAATATTGAAAATGATGATCTTCAACCTGCATTTAAGCAATTAGCGCGCGTCTCTAAAATTCAGACGCAAATCATTCAAGGGTGGGATGTTCTGTCCACTTTGACACCTGCAGAATACATGGAGTTCCGTTCGTCACTTGGCAATGCAAGTGGTTTCCAGTCTTACCAATACCGCATGATTGAATTTGCACTCGGCTATAAAACGAAGCATGTGCTTAAAATCTATGAAAAAGACGAAGAGTTATTGAACACATTAACAGATGCTTTCCATCAGCCAGGTCTATACGATGTCGCGATTAGAAAACTCGCTCGAGCTGGTCTGCCTATTGATGAAGAAATTCTTTTGCGTGATGTCTCGGCTCCGTATGAACCAAACGCCAGTGTACTCGAAGCATGGAAGACTGTTTACCGTGATGTCGACCAATACTGGGAGCTGTATCAATTAGCCGAGAAGCTTGTGGATATTGAAGACTGGCTGCAGCAGTGGCGTTTCCGACACATGAAAACAGTGGAACGAATCATTGGCTTCAAGACAGGTACAGGCGGATCTTCAGGTGTTCATTACTTAAAGCGAGTACTCGACCAATATTTCTTCCCAGAACTATGGACATTACGTACAGAAATTTAAGGAGGACTTTACATGAAAATCTATGCTCATCGTGGTGCATCAGGAACGTTTCCCGAAAATACTCTCGCTGCATTTGAAGAAGCAGCTCGACTCGATATCCATGGAGTGGAGTTCGACGTCCATCTGACAAAAGATGGAGAACTCGTCGTTATTCATGATGAGACAATAGACCGCACATCAGATGGCGTAGGGTATGTAAAAGATTTAACGTTAGCTGAGCTGCGTACTTTTGACTACGGTATCTGGTTTGGAAGTGAATTTGCAGGTCAAACAATTCCTACTTTGGAAGAAGTATTAGCGGTGTTCCAACAAACCACACATCATATCAATATCGAGCTTAAATCGGATATCTTTCCATATGAAGGCATGGGGGAGAAAGTGCTCCAAGTAATTGAAAAGATGGGAATGGCAGAAAGGGTTGTCATCTCCTCTTTTGATCACGAAGCGGTCAGGGAATTCAAGAAACTGGCACCTCATATTGAAGTCGCTATCTTAACCTTGGAAGTGTTGGTAGATGCATATGACTACGCCCGTTTCATTCCAGCGGATGCTCTTCATATCTTCCTCCCGACAGCCATGCGAAAAATGGCAAAAGAGGCCTTAGTAAAAGGAGCAATCCTTCGCGTCTACACGGTAAATGACATTGAGAACGCGATGGCTTTGCAGAAAATCGGCGTGCATGCGATTTTTACGGATTATCCAGAACGTATGAAGCAGGCGTTGGAAGTAGGAACGGTTTAAAAAGTTGCTGAAGTGATGCTAGATTTGGTATTGTCCAGTCAGCAATGCTTTTCGTCCATTCACACTAAAATGAACAAAAAAATCCTCGTCCTCCTGTTAATCAGGAAGATGAGGATATTTAATTATGTCTTGAAGTCTGATTACAAACGCCAGCGTTCAGAATAGAGTAGGCTTCTTCGTTTTCGTTTTACCACTTAGCCTTGTGCTCATCGATTGATCCAAGCATTTGGGTAATCGCAAGACGGGAGCCGTCGTCAAGATAAACGAAGCCTTGATAATATCCAATGAGTTGATTAATCTCGGATGTGACGAGACGGGCATTAATTTTCGCTTCACGTTTAAAAAATGGGGTAAACGTTAAATTGACATCACGTGAAAATTTCGAACGAATCTGCCAAGGTTTCATATAATCAGTCTCATCATAAGAAAATATGACATCTTCAGAGATTTTCGTCATGTGTCCATCGACAAATACTGCATTTTCCGTCATACCCGTTCCATCGGTCCATTTTCCACCGAAGTTCAGACCTATGCGCTGTCTGCCGACTCGTTGAGAAGCCATTGCCCAATTCCAAGAAGCGGATCTCGCCCAAACGCCACGTCCATAATCGAGTACGGAATAACTGTCATCCGGGTTAAATGAATAGCGCTTGTCCCCAATTTTGACAAACCCGCGAGTCGGGAGCGTATGATGCTTGGCCGTATGTTGAAAGAGTTGACGATTCCAAGGGATGACAACATTCAATGAATCGTCATTTTCAGGATGCTCGATATGTAAATCTGCATGTAGCAAATCTCCGTCGAAATCAGATACGGTGACCGTCATATGTGTCTCATTTTGCATATGAAATAATTGGACACTCATTTCGTTATTGGAAAATTTCACTGTTTCAAGAACTTGGCTCGGCATGTGAACACGTTGTCCCAGTGGAATCGTAATCGTCTTCTCAAAAAATCGTTGCGTTTCATAATCCAGGAAATACACGCAACAAATCGCTGCGTAATCCAAGTGGCGGATGCTAGCTGAAAATAAAATATCTTCTCCGTACACACACCAGTAATTCCATTTTTTCTTACGCATAAAATGTCCGGATAAATTACTATCGATTAACGGTTTTCGAGAAAAACCGATTGCAGCAGGGTTCAAATTTCCTTTCGAATCGCATAATGCAATGGGCGCAAAAATTTCACGCTCTGCATGTTGTTGCACTTTTTGCATTTCGCCACCCTCTCGCCTCTTGAATCAACTAGTATTCTTGCTATATACTGAGTATTGTACCAAATATTTTGATAAAGGGGTATTAGCTCAGCTGGGAGAGCGTCACGCTGGCAGTGTGAAGGTCGTCGGTTCGATCCCGATATACTCCATAAAATAGACAAGCCACTCGTATCGATAGATAGAGTGGTTTTTGTTTTGACCGGAATATTTACAAACATGGAGAATAAAATATTACGTACTATAGAATAGGGTTGGGAAGGTTGAGATATTTGGTCTATGAAACTAGTTTGATGACAACGAGAAATCATCTGTTAAATGAATTGAATGAACTAAGTTATGAAGATTTAAATTACAATCCAGAAAAAAATAGCTGGAGTATTGCTCAAATTTGTCATCACGTAGCTTTAACAGAAGAAACTTTTGCAAAAGCAATCGCTTATGGACTTAAAAAATCCAATGTCAGAGCCGAACAGAAGAAAATTGATTTTATGTTAGACAGATCGAATAAATTAAAAGCACCAGAAATTGTTCAGCCGCCAATTGATTCATTAGAATCTGATCAAATACTAGACCTTTTGAGCCAATCAAGAATTTTATTGATGAGTGTATTAAACACAGTGGAGGATAGTTCCACATTGACTGAGAAATCAGTGCCACATCCATTCCTTGGTGAATTACCGCTTAATCAATGGATTGAATTAATATACTTACATGAACAAAGGCATATTGAACAAATAAAAGAAATTAAATTACTCGCCAAATCTTAACTGAATTTTAATGATAAAAAGCACGTACTTGGTCTAAATAGATTGAGTATGTGCTTTTTTGCTATTTGATAGAAAATTAAAAATATCTTTGTGATGTAAGTTATTTACAGTAAAATAAAGTTATTATCTATTGATAGGTGGTATACATGATTTCTTTACTTATTACGGGTCTGATTGTCATGGTGGTTGGCCATATCGTACTCATCACATGCTCTTTTAAAAGTACAAAACAAGAGAATAAAATATTGTTTCAGACCCTTCCTGTATCATGGTTCTGGCTTGTCTTTGTTGTTGCTCACAAAATCAGGGAGTGGAAATTTCCCCTCGAAGATACCGAAGGATATACCATGGGATTTGGCTTAATTCTTCCGGGAGTATTCATTTTGATTTTAATCATAATGATTGGTGGAGGAGGGGGCATGAAGGCTGCAAGGAGGTATAATCAAAAACCTTTACTCGTCATATCAGCATTATCTGTAACTGTCATCTTTACGAATGTGTTGGTTTTTTTACTCTATCCAATTGTCTCGCTGTTCATTATCATAAAGAAATTACTAAGAAAAACTCAACTGTTTAATGGAGGAAAGTATGAAAGAAAAGAGCGAGAGATTTAAGTTCACTAAAGTACAGAAAATTGTGTTGAGCATTGCGGTTTTGGGTATTGTTGGAACGATTATCTATGGAATGTACGGACAAGAAGTACCCATTATTAAAAAAGATGGAACAATTACAGAAACTACGACTGAAGATGGCGGGAAAATAATTGAAGTAAAAGAAGTGAGAGACCAACCTGTTGAAGAAGAATTTCCGATGAATATGCCCGATTTTCAGGTAGGTCAAGTTATCCATCAAATGAGCCACCAGAAAATAGAAGCGGAAGAAAAGTGGGGGTTCCTTCCTTTGACAGCTGAGCGTGTGAACAGATTAATAGACGTAGTTGAAAATGGTGATTATCAAAATAAAAATCGCTATTTAAGCATTCTTAATCGGTGGTCAAAAAATGATTTCACGCAAGTAGATGAAGATCACAATACAATTTGGAACTTGCAGGGTGGAAATGTGGGCAAGGCAACGGGAATTCTCAGTTATGAAGAAGAAAAAGAATTCATTGAAAAATACTATGAATAGTAAAGGCACTCACTTTCGTGAGGGCCTTTTTATTTTTCCCTAGGACGGTTGTATTGTTAAGAACATCATTTCTAGAAAATGATTAGTGAAATCCAGCAAGTGAAATGGTACATTAAGTTTACAGGTAATGGAAGGAAGTAGAATCTATTAACTGAAAAAGAATAGTATGAAAGCAGGCGAGCAACATAGAGTTTTTAGCATTTCCTTTAGAACAAATCCCATATGTACTTATTACATTAATAATTGCCTTTACGTTACATGAATTTATGCACGCTTGGATGGCTTCAGTGTTTGGAGACGACACAGCAAAAAGAGAGGGACGAGTAACGCTTAATCCTTTAAAACATCTGGACATAGCTGGTACTCTTCTAATTTTTATTGCTGGATTTGGTTGGGCAAAGCCTGTACCAGTAAACGCTGCATATTTCGCAACTAGACGCGTTCAATCCATCATCGTCAGTTTAGTTGGACCCCTCAGTAACTTTGTTCTGGCGTTTATTGGATTTACAATTTATTATTTTTCACCAATGAACATGACAATGGATGAATTCTGGAATGTCTTTGTCATGTTGAACGTAGTGTTAGGTGTGTTTAATCTTTTGCCACTACCCCCATTGGATGGATATCGAATTGTGTCCAGTCTATTTCCAGTCAAAATTCAGGAAAAACTGCGACCTTTGGAAGCTTACGGTTCCATTGTCTTTTTAATTGTAGTTTTGACGCCAATTGGCGATAGCACCATCATGCCATTCATCGGAAGTAGTATAGACGTGGTCATGAGTTTGTTCTATTCAATTTATGAATAATCAAAGTGTGTTCCTTTGTCTATGATAGCGTAGCCTGTTGGGTTTCGCTTGTTTTTTTGGCAGGAGTCTTTTAGAAATAACCGACCACTTTTCCCGCTGGAAATTTAAAGAAGAATACTTACAGTAGCGCTTTCTGTTGATTGTATTGGAGGCGGCAGAAAACAACTGCTCCTGCGGTTACTCGTCGCAAAGATTGGGACCGAATTCCTTGGTCCAATCATTTCAGCGGGAACAGCACGAGCTGAAGGCCCCGGAGTCACGTAGTGACGAGGAGACTGAAGCCGTGCCCGCGAAACGCGTCCGCCGCAAAGAAAATCAACATTATCATCTATAACATTATTTTTAAAAGCATACAGTTATATTCAAAGTTTTTGAAACCACTCTCGGGAAAAGAGTGGTTTTTCTTTTATTTGAACAACAAAATGAAACTTTTGATTGGAAGAAACTACAAATTGATACATAGAGGGGGAGATGGGCATGAATAGATCTTCGATTTGGGCAACTTTGCTTTTACTGACAGTGGCAATGGGTATCACTTTTTTCGTGTTGAATCATGAACGTGAACCAATCAAACAAAGTGAACCTGTAAAAGCTGCTGTCATTGAGGACTATATTGCGGAAAAGTATGGAGATGAATTTGGCTGGAATATCCAAAATGGTCACAAGAGTATGGCTGAAAATGAACTCAGTTTATATCCGGAAGCATATGAAAATGCGAAAAATGCAGGTGTGGATTTGAAAGCTTACAGTGGAGAATACATTAACCATTATACATTTCCGCTATTGCCTATTTGTCAAAAAGACGGTGAAGACCGTGGTGTAAAGCTGATAGTATTTGAACACAATGGTAAATTCTTTGGCGATTATATGGGTTCGCTCAATACGGATGGTGGACCCCGAAAAACCATCACAAAAGACGAGTGGCTCGCCGAAGATCACTGCAAATAACTTCTCGACAATAAAACGCCAAAGACGATACTTCTCATATTTAACACGCTCCATTCTTCTAATTCCGTCAATATTTACATACGCTCTCCATAAGGAGGGATTTCTATATACAATCGTCAAGCAGCCGTGGATTATGCGAATAGGTGGTGGAACTCCAACAATCCAGCTTTTCCCGTATTTGATGTCGATTGCACGAATTACATTTCCCAATGTTTGCTTGCAGGTGGAGCTCCAATGCGAGGCTATCCAAACCGAAATAAAGGATGGTGGGTCAGAGGGGGCACGTGGAGCTTTAGCTGGAGTACTTCACATTCACTCAGATGGTATCTGGATACGTCCACAACAGGCTTGCAGGCAGTAAAAGTGGCGAATGCCAGCGATTTAAAGCTGGGCGATGTCATCAGTTATGACTTTCAGGGCGATGGCAGATTCGATCACACGACGATCGTTACAGGATTTAATGAAATCGGAGAGCCACTTGTCAATGCACATACCGTCAGCGCCCGTCAAAGGAATTGGCGCTATACAACGTCACCAGCCTATACAGATGATGCGAGATATATTTTCTTTCATATTAAAGATTCATTTACGTAAAAAACCCTTGGAATCCCAAGGGTTTTTGTGTTGTACACTTTCTATGTCTCGCTTCAGGCGCTCCTCTTAAAGGGTGCTTGAAGCTTTTTTCATTTATTCAGCAGGTACGTGCCAAAGTGCAGCGATTGTACCTTCACCAGCATGGACTGCAAGAACTGAGCTGATTTCACCAACACGAACTTCCAGACCAGGAACCTTTGATTGAATCAGATCTTTTAATTCCGCTACTTGATCTGGTATATTGCCATGCATAAGATCTATTGAGCGAACACCGTCTTTTTCGTATGCATCGACGGCTTTATCAACTAAATAGTTGAGCGCTTTCTTTTGAGAACGCACTTTATCAAGCGCTTTCAATTCGCCTTCTTCTGTTAAGTGAATAATTGGTTTGACTTGCAATAAGCTACCCAAGAAAAATTGAACGCCACTCATACGACCGCCTTTATAAAGCTGGTTCAAGTTTCCGATTAAAATATAGTTACGTAAGTTTTTCACTTCGCTTCTAAGTTGTGTAGCAATTTCTTCAAGATGCATTCCACGTTCTTGCAAAACGATTCCGCGCTCTACAAGTTTAGTGATGCCAGATGATAGAGCAAGAGAGTCGACACATTCCATATGAACTTCAGCAATTTCAGCACCTGATTTGGATGAAGAAATGGTTCCGCTCAATTTGGCCGAAACGTGTACGGCTAGAATAGCTTCATACTCTTCACTGATTTGTTCATAGAGTTTGGCAAATTCACCTGCAGCTGGTTGAGAGGTCTTTGGAAATTCTTCTGCATTTCGAATGCGATTGTAAAGTTCATCTGAAGTTAAATCAATGCCATCCGCATATTGTTCCTGTCCAAAATGGATAGCTAATGGTACAACATGTACATCTGGGTGGGCAGCGAGTATATCGCTAATATAAGCAGTACTATCCACAACCCATGCAATTGGTTTTTTTGACATCTACTAAACACCCTATCTTTAATTAAAGATTTTGACTATTTATTACTATAACACGAAAAGTATTTTCTCGCGATGGTCTTTGGTTTAAAATGAATTAAAGCTATTCAAGTGATAATGTTACGAGCGTTTCCATTTCTGTTCATCAAAAGATTGTTTGAAGTCGAAGCGATGTCGATACATAATGAAGAGTATCGCAACAACTATTGGCCAAGCATCTAATATTTCATTTAAATAGATAACTGACCCAATATACGCAAAATAACCGAAAATCATGCTAAGTGTAGCACTTCGTATAAAAAGTAACGCGACTAAAAAGACCACAATGAACGCAAATGCAAATAATAGATTGAAAGTCAGGCCAATTCCGACGAAAGTTGCGATCCCTTTTCCGCCTTTGCCTTTTAACCAAAATGGAAACATATGACCACAAATGACCAACAAACCACCCATTGCCACTGCCCATTCTTCAAAGCCGAAGTAGCGTCCTGCGAAGATTACAAGAACACCTTTCAAGGCATCACCTAAAAAAGTGAGCAGGAATGCGGATTTACCAATCACTGCACCTGCATTGCGTGCGCCTAAGTTTCCACTGCGATGGTGGCGTAAATCCGTTTTATAAAATTTCCCTACCCACCAGGCAGTCAGAACATTACCCAATAAATAGCTGGCCAAGAAATACATAATCATACGAACACCTCGCAAACGCTTTCTTTCTATTATGAAGGAAAAGCATGAATTGGGAAATAATATTTAACGCAGGAGGGAACCTATTGAAGAAACCTATACATATCCTTTTATTCTTCATACTCTTGCTTTCAGGCTTTTCGCTTCCATCCATAACTGAACAGAATGAATTGGTAGCGGATCAAGGAATAATTAATCTTCAGTCCTATGAATTTTCTAAAGATAAATTGATTAGTTTGAACGGACAATGGGCTTTCCATTGGCAGCAGTTATTAACACCAACAGAAGCCCAACAACAAAAAACATCTGATTATATGGAAGTGCCAGATGCTTGGGACATTCAAACAGGAACCATGTTAGGTTATGCAACCTATTCCTTGACGATTCAAATTCCTGAGAATTTACAGGGGCAAGTAATGGGCATTTATATTCCACATCAATATTCTTCCTACAGCTTATGGGCGGACGGGGAACGTATTGCGTTTAATGGTAAGGTGGGCGATTCCAAAGAATCCAGTGAACCGGCATTTCGTAAAGAACTTGCTTATTTCACTCCTGAAAGTCCAGAAATTAAACTAACTATGCAAGTTTCAAATTTTGAATTTCCAATCGGAGGGGCGACGAGACCGATTCTATTCGGAAAAGCAGATGCCATCTCCACTCATTACACCGAACTGATCGCGTCCACACTCTTCGTTATCGGCGGAATTTTAGTGATGGGAATCTATCAATTGGGTATATTTATTTTCAGACGACAAGAGAGAGCATTTTTGTATTTCGGCATTGTCAGTATCATTATTGCTGCACGTGCTCTGTTTGTAGAACCATTATTTTTCACGGTATTATTCCCAGACTTTTCATGGTTATGGCAAAGTCGACTGGAACATTTGATATTGTATGTCGGATATATGATGTATCTACTGTTTTTAAGATACCTTTATCCAAACGAAATGAGCCGATGGGTGGTTAGATGGTCAATCGTGTTATCAGTCGTACTACTTGTCATTACAACAATAGTTTCTCCATTAATATACCGACCAATATTTAATTATTTCCTCGTGATTGCCTTTGTAACGATGATGTATGTTTTAGTTGTTTTGTTTAAAGCAGTTCGCATGAAAAGACCCACAGCTGTTGTGAATTTAACCGCGAGCATTCTATTCTTTATGACCGTTATCAATGATGCGTTGATTTCCCTTAATTGGATTGACGGAATGCATCTAGCGACATACGGATTTTTCATGTACATTCTGATACAGTCGATTAACTTGAGTCGTAATTATGCACGGAAGTTTCAGGAATCTGAATTATTGACGGATGAGCTGCGAGATTTGAATTTAACGCTGGACGAAAAAATTCATGCACGGACAAAACAATTGGAAGTAATGAATGAAAAATTACATGAACTTACGTTACTGGACGGTCTGACAGGTTTAAACAACCGTCGTTTCTTTGATGAAAAAATGGTGGAAAAAGCCGAGAAAGTGAAACGCACGAAAGACCCGGTGACACTATTGTTAATCGATTTGGATGATTTCAAGAAATATAATGACACATATGGTCATGTATTAGGTGACGAATTAATCAAACTTGCAGCCGCCATCTTTAAAAATGTAGTGGGTTCTCGAGGTTATATCGCCAGATACGGCGGGGAAGAGTTCGCCATCATTTTGCCAGACTGTACAGAAGAAAAAGGATACATATTGGCCGAGGAGATCAGGTTGGCTATGGAAGATGCAAAAATGGAACATCTCGAGAGTTCAGTTAGTGAGTTTGCTACCTTGAGTATCGGAGGGACTTCATCCAGCAGACATCCTCATCAATGTCCTGAAGATTGGATTAAACTCGCTGATCGCGCATTGTATGAATCCAAAGAAAAAGGAAGAAACCGCGTCACCATGAAGTAAACGAACCACGCCCCGGCGTGGTTTTTGTTTTTTCTTATTAGAGGACAATGGTGCTAAAAGATGCTATTACAACGTGAGCTTCGATTTTTCCTACGTCAACGTCAATAATTCCTACGTCACCCTCGATTTTTCCTACGTCAACACCGATTAGCACACTCAAGAGTCAGGTTTCCTCCTCTCAGCCTCAATCGACAACATAAAATCAGCTTCACTTTGCACGAAATAGAAACAACCTGCCAAAATTTCATCATTGGCAGGTTGTTTCTCAATTGATTAAGATTATTTTATAAAAAAGTTGAGCCATCATCAATCCAATCAATTCCTTTTCAATCGCACTAACGAAAATGCACCATCAATGCCTTGCAAAGACGCTTCAAAAGGTTCCACTGAATAATCCAATAGCAGTTGTTGGGACGCAGGATTTCTTACTAAATCCTGATAACCCCGCTCACTTATGACGATGTCGTCACCTGTACTTTGGTTTTGGATCCGCGCTGCCATATTAACGGTGCGACCAAAATAATCGAGGATGTCATTGGCATTAACGGCAATGACGGGACCGCTGTAGAAGCCTAATTTGATCGAAATCGGCTTAGATAGCGAAGCATTTAACTCAGCTACATTGGACTGAATTGCGTGAGAAGCTTTTAATGCCAAAGTATCTTCATAAAAACCGGCCATCACGGAATCTCCAATGGTCTTAATAATGGCACCGCGATGAGCTTGTATATGTTGTTTTAAATAATCAAAGTGCTTTTTCACATCAGAATAGGCAAGAGCGTCACCGATTGCTTCGTACAATTTAGTGGAGCCTTTCAAATCCGTAAATAAAATCGTCATTTCACCAACACCAATTTGCTGGTCAGGTGATAGAACTTCCGTTGCAAATAAATCTCGGAATAACTGTAGCGATGTCACTTCCCGGGCGGTCAATGCAAATGAATCCCATTCCGTCTCTTCCAGGGCAACGACAATTTCATGTTGCGCTTGATTGAAAATATTCACTTCATCCACACATTTCATCGTCACTCGATTAAATCCAGACTCCGTATACATCAAAGTTGCATCCTCAGCAGGGGATTCGTCTTCGAATTCCACACTATGATTAAATTTCACAACGCGAAGTCGCAACTCCTGTGGCCATCGTGACAGGTCCATCGTGCGGCGTTCACCCGGTGGAATGCGCAATTGTGAAACGACATGAGGAGAATTCATCGGTCCGTTCAGACAAAATAATGTCTCATCCGTCTTCCGAATGGAAGGGTTGATGACGAACTGCATTTCCACGTAGCGATCGAAATTCATTTCGAAATCCACACCACATAAATCGCAATGTACCGTATTATTCAATTGTTTCAAAGAAGTGGTTTGTTCTTTTGGCACACGGCAGTTCGGACACATTAAGCTCCATTGCTGATTCAAAATACCAGCTTTCGTTGCAAGCAAAAACAGTTCAATCGTTTCGCGTTTTGAATATCCACGATCATGTGCCCATTTCAGAGGCTTTAGGTGACTCACTTCATCGTCGGTATGCGTGCGAATCATATGTAATAGGCTATGTATCATTTGTTCGTTTGAAAATGTTGCACGAAGACGCTCTGCCAGCAAGTTGAGTCTGTCTGCATTCACAGAAACAGCCTGTTTTTTCTGAGGTCTTGGCTCGTCCGAAGATTTATTTTCCTGAAAAGCTAGGGAGTAAGGAAAGATTCGTCGAAGTTGAGGAATGATCACCGTTTTTAATACGACTCTTCCAACAACATTACGAATGGTGAAATCAGAATCCAGAATAAGGCGGGTGCGATTGGGCGTGACACGTTCCATTCTGACCGTCCATAAGGCACGAGAAACAGGGCCAACTGAATAGATTCTTTCAATCACATAATGGGAATTTTTAACCCACTCAAATGCATGTTCACGCCACTCCGTTTTGATGAGACCGAATGCTTTTGCTTCGGCATTTCGGTGCAAAACATTGCTGTCGTATGAAAAGGTCGAAAATTGAACAGGGAAAAGTCCGATGTAATCGTTCAGATGATTTGTATCGGAGAGCAATGTCCACAGTTCTTCAATCGACAAGTCAAATTCTCGTTCTTCATGAAATAGAACAGTGTTGCTCATCTTCAGTCTCCTGCACTTTCTTCGGAATATTTCGTACGTATTTCAAGGAATGTATCGAGGTTTTGGAAAAATAAATCAATCAAATTGGGATCGAAATGCTTGCCACGTTGTTCCTCAAGATAGTTCAATACTTTTGGAATCGGCCAAGCGCGTTTGTATACACGCTCGCTGGACAAGGCATCGAATACATCAGCAATGGCAGTGATTCTGCCAAATATATGAATCTCAGTTTCTTTCAGCCCGTTAGGATATCCGCTACCGTCCCATTTCTCGTGATGTTCATGTGCGATGATGGCAGCAGTCCGCAGTAATTCACGCTTCGAATGCTTAAATACATTGTAGCCAATGGTCGTATGTGTTTGCATCAAAGCAAATTCTTCTGAAGTTAAAGCACCTGGTTTTAACAAAATGGTGTCCGGAATGGCTACTTTGCCAATATCGTGCATCGGTGAAGCGTGCTTCAGCAATCTGGCTTGCATCTCTGGCACACCGGCTAATTTAGCTAGCTGATAGGAATACTTTGCGACACGCTTCACATGATTACCGGTTTCCTGTGAACGGCTTTCCCCGATTTCACCCATCGTTTCAATCATTTCTTTTTGCGTTTCAATTAATTCATTGCGTAACATGGAAGATTCCAATGACTTGCCAGAATAGGAGGCAGCCAATGTTAAAATCTCTAAATCCCGCTCATTGAACGTTTCGCTTTCAGTCTGTTTATTTATTGCCTGGAAAGCGCCAATGACAATCCCTTCCGCATTGCGAAATGGAATGCACAGCACCGATTTAGTCCGGTAGCCAGTGGCTTGGTCAATCGCCGGATTGAACCGATCATCCGTATAAGCATCTTCCACAATAATGGATTGTCCAGTGGAAAAGCTGTGACCTATGAACCCACTTTCATCGGGAATGATAACAGGGTCTATCCCATGTGCTACAATAGTCCATAGTTGATGATTTTCCGAATTGTGAAGCCACACTGTGCAGCGATCTGCGAGAACAAGACGCTTCCCTAAATCGGCTAGAATCATGAGTAATTTATCTAAATCTGTTTCAGCAGTGATTTTCCCCATATATTCAAAAATGACCGCAAGCAATTCTTCTGATGGCAGTTCGTTTTGAGCATGAGATTTAGGAGTTGAGTCATTTTTAAACATATCGAAAATCCTTCCTGCCATAAAACATGGTTTGATTTTTATAGGAAATTGTTGGTATGGTAATATTACCATAGGTTTAGTGAATCATATAGTATGGATAACTGACGCGAAGAGGATTTTTCGCCATGTGGAGGAAGCTTGGATGACGATATTCAGTTATTTGCTCATAGGTCATCTAATAGGCGATTTTTTGTTCCAAACCAGTTGGATGGCAAGGCTAAAGGCGACTAAGTGGGTTCCTTTAATTGTTCATTGTATCGTTTATACAATGTCACTAATTGCTGTTGCGTTTTTAGGAGGCGGCTTGTTGCCGATCGGAGCAATCGTTCTTCTATTCTTTAGTCATTTGGTATTGGACAAACGCCTATTTGTTGCATGGTGGGTAAAACACGTCATGCGAACGGAAGGCCAGGAAACAAAATGGCTCTGCATAATGGTCGATCAGATTTTCCACGTAATTATTTTAGGTGTGATCGCACACTTTTGGTTTTAACTAGATAGTGAAAAGGGGAACTTACACACATGAATGAACAATCTTTATCAGTACGCGAAGCAATAATTCAACGTCGCTCGGTCAAAAATTTCAATGGACAACCTGTAGAACGCGAAACATTAATGACGGTTCTGGAAGATGCTAAATGGGCACCGAATCACGGAAATCGTGAACCATGGAGAGTGGTTGCGGCTTGTGGTAAAGAATTGGCCGATCTACATACAGTTTTGAGAGAGTTTGGCGTTACAAAGTGGAAAGATCTTTCTGAAGACGAGTTAACAAAACAAATGAAGAAATTTACTGCTCCGGGAGCTTATGCATTTGTCATTGTTCCAGAAGATGTACGCCAAAAAGAACGATTGGAAGACTATGCAGCTGCAAGTGCCTATATTCAAAATGCGCAATTATTGGCATGGGATTTGGGGATTGGCTCTTGTTGGAAAACACCACCATTCCTTGATGCTCCTAAATTCCGTGAAGCGCTAGGCGTGAAGCCGGGTGAACGCATCATCAGCATGTTGCAGTTGGGTTATTTCGATGAAATGCCAAAAGCAAGACCTCGTAAAGAAGTAGACGAGTTCGTAACATTTTTCTCATCAAACAACTAAAAAATCCCGGTTCATCGCATTATTTGCGAGAACCGGGATTTTCTTATTGCCTTATTTTTTCAAGTCTTGTGAAGTGAATTGTGCAATTTCATGATAGTAATCGCCAATTACGCGAAGACCTTGATCAAAGTTTTCTAAATGGAAATGTTCATTTGGCGCATGGAAATTTTCAGAAGCGAGTCCGAAGCCCATAAGAACGACAGGGTATCCAAGGATTTCATCGAAAGCGGCAACAATCGGAATAGAGCCGCCACCACGAACATAAGCTGTTGGCACATTATATACTTTTTCATATGAACGACCAGCTGCTTGAATTGCCGGATGGTCAAATGGTGTGATAAATGGTTTGCCTTTATCAAACTCTGTTACTTCGACCGTAACTCCAACCGGTTTATGCTTTTCAATATGAGCTTTCAATTTCTCGACGATTTCATCTGGATCTTGGTCAGGAACTAAACGACACGTGATTTTTGCGCCAGCTTCTGCAGGAAGTACCGTTTTAATACCTTCTCCAGAGAATCCACCGAAGACGCCATTGATTTCCAAAGTAGGACGCACCCATGTGCGCTCCAAGTGTGTATAGCCTTTTTCACCGAATAAAGCATTCACACCCAGTTCTTCTTTCAATGCTTCTTCATTAAAGTCCAGTGCAGCATAGGCAGCACGTTCTTCATCCGTTACAGCTCTGACGTTGTCGTAGAAACCTTCTACTTGGATGGTTCCTTCTTCATCGCGGAAAGAATCCAGCACTGCTACCAATGCATGAATCGCATTTTGTACGCTACCACCGTAAAGGCCTGAATGAAGATCACCCTTTGCGCCTTTAACTTCGATTTGAACACCAGTTAGGCCGCGTAAGCCGTAACATACCGCAGGTTTTCCTGGACCTTGCATGCCTGTGTCTGAAATGACAATGATATCAGCTGCAAGTTTTTCCGTATTCGCCTCAACATATTCTGGTAAGTTCGGGCTACCGATTTCTTCTTCGCCTTCAATACAGAATTTAACGTTCACAGGAAGCTTACCTTCTGTTTGTAACAGCGCTTCTACCGCTTTCACATGCATATAAACTTGTCCTTTATCATCACTCGCACCACGTGCAAATAACTTATTGTCACGGACTTGAGGATTGAAAGGTTCTGATTCCCATAAGTTCAATGGGTCAACAGGTTGAACATCATAATGTCCATAAATTAAAAGAGTCGGTTTTCCTTCGGCATGCATCCAATCTGCATATACTACAGGATGACCTTTCGTTTCATCGATTGAAACGTTTTCCAATCCAACTGATTTCATCGATTCAGCTAACCATTCCGCAGCTGTTTTCATGTCTTCTTTATGATCGGATAATGCACTGATACTAGGAATACGCAAAAACTGTTTTAATTCCTCTAAATGCTCTTCGCGCTTCGTTTCAAAATACGTGTTCAATGATGATAAATGGCTCATGGAAACCCCTCTTTTCGCAAAATTTCGTGAATGGAAATAGTATAGCACATTCTTTTCCTAGTTATATAGAGTGGGAAATGAGACATGTAAATTCGGAATATGATATGATAAGACTACTAGAAATTGAGCGGATTTTTTTGACTCATATAGGAGGAAATACGGTTAATGGAATTTATAGGTTTAGCCATTAGTTTAGTGTTGTCGTTTTTCTTTTCAGGCAGTGAAACGGCACTAACAGCAGTAAATAGGATGAAGGTCCAGCTTCGTGCTGAGCAAGGGGATAGGATGTCGCAGAAACTCCTCATGTTGATTGCGAAACCGGACCGCATGATTACAACGATTTTAATTGGGAACAATATTGTAAACATTGCAATGCCAACATTGTTGACATTGATTGCAATCAATTATGATTGGGACATTGCTATCGCAACGGCTGTTTTAACGATAATCATCATTATTTTTGGAGAAGTTCTTCCGAAAACGATTGCCGTGACATTCGCCGATCGTATCGCTTACATTGTGGCACCAATCATTGCTTTTCTTGTTCAAATTTTACGCCCGCTTACTTTCTTGATTGCGAAGTTTACGAATGTGTTCATTCGCATTATTTCAAAAGGGGCTGTAAAAGAAGCGACGCTGACGAAAGAAGAACTTCGTTCGATGGTAGATATCGCTTCAACTGAAGGTACTTTTGAAGAAGAAGAATCGGAACGTTTAAAAGGCGTTTTAGATTTCCCACATAAAGATGTACAAGATGTATTGGAAACTCACCGAACGGAAATCGTCGGTATTCCAACGAATGCTACATATGAAGAAGTACGCGATGTCATTTTGGAACATTACTACACACGCTACCCTGTATATGAAGAAAGCATGGATCACATTGTCGGCATGTTCTATTCGAAAACATTGATTGAATGGTCAATGGACCCGACAATGGAGCTGGATGAATTAATTGACCGCGATCCATTGTTTGTTGTTCAATCAGTCAGCGTCGAAAAAGTCTTCAAACAAATGCTGGCGAAGAAGAAACATATGGCCATCGTTCTGGATGAGTACGGCGGGACACTAGGTATCGTTACACACGAAGACATCATTGAAGAAATGATTGGTCAGGAAATCGAAGATGAATCAGATGAAGATGAAGACATTTTAGTCTATGAAATGACGGAACATCGTCTCATTTGTCACGGTCGCCTGGAAATTGAAGACGTCAATGAAATGTTCAAAGTCGAAATTCCAAATGATCACGATACAATTGGTGGCTTTGTCCTTCAACAGTTAGGCCACATGCCAGATAGCGGCGAGCAGTTCAACTACGAAAATCTTCACTTTGAAGTAAACGAGATGGACCGCAACCGAATCATGCAATTAACCATTACAATTAAAGAAACTAAAGACGAAGAAGTGCTGGATGACGAATAGTCATTCAGCTTTTTTTTTTTACGTTTCACATATGCTTTAGAGTTTGCAATTCAGTTGCTTCTGCGATTACACGTCATAGGGAAAATCTTGTTCCGAATTTCAGTCTTACACGTTTGTAAGTATTTTGAAAGTGAATCCGATAGAGCGTAAGGTTTGTTTTTGGCAAAATGAAGACAACAGCAAGAAATGAACGGAGGACACATCGGATGAACGGACAATTGGAACAAGTGTATGAGGAATATAACCGTTATATATATCATTTATGTTTGAAACTGACACGCAATCAAACGGAAGCGGAAGATTTAATGCAGGAAGTATGGGTTAAAGTGGTCCGCTACGAATCATATGTTAAGGATGTTGATCATATCAAAGCTTGGTTGACGACCATTTGCATGAATACGTTCCGCGATCGTTACCGCAAAAATGTGCGACGCAGCAAACACGTGATGAACCAACCAGATCAATTAGAAGTTCCCGTATTGGACTTAGTTCCATGTGATACGATGACGGCTGAAGATTTGTTGGAAAAGCATGACTTGTCGCAAATGGTTCAACAGAAAATTGGCGAATTGGATAATATCTATAAAACAACGGTCTTATATTTTTATGTCTATCAATATTCACTCGTTGAAATTGCCGACTTGATGAAAGTGTCAATCGGGACCGTTAAATCTCGTCTTTTCCGTGCAAAACAACGTTTGAAAGAAATGATGATTGCAGATACAACTGCTATTGAATATTTGCCTGCCTAATGAAATGAAAACACAGTCCTCGCGACTGTGTTTTTTTGTGTAGAGGGAATTAAACAGGAGCGTAGCGAAAACAAAAGTATCACAGAGCTATTTCTCATCAAGTCTACTGGATAATGAGACGTGTTTGAGCGATAAAAGGTTCTGTATCATTAAATCTTTAAACCTGAATGGGAGCCTTCCGCTAATTCGCTCCAGACTCTTTTCTGTGAGTGACGAGTGCTCATAGTTTCTGCAAGTCAACTTGGCAATGAGACGTATTTGAGCGAAAAGTTCTGTATGAGCGATAAATCCTCAAAATGAGCGATAAATCTCCAGTGTGAGCGACAAACACGCCTGACATACTCCCTGTCAAGTAGACACTATATAAACCGCTCGTTCATCTTTTGATCCAATTGATTTACGTTGATGAGATATCCAATGGTAACTTGACTTGGAGCCTCTGCGGGCATGACTTAATCGCCAAGAAGCCAGTTTAAAGAAAACTGGCTAAGCCTGAAGAGGCTATCATGCCCGCCACTCCAAGTAAAGTTACTACACGTCATTCTCGTTTCCACGCTCGATTTCTTTCTGTTCGGAAATCACCTTACGCTTCTAATTTTAATCGATGAGCCACAGGGCTCATTTTAAATTTCAATTGTGGTCTCACTTCGTTATAATAAGTAATATAATTGGTTACTGATTTGATCATCTCTTCTTCGGTTTCAGGTATTGAAAAACCAGGCATTTCGGTTTTTAATTTACCAAAGAAACTTTCAATACATGCATTGTCCCAGCAGTTGCCTCTGCGGGACATGGATTGTGTGAGATGCATTTCTTTTAATCGATTTCTGTAGCTAGGATTTGTGAATTGTGCCCCTTGATCGCTATGAAGGATGGCACCTTTTACAAATCCTTTTTCTTTTAACTGCTTCAAAGCCGCATAAACAAGTGAGATCGTTTGATTTTGCCCAATGCTATACGCGACAATTTCATTGTTATAGAGATCTTTAATAGCACATAGAAAAAGAAAGTTTTTATGTGGCTTCAACACTTCTAAATAAGTGATATCAATACTAAACTTGACTCCCGGCTTTATTGCTCTGAAATTTCTATTTAATAAATTATCCACTAACACATGTAAATGATTACGTACTTTATATTTTCTCTTCATGGTTTTTAGTGGCAGGTTGTACATTCGTCTCATTCTAGCGATACGCTTTATATTCACTACGATATTATATTTATTGAAAAGTTCATCTTTAAATCGTGTGTTCCCTAGGTTTCCTCCATGTGTAATGTATATAGATAACATCATATTTAGGAGGGGTTTATCTTTTTGTTCCTGTGTTCTGGTATTACTTTTGTTCAATTTTTTATAAAATCCCGAACGGGATAGTGATGTTATTTTCACAAGTTGCTTAACTGGATATTGCTCTTTGTGGGCAAGGATAAATTCAAAATCTTCATCATAAACGCTCACCGCCCTTGCAGATTTATAAGCTTTTTTAGATATGACAATTCTAAGTTAAGACGTACAATTTCTTCCTCCAGTGATTCCTTGGATGCCTTAGTACGTCCTTTGTTTCCAAGGCCTCGCATATCACGCAACACTTCAAAAGTTCCTGCTTCCCGTACTTGTTTTACCCACTCTGTAACACGTCTTCGATTACTTAACTCAAATCGTTTTGCTAAATCTACAGCCGAATGACCCTCAAAAAATAGCTCAACCACTTCTTTTTTCAAATCAAACCCATAAGGTACCTTTTTCGTTCTCATAAACTTCCGCCTCCTAAATGTAATAATGCCTATTTTTACAGTATGGGCGGTTTATTGAGTGTCTACTCTAAAGGGATTGTCTCAGCCAGTATGAGCGTTAAATTTTTCACAAACTCTAGCTAGGTTGAATCTACGTCTCAATATCCAAGTGTACTAGCCATTGATACGGTTTCTACTTTCCAAACAGTAGCGTAGCGAAAACAAAACCCATTCCAAAGCACTTGCAATGAAAAATATATGGTTGTGTACCTCAAATGCGGTTTGTTAATTTTCGAACTAGGGAATAACGTAGTAAAAAACAATCACGGTTCAAGGGGGAACGGCGTATGGCCAACAAGCCGCGCAAGCAATGGAGCAAGAGAAAACGGATTATAATAGGATCATTGGGAGTTTTTGCTCTTATATATATCGCAGCTATTATGTGGCACACATTTAAACCGCTGCCAGAAGGAATTTCCTATGCAGGGGACCTACACAAAACCGACCAAATCGAAATGATTACCGACTTAACTTTTGCTCAAGATCAAAAAGGCAAAGGTATGGTGCACGAAAATAATATATTTGATGAAGTTTACACCATGATTGATGAGGCAGAAGAATTTGTTGTAGTGGATTTTTTCTTAGTTGATGGTTACTACGATGAAAAAGAAGATTTCCCTAAAATTGCTGATACATTGTCTACGACATTAGCAGATAAAAAGAAAGAAAATCCAGATATGCCAATCGTGTTTATTACGGATCCGCTCAACCGTGGATATGGTTCTTATGAAAATGAATGGTTCAAAAAAATGCGTGAAGCGGGAGTGGAAATTGTATATACGGATTTAGATCCTTTGCGTGATTCAACCCCCATCTATTCAGGAATTTACCGTACGGTATTCCAATGGTTTGATATCGGTGGCAAGGGCTGGATTGACAATGCAATGGCAAGTGATGCGCCAAAAATGACCATCGCGTCTTACATGACATTACTGAACGTCAAAGCCAATCATCGGAAAGCAGTGGTGACTGAAAAAGAAGCAATGGTAACATCTTCGAATCCTCATGATGCAAGTGGATTCCATGGCAATATTGCATTAAAAGTATCAGGACCTGTCATTAACGATATTTTAGAAGCGGAAGAAGCCGTTTCGCTCTACTCTGGAGGACCTGAACTTCCACGTATCCAAGCTGAAGAAAGTGAAGGACAATATGAAGTTCAATATGTTACCGAGAAGAAGATTGTGGATGCTTTATTGAAAGATTTGGCTGAGACCAAAGAAGGTGATAAAGTGTGGCTCGGCATGTTCTTTATTGCCAAACGCGGGATTGTAAACGAGTTAATTGATGCAGCGAATCGAGGAGTAGAAATTAATATGATTTTGGATCCGAATGAAAACTCATTCGGTCAGGAAAAGTCAGGCTTACCAAATCGCCCTGTCGTACAAGAAATGGTTGAAGATACTAAAGGAAAGATAAAAGTTCGTTGGTACAACACAGTAATAGGACAGTATCATTCAAAAGCCATTTGGATTCAGACAGATAAACAAACTGTTATTTCCAATGGTTCTGCAAACTACACGGAACGGACATTAGATAATTATAATTTAGAAAGTAATTTACGTGTGGTCGCACCGAATGACAGCGAACTAGCAGGTGAAATGGAAGACTATTTTGAACGTCTTTGGAACAATGAAGATGCTATGTACACGGTCGATATGGATGAATTCCAAGATGAGTTTACCTGGTGGCAAAGATGGATTTATACATTCCAAAAAGCTATCAAAGTAACTACCTATTGATGATATGAAACCCTGCGAGCTATTGCCTCGCAGGGTTTTTCGTATCGTCGTCAACTCTCGCACAGGAATGCGTAATTTCGTGAAATCTAGATAAATGAATGCGAATTCTAGAAAACTACCAACGAATTCTAGATATCCACCGTGAATTGGAGATAAATCATAGTGAAATCTAGATATCCCCCTGCAAAATAGAGAAATCACCTATCACCTCATCCAAATAAAAAAGACCGCTGATAGACAGCGGCCTTTTCTTAAACAATTATTTATCTGAATCGTCTACATGTACACCGGTTTGGAACCAGTCTTCCACGTTCCAAATTTTCGTTACTAAACCTTCATAAAAGTCAGGTTCATGGCTAACTAATACGATGGTACCTTTGTATTCGCTCATCGCACGTTTCAGTTCTTCTTTTGCATGGATGTCTAAATGGTTCGTCGGCTCATCGAAAAGCAACCAGTTGCTTTCTTCCATCATCAGCTTACATAGACGGACTTTCGCTTGTTCGCCACCACTCAAACTGTTCATTGGACGTGAAATATGTTCGTTTTTCAATCCTGTACGTGCCAATGCTGCGCGCACTTGGCTTTGTTCCATACTCGGATACGTTTTCCAGATCTCTTCGATCGGCGTCACATTGTCGGCTCTAACTTCTTGTTCAAAGTAAGAAATATTAAGGAAATCACCACGTCGTACGCTGCCGCCGAGTGGATTCACTTTACCAAGCATGGTCTTAAGCAATGTCGATTTACCGACACCGTTCATTCCGACTAAGGCAATCTTTTCACCGCGTTCAATCGAGAACGATAATGGTGGCAGTAGCGGCTTGTCATACCCGATCAATAAGTTTTCCGCTTCCACTACGTAACGACTTGGGCTACGTGACTCTTTGAAACCAAACTGAGGTTTCGCTGCCGTTTCCGGACGGTCGATTCGCTCAATACGGTCCAACTGTTTCTGACGTGACTTGGCACGGCCAGTAGTAGAATAACGTGCTTTATTTTTTGCAATAAAGTCTTCTTGCTTCTTGATGAAGTCCTGTTGTTTTTCATATGCATCAATATGCTGACGTTTGTTAATTTCAGCAAGCTCAAGGAACTTTTCATAAGATGCTGTGAAACGGGATAACTTCGAGAACTCCAGTTGGAAAATTACATCAACGATTCCGTTCATAAATTCCGTATCATGCGAAATTAATAGGAAACAGTGAGGGTAATTTTTCAGGTAATTCGTTAACCAGCCAATATGTTCTTCATCCAAGTAGTTGGTAGGCTCATCCAGCAACAATACTTTTGGCTTTTCAAGTAACAGTTTTGCTAACAATACTTTCGTTCGCTGTCCACCAGATAAAGCCGACACAGGGCGATCTAATCCAATCGCATCCAGTCCTAGACCACGTGCAATTTCTTCTATTTTCATATCAAGCGTGTAAAAATCACCCGCATCAAGTGCATCTTGAATATCGGCCATTTGCTCGAGTAAATCTTCCAATTCTTCAGGCGTTGCTTCACCCATTTTGCCGGTGATTTCATTCATTTCTGCTTCTTTTTTGTATAGTGGCAAGAACGCGTCACGCAATGTATCGCGCATCGAACGACCTTGTTCGAGTCGTGTATGCTGATCCAAATAGCCATAATGTGTTCCAGGTAGCCATTCTACACGACCTGAATCATAAATCGTTTCGCCTGTAATGATGCTCATTAATGTAGATTTCCCTACACCGTTAGCTCCTACAAGCCCTACGTGTTCTCCTTCAATCAAGCGGAAAGATACGTCTTTAAATAGTGTACGGTCGCCAAATGAGTGACCGAGATTTTCAACTGTCAATAATGCCATGATTCCATTCCTCCATAAAGAAAGCTCGCAGGCTTACAGCGCCGCGAGCTTTTTGTTTAGTTCTGCGAGTTGTACTTCCATATTTGCTAAACGTTGCTCGGCTTTTTCGATCATGCCGGGATGCCCAGTGGACTCCAGCTTCTCCATATCGCCTTGCAAACGTACATAATCCATTTTCAGTTCGGCAATTTGTGCTTGAATTTCTTGTGCAGTCATGTAAGAGAAACTCCTCTTTTTTCACCTATTGTATCACACGAATGAGTTATCTGGTGATTTCTCGTACTTCTTCCTGGATGATTTTTTCTATAAATCGTTGCATGTTTGCATTGTTTAAGTGAAGCTTCAATGACAGTTGCTTTTTGATTGCCCTTACACTCCGGTTAGGATGAAGAATGTTTTCCATCACGGCATTTTGTAAATGGGATTGTTTCAATTTACGGCCAAGCCCCAAATAAATGAACCCATTTGCCTCTTTAGGAAAAGCATGTTGCGCTTCTTTTTCATCTTCAGCTATCACGATACATGGTTTGCCAATGACTGCGACGTGGTAAGGAGTGAAGCTAGCATCACAAATGACCAAATCGGATTCACTAATTAGCTGAATTGGATCGTCACATTCGACAATGCGGGTTTGCTTGCGTCCTAACGCCATTAGCTTCAAATCATCCCGACTGTGACGATAGCTGGAATGTAGAGCGACTGTAATGGCCAATGGAATTTGTAAATGCAGCAAATGACGCAACGTACGATAAGATAGATTATCTACATCTTCATCGGCAAATGTGACCACAACATGGGGAAGTGGAAGTGCTGGTGCATGTTTAAGGCCGGAATTTGCATATGGCTCCAATTCGTCAGGTACCACAAAACCTGCTGGTCCAACAACATAATGGGAAGGGACGGGTTCGCGATCTTCTCGGTACAAGGAGTGAACAACATGTGTTGCAGCTTTTCCGCCTTCTCCAAAGTCGTCAAAATGAAGAGTGAGCGGCACAAGCGAAGCGTACATTTTTCCTTCATCAATATCCGTATCATAGCCATCGGTAATGACCATATCAGGCTCATGTTCAATTAATAATTTCTTTAAATCGGCGTTTCGAGCATATGAGAGTGGGGCAAAGCCCTGTTGATCGAGGGTACGAAGAACTGCTGTTTGTTTTTCAGGGGCCGCAAATAAAATTCGATGAGAAGCTAGTAACTTTGCAATGTGAATACACCTCGTGACGGGATAGCCAGCCCGTCCAATTGTAAATAAAATGGTTTTTTGTTGAATTTGGTTGCTCATTTCATTCCCACCTTTCATCTTCTATTTAACGTATGGGAACGACAACCGCTGTATGAGTAATTGTTCAGAATTTGCACCAGCATATGGTAAACTCATAATACTAGATTAAAAGACTGGAGTGATGAAGTTGGAAAAAAGAACAGCAATAATCGCAGGAGCATCAGGACTTACAGGTTCACAACTCGTCAAATTTCTCTGTGAAAATGACAATTATGAAAAAGTCACCATCATCGTCCGTAAAGCAATTGCCTATAGCCATCCGAAGTTAGTCACGAAAGTCAAAAATCTGAATCAAGTGACCAAAGATGATTTTGTCGGAGTAGATGATTTCTTTTGCTGTCTTGGGTCGACAATGAAAAAAGCGGGATCGAAAGAAGCTTTTGAGCAAGTCGATTTAATTGCGCCTATCCAAATGGGGAAATTTGCGCAAACACAAGGCGTCAAGCATATGCTGGTCATTTCGGCAATGGGAGCAAATCCTGATTCCAATGTCTATTACAACCGAGTAAAGGGAACGATGGAAGATAAAGTCTCGATGCTGTCCCTACCACACGTCTCCATTTTCAGACCTTCATTGTTAACCGGAAACCGAGAAGAATTCCGTTTAGGGGAACGATTCGGAGAAATGGCGATGAACGTGTTAAAACCGGCGTTCGTTGGTCCGTTGAGAAAATACCGTTCAATTGAAGCGAAGCAAGTGGCGTTTGCTATGATGAAAATCGCCTTGAAAAAGCCGTCAAGAACGGTTGCTATTTATGATTCTGAAACAATTGCACAAATTAAATAAGGAATAAGTAAAGAGGTGATTTGATTTCATGTTTGATTCGCTCTTATTTGATTTAATGTTCGTCATTTTTTTAGGAATCGCCTCACAGTGGTTTGCATGGCGTTTCAGAATGCCAGCGATTGTCTTAATGTCGATTGCAGGACTACTTGTTGGCCCGATTCTTGGATTTATCAACCCGCAAGAAAGCTTCGGGGATTTATTCGGCCCCATTATTTCACTAGCGGTAGCCATTATTCTTTTTGAAGGCAGTTTGAATCTGGATTTCAGGGAAATCAAAGGATTTAATAAACCTCTCCTACGCATCGTAACTTTGGGTGCATTTATTGCTTGGATTGCGGGATCTTTAGCAGCCCATTATTTAGCCGGACTTTCATGGGCAGTTGCCTTTGTCATCGGGGGATTATTTATCGTGACGGGACCGACTGTTATCCTGCCATTGCTCAGACAGGCCAAACTCAAGCCGAAACCAGCCGCAATATTAAAATGGGAAGGCATAGTTGTCGATCCTTTTGGCGCGCTCTTAGCCGTTTTTGCATTTGAATTCATTCAATTTATTAATGATGAAGTAACGCTGAGAGCCTTGCTTATTTTCTTTGCTGCATCCGCATTTGCCGGACTACTAGGCTGGGGAGCAGGACGTGCCTTAGGCTGGATGTTCGAGAATGGCAATGTCCCTGAATTTTTGAAATCACCATTGGTTTTCGCAGTTGTACTGTTCACTTTCGTCCTATCTGATGAAATCATGCACGAAACAGGTTTACTAGCGGTGACTGCTATGGGGATTACCATGGCGAATATGCATATTGCCTCAATTCAAGACATGCGACATTTCAAAGAAAATATTTCAGTATTATTGATTTCCAGTATTTTTGTGATGCTGACTGCTTCTTTGCACCCTCAAACTTTATTAAGAATTTTTGATTGGCAAATTATCACGTTTGTATTAGCCATGCTCTTTATCGTGAGACCATTATCCATTTGGTTATCGACCATCGGTACTGATTTGACGAATAAGGAGAAAACGCTGATTGGCTGGATTGCGCCGAGAGGGATTGTGGCTTTGACGGTATCGGGTTATTTTGCCACGGTTATGTTAGAAAAAGGCTATGAAGATGCAGATATCTTGGTTGCACTGACGTTTGCACTTGCCTTTTCGAAGGTAGTGGCTCACGGATTTACAATCAGTTGGCTAGCGAGAAAATTAAATTTAGCTTCTTCTGAAAGTCCAGGCGTATTGATTGTCGGAGCGAATCGATTTACTACACAATTAGCCAAATCAATTCACGACCTCAAACATCAAGTGCTCATTATGGACAATTCCTTCGAACACTTAAGTGAAGCCCGTAAACTCGGATTAAATTCTCAAGTAGGAGAAATTCTTTCTGAACAGACGGAGTATAACGTGGATTTGACACCGTACCCATTGATGATAGCAGCTACTGAAGTGGACTCCTACAATGCGCTCGTTTGTTCTAACTTCGTACCTGAATTGGGACGCAAAGCATTGTTCCAAACTGCCCTACATCAAGGAGACTCAAACGATTTCCATCAATCGCTTGGCGGACGCATTTTGTTCAATCAACAAGAGACCATATACCAGTTGAACGAGCGGATAGTCAGAGGTCAAATCATTCGTAAAACGCCAATCACCGAGCAGTACACGTATACGAACTATTTGCGTGACCGTGAAGAAGATACCTTGCTTCTCTACATCATGAAAGAAAATGGAGATATAGTATTCTTCACTGCAAATAAAGAACTTCAAGCCACTTCTGGTGATACTGTTGTGAGTTTGACGTCTCCTACAAAAGAAATCATGAAAGTTCAGGAACGACTGGAAGCAGATCGTGCCAAACAGTCTCCGCCAAAAGAATGAACTTGTGTACTTTCAGCACATGGTGCTTAGGGCAAGGATTTTCTTTTTGATACAATGAGGGTATAGAAGTTCAAATTCCTTTTTGAACTCATAAGAGAAAAGTCTTTGAAGGAGAATGCACATGAAAATTTTGCTTATAGACGGCACCATTATTGGCTCCAAAACTGGAGCGGTTCTGGAGCAAGTGAAAATATATATTGAACAATTAAATGATGAGCTCAATCTAGAAATAATCAAGCTGGCCGATTTTAACCATCAATTTGTTGACGGTCGACCACTCGGTGAATACAACGATGATATGCGTCGCTTAGTTCGAGAGTTTGAAGAAGCGGATGGATATGTGTTAGCCACACCGATTTTCCAAGGGTCGATTCCGGGTGTCCTGAAAAATGCATTCGATATGCTGCACCCGCGAACGATGCGATATAAACCCGTTTCAATCGTCGCAAATGGTGGAACGTTCCAGCATCACCTAGTCATTGAAAACCAATTGAAGCCAATCCTAGATTACTTCCGTTGCCTTGTGACACCGAATTATGTGTACACAACGAGCAGCCATTTCGGTGAAGGCAATGTCATCACCGATGAAGATGTGCATGACCGCTTGCGTGAACTCGCTCGCGTATTTGTTCAATATGTAGAAATGAGCAAACATTTATCAAAAGATACAATCGACAAACCTTAAAAGACAATTGGACCACTTCGCGAAAACCATGCGAAGTGGTTTTTTGTTTGATTTTTAAGACGGGGTTCAATCACGGTTTTCGCGAATAGAACTGTCCTGAACGCGAATAGACCCTTTCAAATCACGAATCGACCAAACCCATTGCCATAACGACGATTCATTTTAGAAAAGAATCTTTTTCCGTTATAATGAATGAATGTAAGAAAGGGGCGGACACTTTGTCAAAATCAGTAGTACTTGCAGAAAAACCATCCGTAGCACGCGATATCGCTCGCGTCCTCGGTTGTCATAAAAAAGGAAATGGCTTTTTAGAAGGAACACAATATATTGTGACATGGGCACTCGGCCATTTGGTCACGCATGCGGATCCGGAACAGTATGATAACAGCTATAAAGAATGGAAACTGGAGGATTTGCCAATCTTGCCTCAGCCATTCAAGCTGGTACCGATCAAACAAACAATGAAGCAATTCAATGCGGTCAAAGCACAACTGAACCGAGCGGATGTTAAAGAGGTTATTATCGCGACTGATGCTGGTCGTGAAGGAGAGCTTGTGGCCCGTTGGATTCTGGAGAAGGCGAAAAGCCGTAAGCCGGTCAAACGATTATGGATTTCTTCGGTAACGGATCAAGCCATTCAGAAAGGTTTCCGTGAACTGAAAGACGGACGAGCATATGAACATTTGTATGAAGCGGCAGTTGCCCGAGCAGAAGCGGACTGGGTAGTGGGCATCAATGCAACACGTGCACTGACCGTGAAATACAATGCGCAGCTGTCTACTGGTCGTGTGCAAACACCAACGCTTGCAATGATTGCGGCACGCGAAAAACAAATTCGCGACTTTACATCTAAAACGTATTACGGTTTACAGGCATTAACGAAAGAGGCGACCTATACGTGGTCATTTGGGCCGAACAATCAAACGAGCAATTTCAATAAAGATCAGGTCGAGCAGATTCTAAAGAAATTGGACAAGAGCAAGGAAGGCACGATTAAGTCCATTCAAACAACACCGAAAAAGCAGCCTGCACCGCCGTTGTTTGATTTGACGGAATTGCAAAAAGAAGGCCATCGTCTTTTTGGCTGGTCAGCGAAAGAAACGCTGTCCACGTTGCAAGGTCTTTATGAACGCCATAAAATCGTGACGTATCCTCGTACGGACTCAAAACATCTGTCCAGCGATATGAAGTCGACATTAAATGAACGAATTAAAGCTGTCGACCTGCAGCCATACAGAGCGGCAACGAACAGTATATTGCGTTCATCGACCATCCAGCCTCAAAAAGGTGTAATCGATGATGCGAGAGTGAGCGATCACCATGCCATTATCCCGACTGAGGAATCACCAGTTTTGCAAAACTTATCGGATAAAGAACGTAAATTATATGACTTGATCGTCAAAAGATTTTTAGCCGTGTTCCTGCCTCCATACGCATATGATCAAACGGTCATAACATTGGAAGTGCTTGGAGAAACATTTACGGCAAAAGGAAAAACCGTTCGTGACGAAGGTTGGAAAAGTGTTTACCAAGAAGACAAAGATAGCGATACGGAAAGTACATTGCCTCCTGTACAAAAAGGCGATTCCATTGAAATACGTGCGATTTCTATGACTCAAGGCGAAACAAAACCTCCAGCTCGTTTCAATGAAGGGACGTTGCTTGCGGCAATGGAAAATCCTTCAGCCTTCATGGCAGGGGAATCAAAAGACATTATTCAAACGGCAGTCGAAACAGGTGGGCTCGGAACAGTAGCGACACGTGCGGATATTATTGAAAAGTTATTCAATAGCTTTGTCATCGAAAAGAAAGGCAAAGATATTTACACGACTTCCATAGGAAGACAGTTGCTTGAATTGGTTCCGGAGGATTTAAAATCCCCGTCCTTAACGGGTGAGTGGGAACAGCGATTGACGAAAATTGCCAAGGGTACAATGAAAAAGGAACAATTCATGAAGGATATGGTGAGCTTTTCGAAAACAGTCGTAACGCAAATCAAACAAAGTGATCAAAAGTTCAAGCATGATAATGTCACTGGCAAAACGTGTCCGACATGCGGAAAGAATTTGCTTGAAGTTAACGGCAAACGAGGCAAAATGCTGGTGTGCCAAGATCGTGAATGTGGCTATAAAAAACAAGTGGCCATGCAAACCAATGCCCGCTGCCCTGTGTGTCATAAACGCATGGAAATGCGCGGAGAAGGGGACGGGAAACTGTTTGTCTGCAAATGTGGCCATCGGGAAAAATTATCAGCTTTTGAGAAACGCCGTGAATCTTCAGGTGGGGCAAAAGCGAATAAAAAAGATGTGCAGAAATTCCTGAAACAACAGGATGAACCTCAAAACACAGCAATGGCTGAAGCACTGAAGAAGTTATTGAATCAGGAATAATGATGTTTTAACGAATCGAGGGAATGTCTATGGTCAAGTCTTCCAAACCAACAAAAACGAATGCAGTCCGACTTTTAGATCAACAAAAAATAAGCTATGACTTATTTGAGTATGAAGTAGCCGATGGACAAATTGACGGCGTATCCGTTGCGCATAAAATTGAGCAACCAGTTGAAAAAGTGTTCAAGACCCTGGTTGCTACTGCTGGACTAGGTAAAGTATTCGTGTTCCTGGTTCCTGTCGCACAGGAACTGAATTTAAAAGCGGCCGCGAAAGCTGCTGGAGAAAAGAAAGTGGAAATGCTTCCCGTTAAAGATTTGCTTGGGTTGACGGGCTATATACGGGGAGGCTGTTCTCCGTTAGGGATGAAAAAATTATTTCCTACATTCATCGATGAAAGTGCGAGAGAACTGGATAAAATGATTGTCAGTGCAGGGAAAATCGGTACGCAGATTCACTTGAAGCCAAGCGACTTAGTATCCTGTACGAAAGGGATATTTGTCTCATTAACTAAAGCAGAATAATTTTCCGCTATACGAAAAATAGAATGCTGATATACTATTCAGTATTGATTCGAATCCATTCATGCGAAACGTGAATGGATTTTTTATGGAAAGAAGGCACTTTTAGATGACAAACACTCTTTACATACGATGGAGTTTTTTTATTGTTGGGTTAATCCTGCTGGCACTTGGTATCGCGATGACGATCAGAGGTGAATTACTTGGAATAGGTCCATGGGATGTTTTACATGTTGGGCTTTTCATTAACTTTGGTTTATCGATTGGCATTTGGTCCATTACCACCGGTTTATTAATTGTCCTTTCTACTTCTCTCTATTTCAAACGCTGGCCACCAATTGGTACATGGCTAAACATGGTGTTGATTGGGGTATTTATTGATATGTTTCTCTGGGTATTGCCAATCGTGGCCAATCCAATTGCTGAAATTGCCTTATTTATTTTAGGTGTAGCGGTGATGGGGTTTGGAGTTGGCATGTATATCGCATCAAATATCGGAGCGGGTCCTCGCGATTCCCTCATGCTGATACTCATTGAAAAGACGGGGTGGACCGTCAAGCGTGTTCGAACACTAATTGAGATAGTTGTTGCAGTACTAGGATGGTTACTTGGTGGGCCAGTAGGTGTGGGGACTGTAATCATTGCACTGACACTCGGGTATATCGTGCATTTTACATTGCCGCTATCACAAAAATGGATTGTACAACTAACTTCAAAATAATAACTTCAGGCGGTCACTTTGGTGGCTGCTTTTTTCATGTTTTGCCATCCCATTTCATATAGTAGATGCAGTCAACATAATGAAAGGGATGAGTCGATGAACGGAACAATCACGCATCAGTTTGGACGAGCTTTTACAGGTCAAGGTGAAAAAAATATTTATACCGATTTAATCAATGAAGCGAGAAAAGTGTACTTTATTAAATCTCCCCCGACATTCAAGCTGTCGGAATTATTTAGGCAAGTTGGCTATCATTATGTAAAACGAGGTTACGATATTGAGTGGTTTTACGATCCATTGCATGAAGATACGATTGAAGCTACTTTTGTAAGAGGCAATCGGATTTTGTTTATTCAAGCTGCCCATCCAATTTCTTTTGAACCTAAATATTATGGCAGTACCCATCATGTCATTTCGTTCTACGAGGCATATGATGAAAGCAAGTTGCGTGAACACGGCGGCTTTTTAAGAGAAAAAACATTGCATAGTGAACAGTGGTTGGCCAAAGCATTGGAAACATTAACAAACGCAAAAAAACTTCATGATGACTGGGAAGTTCCATATGTAAAAGGGATGGACTGGGAAGGCTTTGATGCGCAAGCTAAAACATTGTTTGATGAAACCTTTACGACGCTTAAATTCAATAAAACCCCTAATAGGTCACATCGTTTAATGGGGACACTAACGCCTCAAGGGGCAAAAGATCATTTTGCATCCCTAACTAAAGGGGTCAAAAGACGCATATTCATCAAAGGGTACCCAGGTGGTGGCAAGTCGACGTTAATGAAGGGCTTCGCTGAAAAAGCAGAAAGCGTAGGTCTTGATACCCAATGGGGCTGGTGTGGTCTCGACTGCAACAGCATTGATTATGTTTGGTTACCAGAGCTGCAAACCATCCTATTTGATAGTACAGCACCGCATGAATACGAGCCTGAACGTTCGGGTGACGAAATTTACGACGTAAGAAAATTCCGTGATTTGAATGAAGAAGATCAGAAATTAGTAGATGGCATCGTAACAAGATATAAGGAAGAAATCTTACATGCAACCGAGTATTTACAGGTATATTGCACGGATGACGAAACAATTAGAGAGACTTTAGATGCGTGTGTAAATAACTATAAATGGGCAGAAATCGAAGATGACCTATTCCGAAAGATAGATAATTCTTCCATTTATAAATGATTAATTAAACTCATTCTTCAGATATTTTACAAGTGTTACAATAAACTCTCAAACTATTAACAGAAAATTTGTAATAGTCGAGAGGGGAATGTAAATTGAACAAAAAGAAATTGTTTTCCGTATTATCAACAGGTGCACTTGCAGCTTCACTCATGATGCCTGCTACTGCAACTCCAGTGGAAGCAGCCAGCCCATATGCAAACTTCAATACAGCAAAATACGGTGATCGAGTTGATATCGATCAGGCGTTAAATAACTTATCAAACAGCGAAAGCTTCCAAAAAGAAGCCGACCGCATCATTAGAGCGCAAGCGGATGAAAAAGCTGGCGGAGAAGATAAAGCCTCGGAAGCTAGTCCTTTTACGTTTGATGGTGGTACGAAGAAGTTCTTGAATCGCAATTTGAAATTTAAAGATTTCACATTACGCAGTGTAGGCGACAACGTGGAGATTTGGGTAGCGAATGATTTAGCTTATGGTCCGAATAACCCGAAACCGGCTGATGTTGTCACTCAAGAACAAGCTGATAAATTGCGTGATGAGTTTGATTCGAATATTTATCCAGTAGCAACAGAATTCTTCGGTACGCCTGATGCACTTGATGGCTCTAATTCTCCATTGCCTGGAATGGTCGGATTACCTGAAGATTATTATGAAGGGTCAGACAAAATCATCATGCTCGTTGATAACGTCCAAGATGAAGGATGGAATAATCCGAGCTATCCTTTCTTTGTAGCAGGATTCTTCTGGCAGACGCTTGAAAATTACACAGACCGCAATATTGTAACCATTGATACGAATTCTTGGGAAACACGTCTCGAGTCTACTTTCTTTGGAACAACCATCCATGAACTTCAACATTTGATTCAAGCAGATAATGATGGATCTGAAGAGACATGGCTGAATGAAGGGATGTCCACATTCTCTGAATATCTTGGTGGATATGGACATGGCGAAGGCTCCATTAACTTCTATTTAGATCACCCAGAAAACTCTTTGGTCAACTGGGATGAGCATGGTATAGCTGAAACAGGTCCTGAAACGATTGCGGATTACGGTCAAACATACTTGTTCACACTTTATATGTATGACAAATTCGGTAAAGACTTTATTCGTGAATTGGCTGTAGATGGCACTTCTCAAGGGATTGCATCAATCGATCAGCACTTAAAAGCAGCCGGTTCTGATAAAACATTTACAGAAGTTTACCAAAACTTCATGACGGCTCTGGCACTAGATAATGACAAAGTGTCGAGTGATTACAAATTCGATAGTATTGATTTACGAGAATTGCCAGTAAACGCAGCTGGTGACCCTCGCGGGAAAACGGTCGATTTTGAAAAAGCTTTGACGTTTGAAAAAGAAGGAGTACCGGCATGGGGCGGGGACTTCAAAGACTTAGAATTTGAGCAAGACGTTCGTTCGTTGAAGTTTGACGGTGTTGATTTCCTTCCATTGCAATGGGAAACTGTTGCCAATCCATTGAATGCAGACGAGCAAGTTTTACATGCAAACAATGGGGATGAAGCAGATCAAGCGCTCATTTTCAACGCACAAGTTCCGACTGAAAATCCTACTTTAACTTTCGATCATTTCTATGACATCGAAGAGAGCTGGGATTATGGGGTCGTTCAAGTTTCAACAGACAATGGTCAAACGTGGACATCATTATCCAATGAAAACACGCGTGAAGATGTCGTGGAAGAAGGACATCCAACAATCAAAGATAACGTACCTGGATTTACAGGGCATGCAACGGAGTGGGCAACGGAATCATTCGATTTGTCAGCTTATGCAGGTCAAGATGTGTTAGTATCGTTCAGAAACCTGACAGACTGGGGTTACAATGATAGTGGTTGGTTCATTAAAAATATCAACCTTGGTAATTTCTCTGCAGATGGCACTTCAACTGATGTATTCCAATCACTTGCTGAAATTAAAGGTGAGTATGTAGACTTTACTGTCAGTCTGATCCAAACACGGAGTAATGAACAACAAAAAGTTATGCACATTAACCCATTCGACGTAACGGAAACAGAGGCACTACAAGTCCGAAATTTCCTTACTCAAGGCAATGTGAAAATGATTACGACATACGCAGCAAAACCAGGTCAAACTTCAGCAGTAGACTATACGTATGAAGTAGGACTCAAAACTAACCAAGGTAAAAAGAAAATGAAATAACCTGGAAGCGGGCTCATAATGAGCTCGCTTTTTTATATTGATAGTCAAAAATACACAAGTCATGAAACAGGATGAAAACACGAACATTCTTAATGCAGAGAAGCTTATTGATTTTCGTTGCGGTCGGACGCTTTCCGCGGGCGGTCCATGTGCCTCCTCGTTCGCTACGCTCTCTGTGGGGTCACATTTGGACACGCTTTTCCCGCTGGAGTCGCCGACCTACACTTCAATCAACAGTATGCGCTTCTGTAGACATTTCTCTTTAAAATTAATAAGTAGGATACTGGTCGGCTATTTCTGAAGACTCCTGCGGAAAAAACGGAACAAGCGAGACCCCACAGGCTCAGTTGTCAGAGACAACTGAGCCGAGGAGGCTTGCGTTTCGTCCGCGGAAAGCGAAAGAAATAGCCGACCATCACCTTTTTGATAGATTATTTTTATATTGAATACAACACGTCGAGGCGGGCTCATAATGAGCTCGCTTTTTTCTTGTAACACCAAGTTGACTTGAGCCTGATTTAAAAATAGAAGAATTATATTTATAAATTCTCAGAAAGATGGTTAAATCCTATAAATGGAACGATAACTAGTTTCAAACTAAAATTTCGTAGTGTCAGCACGTTGCGCTTTTCTAAAGCGCTTATGTTAAAATGGAAAAGATTATAATACACCAGCGATATGCCAATGATAGTGGTGTGGCACATAAATTCGCTTGAGAGGAAGATGCTTTTTGTCTAACGTATTAGATGCTTTTTTAGAAGAAAACCTACAAGAATTACGCGACCAAGGGTTATACAATGAAGTCGATCCAGTAGAAGGTCCGAATGGAGCAAAAATTCAAGTTCGAGGCAAAGAACTCATTAATTTATCATCAAATAACTATCTGGGATTGGCAACAAACGAAGAATTGAAACGCATAGCAAAAGAAACAATCGATAAATACGGCGTGGGTGCAGGTGCGGTTCGTTCAATCAACGGAACACTTGACCTTCACGTGAAGCTCGAAGAAAAGCTGGCTGAATTTAAAGGAACGGAAGCGGCAATTTCTTACCAATCCGGCTTTAACTGTAACATGGCTGCTATTTCAGCTGTTATGGATAAAAACGATGCCATTCTTTCAGATCAGTTGAACCATGCTTCGATTATTGATGGTTGCCGACTGTCTAAAGCGAAAATCATTGCCTACAAACATTCAGACATGGACGATTTACGTGCAAAAGCAAAAGAAGCACAAGAATCAGGTCTATATAACAAAGTCATGGTCATTACAGACGGCGTATTCTCAATGGATGGCGATATTGCGAAACTGCCTGAAATCGTGGAAATCGCTAAAGAATTTGATTTAATCACATACGTAGATGATGCACATGGATCAGGTGTTACGGGTAAAGGTAAAGGAACGGTTAAGCATTTCGGTTTGGAAAAAGACATCGACTTCCAAATGGGTACGTTGTCTAAAGCTGTGGGTGTAGTTGGCGGATATGTAGCGGGTAAACAATCGTTGATCGATTGGTTAAAAGTTCGTTCACGTCCATTCCTATTCTCAACAGCTGTGCCACCAGGTGACGTTGCCGCAATCACAGCTGCTTTGCAAATGATCATTGATTCTACAGAGCTTCACGACAAGCTTTGGGATAATGGTGATTATTTGAAAGCGGGACTTAAGAAATTAGGTTTCGATATCGGCGCTTCTGAAACGCCGATTACGCCATGTATTATTGGCGATGAAAAGCTGACGCAGCAATTCTCTAAACGACTGTTTGAAGAAGGCGTATATGCGAAAGCTATCGTTTTCCCAACTGTACAAAAAGGGACAGGCCGTGTTCGTAACATGCCAACTGCAGTCCATACGAAAGAAATGTTGGACGATGCACTTGCCATCTATGAAAAAGTTGGAAAAGAGCTTGGTGTAATTAAGTAAGACAGATGAACACTCGAATGTGTATAAGCGTTCGAGTGTTTTTTTGTATCGTAATTAAATACCAGCGATGGGGGGATGGGCTTGTGACGTATGAAGAAGTAATGGAGTATTTGAAGGAAGCAGGCACTGAGCAAACAAGAAAGACATTTATTAATCATGGAGCGACCGGTGACTTTTACGGAGTTAAGGTAGGAGACATGAAAAAAATCTTGAAGCATGTGAAGAAAGATCAGGAGTTGGCATTGAAGTTATACGACTCGGGGAATTCAGATGCTATGTACTTGGCAGGACTGGCCGTCGATCCAAAATTAATGACGAAAGAACAATTACAGTCATGGGTCAAAGCGGCCTATTGGTATATGCTATCTGAATACTCAGTTGCCTGGGTAGCGGCTGAAAGCCCGTTTGCTTTAGAACTGGCTAGAGAATGGATGCAATCCGACAATGAAATGATTGCATGTGCGGGGTGGAGCACTTATACGAATTACTTGACCTATGCAGGAGCAGGCGATTTGGATTTGGCTGAAATCTCTCGTTTGCTAGAAGAGATCAGAGTAGGCATTCACCAAGCACCGAACCGGATACGTTACGATATGAATGCTTTTGTTATCTCCGTTGGTGGGTACGTCCCGGAGTTGCGGGAAGATGCTCAACGAGTGGCAATGGAAATCGGCAAAGTCCATGTGGATATGGGAGGGACAGCTTGTAAAGTCCCTCTTGCTTTTGACTACATTGAAAAAGTCATTGCACGCGGTGAGCCAAAAAAGAAAAAAACAGTGAGATGTTAAAAGCTTGAATAATGGAAGGACCTCGACGCAGCAAGACGCGTCGAGGTTTTTCTGTTTGAGATAGGAAATTATTCAAACGAATGATAATTCATTGCAACTTTCTCGATTTCGTTGCAAAAACCAATTATCTCTTAATTTATCTCACAAAAAAACACGCGGCTCTAATTCCGCGTGGCTTCAGCTGATTTATAAATGCTTATGAGAGTGAACGACCATGTATTTTTGAATGCCGCGTGAAGTATCGATTGCTTTTTGATGTTCTTCTTCAGCCAATTTTAAATTTCCTTCATTTTTTATAAGGAAAGAATTCATGGCGTGGGTCATCCAAGGCTTATCGAAAGAATCCATATAACGTTTCGCTTCTTCATTGTCGCCTTGTTTAGCAGCTACATAGGCCAGATAATAAGCGCGTAAAGGGGCTTTCGATATTTTTTCTGCACTTGCGCGTGCTGCATCATAGTCACGATTGATTAAGTCGAGAATCGTTGAATACACTTGCTGGATAATCGGCATTCTATGTTTAGCTAATATGGCATGCACACTTTCTACAACTTCCGTCCGATTACCTTGAGCCAACGCAAGTGGAAAGGCCATTATCGGTTTTTTGTGATTTGCTTGCAAAAATTTTTCTATTTTCTTTAAATCATTCGTCCAATATACAGCGTTTAACTGCATGAAAGAAAAAGGGAGAATGACTGCTGCAAACACAATCAACATGATAAGCCAAAAGGGATACTCTAGAAAAGCTAGTACAAGTGTCACAATAAACACCAAACTATACATGATGGCAAGATACTTAAAATTCATATGCAAACTTCCTTTTTTTCTATAACTATACCAAATGTTACGTGGGAACTATATGGATTTAAAGAGAAATTGGGTAAAACGATTCAAGAAACTTTGGCGTGATGAGTATTGTACTTTCCGAATGAACACACTATAATGAATACTGATTAAAATCATTCATATCAACGTTTTATTAATATAATATGTATTTCTGAGAAGGACAATTGTTTATTTGACGAGGAGGAAATTCAATTGAAAAAAATTATGATTACCGGTGCTTTAGGGCAAATTGGTTCAGAACTGATCACCAAACTACGTGAAATATACGGAGCAGATAATGTGTTAGCGACTGATATTCGCAAAACGGATTCACCAGTTGTCGAAAACGGTCCTTTTGAATTGCTGGATGTAATGGATGCAGAACGCATGCACACACTTGCGAAAGACTTTGGTGCAGACACAATGATGCATATGGCTGCCTTGCTATCAGCTACAGCTGAAGCAAAACCATTGCTAGCATGGAATTTAAATATGGGCGGTTTAGTGAATGCACTTGAAACGTCACGCGAACTCGGACTTCAATTCTTTACCCCAAGTTCAATCGGCGCATTCGGTCCATCGACTCCAAAGAAAAATACGCCACAAGATACATTGCAACGTCCAACTACTATGTACGGTGTAAACAAAGTATCAGGTGAATTGCTATGTGATTACTATTTCCACAAGTTTGGTGTCGATACTCGCGGAGTTCGTTTCCCTGGATTGATTTCATACGTAACGCCTCCAGGTGGCGGAACGACTGACTATGCCGTTGATATTTATTACAAAGCACTAGCAGATGGGAAGTATACATCGTATATCGACCAAGGTACATATATGGATATGATGTATATGCCGGATGCACTGCAAGCAATTATAGATTTAATGGAAGCGGATGCGTCTAAACTCGAGCACCGCAATGCCTTTAATGTGACGGCGATGAGTTTTGAGCCGGAACAAATTGCTGCATCCATTCGCAAGCACATTCCTGGTTTTGAGTTGTCGTATGATGTGGATCCAGTCCGTCAAGCAATTGCCAACAGCTGGCCGGATAGCATTGATGCAACGGCTGCAAAAGACGAGTGGGGCTTCAAAGCACAATACGACCTTGATTCAATGACAGCAGACATGCTGGCTAAACTGGCGAAAAAATAAAACTTGAAAAGCTGACGTTTCCTAGAGAGGGAAGCGTCAGCTTTTTAAATGTCTTGTAAGAATCTGTTTGAGAAAGTTACACTTTTCTTCTTTCAAGCGCATGTCTAATTCAGCCACTTCACTAAAAAAATCTGCCTCTAAACCGCAATCAATACGGTAAAGAGACAGCTTTTATTAATTAAAATAGTAAATGAGCGACACCTGCAATGATTGGCAATGCAATCACGGTGCGCAGCAAGAAAATCACAACTAAGTCAAGGAAGTTAACAGGGATTTTTGAACCAAGTAACAAACCACCGACTTCAGACATGTAAATTAACTGAGTAACTGATGTCGCCGCAATAACAAAACGAGTCATTTCAGATTCAATCATTTGACCGCCTAAAATAGCAGGAAGGAACATGTCCGCAAAACCAACAACCATTGTTTGTGCAGCTTGAGCGGCTTCAGGAACACCTAGAACCATTAACAACGGCTCAAATGGTTTTCCTAACCAAACAAATAAATCTGTGTAAGTTGCAAGAATTAATGCAATCGTACCAAAAGCCATAACGACCGGTGCAACACCCATCCACATATCCAACACGTTTTTTAATCCATCTGAAAGGAATTTCGTGATTGAACGGTTTTTATCAGCCGTTGTCAAAGCGTTTTCCAACCCGTGACTTACAACGTTATAGCCTTCAGGTAATGTTTCTGCATGCTCATCATATGGACGACCGTCGATGTATTCATCAGGCTTGCGAGACAAAGGGTAAATGCGAGGCATGATAAATGCCAACACAACGCCAGCTCCTACGACCGTTCCATAGAATGGAAGGAAATAGCTGCCAAGTCCAAGTTCTTCAAGAACAACAATCGAAAACGTAATCGACACGACAGAGAACGTAGTACCAATAATGGCTGCTTCTTTCTTCGTGTAGAATCCTTCTTCATACTGCTTGCTCGTTAATAAAACACCGATTGTGCCATCACCAATCCAAGAAGCAAGCGCGTCAATGGAAGAGCGGCCAGGTAATTTGAAAAGAGGGCGCATGATTTTTACCATCATCGTTCCGAAAAACTCCAGAAGACCGAAGTTTAGAAGGAGTGGTAAAAGCAATCCTGCAAATAAGAAAATGGTAAACAGGAATGATAGTAATCCAGTTGGAGACAACAATAATCCACCTGTATCCTCGCTTCTTATAGCTTCAGGTCCAACATTCGCAACGACCATGACTGCAAAAATTGCCCCAACGATTCGAACGATTGTCCAGAACCAATTCACTCGGAACAGTTTTTCGAAAAAAGTCTGTTCTTCAGGGTTAGAATCTTTCTTAAATTGATAAATCAGGGATCCGATTGCTGCTAAAATCATAACAATGGTAACGGTCCAAGGCATGATTGGTTCTACAAATTTAGCGACTTCATTAGCCAATATGGCAACAGGAATCTTCCATTCGCCGTCGATTTTGAATGGAATCATGAATAAGAATATTCCAATAATTGATGGTATTAAGAATAATAACCATGTAGATAAAGAAAACTTCTTCAAAATTGAACCCTCCTAATATGTATAATTATTCAGTTTATTATTCTTTAGTAATAATACTTGCCACGATTGAAAAAGTCCACCTTTGTTTTTATTCCTTATAGTTTGCCATTATAAACAGGAAAAATCCTGAAGCCTCCACGTTATATGGAATCTTCAGGATTTTATAAGAAGTTAAAATGAGTCTTCGAAGTCTTCATGCCAGCGATAATTGAAGAAACGCTCATAGGTAAACCAGTTTTCCGTTTCAGGTTCTCCTGCAGCCAACCGTTTGTCCATTTCTGCGAGCATCCATGCTGTTTGGGAAATGTGGGCGCGCATTGCACCCATCTTTTGATCGCGCACTTCCTGAATATCATGGATGACATCAGGTTCACCTAATTCGTCTTTGGTGTTATTCGCAAATGCAACTGCATACAATTTCGGACGTAAAGTTTCCTCCATGCGGCGAACAGCACGTACAACCGCTCGAGCAGTCGCTTCATGATCTGGATGCACTGCATAATTCGGATAAAACGTAATGATAAGAGATGGATTTGTTTCTTCAATCAGCTTCGTCATCATTTGGACCATTTCTTCATCGTCTTCAAATTCAACCGTTTTATCACGTAAACCCATCATTCGAAGGTCAGTTAAACCCATCGCTTGTGCAGAAGCAAGCAATTCCTGTTTACGGATATGTGGTAAGGACTCCCGAGTTGCAAAAGGGGGATTTCCTAAATTACGTCCCATTTCCCCAAGTGTCAAACATGCATAAGTAACCGGAATCCCTTGTTTGATATACATGGAGATCGTCCCGGAAACGCCAAATGCTTCATCATCTGGATGAGGAAATACAACGAGTACGTGTCTTTCTTGTGCTAAAGTCATGTGATTTCCTCCTTCTTAATACGTAAATGGCGTTTCGCTAATTTGAAGCGCTACTGCCAATTTTCCTGATTGATCGTGACCGGCCATCAATAAACGACCGTATTCATCCAATTCGTAATGCGTGATGCCTTGCGCATACACCCAGCCATGTGGCAACTTCAAGCCCACACGATGAGGACTGTCGCCCGCAACTTTTCCTAATTCGTATTTCACGACAATATTACGAATGAATGCACCAGCATTAAACACAGTCTCATCAAAATGAGATGCATAAGCACCATTTGTCGTTTCCAAATGTAGATAAACATCTTTATCAGCAAAGGAATTCAATAATTCCTGTAACTTCCCGACTTGAACAACTTCCATTAGACTTCCTCCTATTTACAGTAAAACTTATAACCATAAGTATAGTGAATTCTGCTGATTTTTGCGATTAGCTTGCCTTGCGGAGTTTAAAATGGCTTGATTGATGAGATTCACTCGTGTGAAATTTCTTCGTTTCACGAAAAGATTATATGGTATTATCAAACTATCTGATTTTTAAGACAACAGGAGGATGGTCATATGAAAAGAATTCTGCTGTGGAGTATCCAGTTCCTAGCTGCGTTTTTTAGTATTTTGCTCTTAAGTGGTGCACCCGTACTCATCACAGGCTTTCAACAAGGGAAATTATTATGGAATGAATACATAGAAACAATAAAGTTACATGTAACCTCACTTATGAATCTACGTGAGTTAAGTGTGGATTATTATGTGGGACGAGGGGAAATGCGGCAAGTACCTGTATTTCCACAACTCTTGGAAAATATAACGTATTCGCTGCAGTTATTATTTTTGGCATTGGTTACGGCGGTGGTGTTTGCGTTAATCGGCACATTCATCACCATGCTATTACGTGAAAAAGCTCGTGCACGCGTTAAACTATTCTTTTATTTTCTGGAATCTTTGCCCGACATCCTGATTATCTTACTTGCCCAATTGTTCGTCGTCATTATCTTCCAACAGACAGGGATCTTGGTGTCCAAGATTGCGGTTATTGGAGACGATCGTATTTACTGGCTTCCGGTTTTGTGTCTCATGATTTTACCGATGATTCAACTCTACCGTTTGAGCATGCTGACATTTGAAGCAGAAGAGCGAACCATGTATGTGGAACTGGCGAAATCATTAGGCTTCGGTAAGGCATTCATCTTGTTTATGCACATTTTCCGCAATGCCATCGTCAGTGTGTTTTTCCAATCGAAAAAAACGATGTGGTTTATGCTATCCAATCTCTTTATTCTGGAACTAATGTTTAATATTCCAGGCGTTATGTTGTACATGTTCGAAAACTTGAGCGGTACGTTGTTTTTAGTGACCATCATGAGTTTCTTCCTGCCGATTTTCATTTTGTATAGCCTTGGGGAGTGGTACTTTATTCATCGTTTGAAAAGGGGAGGTGTCGTAGGATGAAGTCTGTATGGCGACAGCCCTTATTTCTGCTAGGTTTCGGTATCATTTCATTCTTTTTAGTGGGAAGCTTTGTTTACGAATGGATTTTTGGGAACGTTCCAAAACAAACATTTTTCATCGAAGAAAATGGTCGCGCCGTGGAAGGTCCACCGATTTCACCGAAATGGATGCATCCGCTCGGAACAGACCAATTCGGCTACGATATGTTTGGGAAAATCATGATTGGTGCCAAATACACCATACTGGCAGCTATGGCAGTTGCCGCGTTGCGTATGTTGATTGCCATTCCATTAGGTTTTGCGCTAGGGACATATTTGCAACGTCAACGGTCGTGGATTAATGGTCTAATTGATCCGATTCATTATGTACCCATGACGATATTCGCTGTCATCTTGTTAACACCCGTTCTGTGGATGCCCCAAGAAGGATTCTCGACAACTCTTACGGAGAGATTAGTCATTCAAGTTGTCATCATGGCAATCATGACGGTGCCGATTGTGGCAGCTTTGATTGGCAATGAAACGAACCTGTTGTACCACCAGGAATATATCTTGGCGGCACGTACTTTAGGCGCCAGTCGTAGACGCTTGATTATCCGTCATTTATTCCCGCAAATGCGCGAAAAAATGTTGGTTCTTTACGGACAGCAAGTAGTTGAATCCCTGATTGTCTTTGCCCATTTAGGGATGCTCCAATTGTTTTTAGGTGGAACAGATGTTGACTACGACCCGATGTTTGCCGATCCCCCAAGATCCATTTCATACGAGTGGGCAGGGCTTTTCGGAAACTCATTTAGATATCTCCAAGGCGCGCCATGGTTGCCACTAGGACCAGCCATCAGTTTTGCTCTTGTTATTTTGGCCATTGCCGCCATGATTGAAGGCTATACTCGCGCAACGAACGGTCAAGTAACATTACCAAAACGCAAGCGTATGGCTTTTGTTTCAGAAGAAACCGTCGACTGGAATCAGCAGCAACTTAGAGAAAAAATGATCCTTTTACAAAAAGAAGCAAGAAGATGAAGTGAACGCCACCCAAAGAGCTGGGAATAGCTTATGGGTGGCGTTTTTTTGTTAGTGTGGGCAAATGTGGTTTGAACGATAGTTGGCCAATTTCAACGAAATGCTTGATTTGTCCAACGAACTGTCCGCTTATCCTAAAGCCCATCAAAAAACCACCCGCCCATAAAGGACGAGTGGCTATTTTTATCAATATTAAACTTCTGAAGTTGTAACTTCTGGTGCGCCGAAGCGGTTTTTCGCTCCGTGCATCACTGGTCCAACGTATTCGTTCAGCTTCCAGCCGTTTGCGATAGCAGCAGATACGAATTTCTTCGCTTCCAATACTGATTCATTTACAGGAAGACCGTTCGCTAAGTTTGCAGTTACTGCAGCCGCGAATGTACAGCCGGCTCCGTGATTGTATGATGTGTCTGTTTTTTCTGATTCAAGCAAAGTGAATGTTGAACCATCAAAGAATAAATCTACGGCTTTTTCATGTTGTAATTGCTTGCCGCCTTTAATAACTACATTTTTCGCGCCGGCTTCATGAATCTTTTCAGCTGCACGTTTCATGTCTTCAATCGTTGTTAAATTTCCAAGGCCTGAAAGTTGTCCTGCTTCGAATAAGTTCGGGGTAACAACTAATGCACGTGGTAATAAGGATGCGACCATTGCTTCCACATTTTCTGGGAAAAGGGCTTCGTCTTCACCTTTACATACAAGAACCGGGTCAATAACAACGTTTTCTAAACCAGAGCGATCGATTGCTTCAGCGGCTGTTTTAATAATCTCGACAGTTGGCAGCATTCCCGTTTTAATGGCATCGACACCAGTAGAAAGAGCTGTTTTCAATTGTGCTTCTAATGTTTCTACTGGAATTGGATGAATTCCGTGGCTCCAGCCTTTGTCAGGATCCATTGTCACGATAACAGTCAGGGCATTCATGCCGTAAGTGCCGTGCTCTTGGAATGTTTTTAAATCTGCTTGTATGCCTGCGCCGCCTGAAGTATCTGATCCAGCGATTGTTAATGTTTTTTTCAAAGACATAAATGGATTCCTCATTTCAATAAGTATCTGTGTCTATCGTATCAAAAAATCACAATAATTCAATTACGGAAGCTTATCCGCCCGCATGAGCTGAATCGAAATAAAGGCTAATCCTAGCGTGAAAATGAGCGAGAATCCTCCAGCCACCCAGTAACGTTGTGAAAGAAGTCCAAAACTGATAAAAGCGAATAACAATACAACGAGTAACATCCCTATAGTAAAGCATCCAAATCCGAGAGTTTTAGCACGTTCAGGTACTTGGCTTTCTTCTTTTGTCGAACGCTCGACTTCGCGCATTTTTTCTCGCCACTGATAATCCGCCATTCACATCACCTCTAAAAATATCCTATCACTCGTCTGAAGGTTGTACAATTTGGAAATTTCCACTATTGTAAACGTAATACAATCTTTGACTAATATAGTAGAAAAGAGGAGAATAATGTCAAAAAATCAGCGAATAAAAGAGATTGAAAAATTGCTAGAAGAATTAAAAGCGCAAGATGAAATAGCGGTTACGCTAGAAAGTGTTCAGCCACGTTCATCGGGATTTGGGCAATCCGGCACACTTTTCAAGTCCATATGGAAACGAAAAATGCTGTGGTTCATTACAGCATTAATCGTCCTCGTTGTTTCTGTTCCATTTATCACTTTATGGGCGATTAAAGGCAGTACATTCACAGAAAATAAAGGGGCTTTTTTGGTGCGAATTCAAGCGATAAATGAACTCGCAACAGCAGAGGCTTACACGAAAGCTATAATTAAAAGACAGGACAATAAGATTTTTGGACAAGAAATCGGCCTCGACCTACTAGGGACGAAACGTCAGTTATTGGTCGTTATTCCTGGTTCAGTGAAAGCGGGCATTGATTTCTCAAAGGTTGAAGCGGAAGATATTGTACTTGATGAAGAAGCTAAAACAGCTACGCTAACATTGCCAAAAGCAGAATTTTTAGGTGGACCTGAAATGTTCTTCGATCAAGTCGAAGTGTTTTCAGCTGAAGGTTTGTTACGAGAAAAACCCGATATTGCCGAAGGTTACGAACTGGCAACTGAAGCGAAAGAAATGATAATGAAAGAAACGAAGGAACAAGGGGTGCTGCAACTGGCCGAAGAAAATGCCGCACGGTCGGTTTCTGAAATGTTTTCGTTGGTGGGGTATGATGTAACCGTCGAATTTGAGGAGTGAGTATTCTGGATAAAAAGATATTTGATAACGACTGGCAACAAGTTCTTGAAACTGAATTCGACAAACCGTACTACTTAAAACTACGCGAATTTTTAAAAGACCAATATGCACATGAAACCGTCTATCCGCCAATGGATGATCTATGGAGTGCATTCAAAGAAACTTCTTTTGAAGATGTGAAAGTAGTGATTGTCGGGCAGGATCCTTATCACGGTGCTGGACAAGCACACGGCATGAGCTTTTCAGTCAAACCAGGAATCAAGCATCCGCCAAGTCTTCGAAATATGTTAAAAGAGCTCCAAGATGACATAGGTTGCGAGATTCCTAAAGACGGTACGTTGACAAAATGGGCGAGCCAAGGCGTTTTCTTATTGAATACAGTCCTAACAGTGCGAGCAGGTGCTGCACATTCTCACAAAGGTCAAGGCTGGGAACTCTTTACAGATGAAGTCATCCGTAAACTTTCGGAGAGGGAAAAGCCTGTTGTATTCGTGTTATGGGGAAGACCTGCACAATTGAAACGGAAGTTAATTGATACGTCCAGACATGCCATCATTGAATCCGTCCACCCAAGTCCTCTTAGTGCCCATCGGGGATTCTTTGGGAGTAAGCCGTATTCCAAAATAAATGAACAACTTTCACACTGGGGATTAGACCCGATAGACTTTTGTTTAAAGTAGATTTCATGGTAAAGTGTAGTCTGACAAGAACATCAGCAAAAGGAGAGTGACCTAACGTGATTCCAATGAGTCGAGTTGTCACCGAAATCGAGAAACATGTCGCACTGGCAAAAGGTAGAGGTGACGAACAAAGCATCCGTGAATCCCTGGTCGCGATTCGAGCTTTATGTGATGTGGCATTAACTGAACAAACTGAAGTTAAGCAACAAGTCGTACCGATTCAATATGCACAACCCGTGCAACAAGTGCCCACGGTCCAACCAACTTCATCCATGCCATCCATCTCAGCTGGCGAGCGCATGAAAGAAGACGATGCGAACGGTGACTCGTTGTTTGATTTTTAATTTCTGAGCGTTTTTATAAGGAGTACGAAGAGCTAATTTAGCGGACTAACACATATGAAAGAAGGAATACTTATGCCATTTTTTATCATAGCAGGTGCCATTAATGCGTTTTTGGCCGTTGCGTTTGGAGCTTTTGGTGCCCATGCACTGAAAGAAAAACTATCTGAAAAGTACTTAGCAATCTGGGAAACAGCAGTTCAATACCAGATGTATCATGCGATTGGACTAATCGTCATTGGAATTCTGATGAGCACAAATATCATTGGAAATGTGTCACAGCTTAGCTGGGCAGGCTATTTAATGTTAGCTGGCATTGTGATTTTCTCTGGATCACTATATGTATTAAGCTTGAGTGGTATCGGTGTTTTGGGTGCCATCACACCAATCGGCGGCGTAGCATTCCTTGCAGCCTGGGTTCTTGTGATTGTCGCAGTAGTTAAACATATGAACTAAAAAAGTGCGTCCTTCTAAACGAAGGGCGCTTTTTTGTTGGATAAAATATGTAACGAAAATACCGACGAAACGGTCTAATGTTTTAGAGATAGGGGGAAAAGCTTTGAAAAAAATCATCATCTTTACCACTTTAATCGTACTTCTTAGTGCATGCAGTCAAGCCAGTATTCAGGAACCGAAATTCGAAGATTTGAAAAATCATGTACATATTGTAAAAAGTGCTACCGATGAAGGTCTGTTCGTAAACCACACATCTTATCAATATAAAGAAAATGTAAAATTGAGAACCAAACAAGGAGATAAAATTGAACCATCTGATATTCAAGCAGGGAGCTTAATTGAATATAAGGATACAGGAATGGTGATGGAGTCTTATCCGAGTCAGGGGACAATCAAGTCAGTTACTTTATATGACGATCAGCTTAGTAGGAAAATCGAAAAGGGAATTGCCCATTTCTTAACTGAAGATGCAAATAACGAAACGATCGGTTACAAACTTGTAGCACTTGAGAATGATTTGCTCACCATTGAGTTTACGGATTACTTTGATACCGAAAAAGTTTATTCGGCCACAATTAATTTGGAGTCGTTGGAATTTGAAGTAACGCCACTTTAAAGGTAGAAAGATTCATCATTCGTTCAAATAATCAATCCTTAAAATACCCATAAAATGGTATAATTGAATCAAAAAGTGGTGAGAAAATGGTTGCAAAACGTCTATCGAGAAATCAAGTCATTCTGTTCACTTTCTTAGTGCTTATCTTGCTATCCAATTTCGCTTTATACCGAACACCTAGCATTCCGATTTCCATCAATGACGAGACCCAGTGGGTGGTTTTAGGCTCTCTGATCGACTTGGCCATTATTGCCCCGATTATTATCTTGTTTCTTACACGTCATAAAGGAATTACTTTGAAGAGATTTATTCCCTTAATGGCAATTGGATTAATTGCATCGAACTTTTTCATTCCTAAAATGTATTTTCAACATCTTCAAATCATTGCTTATATTGGTATTGCATACGAAATTATTCTATTTGGTATGGAGCTTTTCCTGGTTGTGCTTTTGATTCGTCATATTTCTGCCATTCGAAGGGATACAAAAAATTCGGATTACCCATGGTTGTTTGCGTTTCCAGCGGCTGTTAAAAAGCGAGTGGGGGATCATGTTCTAATTCGAATTCTCATTTCTGAAATGATAATGCTGGTATATGCTTTCGGGTCTTGGCGAAACAAGCAGGTGGCCGAATCCAACTCTTTTACTCTTCATAAAAACTCGAGTGTGATTGCCTTTTACGCTATGCTCATCCATGCCATCGTTTTTGAATCTATCGGATTCCATTGGTTCCTTCACGAAAAATCATTTTTACTTTCCATCGTTCTGTTGATTTTGAATATCTACACCGTCGTGTATTTCATTGGAGAAATTCAAGCCATTCGTTTAAATCCATTACGTTTTCATAAAGATGGACTCTCGGTTTCCTTGGGATTGACGAAAAAAATCTTTATCCCTTATGTAGACATTAAGCAACATCAATGGGGTAAGGCGCTCATTCCATCGAAAGAAACACTTGAGTTCATCGCAAACGATCTGGAAAAACAACCGCCTCACGTCATTCTTACATTTTACAAACCACTTGAAGCAACCATGTTCATGGGGATGAAAAAAGAATTTACCCATGTGGCCATCCGGGTAGATGAGCCGGAGAGATTAAAATCCAAATTTGAAGAACAAATGGTGAAATGGTCAGTTGAAAACCATCATGAATAAACAAAAAAATGCCCTTCCAAGTTACAAAGTGGAAGGGCATTTTAAAATGGTATGAACAATAAGTGCAAAGTTGGAAAATACGCACGCAAAGTAGGAAATATCATGTCCCAAGTTGAGTGAAATTCATCCCAAGTTGGAAACGAGACGTCCTAGGTTGGTTGCCTAATCCCAATTTCTTTCACCGGTGTTAAAAGTAATTAATTTCTTCATCAAACGTTACATAATCCAAATAAATCAATGGAATCAAATAACGTTTTCCGGTACCTGGCTCACTGACAATCAAATGATCGCGGCCCGCTGCTTCGATGATGCCTTTTACTACTTTAGCGTTCCATTCACGGTTGTTCTCAAACGTTAAATAGACAGTCGCAAGCTTGCCTTTGTTTAAGCGTAAGATGTTTTCAATGTAGGATTCTTCACCACCTGGTGGGCGTCCACTTGCAGGAATTTGTGGAGGCAGCATTTGTTGTGGCTGTTGTGGCTGTTGCATTTGTTGTGCATAAGCAGGGTTCCAATAATATTGTACCAAGAAATCATCCTTTCCAAATTAGAGGTTTGGGCAATCTTGGCTACTCGGCGCAAAGAAACAATGCGACTTGTAGCGACCTGTGTTCGGTTGGTTATACCATGTGGCAGGACAACCTCCCGGAGGTTCGAAAAACCATAACGAGCGTGTGCCTGGGTCAAAACGTTCACCAGCGATTACGCGACGGGCAAGTGCCTTGTCTTGTTCACGGGCACGTTGATAGAAATAAGATTTGGTTGTCGCTTCAAATCCACCAGGGCTTTGAAAAACCATTTGCTGCACGTTGCGAATATTCTTGAAATCAAGACACGCCGCACGTACTCGATTCACACCGACATTTCCAACCAAAAGCATTCCTTGCTTCCCATCACCTTCAGCCTCAGCACGCATTAATCGAGCAAGCGTTTCGATATCTTTTTCAGTTGCGCGGATTACCGCCACAGCACAACCTCCTCGCAATTTAATATACGTATCAACAGGAATTTTAGAACAAAAAAGACTACGCATTTTTGCGTAATCTCCAGCTTTGTCTTAAAAGTATGGTTAAACCGTAGTTTTTAGAGTCCACGTAGGAAAAAATGGGGGTGACGTAGGAAAATCAAGGGTCCACGTAGGAAAAATCGAGGTTGACGTAGGAAAAATCAGGCTTGACATAGGAATCAGCTTCACGATAAAGACTCTCGTTGTGACCTGTCAGCTAGAATTCAATAAAAAAGGCCACGCATTTATGCGCAGCCTTGTATTTTATACAGTTAAGAATTCAGTTGTTTTGTCTGCATCCAGTAATGTTCCTACGAAGAATGAGCCAAACTCACCAAAACGTGCACTTACTTCATCAAAGCGCATTTCGTAAATTAATTTCTTAAATTGAAGTACGTCATCAGAGAATAACGTAACGCCCCATTCAAAATCGTCAAATCCGATAGACCCACTGATAATTTGCTTCACTTTACCAGCGTATCCGCGGCCAATCATACCATGGCTGCGCATCATTGATTTACGATCTTCCATCGAAAGCATATACCAGTTGTCATTGCCTTCACGACGCTTGTCCATAGGGTAGAAACAAACATATTGCGAACGTGGAAGTTCAGGGTATAGACGACTGCGAACATGCGGGTTTTGATATGGATCTTCATTCGATTCGCCAGCCAAGTAGTTTGAAAGCTCCACAACAGAAACGTATGAATACGAAGGAACTGTGTATTCAGCAATCGTTAATTTGTTGAACTTCGCTTCAATTTGTTGAAGCTCATCCATTGTTTCACGCAATGTCATCAGCATGAAATCTGCTTTTTGGCCAATAACTGTATAGAAAGCATGGCTACCAGTTTTCGCTTCATGTGCCACATTCAATTCTTCTAAAAATCCTAAAAATTCATTTACAGCTGCTGTACGTTCCTCAGCAGAAATTTGTTTCCAAGAAGTCCAATCCATTGTACGGAAATCATGTAATGCGTACCAACCATCTAAAGTTTGTGCTGCTTCATTCATGTATGGGACACTCCTTCATCTAATTAAATATTCAAGATAAGTTTAGCATAAAGCCTGGAAGAAACCTACATTGTCACCATTCGTACATGATGAGATATGACAAATTCGTGTTATTATGAAGAAAAGCGGAAAGCGCCAATCTAGTCTGACGCCGGCGCTGGAAGGCTCGATGCGAAAGTCCGCTTTCGTAAGAGAGACTGAAGCTTAGGTGCAGGCTGGCGCTTGTAGCTAGACATCAAGAAAAGCGAAGAAGCCCAAGATAGCTCATCACCATAAAAGAATGCACACAATTAACCAAACCATAAAACAACCTAAAGATACCGAAAGGATGGAATGCATCGTGACGAACTTATTTGATGAAATCAAACAAACCATTACCGACAAGCAAATTAAAATAGTATTGCCTGAAGGAACGGACGAGCGTGTTCTCCAAGCGGCAATTAAATTGCATAACGAAGGTATTGTGACACCGATTTTAGTTGGTTCACAGGATTTTGTAAAAGTAGCGGCAACACAAGCTGGGATTGATTTAACAGGAATCGAAGTGATTGATCCTGTACATTTCGAGCAACTGGACAATCTTATTGATAAATATGTAGAACGCCGCAATGGGAAATCTTCACCAGAGCAAGCACGCATTCAATTAAAAGACGTCAATACATTTGGGACGATGCTTGTTTACACAGGTTATGCGCACGGCTTGGTAAGTGGTGCAGCTCATACAACCGCTGATACGGTACGTCCTGCATTACAAATTATCAAAACGAAACCTGGTGTGTCTAAAACAAGTGGAGCCTTTATTATGGTGCGTGGAGACGAACGTTACGTCTTTGCTGACTGTGCCATAACGATCGCCCCAACAAGTGAAGATTTGGCCGAAATCGCAGTGGAAAGTGCAAAAACGGCAAAAGCATTCGGAATTGAGCCGAAAGTAGCGATGCTGTCATTTTCAACAAAAGGATCTGCCGTTTCACCTGAAACCTTGAAAGTTGTGGAAGCGACGAAGCTAGCACAGGAAAAAGCGCCATCAGTCAACATTGATGGTGAATTTCAGTTTGACGCTGCATTTGTTCCAACTGTTGCGAAGAAGAAAGCACCGGGTTCAAGTATTCAAGGTGATGCAAACGTCTTCGTTTTCCCTTCACTTGAAGCAGGAAACATTGGCTACAAATTAGCGGAAAGACTTGGCGGATTTGAAGCAATCGGACCGATATTACAAGGGTTGAACATGCCAGTGAATGACTTGTCACGCGGCTGTTCGGCAGAAGATGTGTATAAATTAGTATTAATGACCGCAGCTCAAAGCGTGATGGCAGGAGAGTAAAAATGTCCGGGTTTAATGATTTATTTGTAAATAAAGAATGGCGGTTTTGGGATCAGTCCATGAGCGGCCGTTCGAGATCCGCTTTAGAATCTTTTGCTGCCGACGATTTACTATGTGAACGGGTCGGAAAAGGGGAGTCTCTCCCGACGATCCGCACATGGGTGCACGAAAACACAGTCGTTCTCGGCATACAAGATCATCGTCTTCCTCATATAGGAGATGGACGAGACATCTTGCAGGCACATGGATACCAATCGATTGTTCGAAATTCAGGTGGACTTGCCGTCGTTTTGGACAGTGGCGTACTGAATATTTCCATCGTCGTTTCCGAACAAAATAGTTCAATTGATATTAATGCCGGTTATGACATCATGGTCGAATTCGTCCGTCACCTGTTTCCACAAATCGCGGATTCAATCGAAGCTTATGAGATTGTCGGTTCGTACTGTCCAGGCTCCTATGATTTAAGTGTGGGGGGTAAGAAGTTTGCGGGCATCTCCCAAAGACGCTTGCGAAATGGGATTGCAGTCCAAATCTATCTATGTATTGAAGGCAGTGGAGCTGAGCGGGCGGCTTTAATACGAGACTTCTATGAAGCCGGATTGAAGGAAGAACAAACAAAATTTGCCTATCCGGTAATTGTGCCAGAAGTGATGGCTTCCGTCAGCGAAATTATCGGAGAAAATGTAACAGTTCAGGACACCGTGATTCATGCGCAACGATTGATGAACCATTTAATGCAAAATGTGCACATGCAATCCTTGCAGCCGGAAGAAACCGATTTATATATGTACTACTTGACCCGTGTCGTTGAACGCAATCAAAAAATGCTATCGAAAATAGAGGCATAAGCTACGTCCACGACATCCTGTTGTCGTGGATTTTTTTAATGATTGAGATTAGAACAAGTAAAACCGCCAATCAGTTGATTGGCGGTTCTTTTGCTACTAAGTTACCATTGCGTTCCATTTGGAATACAGGTGAGATATTTTCAGCGTCATCATTCAATGTCACTAAACGGCGAGCGCGGTTCATGATATGAACGAACTGTTCGTAATCTTCGCGAATCGTAGCGTTTTCGTTTTCCAATCTCGCAATATCACGTTCAAGCTGTTTAATTTTTTCTTGAGAATGAGATAGTAGTGCACGCCAGCGATGAGATTCACCTTCACCAGTACCGTTTTGTTGTAAACGTAATAAGTAAGCGATGACCACATCAAGTGATAGAGCGGATAAAGGAATTTGGACGCGTTCTTGTGGCTGCTCTTCACTGCCTACGAGAAACAGAGATTGTCCTCTGCGACGATATTCTTTTCCAAGTACGCGCATTTTTTGCTTGCGATCTTTTTTCGCTTCACGCAAATCTTTCTCGTATTCTCTTCTTACAACTGCATTCCAGCGAAACCCACATGCAGCCGCCGTACGATTTAACGCATCTCCTGCTTCTTCAAATGCATTTAGTTGCGTACTCCCTTCGCGAACGTGTCGCAACACGGTTTCTGCCAACAATTCATCATTTTCATCTAACCAAGCATCTTGTCTAATTTTTACCATACATGTCCCTCCCGAAATGTTAATAGTTTTGATGTTCTACCTCAAGCTTGTACAAGATTCACAGGTTTTATTCACTCAACCTTTTGATACACTTGAATCACGATGGAAAAATAAGATACAATGACCTGTAGACTTTTACTTCAAATAAGAAAGGGTTGTTGACAAATGGCAAACGAATTCAGAGTTTGCGATGATTGTCAGGCCGTGAATTTAAAAACATTAATTCCTAAGTTAAAAGAAATCGATCCTAGTGCATCGATTGATATTGCGTGTCAGTCTTATTGCGGTCCAGGACGTAAAAAAACGTTCGCTTTTGTAAATAACCGACCTGTAGCAGCGCTTTCTGAAGAAGAATTAATGGAAAAAGTACGCGCCAAGCTAAAGGCATAATCTCGCGAATGCAATCTTTTAAATTTTAAATATAGATCTTCATACTTTCGCCGCCTTTCCTGAAGGAGGCTTTTTCTTTATAATGAAATACAAGTATTTTTTGCTGAAAAGAGGTGTCCATGGTGAGTTATGCAACGCAAAAGTTGGCTGAAGAAAAAGTGTTTAAAGACCCGGTACACCGATATATACACGTTCGCGACCAAGTCATCTGGGATTTGATTGGGGCGAGAGAATTTCAGAGATTGCGACGAATCAAGCAACTTGGCACGACGTATCTCGTTTTCCATGGGGCTGAACATAGCCGCTTCAACCATTCACTGGGTGTTTACGAAGTTGTGAGACGCATCATTGATGACATTTTTACAGGACGACCAGAATGGGATGAATCTGAGAGACTGGTGGTTCTTTGCGCAGCACTTCTTCATGACCTCGGTCATGGTCCATTTTCACATTCATTTGAACATGTTTTTGATTTGGATCATGAAAAATTCACGCAGGCCATTCTACTTGGCGATACTGAAGTAAATGCCATCTTAAAAAGGGTGGCACCAGAATTTCCACAGCATGTGTCAGATGTCATTGCCAAAACTTACGGCAATAAACAAGCGGTCAGTTTGATTTCCAGTCAAATCGATGCCGACCGTATGGATTATTTACAGCGTGATGCGTATTTTACCGGCGTAAGTTACGGGCATTTTGATATGGAGCGTATTTTGAGAGTGATGCGTCCGCGTGAAGATCAAGTGGTCATCAAACAAAGCGGTATGCATGCGGTGGAAGATTACATCATGAGTCGCTATCAGATGTACTGGCAAGTGTATTTCCATCCGGTATCGCGAAGTGCGGAAGTGATTCTGACAAAAGCGCTTCACCGTGCCAAAGAGCTGAGTGAGAATGGTTACAAGTTTGCATATGAACCGCGTCATTTCAAGACGTTCTTTGATCGAACATTTTCATTAGCAGATTACATTGCACTCGACGAAGGCATTGTCATGACGTATTTTCAAGAATGGGTGCACGAAGAAGACGAGATTCTCGCTGACTTATGTGACCGCTTCGTGAATCGTCGTTTGTTCCAATACATTGAATTCGATCCGGCAAAGGATTACCGTAAACTGTCGGAACTGGAGCAACTGTTTAAAAAAGCGGGCATCAACCCTGCATATTATTTAGTGTTCGATTCATCATCCGACTTGCCCTATGATTTTTATCGACCGGGTGAGGAAGGCGAACGTGTGCCGATTCACTTATTGATGCCTAACGATGAACTTCGTGAATTATCGAGGTCCTCTGAAATCGTAGAAGCCATTTCAGGTAAGCGGAGAACAGATCATAAATTATATTTCCCAGAAGATTTATTAAAAGATGATACAAAGAAAAAAGCCGTTAAAAAGCAAATTTTACAATTGCTTTACGGACAAGCATAGAAGAGGAGGTGGCTTGAATTGTTAGAAGAACACGCAAAAATCGTCCAGTTTATCACGCTGGCGGGAGAAGTAACGGGGCGTAAGAAACTTCAAAAAATGGTCTATATCGCAAAGAAAATGAACTTTCCATTTCAGGAGAAATACCAATTCCACATGTACGGGCCTTATTCAGAAGAGCTCACTTTACGTGTAGAGGAATTATGCAATATGGCATTCTTATCTGAAAAGAAAGAAGACAAAGGATCATATGTACAATATACGTACTCATGTACCGAAGAAGGAAGCCAGTTTTTATCCACCATGGAGGGCAATCATCCCAAACTCGATTTGTGCATTGAACGTTTAAATAACAAGAGCTCACGCTTTTTGGAGATGGTCTCGACTTTATTGTATTTTGACCATTTAGAACGAGCAGAACAAGTGGAGAAACTGCACGTCGTCAAAGGCAAATTGAATTTTACCGAAACAGAAATTGAAGAAGCTTTCGCGTTTATCAAAGACCTTCAATTGTGTATTCAAGCATAAGAAAGAGGCCATCCATATAAGGGTGGCCTTTCGTTTTAGGTTATTCGCGGTCGGAAGACTTCTATTCGCGATTCGGAGCATTCTATTCGCGATTCAAGTCGTCCTACTCGCGTTCAGTAAAATTCTCCATCAAAAAAGCGAATCACATGAAGAAATGTGATTCGCTCGGGTTAAACTTTATTTAACGGCAATTGCACTGTCGTCGTATTTTACTTATTTATCGCTAAACAATTTTCCAGCTACTGCGTAGTGGTTTTTTGGCATATCTTCGATAAAGACAACTACGTTTTCAACTGGCGCATTTGTTGTTTCAGCTACAGCTGCCGTTACTTTTTCAACAAGTGCACGCTTTTGTTCGTCGGTGCGACCTTCAATCATTTTGACCGTTACATATGGCATTGGAGTTCCTCCTCTTTCACAAAAGTTTATCTATTCGTTATAATAACAGAACGGAGGGGACTAGCGTATGACAAATGAAGAAAAACCAAAACAAAAGCTTGGATTTACCATTATAAAAAATGACCCGACAGATGGACATGGTGGTTTCGGTGTAGGTTCATTGACACTCGAACATGTATCCCCGGTCATCATTGACGTCGAAGAAAAAACGGCCAAAGTTGAAATTGGCGCGATGCATGCCCGAAGCGATACGGAACGAGGCATCAAATTTACAACGAATCGTGAAGACTCTGAAGGTGGCAAATTATTTTGGCTTGTTTGGGTAACGATTGATCACAAATCAACAGGACCCTACTATGCAGGTGTGACCGGATGCGAAATGGTCATCAATCGTGAAAAACGCAGAGGTTTCAAAATTTTGGCTGACCACGTAAACAAAATGGACAAATCGATGAAACGTCATATCATTGTTGACCATATGGACGATTCATCTAAAGAAATATTGCGGGACTTTTTACAATCGCATAACCCAGAAATGTGGGCGCGCAGTGAAGAAAAACTACATCAGGAACTCAATTCCTAAAATTGTCAAACAGGTGTACAAAATGTGACATTTTCATCTGACTTTGCACAATGGTTGAATATGTCGAAAAAAGCAAGTACACTTGAAACATAGCTGACAAAAAGTGAGCTAGGACAATTGGAAACGTGTCTGTACATGAGCGCCGTGAGACATTTGTGTCAAACCCAAGCCGAATGCCTCATGTTTCTCATGTCAGCGCTAACCAAGAAAAAAGCTTTCTGTTTCATCGGATGAGTCATTCCGTGAAAGAGAAAGCTTTTTTATATTCTCGAAACAAGAAGAAATGCCATTACAACGTGACCGTCGAAAATTCCTACGTCAACGCCAATTTTTCCTACGTCACCCCCGATAATTCCTACGTGACCGCCGATTATTACAACCAAGAATGTCTCCTTAAAACTCAAACCTTAATTTGCCCCCTCGAAAAGTGCATTCGAGGGGTATTTTTGTTGGTAATGTCGGTGAAAAGGAATAATCTCGTATCGAACGGGAACAAACATCGCTCGAATGAGAATAATCCTGAATCATAATGGAATAAACCTTACTCCTAATCGTCGTTCCTAAAGAATGAGAACGGGAACAGGGACCATGGATCGTCGCCTTCCATTTCGATTACTTTATCGGCATCCTCGTTTGACTTCACATCTTCCAACAGTTGTTTCTGCAACTTCGGATCGGTGCACAGTCGTTTCGGGATGTCTTCTTTTTTCACATATATTAAGCGTTGCTTCGTGCAGGCTGAAACAGCCAGTCCGCCAGTCTCAATATCCACAATGACGCCTGTCACACCTTTTGGCGGCAAGAAAGGTTCAGCAGGTACGCCTTGATGAACTCTTTCCATGAAATCAATCCAGATATTTTTCGTAGCTTGTTTGTCTTCTGCGAGCTGGAGTTGCTTGCCAGCGTCATACCCATTCCAAACGCCTGTGGTTAACGTTGGGGTATATCCAACGAGCACTTGATCAGAAATCGTTGTTCCTGATTTGGCGGCATAAGGTCGCGTTTGTTTTCCGCGAATCGATAAGCCGGTTGCGGGTGCATAATCATTAAACACTGGGTCAAACATACCGGTCATCAAATGCGTTAAAATAAAGGAATCCTGTGCGGACATGACCCGGTCTTCCTCATCTCGTTCTTTCGGGTCAACTTCAAAAACGACTTCGCCATGACTGTCTCTGATTGACAGCACCGTTCGGAATTCCTGATTGAATCCACCATTGGCTATTTTATTGAAAGCACCCGTTAAGTCTTTCAATAATACCTCGGAAGTTCCAAGGGCCATGGACGGCGTTTCCTGTACGGTCGTTTTCACACCTAAGCGCTCCAGAATCGACTCGAACGGTTTATAGCCGACTTTTTCAAGCGTTTTTACGGCATAAATATTATCTGAAATAGCTAACGCCTGAGCCAGGGAAATCGGATGATTCGCAAACTCACCGTTGACATTTTTAGGCTCGTATTGGGAACGTCCATCGTCATACGTGAAAATGGTTCGTTCACTTTCAAGGAATGTCAAAGGCGAAAATCCTTCTTCCAGGGCGGCTGCATACAGCAATGGTTTAATGGTTGATCCAGGCTGTCTTTTCGCCTGTGTTACCCGATTAAATGGACTTTCTGTGTAGGAACGACCGCCAATCAACGCCGTTACATAACCCGTTTCAGGCTCCATGCTGACAAATCCGACTTCGAGTTTATCATTCGGCATCCAATCAGCGACTACTTCTTCCGCCACTTTTTGATGCTGAGTGTTCAACGTCGTTTCAATAGTCCAACCACCTTCAGCGATGGCACGTCCTTTTTTAGCCAGAATGCGCTCCGCTTCACTCCATGCCTCGTCCAGGAAGTAAGGCGCTACGGTTTTGGTAGCTTTCCATTCTTCATTTTTAAGGACAATTTGCTCATCACGTGCACGACGCACAGCTTCACTTGTCACCATATCTTGCGATTCCATTAAACTAAGGACAATGTTTTGTCGTTCATAGGCATTTTCCTCATTAATCAATGGCGAATAAATGCTCGGTCCTTTTGGAATGGAAATAAGTAACGCAGATTCTGCGAGCGTCAAGTCCTTACTAGGCTTACCGAAATAAAAGCGACTTGCGGCTTCCACGCCATACATGCCATGACCGAAGTATACGGTGTTCAAATAACCTTCCAACAACTCTTCTTTTTCATAAAAGGTTTCCATGCGGTACGCATACAAAGCTTCTTTCGCTTTACGTGTCCACGTTTTGTCATGGGTTAAATAGAGATTCCGGGCATACTGCTGAGTAATAGTACTGGCGCCTTCCACTTTTCGCATGGCTTTGACATCTTTCAATAAAGCCGATGCAATCCGGGTGTAATCAAATCCGTTATGTTCATAAAATTCCTGATCTTCCACGGCCAAAATGGCGTCGCTTATGAAAGGAGACATCTCCTCTAACTTCACCCAATAACGGCGTTGCTCTGCGAAACGGTCCCCGATTGAATGCCCGTTGCGATCCAAAAATACGGTCGCCTGTGACACGGCAAGAGAGGGTGGACCAAGAATTTGTGCATAAATGCGTAAGGCTAAAAGAACGGTACACAATGCGCTGAGTGCCACAATGGAGTACCAGATAACGGATCGAAGCTTTTGGCGTTTTCGTTTTTTATTTTGTAAGTCCGCTCGTCGCATTTACCTTCACTCCGTTCATCCATACTTTTTAGTAGTATGGTAAAGTCATGGAAGGATTAAACGCATGTATATGAGAAAATGACGAATGCTAAATCGATTGGTTCATCAATATTAGACGAGATAAATGGATCTGTTACCAAATCAAAATACAACTGAAAAGAAAAAACAGTTGCACTTTTGTCAAAAACATCTATACTTTTTCTGTATTTGTTTTTCGGCAGACCGCGTTCACTTTCGCTACATGCCGGGAACGGATCCACTAACCTCGTAAGTAAAGGAGAATGCATTATGGCTGGATTTTGGTTTACAGAAAAACAAACCGAGAATTTTGGCATTACGATGAAGGTGAACCGTACCTTGCATACGGAGCAAACGGATTTCCAATTGCTCGAAATGGCGGAAACGGCTGAATGGGGCAATATGTTATTCCTAGACGGCATGGTAATGACTTCGGAAAAAGACGAATTCGTATACCATGAAATGGTGGCACACGTGCCTTTATTCACACATCCAAACCCTGAGAACGTTTTAGTTGTCGGAGGAGGAGACGGTGGGGTTATTCGTGAAATCATGAAACACCCACAAGTGAAAAAAGCAACACTTGTAGACATCGATGGCAAAGTAATTGAGTACTCTAAAAAATATTTACCAACAATCGCATCAGAATTGGAAAACCCACGTGTCGATGTACAAGTAGGCGACGGTTTCATGCACATTGCTGAAGCTGAAAACCAATACGATGTAATCATGGTAGACTCTACAGAACCTGTTGGCCCAGCAGTGAACTTATTCACAAAAGGCTTCTATGCAGGAATTTCGAAAGCGTTAAAAGAAGACGGAATTTTCGTTGCACAGTCGGACAACCCTTGGTTTACACCTGATTTAATCAAGCAAGTTCAAAAAGACGTGAAAGAAATTTTCCCAATCACTCGTTTATATACGGCAAACATTCCTACGTACCCAAGTGGTCTATGGTGCTTCACTCTAGGATCTAAAAAACATGATCCTTTGACTGTGGAAGATGCACGTTTCCACGAAATCGACACGAAGTATTACACGAAAGAATTGCATAAAGCGGCTTTCGTATTACCGAAGTTCGTGAAAGATTTAGCGGGGGAATAATTGATGAGATTTGATGAAGCCTATTCTGGCAATGTGTTTATTAAAAGTCATCCAAACTACGAAGAATCACAAGCTGTCATTTACGGCATGCCAATGGACTGGACAGTTTCTTACCGTCCAGGTTCAAGATTCGGCCCTCAACGAATCCGTGAAGTATCAATCGGTTTAGAGGAATACAGTCCGTATTTGGACCGTGACCTCGATGAAGTAAATTACTTCGATGCAGGGGATATCCCGTTACCTTTCGGGAACCCGCAAAAAAGTTTGGACGAAATCGAAACGTTCGTGACGAAATTGTTGGCTGACGGAAAAGTACCAGTGGGAATGGGTGGCGAGCACTTAGTGTCTTGGCCGGTCATGAAAGCTGTTGCTGCAAAATATCCGGATTTAGCTATCATTCACATGGACGCACATACTGATTTACGTGAATCTTACGAAGGAGAAGCGCTTTCTCACTCCACACCAATTCGTAAAATTGCCGATCACATCGGACCAAAAAATGTGTACTCATTCGGTATTCGTTCAGGTATGAAGGAAGAATTCGTGTGGGCAAAAGAAAACGGCATGCACATTTCAAAATTTGAAGTGTTGGAGCCATTAAAAGAAGTATTGCCAACATTGGCAGGTCGCCCGGTATACGTGACGATTGACATTGATGTACTTGATCCTGCACACGCTCCAGGTACTGGAACAGTGGACTGCGGAGGCATTACATCCCGTGAATTGTTAGCTTCTATCCATGCGATTGCTGGTTCAGACGTAAACGTTGTCGGCTTCGACTTAGTTGAAGTGGCACCAATCTACGATTCATCTGAACAAACAGCTAACACGGCTAGTAAACTAATTCGTGAAATGCTTTTAGGTTGGGTAAAATAAAAGCGTGAAACAAAAAAGCGTGATGCTCTCATTTCTGAGAAGCATCACGCTTTTTTATTGGTGAAATGAATCACTCGGTTACGTCCATTCGCTTTTGCCTCATACATCGCTGCATCTGCGGCACTGTAAAGCGCTTGAATGGTCGATCCATTGTCCGGATAAGAACTGACACCTACTGATACCGTAATAGAAACTTCCTGGTCATCAGAAACAAGGAATGGGGTACTTGCCACGCTCGAGCGAATGCGCTCACCTAAATAAAGACCCATTGCGGGTGGAGAGTTGGCGATGAATACAGCAAATTGTTCTCCGCCATTTCGTGTAACGTATCCTTCACTTTCCGAAACTAGATCTTTCAGACGCTTTCCGAGCTGTTTTAATATTTCATCGCCTGCTGGATGACCGTAAATGTCATTCACCTTTTTGAAAGAATCGATATCAATGGAAATCATGCTGAAAGGTTTCGTAGAATCATTGATGTAAGTATCGGTTAGCTGATGAAACTTACGATTGTTATAAAGTCCGGTTAGATAATCGGTCTCTGATAATAATTCCGTATGGCGGATTTTCTTAAAATGCTCGTTCAGTTCGATTAAAATAAATAACACGGTAAAGAATGAAAAGGCCGAGTAAATAACAAAGTACAGAACTTGGGACAAGACAACCATTGATGGGTAAGTTAAATAGATGATTAACAGGGCAGTTTGAGCAGTCGCATAATAAAAATAAAGATGCGCATTTTTAAAGTTCATCCTATATTTAAAACTGAACGCTCCGATCACTACGCCCATAATGATAATATTCCATCCGGCAAGAAGACCGGTCGTTGTAAATTCATCGGTCATAAACATCCGTGCCACACCTATAATAAATCCACTGATGATTGGCGCGATGGGTCCACCAAAAATGCCGGAAATCACAATCACGACGTGTCTGCCATCAAGTAGAATCGTGTCCGACAGGCGTACAGAAGTTTCCAATAATATAAAGCCAGCCAAACCAGCCATAAAACCAATTATGTATGGATGCGTTTTCGGGAAAGGAAAATTAGATCGCACAGCATCTTGGAAGGGCCAATACGACAATACGGCAAAGGTGAATAATATACAAAAATTAATCAATAATTCAAAAACCACGACTTTTCCTCCAAGGTGAAATTCTAGCGTTTAGTATAACATACCTAGAAATTCGAGAGGTAAAACTCTTGGCTGTTATGGCAACAGAAAAAATTAAAAAATCGGTATTTGAAATCAGGTGCTTAAATCACTTATAATAATAAGGTTATCCATAGAAAAGCGTGATGCCTTTCTATGTAGGAAAGAAACTCTTATTCAAAAATTCAAAGGAAGCGGGTGGACTTGTCATGAATACACAAGTGAAAGTAAGGTTGAAAACAACCATCCGGCAACCGAATGAAGAACCGGAAATTTATGAATTGTGGGCTCCTGGCACTTTTATTGAAAAAGGCGAGACGGCTTATTTAAAATATGTGGAAGTTCAGGAACAACAAGATGTGAAAACAACTGTGAAAATGGGTGACACCCAGGCTCTTGTTATGCGGAGTGGCGGGATTAATATGCGGCTACCTTTTTACAAGGACGCCGAGCAGACAGGCAGTTATGAAAGTGAATTTGGCATGCTGATGGTAACAACCAATACACGAAAAATGAAATATGAAAAAAATGAACACGACGGACATTTCGTCGTTCAATATGATTTACACGTGAACGGGGATCCCGTTGGCGAATACACACTCGAATTTCATTACACGGAGGGATCGCAATGAACGCAGTAGAACAAGTTCAACAATCCATTAAAGAAGCGTTACAGAAAGCTATATTAAAAGCCGAATTAACTGATTCGGAAGGAATGCCAGGCATCCATTTGGAATCTCCTCGCGACAAAGCAAACGGTGATTATGCAACAAACATTGCGATGCAGCTGACGAAGCTTGCAAAAAAACCACCACGTGCGATTGCGGAAGCAATCTTGGAAAACCTTGATACGACTGGTACAGTCATCGAGAAAATCGAAATTGCCGGTCCAGGATTCATTAACATCTCAACCCGCAAAGATTATTTGGCAGACGTTGTGAAAGCTGTCTTGGAACAAGGTGCTGACTATGGCCGTTCGAACGCTGGCGCTGGTGAAAAAATTCAAGTGGAATTCGTTTCAGCAAATCCAACGGGTGATTTGCATTTAGGTCATGCCCGTGGCGCATCTGTCGGTGATTCTTTATGTAACGTATTGGATTACGCAGGGTACGACGTGTCACGTGAGTACTATATCAATGATGCGGGTAACCAAATCAACAACTTGGCGTATTCTTTAGAAGCTCGCTATAAGCAAGCATTGGGTCAAGATACGGAAATGCCTGCAGATGGCTATCACGGTCAGGACATTATTGATATCGCTAAAGACATGGCAACTGAACATGGAGACGCATTGCTTCAGAAAACGGATGAAGAGCGTTTTGCATTCTTCCGTTCACATGGACTTAAAGTGGAACTTGCGAAGCTACAACAAGATTTAGCGGATTTCCGTGTTAAGTTTGACGAGTGGTATTCAGAAACTTCTTTATACGAAAATGGCAAGATTGAAGTCGCTTTGGATAAATTGCGTGCAAACGGTCACGTATTTGAAGAAGAAGGCGCGACTTGGTTCCGTTCGACGACATTTGGCGACGACAAAGACCGCGTACTCATTAAAAATGACGGTTCATTTACGTACTTAATGCCTGACATTGCTTACCACGAAGACAAAATTGCACGCGGTTTTGATAAATTAATCAACATCTGGGGAGCGGACCACCATGGTTACATCCCACGTATGAAAGCGGCTATCCAAGCACTTGGGTATGATCGCGAGACACTTGAAGTTGGCATTATTCAAATGGTTCAATTGTACAAAGACGGCGAAAAAATGAAGATGAGCAAACGTACCGGTAAAGCCGTTACAATGCGTGAACTAGTTGAAGAAGTGGGCTTAGATGCCGTTCGTTATTTCTTCGCGATGCGTTCAGCAGATTCACATATGGACTTCGACTTGGATTTAGCAGTTTCTCAATCCAACGAAAACCCTGTGTACTACGCACAGTATGGACACGCGCGTATCAGCTCGATCCTACGTTCAGCTGAAGAGCAAGGATTTAGTACGTCAGACGCGCAATTAAACTTACTGCAAGCTGAAAAAGAAATCGATGTTCTGAAGAAAATGGGTGACTTCCCACAAGTCGTGGCCGATGCAGCCAAAATCCGCTCACCACACCGTGTGGCGACGTACATCCAGGAACTTGCAGCAGCATTCCATAGCTTCTACAACGCAGAAAAAGTATTGGACACTTCAAACGAAGACATGACACGTGCACGTCTTGCGTTAATCACAGCTGTCCGCACAACACTCGCCAATGCACTTCGTCTAATCGGCGTAAGCGCACCGGAAAAAATGTAATTCTAATAACGAAAGCCATTTCACTGGAGGAACAGTGAAATGGCTTTTTTAGTTGAAGAGAAACCCCACAGAAACGTGCCAGTTGGTCAGCCAACTGGCACCAATTCAGCTTTCAAAAAGAACTTTTCTCGATTTAAGTCTCACTTTTCTTGGTATGTACTTCACTTTTCTTGATATAGACACGACTTTTCACGATATCAAGCACATGCCAAAAGATGCATTTACAAAGTGAACGTCGATAATTCCTACGTGAACCTCGAATTTTCCTACGTCACCGCCGATAATTCCTACGTGAACGCCAATTTTTCCTACGTCACCTCTTAAGCCCCCTTAAAGTTTTAGACACCATAAAGTAAGCGAGTTACAATATAACCAAACTTGTGAGCGGATGTTTAAATCGAATAGGAGGGGAAAGAAAATGCCTAATAAGAAAATTGCCGTAGT
>NZ_JAMKBJ010000013.1 GCF_027563315.1 Paenisporosarcina quisquiliarum
CATGGAAGTTTAAATTATCTTTCACCTTGCCAGTTTTTAAGACGTTTTCAAGAAAATAATGGCCATTCACAAAAGATTAGTCTTTAATTTTTAAAGATGGTGTCTAAATAGAGGGGGCCAAACCGTGGTCCCCGTTTTTTCCTACGTCACAAAGAGACATCATGTTCTACTTCACGTATGAAACGCGAGACAAAGAAGCCAAGTCTAAAAAAACAAGATTAACGTCTTAAAAATCATCAGTGACGTCTGAAAACGAACGGTTTCTTTCGTTGTTCAGTGAGCACACATTTCCTCAAGCCTACATATTATTTGGATGAAGAGGTGGTGAAAAATGAGGGATATAAAAGATCCAATAGAAACGGAACAACAGGAATGGAAAAAGCAGCAAAACCAGAATCGATTGAAAACGTGGCTAACCATTTTTTCTCCCGTCTGTCTCTTGCTCGTCTGGGAATTTCTTTCTCAAAGCGGACTGATTGATGCGAGGTTTTTCCCTCCGCCAACTGCTATTGTTTCCACATTTATTGAATTGCTCACGTCTGGTGAATTGTTCCACCACATTAACATTTCATTGTTTCGAATAGGATTTGGTTTCTTACTTGGTGTTATTCCTGGAATACTCATCGGTTTATGCATGGGTCTCTATGCACCGATCCGCCATTTTATTTCTCCGATTATAATGGCTCTGATGCCAATCCCCACAATTGCTTTATTGCCGATTATTTTAATCATTTTCGGTATTGGTGAAGTGTCTAAAGTAGTTACGATTGCAGGAAGTGTGTTCTTTCCAGTGGTGATTAATACTGTAGCCGGTGTCATTTCGATCGACTCTATTTATTTGGATGTCGCGAAAAATTATGGAGCAAGCAGAAAGGATTTCTTCTTGAAAATAGCTTTACCAGGTTCGCTTCCGGTCATGCTCGAAGGGATTCAAATGGGGCAGGCAATTGCGTTGCTAACCATTGTCGCAGCTGAAATGATGGGCGCAACTTCAGGAATTGGCTATTTAATTTGGACTTCCTACAGTGCGTTTTTATTAAAAGAGATGTTTGTCGGGTTAATCCTGATTTCTTTCTTTGGTTATATCTTTTCATTGTTATTAAGAGGATTACAACGAAAATTAGTACCGTGGAGGTGACGACGTGAGCTCAAAACCCAAAATATCGATTCAAGATTTGACGAAAGTATTTTATAAGAAAGATAACAGTGTCACAGCACTTGAAAATATTTCTCTCAATATTGAAGACGGGGAGTTTGTGTGTCTCGTTGGACCGAGCGGATGTGGTAAAACAACGTTACTTCGAATCCTGGCAGGGCTAGAAAACCAAAGTTCCGGGGAGTTTACAATCGAACCGGGTGACGAAGATCGACCTAGTCAGTCGATGGTGTTTCAAGAAAGAGGCATCCTTCCCTGGATGACGGTTGAGGAAAATGTAGCGTTTGGACTTGAAATGCGGCATTTGCCAAAAGCAATTGTTAAAGAACGAACAGCTTATTTTTTAAATAAAGTAGGTCTTGGGAAATTCGCAAAAATGTATCCAAATGAGCTTTCTGGGGGCATGAAGCAACGCGTCAGCATTGCGAGAGCATTTGCGAACGACCCTGAAATCTTGTTGATGGATGAACCGTTTGGCGCTCTAGACGAACAGAACAAATACATCTTACAAGAGGAATTATTGTCCATTTGGTCTGAGACTAAGAAAACGGTACTGTTCATCACACATAGCATCGATGAAGCATTGTATTTAAGTGATCGTGTCCTACTGATGAGTGCGCAACCCGGAAAAATCGTGGCAGAAATGAAAATAGATTTGCCGCGTCCAAGAAAACTAGAAGATTTTAGATCGAATCCAGAAATGGCTTCGAAGTTTTTGGCCATCTGGCGTCATTTGCAAGTAGAGGTACAAGGGTCAAGATTGTAAACGAGGAGTGAATAAATGAAGAAGTGGTTAGCAATGTTAGGCGTTTTGATATTACTTGTTGGGGGATGCTCCGATAAGGAAACGGTGAAAGTGAATGACGATGTGAATAAAGATAATCCTTCCGGGGATTTAGCGCCATTGAAGGAGAAAACAAAAGTTGTCGTAGCGGAAGATGGGGCTGCGTCTGGAGCTGGTTTCTATATTGCGAATGAGAAAGGCTATTTTGCTGACTATAATATCGAAGTAGAATTCGCCACATTCGCAAATAGCGATGACATGTTACCTGCGCTTGCTTCGGGAGAAGTAGATATTGCGGGAGGCATTTCTTCAGCCGCCTTCTTTAATGCAATTGCGCAAGGAATCGATGTGAAAATTGTGGCCGATAAAGGTCATAATGTAAAAGGAAAATCCTACTTCACATTTGTGATTGGTGCAGATAAACAGGATGAAATTAAAACGTATAGTGATTTAAAAGGTAAACGGATTGCGGTTTCCGGCGAGAACGGAGTAGACGATTATATATTCCATCTGATGCTTGATCACGCAGGACTGACGAAAGACGATGTCGAGTTCGTCCTCATGCCTGATTTCGGAACGATGCTTGCAGCAATAGACAATGGCTCAATCGATGCCGCATTAAACATCGAGCCGCTGATTACTACAGGTGTTGCAAAAGGGATGCATGTACGTTTTGGTGATGCCACTGATTTCGCACCTGAAGCACAGATTGCCATGGTACTGGGTTCACCACAGTTTATGAATGAAGAGCAAGATGTCTCTTTACGTTTCATGGCTGCTTACCTGAAAGGGGTACGGGATTATAACGACGCCTTCAAAAAAGGGGAAGGCAAAGATGAGATCATTGACATCATGACGCAATACACAGCGTTAAAAGATGCTGCTGTATGGGAAGACGTAAATGTAACAGGGCTTAATCCAGATGGCAAAATGTTCATAGGAGACATTCGTGATCAGTATGAATTGTACAAGAAAAACGGTGCAATTCGAGGCGACTTCAAATTTGATGAAGCCATTGATACGGATATAACGGAAAAGGCTGTAGAAATTATTGGGCAATACGAGTAACCATTAGTAGGGAACTCCAAGTTGGCGGTATTCTTACTAATTTTATATAGAGCAGCTCGACGTGAGGAAACTCATCACGTCGAAGCTGCCCTTTTTTTAACTGATTTTCAAGGCGACACTACATATACTTCTTTGAAAAGAATTTGAAAGCTGATCGCGCTAAGACGCCTTTTATACCGGACTTAGGTACATGAGCTGTGATTTCTCCAGTCTCTACGTATTGTTGGAGGTGCAGGAGTGTGTCATCCCATCCTTTGGAACACATGTTGTAACATGATAAGGAAGGAGTTAACCCTATATGTTGAAATTCTAAAACTGTTTTTCCATCTTCCTGTGGACTAAGCGTAAATATTACTTCGGTTCCTTTCCAATCATTCCAGCCATCCACGCATTTCCAGTGAACTTTTTCATTTGGTATAAGTTCAATGACTTTCATTGAATTAAATAGCAATCGTTCGAAGCGAAAAGAATGGACGCCACCGACCTTCGTACTTATATCACAATCGACTGTCCACCAACTTTTTATCCCTTTTTCAGTTGTTAGAGCTTCGTATATTTTTTCAGCTGATGCAGCATTTTGAAATGTCTTGATATAGCTACTCATTGCTTTTCTGCCTGTTCTTTCAAATTGTTCAACAACAATGTCCATCCCTGTGAATGTGCTTCTTCCCAGTTAGGATCAAGTAAACCCACTGCACTATGTGATAATTTGACAATCGTTGAGTCACCGCGATTTTCTAATACATATCCATATTGGCTGTTCACTGCGCCTGTCATCCCAAGTAACCCTTGCAAACGAATTTCTTCATTCTCTTTGTAATAAAGAACCGTTCCCCAAATTGCTCCTTGTCCATTTCCCCAATCTTCCTTAAAGAATCCACCAACAGTCGAATCCAGTGTCAAATGTGAGTTTTCTGCTTGCAATCGAAACTCCCACCAAGTGTTGATGTCGTTGACGAGTGACTGAAATACACGTTCAACCGGTGCCTTTATCTCAATCTCCTGTTCGATTTGAAATGAGCTAATTTCCTTTTTCATCAGTTCTGTTCCTCCAGCTTCTAGGTTTGTTTTTAAATTAGTTAAGGATGTTGCCATTTTGGATTCATATTTACTGACCCAACGGTTATACACTTCTTGTAGTGGGATGATATTCAGGAAGTTCAGCCGAGTTCGTCCTTGTCGCCTTACTACAATTAAATGGACTTCTTCCAAAATCGTTAAATGCTTCATGATTGCATATCTTGATACATCGAATTGTTCACTTAATTCTCCTGTGGAAATCGGTCCTTTTTTCAATAGATCAAGAATGTCTACACGAATTGGATGGGATAATGCTTTAAAAAGATGAGTTATTTCTTCATTAATCATAAGTTCGCTTGCCCACATCCTTATATTTTATAATGTGACTAAAAGGTAACATATAATATTTTTAAAAGCAAGCTTCAGGAAGTAGGAGAATGGGTAAGGAAAAGAGGAAAGATATGATAAACTTAATGTACTATTTTCTTAATTTTCCAACTTCATATATAGAGAGGGTGTTTTCATGTTTACAACGTATAAAGTAAAGCCGTTTTTTGATGAAATGTTAAAGGCAAGCGGGAAACCTAAAGATCACTATCAAAAGTTTTATGAAATGTTACATAATTTCTCTGCCGATGAGTTGAAGGAAAAACATGAAACAGCCCAGTTATCTTTTTTAAGACAAGGCATTACTTTTACGGTCTATCATAATAATGTGGGCGCTGAACGCACAATGCCTTTTGACTTTGTGCCGATCATCATCCCTCCAGAAGATTGGGAAACGATAGAAAAAGGAATGGTACAACGTACGGATGCACTCAATTGCTTTTTACATGATGTGTATAATGAGCAGCAAATCATTAAAGATGGGGTCATTCCAAAAGAATTAGTCGTGGACAACCCTTACTATTACGCTAAGCAAGTGCAAGGCATAAATATTCCATTGAATAACCACATTTTCCTGGCCGGGATTGATTTAATTCGGGATGAAAATGGCAAGTACTTAGTATTAGAAGACAACTTGAGAAATCCTTCTGGCATTTCGTATGTCTACCAAAATCGCTATGTAATGCGACAAGTCTACCCTGAATTTTTTGCAAAACATTCCGTCCAAACTTTGGAGCATCAAGTGACCTATTTACATGAAGCGATTATGGACCATGCGCCAAAAGGAGTGGACAATCCTCGAGCAGTTCTACTGACTCCAGGTATTTATAACTCCGCTTACTATGATCATGTTTTTTTAGCACAACAAATGGGGCTTCAACTGGTTGAAGGCCGTGACTTAATGGTCGCCAACAACATTGTCTATATGAAAACGATCCGTGGCCTTGAAAAAGTGGACATCATTTATCGTCGAATTGATGATGACTTCCTGGACCCACTGGCGTTCCGCGAGGATTCAACTTTAGGTGTTGATGGTTTGCTTGAAGCTTACCGTCAAGGGAATGTGGCGATTTTGAACGGAATTGGCAACGGAGTGGCGGATGATAAGGCGATGTATGTGTATGTGCCGGATATGATTCGTTACTACTTGAAAGAAGAGCCAATTATTGATAATGTCATGACTTACCGTCTGGATGATCCAGAACAGCGGGATTGGGTGCTAAAACGATTACCTGAGTTGGTCGTTAAAAATGTTGGAGCTTCAGGTGGATACGACATGCTTGTAGGACCACACGCAACCTTGGAGGAAATCGAGCTATTCCGTGGGAAAATCCTCGAGAACCCTCATCAATATATCGCCCAACCGACGATAAAATTATCGAGAGCCCCTGCATATCAAGGGGAAGATTTTTATCCTTGTCACGTGGACTTACGAGTGTTTGTCATGAGAGGAAAAGAAACGCATGTCTTCCCGGGGGGACTCTCCCGAGTGGCGCTGAAAAAAGGATCCCTTGTCGTGAACTCATCACAAGGTGGTGGCGGTAAAGATACTTGGGTCATGAAGTCAGGAGGGATGAGCTAATGTTAAGTCGTGTAGCAGATTCACTCTATTGGATGGCACGCAATATTGAACGTACAGAATCAAATGCGCGTATTTTGGACGTTCATTTAACACAAATGGTTGAGACTTCGAGTGAAGATTTGTTAGACGGAAAACACTGGCAAATAATGTTTGAGGCGTGTTCAACGAAAGACGAACTTGAAAAACTTCAAAACAATGCAGATGCTCAGGATGAAGATTATATACGCTATTTAGCTTTTCATACAGATAATCTCAATTCCATCTATAGCTGCGTTCGTGTCGCGCGGGAAAATGCCCGTCAAAGCCGGGATCACTTGCCGAACGAACTATTTGAAGTATGGAATGACTTGTATCTGTTTACGATTCAAGCTGAACAAGAAATTTTTTCAATCCATCACTTGCGAACATTTTTGCATAAAGTGAAGTTGACGTGTTTGACAGCACAAGGAATCATTGAATCGGGTATGTCCCGCAGTGTCGCTTACCGAATGCTTAAAATCGGGAAATGGCTGGAGCGTGCAGAAAAAACAGCACGTATTTTAAACGTGGTTTGTGAACAGACACGGGAAACCCAGTTGCTTTACAAAGGTGACGATTACTATGCGTGGTTATCAGCACTTCGCATGTTGAATGGATATGAAGCCTATTTAAAAGTAAACCGTCCTAAGATGGACCCGAAGACCATCTTAACTTTTCTAATTACTGACGAATCGTTTCCAAGATCGATTCATTACAATATCAACCATGTAAGGTCAGCGATTGATTTATTAGAAAATGCAAAAATTGCACATTATTCTTCCGAATTATATTATGCTCTTGAAAATTTAAAGAACGAATTCGATGAAATGTCCATTCAAGAGTTGAATTCAGACGATATGTTAGCATTTTTAAATACGTTCCAAAACAAATGTAACGAAATCGGCCAAATTTTCTCGAAGACTTACTATTTAATCGAACCGGTTGGTACACAACGACAAACTCAGTTGTCCGAATTCACTCAACAACCGATGAAAGAAAAAGCTTCTTCCATGAAATATAGAATCGAACATACCAACATTTTTGATTACGATTCATGGGTGGATCAAAGTATGAACTCAATCCGCTTAAAACCCCGTACGGATGAGTGTCAACGATTGCTGTCATATCGAACGGATATTACACCTGTAGCTCTAACGAAAGAACATGTGGATATTTGGGGGAACAGTGTCGAATCCTTTTTTATCGCGGATCACCACAAGCACTTGGAAGTTAAGGCAACATCCGTTGTCAGCATTCAAAAGAGTCCGTGGATTCATCGTATTGATTATTCACCGGAAATGCATGCCATTTTCCATTCCGAATTATTCAGCAATCATTATTTAGCCTATTTAAGTAATACGTCATACACCTATTTAACACCAGAACAAATGGAACAAGTTGATAAAGACTTAGGGCAAATGGCGAATCCTGTCCAATATGCCATCGATGTTATGGGGTATTTATTCAATCGTTTTACGTATGACGGTTCTTCGACAAATGTTTCAACGAAAGCAGTGGAATCCTTTGACTTGAAGAAAGGCGTTTGCCAGGATATCGCTCACGTTATGCTTGGAATCTTACGCAATAAACACATTCCGGCAAGATACGTCAGCGGCTACTTGTATGTCGGAGAAAATTCGGCATTGGTTGGGGACGCAGCAAGTCATGCTTGGGTAGAAGTCATGGTCCCAGGTATCGGCTGGGTAGGCCTTGATCCGACAAATAATGTGGAAGCTCTTGAAAACCACATTCGTGTTGGTGTGGGACGCGATTACGGCGATGTCAGTCCGGTTCAAGGGGTTTACCGAGGCGGCAACCACAAGCTCGATGTGAAAGTATCTGTCAGTTTAATCGATCAATAAAATGAAGCCTTGACGAAGAAATATTCGTCGAGGTTTTTTTTGTGTTGTTTTTTGAGAGAGACGATTCTTGGTTGTAATTTTCGGCGTTCACGTAGGAGAAATCGAGGTTCACGTAGGAAAAAATGGCGTTGACGTAGGAAAAATCGGGGTTCACGTTGTAAATTCATTTTTCTCCGCCTCTTTGCCACTATTTTTATTGCAAATGCAATAAAAATAGTTTAAATTGAATCTAAATCTTTATTGTTGCATTTGCAATAAAAAAACTCACTGAGGAGTTTGTTTATGAAGGAAATTCTGCGTGAAATCGGCATGATAGCAAGAGCATTGGATTCGATTAGCAATATAGAATTTAAAGAATTTGACCTCACTAAAGGGCAGTATTTGTACTTAGTGCGAATCTGTGAGAACCCGGGAACCATTCAGGAACATTTAGTGGAGATGATCAAGGTGGACCGGTCTACAGCAACTCGTGCTATCCAAAAATTAGAAATTAACGGCTTTATTGAAAAGAAAGAAGATCCACACAACAAAAAAATTAAAAGACTCTTTCCAACGGAGAAAGGGAAAACGGTATACCCTTTCATCAAAAGAGAAAATGATTATTCAAATCTAGTAGCACTAGAGGGATTTTCCGAAAAGGAAGCAGAAACCACTTTCGATTTGTTGCAGCGAATCAGGAAAAATGTCGAGAAAGAATGGGAATTTGTAAAAAAGGGTAACAAGAGAGAATATTAATGAGCTGAAGGAGAGACCGATTGAAATGACAATGACGATAAAGAAATGTATGCTCGAAGATTTACGCGAACTTCAAAAAATCAGTGTAGAAACATTCACCGAGACTTTCAAGGATCAGAATTCATCCGAACACCTGAATGCCTATTTGGAAAGGGCATATAACTTGGAACAACTAGAACAGGAATTAGCCAATCGTTCTTCGCAATTCTTTTTTGTTTATCTCAATCAGGAAGTCGCTGGATACCTGAAGGTCAATACCAATGAGGCACAGTCGGAAGCAATGGGTGCTGGCTCACTTGAAGTCGAGCGGATTTATGTAAAGAAGAAATTCCAAAAGCACGGGCTTGGAAAGCAGTTGCTAAATAAAGCACTGGAAATTGCGCAGGAACAGAAGAAAAAGAAAATCTGGCTGGGTGTCTGGGAAGAAAATGAAAATGCCATTGCGTTCTATCAGAAAAAGGGGTTTGTCCAAACTGGCGCACACTCTTTTTATATGGGTGATGATGAGCAAGTGGACTTGATCATGACAAGAACACTACATTAACAGTAGAGAACTTATATGACATAAGCAATATACGTGCGAAACGGTTTGAAATTCGAGATAATAGGAAAACTAACTATTGAAAGGATGATGATTAATGGCCACATATACTGAAATTACAACATTACCTGAATGGGAAAACGTTCTTCAAAAATCAAAAGAAAAACCAGTCTTATTGTTTAAACACAGTACTACTTGTCCTGTAAGTGCTGCTGCTTACCGTGAATTCACGTCATTTGAATCGGATGTGGACGCTTATTTAGTAAAAGTCATTGAAAGTCGTCCAGTATCGAATGAAATCGAAAGTAACTTAGGCGTGCAGCATCAATCGCCACAGATTTTCATCTTGTCGAATGAAGAACCAATTTGGCATGCTTCCCATTGGAACATAACAGAGACGAAGATTGGTCAAGCTCTTCAAAGTATTTAACTATAAAAGTGATGTAACCCACTCTTTGGAGTGGGTTTTATTATTTATTTAGTAAATTATTGAATATTCATGCTTTCCTCTTGTGTTTATAGTAATATTCTCTTATAGAGTAATAGCTGACAATAAAAACTGAGGATGTGCAATACAATGGACGGTATTTTAAAAGTAGGTAAATATCTGGTGGATCATGCAGAAGAAATCGTGACATCAATGATTGGACCTGCACTTGAACGAGCGGAATTCGAAGTCACCGAAGAAATGATTCAGCAATCAATCAAACTAAATGTCGAATTTTTAAACATGTTGGTCAATTCATTTGAAGCTAGCAACGAAGTAGCGGCAGCTGAATTAATCAAATGGAGTAAAAAAAATGGCGAACAACAAGCAGCTATGCTAGCTCAATTATCGACAATGATTAAGCCGTATGCAGAAAATCGTTTGATGTATTTACAGAACATTACTCAAATTGCTATGGATCATGGTTTATCGACGGAAGATGTTTTGAAAATCAGCAATCGTATCAGTTATCTGCTAGATGTCAGTATGATTGAAACCATTTTTGCATATGAGGCTTACCGTGATGATCAACTAAAAGATCGCCAAAAAGAAATCAACGAATTATCTGCACCAATCGTGCCGATACAACATGGTATCGCTGTTTTACCGTTAATCGGAGTAATTGACTACCCACGAGTTCAACATCTATTGAACAATGTTCTGCCATCTATTCCATCTTTGGATGTGGATCATTTAATTATCGATTTCTCGGGTATTTTGACGATTGATTCAGAAGTAGCACAACATATTTTCACGATTCATAATGTATTGCAATTATTGGGGATTCATGTCATGTTCACAGGAATTCGACCGAATTTATCGATGGCAGTTGTACAAGCTGGTATTGATTTTACATCATTCAATACATATGGCAGCGTGAAGCAAGCAATTGAAAGCGTTAGATAATGTAAGAGGTGAAAAATATGGTGAAATTGGTTCTGCCAACGATTGATTTAAAGCCTGCTTACATGTCTTTTTACGAGGAATGGAAAGCAAGTGGTGAGGCAATGATTCCTTGGGTAATTGGCAAAGATCCGTCTGATTTTGAAGGGATGGTACAGTCTTTACTCGAAGCTGAAAAAGGGATTGGTTTACCAGAAGGATGGGTACCTGATTCGACATATTGGTTAATCGACGAAGAATACCGCATTCTTGGCGTGGTCAATATTCGTCATAAATTAACTGAACACTTGATGAACGCTGGAGGACATATTGGCTATGGTATTCGTCCGTCAGAAAGACAAAAAGGTTTTGCAACTGAACTATTGAGACTGGCTTTAGAAAAAACAAGAGAGCTTGGAATCGATCGCGTCCTAGTTGTGTGTGATGCGATAAATGTCGGTTCAGAAAAAACCATTCAAAATAATGGTGGCATTGAAGACACGGACTTTGTTGAAGATGATGGAAATGTGATTAAACGTTATTGGATTGGCTAAAACTTTCTCTAAAGGTCAACAATGTATATCTGATAGATTTTTACCGCTATTTGTGATAGCATTACACTCTAAAGAAGTGAGGACGTGACTGAATATGATTAAAATTGAAATGCCAAAACCAGACCTAACAATTGTTCAACGTGAACAAGACCGATCAAACGAAGAGCCAGAGATTCCTTCAATTTATGGGTTCATCGACTTCCACCAGATTGCACGCGACAAAGGCGGCATCATCATGTTTTACAACAAAGAAGATGAGCTTCTGTTCGTAGGCAAAGCACGTAAAGTAAGACAACGTGTGAAAAAACATTTTGAAGATAATGTGTCACCACTTAAAGAGCACCGTGATGAAGTGGCGAAAATTAAGATTTTCTACGTTGACGATGCAATGGAACGTGAAATTTATGAGACTTACGCAATCAACAAATTTGTTGCGAAGTACAATGTCGATAAAAAATTTACACATTAATTTATGAAAGCTGTCCTTTAGAGGATGGCTTTTTTATATTTTGATGTGCCATGAACCCAGCGTTCATGGGGTTTTTAGTATATTCATTAGAAATGATGTGTGGTTATAGGTTTCAAATGGATTTTGATTACTCGCTTTTCTCTAACTCGTCATCTAGTGGTAGAGGATAGCATTGTTGTCTCATACTCGTAAAAAAGGCAAGGCAGGGACCGCCCACGAAGACTCCTGTGGGAATAGCTTGAGCTGAAGACCCCCGTAGGTGGCTGAAGCCAAGCCCACGGAAAAGGGATAGTGGCTCGTCCTGGTATGGGGCAAGTAGTTATTCTGGCTGAGTTGATGCATCGTTTCAAAGAAAGCGACCTTACGACTGTCTTTTTACTACCAACTGGGAATCATCCTGAACTTGAAGGTACAACGGAGCTGGCTGACATTGTGACAACTACAATCGATGAAACTTACTCCACTTTAACTTCCCAAAATGAAGAAGTGATTTTCATTACAGATAAGAGTTATATCGTTTCCGGTGAACTCCTGGAGTTACAAGAGAAATTGGTGGCAGAGCGTGTTCAAAACGTTACTACCATTCTTGTTGATTTGTCCGGTGAAGTGGTGGATGAAGACTTGCCTTATGGTCCGCTAGAAACGTTATGGCAACTGGATGCCGATTTGGCGAGTCGCCACCAATACCCGGCGGTCCACCCGATCTACTCCACGTCTTCGATTTTGGAAGGAATTGATTTGGACCAACGTCATTTTAACTTGAGGCAGCGCGCACAAAAATTATTACGCCGCTATCGTGAGTTGCGTTCGGTGGTTGCTGTACATGGCATGGAGAAAATTCCTGCTGCGGAGTTGGAAACATATCAACGGGGAGAACGACTAGAAGCCTATTTCACTCAACCATTTTTTGTTGCAGAATCGGTAACAGGACAAAAAGGCCAATCAGTGGCATTGTCACAAACACTGCAAGACGTAGAGGCGATATTAGAAGGTAAGGTGGATCAGCTATCTGTAGATGAGTTGAAATACAGTGGAAGTATAATGTAATGCTTAAAGAGTGGGAATGTCCCACTCTTTTTTTATGTGTCTAAAATAAAGGGAATGGACGCATAAGTATCGAAATAGTATATAGTTAGAATAATTAAATTATTAACTAAAGGGGAGAAACTCAGATGACGTTCAAAGTTCAACGAATAGAAGATTTGAAGAAAGTAGACGTATCGCAGTTGGTAACGGAAAGTGAAGAAGAAGGTTACCGTTTCTTGACTCGTTTAGTGAATGATTTTGAAGATGGATCGAACACATTCAGTAAAGACGGTGAAGCGCTTTTCGGAGTGTGGGAAGGACCAGAGAAGTTAGTTGCAATAGGCGGCATCAATCAAAATCCGTATACTGAAAATAAAGATGAAGCTCGCTTAAGGAGATTTTATACGCTTGGAGATGCTCGACGCCAAGGGGTAGGCTCCCAACTGTTGCAGGAGCTTGTGAACCATGCAAAAGGTAATTTCTCAAGAATCACATGTCGTACTGAATCCGCAAAAGCAGATGCTTTCTACCGGGCAAACGGATTTGAAGAGACACATGATACACCTGATACTACACATGTTCTGAAGCTTGTTTAACGAGTTCGGGACTGACAATTATTAATGCTAAAGAACCTTTAAGAGGAAAAGATCGACCTGACCTCTTAAAGGTTTTTTATTCAACGATTTTAAATGTTTCCAACATGTGGTGCAGTCTTGCGCCATGTCCTTCTGCTGCTTCGAGGAAGTAGAACTGCGTGATGACAAAACTTCCTTCTTTTCCATTACTGATGACATAGGCATTAACGATTTTACTGTCGGCTTTATTTCCGGCTGCACCATGTATTTGATATCCTTTTATCGGATTCGTTATTTCTGCAACTTCTAGTTTGGTGAATTCCTTATGAAGTTGGGCTTCAATTATTTCGACTAAATCTAGTGGTTTTTCATTGGGAAACTGTTCGATTTCCATTGTCACTTCTGGATAATTTTCAGGTGCGGGGTGAAGAGGGGTAATAACATCTGATTTTTCACCGTGAGTCAGCATGTAACGTTCTTCATCTACATACATCACATATTCAGAACGGTGCCCTTCGTTTAACTTCATCTGTATCTCTTCGTCCATTCCTTCAATGCTTTGTTTAACCACTTTCTCAGGTGAAAAGATATCTTTCATTTCTTTTTTAATAGCGATGCCAGTGTCTGTCGGTGAGTTGTACACAAACAAAGATAAGACTGTAATCGTAGTGATGATCAGAATTGAAATATCCCTTTCTTTCAATTTCTGTGCAACTCCTTTAATGGTTTTCTTGGTTAGCGTGAACTAATGAGTAGACAAAAAGAAAGAAAACTAGAATCAGACGACTACAGTCTCATGATTCTAGTTTTTTTGTTGTTTAATTTTGAAATATATGCGGATAAGAGCAAGAAGAACTAACATACCTGAACAAACCCAAACAAAAAGCATGGAGAGTCCGAGACCAATATTAGCGCCAATCGTTGGATGAACTTCTTCATCAAAAAGGGAATAAATGAATGGTGCGCTAATGCCTATAAACAAAGCGATGGCGATTAGCCACCTTTTCGGAGACATCAGAGTGCTGGAAAAGAGTATCGTACCTAGGGTAAGAGGGATTAAAGTTTGCAACAATTGAATCATGATATGAAGGGGATCTGTCATTATGAAATACACTCCTTCCATTTACTCATTTTAAGTCTGCCAGGGCATGTAGTAATTTATGAAACTCATAACAAATTTAGAAGTAGGTTTTAAATCTATTTAATATAAAACAAAAAAGGAGATGCTATAGAAGCATCTCCTTGGGAAACTAATTAAAAGACAAATAAATGAGCAAAAATCACGATAACCGGTAAAGTAATGATTGTACGTAATACAAAAATTAAGACAAGTTCCAGGAAGTTAACTGGGATATTAGAGCGTAAAATTAAGATGCCGATTTCAGACATGTAGATTAATTGAGTTAAAGATACGCCAGCTAGAACAAATTTTGTTAATTCACTTTCGATGCCGCTACCTAAAACTGCCGGCAAGAACATATCAGCAAATCCAACCAAAATAGTTGGGGCAGCTTCAGCAGCTTCTGGCAAGCCCATTAATGTGAGCACAGGAATTAATGGGTATGAAATGATTTTGAAAATAGGTGTATATTCGGCAATAACAAGTGCTAAGGTTCCAAGTGCCATAACAAGAGGAATTAATCCCAACCATATGTCGAGAACGGTTTCTGCCCCTGTTTTAGCAAGTTGTTTTGCACTGCCAGCTTCACTAGCTTTTCGACGAGCTTCTTTAAAGCCCCACTTTACTAAAGACACACCTTCAGGAATATTGTCATCAATCTGTTTACCGACTGGCTCGTAGTATGTATCAGGTTTACGAGACAATGGCGGGATGCGGGGCATGATAATTGCTGCCACAACGCAAGCCAGTGATACGGCGATATAGAAAGGTAAGAAGAGGTGGCCGATTCCAACCACGTTCGCCACTACGAGACTGAAAGCAACAGAAGCGATCGAGAATGTTGTCGCAATTACTGCAGCTTCACGTTTAGTGTAGTACCCTTCATCATATTGTTTCATTGTTACCAAAACACCAACTGGTGCAGCACCCATCCAAGAAGCCATACAGTCAATCGATGAACGGCCAGGTAATGTAAATACAGGACGCATAATCTTATTGACCAAAGCACCCACAAACTCCATCAAACCGAACTCTACTAACAAAGGTAATAGAATACCAGCGAACAAAAACCAAGTTAATAAAACGGGTGCCAAATCGTATAACACGACGCCACCTGTATTACGAGAAGAGATTGCTTCAGGGCCAATTTCAAAGTAAGCCATAATCCCGACAGCAAATCCAAAAATACGGACAATCAGACCAAATGGACCCGTAATGAAAATCGAGCGCATAAATGGTGAATTTTGAACAAAAGCAGGTTTTAAAGCAGTTGCGGTTATAGTAGCGACTGCTGAAAATCCGAGTAATAGTAAAATAAATGCAGGAAGCCATTCACCGAATGCAGTTTGTAAATATGAAGCTAATATACCTACACCAATCGTTACTTGACCATCATACTTAACAGGAACTAAAAATAATAAAGCTCCAATAAGCGATGGAATGATGAACTTCCATGTTGCTGACGATGAAATCGTTGTTTCCCCTTTGTAAATCGTTGTCACGTGATTTCCCCCTTTTAGTTTGTGTAAGCAGTTAATGCTTGATCTAAAACTTCAATCCCTGTGTCGATTTGTTCTTTTGATACGGTTAATGGGGGAATCATCCGAATGACTTCTCCCGAATTTCCGCACAGATAAAATAGAACACCCCTTTCTAAACATCCATCCAATACGTTCATGACAGCTTTGCCATTTGGTTTCCCGGTTTCAGGAACCTGAAGTTCAATGCCAATCATTAAACCGACACCGCGCACATTTTTTATGACATCATGTTTCATTTTTAACTTTTCGAGTTGCTCAAGAGCATATGCGCCCATCGTTGCAGCATTTTCAAGTAACCTTTCTTCTTTCAATACCTCTAGTGATGCAAGTGCGGCAGAGCAAGCGATAGGATTTCCACCAAACGTTGTACCGTGTGTGCCGAGTGGCCATTTTGCCATTAATTCTTTGGATGCAACAGTAGCACTCAGAGGAAGACCTGCAGCAATTCCTTTTGCGATTGCCATAATATCTGGCGTGACTCCGAATGTTTGTGCAGCAAACCAATTGCCAGTTCGACCAAAGCCTGTTTGAACTTCATCAAAAATTAGTAAAATACCATGACGGTTACAAATCTCGCGAATTTTTGCCAGCCATTCCGGCGGGGGAATAATATAACCCCCTTCACCTAGAACAGGTTCCAAGATTATGCATGCCACTTCCTCAGGTGTTACTTGATGATTGAATAATTTTTCAACATCCCGTTCCAGTTTTTCAGGGAAATAAATTTCTGGAACTGCACCTTCAGGTAATTCATCTGGATGTGCATAAGGCAACTGATAAGTTAACCAAGAGGGTTGTAAAAACTTACGATATTTACTTTTGGAAGTTGTCACACTTAACGCCCCAATTGACCGTCCGTGGAAACATCCGGTAAACGACACGACATATGGGCGTTGGGTCGCGTATTTTGCTAATTTAATAGCGCCTTCAATCGCTTCAGTGCCGCTATTTGCGAAAAAGAAGTTATCCAATTTAGGTGGCAAGATTTGTTGCAACTCGTAGGCCAGTTTCAAAATAGATTCATAGATGATGACGCCAGAAGGGCCATGAATCAATGTGTCTGCACTGTCTTTAATGGCTTGAACAACTTTCGGATGACGATGTCCTACATTTTCGACAGCAATTCCGGATGTGAAATCCAGATATTTTTTCCCGTCCACTCCGTAGTAATAACAGCCTTCTGCCTTAACGACAGGTAAATTTGGGTGGTCTTTCGCCATGCTTGGTGCAAGCAAGTTTGCGATTGATCCGACTAGATGTTGCCAATCTTGTTGTTGAGCAGTTGTCATTCGATGTCATCTCCTAGAGGTGAATTCACATATTTTTTTAACTTCCGAACAACGGAAGGTTGGCTGATTCCAAGTACTTGTGCCATTTCCGTTGTTGTTTTATAGCGTCTTTGTGCATTTAATAAAACCTTCTTTTCGACAAATTCCAAGATATGAGGGAGGGTTTGTCCCTCAATTTCAATACCGATTTGTTCGTCTTCAGTCGGCTGGTATTGAATAGGTAAATCTTGCAGTGTAATGATGTCTGTCTCACATTCAATGAAGCTGCGTTCCAGTACATTTTGCAGTTCCCGGAAATTGCCGGTCCATTCGAGTTGAAGGAGATGTAAATGAAGATCTACTGCCAGTTTCTTTTCTTCTTTATATTTAGCGATTAAACTCATTAATGTCCGAGATACGGCTTGTTCTAAATCTTCCGGTCTCTCTCTCAAAGGTTTTAATTGAATAGATGCGAGATGTAAAAAGTAGAAAAAATCTTCACGGAAAGAACCTGATTTAACGAGTTCCTCAAGCGAGGTTTCGCTTATAGCGATAATTCTGATTGAGTCGTTTTTTTGTAGATACTTTAAAAGCATGCACTGGGAAGCAAGTGAAATTTGGTCAATTTCATTCAATACAAGCGTACCTTCTGAAGCTAGTGAGAAATAGCCAGGTGGCTTTCCTTCACCTTGACCAGTGAAAGCGATTTCAAATACAGCGTCAGGAATTGTGCTGCAATTTACTTCAATAAAAGGCCCTTCACTGCGACTGCTTTGACTGTGAATAAATTTCGCCAATGTAGATTTGCCAACCCCGCGTTCGCCTTGAATGACAATCGGCGCATCAATACGAGCCATTTTGAGGGCAGTTTTCACAGCGCGAGCAGAAGATTGACTTTCCATAATGGAGCCGTCGATCTGAATATGCTGGTTTCTTAAATGAGCAAGTTCTTCTTTGACCTTGGACATTTCAGTCTCTAAATCTTGTAAATACTCTTTCATGACAATCAGCTCTGACAGTTCGTATGAATAACTAATGACGAACTCGACTTCACGTTCTTCATTGAAAAGGGGAATGCCGGTAATCAATACTTTTCGACCTGATGGCGTCGTTTGGACCGTCACAATTTTCTTCTTTTTTTCCACAACTTCCGGAGTAATCGCGGGTGAAAAAATCCCTTGTGCCTCCAAATCGAAAACGGACTTTCCTAAAAGGTCACTAGGCGTAAGACCATAGTGTTCTCCACTAATTTGGGTAACTTTAATGATTTTCCCTTCCCGAGTCGTGATGATAATATCTTCATCGTGCGTATCCATTATTTCTTCATCGGTATTGGGAAGTAATAACATTGTATTCATGAAGTGCTCCTTTATTCATTCTTGTATAAGACTATACAATATTGAATAATCTAATTACAAGTACAATTTTAATTATTCTAACAATTTATTTCTATTAATTATGGACAACAAAAAAACGACTTCTACAAGGCGTCTAGTTTAGCAGTCAAGTTATGTATATATTCGTCGGCACGTTGCTGCATCATCTGTCGGTTTAGGATGGAGTATCCAGAATCGGTCCAACCATCATAGACATCTAAATCCTCATCCACAAAATCAAGGAAACCAAGAATGTCCCAATAAGGTGTATACGTTTCATTTGATAGCTGTAGATAAGCATCTAAAAATTGATCGGCTAATTCCAGCCCGTACAGCATTACTAAATTCATTCTACAGTGAGCCACGTCTACTAAAGCGGGACCTTTGCAGGCATTAACCCAATCAACCACGCCACTCAATTGATTTCCTTCCCATAAAATATTGGTCGGATGGTAATCACGGTGAATAAAAACAGGATGGAACTCAGGCATAGTGGTCTGGACAAAGTTTATGGCCATTGACCAAGCTTGATGTTGAGTGGTCCATGATGGGATTGATACGTTTGTGAGATCTACATAGGAAGAATAGGTCCACTTAAATGGTTCCATTATTGGCGTTTGATGTATAGCGTGCAGTGTAGTTGCCAGCTGATTTATAGCATCGGGAGAATGAATAATCTCCAAGTCTACTTTGCCTGGTATTTCACTCATCAAGAGGGCTTCAACTTTTGGTGTTCCGGCAGCTAGGAAGTGCGGCGTAGGTACTGGCATAGACTTCATGATTAATAAACTTTGTTTTTCATGCTCGATTAAATCTGGTTCTTCATTTAGCCAATTTGAATTCGTAATATGCCTCAATACTACTGATTCACCCGATGAAAGCTCGAATTTCATCATTTCAGAAGATATGCCACCTTTTAAGGAGGCACACTTTCTGATTCTTTTTCCAGTAGCATTTTCAACAAATTTTTCTAACATCATGTCACTCCTCGAAAGGAAATTTATTATGTTTGAAGAATTTTCCAGGAAGCTCGTGAAATTTCTTCGAGTTCACCGGCATCCAGTTTAAACGTCATGGCACCAACATTATCTTGCGCGTGGTGAACTTTAGTAGCACCTGGAATCGCAAATACGGTTTCGCCATGATAATGAATGGTCCAGTTCAAAGCGACTTGGCTGGCACTGACATTGTATTTTTCACCAATAGCATCCAGTAAAGCAATGAGTGGTTTAGATTCCGCCAACCCTGCTTCCTTAAATTTACGCTGGAACCTGCGGGGTCCTTTTGCATCGTGAATCAATGCTGGATTGTCATGGAATTTACCAGACAGTAACCCCTGTTCAAGTGGCGAATAAGCGATGATGGATATGCCTAATTCCTTTGCGCTTTCCAAAACGCCATTTTCCTCCATACGTCGATCGAGTAAGCTGTATTTCACTTGATTGGATGCAAGACTTAGCCCGTTTTCAGTTAGAATGCGATGTGAATTGACCATCGCGGAGGCATTAAAATTACTGACACCGATATGGTTGATATGACCGGCTTTTACTAGTTCGATCGTCGCCTTCATTTGCTTTTCAACTGATGAAAGTGAATAAGGTTGATGAATTTGATACAAGTCGATTGGGCGATGTCGTAGTGCTTCCTTCCGTTCGTCAATAGTCTTCGATATGGAACCTGCTGTTCGTAGCATAGGCCACCATTTGGTTGCGATGCGTGCTTCTTCAGGAGTGACACCTATATTTTCAAGCGCTTTCGCTAATATTCTTTCGGATTCCCCGTTGCCATATACTTCTGCGGTATCAAACCAATTGATTCCGCCTTTTAATGAAGTTTTAATGATATCTTCGGTTAGTTGGTCATCCAGAGCTCCCCAAAATTTACCCACGACACCTGAACCTTTACTGAATTGCCAAGTCCCCAGTCCCAGGGGGGAAAGTTGCAAATCGGTGTGACCGAGAGAACGTTTCATCTTCATATTTTCCATCTATATCAGCCTCCAATGGGCATGTGTTTTGTCAAAGTGTACCATTTTTTCTCTTAAAATAGCGAATATGTGGCGGTTTGAAAGTTTCAAAAAACTGACTCATAATAGAAAGTAATAAGTGCAATTTCTAAGGGGGCAACACAGTGAAAGACGATTTGGAATTTGATATGGAGATGGCAAGAGAATACGATAAAGGCATTCGCAGGGCTCTGCCTACCTATGATGCTTTGTTTAGGATGGTACAGTCATTTTTGCGCGCCAATGTGGAAGACTCCGCAAATGTGTTGGTAATTGGAGCGGGTGGAGGAAATGAAATTGTCACTTTTGGAACAGCGAATCCAACTTGGACGTTCAGTGGTGTTGACCCATCGGAAGCCATGCTGGAAGTTGCTCTGCAAAAAGCTAAAAATGAAGGTATCGAAGAACGTGTCTCCATCCATATAGGAACAATTGAAGAAATAGAGTTTAATGAAACTTTTGATGCTGCGACTTGCTTGCTTGTGCTCCATTTCGTTGAAACCATCGAAGAAAAGTTGAGCTTATTGAAAACAGTAAGAGAAAGATTGAAACCTGGTTCTCCCTTTGTTCTCGTGTCAATGTTTGGTGATCAATCACATCCGGAATTTGATGAAAGAATGAATTTATGGAAATCAATCTGGCTGGATTTAACGGATTTAACGCAAGAAGATGTAGAGGCGATGGAAGAGTCGGTTCGTGAATTATCATTCATTCCGGCCAGTCAAATAGAAGAACTTCTACAGCAAGCTGGATTTGAACGCGTAACCCAATTCTTTTCCACCACTTTATTTGGTGGCTGGATTGCTCATTCTAAAAAGTAAAAGACAGGGTCTAGACCCTGTCTTTATTCATGTGGATTAACTCAACTTATTGCAAGACGACAATACCGAAAGCCACCACTTTGTAGCTTTTCCAAAATAGAATCATTCATGAAGTGCTTCAAAATAGAAGTTGGCTTTTTCTTTCAGTTTTAAAGGATCTAATTCATTAAAGTTAATATTCTTCAAGTTCTTTCTTTCAAACTCCATATTGAAAATGGTCATGTTGTCCATTGGTTTACCCTCTAGATTTTTCATCTGATTTCCGTCTTCATCTAAGACCGGAACCGCAACGATAAAATCAACTTCTGTTACTTCGGATTGTCTTTTGATATCTTGTAATACACTGGCACAACTTGCGAGAATTTCAGCTTTAAAATCTGCATACGACTCATCTTCAAAGATATAGGTTAAAGCTATGACTTCCATTTTGCCAGTAGTCTCATCGAACTCCAGGAGCTCGACTGCATCTTCTGTAAATTCATGACGGTGACCGAAATTTTCCATAATGGAATTCGAAATGCTTTGATCCAGTTCACTTAGAGGCTGTGTTGGTTCTTCAGAATTTACCTCATCAGAACAACCTGAAATTAATAATGTTAAGACACATAATGCAATTATTTTTTTCAAATGGACGGTCTCCTTTAAATCGATTCCAGAAAAGTATAATTGATTGCACAATATATTAGTATATATTTCTAAAATTTAGAAAGTTATCCTTTACAACCAGAAATTATTTCTGATTTTATTTGAAACGCCTCTGCTAGCAGGTTTCCAATTTCACTCGAAGGGGAACTTATGAAGTAACAGTAAAAGTAGAGGACGTGGCCAGATGAACACATCAACCGCACATGCAAAAGAAAAAATGAGGGAAGCGAAACCTTGGATTCGTCGGTTCGGTCGATTCGGTTATATGGCGAAAGGTGTTGTGTATGGGATGATTGGAATCCTGGCAGCACTTGCAGCTTTCGGACCAGGTGGAGATACAACTGGCACAGCAGGAGCACTACAATCCATTGCGGAAATGCCATTCGGCGAAATTTTATTATGGATTATAGGTATTGGTTTGATTGGTTACATCGTGTGGGATTTCATAAAGGCCTTTAAAGACCCTGAAAATGAGGGTACGGATGCAAAAGGGTTAATTAAGCGAACTGGTTATTTTATAAGTGGTGTAATTTATAGTAACTTGGCTTTTGGTGCAATCAAACTGGCAAGTCACACCGGCACAGCTGGAGGCGGTGGCGAAAAGACGATTTCTGCCAAATTGATGGAGCAACCGTTTGGTGTTTGGTTAGTTGGTTTAGTGGGAGCCATCATCATCGGATATGGACTATATGAGCTTTTCAGTGGAGTGAAAGAAAAGTTTATGGAGAAATTCAAGACGTATGAAATGAACGAGAAAGAAACGAAGTTGGCACGTATTTCTGGGAAAATTGGATTAATTGCACGCGGAGTGGTGTTAACAATGGTTGGTTTCTTCTTTATTCGCACTGCCTTTACGCATGATCCTAACCATTCGAAAGGTCTCGGAGGCGCTTTATCCGAACTTGCCAGTCAACCATTTGGCCAGTTTATCCTTGGGGTGGTAGCTGTAGGTCTGATTTTGTATGGTATTTACCAAATCATTCGAGGACGCTATCAACATATGAATTTCGGATATCGTGGGAAATAACTGAACATAAAGAACCGTTCACTTTTGTGAATGGTTCTTTTCATGTTCTAGTAACCATTCTTTTCGCCACGAGCCCCAAGCGAATCCAGACAGTGCTCCATTTTTACCGACCACACGATGACAGGGAACAATGAGTGCTAATTTATTTTTACCGATAGCCGTTCCGACTGCCCTCACAGCTTTTTGTTTTTGAATACGTTGAGCAATTTCAGAGTAACTTAATCGATTACCGTAGGGGATGTGGATGAGCTCGTTCCAAACTCCACTTTGAAAAGCGGTTCCGTTCATTGGAGGAATAGAAAATTGTTTTAAATCACCTTTAAAATAAGCATCGATTTCATGAAGGAAATGATGGATGATTTCATTCTCATGGCTCTGTTGTTTTTCATCAACAAATAAGACAGAGACAAGTTCGGTGTCTGTCGCGGTTACTTCAATGAGACCAATCGGTGATTCCGTATAACCTCTGTACATATGAACACCTCCTACAACTAATTATAATGAACATTCAAGCTCTTTGCTTTTCTATTGTTGGCATTCAATTTTCAAGCTGAAGGAATGTGTTACTATTAGGAAAAAAAGGGTGGGAATGCGGATGAAAGAAGTAGAATGGTTAGCTCTATCAAAAAATGATCGTCGTTTTGATGGTCAGTTCTTTTACGGGGTTTCAACTACGCTCATTTTTTGTCGGCCATCCTGTCCATCCAAAGTTCCGCTTCGTCAACATGTCTCTATTTTTTTATCGCAACGTGCTGCCATCGATGCAGGGTATCGTCCATGCAAAAGATGCCGTCCAGAAGTTCTGTCATTTGTTCATTCGCGTTCACAAATCGTCAATGAAGCGATTGAAATTATCAAAACAAAATTAGATGAACCCCTTACACTGAAAAAACTAGCCGAGCGATTATTTGTTTCTCCGACTTATTTACAGAAAGTATTTACGAAAGAAATGAAGATATCACCTGCACGTTTTATATTGGAATCAAGAATGGATCAGGCAAAACATCTTCTCCGCACAACGGATTTGCTTATCTGCGACATTGCTCAAACTGTCGGTTACGTTAATGCCGCGCATTTTTCAACAGTGTTTCACCGACATACGGGGGAATCCCCTACATACTATCGAACGAAAGTTCAGTAAAGGAAGTAGTACATATGCGCGTATACATAGCACTAATAACCCTAAGTTTGATTTGGGGGTTATCTTTCGTATTCATTTCAATTCTTAGTGAGCCGGCGGGTGTATGGGGGACCGTTTTTATCCGTTGTATTGCGGGTGCTTTGTTATTACTCCCGATGCTTTGGTTGAAGCGAAAAGAAATAATCAAACCGATTCCTTGGAAAGCATTAGTGGTGGTTGGCATTGTAAATGCCGGTTTGCCGTGGGGATTGATTGCATTGAGTCAAACTCAAATCAACAGCAGTCTGGCTGCAGTTCTTAATGCTTTTACGCCGATATTTACAGGTTTAATTGGCTTATTGTTTTTTGGTACGATTTTACTTAAACAACAGTGGATTGGCATTGCACTTGGGTTTGTGGGAATTCTGATTATCATGGATTTCGATCTTTCACTTTTATTCGGTGAAAGTTTTGTGGGAATAGGAACGATGATTTTGGCAACTATGTGCTACGGCTTTTCGTCGCATTATGTTCGTAAACATTTGAGAGAGGCTGGAATCATTTTTATTACAACCTGTACACTGATTATAGGCGCAGTGGTAGGCGGTATAATGATGTTACTAACGAATCCTAATCAATTACATACACTTACACAAAACTTAAACGGGGAAGTTGTATTTGCCATTATTGGGCTTGGATTCTTTGGTTCAGGAATTGCCCATTTATTATTCTTTTACATAATGAAAGAACGAAGCGCGGAATTCGCGACATCCGTAACATATTTAATCCCGATATCAGCCATCTTTTGGGGCTATTTCTTATTGAAAGAGCCTATTACCTTACACATGATCATCGGATTACTCATCATATTATGTGGAGTATATTTAACAACTCGTCCAAAACTCACTTTACTGAAGTGAGTTTTTTTGTGCGACGAAAGGTGTAAGGCTTACTCTTTCGATTACATATCTGTCAGTTAACGTACATATATAGAAATAGACATTCGACAAAGCGCCTATGAGAATAGAATGCTTTTTATAAATTAGTTAAAAATGCCATAATATTCAAATAATTTTATGATATGCTCGTCTAAAATATCTTGTAAGGGGGAACATCATCTTGAAATTGAAAAAATATCTACTCTTTTTGTTGATTGCGGTGCTGGCGATTTATCCATTTACCGATGGCACGAAACCACAAACCGCTATTGCAACAGATGAATATGCCCAATTGGGAATCAGCATCAATAAAATTCTTCAGGATGAACGTCTCGATGGAGCAACGACGGGCGTGAGTATCCGAAAAGCCACCTCAGGAGAACTTATTTATGACCACTTCGGTGAAACGAGATTGCATCCTGCTTCGAATATGAAACTCCTAACTGGAGCGGCTGCTCTTGAAACACTCGGTGAAAATTACCGTTTCTCTACAGAAGTTTTGACCGATGGCACTGTAAAAGATGGCATATTACTTGGAGATTTGTATTTGAAAGGCAAAGGAGATCCAACGTTGTTAAAGGAGGACTTCGATGTATTTGCGCAAAATCTTGCAGCACAGGGTATTAAAAAGATAAATGGGAACTTGCTTGGGGACGATACGTGGTATGACAATATTCGTTTATCACAGGATATTACGTGGACGGACGAATCTTATTATTATGCTGCACAAGTGTCGGCACTCACGGCATCCCCAAATGCGGATTATGATGCCGGGACAGTAATCGTAGAAGCACGTCCAAATTCAATTGCCGGGGAGCCGGCTACAATTAAAGTGTCGCCTGCCACTGATGTGGTCAACATTATCAATCGTTCTAAAACGGTTGGTGCCGACCAAACGAAAAAGCTCACAATTGAAAGACAACATGGATCGAACAATGTCATTATCGAAGGCACAGTCCCAGTGGGCGGTACAGTCACTCGTGAGTGGATTGCGATTTGGGAGCCTTCTTACTATGCATTGGACTTATTCAAAAAATCATTAGAGGAAAAAGGAATTCAATTTGTAGGTAAGTCAAAAATCACGTTGGCGAAGGCACCAAGCGATGCTCAACTTCTAGCGTTTAAATACTCCATGACTCTGAAAGAACTTTTCATTCCTTTCATGAAACTCAGCAACAACGGACACGCCGAAGTATTGGCAAAGGAAATGGGAAAAGTGGTACACGGGGAGGGCAGTTGGGAGAAAGGGATTCAAGTGATAGAAGAGAATTCAGCACAACTCGGCCTGGACATGAAAAACATAATGATTCGGGATGCTTCGGGTATGTCTCATGTCAATTTGATTCCTTCAAATGAATTAACAAATCTTCTTGTGGCTGTTCAAACGGAGCCATGGTATCAAACGTTCTTATCATCCTTACCAGTAGCCGGGGCGAGTGATCGTTTTGTCGGTGGAACTTTACGTAATCGCATGAAAGTAGCACCTACAGTTGGAAATGTAAAAGCGAAAACCGGAACTTTAACGGCCGTTTCGGCTTTATCGGGCTATGCCACAACGAAAGACGGAGAGTTACTCACATTCTCCATTATGATTAATAATGATTTAGCGGCTGTTACACCAATTGAAGATCAAATTGCTACAGCCATAGCAAATTATAAAAAACCTGAATAATCAGTAGCTTCCCACTGGAAATTGTGGGAAGCTATTTTTAGGTGAAATAATCAGAATAGAAGGAGAAATATATGCTTACAAAAGAACAATTACAAGACATCGAAAAGCTACAAAAAGAATGTGAAGCACATGACGGCATCCAACTGAAACTGAACTGGGAAATGCTCAGAACACGTGAATCAGACGAATTGGATTTTCTTGACTATGAAAATGATGAACTCGTTGCATTTTTAGGGATTTACGCATTTGGTTCGACTGCGGAAGTTTGCGGGATGGTCAAACCAAGTGAACGTCGAAAAGGTCATTTTAATCGTTTGTTTTTAGAAGCCATGGAAATTGCGCGAAATAACTATAAGAAGATTTTGTTGAATGCACCTGCTGGGTCTGAAGAAGCAAAAGCTTTTTTGAATAAACATGGTGCTATACACGCATTCTCAGAACATCAAATGGAGTGGAAGGAAAGAGCACTTAATGAAGTAGAAGATGTTACTTTGAGAGAAGCAACGATTGAGGATCTTGACATGAGAATTCGTTTAGACATTGAAGCGTTTAGTATACCTGCAGAAGACGCTAAAGCAATGGAAAGCAGAATTGATAGTGATGAAGATACTGATATGTTGATGATCGAAGTAAACAATCAAACAATCGGGAAAATCCGCGTGAAACGTGAAGACGGCCAAGCATGGATTTATGGCTTTTCCATTCTACCTGAATTCCAAGGCAAAGGTACTGGCCGAAAAGTGCTGCAAAATGTCGTCAAAAAACAAAGCATGCTCGGACACTCCGTGCATCTTGAAGTGGAAACAAAAAATGCACATGCCTTAAAACTGTATGAATCTGTCGGTTTTGAAGTAGTGCACGCGCAAGATTACTATCTTTATCATTGATTTCCGTTCAATGTAATTTCATGTTTCGAAGCTTACGTACTGTCTTAAAAGATTCTTTTTGGTATGAGGTGATAATAATGGATAGATTACTATTTATTTTTGGCATACTTGTTTTTTTCTTAAGTTTCATATTTTTTGTAATGAATTTTCTAGGGGAATATGATGGTACAGCTATGATTATCTCTATATTTGCAATGCTTAATGCAAGTATAGCAATAGGTGTTTCAGAATTATTAAGCAGAACTAAAAACATAAAATAATTTATCTTGAAAACTGCCTATTCAAGTCTTGTTGAAGAAAATAAGAGGGGGGATAGAATTAATGGGCAATAGTAATGAGCATAAAAATACCCCGGTTTGGGCATTTGAAACAATTGAGTTAAAAAAGCCAGACCCTATTTGGAAGGACAAAGGGGTTCGAGAGAAAGAAGAACTATACAATTTACTTTCAGTTTTTAGTGTTAAGCAAGTAGAACATATTGGCAGTACAGCAATTCCTAATTTGCCCGCTAAACCAATTATTGACTTAATGGCTTCTATTCCTTCATTAGAGCTTATCCACGAAATAGTTGAAAACCTATCTTTACACGAATGGCATTATGTTCCTCCCGAATTAGACAAACAGCCTTGGAGAAGATTTTTTGTTAAAGTGAAGAACGACAAACGAGTAGCACATTTACATTTAATGCAAGAAGGAGAAGAACGTTGGGAACAACAACTAAAATTTCGTAATAAATTAAGAACTAATGCACACCTTGCAGAGGAATACGCTACAATTAAATGCCATTTAGCACAAGAATTTAATAATGACCGTGAGAGCTATACAGAAGCAAAAACAGAATTTATAAATAAGGTGCTATTTAACTAAAGGGGGCATTACTTCAAGGGGGTAAAGCCCTTCTCATATTCAATAAACAGGTCAGGTTAGTTAAATAAGCAGATTCAAAAAAAGACGAAATGACCGCCATAAGCGGTTCTTTCGTCTTTTTGTACTTAATAAGATTTAAGCATATTCGGTTTTTTGTCAGTCTTAAAGACAAGAACTTCACTTGAAGGGTCGTATGAATCACCATAAAACTGCTCATCTTTAAATGTATGGATGTTTTCGTAAGTCCACTTCATTGCATTATAAATTTCTTCTTCATCTTGATCGTTTGGTGACCAGTAGAGTATTTCAAGAACGGTATTTTCGCCGGTAGCTAAAGATCGGCGTGTATACCCAATGCGGGATGCGTGTTTGAAGTCTTCACGAGCGTAGAATTTTAGGCGTTTTTCTGTATCGGTATCTTCATAATTTACGGGTTCTACTTCAAGTAGAATTGCTTTGTTCTTTTCTTTTAATTTGTTCAGAAGTTTGCGGCCTAATCCTTCACCACGGGCTTCCTTCGAAACAAATAGATAATCCACAAATACAAAATTTTCAAACTCAACATACATAAGCACGTGTTTAGGACCCTCATCTTTTATATAAACATTGCCTTTTTCAGCAAGCAGAGTTTCCATATGCTCTTTTGATTTCATTTCTTCGACTGGGAAATATTGATTTAATTTTTCATACCAATTCAATTAAACAGTCTCCTTCCAAAATAGAATTTTGCCTGGAGTTTTTGTTTGTTGCAGAATAATAAGAGGAACAAATTAGGCGAGAAAATCCTCCGTATTATAAATACCCTAAAATCATATTTTTAAACATTTTTCTAAAAAATTCTTGTTTGACGCCAAAAGTTGGGTTGGTAACTGATCTAAAGGGTAGAATCCTAAACTCAGTGTCTCATCTTCACGTATTTGAAGATTTCCAGTGAAATTCTTCGATTGATAGACGACAGTAACCGAATAAAATTCATCGCCATTATCAATTTTAAAATAGTAGTCTGGTCCAGAAAAAACCTGACATAATTCCAAATTCATTATGTTCAGCCCTGTTTCCTCGAATACTTCTCGTCTAGCGGTTTCTTCCAAGCTTTCACCTAAGTCCATTAATCCACCGGGCAACCCAAATAAGCCAGGTTTACGTTCTTGTAAAAGTATTTCATTTTTATCATTAAGAATAATGACAACTGCTCCCGGTAAAATAAGGGGACGATGGTCTACTTGTTGTCGAAGTTCTTGGTAAAATTCCATTACTAACGTCCTCTCTTAGCCATTTTTAAGTATGTATACCCGTTATTACCAAAAATAACTTATAATAAGGAAAAACAAACATATTCAAGGACGTGAATTTATTGACGAAAAAGCTTTGGTTTCAAGTAGGGGTCGGAATTTTGTTGGCCTTATTAATTATAAGAATGTTTATCGAAGTAAAAGGGATTTTCTCTCCGTTACTAATTATCGGCCAAACCATATTCCTCCCGTTACTATTAGGTGGCGTCCTTTTCTATTTAACTCGACCATTACTTAATATTTTGGATAAAAGAGGATGGAAAAGATGGACAAGCTTATCGGCCATTTTTGTTTTGCTGGCATTCGTTTTTTGGATTTTCTCTGCAATAATCGGACCTGCCATTACAAAACAAGTTAACTCTTTAGTTGAGGATGCTCCTGCTCTTACACAGGATGTTGAAAACATGGTGAAGTATGTACTGGATCAAAAAAACAGACTTCCTGAAGCGATTGAACAATCAATTGATGACCAGTCTAGTAAAGTCGGCGATTTTGCTAAAGGTTTCAGTAACTGGGTAGTATTATTTGTGCAAAGTTTTGCCTCGGGGTTATTTGCATTAATTTTAGTGCCATTCTTCCTTTTTTATATTTTGAAAGATCATGAAAAATTTGCCCCGTTTATTGCAAATTTTTTCAGTGGCGAACGCAAGACTTGGATTCGCAAAACATTGCATGATATTGATCTGACATTGAAGGCATATATTCAAGGTCAGCTTCTAGTGAGTGTGGCTGTAGGGATAATGCTACTAATCGGTTATATGATTATTGATTTGGACTATGCTCTGCTATTGGCATTTTTCGGTATGTTAACGAATGTCATTCCATTTTTAGGACCATTTATAGCGGTCATACCTGCTTTAATCATCGGATATGTGCAAGAGCCTCAAATGGTCATTTACGTTGCAGTGATTATGCTAATTGCCCAACAAATTGAAAGTAACCTCATTTCACCAAATGTAATGGGAAGAGCTCTTGATATTCATCCATTGACTGTTATTACAATCATTATGGCTGCAGGAAATATCGCAGGTTTATGGGGAATTATCTTAGCGATTCCGACCTACGCAGTGATTAAGACCATCTTAAAAAATGCTTATGCAAGACGATCTGAAATTAAAGAAGCTGCAACATCAACAGTTGAAGAAGAGTAATTAAATAAACGTGAAAAAATCCGGGTTCTCCAAAGGGAGAATCCGGATTTTTTTTACTCTGGATAACGTTCTTCGCTAGAAGAAGTATCTTTTGAGTGACGTTTGTTTTCTTCATCTTTTACTTTTTGGTTCAGTTCTTCGACAGGAACAGCATCAACGGTTTGCATGTCTTCATGCATATCGAAAAGGCTTTCCTTATCTGTTTCCACAACATCTGGATTGTCTAATTTACGACCTTTTTGATTTTCACGTTCTTTATCCTCAAAAGGTTTGTTCGTCATACGAATCCACACCTTTCAAATGCTTATTTTCTCACCATATTGACTAACATGTGAGCTAAAGCATGTTGCTGGTCTTTATCGCCAGACTTCCAAAGTTCTTGTAATAAGTTTTCTTCGCTGTTACGAGGCTCTTCATTATTTGCTAAATAGCCTGCAACTTTTTCAGCTGTCTTCGCTAATTGCTCTTCACCAAGACCTAATTTTTCTCCCAATGCTACTTTATCGCCTAAATAAGATTTAAAGGTTGAAAAATTCGCTAAAATTTCTTCTTTCTTTTCTGGACTCACGTTGTTTAATTCCTCTTGAACTTTACCTTGAATGTTTTCCATGTCATTGACACGCTCCTTTTCATCTTCTTAATGATAGGTTTATCCTATTTACGCATTGCTAAAACATGCCAATGTGCAAATGGGTATTTTTAACTATTAAAGAGGACAAAAACCACACTTCTGCAATCCAGGTACATCCTTAGAAAAACAGCAAGTTGTCCGTACTGGAGAATTCAGTAATTGAGCAGGTTCAAGATTTTTTAGATAGACTTGGAACAATGAATGCCTGGAGATTCCTTGCCACACAGTTGGAGATTTTAAAATCTCGAAATCGATTCTAGCTTGCTTTTCAGTAGCTGGATTTCCAAGAAGAACGGCATAATGCCATAACAGAAATCCAAAAACGTTTTCCCACAATGTTAAAGGAGAGACAGAGGAGTGCTTTCGGATCTCAAGTATCAACGAATAAATATGTTCATTTAATATTTTTTGAATGATCGCTTCACGGGGAAGATTTTCCACATCACAATAATCATTTTTATCGATATACATACTAATACCTTTAACCCCGTATTCAACATTTGCGGCAAACATCAAGTCTTCATGCTGACCCATCCATAATTCATCGTAAGTAGCCAACATAACAAATTGAGTGGATACAAACATTCCAAAGCGACGCATAAGGTAGGAAGCAGCAACTGTTTTATTGCTAATGCCTGTTATCGTTTGTACCACTGCCAGGAAATCGATGTTTTCCATTTGTTTACGTGTAAACAAGGGATGAGCAGGAGGTGTGATATACGTGCTATACATATTTAATTGTCGGATTTGATCGTTCGTTAAAGTAGTCATAAATGTAGTATACAAAAAATTAACAGAGAATGCGTTGACATATTAAGTGATAATGATTATCATTATCGTATACAGAACATATTCTTTCTGAAAATCAGGGAAGAAGCCATGTCAGCGACTTTTCTCCAAATCGACGCTGATTCTAAAACACATACTTAACCCCCCTCACCGTTAAGTTGTGTTAGTCAAAATTACGTGATCCATGCACTCGTGCATGGGTTTTTTTTGTGATATATTTTGGTTTCACAGTGATACTATCAATGGAAAATAAAATAGCTTAACATGCCAGAACATTACCCAAACCAATCTAATATAGGATCCAATGTCTTTCTCCAGAAAAATCGTGTATGCGCATGGATAAATACGGTAGGTGAGTGGACGAAAACGTGCATTGAAGGGTTGAAAAATCACTTTGAGTAGATGAAAAACAAACTACAAAATTGAATATATAATTACACAAAAAAAGCCGGAAAGAATTCATTCAATTCTTTCCGGCTTTTACTATATTCGATTGCAATGATGCAACTTAATTACAGCGTATTATTCTTTACCATCTTTAGCTTTAGCAGCTTTCTTCTCTTCGGCTTTAGCTTTCTTCTCTTCAGCCTTAGCTAGAGCGGCAGCTTTCTTCTCTTCAGCCTTAGCAAGAGCAGCGGCTTTCTTCTCTTCAGCTTTAGCTTTTTTCTCATCAGCTTTAGCTAGAGCAGCAGCTTTTTTCTCATCAGCTTTAGCTTTAGCAGCTTCAGCCTTAGCTAGAGCTTTAGCTTTTTTCTCATCAGCTTTAGCAAGAGCAGCAGCCTTCTTCTCTTCAGCTTTAGCTAGAGCAGCTGCAGCTTTTTCGTTTAGTTCATTCTCATCTTCAACTTCAGTTTCAGGAGTTTCAACTTCTGGAGTTTCATCTTCTGTCTCAGGAACTACAACTTCTGACTCAGGATTTTCTACTTCAAGAGTTTCAGGAACTTCAGGAACTTCTGTCTCTGGAGATTCAGGAAGCTCAGCTTCTGGTGTTTCAGGAAGTTCTACTTCAGGAGCTTCTGGTGTTTCAGCGTTTTTCTCAGCCCATTTAGCTAATGCTTTGTCAATGTTCTTTTGTAATGCAGCTTTTGCTGTTGGATTACTAATTTTCTCAATGTTTTTAGAAAGGGCAAAAATATTGTTGGCAGTATAACCAGTTGGAACTAGTGAAGCATTTTCTAAATCTTCAGCTGTAACAGGAGTTACTTGAACAGCTTCTACATCAGGAGAATCTACTTTCTCAGTTTCGTTGGCCCAAACTTGTCCTGCAGAAGTCGTAATAAGTCCTGCGGCTAATATAGCAGCGCTTGCTTTTTTCCAATTTTTCATTTTCGTCACCTCTTAATAAATTTGCATCTCAAAGATGCTAATATACTTTTCGAAATATATTCATAACTTGTGGGGGTAGACCCATAATTTTCTGACAAAATAAAAAAACACGCTTATTCAGCGTGTGGGCAATAAGAACATTTATGGGTATTTGGCATTTCTTTTAATAAACAACATGTGACCCGTTTATAGTTTATCATCGCTTCCAGTGCAGATTGGTTTTGCAAAAATTGCTTAAAAGGAGAGCGTCTCATTTGCGGTTTCCAGGTGCTGTCGAGCAATAAAAACTCCAAATTCTCGGAGGCACTTAAAATACCATCCTGGATTAACTGACTGTAAGCCCATATGACATAGCCCCAGATGTTTTCCAATAAAATCAACTTTGGAATCTTCGCGTGTAAGCTAAAGAACTCTACAAGGGGATGACCATAGGTTTCCAGTACGAATCGCAAGGCTTGCTCTTCTTCTTGCACTTCGATAAAACCTTCACTCGGTACAGTGAACTTAAATGTATAGTCTTCGTAAATAATGCCAACTTGACTTAAAGGTCCGGCAAACAGTTTCTTGTGTACAGCAATGATATGGAATTGAGCAGCTAGTAAAAATCCGATTCGACGAAAAAAAACAGACGCAGCCACGGTATCCGTCGGTGCATCCGTTAAGTCTCGAACGGTTTGAAGGAATCTTGTGAGTCCGTGTACTGTCTGAACTTCATCAAGTGTCAAAAGGGGTGGACGTTCATCATCGACAAAAACAGAAAGTCGGTTGAGTGAATTCTTCATACCTTATGCACCCGTAGAGACACGCAATTCTGGAACTACACAGCGCCCTCGACCATAAGGAATACAATGCGGAGTGCCGAACATCGGATCTTTCGAGACTTGGCATTCCATCCCAAATACCGACCGTACTAAATCGCATGTAATGATATCTTCCGGTTTTCCTTGAGCATGTACTTCACCATTTTTAATGGCAATGATATTGTGTGCATAACGGGAAGCTAAGTTCAAATCATGCAATACCATGACGATGGTGCGATCTTTTTTCTCATTTAATTCAAAAAGCAAATCCAAGATTTCAATTTGGTGCGTCATGTCCAAATAAGTGGTTGGTTCATCAAGTAGGATGACATCTGTATCTTGAGCAAGTGTCATGGCAATCCATGCGCGTTGACGTTGGCCACCTGACAATGTATCAACTGCTCGGTCTCGTAGATCGCTAATGCGCGTTGCTTCCATTGCAGCTTCTACTTTTTCCGTATCTTCTTCCGTCCAGCGTTTTAACCATGATTGGTGGGGATAACGGCCTTGCTTAACCAAATCATAAACCGTCAATCCTTCTGGTGATACGGGAGATTGAGGCAGTATGCCCATCTTTTTTGCTACTTCTTTCGAAGACATGCGGTGTACATCTTTTCCTTCCAATAGAACAGAACCGGTCGTCGGTTTTAACAATCGGGCAATTGAACGAAGAAGAGTGGACTTACCGCATCCGTTACTGCCAACAAAAACAGAAATTTCCCCACGGGGTATATGTAAATTTAAATTCTCGAATAGTAAATGATCAGTATATCCAATTGACAGGGACTCAGCTTTAACAGCAGTATGCATTATTGTAACCTCCAACTAACTGATAGGTATTCTCACTCAGAACATCATACCACATATTCACCAATCAATGAGAATGATTTTCATTGTTTATCAAGGGAATCTTTACAAAATTGTGAAGTTAGTGGGGACAAGAAACATCGAGCCCTAGAGAAGGTGTTATCAGCAACCTATAGAATATATGCAGAAGGAAATAAAATTAGTTCGTGTTTTTCCAAATTCAATACCAGTGGAAACTCCATAAAAAACAAGCACAGTCTGTCAGGAGGACAGTCCGTGCTTGTTTTGTTTTATTGAGCTTGTCTTTCAAACAGTTGAATCATTTCGATCATGACTTTTGTTGCTTTTTCCATGTTATCGACTGAAATGTATTCATATTTTCCGTGATAGTTTTCTCCACCCGTAAAAATATTAGGTGTAGGCATGCCCATATACGATAGTTGGGAACCGTCTGTGCCTCCACGAATTGGAATGACTAATGGATTAATAGAAAGATTCGTCATCGCTTCATGTGCAATGTCGACAATTTCTTTTACAGGTTCAATTTTTTCACCCATGTTGTAATATTGATCATTTAATTCTAATGAAATAGCATTTGATCCATATTCAGCTTTAATTTTCGCAGCAGCTTCTTCAAATAATGATTTTTTCGCTTCGAATTTTTCTCGATCGAAGTCACGAATGATGTAAGACAATTTTGCTTCTTCTACATGCCCGTTGAAATTCATCAAATGGATGAAACCTTCATAGCCTTCAGTTTTCTCTGGTACTTCATCAGCAGGCATATAAGATTGAAACTTCATTGCGATTGTCAAAGCATTGACCATTTTGTTTTTAGCAGAACCGGGATGAACACTCGTCCCACGTGTGATTACTTTAGCTCCAGCTGCATTGAAACTTTCAAACTGAAGTTCTCCAAGCGGTCCGCCATCCATTGTATAAGCATACTTGGCATCAAATTTTTCCACATCAAATTTATGTGGACCACGACCAATTTCTTCATCCGGAGTAAAGGCAACTCGAAGTTTACCATGTTTAATGTCAGGGTTTTTAATGAGGAATTCCATAGCTGTCATAATTTCAGCGATTCCTGCTTTGTTATCGGCACCCAGTAAAGTCGTGCCATCGGTTGTAATTAAAGTATGACCGATGTAATTATTAAGCTCTGGAAAATCGTTAGGAGACATGACCGTTTCTTCATTTAAACGAATATCGCCTCCTTCATAGCAATCAATACGCTGTGGGTTTACATTTTTACCAGTGTAGTCAGTAGCTGTATCAACATGGGCTAGGAAGCCGATTGTCGGCAGTTCACGTTCTGTATTTGAAGGCAATGTGGCAAATAAATAACCATTGTCATCGAGTGAAATGTCTTCCATTCCGATAGAAGCCAACTCTTTTTCAAGTTCATGCAATAAATCCCACTGTCCCGGCGTTGATGGGCAAGTTGTACTGTTTGCATCAGATTGTGTATCGATTTTTGCGTAGCGCACAAGACGTTCAATTAATATTTCTTGCATGACAGTCCACTCCCTTAATTTCAATGAATCTAGTATTAATATATCATTTTCAGAATCATCTAGGAATATAGATCATGGGTGATTGACCATTAAAAATAAAATATGGTATTATAAATAGTAATCATTACTATTTACGGGAGGGGGACTTACTATTATGAGAGTGAACATCACTTTAGCTTGTACAGAATCAGGCGATAAAAACTATATCACTACTAAAAACAAACGCAACAATCCAGAAAGAATTGAAATGATGAAGTATTCAAAACGTCTGAAGAAGATGACATTACATCTAGAGACAAAATAAGAAAAGCGGTACCCACTCGAAATTACTGTGTGGATACCGCTTTTTTCTTTTTAAAAACCGAAGAAACTCGTGGTTCCGTCCCGATTTTCAAACGTTGTATATTCTCGCGATGTTTCCATAAGGCGAGTAAGAATAGTGCGCTGGTTATAACAAGTGGCAAAGTACTGTTTGTAACCCATACGGCCAAAATGAAAAATGTAATATATAAAAACAGTACACCGATTAATAAGTAGTCTGTCACCAATGAAATGACAATTAGTAAGAGAAGTCCTGCCAATCCAATTCTCCAATCCAGTACTAACATCACGCCAATAACAGACGCTGTTCCTTTGCCGCCATCAAAGTCCATCCAAAATGGATAATTGTGACCAATAACCACAGATGCCCCCATCAGAAATAAAAGAATCCATTGAACCTCAAAGGAAAGAGCAGTAGATCCTAATATAAGGCGCAAAAGACCAATAGCAAGTATGCCTTTACCAATGTCAATAAACGCGACGAGTGCCCCGTATTTCTTACCCAATACAATAGTGGCATTCGATGCCCCTGCATTTTTTATTCCCTGTTCCTTTACATTCACCCCAGAAAGCCGTTGCGCCACATAAGAACCGTGGAGACAACCAATTAAATACCCTGACAATAAGACGCCGAGCACCCACAATGCAAGATTCATATCCCCAACCCCTTTTTTCTCTCACTCTTTAAACGTTTTAGTGTTGGTAAAAGTTTCAAAATATTATTTGTTTGAAACCCCAAGCCAGTGTTTTATGGGCTTATATGCTTGCCACAGAAGCTGCACCATGGGTAACAGTAGCCATTCTTACTTTCTTCATAGGGTTGTTTCTTGTAATGGTATCTCCAGCAACGTTAATTACACTTGAAAGAGCCATTGAATTAAGAAATCGAGGAAATGCATACTGATATAAATAAAAAATCCAAGCACTCTGTAATAACAGAATGCTTGGATTTTCTTTATGATTTATTGATTTTCATTTTTTTCGCTTCATCGGATAAAGATTTATACAAGGAAATCATCATCAGCAACATGATAAAGGAGAATGGGAAGGCTGCTACAATAAGCATGCTTTGTAAAGCATCTAGACCGTCTGCAGATAATAGGATAACTGCGATGGCGGATTGTGCAAGTCCCCAAATGACTTTTACCATATTGGATGGATCCAATGAACCGTTCGTGGTTTGCATACCTAACACGAATGTAGCGGAATCAGCAGAAGTAATGAAGAATGTACTGATCAAAATAACCGCAATAATTGATAGAAGCATCGAAAGAGGTAATTCATTGAATACAGCGAACAACGTCTCTTCCGTTTTTAAGCCAGTTAAATCAGCGAACTTCTGTTGAACGTTAATTGCCGTTGAACCAAATGTAGCGAACCAGAAGAAGCTCACTAAAGATGGAAGCATGAGAACACCAATCAAGAATTCACGAATGGTACGTCCTTTTGACACGCGGGCAATGAAGATACCAACGAATGGTGACCAAGAAATCCACCATGCCCAGTAGAAAATGGTCCAACCATTAATCCATTCACGATTTTCTTTATTAAGTGGAGCAGAACTGAAACTCATGCGAACGATATTTTGTAAATATGCACCTAATGAATCAGTAAACATATTGAAAATCAATAATGTCGGTCCTAAAATAACGACCAAAACCAAAAGCGCAACAGCCAAAACCATGTTGGCATTGGATAGATACTTGATTCCTTTACTTAAGCCAGACCAAGCCGACATAAGGAACAGGACAGTCACTACAGCAATAATCACAACTTGTACCCAGTACTCATTCGGAATGCCAAAAATGTAAGATAATCCACCGTTAATTTGAACAGCACCGAAGCCAAGTGTTGTAGCAACACCTACTACTGTTGCAAAAACGGCGAAAACATCTACCAAAACGCCCCAAGGACCGTTCATTTTGTCTCCGAAAATCGGCTTCAATGTTGCGGAAATTAACCCAGGTTCGCCTTTGCGGAACTGGAAATAAGCGAGTGCTAAAGCGACAATCGCATAAATGGCCCATGCATGTAATCCCCAATGGAAAAACGTGTAGCGCATAGATTGACGGAAGGCTTCTCTTGTATTTGGTTCTGCACTTGCTGGATCAATTGCATAATGAGAAAGCGGTTCAGCAGCACCCCAAAAAACAAGACCGATACCCATACCGGCTGAAAATAACATAGAGAACCAAGAAATTCTTGAATACTCTGGTCGATCGGTATCTTTACCCAAACGAATTTTGCCAAATGGGCTGATAATGACAATAATCGTGAATAAAACCATAATTGATACAACACTTAAATAATACCAACCAAAAGAGGTCGTAATAAATGATTGCCATTTCCCCATAACTGTTTCAAAACTAGTAGGTGCGAGTGCACCATACCCTACGGCCAACACTACCAAAGCGAGTGCAAACCAAAATACATTTGTAATTTTCTTCATGTTTCCCCCTCAAGTCTCTAGTGGATTTTGTGACACAATGTTTCACCTTACGCAAGTTCTTAGACGATGTCAAATGACCAGCTTCTAAAAGTGTGCGTAAAAATCAATGGTTTTAGTCATTTCCAACTAAAAGCCGACTAGATATTAATACCTGTTTTCAGGGGTTTTAAACCTTGAAAATTAAGGGAATTAAACTTTTTTGCATAATGGCTTGAAATAAGATCAATGTTGGACCAGTTCAGTCTTCATCTTTGACATCTATGTCTTCTGGAATAGGTGTATTTCGCCATTCGTCAATTTGGCGTTTCACGTCTTCTACTTGTTCTAGGTGGCGATCAAATTGAGTTTGATTAATTAAATATTGTTCTCCGTCATGTACAGATTTAATTCGACCTTCTAAAACATATCGGCGCACTTGTTGTTCAGGCATGCTCAAAAATTCAGCAGTTTCTTCTATTGTTAAATACACAGAGCAACACTCCTTTTTCTTCAGTATAGATGACGAAATGTTGTATCTCAATATGTATAAAATATGGTAAAGTACAGTCAACAACTACTAGAGGTGACGATATGAAAACGGTGATCCCTTACTTCCTTGTGTTATTAGCTGCTGTGTTATGGGGCACGACTGGAACAGCTCAAACCTATTTGCCACAAAATGCGCAACCTTTGACAATCGGTGCGTCACGGTTAGCGATTGGTGGATTTTCCTTATTAATAATCATGATTGCGATGAAAAAAATTAATTTCAAAACATGGCCATGGCTGATCACGTTAATTTGTGCATTGTGTATGGCTTTATTCCAACCGTTATTTTTCACTTCCGTGCGTGTAACAGGTATTGCGATTGGCACAGTTGTTGCCATTGGCAGTGCGCCGATATTTTCGGGTTTGATAGAATGGCTGTTTCTTAAAATGAAGCCATCTCGTGCATGGGTATTGGCGACAACTCTTTCGGTCATTGGATGCGGCCTGTTATTTCTCAATAAAGACTCACTTACAGTCAATCCATTAGGAGTTACATTGTCGTTAATTGCCGGATTTGTTTTTGCTATTTATACCATTGTCAGTAAAGCTTTGCTTTCTAAAGTAGAAGCCATCCCGGCAGTTGCCATGACATTTTCAATGAGCGCATTAATGTTGATGCCATTCTTGTTTATCTTCGACAGCTCATGGGTGACGGAACCGTCTAATATATGGACGATTTTGTATTTAGGGTTTATGACGACGAGTGTAGCCTACATCCTATATTTATTTGGGCTTCAAAAAGTCCCTTCCTCTTCAGCTGTAACGTTATCTTTAGGAGAACCATTAACGGCTGCAGTGTTGAGCGTCTTTATCGTAGGAGAAGTATTAAGTCCTGTTTCCTGGGTTGGCGTTTTACTATTGCTCGGTGGGATTATCGTCCTCACGTTTAGTGGGAGAAGAAGAGTAAAGCATATTGAGTAATTGGAAAGCGTCTCTTTAACTAGAGATGCTTTTTTTGTGTTGAAAACGGAGTGAAACTTAGGTGATGCCGATTAATACACCATGATTATAAATCTAAATAATATCATTTTATGTGCTGAGCGATTGCTCAGTTGTAATAATTGACCATCACGTAGGAAAAAACGTAGGTGACGTAGGAATTATCGCTGTCCACGTAGGAAAAATCGGCATCCACGTAGGAATTACATTAAAATTCACTTCTGACGGCGAGAGTGCAGTTTCTTTGCTGATTTATCGATTGAATCTTCGGGCTTGTGATACCAAGGCTCGGCCGGGTTATGGATGAATAAAACATTTTCTTAAGAAATTCTTCATTTTTATCCTAAGAGTTTGTTAAGAATTGGCAGATATAATTGGTATCATAAGAAGTAGAAATGAGGTGCAACGGATGACACAATTTACGGTTCTTGTAACGGATGACGACCAGGACATTCGTGATGGGATTGAGATCTACCTGAAAAATGAAGGGTACCGCGTACTGAAAGCAGCAGATGGACTCGAAGCATTGACACTACTTGAAATGAATGAAGTTCATTTAATCATACTCGATATTATGATGCCAAATATGGACGGCATACAAGCAACGTTCAAAATTCGCTCGGAACGTAATATCCCAATCATTATGTTAAGTGCAAAAGCGGAAGACTCGGATAAAATTCACGGTTTATCCGTGGGAGCTGATGACTATGTAACGAAGCCGTTTCATCCGATGGAACTGATGGCTCGAGTGAAGTCGCAGTTGCGTCGGTATGTCCATCTCGGTACGTTCAAAGAACAGAATGCCACAGTCGCAATCGGTGGACTTGTTCTGGATATGGAAGCAAAAGTAGTGACGCTTGATGGCGAATGGGTGAAACTGACGCCGATTGAATACAAAATTACTGAATTGCTGATGACCAATGCTGGTCGAGTGTTTTCCATTGGGGAAATTTATGAACGTGTATGGAACGAGCCTGCGTACAATGCCGAAAATATCGTCGCTGTACACATACGTAAAATTCGGGAAAAAATTGAAACGGATCCGAAAAATCCGAGATATGTAAAGGTGGTGTGGGGCATTGGCTACAAAATCGAAAAGTAAAGCTACTCATTGGTTCTCCATTGTCGCACTTGCACTTGCCATGCTCAGTCTGATGTATTGCTATTCTTTTATCGCAGAGTTGATAAATGATTACTTTTCAACGAGCCGAATGCTTGTGCAATTGACTCGCATGATAAAAGGAGGGGCTTAATCGATGAATAGATTTTCATGGCTTTTTATTGCTTTGATTAGTAGTGCAACTCTAGCCGTTGCGATTTTCTTGTCAGTTGGAACGGGAAATATAGGGATATCGTATTATGAATCAGAAGATTTTCAATGGTCCATTGAGAACAGACTACAAGAAATAGGTCCAGTATTACTGAGTCGATTAGATGTGGAAGAGGCGATTGAAAATCTTCAAGTGGAACCATACGAAATCGAACAATATCGCAATTCACAAGGGTCTGAACTTGATCAAATCATGTCTATCCAAGACCAATACCGGGATTTAATTGAAAATGCAGTGCGCGATAACGATACTGCGCTTAAGGCTGAACTAGAAACAGCTCGCGACACCAAAATTAAAGATATTCGCGAAAGTTTTTCCGATGACGAAGCTGTCAGTGAGAAAATATTGAATGACAAAAAAGAAGTACTGCAAAGCTATGATGCGTATCTCAAGAAAACTGAGTCATCTGTGAAAGCACAACAAAAATCATTGGCGTATGTTTTGACTAATGTTGAAACAGGAGAAACTTTTGAGTTTGGGGATATTACGGATGACAACGCCTACAAGAAAGTGTACGACGATCGTGAAGGTTACTTGACCATTTCGTCATTGGACCCGCATTTTGAAGAAGAGTATATGTATAGCGAGAAGATGCAGTACTTCCCATTACCTACATTGCATGACATGGTCGGGGACACAACCTCGCAATTTACTGGAACGATTACGATACCTAAAAACATGGTAAGCAATCATGAATTACGTCAAATTCATGCGTTCGAACAAAGTAAATGGTTCTACGTACTAACGTGTCTATTGGGATTGCTGTCGGTAGCAGGAGCTTACTGGCTATTCAGAACCAGAAAAGAGCAAGTGCTAAATCTACCCATTCCTCAAAAACTAAAAGAAATGAAGCTAGAAGTGCGACTGATTGGGATTATTGTAGTCTTCATCTGCTATCTAAACACGTATTATTCTTTTAGAAGCCATATTAACGGGATGACATACCATTTTAACTTGGGCGAAAATATTGTAAATACAATTGGGCTGTTTATTTTGGCAGTGGTGTTTTTAACATTAATCATCGTTCAAGTCATTTGGTTAATAAGAGATATTCGAAATGATGGCATTCATCTTTTATGGAAGAATAGTTGGATTGAAAGAATCATGAGCAGGATGCAAGATACATTTTTAAAACGTTCTTCAGGCATTCAACTGTTAATCTTAATAATGGTCATATTTTTAGCGGGATTAGGGTTGGGAGGCGTAATTATAGCGCCAGTTCTGATTGTTGCATATGCACCACTCTTTGTGGTAGTGTTACTGCCAGTTCTGTACCTTCTGTTCAAACGAGTAGGAGAGTACAATCAAGTCGCGATTGCTACGGAACAATTAGCACAGGGGCGTTTGATTAGTGATGTTCATATCAGCGGAAAATCGGTGTTAGCAGAACATGCCAAAAACTTGAACATGCTTCGTGAAGGCGTAAGGATGTCGCAATCAGAACAGGCAAAAAGTGAAAGGCTAAAAACTGAATTAATCACTAACGTCAGTCATGATTTACGAACACCTCTGACATCGATTATTACCTATACAGATTTACTGAAAAAGGTTGATTTAACAGATGAAGAACGTCTGTCATACGTGGCAATCTTAGATCGTAAATCTCAGAGATTGAAAACATTAATTGAAGATTTGTTCGAAGTATCCAAAATGGCGAGTGGCAATATGGAACTGCACAAGCAACGGGTGGATTTAACACAGCTGATGCAACAAGCACTTGCAGAACACGAAGAAGATATTAAAGCATCTGGTCTTGATTTCCGCATAGACTCTTCAGAAAAGCCACTATATGCTGTGGTGGATGGACAGAAATGGTGGAGAATGCTGGATAACTTAATTGTAAATGCGATCAAATATACATTGCCCGGCACACGCGTCTATGTGACATTGAAAGAAGCGGGTGGGTATGCACAATTTATCGTGAAAAATGTCACAAAATACGAACTTGGTGAAAACGTGGACGAATTATTTGAACGCTTCAAACGAGCCGATACATCCCGTCATACGGAAGGCTCTGGTCTTGGATTGGCAATTGCGCAGTCCATTGTCGACTTACACGGTGGCTCACTACGCATAAACGTAGATGGTGACTTATTCAAAGTCACTGTATCGATAAAAACGGATTGATAATATGAAAGGGATTTTTCCCCTCACCTTTTGCGAAACATACAGGTCAAATCCGTAATCAAATTCTTCAAGTTGCATATACTAAATTGACTGCGGAACTTAACCAGGTTGTCAGTCAAACCAAAGAAAACGTCTAAGCCCATGCTTAGACGTTTTTATTGTTTAGGGATGTAGAGAATTTTCGAATACCTGTGTTCAGAAATAGTCTACAAAACCTACTTGATATAAAACATATAAACACCAATTAGTAAAACCCCTATATCCGCAAATATATGAATGATCCAGGAAGGATAAATGGTTCCACTCTTCTCATTAATCCATTGAAATACAAGACCGCCAATAAAGAGACCCGCGACTGCTAACAGTAAAATTGGCCACTCGAACCATGGCAAGAAAATCGCGATGTGGTAAATGGCAAAAAAGAGGCTTGGCAGAAACCATTTCAATCTCGATTCTTTTAATAAATCCACTAATAAGCCACGAAAGAAAAATTCCTCCAAAAAAGAATTACCCAACAATATGTAAACTGCAACAAATGGGAATACTGAAGCTGTAACGCCAACACGCTTTTCCAAATCTTCTTGTAAAGCGACCAAGTCAATCAAGTCATTCAACAACATATAAGTACTTAAAATTGTACCTGCGACTAATAAGCCTAGCCCTAGTGCTATATAAATACTCTTTTTTTGTGTTTTTCGTATTTGCAGAAAATCAAATGTGAAACTTCTCAATAAAAGTACAGGAAACACAACAAAAACTAATACTTTAGCAAGTGTTTTCCATACATAAGAAACTTCAATACCTTGTTCAATCCACAGTAGAAACAAAATCGAGAACAAGGGAAATAGTACAGTCCATTTTTTCATGTTTTTTCCACCTCACTAAATAGACGAAATTCGTGTTAAAAGGTTTGCGAAGGGGTAGATATAGTAATGAATCAATCAAATGAAGCAGGTGAATCAATGAACACATCAAAATGGATGGATCTTCGCATTCGTTTCCGTCATATACTCTTTGCCATTATCGGTTTAATTGTCTTGGTCGCAGTTGCCACAGCTGGTTTCATGGCATTGGAAAATCTCAAATTCTTTGATGCCTTTTATTTAACAATTATATCGCTGATGACGGTGGGCTATGGTGACATAGTTCCCGAAACGGAAGCGGGGCAAAAATTCGCATTATTACTTATTCCATTAGGTGTGGCATTTGTCACGTACGCAATGGGAGCAGTGGCTTCTTATTTCATTGAACATCAACTATCCGTAAAGGTGTGGAATAAACGTATGGAACATGCAATTAAACATTTGGAAGATCATATTGTCGTATGTGGATTAGGGCGAGTGGGAAGACAGGTTTATGAGCAATTAAAAGAAGAAGATGTCCCTGTCATTTACATCCATGACTCCGAAGAAGAAATGGTGGAGCACTTAGCGGAAGGAACGCTTCGTATCGTTGGCAGTCCATTGCAGGAAAATATCTTGAAAGAAGCGAATGTGGCAAAAGCTCGAGGCTTGATTGCGACGTTACCGAGTGACTCAGATAATGTGTTTATCACCATCAAAGCGAAAGCCTTAAATGAAAAGATTGAAGTGGTGGCAAGAGCGGAAAACGCAGGCTCTGAAGAAGTATTGTTGCGTGCGGGTGCCAGTCGAGTAATCAATCCCTCTACAATTGGTGGCCGGGAATTAGTAAGTTCCGTACTACGTCCAGAAGGTACAGATTTAGTGAATCTTCTAATTCATACAAAAGAAAAAAAGCAGTCCCTCGAAGAAGTGTCGCTTGAGGAAGCCTGTACATACATCGGGAAATCTTTAAAAGAATCCGCGATACGTAATGAGATGGGTGTAACTGTTCTGGCAATCCGTCGTGGAGAGGAACTCATTAGCAATCCCTCCTCAGATGAAGTGTTGAAGAAGGAAGATGTTTTAATCATATATGGGGAGAAAGATACGAGCGAAGCGTTTAAAAAGAAATGCAAAGGGTAAATGAAGATTGTTATGAAATACAAATAATTATGAATTGTCTAAGGAGGATACGCTATGATGGATCAGTACTATTGGAGAGACACTCTCTCTTTTTTACCAGAACTTTTGCTAGCTTTGTTGGTATTATTAATCGGATTTTTTGTGGCAAAGTTCCTGGAAAACCTTACGTACAAAATGTTACGTAAAGCACGTGTTAATGAACGACTAGGAAACAAAAATGAAAAGTGGACAGTCGAAAAGATTATCAGTAAAGTAGTCTTCTTCGTCGTGTTGATTCTTGCATTTGTACTATTCTTTAATATCTTAAACTTGAATTCTATGGCAATGCCTTTTGTTTCCATGTATTCAGGCTTAACGGGTGCTTTCCTTAACATTTTGAAAGCAGGTTTAATCTTACTATTTGCTTGGGTGTTAGCTACGGTTGTTAAAAAAGTCATCCAAATGGCTGGCAACAAGCTGAACTTGAACAAATATGTGTCGAAAACAGGTATGGATGCAAATCCTGCCGATCAAGCAAAATGGACAGATACAGCAGCTAACGTTGCGTATTATCTTATTTTCTTATTATTCATTCCAGCCGTATTAAACGCTCTTGGAATTGATGGACTAAGTGGACCGTTTGAAGGAATGCTTGCAAGCTTCTTTAACTTCATTCCTAAACTAGTATCTGCAGCATTAGTATTCTTCATCGGTTGGTTTGTTGCGAAACTGGTTCGTAACCTACTTGAGAAGTTTTTACAATCTGCAGGAGCAGACCGCTTGGCAGAACGTTTAAATATTTCTTCTTTCTTTGAAGGGACTAGCCTTTCAAAAGTTGTAGGAATTATCGCGTTTATTTTAATCATGATTCCAGTATCGATTACTGCACTTGAAATTTTAGATTTAGATGGAATTTCTGGTCCAGCAGTAGGTATGTTGAATGACATTTTAGCTATGTTGCCAAAAATTGCAATTGCGATCATCCTTATCTTAGTAGGGATTGTTGCAGCTAGATGGGTGAAAGATATTGTTGTGTCATTGCTTGAAAAAATGGGTGTCAACTCAATTTTCGGTAAAATGGGCTTCAAATCAGGTGCTGGATCAGCTCCATCTTTCGCTTCACTATTAGGTACAGTCGTACAAGTTATCATCATCTTATTGTTTGTTGTAGAAGCGCTACAATTACTTGAACTTGAATTTATGGTTACACTAGCAACAGGTATTTTTGCTTACTTGCCATCAGTTATTGCTGCTATCATCATTCTTGCAGTTGGTTTCTGGTTAGCAAATATGGCAGAACAATTAGTGGGCAGTGTGATGAGCCATTCTTCAGGTACACCACATGTATTACGTTATGTTGCGAAATATGCAATTCTTGCATTCGCATTCTTTATGGCATTAGATCAACTAGGCATTGCAGCTTCAATTATTAACTCTGCGTTCATCCTTATCTTAGGTGGCGTAGCATTAGCATTCGGTCTAGCATTCGGTTTAGGCGGACGCGAACATGCTTCTCGTTATTTAAGCAAGATGGAAAAGAGTTTGCAAAATGCTGAAGTGTCAAAAGAAAACTATAAAGCTGAAAAAGAATCGATTAAAGAATCTTTAAAAGAATCTTTTAAGCCTGAACAAGCAAAAGAACAAAGTTTACGTGGATTCAATGCACATGTAGACGAAGTGAATCCAGCTAACTCTGTGAGACCAGTTGATGAGGGCTTCAACACACCTTCACCAGACGAAGTTCATCCATATGATGAAGTTCCACCAAATGAAGGGTCTTCATTTAACAAAGATGCACACGACAGTTGGAATAGCACGAAACCTAAAGACGATCCATTTAGACCTTAATTAAGTTTTGAAAGCAGCAACTCCCATCTATTGGAGTTGCTGTTTTTTTGTGTGAAGAAAATGGATTTATTGAGTGAATGACGGCTCAGTCTGACTTTAAGCCGTTCACGTCTGAAAAACGGGGGATGACGTCTGAAAAAATTGTCTTCACGTCTGAAAAATTGTCGTGCACGTCTGAAAAAAAGCCGTATGCCAACAGAAAAGGCTGCTAGTTTCATCGGCAGCCCCATTCCGTGTTTTCATAACACCATGTTTTATAGTGAAAAACGTGAATCAGTATGAAACTATTTTCAAACAAATAAAATAACACAAGGACAAATCAAGATTTAGCCCGATATAATGTGGCGTTTGAATAATATATTTTCGATTTTTCTGTTTCTTTTTATAATAGATTCAGCTACCCTTAATTTATCAAGTATCGATAAGGGGATTAAAACATGGAGACATTAGGTCAATTAAACTTTGCGCGAATATATACGCAAGGGAGATTGCAATCAGTAAAAGATGAGCAATGGGATATCCAACCGGAAGGGTTTCACAATACAATCCGATGGAATGTCGGTCATATATTTGTATCGATGGAGAGTTTAATCCATCGTGGAGTACCTGAATACGAGATTTCTCATCCCGAATGGATGTCTTTGTTCGCGCCAGGAACAAAACCCTCTGATTGGACAGTTGACCCTCCAACGAACGAACAGTTACTGACTGCTTTGGCAGAACAACCTGCACGGGTCAAAGAATTCCTGACAGGTAAACTAGATCAACAAATGCCTGATGTTATGTCGATTGGGAAATTCCACGACATGGCAACGGTTGAGGCAGTGATTCAATTTGTGATATGGCATGAAGGAATTCATGCAGGCATCATTTTTGCTTTGAATAAAATGACGGCTGGTTTAGAGTAAAAAAAGCAAGATAGGAGTGGCTTTGACTGAAAACATGTCAAAGCCACTTTTTTGCACGTTCAATATGTGAAGATGTGATGGCCCGCGTAGAAAATATGAGCTTTTATGTCCAGGTAGACATTTTTGTGGTCCAGGTAGACAAAGCACGGTTCCAGGTAGACAGATTGGTCCTCCAGGTAGACAGTTTCGCATTCCAGGTTGTACAAAATTTCACTAGAATCAAATTTTTAACGAATATTAATAAAATATGGATATATTTAGACGTAGTTCTAATGAATCTCCAATAACGTATCAAGAAATAGAGAAAACCACTAAAAAACAACCTCCCAATTGGAAGGTTGTTTTATGTTTTAGGCACTAAATCTTGTTGAAACGCATACACAACGGCTTGTGTGCGGTCTTGCACCTCGAGTTTGGAAAGGATGTTGCTGACATGTGTTTTAACGGTCTTCAATGCAATAAACAATTCATCAGCAATGTCCTGGTTGCTACGACCTTTCGCCATTAACATTAGGATTTCGTGCTCGCGTTCAGTCAACTCATCGTGAAGCGGACGAGTTTGACCTTGGCGCATCCGTTTCATCATTTTGTTCGTGACTTCTGGCTCCAAAACAGCTTGCCCAGACAATGTATCGCGAATCGCAGTTGCGATTTGTTTCGCATTAGATGTTTTCAGTACATAACTGACAGCACCAGCTTCAAGGGCTGGGTACACTTTATCATCATCAAGGAAACTGGTGACAATCATGATTTTTGCTTGAGGCCATTTGGAAATGATTTCTTTTGTGGCTTCTGCGCCATTCATAATGGGCATCACCATATCCATCAGCACGATATCCGGACGCAGTGATAATACCAGATCAACAGCTTCCTTGCCGTTGACGGCTTCTCCGATTACATCCATATCAGGCTGTGCTTGTAAGTAAGCGGACACGCCTATCCGGACCATTTCATGATCATCAACGAGTACGATTCGAATCATCAATTTCCAATCCTTTCTCAACCGGTACTTTTACTTCCACGATCGTTCCTTGTGATGGGACGGAGACCACTTTGCTGGTGCCACCCATTTCGACTGCCCGTTCTTGTATGTGATGTAACCCGTAAGAACCTGTTTTTCCTTCATCATTCATAAATCCAATGCCATTATCCTGTACACGGAAAATAGCGAGTCCATCTCTCTCCACAAATAGAATGTCGACTTCACTTGCATTTGCATGACGCAATGTGTTGGATAGCGTTTCTTGTGCAATGCGGAATAAATGGTCTTCCGCACCTTTGGAAAGAGAGATATCCTCCAGTCGGAAGCGGATGGTGAAGTGTACTTTTTGTTGCAATTCAAACAGTAATTCTTCAAGACCTTGAGCCAAAGATTTGTTATGAAGTGCTGCAGGACGTAAGTGGAGAAGGAGGGCACGCATTTCAAGTTGTGCTTGCTGCACCATTTTTTCAGCTTGAGCCAATGGTTTCGGGACTTCATTCTCCTGCTGTTCCGTGATTGCTGATAGCAACATGGAGGCAGCAAATAACTGCTGCGACACAGAATCGTGAAGTTCTCTTGCTAGTCGCTGGCGTTCCTGAATAATGCGTTCCTGAATCCGCTTGTCTTCGCCTTCAGCCCGTTCGTCTGACATTCGTTGCAAACTTCTTTTTTGTGTAGTGATCAGCGTCGAAACATCACCTAGAGTTTTATGTAATTTCGACGATACTTTTGGAGCGGACAATCCATCAATTTGTTGATCGGTATTTGTGACTGCCTGTAAATAGTTGTCGACCGCTCGCTCTCTTTTTCTCGCCAGAGTCGTGCTGGAAATAGCTGTTCCCATACTAATACTAAGTAATGAAATAGCGATCCAAATCGCTATAGGCAAATCGCCTTCTTCTGATAGGAGAAGGTACCAGTTATCGTATGATGGCCATCCTATAAGATACGTTAATAACCCCATGAGGAAAGCAGTAAGAATTATGAATAATAGGATTGTACGTCCGATAAATCCACTCATTTGCGAATCACCTCAACATCTCCAAGCCATGTTGATACAGCAATGACTAATTCGGAAGTGGCACTACCTTGAGCTTCTGCATACCCATTTTGAAGGACAATCGATTGATTCCATAAACGTTTTTTACTGGCACTAAAAAGTCGGGCATCTCCAAGTAACGTCGTGTAATGGATACGAACAGGAATTTCATAAGGAACAAGCACGCTGATTTTCCCGATTCCCTGGCGAACGGAAACAAAAGAAGTTCCTTTTGGCAACACCGTTTGAGTCGCATCTATGGTGATGTTTCCGTAAATCCCTTGAACGTGCACATCTTGCCATTCATATGCCTGAAAAGGTGTAGTTTGAACAGAAAAGAGTTTGTTTTGAATGATGGCATTCGGTGTTTCTACGTCACCGAGAAATGGTTCAATTACTTGTTGTGTTTCATCGCCTTTCCAAAGTCGCACTAAAATATAGACCATTGTAGCTGCGATTAATAAGCGCAAGCTCCACATGGAAAGTAAGGCAACCCCTAAGAAAGCAATGCCGCTCCAGAAAAACAAGCGGCTTCTTTTCCGAAGACTGATATAAATTAACCCGATACCAAAAAGAACGAATAACACACTTCCATTATGGAAGAACATCGCTTCGATAAATATAAGTAGCAAGGCAGCCAATAGCCAAAATGTAATTCGCTCAGTTGAAAATCGTTGCAAAGCTATTCCTCCTTTTTCGTAACGGATTCCTCGACTAACAAGTAACCACTGTTGTAATTAATCTTAGTTAAAAGGAGAAGACAAGTGCCTTCTCCTTTATTTTGGTTTTTACTTTCAAGCACTTAACAGTGACTTTTCAGTAACAGTGCTAGAGCAGTGCTTTTCTATTAATATTACACAATTTCTTGTTGCGGTTGTGCATTTTTTTCTAGCATGTCTAATCTGCGTTCCATGGATGATAAATCATGTTGTTTTTCAATGCGTTGACCTAGACGTTCGATGTATTGTTCCATTTCTTCAAAGGCCAATAATCTTTTTTCACCGTTTTTTGATGCTTCAGGTTGAAGGACTCGGTCCATTTGGTGATGGGCACGAGTAACATTTTCTTTGCCCATAAGCTGTAGTTGGCGAACTTTCATATCTTTCAGTTTGTGTTTCATTTCTTCGAACTTTTGTTCAAGCCCAAATAACTCCTCAGTTGTGCGAGATATGCTCGCTTGTAATACGTCTTTACGGTTCGTGTAGGCTGTAACTTCTGCTTCGGCAAAAACAATTAATTCACCTTCATTTGTCTGACGGGCAAGCTCCAGTTGTGAGGTGCGTTTAGCCTGCATGTCTATTGCTTCTTGCAATTCTTTTTCAAGTTGGGCTTTAAGTTGTGCTTGGCGCTCAATCCATTTACCTGTTTGTTCGGTTTGTTTTTCTGCTTCACGAATGTATTGATTTAACATAGCGATGGGATTTTTCTGTTCTTTTTTGTCGAATACGTTGTGAAGATCTGCTTCAAATGCATGCTTGAATCGTTTCCATAATGTTGTCATGTGTAGTGCCTCCTATTTGTTTAGTTCGTTCCACTGTTTTTCAAAGTTAATAAACGGGTCTGAAGATGCTGCAGTCAGTTGTGTAGGGAAAGCAATCGGTTGTTGTTTCCATTCGCGAATGACATACCATAAACCGGCAATCGCTAGAATACCGAAGAAACCGGGCACATTTGCTACAGCTGTCAGTAATCCGATCAGTCCAACGGCAATCCAAGAAATTTTAGCCAGTTTTGATCCTCCCTTTAAATAGAAATGCATTCCTGCGAACACAAGCAGTGCAGATAATGCAAGACCTAAAAGTGGTCCCAAATTGACCAGTGCCACGATGCCTGCGATTACGCCAACTACGATTAATCCAAATTTTTTCATGTGTTTGTCTCTCCTTTCAAATTGTAAGTTAATCGTACCAACTGAACGTGATTCACCAAACGGGCTTGGAATGCATTTTTTACTAAGACCAGAGACGTAGAAGGTTCTAAGAAGAGAGTAGAAAATTTAGGGATAGTTATGTAAAATAATAGTGAGTGAATATTCATTCAATTCCGATTAAAGAGGTGTGACGATGAAAGAAGTCGTGATTATAGAAGGAATACGAACTGCAGTTGGTCGGAGAAAAGGAAAGTTTGCCCAAATGCGACCGGATGAATTGGCCGCAATTGTTTTAGAGAAATTAATCGAACGTGCCGGAATTGATAAAGGGGACGTAGAGGATATCATATTAGGTTGTGTCTCACAGGCTGGTGAGCAAGGAGGAAATATTGCCCGAACAGCAGGATTGATTGCTGGCTTTCCTACAAAGGTGCCTGGCACTACGATTGATCGTCAATGTGGTTCAAGTCAGCAAGCGGTCCATTTTGCTGCACAGGCAATCGCTTCAGGTGATATGGACATCGTCATTGCAGGTGGTGTGGAAAGCATGACACGCGTGCCAATGTTTTCAAACATGGGAGATGCCAAACCAAGCAAGAAGTTAACGGAGCAATACGAAATCATCAATCAAGGATTGTCGGCCGAACGAATTGCAGAAAAATGGAATTTATCGCGGGAACAATTGGATGCCTTTTCGGTTCAAAGTCATGAACGTGCATTCAGGCGATTGCAGAGGGCCGCTTCGAAAAAGAAATTGTGCGAATTGAAGTGACTAATGAAGACGGTTCAACGGAGTTGTTCTCTATTGATGAAGGTCCAAGAGCAGGAACTACAATTGAAACACTGGGCGGATTAAAAACAGTGTTTGATGAAAATGGACGAATTACAGCTGGTAATGCGAGTCAGATGAGTGACGGTGCATCAGCAGTACTGTTGATGTCGCTTGAGAAAGCCCGGCAATTAGGGTTAAAACCACGCGCACGCATTCATACCAGAGTGGTTGTTGGATCCGACCCAACGCTTATGCTGACGGGTCCTATTGCCGCAACACAAAAAGTATTGGAAAAAGCGAATTTAACCATTGAAGACATGGATGTTTACGAAGTTAATGAAGCGTTTGCGCCTGTGCCGCTTGCATGGTTAAAAGATATTGGTGCTGATCCGGCTAAGTTAAATCGAAATGGTGGTGCCATTGCACTTGGTCATCCACTTGGTGCATCTGGAACGAAACTTCTTGTCACGTTGCTTCATGAGTTAGAACGCACAAATGGCCGTTATGGACTGCTGGCGATTTGTGAAGGAATGGGTATGGCGAACGCAACCATTATTGAGAGATTGCCAGAATCGGAGGAACGTTCATGAAAACAGCTGAAGTCATTGCAATCGTAACTGGTGGTGCATCTGGACTCGGAGAAGCTACCACGAGAAGGCTGGTCGCTCAAGGTGGGAAAGTCGCCATTTTTGATTTGAATGAACAACGTGGGAGAGCGTTGGTTGAAGAATTGGGTCATGAACATGTAGTGTACTTTCAAACGAATGTTACGGATGCTCAGCAAGTTGAACAACAAGTAGCAGAAGTAATAGCTCATTATGGGAAAGTGAATACATTAATCAGCTGCGCTGGGATTGCGACACCAGGCAAAGTAGTATCGCAAAAAGGTCCGCTAGCACTGGACCGTTTCGAACAAGTCATTCAAGTGAATTTGATTGGGACGTTTAACGTATTGCGCGTTGCTGCTCATGCGATGCAACAAAATGAACCGAATGAAGAAGGGGAGCGTGGCGTTATTATTAACACCGCTTCCGTCGCAGCTTTTGAAGGACAGATCGGCCAAGTGGCATACAGTGCATCTAAAGGCGGTGTCGTTGGCATGACGTTACCGATTGCGCGTGAATTTGCTAGAGACGGCATCCGTGTCATGGCGATTGCCCCTGGATTGATCGAAACGCCGTTGTTTGAAGGATTGCCGGAACCTGCACGAGTTTCCTTGGCAAGTTCTGTACCGTTCCCGAATCGTCTAGGAAAACCGAGTGAATATGCGCAATTAGTAGAAAGCATTTTAATTAATCCAATGCTTAACGGCGAAGTGATCCGTTTAGATGGTGCCATTCGCATGCAGCCAAAATAAGGAGGAATCATAATGGGGAAATATCGTTTTGAGAAAGATGAGCACGTGATGTTCCGTAAGTCCCTTCGCAAGTTCTTGGAAAAAGAAGCTGTTCCTCATTACGAACAGTGGGAAGAAGATCGTATGATTCCTAAATCGTTTTGGCGCAAGCTCGGGGAAATGGGCTATTTAAGTCCGCAAGTGGAAGAACAATATGGCGGACTTGAAGTTGATTTTCGCTATGCGGTCATTATCGGTGAAGAAATGGAACGAGTTGGTGCTAGCTTGACGGGTGTTGGACTGCACAATGATATTGTGGTTCCTTATATAGAAGCTTACGCGAATGACGAACAGAAAGCGCGTTGGCTACCAGGTTGCGTCACAGGCGAACATATCACGGCCATTGCTATGACAGAACCTGGAGCGGGATCTGATCTCGCAGCAATTCAAACTACTGCGGTTCGTGATGGCGATTCCTATATCGTGAATGGTTCCAAAACCTTTATTACGAATGGCATCAATGCGAATCTTGTTGTAGTCGTTGTGAAAACCGATACGCAAATTGAGCCGAAGCACCGGGGGATCAGTTTGCTCGTGATTGAAGAAGGCATGGCTGGATTTACCCGTGGACGCAAACTGAACAAAGTCGGCATGCACGCGCAGGATACAGCTGAATTGTATTTTGAAGATTGCCGGGTACCAGCTAAAAATCTGCTAGGCGAAGAAGGAAAAGGGTTTACTTATTTAATGGAGAAGCTGCAACAAGAACGACTCATGGTAGCCATTTCCGCTCAAACTGCTTCAGAAGATATGGTCGAGATGACGTTGGATTATGTGAAGTCCCGCAAAGCATTCGGCAAGCCAATCGGAGCGTTCCAAAATACACAATTTAAGTTAGTGGAAATGAGCACGGAAGTCGAACTGGGTCATTCATTCCTTGAATCGTTGATTGAAGATCATATGGCCGGGAAAGACATTGTCTCAAAAGTGTCGATGGCGAAGTATTGGCTGACGGATACTGCCAAGAAAATTTCCGGGGAATGCCTGCAATTGCACGGGGGATACGGCTATATGGAAGAGTATAAAATTGCCCGTCGATACCGCGATATTCCCGTTGCTGCGATCTATGCCGGTAGCAATGAAATCATGAAAGTGATTGTCGCGAAGAAAATGGGATTGTAAACATTGTCCGCTTCTTTCTATTGAGAAGCGGGTTTTTTAGGTTTTCTTGATATGTGAAGGGTTTTTCTTGATATCGACATGGCTTTTCTTGATATGTGAAGGACTTTTCTTGATATCGACATGGCTTGTCTTGATATGTAAAGGACTTGTCTTGAAATCATCTTAACTTTTCGCGATATCCCTACACTTTATTTATAATCACGCTCGGACCAACAGTGGCGAATCCAAATGTTAAACGTCGCATATCATGATATACTTTCGAAAAACAATGAGGGGGTGCCGCTTATGCCGACCAATATCCCGGCGAGCCGGAGGAAAGACTTGGCGCTGACAGTTTACAATGATGGATTTGCGTTAGTTCAAGAAATCCGTTCCATTCCTCCACTTTCAGACGATCACATCGTTTATTATACGGACGTGCCAGAACGAATTGAGTCAAATTCCGTACAGGTAAAAGGCCTCAAAGTCGTCGAGCTCACGTATGAATATGATTTGATGGATCGAATGAAACTGCTGGAAAAGTATGTCGGTCATGAAATCAGACTCGTCAACAAAAAAACTGGCGAGGAAAAGACCTATCTTTTATTAGATGTCCAAAATGGTCTGGTTCTTGCGGATATGGTGACAAGAGAAATTGTTCTCGATGCCGAAGGCGAAATCCGTTTGCCGGATGGTCCGGAAGAAGTGATGTTAAAACCTACACTCGTCTGGCGATTTAAAGAACAGACAGCAGAAGATGTACGCGTTACGTATTTAACCCCAGGACTTAGCTGGGATGCGGACTATGTGGCACAAATCAGGGAAAATGATTTCGACCTAACTGGATGGGTCACGATGACGAACAATTCGGGCATGACGTTTGACGAAGCAAAAGTAAAATTAATGGCTGGTACGGTGAGTCGAGCACCAATGCTTAGGCAAAAAACGATGGCTTTTGAGCAGAATGTGTCTGAGATAGAACCTGAACGTCAAGCATTCGGTGAGTATTACTTATATACGCTGCCTGAAAGACTGACGCTGACTAATCGTCAACAAAAGCAAATTCAGCTTTTTTCTGCATATCAGATTAAATCCCAAACGGTGTATGAAGTAAACGCGTACAGTGATCATCCAACCGTGTACTTTACGTTCCGAAATGATGCCGCAAACGGACTCGGTTTTCCACTGCCCCGAGGAAGATTTAAATTATATAAAGAAAATCCGAAAGATGGATCCTCTGAATTTATCGGGGAAGATTTCATCCCGCATACGGCTGTAGGGGAACTGGTCCGGATTAAATCAGGGGAAGCTTTTGATGTCACAGTGGAAAGTGATGTTGTGGCTGAATACAAGAAAGACGGCTATGAATACGAGGAAGTCGTTTACTTGATTCGCAACCAAAAGGACCAGCCAATTGAACTCATTATCAACCACAGCACAAGTTATGGCATATTTGATGTGGTCGAATCAACACATACGTGGAAACGGAAAGATGACGATATACAAATCTTTGTGCCGGTTCCAGCAAAATCTGAAGTGAAAGTGGCATTTACGATTCGGTATGACCGAAGACAAGATGTAAAGGTGAATTAGCAACATGAAACGTATCAGCATAGGCACTCTTATTCTAGCAGTTTATACACTACTCGTATTTTACTTTGGCTATAACACCTATCAATGGCTTCAGACATGGGAATTGACGATTCATCCTGTGTTGTTCGGCTTTCTGTGGTTTGTCTGTGCTTTTGGCTACATCATCGGCAAGTTCAGTCATTCACTGAAGTATTTCAGTATGATCGGGTCGTACTGGTTCATCGTGATGCAGTACGGCTTGATTTTATTTCCCCTGGCAACCGTTGCTTATTTAGTCATACCTTCGGAACAAACGATTTTTATGATAGGAAATATCGTAGCTTTTGTTTTTCTCATCATTTTCATCGCAGGCACATATATGGCGTTTTCACCGGTTGTTCGCCATAAGACCATACATATCAACAAGGATTCTGGTTCCTTGCGCGAGTTAAAGTTGGTACTCGCTTCTGACTTTCACTTAGGTCTTCTTTCCAACAAAAAGCACTTGCAGCGGTTTGTGAATTTGGCCAACGAAGAGCAGCCGGATGTGGTGTTGCTGGCTGGGGATTTGGTGGATGATGATCCGATTTGGTTTGTGAAGGACGGCATGTCTGAAGTGATGAGGCAGTTGAAGACAACATATGGTGTTTATGGGGTTGTCGGAAATCATGAGTATTACGGACGGAAAATTCCGCTTCTTGTAGAGGAAATGAGGGAAGCTGGCGTCCGCATGTTGTTAGACGAAACCATTTGTGTGGAAAATGCGTTCTATGTAACGGGCAGGGAAGACGCGACGAATGGAAAGCGACAGACACTGGAGAGTTTGAAGCCAGAGTTGGACGAACTTCCATGGTTTGTAATGGACCATACTCCATTTGATTTGAATACGCCGGCTAAACTTGGGGTTGATGTGCATGTATCAGGGCACACCCACCGCGGGCAGATGTGGCCGAATCATTTATTCACACGTCGTTTGTTCGAGCTTGATTATGGGTATAAACATAAAGGTCTGATGCATGCATTTGTGTCTTCAGGCTTTGGATTTTGGGGTCCGCCGCTTCGATTGGGTTCCCGTTCGGAGCTTTGGTCGATTAAAATCACGTTGTCATGAAATTAACATTGGGAAAAGCCCATTAATCTTGTTACGATAGATGATGGAGATAAAATAGTTTGCTTGGAGGCTGGACATGGAAAACTGGATTACCGACATTATGAGCCAGTACGGTTACATAGGGATATTTTTACTGATTATGCTTGAAAATATTTTCCCTCCGATTCCGTCAGAAGTGATTTTGACGTTCGGTGGTTATATGACAACGCAAACATCGATGACGCCAATTGGAGTAATTTTGGTTTCAACTGGGGGGTCTGTTGCAGGTGCTGTAATTCTTTACGGAATTGGGTTATTGCTGGACGTTGAACGGTTGGAAAAAATCGTGGATCGCTGGGGCCGTGTGCTGCGATTGACGAAGAAAGATATTCATAAAGCGGATGCATGGTTCGATAAATATGGCATTTGGACCGTCTTGTTTTGCCGATTGATTCCTTTGATTCGCAGCTTGATTTCGATTCCTGCAGGGATGTCGAACATGAAGTTTGGACTGTTTTTGTTATTTACGACAATAGGAACACTGATTTGGAATACGATTTTAGTATCGGTCGGAGCGGCAGTGGGCGATAACTGGGAATCAATCGTTGGCGTAATGGACGTGTATTCAAATATCGTGTATGTATTAATTGTCCTTGCTGGGCTAGCCATTATTTGGTGGTATTTACGATTTAGAAAAAGAAGAGCATAAGGAGATATTATGGAACTATTTGATTTACTGAAAGCGTTAATATTAGGGTTTGTGGAAGGGATGACGGAGTTCGCTCCTGTTTCTTCTACCGGACATTTGATTATTGTGGATGACATGTGGTTAAGAACATCCGAGTTTCTAGGGAAATACTCGGCCAACTCGTTTAAGATTTTTATACAGCTTGGCTCGATTATGGCGGTAATCGTCGTGTTCTGGAAACGTTTGTTCAGTTTGGTCGGTCTTTATAAAATGAAAGATACCACTCCAGGTTCACAGTTGAAATTGACTCATGTCATTGTTGGATTAATTCCAGCGGGTATACTGGGTGTATTGTTTGAAGACTTTATTGATGAATATTTATTTTCGGTTGAAACCGTGTTAGTAGGCTTAGTCATCGGAGCGATTCTGATGATTGTGGCTGATAAATTCGGACCGAAAGTACCGAAAACACAAACGTTGGATCAGATTACGTATAAGCAGGCATTTACTGTAGGGCTAGTGCAATGTTTATCGTTATGGCCAGGGTTTTCACGTTCAGGTGCAACCATTTCAGGTGGTGTATTGTTCGGTATGAGTCACCGTACGGCTGCCGATTTTACATTTATCATGGCTGTTCCAATCATGTTCGGCGCGAGTTTCTTAACGCTGATGAAAAATTGGGAGGATATTGATCCCAACCATTTATCATTTTACATCGTTGGATTTATCAGTGCCTTTGTATTCGCATTGATTTCAATCAAGTTCTTCCTGAAGTTAATTGGACGCGTAAAGTTAACGCCATTTGCGATTTATCGTTTGGTTTTAGCGGCAGTGTTGTTCGTGATTATTATTTTATAGTTGTTCTGAAACGGTCTCTGTTTGAGGCCGTTTTTTTGTTGGGGAAAAGCCGTTTTGTGTTGGTTTCGCGAATAGAACGGGGCGGAACGCGAATAGAAGCTCCAGTTTTGAGAGTAGACTTAGAGAAACCGCGATTAAGCAGGAAGCATTCGATTTGTGTCGAATATTATTGAAATGCAAGGTTCGACATAATATTCAAGGCTTTAGAGAAAAGAGGTTCTATAAAATGACGGAAACCATGACAATCGATCACCGTTCAATCGCAGTAAGATTATTCAATGAAACATGGGATTTGATGGAGAAAAAAGACCGTACTGGTGATGAAGACTCACAAATGCTTGAGAAGTCATATGCTTCGCTTTATCATTGGCGTCAAGTTGGAACGAAGCTTAATTTGGCTAGAGGTTACTGGCAAGTGTCACGGGTACATGCCATTCTTGGTCATGGCGATGCCGCATACTTCTATGGAATGGCCGGTGTTGAATTGTGTGAAGCGGAAGGATTCGGCGATTTTGATATGGCGTTTGCCTATGAATCTGTTGCTCGTGCAGAAAAGTGCCGGGGTAATTCTGAATCAATGAATATTTGGTTGGCTCGTGGACAAGTAGCTGCCGAACTGATTGGTAAAGAATCGGACAAAAAATATTTTTTAAGCGAATTGGCTAGTGTGGATAAGGGCTGAACGATTTTAACGATATTTCATCAGTTGTAAGAGGAAACACTATATGTTAGATTGGTTATTATATTAAACACAATATATAGTGTATAAACGATGAAAAGGTACCAGTAATGGTTTAAAAGGGAATTCGGTAGATGCCGAAGCTGTCCCCGCAACTGTAAGTGTAAACGACCATACAAAGTCCACTGTGCATCAGCATGGGAAGGCGTATGGAAGGATAATACACGAGCCAGGAGACCTGCCTTTTTTATCGATGAAGCAACACTTTCTTCGGGGGTTGAGGAGTGGAAGCGAGCTATTTGTAGCGAGCAGAATTCCATTTTCTCGCAAACCAATTGAACTCCTTTCCATTCTTTCAATCATGAGCGATGGCTCAGCCGAAGAGGCTGTTCCATCGCTTTTTTGTGTTTCTGAAACTTTAAATTGGAGAGGTGCATACATATGGTGCAAAAAGTTTTAACAGACAGAGAAATACTGATTGATCAACTGCTTGAGAAGTTTAACGTTGATGAGTTGGCCCCTTTGTTACGGTCCCACGAAAAATGGCTCAAGAAAAATCCTGAAGCAACGAATGCACAATGGTCTCAGGCAATGGTGTTGGAGTCTCTCAGTCATTTAGATGAGGATGAGCCATATTGGACTTTTGTTGCTGCGCATATTTACTTAGCACAAGTTTACAGCGAACTCGCTAGCAGTCGAAATTGTTCAAGTCGAGAAGTGTATAAGGACTTTAATAGACACCTGAATGATTTATCGGACAAGGGGTTATATGATATTAGTCTCCTTCAAGCCTATACAAAGGAAGAAATCAAAGTATTAGGAGAAATACTTGAACCTGAACGCGATCGACTGTTTACATATATCGGATTAAAGACGTTGATGGATCGTTACGTAGCGAAAAATTACGATCATTCACCCGCTGAACTACCTCAGGAGCGCTGGCTGATTATTGCCATGACACTGATGCAAAATGAGAAAAGCAACCGTTTGGAGAAAGTGAAAGAAGCGTACTGGGCGATGAGTAACTTGTATATGACGGTTGCGACACCGACACTTTCAAATGCAGGGAAACCACATGGGCAATTATCGAGCTGCTTTATCGATACGGTTGACGATAGTCTGCAAGGAATCTATGACTCCAATACAGATGTCGCCACGCTTTCGAAATACGGCGGGGGAATCGGCATTTACATGGGGAAAGTACGAAGCAGGGGCTCCTCAATCCGTGGGTTCAAAGGGGCATCAAGCGGAGTGTTGCCATGGATTAAACAATTGAACAATACCGCTGTCAGCGTGGATCAACTCGGTCAACGACAAGGAGCGATTGCTGTTTATCTGGATGTGTGGCATAAGGATATCTTGCCTTTTCTGGACCTCAAGTTAAACAACGGAGATGAGCGGCTGCGAGCACATGATATTTTCACGGGTGTATGCCTGCCGGATATTTTCATGGAGAAAGTAGAAGCACGAGAAGAATGGACTTTGTTTGATCCACATGAAGTACGTTCGATCATGGGTTATTCGTTAGAAGATTTCTACGACGAAACCCGTGGAGGAGGTTCATTCCGTGAAAAATATCAAGCCTGTGTAGCGGATGAGCGGTTATCGAAGGAAATTGTGCCGGCCATTGATATTATGAAACGCATCATGCGCAGCCAACTGGAGACGGGTGTGCCATTTATGTTTTACCGTGATGAAGTAAACCGTATGAATACAAATAAACATGAAGGCATGATTTACAGCAGCAATTTGTGTACAGAAATTTTTCAAAATATGAGCGCGACTCAATTTGAATCAATTACGTTAGAAGACGATGTCATTGTGACACGCCGAAAGCCGGGCGACTTTGTCGTGTGTAACTTGTCTTCCATTAATTTAGGAAAAGCAGTGCCGGCGGGCGTGTTGGAACGATTGATTGAAATACAGGTGCGGATGCTCGACAATGTCATCGATTTGAACATGATTCCTGTGCCTCAAGCCGAACGAACGAACGCAAGATATCGTGGAATCGGTTTAGGTACGTTTGGATGGCATCACTTATTGGCCTTGAAAGGAATTCGCTGGGAGTCGGATGAGGCAGTGAAGTTTGCGGATGAATTGTATGAAGAGATTGCTTATTTTACCGTCCGTGCCTCCATGAATTTATCTCGAGAAAAAGGGCCATATCCATTGTTTAAAGGATCCGAATTCCACACGGGCGAATACTTTGCAAACCGTGGCTACAGCAGCATGAAATGGCGTGAACTGCGTTTGGATATTGCGATGAATGGCATGAGAAATGGCTATTTAATGGCAATTGCACCGAATTCTTCTACTTCCATCTTGGCAGGAAGTACGGCAAGTATTGATCCGATTTTCCAGAAGAGCTATTCAGAAGAGAAGAAGGACTATAAAATTCCGGTCACAGTACCTGACTTGAATCAAGAAACAACTTGGTTTTATAAGTCCGCATACTTCATTAATCAGCATTGGACATTAAAACAGAACGCCGCACGTCAACGCCATATTGACCAAGGGGTGTCGCTGAATTTGTATGTGCAAAATACCATCAAGGCGAAAGAGTTACTGGACTTGCACTTGGATGCGTGGGCAAGTGGTTTGAAAACGACCTATTATGTGCGCTCCACATCTGTCGAAATGATGGAATGTGAGTCTTGCTCAAGCTAAGGAGGAACTATTGATGACAACGATTGAAAAACGAAAGCTCATGGATAAAGAGGCACCAAACCGTTCGACTGGCATTGTTAATGGGGCTTCATCAAACATACTGAACTGGGATGATGTCCGGTTCAGTTGGGCATATCCGAAATATAAACGGATGCTCGGAAACTTCTGGACACCGTTTGAAATCAATATGGGTTCGGACGTCAAGCAGTTTAGCGGATTGAATGACGCGGAGCGGGAAGCGTTCTTGAAAATTATCGGTTTACTAGCCTTGCTCGATAGCATTCAAACCGATTTTGCAGGGAAAGTTGCTGACTACTTAACGGATTCCAGTTTGAATGCACTCATGATTATTTTGGCGCAACAGGAAGTCATTCATAATCATTCTTACTCCTACGTCCTATCAAGCTTGGTATCGAAACAGGAGCAGGATAAGGTATTTGATTACTGGCGCACAGAACCGGTGCTCGCGAAGCGAAATGATTTTGTAATGAAGGGGTATGAAGCTTTTTCGGATGAGCCAAATGTGGATTCATTATTGACTGCGATTGTTTATGATGTCATTTTGGAAGGGCTATTTTTCTATTCGGGATTCGCCTTCTTCTATCATCTTGCACGTCATCAAAAAATGGTTGGCACGAGCACCATGATCAACTACATCAACCGGGATGAACAAATTCATGTGGATTTGTTTGTGAAAATCTATCAGGAGTTGTTAAGGGAATATCCACAATACGATACGTCTGAAAGAGCGCACGAAGTTCAAATGATATTTAAAGAAGCGGCTTCTCTTGAAATCGAATGGGCACGTGAAGTGATCGGGGATCGAATTGATGGTCTGGACGTAGAGGATGTGGCAGAATACATTTGCTTCTATGCAAATGTCCGCTGTGCTCAGCTTGGATACGAACGCCCTTTCCCAGCATATCGCAAAAACCCGCTGAAATGGATCAAAGCATATGAAGAAGTGGACTTAGGCAAAACGGACTTTTTCGAGCAAAAGTCCCGCCAATATGTGAAGGTTAATGTGCAAGATAATGGGTTTGATGATTTATAAGGTGAGTTGGAGTATGTTCTGTTTCACAAAAGATGAATTATAGACTTCAAGATTGGGTTTAATAAGATAAAAAACGTATCAATTTTAGAAGGCATTCCGTGAAATCTGGCGAATCTTAGTAAGGAGAATAATTTATCTTCGAAGGAGATGCTGAGATGAAACCTGTAACACCTTACTTAACTTTTTACGGCAATGCCAAAGAAGCGGCTACTTTTTACGAAACAACTTTCTCGTTGGATAACTTAGGGACGATGAAATACAGTGATGGTGATTTCCCGCATCCACCAGAAGCTAGTGATTACCTGATGCATTGTCACTTAAGTGATGGAACCTTCCACCTTATGTTGGCCGATTCACCAACTCCAGGCGAAGCAGGAACATCGAACGTCGCATTGATGATTGAATGTGAAAGCGATGAAGAAGTCAATCGTCTATACAAAGCATTATTGGAAGACGGCAAGGCAGTCATGGAACTTCAGGAAACATTCTGGGGAGCCAAATACGCTAAAGTACAAGATCAATTTGGCTATACATGGGACTTGAATTTCCAAAAAGACCAAGCAGAATAATAACGTGAAAGACAAGGGGCTGCCTGGGAACGGGCAGCCTTTTCGATGTGCCAAGCCCACGGAAAGCGAAGCGTTGGTTCCTGCCAATTTTCGTTAGAGGGAAATGGGTAGGGTACAGCGAAAAGCAATAAAAAAACTGAGCGTTAAAGAACGCTCAGCCCCAACTCTTATTCTTCATCATTTATAATCACATTTCTGCCTTTAAGTTTCATAATAAGTGGAACGACGAGCCATGCGACTGCAGCAAGAATGAATACAAGTGAGAGTGGTTTAGATACAAAAATCGAGAAATCTCCATTTGAAATCGTCAACGCACGACGCATATTGTTTTCAATCATTGGTCCTAATACAAGTGCCAATACAAGTGGTGCCAGTGGGTAATCGTTTTTCGCCAAGAAGTAACCTAGTACACCACAGGCAAGCAACAAGTATAAGTCAAACGTGGTGTATTGTACGGCGTAGACACCAAAGAACGAAATGGCGATAATGATCGGAAGCAAATACTTTTTCGGTGTTTGAATGATTTTCGCAAACACTTTCACAAGCGGCATATTCAAAACCAACAACATTAAGTTTCCGATAAACATACTAGCAATTAATCCCCAAGCTACTTCTGGGTGATCGTCAAACAATAATGGACCTGGCTGAATGTTGTACATGATCAGTGCACCCATCAGGATCGCGGTCGTACCGGAACCAGGAATACCTAAAGTTAATAATGGAATCATCGCACCGCCTGATGCCGCATTGTTTGCGGATTCAGGTCCTGCAACACCTTCAATTGCACCTTTTCCGAATTTCTCAGGATGTTTGCTGAACTTTCTTTCGGCCACGTAAGAAAAGAAAGAAGCCAGTGTGGCACCTGCTCCAGGCAATACTCCAATGAAGAAGCCCATTAAAGAACCACGAACAATTGGTTTTGCACTATCTTTTAAATCTTGTTTCGTCGGTAAAATTCTTTCGATTTTCGCGATAGCACCATCTTCTTTATCCCGCTCAAGAACTGTTTTGAATACTTCACCTAAAGCAAATAAACCAACGGCGATCGTCAAAAATTCAAGACCTGAATACAAAATCGGTAAATCGTATGTAAAACGGGCAATGCCTGAAACGGCATCAATTCCAATTGTAGCCAAGAGTAAACCAAATACGGTCATAATCAATGCTTTGGTCATCGATTTGCCAGCTAATCCACTCACTGCACAAAGTCCAAGCAGCATTAGAGAGAAGTATTCCGCAGGCCCAAACTTTAAGGCAACGTTTGATAATGGTTCAGCCAATAAAACCAAACCAATCAATGAAACGATTCCGGCTATGAATGAACCGATTGCTGCAATTGACAGCGCAGCACCAGCACGGCCTTGTTTAGCCATTTGGTAGCCATCCAATGTTGTGACAACGGATGAAGACTCACCAGGTGTATTTAATAGAATGGATGTTGTGGAACCTCCATACATAGCGCCGTAATAAACACCAGCAAGTAAAATAATTGAACTGGCAGCAGCAGCCTCAGTAGGCATACCAGAAGTCAATGTCGCCGTGACCGGAATCAAAAGCGCAACACCACTCATGGGTCCAATACCAGGCAAAACACCAACAGCCGTACCAATCAATACGCCGACAAATGCAAATAGGATATTTTGCCACTGGAACGCGACAGCAAACCCATTAAATAAAAAATCTAAAGTACTCATGCCAAAACTCCTTTCACGTTAAAACTGGGGGAATCCGGGCAACGATCCGCCAAGAAACTCTGCAAAAAAGTAGTAAACACCAAATGAAAATGCACTGGCGATAACAATCGTGCTAATCCATTTCCCACGTTCCATCGTTTGAAATGCAATTAGCAGGAATAGGAACGTCGATATGACATACCCAAGTGGCTCTAAAATGGCAGCGTATATAATTGCACTGATGAAAATAATGAGGAACTTAACATATTGAACGGGCTCTTTTATTCTTTCGCCATGTTCATATTTTGTCGTTTCAAAAAGTAAGCGAATGCTTAGTAAAATCAGGATGACTCCAAGGGCCGTGGGGAAGATATTCGGTCCAACGGAGGAACCATACGCACTTTGTGAAATCGAGCGACTTTCAATGACAAATAAAAGACCAATCAGTAAAAAGGCGATACTTGCAAATCGATCGAACGTTTTACTCATTATCTTTCGCACCTCCTAAAGAAAAAGGCGACCGCTACTGCCGTCGCCGTCATTTATTATTTTTGCATTTCTAAAGCTGTTAATAATTCAACGATTACTTTATCTTGATCTTCTAAATAAGTTGCAAAATCTTCAGCGTTTCGGTATTCACTTTGCCAACCATTACGCTCAAGTTCTGCTTTCCATTCATCCGTCTCCACCAATTCATCTAACTTAGCTGTCCAGTAGTCATAAGCTGCATCGGACATGTCTTTCGGTCCGAATAATCCGCGCCAGATCGTGAATTCAGCATCAATGCCTTCTTCTTTGAAAGTAGGAACTTCACTAAGAGTACCTTCAAGACGCTCGCTAGAACTTACAGCCAATACGCGGACGTCACCTGATTTTACATACTCAGAAATCGTAGAAGCATCAGTTGCGATAACATCTGCATTGTTACCTAGTAAAGCCGCAACAGCTTCACCACCGCCATCGTATGATACGTATTTAACAGATTTAGGATCGATGCCATATTCATAAGCAGGTAGAATTCCTACTAAATGGTCCATCGAACCAGGTGCTGATCCACCAGCTAATGTGATTTTTGTCGCATCTGCTTTTATGGCTTCTAATACATCTTTTAATGATTTGAACGGTGAATCTTTTTGAACCACGATTGCGCCGTAGTCACGTGTTAACTGTGCAAGAGGTTTTGTATCTTTATAGCCGTAAGGACTGTTTCCTTCAGCTTTGTTATTGTTGATTAAGATAGGAGGTGATTTGACCATCAAGACATAATCATTTTTTGCTTCTTTCGTTGCAAAATCCGCCATATAAACGGCACCACCGCCACCAGGTTTGTTTTCGACCATAATGGACTCTTCTACCAATTTCGTTTCATTCATCGTTTTCGCAATGGAACGGGCTGTTAAATCCCATCCGCCACCAGCTCCAGAAGGTGCCACGATTGTGATTGGTTTTTCCGGATAGTTAGATGAAGCGCTTTCATTTCCTTCCGACGAACACGCTGCTAAACTTAAAGCCAAAGAACTCGCTAATACGACTGTCGATAATTTTTTCCACATAATCGATATCCCCCTTGATTGAATTAGAAAAAGACAGCGCTTTCATACGCTGTCTTCAATTTATCAGAACTTTTATTCAATTCAATGTTTTGGGTCATAAGAGAAATAAAGGTCTTTACGGTCATTTTGTTCATAAAGTTCACGGTGTTTTTGGGAAATACCTGCGTTCGGGACGTCCGATTGTTCCATAAATGAGTTCCGCAGTCGCTTGGCTTTCAGAAACAAGAAACTCTAAATATCTTCGTGCAGTCGATCTGCTGAGCCCGCTTGCGACTCCGAGTTTCTCTGCTGTTATACCATGAGATTGTTTTGTTAAGTGTTGCACGACCTTTTCCATTGTGATGGGGTCAATCCCTTTAGGCGTCATGATACTGTCGGTTATTTGTGATGACTTACTAGGATGCCACAACATTTGAATGGATTCTTCTTGCAGGTTTCCGGTACTTGCCAGCGTTGTTCTCTTTTCCCGGTAAGCCAGTAAACTCTCCTGAAAACGATCGAACGTCAACGGTTTTAATATGTAGTCAATCACGCCTCCACGGAAAGCTTGTTTCACCACACTCACTTCAGCTGCAGCGGTAATGAAAATGATGTCCGTTTCCGGGCTTTCCGTTTGAATAAATGGCATCAGTTCTGTACCCATCATGTCGGGTAAATAGACATCCAATAAGATTAAATCCGGTTTCATCGCATCAACCCAATCTTTTGCCTCAGCCCCCGTATGAGCCGAACCTACCACAACAAATCCCTCGATTTTGTCAATGAACCGCCGGTGTATATCAGCGATTCGTGTGTCATCTTCTATGATTAAAACTTCGATATTTTCAGTCATGTAGAATAACCTCCTTTAGGGATGGAAATGACGAATAGTGCGCCCCCTAAATCCCCATTTTCAATTGACGCAACACCATTTAAATCTCTAATATTCTCGGAAACTTTCATTAGTCCGTAACCTCGATCGGGTCCGCTCTTCGTGGAAACACGTGATTTGAAAATATGTTCGTGCAAATCAGAACGCAGTCCGTCACCTGAGTCTTCAACTTCAAGCAATATTTCCTGCCCATTATCCAGGATAAACAATCGCACAACTCGGTCTGATTCGGTCAAATGTTCAACCGCTTCAAATGCATTCATCACCAGATTGCCTATGATTGATACAAAAAGACTCTTTTCCAGATGCTTGGGTAAGTTTTTTAAGTTGCTATCTTCATCTAAAATAAATTGAACTTTTAATTCTCGAGCACGGTTGAATAACCCAATCACAAGCCCGCCCAGGTAGGGGTCCTGCAACCTTCTCGTGACGAATTGGATAAGAGACTGATGCTCCTGTGTTTCGTCATGAATCAGGTGAAGTGCTTCATCTAGCGAGTTCAGTTGAATAAGTCCACTGATTGTATAGAGGAAGTTTTGATATTCATGTGTTTGTGCGCGAAGTGCTTCCGTATATTGTTTCACTTGTGAAAGCTCAGTCGAGATCTGATCAAAATCGGATTGCAATCGAAAACTCGATACAGCTCCAACGATATCATTGCCGATCATAATGGGGATGCGGTTAACAATTGCTTTTTTACCGCGGATTTCCATTTGTCGGTCAAATTGCTTTTCCCCACTTTGTAGTACTTGCGGAAGAAGAGTGTTCGGTAAAACTTCCTCAATATGGCGTCCAATCAACGACACACCTTCCGGTAGGGAAAGCGTGTCATAGGCTGCAGGGTTCATCATGGAAATCTCTCCATTCTGATTGACCATAATGATGCCTTCGCGCACAGATTCGATCAGCGTGTTGCGCTCCGTAAATAAATGGGCGATTTCAGTTGGTTCTAAGTTGAATAACACTTTTTTTATACTTCTGGCCAAAATCGAGGAGCCAATGATTCCTAGAATAATAGCGATTAAGACGATGGTTACAATTGAATCGACATATTCAAAAAAAGTATGGGAGATATCATCTTTTAAAAACCCAACAGAAATAACACCAACAATTTCTCCTTGTGCATTTTTAACCGGTGTTTTCCCACGCAAAGCCGGTCCTAGTGTGCCTGTTGCTTCGGATATATAGGATTCTCCATTTATCAGCGCCCGTTCATTGTCATCTCCCACCATTTTCTGTCCAATTCGCTTAGTTACCGGGTGCGCATAACGAATTCCTTCTTTGTTGCCAATAACCACGTATTCTGCACCGGAAAGTCTGCGAACGTTTTCGGCGATAGGTTGTAACACGGCAGAAGGATTTGTCTCTTCAAACCCAGCAATGACATCTGGTCGGCTCGCAGTAGTCTCTGCAATATTAAGCGCCCGGTTGCCTATTTGCTGTTCGATACTATTAGACATGGTGAAGTAGAAGGAAGCCCCAATTAGAAGGGAAATAGCTGTCACAAATAAGGCTCCATAAATGAATATTTTAGATTGCAAAGATCGATTCTTCAAAGCTCTCACTCTTTTCGCATAATTAGTGATAGTATGACGAGTCATTGATGAATTGGCAACAACAGGATTTTAATTTTAGGGATTACTTATAGAAGGGGGGAGAGTGGTTACCCCAATTAAATGGAGTTCAACCCCAGATAAAGTGAGATGAACCCCAGATAAAGAGACTTCAACCCCAAACAAATCCCTGTTCACCCCGAATAAAACCGTAACCCCAATTAAATGAAGTCCAACCCCAGATAAAGCAACTCAACCCCAAATAAACCACTTCTAACCCCAATTAAAAACCCCGGCAACCCCAATTAAATTTCCTCCACCATCCAACCTCAAAAAAACCATGACAATAGTCTGAATAGAAATTATAATGAATAAAGTTTAAGAAAGGGAGAGATTGCCATGTCAAAAACAACACTTGCTTCATCAATCAAATTGGAGGGCATGTTGGCATAGAATGTGAACTCCGATTTGATTTTTAACCAAAATCAAATAATCGGAGGAAATTAGAATTGAGTATACAAAATTTTTATTACACTGTAACAAGTTCAAGATCATTTTTCATACAAATGGTGTTCACATTAAACGCCATTTATTACGTAACGCAAGCGGATTTAAATGCGTTGCAACTCGTACTCATTGGAACCATCATGGAAGTATCCGTCTTACTTTTTGAAATGCCAACTGGCTTATTTGCGGACCATTATGGCCGGAAGAAGTCACTCGCATTCGGTACACTCGTCCTAGGGCTAGCGCATGTATTGGAAGGTAGTACGCCTGAGTTTTGGGCGATTGCGGTGGCGTCCGCAATGTGGGGGATAGGATGGACATTCATTAGTGGAGCTGAACAAGCATGGATTGCCGATGAAATGGACGTAAAGAATTTAGAAAAGACATTCTTGCGTGGATCTCAGTTTTCATCATTCGCTCGTTTTGCAGCCATTTTGACCAGCGTGGCAATTGCAGCGGTTTGGTCCGTACAAACTGCGATTATCATTGCAGGCATCATGCTTATTATGCTTGCAGTCTGGGCATTCATTAAACTGCCGGAAACGAAGTTTGTCAAAGTCTCGCGAGAAAAAGGTGTCTCGGGTGTTACCCATATGATGACATCAATCAAAGCAGGTGTTTCACAAATTCGGGGTAACACTGTGTTGGTCAGTATTGCCATGGTTACTTTGTTCTGGGGGCTCGCTAGTGAAGGATTCGATCGGTTGTACGGTGCTCATTTCATTGTAGATTACCAGTTGTCCGAAAGTGAATCCGTTTATTGGTTCGGAACGTTTTATGCGGTAGCATTTTTACTGAATATCGTGGTACTTCGTTTCGTCGAGCGACACGTCAAAGGTCGTTATGCACAAGTATTACTGATGACCAACACCATTTTAATGGCAACCATGATTGGTTTCGCCTGGACAGGTCATTTCTGGATAGCGGTGGCCTTGTATTGGGTGACAAGTGCATTGAGAAATGTGAATTATCCGTTGATGAGCATTATCACAAATGAGCGCATCGAATCTAAAGGGCGGGCGACAACCCTTTCGATGTTCGGTCAATTAGATGCGTTTGGGCAAATCGCAGGTGGACCACTGGTCGGTATGCTTGCATTGTATACGTCCATCGCAGGGGGCATCACTTCTTCAGCGTTGCTCATTGTACCGGTACTTTATTTCCTGTGGCGAATGAAAGGGAAAATGACAGTTTCCTAAAATAGAAGAGTGCCTGGTGCGTATGTGCATCAGGCATTTTATTATTTGTAAGGTTCTTTAATACACACTGTCACATTTGCTCATTAAGGAAAATTTTACTTATTTCGGTATAATATAGAGGTGTTTTTCATTTGGGGAGGAGCTTATTATGAGAAAAAACAAAGGCCGAGTTATTGGTTTCGAGTTGAGCAGCCAAGAACCTGAAAAGGCGGTCCAATTTTATTCAAATGTATTTGGGTGGGAAATTGCCGAGCCTCAATGGGATTATTGGGCAATAACAACAGGCAAAAACGAAACTAAAGGAATTAATGGCGGCATCGGTAAAGGTCCCGATGACTACCCTCACGGAACCCGAATCCAAATTGAAGTAGATGTTATTGATGATGCCATTAGTGCAGCTAAAGAAAATGGTGCAACGGTCGTTAGAGAGAAAATGGAATTTGATAGCTTTTATCTTGCTTATCTAATGGATCCGACTGGTGTGCAATTTGGTATAATTCAAAAAAATAAACATATTTCACAGTCGTCTCATTGTTGAGATGACTGTTTTTTGTTCCTTAACTCAAAACTCGTCGTGATGCAAAAACCATAAAAAACAGTGCACCAGTTAAGGCACACTGCAATCATCTCAATTATTTCCCACCTAATAAATCAAACAGACCGCCTGCTAAGCTGCCTTCACCTTTTGAGCCGCCGCCCGGAGTTTGAGGAGCTGCTGCAAACACGCGACTTGCGAGACGACTGAACGGTAACGATTGAATCCATACCGTACCGGGACCACGCAGTGTAGCGAAGAACAATCCTTCTCCACCGAACAACGCTGTTTTCACGCCTGGTACCATTTCGATGTTGTAATCCACTTCCTTGGTCATTGCGACTAGACACCCTGTATCCACACGTAACACTTCACCTGGTTGTAAGTGTTTTTTATGAATGGTACCTCCAGCATGGACGAAAGCAAGTCCATCACCTTCAAGTTTTTGCATGATAAACCCTTCACCACCGAAGAAACCAGCCCCAACTTTGCGTTGGAATTCAATGCCGACCGATACACCTTTGGCAGCAGCCAGAAAAGCATCTTTTTGACAGATGATTTTTCCGCCCATTTCACTTAAATCCATCGGAATGATTTTTCCTGGATATGGAGATGCGAAATACACATGTTTTTTACCAGATCCGTTATTTGTGAACGTCGTCATGAATAAACTTTCTCCTGTAAGCATTCGTTTACCCGCACCCATCAGTTTGCCCATGATGCCAGTTGAGGAAGAGCTGTTCGAGCCATCGCCAAAAATGGTTTCCATCGAGATGCCGTCTTCCATCATCATCAAACTGCCTGCTTCTGCAACGACCGTTTCTCTTGGATCAAGTTCTACTTCTACAAACTGCATATCGTCACCGTGTAATTTGTAATCGATTTCGTGGTTGTTCATGGCATACATTCCTCCAAAATTTAAATTCTACTCATTCATACGCTTCTCGCAACAAAAAGTTTCATAGAACGTCTGTATTTAGGAACATTCCGTTTTTTCTGAAAATGAAAAGGTTTAAATGACCACGTGTCGAATAAGTATACTGAAAGCGTTTTCAAATCGAAAGGGGTAAGGTACATGCAATTGAACAATTACATCGGTGGAAAGTGGCAGGAAGCGGGAGATGCAAAGTACGTTCCTGTAACGAACCCTGCAAATGGAGAAGAGTTAGCGCAAGTTCGATTATCAACTAAAAATGATGTGGATATGGCTGTTGCAGCTGCAAAGGAAGCGCAGAAGAAATGGGCGCTGGTCCCTGCACCTAAACGGGCAGATTATTTATATGAAATAGGCCGTATTATGAAAGAAAAGAAAGAGCATCTTGCCCAAGTGCTGACGAAAGAAATGGGCAAAGTCATTGAAGAAGGCCGCGGAGAAGTGCAAGAAGGAATTGATATGGCGTTCTATATGGCGGGGGAAGGCCGTCGATTGTTCGGGGAAACGACGCCATCGGAACTGGCAGACAAATTTGCGATGAGCGTACGAGCTCCAATCGGCGTGGTCGGACTTATTACCCCATGGAACTTCCCTGTGGCCATCGCAACGTGGAAGTCATTCCCTGCCATTGTTGCCGGCAATACATTCTTATGGAAACCAGCAACTGAAACGCCGATGATGGCATACGAAATGGCAAAAGTCTTCGAAGAAGCGGGGCTCCCTGCAGGGGTTGCGAACATTGTATTTGGTTCTGGGGCAGATGTTGGAACGGCGATGATTGAACATCCGGACGTGAAAGTTATTTCATTTACTGGATCAACAGAAACAGGTCGTTCAGTAGCAGAACGTGGCGGTCGTCACTTGAAAAAAGTGTCGCTTGAAATGGGCGGGAAGAATGCAGTCATTGTCATGGACGACGCCGATCTTGGATTGGCCGTTGAAGGGATTTTGTGGAGTGCATTTGGAACGGCCGGTCAGCGTTGTACCGCATGCAGTCGCGTCATTGTGCATAAAGATGTGAAAGAAGAACTAGAAACGCGTTTGCAGGAAGCAATGAAAGGATTGCGAATCGGTGACGGTATGGACGAATCCGTGAAAATCGGTCCAGTCATCAACAAAAAAGCGCTTGAAAAAATCCATAACTATGTCCAAATCGGTAAAGAAGAAGGGGCTACTTTGCTAGCAGGAGGAGAAATTCTTGCTGAAGGTGAATTGGCTAACGGCAACTACTATGCTCCAACTCTATTTACAAATGTTGCTAGAGACAGTCGTATTGCGCAGGAAGAAATATTTGGCCCGGTCGTTTCACTGATTGAAGTGTCGAGTTTAGACGAAGCAATCGAAGTGAATAACAGCGTATCATTCGGTCTATCCAGCAGTATTTTCTCACGTGATGTGAACACGGTCTTCAAGGCGCAGCGCGATTTGGATACAGGCATTGTGTATGTCAATGCAGGCACAACAGGTGCCGAAATTCATTTGCCATTCGGCGGGACAAAAGGGACAGGTAATGGACATCGTGACTCCGGCGTTGCAGCACTTGATGTATATACAGAATGGAAGAGCATCTATGTCGACTTCAGCGGCAAATTGCAACGGGCTCAAATCGATAACTAAGCAGTTTTGAATCAATCATTGTAAGCCTCACATATACATGCAGAGATAATGTTTTACAAAGGGGATGTAAAAATGAAGGTTGTTGTATTAGGTGCGGGATTAATGGGGAAAGAAGCGGCTCGTGATTTGGTGAAAAGTGAGAACGTCGAAAAAGTGTTTTTGGCTGACGTACAAGTGGAGCAAGTGAAGGCGTTTAAAGAGAAAATTCAATCCGATAAAATAGAAGCAGTCCGTTTAGATGCCAATGATGATGCGCAATTGAAAGACGTCATGAGCAAAGGTGATGTTGTCATTAACGCCTTGTTTTACACGTTTAACGAAAAAGTAGCGCGCACAGCCGTTGAAGTAGGCGTCCATTCAGTGGATTTAGGCGGACACATCGGCGGTGCAACAGATGCTGTTCTTGAATTGGCTGATGAAGCACAAGCGAAAGGTGTAACGCTGATTCCGGACCTAGGGGTAGCTCCGGGCATGATCAACATTTTATCAGGTTACGGTGCAAGCAAATTGGATGAAGTAAAATCAATCAAATTGTATGTAGGTGGGATTCCGGTCGATCCGGAAGGTCCATTGAAATACAACATAGTCTTTTCATTGGACGGGGTGATGGATCATTATACGGATACATCCCATGTCGTACGGAATGGTGAATTGCTTGAAGTGCCATCATTATCGGAAATTGAGCCGATTCATTTTGATGAATTCGGTGAACTGGAAGCTTTCCATACATCAGGTGGCACATCGACGTTGACAAAAACGTTTCCGAATGTGGAAACACTCGAGTATAAAACGATTCGTTACCCAGGACATGCTGAAAAATTCAAAGTGCTTGTTGATCTCGGCTTAACTAAAAAAGAAACAACGGTTGAAGTGGGTGGAAAAACAGTCAGCACACGTGAAGTGCTGAAAGCTGCTTTGACGCCAGGCTTATTACTGGGAGACAAACAAGATGCCGTCCTGTTACGAGTCATTGTGTCCGGAAATAAAGATGGTCAACTGGCTACCTATTCCTACGAACTCGTGACGAAAAAAGATATGACAGATCAAGTTACGGCAATGGCGCGTGCAACAGCTAACACGATTTCAATCGTTGCCCAGATGATCGGCAATGGGGAAATTACAAAACGCGGTGTCTACGCACCAGAACAAATTGTGCCGGGTGATACCTATATAAGTGAATTAAAGAAACGTGGCGTCCAAATTCAAGAATCCATTCAACAATCAACTTCGGTTGGTAACGTATAACAGGAGGCATTCATCATGAACTTCGAATTTTCGGAAGAACAACAATTACTTCGTAAAACAGTCCGCCAATATGTGGATGCCGAAATTATTCCCCATATCGCTGAGTGGGATGCAACGGGTGGCTTTGATCAAAAGGTATGGAAAAGGTTAGCTGAATTAGGTTTCATGGGTGTTTGTGTCCCCGAAGCATATGGTGGAAGTGGCATGGACTACAATTCTTTAGCAATCGTTTGCGAAGAATTGGAACGGGGAGATACGGCTTTTCGAACAGCAGTCTCCGTGCATATCGGTTTGAATTCCATGACGTTAATGCAGTGGGGAACAGAAGAACAAAAGCAAAAATATTTAGTGCCTCAAGCGAAAGGTGAAAAAATTGGAGCTTTCGGTCTGACGGAGCCTGGCGCTGGGTCGGACGTAGCGGCAATGACTACAACGGCAACACGAGACGGGGAAGATTACATTTTAAAAGGACAAAAAACGTGGATTTCCCTCTGTGATAAAGCAGACCATTTCATTGTTTTTGCCTATACGGATAAATCCAAGAAACACCACGGCATCAGTGCTTTTATCGTGGAACGCACGATGGAGGGATTCAGTTCGAAAGCGATTAAAGGCAAGTATGGCATTCGTGCGGGGAATACAGGAGAAATTTTCTTCGATGATATTCGAGTTCCAGCCGCAAACCGTTTAGGGGAAGAAGGCGAAGGATTCAAAATCGCCATGTCTGCTTTGGATAACGGCCGGTTTACCGTGGCTGCAGGTGCTGCAGGTTTGATCATGGCTTGTATTGAAGCAAGTGTGAAATATTGTAATGAGCGCGAAACATTTGGTAAGCCAATCGGTAAACATCAATTGGTCCAGCAAATGGTTGCGAAAATGGAAGCGGGTCTTCAAATGAGCCGTCTCCTCGTGTACCGAGTAGGTGAGCTGAAAAATAAAGGGGTACGCAATACGCGCGAAACTTCTTTAGCGAAATGGCAGGCATGTGATTTTGCCAACCAAGCCGCAGATGATGCTGTACAAATCCACGGTGCCTATGGATATTCGGATGAATACCCGGTCGCTAGATACTTGCGTAACTCAAAAGCGCCAGTCATTTATGAAGGAACACGTGAGATTCATACAATTATGCAAGCTGAGTATGTGCTTGGGTATCGGGAAGATAAAAAATTATCTAAAATGCTTCCTAAATGGCCATTTGAAATTGATAAGTGAATATGATAGAATATTCTCAACATGAATGAACGGAGGTGAAGAAAGAATGAAAAACGCTGTGAATGCACGTGGTTTTATACTGGAATTTTTATCCACATCATGTGCGATTACTCATGAAATTTCTAACAACGGGACAGGTCTGTCCAATTTTAGAAAATTACATGCTCATCACAGCTGACAAGACATTCTTTCTTCTCCAATTCTCACGAGAAAAGACTGCTTGCTTTTCAGGCAGTCTTTTTTTGTACGCAAAAATAGCTTTAAGAATGGATTGCTTCCAGCTGATATCGAAAGGAAGCGGAAAATTATGATATGTACAATACAGGAAATCAGTAAAATGTTAGGCGGAAACATCATATTTGAGGAATTATCATTGGCTGTTAAGACTGGTGATAAATTAGCGGTTGTCGGACGCAACGGAACAGGTAAAACGACACTTTTTAAATTGTTGGCCGGTGTAGAAAGCCCGGATTCAGGAAGCATTCATTTCAGAAAAGGAACACGAATCGGCTACTTGGCCCAGATCCCTTCCTACACAGAGGACGTAACGGGGCTTGATGTATTGACGATGGCCTTTGAAGAACTGCTTAAGATGCAGACACAAATGTCAGACCTTGAAACGAAAATGGCCAGTGCCTCAACTGATGAGATGGAACGGTTGCTTCGTCAATATGGAAATATTCAGGAACAATTCACTCTGCGTGACGGATACTCGTATGAGTCTGAAATTGATAAAGTCATTCAAGGTCTTCAATTGGATAGTTTCGTTAATCGTCCTTTCCCTTCTTTGAGTGGCGGAGAACAAACGAAAATCATGCTCGGTCAGTTGCTGTTAACAAAACCAGATTTACTGTTGCTCGATGAACCAACAAATCATTTGGATTTGTATGCTGTTGAATGGCTGGAACAGTATTTGGTTGATTATGAAGGAACGGTCATCATCATTTCGCATGACCGCTATTTCCTGGATCAGGTGGTCACGAAAGTGGCTGATCTTGAAGAAGGCGAATTGATCTTGTATCACGGCAACTACTCATCGTTTGCCATTCAAAAAGAAGAACGCATCATGCGGGAGTTCCAGGAATACGAGGAACAGCAGAAAAAGATTAAGAAAATGCGCGAAGCCATCAAGCGGTTGAAATTATGGGCAAACGAAGCAGTACCACCTAATGCAGCTCTGCACCGACGAGCCCGCAATATGGAAAGGGCTTTGGAACGCATGGAAAAAGTCCGAAAACCGTTAATTGATCCGAAAAAAATGACCTTAACCTTTGAAGCAGCTCCTCGTAGCGGCAAGGAAGTGGTGGTCATGGAACAAGTTTACAAAGCGTTTGGCGACAAAGTATTGCTTTCTGGTGCGGACTTCAATGTCAGGTGGAAAGAACGTGTGGCAATCGTCGGTCGAAACGGAACCGGCAAATCTACCATCCTGAAACTTTTGCGAGGGGAACTGGACGTCGATGCAGGTATCGCACGTCTAGGCAGTAATGTAAGAGTAGGATTCTTGTCCCAGCATTTCGAAATTGCCAATCCAAAAGCGCGATTGATTGATGTATTCCGTGCTGAGGTTAATGTCTTTGAAGGTGAAGCCCGCCACATTCTGGCGAAATTTATGTTTTATGGACCGGATGTGTTCAAACGGGTAGGCGATTTAAGTGGAGGCGAGCGGATGCGTTTGCGTCTTGCGCAACTCATGCATCAGGACATCAATTTATTAATGCTCGATGAACCGACAAACCATTTGGATATCGATTCGAGAGAAGTGCTTGAAGAGGCCCTCGAAGATTTCCAGGGAACCATTGTAGCCGTCTCTCACGATCGTTACTTCCTCAACAAACTGTTCCCACGTACTGCTTGGCTCGACCAGGGCACTTTCGTAACTTTCGAAGGAGCGTATGAATGGGCTCGATCGAAATGGGCGGAAAGACAGCAAACGCTTGAACCAGAAATACCTTTCCATAAGGAAGAACAAGTCAAAATGGTACGCGAACGTGAGGAAAAACCTCGTTCCTTTGAAAAGGAAATCGCCGATGTCGAAGAAGACTTAGCAACGCTCACTGCACAAATTGAAGCAGAAGCAGATTGGCAGGAATACGAGAATTTGTTGGTGAAAAAGAAATCACTCGAAGAACGATTGGAAGAATTAATGACTGATTGGTTTAAACATGAGGCGTGATTTATAACATAAGGGGAACTAATTAAGTTTCTAAAAAACTCAGAGTTTATATGCTCTGAGTTTTTTTATATATATTGTTGGATTTTTTGAAATAAACGATCTGTTAATAGTGCCATCAAACCTTTGTTGAATTTAATGAATGAGAGCTTTATTCAGTATTTGTATCAATCCTTCATTCACACCAACTAAATGAGGATATTTCTCTAATGCAAAAACGTACGTATCATTCACATTTTCGGGAGAATACAGATAATTACTTGTTTTAAATATTTCTTTATCTTCCTCATTTAACTCATATACATTCACTTTATACTGAACTGAATTCTCTTGTAAAAACTCTATAACAAATGCAGGATCCTTATTCACCAATTTCTTCTCAGTCCCTTTTAATTCGTAATAGGGGTATTTATAAATATTGACCATCTCTGAGAAGGAAGCATTCTTATCCGTATATTCCATAAGTAGTTTATCTGTTTGACTATTTTGTACTCTTATCAAGTCTACCGATTGAATACTTTCTAAATTATTTACAATATATTTAGTTTTGATTTGTTCTTGCCAAGATGCAATTATAATACCTCCTAACACCAGAACGATGAAAACGAATCCCCACTTTTTCATTCCAAACCTCCAATAGCTATTTCATTAGCAACATATATTTTCTACCTCTGTAAAGTTAGGATTCAATCTTATCTTTTCCTCTATATGCTGTAAGTATTTGATAACCATCAGAAGGAAATCCCGAATATGGTTTCAGCCATTTCGGATAGATAATGGGAATACTAGTGCTTAAAAACAATAAGAGATTTAAGAAGGTAATTCCATTTAAAAAGTTTTTCAATTCATAATGAGTAATACTTGTTGAAGTGAGATAAGCAGCAATAAAAAGTAAAAATGATAAACAAGGTCCACCTGCGAAAAAAACGATATCTTGAAATTTTGAAAAAGTGTTCCTATTTTTTACAACACAGAAGCCAAAATATGCCCACTTGATATGGAAGTGCATTCTTCCGATTCGAAAGCTTTCCTTATTTCCCTGATCAATAGGACCTAGATAGACATGCGAATTTTCTTTTGAAAATAAAATGGATCCCATTGCATGCCCTACTTCATGTAAAAGGACGGAAAAGGGTATTCCAATAAAGTAAAAAAGTATAAATGATATCAATATTCACTCACCCCTTTACAATTTATAAAGATACTAAAAGAGTGCATATTTAATTCCCTTTACAGTGTCTACGAAAAGAATAGGAATAATGTTTCAAAATTTTCCAGATATTAATCAGCTTTAAATTGTTTGGAAATGATGAATTTTAGATATGGTTGTGCGAATACTTGATAACTGAATGGGAATTCTCGATATCTGGTTGCGAATCCATGATATCCAAATACAAATCCTCGATATCCTCAAATCCCGGAGGGGTCATTCTTAAACAACTACATTCGTATAATTGGGCAAAACTTTATTATGGCATATCCATTACAGTTACTAAATGTGGGACCAATAGCAAGATGGGTACTTACAACATTTATTCAAAACCGCAATCAAACGGATATTACATTTAGTAAATCTTGATGTGTTGTTTTTTGTGTAACAAATCATGCTAATTCAACTTTCGCAGCATGAAAAGAAGAAATTTTGGCAGGTTCCGAACGGGAAGTGTGGCTTCTAATAAGGGCTAAGAGGAGAATCTAGAATCTTGGTTGTAATAATCAGCGTTCACGTAGGAAAAATGGGCGTTGACGTAGGAATTATCGCAGTTGACGTAGGAAAAATCGACGTTCACGGTTTGGCCCCCTCTATTTAGACACCATCTTTAAAAATTAAAGACTAATCTTTTGTGAATGGCCATTATTTTCTTGAAAACGTCTTAAAAACTGGCAAGGTGAAAGATAATTTAAACTTCC
>NZ_JAMKBJ010000014.1 GCF_027563315.1 Paenisporosarcina quisquiliarum
CTTATTAGGCATTTCTTTCCCCTCCTATTCGATTTAAACATCCGCTCACAAGTTTGGTTATATTGTAACTCGCTTACTTTATGGTGTCTAAAACTTTAAGGGGGCTTAAGAGTTCACGTAGGAAAAAGTGGCGTTGACGTAGGAAAAATCGACGTTCACGTTGTAAAAGAATCTTTTAGAGTGTGTTTTCTCAAAACCACAGCTGCACAATACCTTCCTTCGAAGATTGGAATTGTTTTTTCTGTACTGAAGTTGAGTAATTAACTTACCAACCAAAGTGCTAGTTGAAGTACGAGTGCATCCTGGAAGCTGGCAGGATTGTATCCAGTTGTTTCGTGAATTTTCTTCAAACGATAGGTCAGCGTATGTCGATGAATCGTTAAGGCTTCTGCACAGAGGGCGAGTTGTTGATCACACTTAAAGAATTCTACAAGCGTATGGCAATATTTTTCATCCAGCCCTTGTAGCACTCGATTTGAAAATTGTTTAGCTTCCGTGGAGTTGCTTTTTTTGAGCAAGGAAAGGACTTCTACTTCTTCAAAAAAAGTGATTTTATTCTCAGGTTGTCCATATTGTAAAGCTAGTTTAGCAGTTTGAAAGGATTGTTGGATCTCTTCAATGGTCTCTACTGGTTTGCCCGCACCAAGACGAACGGATATGTTTTTCTGCAAAAATGCAGGCAACTTTTCAATCTTTTTATGGACTTCCTCCACTTTAATTCCAGCAGTTAAAATGAAAAGTTCATTTAATTGATAATGTCCAACCATTACCTCATCTTTATCAAAGTAATCTTCCAGTTGCTGAACCGCACCATGATATTGAGTGGAGGACAGCTCTAAAAGAATCGTGACATACGGTGACTGTAGAGGAAATCCGATTCTGTCTAATCTTTCGTATAAAACAGGAGGATAGGTTGTGGACGAAATCAGCTCTTCAAATACCATTTCTTTCATTTTTCTCTTCCATTCAGACTTAGAAACAATCAATGATTGATGAATCATCATTTCTGTTGTTAGCTGAAGAAGGGTAGCAATGTCTTTTAACCCCTCTGGGTTTCCCGTAATACCGATGACGGCAATTAATTGCTGCTGAAAGTAAACGGGCATGTTGATTCCTGGTTTTGACCCTGGCCACTTATGGGTGTTTACTTCAGTAATCCACAAAGGTTTCTCCGTTTTGGCAACATGTAAGGCTCCCTCGTGGATTCTCTCCACCCGGTCTTGCTCGCCGGAAGCTAAAATCATGCCATTCGTATCCATTACATTAATATTTCGGTTCAGACGAATCATCGTTTGTTCTACAATTTGATTTGCTAGCTGTTTCGTTAACATATGCCCACCGCCATGTATAAAATAACATTGTTTATTAACAGAAAATTCATACTCCAAGTATAATGTATTTGTCTTTTTTTATCACTATACTATTTTGTAAGCGCTTACCGAAGGAGGGAATGAAGTGAAGATCGTCATAAGTCCTGACTCATTTAAGGGAAGCTTGGCAGCTGACAAAGTTGCTCAAGCGATGGCAGCAGGAATACGGGCTTTTGATCAGTCGATTGAAACACTTCTATTGCCCGTAGCTGATGGAGGGGAAGGGACTTTAGAAAGCCTCATCAGTGCTACAAATGGAAGATTCGTACCTGTTGTTGTACAGGATCCACTTGAAAGAAAAATAACTGCTGATTACGGTGTTTTAGGTGATGAAGAGACGTGTGTAATCGAAATGGCAAAGGCGTCTGGTTTAACACTTTTACATAAGGAGGAGAGAAACCCTTTAAATGCAACGTCCTACGGGACAGGTGAATTAATTAAGCATGCATTAGATGCAGGTTTTCGAAAGTTTATTGTTGGTATAGGTGGCAGTGCAACCAATGATGGTGGAGTTGGCATGCTAAAAGCACTTGGTATGAAGTTTCAAAATTGCGATGGGGCAAGCCTTGGAAGCGGTGGTGGAGCGCTTGACCAGTTATCGCACATTGACATGTCTGAGTTTGATCCTCGAATAAGAGATTCCAAGTTTATCATTGCTTGTGATGTGGATAATCCATTTATCGGTACTAATGGTGCTTCACATGTTTTTGGTCCTCAAAAAGGTGCTACAGAATCGGATGTCTCTATATTAGATCGAAATTTGAAGACATTAGCAGATGTTATAGAACGTACATATGGAGTATCCATTCATTATCTTCAAGGTGCGGGAGCGGCAGGAGGTTTAGGGGGAGCTTTTCAAGCATTTTTTCCTCTCACCATGAAACCAGGAATCGAAGTTGTCATGGAAGCAATCGGTTTTCATGAACAAATAAAAAATGCCGATTTAGTCATTACAGGAGAAGGTAGATCAGATGAACAGACTCTGTCTGGAAAAGCACCTTATGGTGTTGCGAAAGTAGCCAAGGAACATGGTATTCCTGTGATGTTATTGTCTGGATACCTAGAGCCATCTAGCAAAAAGAGTTTGAGTTTGTATTTTGATGTTCTTGGAAGTGTGGTAAATGAAAAGGTTACACAAAGAGAATCAATGGAAAACCCAGCGCATTATTTAAAGATTCAAATGCAACAAATGATTGTATCTTATGAACAAATGAAAAAATAGGGGGGATTCGGAATGTTATTTTTCATTATTTTACTAGGGGTAGTATTAATTGTAGTAGCAACAGCTGTTTTTAAAGTTCATCCGTTTTTAGCGTTATTATTCAGTGCGTTTTTTGTAGGGATTGCTTCAGGAATGCCGTTGTTAACCATCGTTGAAAATGTAAATACCGGTTTTGGTGGATTGATGACCAGTATTGGACTTGTCATTGTGGCTGGAACGATTATCGGGGTTATTTTAGAGAAATCAGGTGCTGCATTTAGGATGGCAGAAGTAGTTTTGCGGGTTCTTGGGGACAAGCGACCACAGCTAGCCATGTCAGTCATCGGATATATTGTGTCGATCCCGGTGTTTTGTGATTCAGGTTATATTATTCTAACTAGCTTGAAAAAAGCTTTAGCTAAGCGTGCAAAAGTTACGATCGCTTCTATGGGAATCGCACTTGCGACTGGATTATTTGCAACACATGTCCTTGTACCTCCGACACCAGGACCAATCGCTGCAGCTGGAAATATTGGAGCTACTGATTATTTGGGAACCATCATTTTAATCGGCCTGTTACTAGCAATTCCAGCGACGATTGTGGGTTATTTCTGGGCAGTAAAAGTAGGGTCGAAAATTGAGGTAGAAGCGGATAAAGAAGCACTGGAATTAAATTATGATGACATCGTCAAATCATTTGGCAAAATGCCATCTACATTTAAATCATTTTTGCCGATTGTTTTACCAATCGTTCTTATTGGGATCGGATCAATTGCTGCACTTTCAGGAGAAGAAAGTGGCTTGATTAACTTCTTGAAATTTCTCGGATCACCATCTGTCGCGTTATTACTAGGTGTCTTGGCATCGTTCTTATTATTACCTGCGCTAAATGAAGACACATTAACAAATTGGATTGGAGAAGCACTTAAAGAGTCAGCACCTATTCTATTAATTACCGGTGCGGGTGGTGCATTCGGAACAGTCATTAAGAACACGGGCGTCGCTGAAGTTCTTCAAAATATGGATTTAGGCGCACTTGCCACTGGAGCTCTATTCTTATTAGTACCGTTCTTAATCGCAGCAGCACTTAAAACAGCACAAGGTTCTTCTACTGCTGCACTTGTTATTACGTCTTCATTAATTGCACCATTACTGCCGCAACTTGGAATTGAAGGAGCTGTTCCATTAGCTCTTGTAGTAATGGCGATCGGTGCGGGTGCCATGACAGTAAGTCACGTTAATGATAGTTTCTTCTGGGTTGTCACGCAATATAGTGGCATGAAAGTAACGGATGCCTACAAGGCAATGACAATGGCGACATTGTTAATGGGCATCACGACGATAGCTGTGACAATGTTGTTATGGGTAATAATGGTTTAAACAGAAGAATTATAGAACAGTAGATATTTAGCTTCATTTGAAAAGAAAACCCCATCAGTAGTTCGGATCAACATTGATTTGAACAATTGATGGGGTTATTTTAACTGAAAAAAGAGAGATGCGAAGTGACAAAATCACTTTGCGTCTCTCTTTGTAATATAGGCAGATTTTAAGCTTTAACAGACTCTTTAACACGTTCAACTTCTTCAAGTCTAGCTTGAACTTGTTCTTCACTTAAGCCATGCTCCACGATATAACGGTTGCGTGGATGTGTACGGCAAGCATCAGAACAGCTGCGCAAGTAAAGATGTTCATTTTCTTCAGAACAAAGAATTTTGTCGTTACATTCCGGGTTCGCACAGTTAACATAGCGCTCACAAGGAGACCCGTCAAAATGATCTTTACCTACAATGACGTGCTCAACTTTATTAATTGGAACAGCAATACGTTGATCAAAGACGTACATTTGACCGTCCCAAAGTTGCCCTTTCACTTCTGGATCAGTACCGTAATTGTGGATACCACCGTGAAGTTGACCGACATCTTCGTAACCTTCTTTAACTAACCAGCCAGAGAATTTCTCACAACGAATTCCGCCTGTGCAGTAAGTTAAAATCTTTTTGCCTTCGAATTGTTCTTTGTTTTCGCGCATCCATTGTGGCAAGTCACGGAAGTTTTTGATTTCCGGACGAACTGCCCCACGGAAATGACCTAAATCGAATTCATAGTCATTACGTGCATCAATAACGATTGTATCGTCCTGTTGCATTTTTTCGTAGAACTCAGTTGGCGACAAGTATTGACCCGTGATTTCGTTTGGGTTGATATCATCTTCTCCAAGACCAAGATGTACCACTTCTTTTTTCGCACGAACATGCATTTTTTTGAAAGCATGACCGTCCGCTGCATCGATTTTCCACATCATATCTGCAAAACGTTCATCACTCTTCATCATATCCATGTAGGCTTGGGTTTGTTCAATCGTGCCAGAAACAGTACCGTTAATACCTTCGTGGGATACAAGAATACGGCCCAATAAGCCGATTTCTTTACACGCAGCCAAATGAGTTTGTGCGAATAATTCAGGTTCATCTATTAATACATATTTATAATATAACAAGACTTGATAAGCATTGTTTTCCATTGTAATTTAACCACCTTACTTTTATGGTAATTCAATCAATAAATATAGCATAAAAGAGGTGAAAAGAACAGGGCTAATTAGGAAATAGCACTGTTAAATTATGTATAAAAAGTGAAAAATATATGATCAGTGGGGATTGAAACCAGCTGCGTAATCCAGATATCACAAAAACCATTAAAGGATAACGTTCCTATTTTCTCGAATAAGTATGTTAGAAAAGTAAAAATCATAGGGGTGTTATGGCATGAAGGTAGATGTAATTGTGGTAGGTGCGGGGCTGGCAGGATTAGTGGCAACTGCAGAGCTAACGGATGCGGGAAAAAGAGTTCTGCTATTGGATCAGGAACCGGAAGCCTCTCTTGGAGGTCAGGCTTGGTGGTCCTTCGGGGGGTTATTTTTAGTGGATTCACCGGAACAACGTAGACTTGGCATTCATGATTCACTGGAATTGGCGTGGCAGGACTGGCAAGGAGCTGCTGGTTTTGACCGGGAAGATGAAGATTATTGGGGGCGTCAGTGGGCACAGGCCTACGTTGAGTTTGCAGCCGGAGAAAAAAGGGAGTGGCTGAAATCATTAGGCATTCGGTTCTTTCCTGTGGTTGGATGGGCAGAGCGTGGCGGCTACTTAGCGGAGGGTCATGGCAATTCCGTTCCGCGGTTTCACATTGTATGGGGTACGGGGCCAGGAATTGTCCGACCATTTGAAGAGAAAATGCGAAAATCGATGGAAAACGGACTGGTGGATTACCGTCCGAGGCATCGGGTAGATGAGTTGCTGATAGAAGGCGGAGTGGTTGTGGGAGTAAAAGGCGCGATTCTGGAACCGAGTGAGGCAGGCAGAGGCGAGGTAAGCTCGAGGTCCGCAGTTGGTGAATTTAGCGAGAAAGCCCAAGCAGTTGTCGTGACAAGTGGTGGGCTGGGAGCGAATTTTGATTTGATTCGCCAAAACTGGCCGGCCAGGTTAGGAAAAGCACCGACTCGCATGATTTCTGGAGTGCCTGCCCATGTGGATGGCCGGATGCTTGGAATCACAGAAGCGGTTGGAGGAAGAATCGTCAATCGTGACCGCATGTGGCATTATACCGAAGGGATTACCAACTGGAATCCGGTTTGGGCTAAACATGGAATTCGCATTTTGCCAGGACCTTCTTCGATGTGGTTTGACGCAACCGGTAAACGTTTCCCTGCACCGAATTTCCCTGGTTTTGATACGCTCGGTACTCTAGAAACCATTCAAAAGACAGGCTTTGATTATTCATGGTTTGTGTTAACGCAAAAAGTCATTGAAAAAGAATTTGCATTATCAGGCTCCGAGCAAAATCCTGATTTGACCGGAAAAAGTATTCGCCAGGTGCTGGCACGTGTTTTGCCAGGTCCGACTGCGCCAGTTAAAGCCTTCATGGAAAAAGGCGAAGATTTTATTGTGGCAAATACTTTGGAAGAATTGGTTGAAGGGATGAATCGTCTAACTGGAGATGGACTCATTCAAGTGGATGAAATGAAGCGACAAATTATAGCACGAGACCGTGAAATGGATCATACTTTCACAAAAGATTTACAAGTAACAGCACTTCGTGGTGCGAGAAATTACATAGGGGACAAATTGATTCGCGTCGCTTCTCCCCACAAATTCTTAGACTCGAAAAATGGACCGTTGATTGCGGTACGATTGAATATCATCAGTCGAAAAACACTCGGCGGTCTGCAAACAGATTTGTCTGGACGTGTGTTGAATGTGGATGGAGAACCGGTTCCGGGTTTATACGCTGCCGGTGAAGTATGTGGCTTTGGCGGTGGTGGAGTTCATGGGTATCGCTCTCTTGAAGGGACGTTCCTTGGGGGATGTTTGTTTACGGGAAGGCAGGTAGGAAGGGCATTGTCTGAGTAACGGTTGTTTGTGCTAATTGTACAACATAAGTTGAACTTAGTGCCTGACATATTCGAAAGTGGAATTTTTTCATTATGTAAGCATAATATGTGTAGAGTTTTTTATGTTAGCTTTTGAAGGGGGAAACGTTTGAAACGGATTAACATTTTTTTCTTAACATTCCTACAAGAGCCATTATGGTTTAAGTTACTGGTTTCAACCACTTTCCTCGCATCAGTTATTTTTAGTAACACATTTTTCTCTTATAATCTCTATTACGATAGTGGTTCCAAGTTGGCAGCTGCCATTTTTCTTGGTGCGTATGGTTTTAAACTAAGGAGAACCCGCAAGTATTCGATCCCTTTATTTTTCTTATCGGGGATTAGTTTATATTTGGCTTGGTATTATGCTACCAACGCTTAACTTATTGTTCAATGGAAACGTCTGCCCTAATTTGGGGCAGACGTTTTTTGTCGTTAAAATGATTTTGTGCAACCTGGACTCTCGTTCTGTCAACCTGGAAAGCAGAACTGTCTACCTGGACATTCATTCTGTCTACCTGGACCCACACTCTGTCAACCTGGTCAAGTAATCTCACTCTCAAAAGCCTCATAGCAGAGATTAGGGTACCTAATATATCTAATTAGGTTAAAAATTTAAAATATTTTATGCAATATATTGCATTTCGTTTTAAAAGAGAGTAGGATTACTGACAGTAATAGTTTCTGTATGCAATATATCGCTAGATAAGAATAAATAGAATGATAGTATGCCAGGAGGTAATAGATATGGATAAAAAATTGTCGTTATCAGCCTACTCCTTTATTGGAATGATGCTGTTTGCTTTATTTTTTGGTGCAGGTAATTTGATTTTCCCGGCTACACTCGGTCAAAATGCAGGCTCTAATGTGTGGCTGGCTGTCGGGGGCTTTTTGTTAACTGGTATTGGTTTGCCTTTTCTAGGCATTCTCGCAATGGGATTCTCAGGTAGTCGCAGTTTACAGGATCTTGCAAGTCGCATTCATCCAGTCTATGGAATCATTTTCACCGCCTTGCTGTATTTAACAATCGGGCCATTATTCGCGATTCCAAGAACGGGTGCGGTTTCTTATGATATTGGCGTAGCTCCATTTTTAGGTGCAGGTCATGAACAGATCGGGCTACTTATCTTTACCTCTATTTTCTTCGGTGTAACACTTTGGTTATCCTTGAATCCGTCTAAAATGGTTGACCGAATCGGGAAGTTATTATCGCCAGCTATTTTAGTTCTGCTTGGCATTTTGCTTGTCATGGTAATCGTCAATCCGCTAGGTTCCATTCAGGCACCACAGGAATCGTATGCCAACGGGGCTTTCATGAAAGGTTTCACGGAAGGCTACAATACGATGGATGCTTTGGCGTCACTAGTATTTGGGATTATCGTTATTGATATTATTCGGAAGATGGGTGTTAAATCCACTCAAGGCATTTTGAAAGCTACAGCTAAAGCAGGCGGAGTAGCGACGGTTTTACTTGGTGTAATTTATGTTGGAATTGCCTATTTAGGGGCAACGAGTACTGAAATGTTTGGCTTGTTTGAAACGGGTGGACCAGTGCTTTCAAATACTGCTTCGTATTATTTTGGAACATTCGGGACGCTCTTAATGGCAGTCATTATTTTTCTTGCGTGTCTAACAACGAGTATTGGACTGATCACTGCATGTGGGGAGTATTTCCATAGTCTGTTCCCAAATGTAAGTTATAAATTATTTACCATCGGCTTTTCTGTATTTTCATTTATCATTGCCAATATCGGGTTGTCGAATATTATCACATACTCCATTCCGGTATTGATGTTCTTGTATCCATTGGCAATTGTCTTGATTATCCTGACGTTCGCATCACCATTGTTTAAGCATTCTCGTTTAGTCTATGTTTCTGCGACTGTTGTGACATTAATGGTGAGTAGTGTGGATGGATTGAAAACTTTGTGTACATCATTGAATATGGAGTATTTCGAATGGATGAAACCGATTATATCGTTTTATGAAAGCTATCTACCTTTATACAGCCAAGGTCTTGGCTGGCTAATTCCTTCTCTCATCGTCATGGTGATTACAGGAATTCTGGCTTACGTAAAAAAAGTATCATTCGCTTATGCACAATAAACAAACGAAAACCCCAAATCTCTCTAATACATTTGAGATTTGGGGTTTTACTTATTAAAGATCTTCACGGGTATAAAATTCTTCAATAGCACGCAGCCAATTATCTCTCATTACTTGGGAGACGCTTGTAGCATCACGTTTTTTCAGCAATTCGATGATGGTCGCATGCTCCTGGATTGAGTTGGTCGTCAGGACAATTGAATTATGGAAGAACAAGCGACGTACATGCGCTTGGAGATTTGCTACCATTGCGGTTATGTATGGGTTATTAGCAGCATCCACAATAATCTGATGAAATTCTTCATCAATTTTCAAGGCTGAAAAATAGTCTTTTGACTGGATTGCTTGTGAAAATCGCTCATTCGTATCTTCCATCATATTTATCGTTTCATCATCTAAATTAGCGATTGCCAACTCTGCAGACAGGGCTTGCAGTGAGGCCAGTGGAGGAAGTAAATCCTTAATATCTTTCTTTTTTACAGTAGTGACCTGCGTTGCTTTCCCAGGGAACATTTCGACAAATCCTTGGACTTCAAGTAACTGTAACGACTCTCGGATAGGTGTGCGGCTGACGCCCAATGCTTGCGCCAATTCCGTATCATTCAATTTTTCTTCAGGACGTAAAGTGCCGTCGATGATCCATTGCTGTAATTGATTGAAAGCATTCTCTTTCGCAGAGATTCGAATAGGTTTTGCGTGATTAATGGGTATCGGCATAACTTGAAACAACCTTTCGTATCCAGAAATAATATGTACAAAAATGTGGTTTTTTCCATTATACAACAAATACTCTGTATGTGATATATCGCCGTCTACCATTTATGTTTTGTAAAACTTTAAGTAATAAATAAAGGTGGATAACGCCAAACTGAAGAAGAAGTGAAGTCAGATGGACATAATTACCACTGAGATTGGAATGATTATATTTGAATTCATGCCAGGCTTCTCGTACACTGACCTATTCATTAGAGACTAGAAAGCGGGTGGCGTAATGTTTGGATTTAACGATATGTGGAAATTTTTCTTTTCTTTTTTCCTAGTAATGCCTCTTGTGACGATTCTACATCAGATGGGTCATATGTTTTTTGCACGTCTTTTTGGTGGAGAAGTGAATATGCATATTGGCTCGGGGAAAGTCTTGACGAAAATTGGACATCTTCATATTCGACGATTGTACTTTTATGATGGTTGGTGTGAATACATTGCTCTAGCTAAAAAAGGGAGTAGATGGCAGCTGATTTTGGTCTATTTAGGTGGATCCATTTTTAATTTGACCAGTATTTTACTTTTGAATGGATTGATATTAATGCGGGAACTAGATCCGGGGATATTCCTATATCAATTCGTTTATTTTTCTTTCTATTTCATTTTCTTTTCCCTCTTTCCCATTTGGCATGGGGAGAACCCGAGTGACGGAATGGCTGTTTGGAATCTCATTCGCAAGAAACCGTTCAAAAATAACCCGACAATGTAACGTCATTTCGTCATGTGCATCCAAACGTTTTTTACTTTCAATTATGGGTATATAAGAAAAGTGATGATTTTAGTATGGCTTATCTATGATAGAAATAATAAATGCCAGGAGGAATTTAAATGACTAAGAAAATATTAATGGTATTAACAAGTGCTGACCAAATGGGTGACGATAAACCAACAGGAACATGGCTTTCCGAATTTGCAGATGCCTATTTGGAATTCAAAAAACAAGGTTATGATGTAACAATCAGTAGTATTAAGGGTGGCAAAGCGCCTGTAGATCCAGGCAGCATCGATGAGAATACTCCGCAAGAAATTTTAGATGCAGAGAAATATTTAGCTGATACTGTATCAATTGAAGAAGTAGAAATGGGCGATTATGATGTTATTTTCCTTCCAGGTGGTCACGGAACAATGTTTGACTTCCCAGAAAATAAAAAATTGCAATCGCTACTGCGAGAATTTACTGAAGCCGATAAGTACGTCGTTTCAGTATGCCATGGCCCTGCAGGATTAGTTGGACCAACCCTTTCAAATGGGGAGCCATTGGTTAAAGGGAAACGTGTAAGTGCATTTACAGATGCAGAAGAACGCGACACTACTTTTGATTCGCTAATGCCATTTTTATTGGAAAGCAAGTTGCGTGAACTCGGAGCAACTGTAGAAACAGCACCAAATTGGTCGGAGAAATCTGTGGTTGATGGTAAATTAATTACCGGGCAAAATCCTCAATCCACTCCATTGGTCGTTAAAGAGTTAATTAAACAATTAGGATAAAAATTAGGACTGCACATAATAGTGTGCAGTCCTTTAATTAAGTAATGGCTTTTTCACATAAACAGTGAAAAGGCTATTTTTTGTGAATTGAAAAATTAGTGAAACTCGTTTAATTCATGATAAGATGGTGCAATCATTCATTTGGACGGAATATAAAGGAGTTTTTATGAAAAATCGTATTATTGTCGCTGTATTTTACTTAGTTGGCTTAACGTTTCTGTCTTTGGGCATTAGTTTAATGATATTGGCTGATTTAGGTGCAGGTCCCTGGGATGCCATGTATGTTGGACTGAATAATCTATTTGGTCTAAGTGTCGGTACGTGGATCTTTATTGTGGGCATTTTACTCATTTTCATCAATGCACTGCTTTTAAGAGAACGAATAGATATTTCAGCTGTGATACCTGTAGTGACGGTTGGTTTTTTGATTGATTTTTGGTTATTATTTGTTTTTGCTAATTATCAGGCACCGGTTCTTCCAATTCGATTCGCGATGCTGGTTGGTGGGATTGCAGTAATTGCTGTGGGCATTGCTTGTTATCTGCAATCTACCATTGCACGGAATCCTATGGATACCTTGATGATGGCGATTCAAACATTGACTGGAAAAAGCATGGCTGTATCGAAAACGATGATGGAGCTTGGTGTACTGGTCATTGCTTTCATACTTGATGGACCTATTGGTTTGGGGACGATTTTTGTTGCTCTCGTAATCGGTCCCATGATTCAGTTCTTCTATCGTCCGGTAACGAAATTACGTGAACGTTTATGTAAAGAGTCTATATTGCAATAGATATACAAAAGAGCAGTGAATTCATTAAGAATTCACTGCTCTTTTTCCTGTCCACAATTCGTCTTCTGACTTAATGTGAAAATAAATCGGTTGAATGCTTCATGTGTTTCTTCGTTTCTGGGTCCACAAAGTGTTTCGCGGAATTAATGGCAATAGGTGCTTCACCAAATCCACAAACGATCAGTTTAACTTTGCCATCATACGTATTGCTATCTCCGACGGCATATACACCAGGCAGTGTCGTTTCCATTTTGGAATTGACTTTGATTGCGTGTTTATCCATCTCCATGCCCCAATTTTTCATGTTCCCGATATGTGATCGGAATCCATAGTTGACGATGACATGATCGGCTTTTAACAACTCAATCGTACCATCTGAATTACGTACAGCCACATGGGTGAAATTATCACCTTCAGGCTCAAAGTGGTCCACTACAAATGGTGTCTTGATAACTACCGATGATTGTTGGAGCAATTCCAGGCTATGCTCATGTGCACGGAAAGAATCGCGTCGATGAACCAACGTTACTGAGTTTGCAATGGGTTCAAGCATAAGAGCCCAATCGACGGCTGAATCACCGCCACCAAATAAAACAACGTCTTTTCCTGCAAATTTGCCCATATCGTCCACAAAATAATGAAGTTGGGTTCCTTCGTATTTAGCTGCTTCTTCATGTTCCAGACGCTTCGGTTCAAAAGCGCCATTCCCAGTTGTGAAAATGACTGATTTTGTTAAGTGAGTCTCTTTTTCAGTTGTCAGTTGCCATGTGTCATCATCCAGTCTTGTCATATCTTCTACGGATTGATCTGTGACGATAGTGGGAGAGAAAATGGATAGTTGCTCAGATAAATTGGCTACTAAATCTTTTGCACGTACTTTAGGGAAACCGGCAATATCATATATGTATTTTTCGGGATAAAGTGCCGTTAATTGGCCGCCGACATTAGGTAAACTTTCGATAATCTTGACTGACATCTGGCGCATGCCGCCGTAAAAAGCTGTGAATAATCCAGTAGGACCAGCGCCTACTATGGTAACGTCATAAACTTTCATGAAAATCAAGCCCCTTGTCCATAAAGTGTCTAAAGTGTTTACCAGTATTCTACCACTAACCTTGGAGATGTACGCAAAATCCCGTACATTTCAGTCGAAAGGATGAGATGTCTATAATTTCAAGATAGTGAGTCTTATTAGAGTTTCTCCAAAATAATCTTATGTTTTCCTTCTGGATTCGTATACGTAATGACGTAAAACAAATTGGATAATTAATTTTTAAAAATAGTACTCTTACTAAAGTAAAGATTTGTAGTAGTAGACCGTTGTGTCTAATTGCCCGTTTGCGGACATAGCATAATTAGGAATTCGACCAGCTTCAATGTAGTTTAATGAATTATATAGAAGATTTGATGGGTCACCTTCTCTTGTATCTAAAATCATTAATGAACGATTATTTTCTCTTGCTAAATCTTCTGCCTTACTCATAAGTAAGCGACCTATACCTTTACGTTGAAATCTTGGATGTGTCATTAATTTTGCAATTTCACTTCTATGACTAGCGTTAGGCTTATTTGCTAATTGTAATTGAACGCTACCAACAATTTTATCCTCTATCTTGGCTACTAATAATAAGTTAGAAGGTTCTATTATTGATTCCACATAAGCTCTCGCTTCCACTTCTTTAAAAGGGGGTAAAAAACCAATAGAAGCACCTTCATTTACTACTTCTATCAGTAATTCTGATAACTGTTCTATCTCATCTCCACTAAGCGCATCAATTATTTCAATCCTGATTTCCTCACTCATTTTTTTCACCTCAATATCAAATATGCTTGCACTTACTTTTAAAATAAAAGATAAAACTACTAATTTACAATTCGAGATGCTCCTTTTTATTCCCTTCCAACTTTCAGAATACGGCCCGTTTGCTGAAAAAAATTATTTCCCTACATTTGGTGGTATAAAAATGCTTTCATAAGACACGATATAGAGGGTTTAACTGCGTTTTAAAAGTCCTGTGTTTTTTCTTCGAACAAAAGGGAATAATAAGCATAAGACGAAAATTCAGAAGGAGGCATTACACATGAATGAAAAAGAGAAGTTTCCTGAATTTGAACCGGAACCTATAGAACTTGAAAAACGACAAAAGCAGCAAGAAGAAAACGAAAAAGAAATGGAGCAAAATCAAAAGTTGCACGATAACCGTGTTGCACAGGGTCAAAATAATCAACCGGATCAACAAAGTGAAAAAGACTTGAACAATCAATCCAATACCAATCAAAATGAACAAGACCTGAATGATTTGACGCATGATATTGCAAATAGACAAGGTCGCAACTTTAATTAGATAAAGCAAATCCGCACACTCGAAAAAACGGGTTGTGCGGATTTTTTAATTATTAATAAATTGGTCTGAGAAATGAAGAATCGAACCGTGTTGTATGTTGGAGCCAATAGGGAAAAAAGCAAGCGCCTGTAAGAGGCACTCACTTTCTTTGAATTTACCCAATATTGATAGTCATCTTTGGTGATTCAGCGGGTTTACCGAAAAGATAACCTTGTCCCAGGTCATACCCTAGACTTTTACACACTTGTGCTTCTTCGATTCGTTCGATTCCTTCTGCTAATGTCACAATTCCCAATGCCTGTGCACGTTTGTTGGCTTCTTTCAGGAAATCGATTTTATTTTGGTCTTGATCACAGAAACTGATATAGGATCGATCAATTTTTACATAATCAGGCTTTAGCATCTCCAACATATCCAAGGTAGAGAATCCAGATCCTACGTCGTCCAATGCCACTTTCATGCCTTCTTTTTTGTAGCGATCCAAAACGGTCTTCAAATGAATTACGTCGACTATTTTTTCGGTTTCAACTACTTCAAATACTAAGTCTTGAGGATTCACTTGATATTTTTCAACAATTTTAAATGTATGTTGTAAGCAAAAATCTGGGTTGTAGATTGTAGATGGCAAGAAATTAATAAAGCTTTTTAATCCCGCGGGCACCTTTGCTTTGCGGGCTTTTACAGCTGTTTCACGGGCACGCTGATCCAATAATGAATGCAGTCCTGTTTTGGTAGCGACATCAAATAATTTCCCGGGTGATAAAGATACGTGAGAATTAGTGGTGCGAAGAAGCGATTCGTATCCATATACTTCATTAGTCTGAAGTGAAACGATTGGTTGCAGATAACTAACCAATTCACCGTGTTGAATTAAGTTGACCGTATCTTTTTCATGAAAACGCAACTCGAAAGTCTTTAAATCAATTAGTCTTTCAGGTTTGTTTGTACGAGAAAGTCCCATTCTTAAATCGGCAACATGTTTAAGTCGATTTAGTTCATCTTCTATAGTGGAAAATGATGTATAAGGCATATAAGCAATATAGTCGTTCATCATGTGGTACGCGGCTGTCATATGTGGGTGAATATGGTTGGATTCAATAAATAAAAAACCTTCTTCATAAAAATCAAATGAAATTCCGCAGTGTACGCAATTAGTCATTAAAGCACCTCGTATTTTATTATGTATGAAACTTAAGTATCACAATAAATTTCGAATATCGCAATAATTTTGACGTTGTTTGTTTTAATTTTCTAAAAAAATAGCAAGGGTTTATTTAAACAAAAAACCCTCAAATCAAGTTAATTGACGGAGGGTCGTGTGAAATTTATAATTAAAGGACAAAGTTCATACTCAATCTTCCATTAAGGGGAGTAGCTATACAGCAAAGTCGTCAATACAGGATGTTTTCCTCGGCTTTGATGGCAACAGAAGTTGTTTGCGAGACCTTACCAATTATTTGGTGAGGTCTTTTATTTCTGAGAGGCGTTGTGACCAGTAGTTGGTTATAACGTCTCTTTTTATTGATTATACTAGAATAGGGGGTCTGAGCTTGGAAACTTATCAAGAACTTGCAAAATCAGTCGTCATTTCCGCAAAGAAAAATCGACTTCTTCGTTATGACGATGCGTTGAAGCTGGTAGGTACCGGAAGAAGTGCATTTGTCTTTCGAATTGAGGCTTCCAGTAAAGCCATCAAAGTCTTTTTTCCCGAATTCACATATATCGCAAAAGAAGAAGCGGATATTTATAAAGCATTACAGGATATCTCGTATTTCCCGACCATTTACGATGCGGGACCGAACTATATTGTCATGGATTATATAGAAGGACGTACGCTTTTTGAATGCGTGAATCAAGGATTTCCTATCACGTCAGAGCATATCGATGAAATCGATCGCGCTTTATCAATGGCTTTAGAAAGAGGGCTTAATCCATCGGATATTCACTTAAGGAATATTTTTATTACAGCTACAAATGAAATCAAGCTGATTGATGTCGCTCGATTCAGGCAGACGAAAGATTGTACCCAGTGGAACGATTTAAAAGCGGTGTATTCCCATTATTATACGAAGCGGTATTTTCCGAAAAAAATTCCTGCAACTGTTATGAACACCGTTGCATTCTTTTATAAAAAACAGCTGATTCCGCATCAGTTGTCAGCATCGAAGATGGATTAACATTTCTCATCAATTTTATTAGCAAATTAGAAGGGCGACAGTTTTTCATGAATTTTCTCTTCAGAGGTGCAAAAACTTAAAATAAAACACAAAAGGAATATCAATTAGCAATTAAATTGGTATTCCTTTGTTTATTGATATCAGCGTTATTGCGTTAAAATCTTTATTATTAGCTATTAAATTGGCAGCCTATTTGGTCACATTACGTAATGCAACTAAAATATCTGTTACTTGCTATGCTAATTGCCGTGCCAATCTACATCTCATTTAATTCAATTTTATATTGCATCGGAAAAATGGGGATTGTTGCTATATTCAGCTAACGAGGAAGGTTAGCTGAAGAATGATAATTTAAATCAAGGTAGAATAAAGTGAATTAGGAGGTAATGTATGGAAATGGGGTTTGTCTATATATCATCAATTGTTGTTGCCATTATTTTTTTGTCCATATCGGTCTTTCAAGTATTCCTTTCGCTTGGTTATCCATTAGGCGAGTATGCAATGGGAGGTCTTTATAAGGTTTTACCTAAAAAATTACGTATTGTGAGTATAATAAATGCCATTATCCTTTTATTTATGGGCTTTGTTTTTCTACAACACACTGATGTCTTAAATGGTTTAAATTTTTTACCTACAAACATATTAGTTTGGGCCATTACAATATTCCTCGGCTTAAATACAATAACAAACCTTATTTCTAAAAGTAAGAAAGAAAGGTTTGTTATGACACCATTATCAAGTATCGCTTTTTTCTTATGTTTATTTATAACTTTATCATAAGAAAAGATACCTGCTAAATGCGATGCTAATTCCACTTGTTAACGCGAAGAGAACTCCTGAGAACTCCTGAGAACGCGAATAGACCGAGTAATAAAGCTAATTAGTTAAGGAAATCTGCGACCGCAGCTTTCCTTTTTTTCTGGAAGAAGAAACTTTTCTTTCTTGAACTGCTTATGAATTATTAATCGGTAGGACGGTGGAGTGTTTGATTTCACGAAGGACAAGGCTGGTCTGGATGCGTGAGATGCCCAGTTTGTTCAGTATTCGAATGAACTGTTCAAGTTCGTGCCGGTTTTTGTTAGCCACTTTTAATAAGTAATCGTATTCACCTGTTAGACAATGACACTCAAGAACGGCAGGAAGGGCTTCCAAGTTCTTTTCCAATACTTCAAGTTTCTCTGCTTGATGGATGTCGGTGCTGATAAAGATGTAACACAACAAGTCGAAGCCCAGTTTCTGTTGATCGAGAATCGCGACTTGCCTATTGATGTATCCTTCCATTTCTAAACGTTTAATGCGTGCATGTGTGGCTGGGGGTGACAAACTCACCTGCCGACCGAGTTCTGCATTACTAATGTTCGCGTCTCTTTGCAGAATATCGAGAATTTGGATATCAATTGGATCGAGTACTTTGCTAATTAATGATTCCATGTATTTTACCTCTTTCATTTTTATTCTAAAATGGCATGCTTGAGAAGTTGCTGGTGGAATAATATAAAGTAATTACAGTATATTCTTTTGTTTATTTTGAAATCAACGGATATAGCAAAATAATATATTGTCAAAGCGATGGAGGTGTTAATATTAGCTTAATAGTAAAAGGGGGTTGAATGACTTGCCATACATATATTATTCGTTGTTGTTGTTTACAAGTTTGTTATGGGGAGGCAATTTTGTTGTTGGGAAATCATTAGTGGACCATGCTTCTCCTATGACACTGACAACACTAAGATGGTTAATTGCAGTCATTTGCCTTATTCCAATTGTGTGGTGGAAAGAAAGAAGTTTGTTGTTAAACCGAAAAGCCATCCTACCACTGGTATTAATGGGGGCATCTGGAGTCGTTTTGTTTAATCTTTTTCAATTCCTGTCTTTAGAGTTCACTTCTGCAACAAATGTCGGTTTGATTTCAACCTTTAACATGTTTTCCATTGCTTTATTTTCATTCTTGTTTTTAAAAGAGAAAATTAACAAGTTCCAGTTAGGTTCTATGTTTATTTCTTTCATGGGCGTCCTGTTGGTTCTCACAAAAGGGCATGTTGAAGTGCTGTTTTCCATTGGTTTTAATAAAGGCGACTTATTGATGATGGCTGCGGTATGCATATGGGGTTTGTATTCCGTAATCAGTAAGTGGGCGATGAAATATACAACACCTTTGAAAGCGACTTTGTATTCAGGAGTTTTCGGTGTGATCATGTTGATTCCTTTTAATGTTCATGATTTTACAGTTACAAAAGTGGATGCAACATTTATCCAATCGATTTTATACACAGGTGTCGTATCTACGGTCATCTGTATGTTGTTATGGAACTTGGCCGTTCAAAAAATAGGTGCCACAACTTCAGGTATTTTCCTGAATTTCAATCCAATCTTCACTGCCATTCTTGCTTATTTTATTCTTGGGGAACGGATGACGTGGATACAAGGATTCGGAAGTTTAATTGTCATCACAGGCTGCTTATTGTTCACATATTTTAAAACGAAGCAGGTTCCCGATATACTGCATCTATTTGGAGAAAAGAGTGTCACTGTCGCTTTCGTTCGAAAACAATTGAAAATGTGAAAAATGAAAACGAACCTAGGTCACATATAGACCCAGGTTCGTTTTCTCTATTTCATCTATTTAGCTGGAACTGCTTCGATTTCTTCTGTTAATTTCACCAATTCATCAATTAATTCGCCGATGTAGGCAATCGTGTCGCGAAGTGGTTTTTCAGTCGTAATATCGACGCCTGCCATTTGAGCAAGTTCAACTGGAGATTTCGTTCCGCCTGCTTGAAGAACTTCCAACCATTCTGCTACAGCTGGTTCGCCTTCTCCCAAAATACGTTTTGAAACTTGTGTAGATATTGTCAGTCCCGCGCTGTAAGTGTATGGATACAAGCCCATGTAGTAATGAGGTTGACGCATCCACGTTAGTTCAGCACCTGGCGTGATGTCGACTGCATCTCCCCAGAATTCTTCCAGTACGCCACGTTTGATTTCATTTAGAATACCCGCATTGACGTTTTTCCCAGCATCCACTCGATCATATACTTTGCGCTGATAAGCTGCTTCCAGTAAATGTGTCACGAAGTTGTGGTAATAAGTGCGTGCCACAATCGAAGAAATAACCCAACGCTTGAACTTCGGATCATCCGAGTTCTCAAGCAAATGGTTCGCCATCAGCATTTCATTCATCGTCGATGGTGCTTCAATGAAGTATAGTGATGGGCGAGAGTTAAAGACATTTTGTTTTTTATGTGCATTGTAGAAATGACCTGCATGTCCGAGTTCATGGGCCAATACAAATACTTCATTCATACGGCTAGACCATGAAATCAAAATGTAAGGATGAGATCCGTAAGGGCTAGAGCAGAAAGCACCTGTCGACTTTCCTTTGTTTTGTGCAAAGTCGATCCAACGCTCATCAAATGAACGGTTGACCATGTCCAAATAGTCTTCACCCATAATTGCAAGTGCGTCATTCATGTATTTCTTAGACTCTTCAATCGTGATTTTTGGTTCGTATGATGGATCCAATGGAATCTTCAAGTCCGCAAAAGTCATTTCATCTAACCCGTGAACGTCCTGAAGCAATTTCGCATATTTGCGCATATGAGGTGCAAGTTCAGTCATAATCAAGTCGATTTGACGGTCGAACAACGATTTATCCACTTCTTGACCAAACAATAAGTAGTCAAAGATATTGTCATAGCCACGTAAATCAGATGTTGTTTTTTCAATCTGTAATTTCATATCGTATGTTTTTGCAGTCGTATGTTGGTAGTTTTTCAGTTGATTTGAAAATGCCTCGAATGCAGCACGACGTACTTCCGTATCCGTTTCTGCTTCCCAGTCACCTTCAAACAGGACATAACTTAATGGATATTTTTTGCCGTTCACTTCGAAATCTTCGAAAGAGAGGTCAACCATTTTCGTCGTATTATATAACTCGTAAGGACCACCGAATGAAGAAGAGTATGCGGCCAACGTTTTTTCCACTTCTGGATGAAGCTGATGTGGTTTTTTACGAATGAGTTTTTCTAGATAGTGACCGAATTCAGTTGAGTTTTTCATTGCGTCTTCCAACACTTCCACCGGTAACTCCAGTAATTCACTATCCACAAACGATAATTTGCTGCTTAAATTGGCAGAAACTGAACCGAATTTGGCAGAACGCATTTGAGCATCGCTGTCCGTCTGATCTGTGCTGTACGCAAGACTTGCATATGTGCCAAGCGGAACAAACATTTCATAAATGCTTACATATTCTTTTAATGCTTCTTCAGCAGATTGTGCATCTTTAATCTGACCTTTGAATTGTTGTTGGAAAGCGTCCACTTCTTTTTCAAGAGCAGTAAGTGCATCTTGGTAGGCTTCTTCTGATGTGAACAGATCATGTAAATTCCACGTTTCGTCTATTTTGACATCTGAACGTGCTGGCAAACTTTGAACCATTTTCATCTCTCCCTTTTATTACGGATGTCGAACTAATAGTAAGTATAGCTGAATTTATTGAAAAATTCACTCTTTTATATGCAGAATTTAATTAAAATAGTTTAGTTAATTTCTTTGAGATTTTTGATTGTAAAGTGCTGGTCACTGCAGATTAAGTAGTTTTACTTCAAAACCAGAAGAGTTGTGACTAAGAATTAGCAAGACAACCAAGAAATAAGTTCAAAAAATGTAAAAGAAATTCGGATAGAAGAGGTTCATTTCAATCATCATATAAAGAAATGATATTAATTAGACAATTCTTAATAATTTGCTTTTTAATTCCTTGAGATTTTTGTTTTGACGCACGTATTTACATGTTATAAGATTATCAATACCAAGTAAGTCTATAAGAATTAGGAGGAATAAAGATATGAAGAAATTAACTACATTATTTGCACTGCTTCTTACAGCAGTTTTCATGTTATCGGCTTGTGGTACTTCGAAGGACGATAACGCTTCTAAAGATGAGAAGAACACAGGTTCAACCGAAAGTGATCTGTTAGCAAAAGTGCAAGAAGATGGGGAACTATTAGTCGGTACAGAAGGAACTTACCCTCCGTTTACGTACCATGATGAAAGTGGTAAATTGACAGGGTTTGATGTTGAAATTGCGGAAGAGATTGCTGCACGATTAGGTGTAAAAGCGAAATTCATGGAAACGCAATGGGATGCAATGTTCGCAGGTCTAGATTCAAAACGTTTTGACATGATTGCCAACCAAGTGGGGATTAAAGAAGAGCGATTAGTGAAATATGATTTCTCAGAACCATACATTTCTTCTACAGCTGTACTTGTCACACATGCAGATAACAAAGAAGTGAAGAGCTTTGAAGATCTTAAAGGATTGAAATCTGGACAATCATTAACAAGTAACTATGCTGAAATCGCTAAATCTTACGGTGCTGAATTAGTAGGCGTTGATGGTTTTAACCAAGCAATCGAATTATTGAACTCACAACGTGTAGATGCAACGATTAATGATAAATTATCCGTTTTAGATTTCCAGAAACAAAAACCGGATGCAAAAATTCAAATTGTAGCTGAAGCAGACGATGTGGCTCAAAGTGGATTGATGTTCCGCAAAGGTAATGAAACATTAGTTGAAGCTGTAAACAAAGCATTGAATGAAATGATTGAAGACGGTACGTACGACGATATCTCAGAAAAATGGTTCGGCGAAAATGTTTTGGAATAGTTTTTCCGTCGACCCTGAAAAAATGGAGCGCTACCTAGATATCGCGCAATCTTCCCTCCAGCCTTTGCTGGAGGGTGCTGTTGTATATACGCTTCCATTGTCTCTAATTTCCTTTATATTAGGGCTAGCATTAGCCGTACTGACGGCATTGGCAAGAATCTCGACCGTTAAGCCGTTTCAATGGATTGCCCGTTTCTACGTTTCAGCCATTCGCGGTACGCCATTATTGGTACAGTTGTTCATCTTATTTTATGGATTGGGTTCTGTCGGAATTGTCATAGATCCATTTCCAGCAGCGGTAATCGGGTTTTCTTTGAATGTTGGAGCTTATGCTTCAGAAGTGATTCGTGCGGCCATTCTCTCTATACCGAAAGGTCAGTGGGAAGCTGCTCATATGATTGGAATGTCCTATTCTCAAACGCTGAAGCGCGTAATTTTGCCTCAAGCAACTCGTGTGTCCATTCCACCGCTCTCGAATACGTTCATCAGTTTGGTGAAAGATACATCTTTAGCATCTCTGATTCTCGTAACAGAAATGTTCAGAAGAGCTCAGGAAATAGCGGCAACCAATTATGAAGTGTTGTTGTTATATACAGAAGTAGCGATTATTTATTGGATTATTTGTTTCTTCCTTTCGCTTATCCAAGGTCGCTTGGAACATCGCTTCGATCGCTATGTATCGAGATAACTAAAGGATAAAGAAAGGAGTAAGAGATGATTTCAATAAATGGTTTACACAAACAATTTGGCGACCTTGAAGTGTTAAAAGGAATCGACCTTCAAATCAATAAAGGCGAAGTAATCGTGGTTATCGGACCTTCAGGATCAGGCAAGACGACATTACTTCGATGCTTGAATATATTAGAAGTTCCGACTTCAGGTAGCATCACAATCGATGATCAGACGGCAGATTTTTCAAAATCTCTTCCAAAAAGATCAATCGATTTATTTAGAAAAAAGTCAGCGATGGTTTTCCAGCACTATAACTTGTTTCCACACATGACGGCCATTCAAAATGTCATGGAAGGTCCTGTTATCGTGAAGAAACTTTCAAAAGCGGAAGCTCGTAAAAAAGCTGAACAGCTATTAATTAAAGTGGGTCTAGGAGACAAACTGGACTTCTATCCTCACCAACTTTCAGGTGGTCAACAGCAACGTGTAGGAATCGCTCGCGCACTCGCACTCGAACCGAAAGTGATGCTGTTTGATGAACCAACTTCAGCACTGGATCCCGAGTTAGTTGGAGAAGTATTGCAAGTGATGAAAGATTTAGCAGGAGAAGGCATTACAATGGTCGTTGTGACACATGAAATGCGTTTCGCCAACGACGTAGCAGACGAAGTTATCTTTATGGATCAAGGCAAAATTATCGAACGTAGCAAACCGGTTGACATGTTTACCAATCCAAAAGAAGAACGAACAAAACAATTTTTGAACTTGCTTCAATAATAAATAGATTGATACAACGTATAGAGCATCCAATTAAAAATTAGTTGGATGCTTTTTTATTGCACCAAAACGAACAAATGTTCGTTTAAGTTGTTTTGTTTTGAATACGAAGAAATCATTTGATTTCAGTAATCTATGTTTCAAATGTTACTAAATGACTTATGTAGATTTACACCGTTTTAATTTACTTTTACTTTGGTTTAATAGGAGATTAACAATCTTCCTTTATAGTAAACCTTATCGTCATATTAAATTGAATGGTGGAGGTTATTCGGATGCTTAAAAATAAAATAACAAAAAAGCTAATTCCTGTCTGTGTTGTATCTACTCTTGCATTAGGTGGTTTAGCTGCAACAATTACCAATACTAACGTACAAGCTGCAGAAAATGAAAGAAACAATGATAACAGGGAAATTAAAAATGTTATTTTCTTGATCGGCGATGGGATGGGTTCAACCTATACTTCCGGTTATCGTTATTTTAAAGATGATTCGTCAACGGATGCTGTTGAAAGAACAGTATTCGATAAGTACCTCGTTGGACAACAAATGACTTATCCGGAAGATCCAACACAAAACGTTACAGATTCTGCTTCCGCGGCAACAGCAATGTCTGCTGGTGTAAAAACCTATAACGCTGCAATTGGGGTAGATAACGATAAATCAAAAGTTAAAACCGTGTTAGAGGCCGCAAAAGAAAAGGGTAAAGCAACTGGCCTTGTTGCTACATCTGAAATTACCCATGCAACACCAGCTTCATTTGGTGCTCACGATGAAAACCGTAAGAATATGAATGCTATTGCTGATGACTACTATGATGAATTAGTTAATGGCAAACATAAAATTGATGTCCTTCTGGGTGGGGGTTCCTCAAATTTCGTTCGCCCTGATCGAGATCTTACGGAAGAATTCCAAAAATCCGGATTTAGTTATGTAACTAATAAAGAGCAGCTTTCAAAGGATGAAAATGGACAGGTTCTTGGATTGTTTGCATCTGGTGGTCTTCCTAAAATGATTGATCGTACTGAAGAAGTTCCCTCTCTTCAAGATATGACAACATCAGCAATTCAACGTTTAAGCAAGGACAAAGATGGCTTTTTCTTAATGGTCGAAGGAAGCCAGGTAGACTGGGCTGGACATGATAATGATATTGTTGGTGCAATGAGTGAAATGGAAGACTTTGAAAAAGCGGCTAAGGCTGCAATTGAGTATGCTAAGAAGGACAAGCATACACTAGTTGTTATTACAGCTGATCATTCAACTGGCGGATATTCAATTGGTGCAGATGGAAATTATAACTGGTTCGGTCAACCATTAAAAGCGGCTAAGCGCACACCTGATTTTATGGCAGCTGAAATTGCAAAAGGTGCAGATGTTGAAAAAACATTAAAAACGTATATTGATCAAAAACTATTAGCATTAACAACCCAAGAAATCCAATCTGTTAAAGATGCTGCAACGACAAAAAAAGTCACTGATATTGACAATGCAATCGAAGAAATCTTTAATGAGCGTTCTCATACAGGTTGGACAACTGGCGGTCACACAGGTGAAGACGTACCCGTATATGCCTACGGACCTCACAAAGAACGATTTGTAGGCCAAATTGATAATACAGATCATGCTAAAATTCTCTTCGATTTGTTAGGTAAAACAAAAAAATAAATAACAGATATTATCGAAAAAGCCCGTTGCTAAGGCGGCGGGTTTTTATTATGCAGAATTTTGAGGAGGATTCCTATGAAAAAATTATCATTTTTCTTGATTCTTCTATTAGTTCTTACGGGCTGTTCATCAGTAAATAACACCGAGAATAAAGCTGGAGATCAAGTCAAAACAATCGACCAAACTCAAAAAAACCTAAATGTAAAAAAAGATGTATATGTGCCGAATCCGCAAATAACGGATGACATTAATCTTGTGACAGTTGGAGAAACCGTTACCGATGACAAAGGAGAACTGACACTAAAATCTTATAAACGTATAAATAAAGCAGTTAATATAGGCGGAATTGAAATGGTTTTAAAAGAAGTGAAGTTGATGCATTTTGTTCCGGATTACAGCATGATTGACTTTTTTCATTCCTATACACATGAAGAAGAGTTTGATTTTTTAAAAGTAGAAATTGAAGTTAAAAATACATCGGATGAAGACATGAAATTTACACCAGTTGCTTTCGTTAAGACGAGTAATGGTGAGTTGAAAACTTGGGAAGATGATATTTTTCTCGAAGAATTGAATGGAGAAATACAAAGCAATAATGTTAAAAAAGGTAATATGGGTTTCATTTTAGAAAACACAAATGACATTAAATCAATTGAAATTCTAACAAGTGATGTTCTTAATAACGTGGACGAAAGTATTGAAAAAGCGAAAACTATAAAAGAGGATATCTAATTCTTAGTATTAATAATACGAAAAAGCAGCTTTCTTCACTTGTGGAGGAAACTGCTTTTTCGATTTAGTTATGTCCTCCGACTCCTGCCACTCCATAAACAAGATATGTCATCCTAAAACCTATTATTGAATTAAGTATCTAATGAAAAGCTGAAAAGAAGGATATGCTACAAGGTGAATTGTTTGAATTTTTCTCGAATTTAGAATTAAAATGGCTCAAAGGAGGAGTATCCAACATGACCAAATTCCGAATAGAACGAGATTCCATTGGGGAAATTCAAGTACCCGTCGATAAAATGTGGGGTGCACAGACTCAACGTAGTAAAGAGAATTTTGCGATTGGCACCGAACTGATGCCTACTGAATTAATTCATGCATTTGCCGTCCTAAAAAAAGCAGCGGCAAAAGTAAATTTTGATTTAGGCACCTTGAGTGAAGGGAAGATGCAGGCGATTTCTCAGGCTGCTTCAGAAATTCGTGAAGGCAAATGGGATGAACATTTTCCGTTAGTCGTTTGGCAGACCGGGAGCGGTACACAATCCAATATGAACGTGAATGAAGTAATAGCCCATCGGGGGAATCAATTACTGAAGGAATCTGGGAGTGAAGAAATACTTCATCCGAATGATGATGTGAATAAATCGCAAAGCTCGAATGACACGTTCCCTACGGCGATGCATATTGCGGCAGTAGAAGTCGTGCAGACAATGTTATTACCTGAGCTTGCTCGTTTAAAACAAACCTTTGAAAAACAGGAAAACGATTTTAAAGATATCATCAAAATTGGCAGAACACATTTGCAGGATGCCACTCCGTTGACGTTAGGTCAGGAAATCAGTGGGTGGAAGCACATGGTGGTTAAGAGCGAAGAAATGATCCGTGAAAGTCTTGTTCATGTGGGGGAACTTGCTATTGGAGGGACAGCAGTCGGAACTGGTATTAACGCACATGCTGAATTCGGGGAACGTGTGGCAAAAGAAGTAACTGCGAAAACTGGGTTGCCGTTCGTTTCATCTGCAAATAAATTCCACGCTTTGACCAGTCATGATCAGTTGGTATATACGCATGGAGCACTTAAAGCGCTTGCTGCAGATTTGATGAAGATTGCCAATGACGTTCGTTGGCTGGCTAGTGGACCACGAAGCGGAATAGGTGAAATAACGATTCCAGCGAATGAACCAGGAAGTTCAATAATGCCCGGGAAAGTAAATCCTACACAAAGTGAAGCGTTGACAATGGTTGCAACCCAAATCATGGGCAATGATGCGACCATTGGTTTCGCGGCAAGCCAAGGGAACTTTGAATTGAATGTGTTTAAACCCGTCATTTTCTATAACTTTATGCAATCCGTGCGATTACTGAGTGACAGTGTGCGTAGTTTCCATGACCACTGTGTCGTAGGTATCCAACCGAATGTGGAGCAACTTTCACATCACGTAAGCAATTCATTGATGCTGGTAACGGCTCTAAATCCGCATATTGGATATGAGAATGCAGCGAAAATTGCTACGAAGGCACATGAATCTGGCAGTACATTAAAAGAGGCAGCGCTGCAAAGTGGTTTACTGACAGAAGAAGAGTTTGATCTGATTGTCGACCCTTCGAAAATGATTCGATAATAAAGATAGGGTCCCCTACATCTAAGAATGAAAGGGATTCTATTTTATTTGTGGGCCAAAAGTTATATTTTAATTCATAATGTGATCCAAAACTGAACTTTTTACGTTAGCTCCTGTAAATGACTGAAGGGAGGTGAATGACGACGTGCAAAAACGAATGATGCAAATTGCCGTACTTTTCGGTGTGTTAAGTTTTCCATCGTTTGCTTCCGCAGATGGTGGACTGCTTGGATCGACTTTGAGTCAACCGACGGAAATTGTAAATACGGTGACTGACGAGGTTGCCAACACAACTTCCCAAGTCGAAAAAGCACTGCCGATTAAGACAGAACAAGAAGAATCACTTCAACCAGTAACAGAGATTGTAAATAACGTTACCGAAACAACTCAAAAAGTAACAAAAGCGGTGAAAAGTGAAGAGCCAATCGTGGAAGTGAAAGACTCCACATCTCCTTCAGTTAAAGTTAATACAGGTGTGGTTGAGGCAAAAGTTTCACAAACACCTAAAGTGAAGGTTGATACAAGCATTGCTAAGGTGGAAGTGGCTGATACGGTTAAAGTTGACACGGAAGTGGTACAAGCTGAAGTGGAACGTGACCCGCAAATTTCTGTAAAAACCCCTGTAGTAGATGTGGAAAGTTCGGTACCTACTCAATCGACGGATAAAGAAATTCGTGTAACCCCAGTTCCAGAAACTGAAGTTACTGAACTACCAGTTGAAAAATTGAAACAAGAGGTACCACTGGTTATGAAGAATAAGAAAGAAATTGTTAAACCGGATATTTCCAAACAGCTAATTATAGATGAAGAGCAAGATGACGCGTTAAATGAAACGTCACGTAATGAACGCTCATTAAACGTCGAGACTGATAAACCCAAAAATGCTCTACCCATACCAATGAAAGTGCCAATCAATTACGAGCAAGTGCAAGCGACACCAACTTTCCAGTCGGGTCCTTCTACTCTATCGAATTCGAGTCTCACAATGGGTAGTATGACGTTTGCTGTGTTGGATGGATATGATGTATCAAATCAAAATGGGACGATGGCTTACTTTGGAAAGACCAGACTCTTCTTTGATCAGTGGTTAAATGCACCACCGTCACAACCACCTCAACAATCTCCTTTGAAGATAAGTAGAATATAAAAAAACTTATACTAAAAGGAGAGAATACACATGAAAAACGTATTAAGAACTTTAACTATTACAGGTGGATTAGCAGCAAGTCTATTAATCGGGGCAGGTGCTACATCTGCAGCAGAAAATGATTCTTTATTGAACCTGAATGATGGTTTAGTTGAGAATTTGAACATTCTCGATTCGAATGAAGACAACAACGTTGAGATTAACACTCAGAATGATGCATCTTCAGATGTAAACGTGGAATCAACAGAGGAATCGTTTACTTCAAATGTGGATGCTAACTCAGAAGGTTCTATCGATGCAGTTGTTGAAGGCGAAGATGAATCTGCAGCAGTAAACGCTGAAGGTGACGCTGGCGTAATGAATGAAACAGTCGTTGATGAAGAAAACGGTACCGTAACATCGACAACAGAAGCGGCAACTGAAGGAGCAATCGGAGCTGAAGTTGAAGGCGAAGAAGAATCCGCAGCAGTAAACGCTGAAGGTGACGCTGGTGTGATGAATGAAACAATCGTTGATGAAGAAAACGATACAGTCACATCGACAACAGAAGCGGCAACTGAAGGAGCAATCGGAGCTGAAGTTCAAGGCGAAGATGAATCTGCAGCAGTAAACGCTGAAGGTGACGCTGGTGTGATGAATGAAACAATCGTTGATGAAGAAAACGATACCGTAACATCTACAACAGAAGCGGCAACTGAAGGAGCAATCGAAGCTGAAGTTGAAGGCGAAGAAGAATCTGCAGCAGTAAACGCTGAAGGTGACGCTGGTGTGATGAATGAAACAGTCGTTGATGAAGAAAACGATTCAACTACATCGACAACTGAAGGAAATATTGATGCTGGTTTAAACTCAGTGTTTGAAAATGAAGAGAATTCTACTTTCTTAAATGCTGATAACAACACTTCATTCGTAAACGTTATTGAAACAAATGAGGAAAATGATTCATCATCTTTTGCACTTGGAACTGAGTCTGTAACAAACTTAGGTTTAGGTTCTGAAGATAATGAAAACGAAGAATCTGCAAAAGTTATGGCCGCTGTATCTGCATTAATTGAAGCGCAAAGAACAGAAGACTCTTCTCGTTTAGGAACTGAAGTAGATGTAGCATCTATGGTAGGTTTGGATTCAGAAGATGAAAACTCTTTCTCTTCAATGTTAGATGCAACTGCTGGCCTTTGGGTACAATCAACACATGAAGATGACAACAATTCAAGCGAATTAGGATTAGATCTTGGTCTTGGATTTGCTTCAATGACAGAAACACTTAATCAATAAGGTAAAATGAGAAAAGACTGAGCCCCTAGGGGTTCAGTCTTTTTTGAAATGAGGCTGAGCGATGGCTCAGTTGTAAAAAATGAACTCTTAGTAGGAAAAAAAGCGAGCTTTGTTGTAAAAAAGAGTATCTTAGTTGTAAAAATGAAGCTTTAAGTTGTAATAGTTAAAAAATGGGAAATCAAAAGAGAGTTTTTCAATCTACAAGCTTCTGACATTACTTTGAAAGTCTATTAGCTTCCTCTGACACCACGAAGGCAAGATCATCGTTACCGAACATTTGTAGAATCTCGATGAGTGTACCGGAATCAATGTCCAAATCCATGGGTTCATTGTTCTCGATGGTGGATTTCAACGTTTCATTGGCACCTTGGGATGGGTATGCTTTTTGATATAAAGATATTGAGTCAATCTCATGGTTTTGACACCATTGGACAAATAATTGAATCATGACTTGCTCGTCTTCTTGATATTTTTGGATGATGTATTCTGTCATGGTTTTTTGATCCATTGTTTCAAATCTCCTTTAGAACTCTACTAATCTGTGTCTATATCGTACCACGCCATAGTGTGGCAAGCACCTAAACAGACAATCTGACAACTATCAGCATGACAATTAAAATAAATACTAGTCTTAATGGAAACGAGGAGAAACGGATGGAACAAATAATAGTGGATTCACTAGTGCTTGACCCGAAAATATTGGATCACCAGCACTTGCAAGACATGATGGAACTTCAACAACTTACGAAAAAACAGATGGATTCTGAAGATACGCTGCAACCATTATCGAGAGATGAATTTAAATATATCTTAAGCGGAAATGGGCTTCTACTTGGCTTGTTTGACGGGCGACAACTGGTCGCATTCCGTGCGTTACTGGTGCCGTTTATTGATGGTGAACACTTAGGGATGGATGCGGGGCTTTCATTAGAGGCATTAAGTCGTGTCGTTTATCAGGAACTATCGATTGTTCACCCAGCCTACCGTGGAAAAGGTCTTCAACTTAAAATGGGGGAGGTCCTTATGGCCAATATCGATCGTTCTCGATTTGATTATGTATGCGCAACCGTCGCACCGTTAAACATCCCAAGTCTGAAGGATAAATTCGCCCTAGGTCTCCACATTGTTGCCTTGAAACACAAATACGGTGGCAAACTTCGCTATGTATTTTTGAAAACACTCAAGGATGAGAAGGTGGAATATAGCCACTCAGATGATGAAAAATTGATTCCAATGACCGACACATTGATGCAGCAGCAAATGTTGAAAGAAGGATATGTAGGTGTCGGCATGAGTCCGTTAAGTGATGAATGGCATGTGCAATACCAGCGGAAAGTTTAATGGCAAGAGAAAAGCACTCCCAAAAGGAAGTGCTTACTTAAACCAGCCTTTTTCTTTGAATCTAGAAATGGCTTCTATTCGATTGCTTACGTCCAGCTTGTCTAAGATGACGGAAATGTAGTTTCTGACCGTCCCAGTTGTAATGTATAGCTGACTCGCAATCTCTTTTGTGTTTTTTCCGTCTGCGATTAATTCAAGTACTTGATGCTCGCGTTCCGTTAAAGGATTTTCGTCTCCACTATAAGCAAGGTCGATCAGTTCCGGTGCGTATACACGACGTCCTTCCATAATGCTGCGAATAGAATTGGCCAGATCTTCGCTCGGGCTATCTTTCAGGAGATAGCCCATGACATTGGCTTTCCGCGCACGTTCAAAGTAACCTGAACGGGCAAAAGTAGTAAGAATGATTACTTTACAGTCATGTTCCTTCAGTTCCTCCGCAGCGTCCAAACCCGTTTTAGAAGGCATTTCAATGTCCATTATGACCACATCAGGATTTAATTGGTGCACCAAGGAGATGACTTCTTCTCCATTATGTGCTTTTCCGACAACCTCCATGTCATCCTCCAAATCGAGTAAAGAACCAAGAGCTCCCAGTAACATGCGTTGATCTTCAGCAATGACAATACGAATCATGAATTTTCCTCCTCAACCGATTGTAAGATGACGTGTGGAATCCGGATATTAAGGGTCGTACCATCATTACCCGAAATTTCAAAGCTTCCGTTGACGAATTCCAGGCGTTCTTTCATGCCAATTAAGCCATTGCCATCTGAAAATTGTGCATCTCCTTCAAATCCAATCCCATTATCTTGAACTTGAAGAAACAATTCAGTTTGGGTTTGTTTAATTAAGACGTGACAAAACGTGGCTTGACTATGCTTAACGACATTGGTGACTGCTTCTTTCAAACACATACCTAAGACATTTTCAACGAGTAAAGGTGTATCTTTTAGAACGGAATTCCCTTTTACACGGAAGTCGATTTCTGCTGCTTTTAAAATCTGCTGGACACGTATAAGTTCATCTACGAGTTTACCCGAACGCATATTGGAAACAAGTTCACGGACTTCTTTTAACGCAATACGAGCCGTGTGATTGATATCAAAAAGCTCATTTTTAGCACGTTTCGGATCTTTATCAATCACTTTGCTGGCCAAGTCACTCTTTAAGCCGATTAAAGATAGCTTTTGGCCCAATGTATCGTGTAAATCACGAGCAATCCGCTGGCGTTCCTGCATGACAAGCAATTGAGAAATACGTTTATTTGCATCTTCCAACTGACCTTCGAGTTTTTCCTGTTTATTACGGTTGTACGAATTGAAAGGCAATAAGATCACACCGATGACGCCAATTAGTATGAACGGGAATTGAGAGACGAGTAAGTCATATTGAGTGAAGAATCCAATACTGACAGACGCCATGGTTGTAACGAGATGGACCACATACATCGTGATGAAACCGGCTTTATTGCGGATGTTGCCGATAAAAAATGCCAGGAACAACGAAAAATAGAGATAGCCAAACAATATAATTAACGTGATGCTGATGGCAATTTGAAAGGCAATCCACACATACATACGCCATCCTTTTGAAATGAACGATTGGCGGTACGTTAAAAAGAAACCTACAACTAGTAATAGTCCTAAGAAGCTTTCCGATGGGGAGTACGATTTAAATATATAAAATAACGGCAAAATACAAAAAATAATCCATATGTAAATACTGACGTATGGGTTTTTAGGGAAAATTTGATACCAGCTTTGCATAAAACCCTCCATAAATTAGGTGTTTTTGTTATGAGTTAAGTATAACAGACAGAAAAACCATTCCATATGCGGAATGGTTTTTCAGCTATACTAATTATTTTCCTTGAATACTTGAACGTTTTGTTTGCAGTTGTTGCATTGTAGAATTCTTTGTATCGTTCAGTAAATGTTTGATTTCGTTAAAGCTGACAAACGTTTTTTTCGTTTCGTCATATAAACGGAAGCGGATCGATTGTAAACTTGTTTTTAACGTAATCGTCGTTGCCTTGTGTAGTGGTGGTGTCGATTCATGAGCTTGTTCCAACAAGTAGTTAGGTACTCGTGGGCTTAAATGATGAACATGGTGATAACCGATATTACCAGTTAACCATTGCAGAACTTTAGGCAATTTGTAGAACGAACTGCCATCCACTGCTGCTTTAACATAATCCCATTGGTCTTCATCTTCAAAATAAGAATCTTCAAATTGATGTTGTACATAGAACAACCAGATCCCAAAAGATCCTGCAACAATCAAGATTGTACCTTGAATGATTGCGAACGCCTGGATGCCAACTAACCAAATCATAAATGCATACAATGCAACGATTGCCACATTAATAAAGTAAGTATTGTTACGTTCTTTTTTACGAGCATCTTTACGGTTAAAACGGTTTGATACTAAGTACAAGAATAATGGTCCTAAACCGAACATCACTAGTGGATTACGGTATAGACGGTATGCCAAACGACGACCTGGTGATGCTTCAAGATATTCATTAACCGTCATTACCCAAACATCACCTGTTCCGCGTTTGTCTAAGTTACTGCTCGTTGCATGGTGAATTGAATGATCACGTTTCCATTTTTCATAAGCGAACAAAGTCAGAATGCCAGTAATGGTTCCTAAGATGGCATTGGCCTTCTTGCTCTTAAAGAAAGAACCGTGTGTACAGTCATGGAAAATGATAAAGATTCGAACGATGAATCCTGAAGCAATCACTGCTAGAGCGATTGTTAAGAAAATCGATACGTCTAAACTCAAATATGCTAAGTACCATAAAATGAAAAATGGGGGAATCGTATTTACAATTTGTTTGATACTTGCTGACATATCAGACTTCTCAAACGGCGCCACTTGCTTGCGTAACTGCATTGTTTTTTCTTTACTCATAGCGTCCTCCTGGAAAAAATGTATTTTAATTTTTCGTTAAAAAACTTGTTACCTTAAGAATAGGGATTAGGAGCAGATAATAAAAGTCATAAACGTCAAGTGATTGGTATGACAAATATCATATAGGTCGTGATGATTAGAGAAATTGTGATTCATTCATATTTTTTGCGGACGTGTTTAAAAAATGCATAAATTAACGAATTTTCTATGTGAAATTACCTGTTAAATGTATTGATTTCACTCCGCTACGCAAGAGCCAAAAGCATTTTGTGCAACCTGGAGTTCGGTTATGTCTACCTGGCATGCCCTTAAATAAGAAAAAGACCATAAATATGCTAAAGTAAGACGAAGAAGTTTTGACAGGAGTGTTTAATGTTGACTAAATTACTGGACAAAAAAAGTGTAATTAACTTAATAGATAAGGAAGCAGATATTATTATACCGATTGCGAATGGTGAGCCGATTCAGTTGCTCGATCTATTGGAAGAGCATGCAAGCGAACTTAGTGGTGTGAAAATTCATCAAATGTTGGCATTGCATCCCCGAAAGTATATTTTAGGGGAAATGCCTGGTCAGCTTTCGCATGTATCGTACTTTTTAAGTGGTGCTACCCGCAAAACGTATCAGCAAGCCAAAATGGAATTAGTGCCAAACAATTTTCATGAGGTGCCGAGAATGCTTTCGAAAGTAACGAAAATGTCGATGATTTTTTCAGTTGCTTCTCCTATGGACGAGCATGGATATTTTTCACTTGGGACTCAAGCTGATTATGTAGCGGAGTTTATTGGTAAAGTTCCATTCATTTTGGAAGTAAACCGAAATATGCCCCGTACATTTGGACTCAATCAAATTCATGTAAGTCAGATTGCCGGTTATGTTGAACACGATACGCCATTGGCCGAAGAAGTGGTTCCGGAAATCGGAGAAAAAGATATGCGCATCGCTGAAAAAGTAGCTGCGGATATTCAGGACGGTGATACCCTTCAAATTGGGATAGGATCAGTTCCGAATGCGGTAATGAGTTTATTGAAAAATCACCGCAACTTAGGAATCCATACGGAAATGCTGCCAGATGGGATTGTGGATTTGGTCGAATCTGGCGCAATTGATGGGACGAAAAAGTTCACGAACAAAGGAAAGATTGTTGCGACATTTGCGTATGGAACGAAGCGTTTATATGATTTTATCAACAACAATCCATCGGTAGAGTTTTTACCTGTAAGTGTGGTGAATGATCCGCGTGAAATCGCCAAAGAAGAAAATATCGTATCCATCAATGCTACTACTGAGGTTGATTTATATGGGCAATGTGCTTCGGAAACGGTTGGTGGAAAATACTATTCTTCAAGTGGCGGGCAAATTGATTTTGCAAGAGGCGTTCGTTTTGCGAATAACGGCAAAGGTTTCATTTGTATGCATTCCACTGCCAAGAACGATTCCATTTCGAGAATCAAGTTGGATTTAACCCCAGGTTCGGTTGTCACGACCGGAAAAAATGATGTCGACAATGTGGTCACAGAATACGGAATCGCCCGATTGCATGGTCGTTCAATCAGTGACCGGGCTAAACAATTAATCAGTATTGCACATCCAAAATTCAGAGCTGAACTGACTGCTCAGGCCATCGAACGAGGAATTATTAATTAAATTCAAAAAGCGCCAGACCTTTAGAGAGCAACTCGAACCTCTAAGGGTCTGGCGTTTTTTGAAAGATAAGAAAGTATATAATTTTCATTTCCCTAAATTCAGTGGTTGAGGTATTTTGCGCAAAAAGATCATTAATATTGTTGATTTCCGTTTCAGGCGGACGCTTTCCGCGGGGCGGGAGGTGAGCCTCCTCAGGCCAACAGGATGTTGGTCACAAAGGCGTTGTCATACGATGTGGCGTTCTTAGCCTTTGTTCATTTTCGCAATCTGCGGGGTCTCACCTGTCCCGCTAATCCCGCTGGAGTCGCCGCCTTCCACTACAATCCATGAAGTGAGTGTAATCAACAAGAAGATCTGTCAATAACGAATTGCTAAGACACGAATAAATGATTCTAAGTTAAGTTAGAGATAGAACCAATCTGTTACCGTAGTTGCCATCTAGAATAGTTGATTGAAGCGCAGGTGGCGACTTCTGCGGGATTAGCAGATGTTTTCTGCACCGAAAGCGAAGCGGCAGGTGCATGAGCTGAAGGCCCCGCAGGAAAGAAGCTGGCCAATAGCCAGTATCTTTGCGACGAGTAACCGCAGGAGCACATGTTTTTGCAGTGACGAGGAGACTGAAGCCATGCCCGCGAAAAGCGTCCACCGTAGCGGAAATCAATAGATTTCTATGGTTACATTTCAAAAGGACCGGGGAGAATAGCTTAAGCTGTAGACCCCTGTAGGTAGCTGAAGCCGAGCCGAGAAAGCGAAGTGGCGAACCCTGCTAATTTTTTGTGAGTGTCAAATAATCATGGGCTAAAAACTAATCGAATGGAAAATAATATTGAAAACTGTATTTATTATGAGACATATGAAGGAGGTTATCTAAAAGGATTGTCGAATTCTATATCCTATATAAAACTAAAGATACAGACATTTAATGAAAGAGACCTTTAATGTGGCAAATCATACAGATGGGAGATTTATCTTTATGAAAAATCAGCTCACCCTTATCGTTGCCGCAAAGTGGCAGCAATATTTGAACGAACGTAAGTATGAGGAATTGCTTAAGCTGACGAAAGCAAACATTGAGGTAGTTGATGATAATCAAGGATCAAATTTCGGACATAAAGCTTTGCTGGATTGCATTAATCGGACGGGTCTTACTTTATTGACAGTAAACAGTTATGTTAATGAGGAAAAATTGATTTTAAAACATCGAAGAATTTGGAAGAGTGAAGATGGAGAGAATATAAAAGAAGCACTTGTATATTCGTATATCAAGATGAATAACGGCAAAGTTGCATACATCCAGTGTTTTAATGATTCAGAAGAGGCTGAGAAGGCCAGTGGGATTTCAATTCCAAATTGAAACCAAAGTTATCTTTTGACCGTATACAGAAGTTATAAGGTTAATGGGAATGCAAGATAACGTAACTAATGAAATAGAGGTGAATGTATGGATAATTTAATAGGGTTAATTGCCGTCGTTATGGTATTTTCAATTCCACTTACAGCCATAATTTTGGGGCATCTTCGAGGTAGTCAAAAGTTGAGAGCGAAAATGCTGAAAGATGAATTGGAACTGGAAAAATTGAGAGGTCAAAACTTTATCGCAGAAACAGAGAAAATGCGTCTTGAATTAGAGAAATTGACCTTAGATTTCAAGAAAACGGAAGATCCTGTTCTGATTGAGCTTCAAAAAGACAAAATACACGTTTAATCATAAAAAAAGTCGCAAGCTGAAACGAATCAGCTTGCGGCTTTTTGTTTTTAATAAAGTTTACCTTGTTTGTATAAAACAGTCGATAAACGCGTTACCGAGTGAATGTAACAGTTTTGACGGAGCGGGAATGGGTCGCCAAAATATTGTGGAAGGATGATGTCCATGGTGTTCTTCATTTTTTCAAGCAATTGGGTGTGGACTTGTTCTTCTGTATAGAATTGCGTCTCGCGTCCCTGCAACCATTCCAGGTAAGAAACAATTACTCCTCCGGCATTCGCTAAAATGTCAGGAATGATGACAACACCTTTTTCGCTTAAATAATCATCAGCTTCTTTAGTAGTTGGTGCATTTGCGCCTTCGACGATGATACGAGCTTTAATTTGTTCCTTATTTTGATCTGTCAGCTGATTTTCAAGCGCCGCAAGGAATAATACATCCACGTTCATTGTTAAAATTTCTTCCCGAGAACGAATTTCAGCACTTACATTTATTTCTTTCAATTGTTCAGGGGTTGTAGGTAAATCCCCTCGATTAGTGGCTGTAAAGTTCACGAGTGCAGGTATATCCAATCCGTCTGCATTGAATAATGTAACGTTGCGGTCGCTTACCGCTACGACTTTGTTTTGGATATGCTGGCAACGGAATGCCTCCAGGGCTGTCACTGAACCTACATTTCCAAATCCTTGTACAGCGACATTTAACGGTCGATCCACGTACTCTACCGCAGTCTTGGCAAAAGGATTGGATGATGCGGCAAGTGTTTCTTCGTTTGGTTTTACATAGTCATTTAATAAGTAACGGAAAGTGAAGTAGACGCCTTTACCGGTCGCTTCACGTCTCCCTAAAGACCCGCCGTTGACAACGCTTTTCCCTGTAAAACTTCCAAGGTAAGGTTGACCTTGATTGATTTTTTTGTATTCAGCCATCATCCAGTCCATTTCACGCTCTCCTGAGCCGACATCCGGTGCGGGAATATCTTTGTCCGGACCTAGGACATTGTTGAAATAGCGGACGTACTTAATGCAAATACGTTGCAGCTCCCGTTCGGTAAAGGCTTTGGGATCAATGATGATTCCACCTTTACCGCCTCCAAAGGGAACGTTGTGCAAGGCATTTTTTAACGTCATCAAAAAGGCTAAGTTCACGACTTCTTCTTCGTTTACGGACTCATGAAAACGAATGCCGCCCTTGTATGGACCCAGTGCATCATTATGATGGACACGGTAAGAGGGAATGCGTATAACTTCGCCTTCTTCCAGTGGGATCCGCAGAAATGATTTATGTATTTGATTCGGTGTTGATAGGATTGCGCTGAGTGAAGTGAAGGCGGTTTTTCGCATATCGCCTTTTAATTCAGGCAGAAACGTTTCGTTTTCCAATAAGGCATTCAATGATTGTTGAACAATCGTTCTTGTTTGTTCTTCCATGTGTGAAGCACCTCCGAATAGAATTTCGTTCTAGTTTTATTTATACCCTACGAGATTGTGGATAAAACGGATAAAACCCATCAGCAGGACTGATGGGCTTTCCCGAAGAAGTGTGAATTTATCGGATAGGTGGCTGAGAGAATGCCCGGCCACTTTTAGGGAATGCTGTTAATGAAAAACGTTTTTGTTCTTTAAGTTTATTAGTGAAGGCGGTTCAGTTTTTCCTTTTGTTGGTTTAACTGATCCTGAAGGGAGCTAATCGGGTCTGATTGCCCTTGGTTTTTCAACGCATTTTCAACCGCTCGATCCGCACGCTCAAGCATTTCATGTGCTTGGTGGATGAATTGCTCAGATGGGTTCGTTAATGCTTGTCCTACCGCCATACTGGCGTTCTCGATGGAATTAGTCAATTGACCAATGATTGTATCTTCTTTCCAACTCATTTGAGTATGATCTTCCATTGAAAGTCCTCCTTAAATTCAACTAATAAATAAATTAATTAATCCATCTTACTATGGCAATATTTGCTCGAATTATTCATTAAAAGGATAAATATAAAAAACCGGGCAAATAGATGCCCGGTCCTTAAGAAGAGTATACATTGCAACCTGTTGATTTTCGCGGGCGTGGATTCAGTCTCCTCGTCACTACAAAAACATGTGCTCCTGCGGTTACTCGTCGCAAAGAGACTGGCTTTTGGCCAGCATGCTCCTGCGGTTACTCGTCGCAAAGATAATGGCTCTTGGCCAGCATCTTTCCTGCGTCGACTTGATCTACCACATAGTTGGCTTTATCACCATTAATGCGAGCATAAGTACTAATAAAATAATATAAATCCACGTAGCTTTACGAAGCTTCTTAATTAAAAAAACACGGTCAGCTTCATTGTCATCAAATTTCTTGAGTGTACTTGAAAATGCACGGGCAAGAAAGAAAATGGAAACTACCATCAGTGCAATCGTCATCACGATCCATGGAGTATGCCATGGCCATGGTCCGAAGATTACGAGTAAAACGCCGGAGCCGACAAGGACATGCCCAGCATGTTTGATGAGACGAACGACTGAACGGAAAATAGAGATATGCGTCTGATCAAGCAGGCGGTCACTTTCTTGCATTTTCCTTAGAACGGCAAATAATACAAACAAGGGACCAACTGACAAGACCGCACTTAAAACATGGATGAAGACGATGTAAATGTAATAATCATTCATGGCTTAAGCGTTTACCGGTGAAAATTCATGAACCCAGACAGTCATTGTCGGCAACCAAGGCATTCTAGGATGATAAGACAAAATGGATTGTTTGTATTCTTCTACAGTTTGAAAACCTTCATGACGGGCATGTTCGTCAGTTAATTCACCCAATGTCTGGATGTATACATTGTTGATGATGAATGACTGTCCTTTTAACTCCATGATTTCTCCGATATCAGCATATCGTCCGTTACGACGCGTTGCTGTTTTTTCTCCATTAAGCACTTTTTCAATATCTGATTCCATTGTAATTAAGCGTTCGATTGAACACGTCTTTGGTGGTAAATTAGTTTGATCTGAATGGGTCATGTAATTCCGCCTTCTTCTATAAGTTAGTTTAATTTCTTTAATGGGTATCTTGAGAATAAAGTATACCTTTTCTAAGTGTACACCTTAAAAAGAGTTTGGACTATGAGTTGCAGTAATTAAGGAGGTTTCTAAATGGTCGAAAATACAAATGAAACAGTATTGGCAACGAGAACGGTGAATTACATAGAAAAATTGGCTGGTACACACCCAGGCTATCGTCGAGCGCATGCCAAGGGTGTATTATTTCAAGCAACCTTCACGCCGACGGGCAAGGCATCCCACTATACTAAGGCCGCTCATTTAACCAGAAATGAGGTTTCAGCGATTGTTCGCTTTTCAAACAGCTCTCCTAACCCTGCGACAGCAGATGCCCTTGCTGCTGTAAAAGGAATGTCTGTACAATTTCAATTACCTGAAGGAGACATCCATAGCTTAGTGGGAATCACTTTGCCGATTTTCGTCACGAAGTCACCTCAGACCTTTTTTGACATGTTAAAGACGATCACGTCATTCAAAGAAGGTAAACCGGATTTTAAAGAGATGGTTAAACTATTTGCGACTTATCCGGAAAGTCGGGCTGCTTTTCAAATGATACGAAAACTCAAGCACACGAAGAGTTATGCAAAGGGTCGATATTACGCCGTGCATGCATTTTATTTGATTAATGAGGAAGGCGAGCGTACACCTGTGAAGTTTGAATGGGAACCGGAACTGGGAGTCGAAACTTTCACAGTGAAAGAATTGGCGACATTGCCTCCTGATTACCTGGAAGCCGAGCTTGCACAACGTTTAAAAACAGAGGAAGTGCGCTTCCGTCTACATATCGTAATAGGGGAAGAACACGATCCGACGGACGATCCGACGAAAGAATGGCCAAAAGAGCGGACGCGAATTGATGCCGGTGTATTAAGTATCCATGCAAAAGAAATGATCAAAGACGATACATTTATCTTTGATCCAACCATCTTACCCACAGGAATTGAATGTTCGGACGATGAAATTCTGCCATTTCGTAAAGATGCTTATGCAGTTTCTTATGAAAGACGAAGAAAAGGGCAGTGAGGGAAAAGTTATGCACGGATAAATGGTCAACTGTCCACAAAATGTGTATAGGTCGGCAATTTGGTCGGTTATCCACATGTGGATAATAATTGAAAAAATCATTGGACTTATTTAAGTGTTTTTCGTTAATTTTAAAGGGGTTGTCGCATACACTATTAATTGCCTACTTAATTAAACATAACAACATAAAGGAGACCGATCCAATATGAGTATTGTTGTAATATACGGGAGTACCCGGCCGGATGGAAATACAGAGCAATTAACTAAATATGCAATTGAAGGACTTGAAGTTGAACAAATTTATTTGCGTGATTATAAAATTGAACCAATTGAAGACCGCCGTCACTCTGAAGGTGGATTCTCGGATGTAGGTGATGATTACAACGGGATAGTCGAGCGGATGATGAAGCATGACACCTTCATTTTTGCGACACCAATTTATTGGTACAGTATGACAGGGACCATGAAAAACTTTATTGATCGATGGTCTCATACGATGCGGGATGAAAAATTCCCTGGTTTTAAAGATCAGCTTGGTACGAAAAAGGCTTATGTTATTGCGGTGGGTGGCGATAATCCACATGTAAAAGGCTTGCCTCTTATTCAACAATTCAACTACATTTTTGAATTTATGAGCATTTCTTTTGAAGGATATGTACTCGGAAAAGCGAGTCGTCCTGGTGATGTTTCCACGGATTCTCGGGCGCACTCGGCTGCCACAGCCATGAATCAAAAATTAAAGGAATAGTGTACTCATGAAAGTGTCAGGTATTTAAAGGAGTTGCAGGGAAGAAACTTATCCTGCGTATCCTGCAGATTCTTGGCGCTTTTTGTTGTTGAATCGTTCTAATTCACTAGTTTCTTGAATTTTCTATCTTTGATTCGTACGAAACTGAATTTTTATTGTATGATAAGAGGATTAAAACCTTTTGAATTGGTCATATCATAGGAATACATATGGATTGGAACGGGAGGAATCGAGGATGAGTGAGGCTGTCTTATTGCAACGTGAAGCCATGGATGTGTTAAAACAAACGAGTCGTACATTTTTCATTCCCATTAATTTTTTGGAACCGACACTGAGAAAAACGGTAGCGTCTGCTTATTTGTGCATGCGAGCGATTGATGAAATCGAAGATCATCCAGACATGCAGGCGGAAACGAAGCGTCAATTACTAACGTCAATAAGCGAAAGTATGAAGACGACATTTGATCCTGAAAAATACCGTGCGCTAATTCAGCCTTATCAAAACTTGCTTCCTGCTGTGACACAACGTCTCGGTGATTGGATTTTATTGTGTCCGCCGGATGTCGTTGAAAAAGTGAAAGAGTCAACTGCTGTTATGGCGGAAGGTATGGCAAAATGGGTGGACAAGGACTGGCGCATCAAGACTAAAGAAGATCTTGATGATTACACCTATTATGTAGCGGGTCTCGTAGGATGTATGCTGTCCGATTTATGGAAATGGCATGATAATACAGAAACTGATCGTGAAAAAGCGATTGCTTTTGGACGAGGGTTACAAGCTGTAAACATTCTGCGTAATCAAGACGAAGACTGGGAACGTGGCGTACGTTTCTTACCAGACGGCTGGGAACGGGAAGATTTATTTTTGTATGCTAAGCAGAACTTGGCGATGGGAAGCGACTATGTTAAAGATATTAATAATCGCGGAATCACGATGTTTTGTAAAGTGCCGCTTGCTTTGGCAAACAGTACGTTAAAAGCGATGAAAATAGGTCGTGAAAAAATCTCCCGTAAAGAAGTCGAATCGATTGTTGCCGAACTGGAAAATCAATATTAATGTATCCAAATAAAAAGTGCCGGAATCCAAGGTGAGTATCTCATACCTTTGGGTTCCGGCACTTTTATTCATTTAACCTGCTTGTGGTGATTTGCCGAGTTTAGTCAGACGTTGAGCAAATTCTTCAGAGCGTGGCGCTGTCCCTTTAAAGACATCGTTCAATTCATAAGCTTGAGTTCCGTGTTCGGCAAAGTCTAAACCAATTTTCTCTTCTTCTTTTGACACTCTTAATGTGGAGAATAATCGAATGGCCATCAAACTCCCGCCAACAGTGATGGAAGTCCAAGCAATAATCGCGGCAATCCCAACGATTTGAATGGCAAGAATCCCTACACCGCCTCCATAAAATAAACCATTTGTCGTATCAAATAAACCTACTGCAAGTGTTCCCCAAATGCCTCCGATCCCATGAACCGAAATCGCGCCTACGGGGTCGTCAATTTTGGCTTTCACATCAAAGAAACGAATGCTTTCTGTCATAATGACGCCTGCAATCAGTCCAATGATAATTGAACCGATTAATGAAACGTTTGCGCATCCTGCGGTAATACCAACCAGACCACTTAAAGCGCCGTTCAGTGTAAGAGAAGCATCCATCTGTTTGTAGCGAAGTTTGGTGTGTAAAGCAGTGGACAAAACTGCTGCAGATGCAGCAAGTAAAGTATTAGCAATGACGACCGGCACTAATGTTGTGTCAGCGGCCAAAGTACTTGCACCATTAAACCCAAACCAACCAAGCCATAAAATAAAGACACCGAGCGCGCCAAGAGGTATGCTGTGACCGGGAATGACATTGACGGATTGATCACTATATTTGCCAATTCGTGGACCAATCAACCATGCAGCAATTAATGCCCCGACAGCACCTGTTAAGTGAACGACTGACGATCCTGCGAAATCAATAAAACCGAGTTGGGATAACCAACCACCACCCCATACCCAGTGGCCGACGATCGGATAGATAACACCGGTCATGGCGACGACCAATAGTAGGTAAGAAGATAATTTCATACGTTCGGCAACGGCTCCAGAGATGATGGTTGCACATGTTGCGGCAAAAACAGCCTGGAAAACAAAGAAGCCAATATCTTCACGACCAAGTAAGGCAAACCCTTCTGTACCAATAAGTCCGAAAGCGGAAGTGCCAAACATGAGGGCAAATCCTACGATAAAATAAAGAATAGCGCCAATGGATAACGTTAATAAATTTTTCATTAAGATATTCACTGTATTTTTCGAACGAGTAAATCCTGTCTCGACCATTGCAAATCCAGCGTGCATAAAAAATACTAAAATTGCACCAATCATCATCCACATCATGTCTACTGAACTTTGTACTGCTTCCATTTTTACTCCTCCTTAAAATACAGCGACTGCGCCGCGTTCTCTTGTCCGAATTCGAATTGCTTCATCCACAGGAAGAATGAAGATCTTGCCGTCTCCCACTTCTCCTGTAACTGCGTGATTTAAGATTGCTTCAATTATGGGTTCAACCTTAAAGTCCTCAATGACCATTTCCAATTTGAGCTTTGCTGAAAACTCCATTTCATAAGCGTTTCCTCGAAATAACCCCGTACGACCTTCTTGTCTGCCGCATCCCGCTATTTCAGTTACCGTTAACCCATCAATTCCTTCTTTCACCAATGCTTTCCGAACATCAGAAAATACATCTGGTCGAATAATCGCTTCAATTTTTTTCATTTTCATTCTCCTTTCTAATTCCTAATATCATATGTTAGGTTTTCTAACATGATAATCCACATTGTCTAAAAAATCAAACTATTTTTAAAATTAATGTTAGGTTTTCTAACATCGGGTAATAAAAAATGAGGTTATGTAGGGATTGGGGTGTGAAAATTTGAAGAAGGAGTGGTTTTGATAAAGAAAAAACGAGCGTGGACTGGCCAAGTAGTTGGCTTCTGGTCCCGCTCGCAAAATTAGAGAGATTAAAAAGTATAAGTTTACACATTTAATTTGGAGATTTGTTTTTCGTCCAGTCAAGGTGAGTTTTCATCCATTGAACTCGGGTTTTCGTCCATTCAACTTCGGTTTCTGTCCATTCGCTTGGAGGAGGAAATAATTCTTCTGGAGAAAGACACCGCTCCACCTTCTCTTGAGGACATTTTTCCCTTTTACTGTTGTGCTTTGAAATAGATGGCTGCAAACAGCTTGGCTATCAACAACATGGCTGATTCATCAAAATCAAATTGTTCATGGTGGTGGGGAAATACAAGTGATTCGTCTTGTAATTTTGCACCGACAAAGAAGTAGGCTCCCGGCACAACTTGTGTGTAGTAACTAAAATCTTCTACAGGCATGACGGGCGATGTTTCAACAACTGCATCTGTTCCATAAAGTTCATGACCTGCCAGCCTGACTGTATCCATCGCTTCCGAGTGGTTCCATAGTGCGTCATAACCATTATCAATGGTAACAGTCGCTTTTGCGCCAAGACCTATAGCAACGTTTTCTGCAATTTCACGTATGCGTCGGCTAGCTAGTTTGCGTAGTTCCGGATCGAACACCCGAATGGTTCCTTCAAGTACTGCTTCACTCGGAATGACATTGTCGGCATCTCCGGCATGAAACTTCCCAATCGATACGACCAGTTCCTTTAAAGGGTCTGCATTGCGACTGACGATTGTCTGCAAGGCCACCATAATATGACTCGCAGCCAATATAGGGTCGACACCATTATGTGGTTCAGCTCCATGCGTCCCAGATCCGCGGACCACGATTTTAACGGTATCTTCAGAAGCTTGGAGAAAACCATCTCGGACATAAATTTTGCCACTTTCCATTTTGCTTTGCAGATGGGCACCATAAACGAGTTCGACGCCTTCTAGACAACCGTCTTCAATCATGGCGCGTGCACCACCAGGCGATAGTTCTTCCCCGAATTGGTGAATCAGCACGATGTTGCCTGGCAATTCTTCTTTCACTTCCATCATCGCTTTAGCAAATGCGAGCAAGGCGGAAGTGTGGCCATCGTGACCGCATGCATGCATCACACCTGGAATGGTCGATTTGTATGGGACATCTTTCACATCTTGAATGGGCAACGCATCGAAATCTGCACGGAAAGCAATAGTCTTTCCAGGCTTACCACCTCTAATTGTCCCAACAACACCACGTCCGCCAACACCTCGTTTCACTTCCACACCTAGAGCTTCTAGTTTGGCAGCTATGTATGCAGGAGTATCGACTTCTTGATGTGACAGTTCGGGATACATATGTAAATGTCGGCGAACCTCGACCATTTCATCAAAGAGCAGTTCCAGTTTTTGTTGTATCAATTTTTCCATTTTTCTTCCTCCTTATGAGGTATTGTAGATTGTTAACAATTGTAGCAAATTTTCATTTTCGTGCATAATAAACTTTAATTTTGAATGTTTATGCAGGTTGTTGATGTAGAATTGCCGAGTCAGTTTTCTTTTATCTCATCATTCGATTGGTTAAAATAACGTAGTACATTTAAAGTTGAGTAAAAAACGCATCAAGAATAGGAGGAAACCATATTGGCTACATCTCTACAAGGTAAGAACGCCATTATTACAGGTGCAGGACGCGGTATTGGCCGTGCGATTGCCGTTGCATTAGCGAAAGAAGGAGTAAATGTTGGACTCCTTGCTCGATCTGAAGAGCATTTGCAACAAGTCGTAAAGGAATTGGAAGGTCAAGGTGTAAAGGCAGTTTTCGCAACGGCTGATGTTTCTTCAAACGACGAAGTGACACGTGCGATTGAGTCATTGACAAATCAACTTGGAACGGTCGATATTTTAATTAATAATGCAGGCATTGCGAAGTTCGGTAAATTTATGGATCTTGAAATTGCCGAATGGGAAAAAATCATTCAAGTGAATTTGATGGGTGTTTATTATGTGACACGCGCTGTGTTGCCGGGAATGATTGAACAACAAGCTGGAGACATTATCAATATTTCTTCTTCTGCAGGCCAAAAAGGTGCTCCAATTACAAGTGCATACAGCGCTTCGAAATTCGGTGTCCTTGGAATTACCGAATCACTTGCAATGGAAGTGCGCAAGCATAATATCCGTGTAACAGCACTGACGCCGAGTACAGTAGCTACGGATTTGGCCATCGACAATGATTTGACGGATGGCAATCCAGATAAAGTGATGCAACCGGAAGATATTGCAGAATTTATCGTTGCTCAATTGAAATTGAACAAACGAATCTTTATAAAAGAAGCGGGACTATGGTCAACTAATCCGTAGAACCTTCAGAAGATGTCAGGGGATGGTCGAAATTAGCCATCCACCTGGCATTTTTTATTAGGAATAGCTTTAATTGACCTTTTAGTAGTAAGAAACGGTCCTAATTTAAGTGATGTTATCTGATGATTTACTTAGTTAGAAAAGTAATGGTTTGGACCATACATTAAATTTTTCAAAAGAGTGTAGAATCTGCTGTTGATTGGGTATGGATAAAAGAACATCATATATCTATATTTTTTAATTGGAGCGTGAACGTATGAATCGGATTTTTACTATTCTCGTACTGGCAGGTGTGCCACTAACATTTGTGGGATCTATGATGCATTGGTCCAGTATTGTTATGTTTATTATTTGTTCCGTAACGGTTATTGCGATCTCAAGCTTTATGGGACGCGCAACGGAAAGTTTGGCGATTGTAAGTGGCCCTCGAATCGGCGGGTTGCTGAATGCCACATTCGGAAACGCCGTCGAATTGATTATTTCCATTTTTGCCTTGCAAGCTGGTTTGATTGGCGTCGTATTGGCTTCATTGACCGGTTCGGTACTGGGGAACTTATTGTTAGTGGGAGGACTATCATTCTTCCTTGGAGGACTGAAATTTAAGCGCCAAAAATTCAGCATTCATGATGCGCGTCATAATTCTGGCTTGCTAGTTTTCGCGGTAATTGTGGCTTTTGTCATTCCTGAGATTTTTGCCATGTCAATGAATGAAGCGAAAACGTTACAATTAAGCGTCGGAATTTCGATCATCATGATTGTTCTGTATTTAGCGGGACTCGTGTTTAAATTGGTTACTCATCGTGGTGTCTATGCACATAGTGAGGACAATTCAACATCAGAAGAACATGAAGAACCGGAATGGACGAAGAAAAAAGCTTTAACCATCTTATTGCTTTCTACACTAGCTGTTGCTTATGTATCGGAAAGCTTGGTACATACATTTGAAGCAGTGGGTGAACAATTTGGTTGGTCCGAACTATTTATTGGGGTCATTATCGTTGCCATTGTAGGGAATGCAGCAGAGCACTCATCGGCTATCATTATGGCTATGAAAAACAAAATGGACGTTGCGGTGGAGATTGCCATCGGTTCTACTTTACAAATTGCTATGTTCGTAGCACCCGTGTTGGTTCTAATTTCATTATTTATGCCGCAAGCAATGCCGTTAGTTTTTACAATGCCTGAACTCGTTGCCATGGCTACTGCTGTGCTTTTGACGATCAGCGTTTCGAATGACGGGGAATCCAATTGGTTTGAAGGACTTACATTACTTGCCGCCTATCTAATTATGGGGATTGGTTTTTATTTATTGTAATCTCCAACCAAACAAGAAAAGCTTATGACTTTAATCAGTCATAAGCTTTTTTTGCATCAACGTTTCCACATGGGTATTGACTTCAGTTATCGATTTAAATTGCAATCCAGTATTACGATTGATTGCATGAAGAATGTCTGTTTCTTCAAATGGAGTTCGTTTTGCTTTTTTCTGCGTCGGCAATGTAGAATCATACAAACTGGTTGGAATTACTCCACGAAACTTACAGAATGTTTTCGCGTGAGTTGTTGCAAGTGGAAAAACAGGTGTATGTCCAAAACGTCGTGCTCGATGTAAGTCTGTTTTCATTTCGTGGCTCCTCCTGCTCATAGATGTTACATTAATTTATATACCCACTTTTCAGAGCAATAAGTCACATTCGGTTCAAAATCTGTGCCACAGAAGGAGATTGACTAAATTGAAACATAAATTATATTACCAAGATGCCTACTGCCAAAAAGGAAAATCAATTGTAGTGTGTCAGATGAAGGACGAATCTGACAGATGGTATCTCACACTGGAAGAGACCCTCTTTTATCCAACGGGTGGAGGGCAACCCCACGATACAGGCACCATTAATGAAGTTGAAGTACTGGATGTGGAGGAAGTGGATGGTGAAATCCGCCATTACATATCAGAACCGACATTCGAAGTGGGAGAGAAGGTAGATTTTCAAATTGATTGGACCCGTCGTTTTGACTTTATGCAACAGCATACGGGCCAACATATTTTGACTGCTGCATTTGTTGAGTTGTTTGGTATTCAAACCACGAGTTTTCATTTAGGAAAAGAATTGGTCACAATTGATCTAGATGTGAAGAATGTAACGGACGAACAATTGTTAGAAGTGGAGAAACGCGCAAATCAAATTATTCTAGATAATCGTCCTATTGAAACGAAGTGGGTCACAAAAGACGAGTTATCGAATTATCCTCTTCGAAAACAAGTAACTGTCGAAGAAGACATTCGGTTGGTAATTATTGAGGATTTCGATTATAACGGTTGCGGAGGGACACATCCCTCATCCACAGGTCAGATTGGATCATTGAAAATTCTCGATACGGAATTACAAAAAGGAAAAGTGCGCATTCATTTTGTGTGTGGTAGTAGGGTATTATCACAACTTCACCGTAAACAAACGACTTTGCAGGAAGTGACTCACCTGTTGAGTGCATCTGAAGAGGGCCTATCAAAAGCGGTAAAAGTGTTGCTTGAGAACGCCAAGAAACTGGAGAAACAGCTGGATGAGTCACGTGAGCAATTACTCCATTATGAAGCGAAAGACTTGCTCGGCAACAAGGTCAACAGCGATTCCGTCGAATGTTTATTTAAACAACGACCAATTCAGGAACTGCAAAAACTTGCCCGAATTCTAGTTGCTGATGCACCTACCATCCGCGTGATTTTCATTGCGGAAAATGAAGGTCTGCTTCAAGTGGTTTTAGCACGTGGAGTAGAAAATTATACAAATATGAAACAGTTGTCAGCACAAATATTACCGATCATCAACGGTAAGGGTGGTGGCTCTGAAAGTTTCGCTCAAGGTGGCGGGGCAACAGAGTTAACTGGACAAGAATACTTATCGCAAATTCATCAATACTTAATTTAAGTTTTTATTTAAAAGGGGAGGATGGGGATTGGAATGTCTTCGGTAGAGTGGCATTCCTAGACTAATCCTCTTCGACTATTTACATCTCCTGATATAATCAGATGGCTGATATGTGTTTCACCAAGTTGACTTGCGCATGAGACGTGTTTGAACGATAAACTGTTCGGTTTGAGCGATAAATCCCCAGTTTGAGCGATAAATGGTCAAATCTGAGCGATAAATCTTTTAAACTAGATAACTACCATCTCAGTAGCGGGTTAACTTGTTTATTGAAACGATTTTAGACAACCCATTCAACTAGACTATCTTCGAAAAGTAGAATGTGCGTTCGCTAAATGATATACTTTTCCTACATATTGAAAGATAGAAAGGTGGTGGATTTGTGAAACCAGTGATCGTTGCTGAAAAGCCAAGTCAGGCGAAGGCATATGCAGATGCTTTCAAAGTGAAGAAGCAGGAAGGCTTTTTTGATGTCCAGCCATGTGAGGCTTTTCCTCAAGGTGCCTATATTACATGGGGAATCGGACATTTGGTTGAGCTGCGTGATCCAAAGTCCCACAATCCAAAATGGACGAAATGGTCTCTTCAGACATTGCCGATCTTACCGGATGAATTTCAATTTCAAATTGCTAAAGGCAAGGCAAAACAGTTCGGCATTATTAAGAAGTTAATCTTTGAGGCAGATACGGTTATCAATGCGTGTGACGTTGATCGTGAAGGGTCCAATATTTTCTATAGCATCTTTGATTACACGCGTGCCCGTAACAAGACCATTAAACGTTTGTGGATTAATTCACTGGAAGTGGATGAAGTTCGCAAAGGGTTTATGCAGTTGCAAGACAATCGCAAGGATTTATTGATGTATGAAGAAGCGAAAGCGCGGCAAATGAGTGATTGGCTTGTCGGGATGAATGGTTCCCGTCTTTACACCCTCCTCATTCAACAAAAAGGAATTCGTGAAGTATTTTCCATCGGGCGAGTTCAATCTCCGACTGTTTATTTGATTTACCAACGCGCACTGGAAATTGAACGTTTCGTGCCGGAATCCTTTTTTGAACTGGAAGGAACGTTCAAAGCTGAACATGGCTCGTATAAAGGGAAAGCAAAAGGGAAAATGAAGCTCGTTGAAGAAGCGCAAGAGATCCTGAACAAACATCAAATTGACGGCTTTCTTCCAGGAACAGTGAAACAACTGAAGACGGAAGATAAGAAAATTCTACCGCCAAAGCTTCATGCATTATCCACTATTCAGGCAACGGCCAATCGTAAGTGGAAATACAGTCCTGCGAAAGTGCTGTCAACGATGCAAACTTTATATGAAAAGAAACTGGTCAGCTATCCAAGAACAGACACTCAATTCATTACGCCAAATGAATTTTCTTATCTCGTCAATCAAGTTGAAGCTTACCAACAGTTGATACAACAGCCTTTCCAAGTTGCTTCAAGAAATCCGAGTAAACGGTATGTCGACAGTTCCAAAGTGCAGGAGCATTATGCCATCATTCCGACGAAAAAAATTCCGAGCGAAAAAGTATTGGCTGGCTTGTCACGTGAGGAACGGAATCTTTATGAGGAAGTATTAAGAACGACACTCGCGATGTTCCACTCCGATTATCTATATAAAGAAACAACGGTGACGACGGATGTCAATGGACTCGCCTTTTTCTCGAGCGGTAAAACCGAAACGGATAAAGGATGGAAAGCATTATTTTCGAATGAAAAAGCATCTTCATCTGCCAAAGAACCAACTTTGCCAAAGCTCACACTTCACGAGCAAGTGAAAAGTAAAGTTGAAATTAAAGAAGGCCAAACCACTCCACCTAAGCCATATACAGAAGGGCAGCTCATCGCCATGATGAAAACGTGTGGAAAGTTTGTTGAAGATGCGGTGGATACGGAAATCCTGAAAGAAGTGGAAGGTCTTGGAACAGAAGCGACCCGTAGCGGAATTATTGAAACGATTAAGAGACATGGGTATATTGAAGTGAAAAGAAATATTGTGTCCATTACTGAAAAAGGTCGTGTACTTTGTGAAGCGATTGAAGGCAATTTACTTGCCAGTCCTTCCATGACCGCGAAATGGGAAGCGTACTTAAAGAAAATCGGAACGGGTAATGGTTCATCTGAATTGTTTTTAGGCAGCATCGCTAAATACTTGAATCAATTGATTCAAGATGTCCCGAATCAACTGAACGATAAAACTTTTCATATGACGACCGAAACTTTTGTAAGCAGAAAAGAAGTCGCTACTTGCCCGACCTGTAAAAAAGGAACCATACTTTCAAGGAAGAATTTTTATGGTTGTTCAGGGTATAAAGAAGGGTGTAAACAAACGTTTCCGGCCACATTCCTGAAGAAACGGTTGTCTGCCAAACATATCGACGATTTATGCACGAAAGGCAGAACGGATGTTATTAAAGGATTTGTCTCGAAAGCAGGAAAAAGCTTCAATGCAAAATTGACATTAATTAATGGTCAATTAAAACTGGATTTTAACTAGGAGGACGACACAATGAATGAAAAAAATTATCAAGCCTTAATCGACAATCGTATTTTTATTGGCGGAGTTAACGATGTACCTCAAGCAATTGAAAATGAAAAAATCGATGTTGTGTACGATTTGCGTGCAGAAGTTGGAGCTGCATCAAGTGAAATTAGCAAGCATCAACCGATTGTTGACGATGGGGAATTCCAGGATGAATCCATTCGTACCGGCGTCAAACAAATTGTTCAGGATTACCAGGACGGCAAGAAAATTTTCTTCCATTGCAATACAGGTCGTGGCAGAGCAGGGACAATGGCAGTTGCTACATTAATGGAACTTCGTTTAGCTGATTCAATTGAAGAAGCTGAAGCAAAAGTGAAAATGATCCGTCCCGAAGTGGATGTAAAACCTCAATTCAAGGAAGCATTAACTCGTATCTATGGCAATTAAAAATAAAAAGTTATGAACAAGCAGCCTTAAGATATCGGGGCTGCTTCTTTTTATAGCTACTCATTTTTGGAGATTGGCTTTCTTCCGTTCAATTGGCGGTCGACGGCTATAGAAGTTCACGTGGACATGAGGCTAGCGCTATACAGCATTTATTTTTTGCTCGAAATACTGAAAGTTAATCGGAATAGTATGAGCTAAATGAACCAAACTAAACAGTAGAAAATCGGTTATCCTGATTTTCTCGCGCAGAAACCGGTAAAGTGAAATTATTATTAGGCATCCCTTTTGAGTTGTAACACCATGAACAGCAACGTTTAGTGTGGATGAAATGTTGTCGTGACATGCATTGTCGGTTGGTATGTAGCTGTGTAAAGGTGAAATTTAATCAAAAATGGTGTATACTTACACTAAGAGAACTTTTAGAAGAGGTGAAGAATGGATAATAATCAAATCCCAAGTGCAGTTAATAAGGACTTTTTGACAAAGGAATTAGGGTTAATTCAACATTTAAATACGACCATTTTTAAGAAACGTGACTTTTTTGTATTGTCACCGTCTGTTCAAAATAAGTCTAATGGATTTGATTTAAGAGAAGTTAGTTTAAACAAGTATAACCGAGTAGCCCACAATGGCTATTTATTAATTCGTTATAAAGAACGTTTCTTAATTGCGAAGCTTGCCAATTTCAGAAAGAAAATGATGCGTGAGGAACTAAAAGCAACGAGTACTTCTAAAACGTCTCATTGGAAATTTATTGTAAAGGAAACACCGACATTGCACGTGGTCTGCCAGACTGACAGTGATGAGACGTACCCCTTACAAGAGCCATCAAGCAACCAATTAATTAAGTTTTTTCAATAAATGAATGAAAGCATGTGCCTCCGAGCACATGCTTTTTTTAATTGTCTGCGTATCTTTGGTAGCATTTTTTCATTTGAACCCATTTCTTTGCTTACATGTTTAAAAATTGGGTATATGTGTATGACAAACATGAAAACGGGAGTTGTTATAATGGGGCAACATCAAATTGAATTATCGAATCTGACATTGGCATATGAAGACAGTGGACAAGGTGAAGCGATTGTCTTGCTGCATGGTTTTTGTGGAAGTCATGAATACTGGGATAAACTGATTCCGGCTTTGTCAGAGAATAACCGCGTTATTGTACCTGATTTACCAGGCCATGGAGATTCCACGTTTCCTAAAGGGAATTATGAAATGGAATACATGGCAGATACGTTGGTAGAACTACTGGATAAATTAGAGTTGGAGAAAGTAACTTTATTCGGTCATTCTTTAGGTGGTTACATAACATTAGCATTTGCAGAAAAATATGAAGAACGCTTAAACGGTTTTTCACTGATTCATTCAACTGCACATCCAGATTCTGATGAAGCGAAAGAAGGCCGTGACGCATCCATCGCAAAAGTGAAATCGGAAGGCGTACCTGCTTTGATTGAGGGCTTAATTCCAAAATTATTTGCTCCAGAAAACTTGGAGACACATGCAGAAGATGTGGAGAAAGCTAAAGAAATTGGGAAAGCAACTACTGAAGAAGGCGCCATTGGTATGCTCAAGGCCATGAAAAACCGCCCAGACCGCAATCATGTCATCAAAAACAGTAAGTTGCCTGCACTACTGATTGCTGGAGAAAAGGATCAGGTCATTCCTCCAGAAAAAACGTTCTCTGTTCATAAAGAAACGATTTCTCAGGCTTTAATCAAAGGTGCCGGACATATGAGTATGATGGAAAAACCTGATTTATTAATATCGGAAATTCAGGATTTCTTAAAATCTTAAAACAAAACGCAAGCGACCATAAGTTTGGTCTTTTGCGTTTTTTGTTTTTATTTACCATTATTATTCTATTGACCTCTTTCCTATTATCCGTTAAATTCAGTATTGTATGTAAAATTTATACAAGAGGGGACTACACGAGTGAGAACATCCAATGTAACATCAGAGAGAGAAACGATTTATTTCGTATTGAGTCTCATCTTCAGTATCTTTATTTATATAATTGCCGCCATTTCGATTATCGGAATCGGTATTGCAATTGGTCTGTTAGCCTTAGTGCTATATGCAAATATGGTTATGCTTGGGTCAATTCGAGGGAATGGCATTCGTATTCGTGAAAATCAATTCCCAGATGTCTATGAGCGAGTTGTATCCCTATCAGGGGAAATGGGGCTGAAACGCATTCCTGATGTATTTATCGTACAGTCAGAAGGTGCGTTAAACGCTTTTGCAACACGCTTTTTAGGACGCGATATGGTCGTCATTTATTCGGAAGTTTTCGAACTTGCTAGACAAGGTGGAGCTGCTGAACTAGATTTCATCATTGCCCATGAACTTGCACATATTAAACGCCGTCATGTTTGGAAAAATATTTTACTCGTTCCAGCAACGTTCATCCCGTTCCTGTCGCAAGCTTACAGCCGATCATGCGAATATACGTGTGACCGTGAAGCAGCTTTCTACACGCAAAATGGAACAGCTGCGAAGCGTGCCTTGACCATTTTAGGAGCAGGAAAAGATTTATATCATGAAGTAAACGAATCTGCGTATTTAGAACAAATCAAGAGCGAGTCCAATGTTGCCGTATGGTTCAGTGAAGTATTATCAAGCCATCCACGTTTACCGAAACGCATTCAGTCTGTCGGTCAGTTTATGCGTGTAGAAGGAACGCCGTCATATGAACCGAAAAACGGAAAAATCGTTTTGGGTGCATCTTTATTATTCGGTGGAATGTTTGGTGTGTATTTGCTGATTGTCTTCTTATTCTCTGCAGGTGGATTGGTCTATGCAAGCTTTATACCATCACTTCTTTCTGAAGATACATTCGATTTGTCTGAGGAAGACTATTATCCTTCCGAAGGAGAAACGCCGCTAATGACTGCGGCTTACGATGGGGATATTGAAGAAGTAAATGCATTAATCGAACAAGGTGCCGATCTGGAAGAAAAAGATGCTGAAGGATATACAGCTCTTGGATATGCAGGATTTTTACAGAATAACGATGTTGCACAAGTTCTCTTAGATGCAGGGGCAGACCCGAATGCTCAAAGTGACTATTCGACTGTTTTGCTAGAGGCTTTATACAACGAAAATTATGAACTTGCATCCATGCTTTATGAGTACGGTGCTAATCCAGAACTTGAAGATCCTACAGGCGAATCAGCGTATTCATATTTTGGAGTTGACAATGAAGAAGATTTTTTAAGAGCGCTTGAACAGTAGAATATATAAAAAGAGGACGCGTAAAAGTCAGGTTAATGACTTCTGCGCGTCCTTTTCATTTTAGAAACATTGGAAAGATGAGACTCTGTCTAAATCTGTCCCGTAATAAGTCCATCTACGACCATTCCAACGCCAACCGGCAACGGATTGTCTTCCGACAAATGTTGGGTAGAACCAGAATGAACGACCATTTCGTAGCCATACATACGTAAACCGGAATAAACAGCCTCGAATCGCACCGGGATCTACTGCAAAGACGCCTGCGCCTCCTCGAGATTGTGCAGATTGCTGAGGAACGAAAGTTGGTGGTGGACTAGACGGCGGGCCGCCTGAAGATGGTTGGCCTCCTCCTTGACCAGGGAATCCAGGACCTTGCCCAGGGAAACCGCCTTGTCCTGGGAATCCGGGACCTTGACCAGGGAAACCAGGTGGGAATCCAGGTCCACGTCCAGGGAAGTTCGGCGAGTCATCACCGGGTAGAAATGGGAAAAATCGATTAACCAAAAATGGGTACCTCCTTTAAACTGTATTCAAGGTAGTATATGGCTTTATTGAAGAAGCGTTTGGGTTCCCATGCTCTGCCTAATTTCAACAACTCAAAAATGCCAGGCAAAGGTTATGATAACCGCTGCCTGGCACTAAGTTATTTTTTATAAAACATACATATATACACTTAAAAAGTGACAAAGGGTTCCAAGTAAAATGAAGATGTGAAAAATTTCATGAAAGCCGAGGTATTTTGATTGCATAAATTTGGGCTTGGCACCGTAGATGATGCCTCCGATTGTGTACATGATACCACCTGTAACGAGTAGCCAAAGCCCCTCAGCTTTTAAAGTGGCAGCTAAAGGTGACGCAAGAAATACAATAATCCACCCCATCCCAATATAAAGAGCTGTAGAAAGCCATCTCGGACAGTCGAACCACACCATTTTGAACAGAATTCCTGCAATAGCTAAGCCTGTGACGACGGAGAATAACACAAATCCAGTTGTGCCATTAAGTGCGATTAAGCAGAAAGGCGCATACGATCCAGCAATCAATAAAAAAATCATGGAATGGTCAAGCCTTCTTAAAAAAGCAATGATATGGTCTTTTGCAAGCACCATGTGATAAGTGGCGGATGCAGTATACAATAAAAACATGCTGATGCCGAAAATAATGACAGCAACGATATGTAATGCAGGTGCATCACTTGATGAAGCTTTCAAAAGCATGGCGATTAACGCGATAATAGATAATACAGCACCAGCCAAGTGTGACAAACTGTTAAAAGGTTCTCGAATATAAGCGTGCAAAATAAATACCTCCATCTCAACAAGTAGTTATTAATACTATGTATAATCATATAATCATTTTAACATCTAGTCAACATTTACGACCTATCAATTTTAAGTTACACTTTAACTACTTAATGCCAATGAATTTCGAGGGGTAAACGATGGAGAAATCACAAGAATTGATACAAAAACTTTCTTTAGAAAAGAATATTTCACTTCAGGAAATGCCGGATATCGATTTATATATGGATCAAGTCATTCAATTATTTGATCACACGTTTAAAAGTACAAAACGTAATGATGAAGAAAAAGTTTTGACCAAAACCATGATTAACAACTATGCCAAAGCGAAGCTGTTCATCCCTATAAAAAATAAAAAATATTCGAAGAAGCATCTTATCTTGATTAGTTTAATCTATCAATTAAAAGGTGCTTTATCGATTAATGACATCAAGTCGACCCTCGACGGTCTCAATTCCAAGCTGACTAACGAAGACTTTGAACTGGAGAAATTCTATACTAGTTATCTTGCCATTCAGCAAGGAAATGCATCAGATTTTGAATCGGAGTTTGAAAAGCGAGCACTAGATGTCCACAAAGAAGTGGCCAAAATGGATGATCGCGAAGCGGAAAAACTGGAGAAAATCCTTCTGATTACCTCTCTGGTAAACATCAGTAATTCGTACCGTAAAGCAGCTGAGCTGTTAATCGATGAATTAAAAGAGGAATCACATCAAACCGAGGAAAATCTGAAATCTAAAAAAGAAAAATAATCAAAATGCCTGACGCTTTCAATCTGCAATAAATAAGGAGTGACACATGTGTTAGAACAAGCTACAAAATATTTACAAACCTTTTTTGGATATGAGTCATTCCGAACTGGACAAGAACAAGTTATTACACAAGTTCTGAATGGTGATAATTCAATCTGCGTAATGCCGACTGGTGGGGGGAAATCCATCTGTTATCAAATACCTGCACTAGTTTTGGAAGGTACGACAATAGTTGTTTCTCCTTTGATTTCACTCATGAAAGACCAAGTGGATACTTTGCTTGAAGCGGGAATTCATGCGGCCTATATTAATAGTTCATTGAGTCACGAAGAAGTAAGGGAAGTCTTGTATGATGTGCAACGCGGTGCAGTTAAACTTTTATATATTGCGCCAGAACGATTGGATTCCCAGTCCTTTTTAAATGAACTTCGGGATATTCCAGTACCATTGATTGCGGTGGACGAAGCGCATTGTATTTCCCAGTGGGGTCATGATTTCAGACCGAGCTATCGTTTGATTAGCCGAATGACCGAACTTTTTCCGAATAAGCCAACAGTTCTCGCGTTAACAGCAACTGCCACACCACAAGTACGCGAAGACATTTGCCGCATTTTAAATATTACTGAAAACAATACCGTCATGACTGGTTTTGAACGATCGAATTTAACATTCTCTGTTATACGTGGACAAGACCGGGAAAAATTTGTTAAAGATTACGTAATGAAAAACGAAAATGAATCCGGCATTATTTATGCCGCTACTCGAAAAACGGTCAATCATATATATGACCTGCTGCAAAAACGTGGAATCAGTGTGGCTAAATATCATGGTGGCATGTTTGATGAGGATCGCACATACGAGCAGGAACGTTTCCTTAAAGATGAAGCTCAAGTGATGGTGGCGACCAATGCCTTTGGAATGGGGATCGATAAATCAAATATTCGCTATGTAATTCATTATCAACTTCCGAAAAATATGGAGAGTTATTACCAGGAGGCTGGACGCGCGGGTCGAGATGGATTACCGAGTGCGTGTGTTGTTCTTTATGCATCACAGGATGTCCAGACCCAGCGATTCCTGATTGATCAGGCACAAGATCCAAGTCGTATTCCCGGTGAACTCATCAAGTTGCAGGGCATGGTGGATTACTGTCATACAGAAAATTGTTTGCAGCAATTCATCATTCATTACTTTGGAGACATGGATGCTGATGTTTGTGGCCGATGTAGCAATTGTACGGATCAACGGGAAAGCCAGGACGTAACACAGGATGTACAAATGGTGCTTTCGTGTGTTATTCGAATGGGACAGAAATTCGGAAAAATGCTGACAGCTCAAGTATTGACCGGCTCGAGGAACAAAAAAGTTATCGAATTTGGATTTGATAGACTATCAACTTACGGCATTTTAAAGCATTACAGTGCGAAAGATGTAGCAAACTTGATGGAATTCATGATTTCACAGGACTTACTTGCAGTCGAACATGGGTCATTCCCAACCATCTATGTTACAGAGAAAAGTAAAGAAGTGCTGAAAGGCAATCAAAAAGTCCTCCGCAAAGGGTCGATTGTTACCCAACAAGTTGCTGACAATGATCCATTGTTTGAAGAACTACGAGTTGTGAGAAAAAGATTGGCTGATGAATCGAATGTTCCGCCATTTGTTGTCTTCTCGGATAAAACATTGAAAGACATGTGTGCTAAACGTCCGAAAAATGAAGAAGAGTTTCTTGAAGTCAGTGGTGTGGGTGCTAATAAGCTTGAGAAATATGGAGAAGCATTTCTTAATGTCATTAATCAATGAGAATTAGGACTCCAGATCTTATCAAATTTTTCATCTACTTCTTTTTCATAACGGCACTCGCTTTTATAGGAATCCTCATTGCAGATATGGATAATCTTCAGCGGTATGTTCATTTAGATTACTCGAGGATGGCAAGCGCCATCATTCGTACCATCATCAGTTGGATGCATTTGTGGTTTGCTACATTGTTGTTTAAAAGGTTTAAGGACATTCCTACATGGTTGAAAATTTTGCTGGCAGTGCCGTCTGCTTTACTGGCAATATTTTTTGCTGGATTTCTAGTCAGTTTATTTGTCGACTTAGAGACATAATACACAAAAAAGGGCTTTTCCCATTGTCATCACGAATGACAACGGGGAAAGCCCTTTAAATGCTTAATCTTCTTTCGAAACTTCCAACTTTTCATTTCCCATGAAATAAACAGCGACTACTGAAATGGCAATCGGAATGAGGGACCACAGGAAAGTAGCAGAGATGGAATTAGACATCGCATTGACAATGACTTCCAAGATGTTTGGTGGAATCATCTGACGTTGTTCAGGTTGGAATACGGTCTGTAAATTGTCGATGGTTTGTGATGCACCTTGACCAGAACCGCCAAGCTTGTCTTGTATTTCACTGGTCAGCAATTTCGTTTGCAATGATCCGAATATGGTAATACCCAGCGCCAGACCCAATGACCGGAAAAATGAATTGGTCGAGTTGGCGGAACCTCTATGGCGATAATCCATCTTGTGCATACTTGCTGAAGGTAATAATGAAAATGAGAACCCGACACCCATTCCAACCAATACCATATACAAAGTAAGTAATATACGGCTTGTATCAGGAGAAATTGTTGACATAAATGCCATCCCGACGGCATAAAAGACGACGGAAATCGCCATGATTTTTTGGTAAGAAATTTTGGATTGAGCAATCCCTGCAAAAGCACTTCCTGCTACTGACCCTAGTAGCATCGGCATTAAGATAATCCCGGCATTCGTTGCCGAGCCGCCATATACTGCTTGAACAAAAATAGGGATGAAAATCGTCAATCCGACAAATGTGGCCCCATATAAAAAGGCGAGCACTTGTGATGACGCAAAAAGGCGATTTTTGAACATCCAAAAAGAAATAATTGGTTCGGATGCTTTCGTTTCTGCCCAAATAAACACAATGGAAAACACAATGAAAATCCCGAATAAGGTGTAGCTTTGCCAAGAATTCCAGGCAAATTCTTTTCCGGCAAGCTCCAGTCCGAACATAAGGCTAACGACGGCGGTAATGAGAGTGAATGCGCCAAGCCAGTCAATTTTAAGTTTCGCAGTTTGCTTCGTTTCTTTGTAAAATTTCAGAATCAAGAATAGAGAGACAATCCCGATTGGCACGTTCACATAAAAGACCCAGTGCCAGCTGATTGTGTCGGTAATAAAAGCGCCAAGCAACGGCCCGAGAACACTGGATGCACCGAACACGGCACCTAATAATCCAGTCATTTTTCCTCGTTTTTCGGGAGGGAATATATCAAAGACAATCGTAAACGCAATCGGCATTAGAGCCCCACCACCGATTCCTTGAATAGCACGGTACACAGCCAGTTGAGGTACCGATTGGGCAATTCCACATAATGCAGACCCTATCAGGAAAATCGTCAAACCAAAGACAAAGAACCGTTTACGTCCATACATATCGGATAATTTACCGAAAATCGGCATCCCAGCCAAGACGGCTACAGCATAAGCTGAGGTAATCCACACGTAGCTTTCCACGCCACCCAAATCAGCCAAAATCGACCCAAGTGCAGTAGCGACAATGGTATTATCCATCGCAGCCATCAAAATAGCTAACATGAGGCCTGTCACGACCAGGCGTAAATTTCTTTTTTCTATCATTCTACTAACTCCTCTGGATTGAAAAGATATGAATTGATTCAATGAAGAAAGTATATCAATAGAGTTGATAAAAAAGAAACTTCAAATGTAATCATTGGTGGAATAAAATGGGTGAAACCAATTAAATAACGTTTAATGCCGATTAACTTTTCATACATGCCGATTAAACGTCATGTCATGCCGATTAACTCACCATCCATCAATAATGAAATTAAGATTGCATTTTATTTCCAAATTCACTATAATCATTTCAACCATATAAGAAACGGCGATGACGAGGAAAAGTAGTGGGACGATGTTATATAGAGAGCTTCTGTTGGTGGAAATGAAGCAAACTAGTCTGACGAACATGATCTCTGAGCTTTGCACTGAAAATCTGATGATGAGTAGGTCTGCAACAAGAATAGACACTTGTTACAAACGTCTGAGTATAACTGACATGATTTAAAGTCTGCGTACTTATGAAGGCAAGTGGCGTGAGCTGTTTGTAAACTAAGGTGGTACCACGGGGAGTTTTCAACCTCGTCCTTATCGATAAGATAAGGGCGGGGTTTTTTTATGCATTTAAAGGGGGAGTCAGAATGAATATTTTTATTGGGGGAGCATGGCCATATGCCAACGGTTCGTTGCATCTAGGTCATATTGCGGCTTTATTGCCAGGAGATATTTTAGCCAGGTATTACCGCCTGAAAGGAGAACATGTCTTATATGTATCGGGCAGTGATTGTAATGGTACCCCGATATCTATACGGGCTAAACAGGAAGGGGTATCTATCGAGGATATAGCCAATCGTTTTCATCAGGAATTTGAAGAATCCTTTTCAAAACTCGGCTTTAGCTATGATACGTACTCAAGAACGGATCTCCCGCAACATCATGAAGTCGTTCAGCAAATCTTCCTAGAGCTTCTTGAAAATGGCTACATTCATAAGCGGGAGATCGAGCAAACTTACTGTGATTTCGACCGACAGTTTTTACCGGATCGTTATGTTGAAGGGATTTGTCCAAACTGCGGGCAGCCATCAAGAGGAGATCAATGTGATCACTGCTCTTCCATTCTTGACCCTTTGGATTTACTGGAGCGGAAGTGCAAAATTTGTGGCAATGAACCTACCACCAAGACAACGGAACACTTCTATTTTTCTTTAAGTTCTTTCCAAAAAGAGATGGAGAATCGAGTGGAGCTTGCAAAGGAAAACAAGCAGTGGCGGGAAAATGCTATTCATCTGACTGATCGTTATTTAAAAGAAGGCTTACACGACCGAGCTGTCTCAAGAGATTTGCCAAATGGAGTAAGCGTACCTGTGGAAGGTTATGAACAGAAAAAAATCTATGTATGGATTGAAGCGGTTGCGGGTTACTACTCAGCCAGCAAACGTTGGGCAACCGAGACGAATCAAAGTGATGCCGCATTTTGGGAGAAAGAAACCGTCTCCTATTATGTACATGGGAAAGATAATATTCCGTTTCATTCAATTATTTGGCCATCCATCCTCTCGGGTATTGGAAAAGGTGTTCATCCAACCCACATCATTTCGAATGAGTACTTAACGCTGGAAAAGAAAAAATTGTCGACGAGCAAAAACTGGGCGGTTTGGGTACCAACGATGCTGGAAAGTTACGATCCCGACTCAATCCGATACTTTTTGACGGAGAATGCGCCAGAAAATAGAGATGCTGACTTTTCATGGCGTGAATTCATTTTAAGTCATAACTCAGAACTGCTTGGTGCTTACGGTAATTTAGTGAATCGAACTTTGAAATTTATCGAGAAGTCTTTCGAAAGTCATATTTCTGGGGAAATAGATAAAACCATCAAGGAAAAGGTGTCGTCCAAATACGAAGAGATCGGTCTGGACATTGAACAAGGACATTTTAAAGAAGCGATCCAATCCATCTTTGAAATGATTCGATTTGGAAACAAATACTTTGACACTAAACAACCATGGAGAACACTTCATGAAGATAGAGAAGACTGTCAAAATGTGTTGCTTACTTGCGTGCATATCATTTCAAACAGTGCCCAACTGTTAGCACCGTTTTTGCCATTTTCGAGTGAAAAACTGAGAGGAATGTTAGAGTTGGCACCCTATTCGTGGCAGCCAATTGAAAAGGTTAGTTATCAACTATCAGATATCAATCCCTTGTTCGAACGGATTGATTTAAAACAGATTGAGATTGAACTAGAAAAACTTAAACTGAACTCGCTTTAATATAGAAATATTCATACGAGAGCTCACGATAAAATACTAATAGTGCAAAGACGTTTCAATTCCAAAGAGAAGAGTTGATTAGATGGTGATAATACGAGAGGCTATAGATGAAGAACTTGAACTAATTCGACAACAAAGAGTGAGTGCATATGAAGAACATGCGAAAATCATTCCCGATGGTCATTGGCATGCATTAAGAAAAGCTATTATGTCAGATGCTGATACTCAAAACGGTGTTGAACTTTTGGTTGCTGAATTGGAAGGGACAGTCATAGGAAGTGTAGCGTTGTTCCCTGCTAAATCTGATGCTTACAAAGGACTGGTAGATGTATTGGATTATCCTGAAATTAGAATGCTAGCTGTTACTTTAGAGGCACGAGGAAGAGGTGTAGCAGAAGCTTTAATAAAGGAATGTATTATGCGAACAAGAGTGAAAGGTTCTCAAAGCATTGGATTACACACAGCTGATTTTATGAAAACGGCTATGAGACTGTATGAGCGCATGGGATTCGAACGCTTGCCACAGTTTGACTTTGAACCGGCAGGAGATGGAATTATTGTGAAAGCGTATCGATTATCCATTGATTGATATACAAAACAGGAAATGATCCTACTGCGGTTACTCGTCGCAGGGATGCTCCATATCTCAAGATAAAAGAGTAATACAGAGAAATTAGCAAGGTATTGGTGAAGGCGAGGATTTTCCGAGACGATGCACACACCAAAGCTTCTACAACGTGAACGTCGATTTTACCTACGTGAACGCCAATAATTACAACCAAGGCTCGGTAAAATAATTCTCCTTCAATTTCCAGAAGGTGGGGCGTGTGTTTTCACGCTTCGAAATTTATGTATCTTCCTTATTCCATTCAAACATAAATAAAGAGCCAAGAATCGTTTATTTTAAACGATTCTTGGCTCTTTTTATTTAAACTCACATGTAATCCTTGTCTCCAGCATTTCGCGAATAGATCGTCATAAGCGACGAAACCTATTTTCCAACAAACAGCTGAACTTCAACTCCTGAAGGATCAATTGCCCCTATATAGTCAATTTGTTCGAAGACAGACGCCCCGATTTCATTTAATTGCTTCACAACTTGTTGTCTTGATGCATCATCCGGATAAACGATTGAAAAACTTTTCAATCCAAGAGTTTGTTCCGAGCGTTTAATCGAGCTAGGGTGTCCCCATGTATTAAGCGCAATATGATGGTGATAGCCATTTGAAGAAATAAATGTTGCTTGTGTTCCATAGCGACTCACAACATCAAATCCTAAGCCCTGGACATAAAACGTTTCTGCGTCAGCGAGATTTGCGACACGAAGATGAACGTGACCCATCACGGTTCCTTCAGGCATGGCAGTAAATGATGTCTGCTCTGCACTTGCCACAAGCCCCTCAATATCAAGTGGATCCACAGTCATTTCAACCATATCACTTTGCCATTTCCACACATCAGGGCTACGGTCATAATAAAGTTCAATGCCGTTCCCATCAATATCATTTAAGTACAGCGCTTCGCTCACCAGGTGATCGGAGGCTCCACTAAATGGATAGCCGGTGCTGCGAATATGATTGAATATGCTACCAAGATCCTTCTTAGAAGGCAATAGAAAGGCCATATGGTATAGTCCTGCAGCATTTGGCGCGTGATTGCTGACTTCTATGGGTTGTTCAATTGTTAAGATTGCATCTTGTCCGTTTGTAGTAAAACGGACAATTGATTTTGTTTGCTCTAGAATACGCAGTCCCAAAATGTTTTCGTAAAAAATAGTAGAGCGAGATACGTCTGCTACTTTTAAATGGACATGCTTTGTATAAGTGGTTGGATGTTGATGGAATGTCATAATCATTCTCCTTTTGGTTACATTTTAAAAGCTAGTTACTTTATGTAAGTTAGTTTACGGGAGTTTGCGACATAAGTCAACACTATTTTCGATTAAACTTTCCCTCAATAGGCAAGACTTACATCAAATAGAAATGCCTCCAATGCAAAGGGAAGTGATTAGATGAAAATTTGGAAACGTGCACGGCAAGTGGTTGAAGAGAGCAAAAAGAAACCTTCCCCGGCACAGTCTGGGAACAAACCAGCAACCGTACAGTTGGCAGCTATCAAAAAAGATCTGACAGATATTGATGATGCAGTTTTCAAAGACTTTCAAACGAAAGAAGGTCTTATCACAGTAGTTTACTTGAGTTCACTAATCGATCCATTAATTTTGCATAAAGCAATTATCTTACCTTTGGTGAATGAACAGAAAGAAGTCCTCAAATCCTTTGATCCAATGGACGGCTCTAATAAGGAAAAACTAATTATGTCCATTGTCAACGGAGATACCGTCGTCTTCCACCATGAAAAACAACAATATTTACAGGCACATACATTCAGCCCTCCGGAACGGCCCGTATCCACTTCTGAAATGGAGTCCAGTGTCATTGGTCCGCAAGATTCATTCACGGAGTCCTTGAAAACAAATTTATCGCTTATTAAAAGGAGAATTCAACAGACCGGATTGAAAAGTAAGGACTATACCATCGGCCAAGAGACGAATACAAAGATATCCGTGTTATATATTGAACATCTTGTAAATGATGAAAACCTCCAGCGAATTAATGACCGCATCAATAAGTTGGATTTCGTGGGGTTTTTAGATATCACGATTCTTAAACAATTGGTTGAAGACAATCCGTTTTCTCCATTTCCGCAATATGGTGCCACGTCAAGACCTGATGTTGCAGTGAATTCCTTATTGGATGGCCGTATTGTCATCGCAATGGATAATAGTCAAAGTGTTATGGTCTGCCCTTCGTCGTTTATCGAAATGTTTAATTCTCCGGAAGACTTTTATAACCGTTGGACGACCGCCACTCTTCTAAGATTTTTAAGATTTGCGGGCTTCTTTATTACCATCATGCTGACACCGATGTATATTTCTGCACTTTCCTATCATCCGGGCATTCTCCCGTATGAATTGCTTATCATGATCCAAGAATCTCGAAGCAGAGTACCATTTCCTCCTGTAATTGAAGTGTTGTTCATTGAGTTGGTTATTGAAATCTTGAGGGAAGCCGGATCACGAATGCCTACAAAAATTGGTCAAACAATCGGTATTGTTGGAGGTATTGTAATCGGTACAGCGGCGGTTGAAGCTGGTCTTATCAGTAATACACTCATTGTTCTTGTAGCAATTTCTGCTTTATTGTCTTTCTTGATGCCCAATTTCCTTATGAGTAATGCCAGTCGCTTCGTTCGATATATTTTCATCTTGGCAGCAGGATTGTTTGGTTTGCTTGGTCAAATGTTGGCTCTTGCATGGTTATTTAATCATTTATTAAATTTAACTTCATTAGGTACGCCGTATATGACACCTGTTATTCCGCGCTCTTGGTCTGATCTAAGGGATAGCATTGTTCGTTTTCCATTGGCATTTCTCCAAAAACGAACGGGATTGTCCAGAGCCAAGAGAGAGAAAAAGCCTACAAAATAAAGGGGTGATTGCATGTGGATGTAAAGAAAAAGAAAATACTAAATGGGTACCATGTGGTTTTCCTGGTCCAGAATATCATGGTAGGCATGGGTTTGTTGTCCATGAATAATTCTTTGAGTCCCGTTGGCTATAGTCAATGGTGGTTCCCTATTCTTTTTGGCTTAATTGCCAACATCACACTCATTCCAATGATTTGGTTGGCTTTACAGTATAAAGATGATGACTTGTTTGATATTCATGAAAAATTGCTGGGCAAATTTATCGGTAAGACGCTGAATAGTTTTCTGATTTTATACTCCATCGTGCTATTTGCTGCGGTCATTCAAAATTACTTGGATTTAATCCAAGTCGCTGCTTTGCCGCAACGCTCAATTACAGGCCATCTGATTTTGTTCATTGTCTTGACCGTTTTCATTATTAAAGGGGGTATTAAATCCCTTGCCAGATTTTGTATCGTAACATTCTTTTTGACAGGGTGGATGGTCTATTTTTTACGATGGGGCTTCGTGGATGGAGAGATACGCCATCTCTTGCCTCTCTTTAATTTCACAGCTTCAGAATTTTGGGACGCAACCAAAAAAGGATTCAATACATTGGTTGGATATGAATTAATTATGTTTTACTTCCCTTATATACGTCATCCCGAAAAAGCTTTTAAGCATGCTTCAATCGGCATTTGGATAACCATATTTTTTTATTTGGCAGTTGGGATTGTAGGTGTTATGTACTTTACGGAATGGCAACTTGAACATTTGCTCTTTCCCGTACTTAAATTATTCCAAGCGGTGGACTTATCGTTTGTCGAGCGAATTGATACTTTTGGTATCACCATTTGGGTGTTTTTGATTTTGACGACAGCTGGTGCTTATTTATGGACAGCGAAGAAAGGAATCGACTCCGTCCGTAATAAGAATAGTCAATATCATATATATGTCACGGCGATTTTGACCTTTATCATAATTAATCTCCCAGTTTCACAAGCGATGAGAACGACATTGTATGAAAATACGTTTTATGTGAGTTATGGGCTGATATTATGGCCAATCCTGTTATGTCTGGTGCACTTAGTCCGAAGGAAAGTAAAGAGGTGATCAAATGAAAAGATGGTTTATGATAATTATAAGTTCTTTTTGTTTATTGCTGAGCGGGTGTTCTACAGAACAAGGTTCCCAGCCATCCTTGGAGAGATTGGGGATGATTAGTGTCATTGGGTTCGATTATATAGATGATGACCAAATGAAGATGACTGTAATCATGCCCCAACCGGCCATTGAAGCCATGAAGCATACACAAGTTATTACAGTTGAAACGGATATGATTCATAAAGGATTGGTTGAAATCTCATCAAAAGCAGATAAAACCGTTTCATTGACACAACTCCGAGTCATCTTATTCAGTGAAGAATTTTCAAAAAAAGGAAAAATGAAAGAAATGGTGGAATATTTATATAAGGATTCAGAAGTGAGATCGAACTCTTATGTGGCTATAGTGAAAGATTCGGTTGAAGAAGTACTGAGTAAGGAGTATCCAGATAAACAAAACACAAGCGTCTATATCAACAATTTATTTCAACCAAGGCAATATACGTACTTCAGTCCATTCACAACGATTCATGAATTTGTCTATGACGAATCGAATCCGCTCATAGACTCCATTGCACCTTATGTTGAATTGAAGGACGGGATCATTCATATCGAAGGGATAGCGGTTTTCAGTAACGGGAAGATGAAAACAATGTTCACTCAACAAGAAGGAAAGACCATTCAAATACTGCGTGGACAAAAAAAACTATCCGTATTTGCTATTACTCTTAATGATGATTCTGAAAGTAAAGAGAAAGTCGCCTTGGAATTCATTACATCAAAAGCTAAAATTGAGACCAATCATAACTTTGACTCACCAAAGGTTAAAATTACAATGAAATTTGAAGGTACTTTAAGTGAATATGAAGGTGGAAAGGATCTTGCAAATAAACACGAACTGGAAAATCTCGAAAAAGAGGTAAGTAAAAGTATTGAGGATGATGTTCGAACTCTGTTGGAAAAATCTCGGGACTTATCGATTGAACCAGTTGGACTGTTTAAGGCGATGCGTATGCGTTATAAAGGAGATTGGCCGAGCGAATTGACTCAAGAATTAATGGCCAAAGCTGAATTTGAGATTAAAGCGGATACAAGAATCTTGAGTGCTGGTACATTAAAATAACTCGTTCTAGCAAAGCCAATAGGGCAATCGTATACATTACCATTCACGCATTTATATTTTCTACAGTCTGAAACCTGTTACAAGCAGGTTTCTTTCTTTACTTTTTTTGTGGTATCTATATACTAAAATCCCCCTAAAAATTGCACTGCTTTTGCCACTGCTACTTTTTCACGCTTTTGATTGGGTGGGTAGCGGTTTTGTGGTTCATTTTTTTTATTATCAATGGATCATAATAGATCAATGAAACCAATTAAAAAAAGTTATCCACATAATTATCCACAAATTCTGATAGTTTGAAACTTCACGCTCTTTTACTCGTATTTATAGATGAATGATTTATTTAAAGGAGGAAATAAGATGTTCAAAAAATTAGCAGCAGATGCACTTGGGTTGTCTGATATAGGGATTGTCGTTCCGAAAGCGGATTTTGATAAAACGGAGTCTGATGATTTTCTTATGCATGAATCCGGTGAAGAAATCTTTTTCCTGATTAAAACTAAAGCAGATGAATATTGCTTTACGAATAAAGCGTTGATTCATGTTGATGGTGCTAATGCCATTAGCAAGAAACGGACGCTTAAACGCTACGAATATGCGTACCATCCAATTACAAATGTCACGTTGGAAACAGCTGGAACAATTGATTTGGATGTAGAAATTAAATTCACGATCGGCAGTATTCCGATGACGGTGGATATTCACAAACGCTTCTTGGCGGAAATTAAAGATTTGTACAAAGTGTTGTTTGCGATTTCGCTTGAAGTAAAAGAAAACGAGAAAAAGTACGCCATTGCAGAAAACAGTTTGTCCTATGCTTCTCAATCGATGGGTCGCGTTGGAAATAATGAAGTAACCCCTGCTCAATCGTTCGAAGAAATCACCCGTTTCGCACATGACTGGATGCAGGAAAGTCGATCTAAATACGGAAAGAAAGACTTTAAAGATACATTTGAGCTGTACATCAATCAATAAATAGCAGAGATTTGAACCGTCCGTCTCAACTGAGAATGGGCGGTTTTTAAAATGAAAGTATACAACTTTGATGTGCCATGAACCAAGCGTTTATGGTATTTTTATTACTAATCTAGTGGTAGGGGATCATCATAAATTTTGATGGCACTTTACAGCCTAATCCACGTAATAAATGTAAGGCAGGGACCGTAACGAAGACTCCTGTGGGAAAAGCTTGAGCTGAAGACCCCCGTAGGTGGCTGAAGCCAAGCCCGCGGAAAGCGAAGTGGAGGGCCCTGCCAATTTTTTAGCAGAATAAAGAGGAATGTTTACTTATGGTGAATTGATTCTAAAAGAAAGGGAGGAGAAATAAATATGTGTGGACGCTACAGTTTGTTCGCAGAATTTCGAATCATAGAAGAACGTTTTGGTGAAGCCACTTTTGAAGAAGAAGATTACGAAGAAAGTTATAATATTGCCCCTTCACAAATGGTTCTTTCAGTCATAAATGATGGCACAAAAAATCGATTGGGTTATTTGAAATGGGGGTTCGTACCTACATGGGCAAAGGATCCAAAAGTCGGATTTAAAATGATCAATGCACGAGCAGAAACGGCTCATGAAAAGCCCAGTTTTCGTGAAGCGTTCAAGAAGAGAAGGTGCTTGATTGTCGCAGACTCATTTTATGAATGGAAACGTGAAGAAGGACGAAAAATTCCAATGCGCATCAAAATGAAAAACGATCAGATTTTTGCGATGGCAGGGTTATGGGAATCCTGGAAAGATGATAACGGCAAACTCGTTCACACATGCACGATTCTTACCACAGAAGCGAATGGATTGATGTCATCCATCCATGAAAGAATGCCAGTCATTCTTAAGAAAGAGGATGAGCAAAGCTGGTTAAATCCGAATGTACATAAAGTGGAGGAACTGAGACCGTTTTTAATCCCATTGGAAGACGGTTTGCTCGAAGCATATGAAGTGTCCGACAAAGTGAACTCTCCCAAAAACAATGCCCCAGAATTGATTGAAAAAGTGTCGGGATAAAAGGAGATGTGGTTAAGGATGCCGATTTTACATGTTGACAATGTAAGCAAATCTTACGGGAAGCATCAGATTTTAACAAACGTGAATCTAACTGCGGAAACGGGTCAAATTCTCGGACTCATTGGACCCTCAGGCTCTGGAAAAACGACTTTAATCAAACTCATTATGGGAATGGACGTACCAACAACGGGAGTGGTCGAAGTGCTTTCAAAAAAAGTTCCGAATCTGGATATACTCCGGCAAATTGGATATATGGCTCAGTCTGATGCTCTTTATCAAGATTTAACTGGCTTAGAAAACTTGTCATTCTTTGCCTCGATGTTTTTAATGAATAAGAGCGAACGAAAAGACCGGATTGCATATGTTACACGCATTGTTCAATTAGAAAATGCCATCCAAATGAAAGTGTCAACTTATTCAGGCGGCATGAAACGTCGACTGTCACTAGCGATTGCACTGATTCAAAACCCTGAGATACTGATACTTGATGAACCTACGGTCGGCATTGATCCGGAGTTAAGAAAATCCATATGGCAAGAACTGTCTAGGTTGAAGACTGAAGAACATAAGACGATTGTTGTAACTACGCATGTCATGGATGAAGCGGATAAATGTGATATGCTCACCATGATTAGAGAAGGGAAAGTAATTACAACAGGAACACCACATGCCTTAAAAGTCGAGTATGAGGTCAGTAATTTGGAGGAAGTCTTTCTAAAAGCGGAAGGGGTACACCGTGCGCATTAGAGCTCTTATTAAACGTATCGCTTTGCAGCTTTTTCGGGATAAACGGACATTGGCTCTTCTATTTGTGGCACCATTACTAATTTTGACGCTTATGCATTTTTTGTTTACTAGCAATGAAGTTGATTCAATGTTAGGTGTTGAAGGTGTATCCAATGAAATGTTGGAGCAATGGAAGAGCAATGGTTTAGACGTTGTCACTTTTCCAATAAACAGTGATGTAAAGAAATCCATATTAGAACATGACTTGGATGGGTACCTTGTTGTTAAAGGACCAACGATGACATTGACACTTGAAAATACCGATCCATCCCGCTCAAAAGGACTGCGGGCAAAAGTTCAACAAGCTTTGGTCGGAAACTTAAATGGAGAGAACTCGTCGGAAATAAAAACAAATTTTGTATACGGAAGTGAAGAAACTACTTTCTTTGATGTGTTGAGTCCTATATTAGTCGGATTTTTTGTGTTTTTCTTTGTGTTTTTAATTTCAGGGATTGGTCTACTTCGAGAAAGAATGACCGGTACACTCGATCGGTTATTATCTACTCCGATTCAAAGATGGGAAATAGTCTTAGGTTACTTGATTGGATATGGGTTATTTGCCATCATTCAAACGATTATTGTCGTAACCTATTCCGTTAACGTTTTGGACATGATCCTGGTTGGTTCGTTTTGGCATGTACTCGTAGTAAACGTATTAATTGCCCTGGTGGCCCTAAGTTTGGGGATTCTTCTGTCTTCCTTTGCATCGTCGGAATTTCAAATGATTCAATTTATTCCATTAGTGATTGTCCCGCAAGTGTTTTTCACGGGAATTATTCCTGTTGATGGAATGCCTGAATGGTTGCAAGCATTATCTAGATTGATGCCGATTTCGTATGGTTCAGATGCGTTAAAAAGTATAATGTACAAAGGATACGGTTTGAGTGATGTGATATCAAGCTTGATGGTGTTAATAGGTTTTGCGATTTTGTTTATATTGCTTAATATAGTTGCCCTTAAAAAGCATAGAAAAAACTAGAGGTGAACATCGTGATTGAAACAGAAAGACTTGTTCTTCGGTATTTAACTCCAGAAGATGCGGAGTTTATTTTAGAACTTTTAAATGAACCGGATTGGATTAAATATATCGGGGACAGAGGCATTCGAACCGTCGAAGCTGCCAAACAATACATCGTCGAGGGACCGATGGCTATGTATAAAGAGCATGGCATTGGTTTGTACTTAATTGAAATAAAAGCAAGTGGAAAACCGATTGGGCTTTGTGGGCTCCTTCATCGAGATTTCCTGAAAGATGTCGATCTTGGTTTTGCACTTCACTCGAATTATTGGGGAGAGGGCTACGCTTATGAAGCGGCAAAAGCAACATTAGCTTATGGTGCTGATGATTTAGGCTATCGCCGAATTGTTGGATTTACTTCACTTGATAATGAAAAGTCAGCGAACCTCCTGCGAAAACTGGGAATGAAAGATGAAGGCACCATCAAATACGCATCTACTGCGGAAGATGTCCGGTTGTTTGCAAAAGAATTACAATAAAAAAGATTGAAACGAGCTAACTTAGTCCGTTTCAATCTTTTTTTACTTAAAACAAATTATACGCCTGGAACCCAACCTGGATTTTTTAATATACGCTGCCAAAGTGGTGTGGGCATTTCCAATTCTTCTTGCTTGTTGATATCTAGTTCGGTCACAATTTCATCCTCGCGACCTTGTTCGATTTTTTGCACCCACTCAGGGTCAATTAATAGTTCTCGGCCTAGACCGATTAAAGGAATACCGGAAGTCAGTGCTTTTCGAGCATCCTCGGCTGAGTAAATTGAGCCTACGCCGATAACAGCCACCCGGTCACCGACAGCGTCTTGAATGATTTCGATGCGTGAACGACTGTCTTCAACTCCTCTTTTTGGAGTAGACCAGAAATCCATAAGTGAAACGTGTAGATAATCCAAATTCTTATTAGCCAATCTGTCAATCAAGACCATAGTGTCAGCCATCGTGATGCCAGGAGTCTCTGGTTCTTCAGGAGAGAAACGATAGCCAATGATAAATGGCTCTTTTGCATGTTCTTTGACCACTCTTTGTACTTCATCCACAACTGCAAGTGGGAATGTCATGCGCTTTTCTAACGATCCGCCAAAACGATCCGTTCTGCGATTGGAATGCGGAGAAAAGAATTGTTGAATGAGATAGGTATTAGCTCCATGAATTTCGACTCCATCATATCCTGCTTCGATTGCTCTTCTTGTTGTTTCACCGAAATCACGAATGATTGATTCTACTTCAGTTTCAGTGAGTGCGCGGGGGACAGGTTTACCTTCGCCTTCAGATGGAACATCACTGGCGCTGACCACATCTCCGTTTGGGGCGATATCCTTAGGTACTTGGCGGCCTGCATGGAAGATTTGTAAAATGGCTTTCGCACCTTCGCTTTTAATGGCAGTAGCCAAGCGTCGAAGGCTCGGAATCATTTCGTCCGTATGACCGGCAAATTCTCCGGGGAAACCTTGTCCATTTGGCGTGACATATGTACAAGCCGTAATGACCATGCTGACCCCTTTGGAGCGGCGAACATAATAGGCAACTTCCGCGTCTGATACTGTACCGTCTTCATTTGACGAGTAATTCGTCATGGGTGCCATAACTACACGGTTCTTTAGTGAAATACCATTTTGAAATTCAAATGGTTCTAGTAATGGGGCATATTTTTGGTTGATCATAGATTAAATCCTCCTATTTATTATTAGTCTTTTATATTAGGGAAACTTTTCATTCTTTCGGTGTAACTTTTACCCCTATTGGGGCAACTAACCAATTGTCTCCAAAAAAAATGAAGAAAAGTATAGTGTCACTTTATGCCTTCACTAAACCCCAGTCAAAAATTATGCCTATTGAAAACACATTGTAATAGAAACAACATGGTTTAGAAAAAGGGATTGTATACTGCAAGGTAGAAGTTAGTACTTAGAGAAGTCTAAAAGAAAATAGGTGATCAAGAATGAGGATTCGAACTGAAACGAAAAATGATTTTAAACATGTATTCAATCTGAATTACACTGCTTTTGGAAATCGAGATGATGAAGCCAAGCTGGTGGAGCAAATTCGTTTTTCGGATGGTTTCATTCCGGAATTATCGATTGTCGCAGAGGCTCAAGGTGATATCGTTGGCCATCTACTGTTGAGCAAGGCAAAACTGACTAATGAAGATGGAGATAAAGAAGTGGTCGTTCTGGCACCTGTGGCTGTATTGCCTGAATTTCAGAAAAAAGGCATTGGCAGCAAGCTGATTAAAGAAGGATTGAAAAGAGCAAAAAAAGAGGGATATGGACTCGTATTTCTTATTGGACACCCAGACTATTATCCGAAGTTCGGTTTTCAACCAGCGAGAGCGCATGGGATGGAATTGACACAATTTCAAGTGCCTGACGACGTTTTTATGGTTTGTGAACTAATAAATGGTGAGCTTGAAAACAGTGTTGGTGAATTACATTATCCGAAAGCGTTTTTCGCTGCGGCAACTCAAAAATAGATGGTTTTCTACTTTATCTTAACGAGTGCAAAATGATAACTCCAAATTACAATAGTTAGCAAACATCCACCTGCAAAATAGCCAGCCAATACATCACTTGGATAATGAACACCTAAATAAACGCGGCTAATTCCAATGGCTAAGATCATGAATGTAGATAGAGATAGCAGTAGGAATCTACCCGCAAGTGATGGAATATGACGCCACAAAACAAACGTAAGAATTCCATATATACATATAGCATTTGTGGCGTGGCCGCTTGGAAAACTATATCCACCTATTTCAACAAGTCTATGCAAATCGGGACGTGACCTCTGAAACATATGTTTTAATGCACGGAAGAGATAGTGAGAACTTAGCAGGACGATAATGAAAAGAAGAAGTTCCACTCGATATTTTAAAAAGAAATAAAAGAGTATGAAGATGATAAACGCAAAAATATGAATGGAAGATCCTGAGCCAACTTCTGTGAAAAAAAGCATGAAATTCGTTAAAGTTGGGGTCTCAAAATTTTGTGCAAACGTGATGATGACGTAATCAAAATGGTCAATATGATTCCCTTTGATTAGTAGCGATATCATAGTGAAACCACCTATCATAAGACCTATTACTAGGGTATACAGCGTAGTGTGATACTTCGGTAGCATTCGTTCAACAAATCCTTTCAAACCACGAGTATGAAAAACTCCTTTTTTACAGTTCACCCAAAATATAGAAAAAACTGTATACTGAAAGAAGGGGGAATATTTATGAAAAAATACTTAATCGCAAGTTGTTTCCTATTGTTGACAGCTTGTTCAAATGAATTGGACACATCACAACTAACGGAATCAAAAATGAGTGAAGAGGGATTCATCAAGTTTTATAATGCGCCGTCTCTAGAAGTGGCGATTGATGCTTTACCCTATGAAGTTAATTTGCCCGAGGAATTGCCATTCAAAACCGAAGGATTCAAATCTCTAGGAATTACAGATATTGGTGGAAAGGGTCGAAATCCAGATGCTCAATTTATGGCGACTGGCGACCAAGAAAACAACTTGCTGCTGTCCACTACAATGGGGAACATTGACTATGCAGATACTACTCCAGAAGAAATTACGTTAAATAATGGCTATCAAGCTCAATATACCTTACCCAACCATCTTGATGTAATCGTCAAAGATATTACGTATTCATATACTTTGAATATGTCAGGGCTTGAAGAGAATGAATTAAAAGATGAGTTGTTGAAATTAGCAGAGCAGCTAGCTGAATAAGGTTATAAGAAAGAGCCATTCTATCAATAGAATGGCTCTACGTATTTATTTAATTCGCATAAACTCTACAACTTTACGATCAATCATGCCGCGATTCTGAACGCGTTCATCGAAATTCTCAATAAGGTGGTACGACTGAACTGCATCGAGTAAATCTTCATGGTCGGAAAGCTCTCGTTGCAAATGGCCATTTTCGTACAATAGGTTTTGCAGTTCTTCTGCCAACGATCCTTCAATCGCAATGATATCTTCAGGTAAAGTAGGTTCGAAATACAGCTGATGCAATTTTAATAAGCGTGCCAACTCTTGAACCGGTTCTTCATGATCATCCACCCGTAAATCAATATAGCGATCATTGTATCCGCCATAACTGCCATTTTCTTTTACAATCAACAAGGCAGCAGACTGTTTCCCTCGACTGTCACCACCTGCCGTATCACCTGCAAGTAGCGCAGAAAGCAAACGTTCTGCCAATGACCCTTGAGTTTGCAAAAATGTGGATTCCATCGTTTCTGCAGTTTGCTGATCAACCAGAATATTTCCTTGTACGGCAAAGTTATCTCCGGCAAAACCACCAGCCCAGTCATAACAGTCTTCACCAGTAAACGTGACACTTCGCCCTTGTGCATCTACAATGCCAACTTGTCTGGATGTAAATTTTTCATCGTTACAGATTAATTGGTCCAAAACCTCTTGGGGGGAAAGACCTTTTTCAAGCAATTCCAAACCATGTTTCCCATAATCCAAGTTCGCCCAGGACTGCGTGGCAATGGCACCAACACCAGCCTTCGCGAATGGAACAACAGCCCCTACACTCAAGAATTTAGATGCTACGGCTACTCCAAGCTCTTTTGTTTCTGAATCGAAACCTACGATAGAATAAGTCATGACCGCACTCCTTTCGAAATAATAGAATGATAGGTAGAATCATCACAAATGACCGTCAATATAGCATCGGAAGGAATCTCTTCCTGTAACCGACGATTGATGTCCATTTTCTGACGATCGGCAATTAATGTTGCGCCATGTTCTAGTAATGCATGAAAAGCATCTCCATATGTTTTCCATTCAGGGCGTGTTGGTATTTCAAACAAATCCTCGCCCACGGTACGACTGATCAATTGTGTCACGATGTTGCCAACATTTTGATGCATGGCAGAGCGGACAGCGAGTAAAGAAATCGTTTCTTGGGACAAAATAAACTCATCCACTTTGACATGTGAGAAGTTGGCGAGTTGTTTTTCTGTCATTACTTCCACCGTCGTATGGACATTTGAAGCAAGACGTTCACAAGTAATTGCAATCGTCAGTGTCTTGGCATCACGTAAAGATGCGACTGTAATGTTTTCATCTGCAAAAATGATGACAGATTTCGCTTTTGCAATATTTGCCTGAATAAAAGGTCCTTCTTCGGATGGATCACCTTGTACATAATGGACACGTTCCATGCTGACATCTGTCGGCGATGTAGGCAGCGTATCAATAATGACGATTTCCACGGAAGGATCTGATGAAAGAATTTCTTTAAGTGCCATTTCTGTTTTCTTTCCCCATCCGACAATGATGATGTGATGTTCATGTGTATAAGCCAACTTGCCTTCCTCCTTACGTTTTCTGAAAATGGAAAACGCATCTACTATTTTCCCGATGACAACACCGAGTAACCCAATTCCTAATAAGTACATCATGACTGTAAATAATCTGCCTGCACCGGTAACAGGCGAATAATCTCCGTACCCTACGGTAGAAAATGTGGTCATTACAAAGTAAAATGATGTTAACAAACTTTCAAACGTTTCAGGTTCCAACAAATAAATGGTCACAGTACAAAAAACAATAAAGATTAATGCTGCAAACAATAAGGTTAAATTTTTCATACGGACTAGACTGAGTCCGACCTTCAGGAAAAAATGCATGGTTCAATCTCCAATCGCCAGAATCTTTCGATAAATTTAGTTTACACGTTTTCATATACAGGCGCTAGAGAACGAACATAAATTAAAACGTTAAGGGAAAACTAGATTGAAAGAAATTCAAGCAATAACAATATCGAGAATGTGTTCAAGAGTGGGAGGAATTGAGAAAAATGGTCAACATATTAGTTGATGCAGATGGTTGCCCGGTTGTCGATAGTACGATTCAAATCGCTATACGACATGACATGCCTGTCACTTTATTTTGCGATACAGCGCACAATATGCAACGTGAAGGTGCAAATACCGTGATGGTCTCTAAGGGAATGGATGCAGTGGATTTTGTGCTCGTCAATCGCGTCAGGCCTGGAGATATCGTCATCACTCAGGACTACGGACTGGCTGCTATGGTATTGGCCAAAAGAGGTCTTGTAATGGACCAAAATGGTCGTGAGTATACGAACGAAAATATTGATCAATTATTAGATAGTCGTCATATTGCCAAGAAAATTCGTCAGGCAGGCGGGCGAATGAAAGGACCTAAAAAAAGAAGAAAAGAAGATAATGAGAACTTTGAACGAAGGTTTGAAGCGCTAATTCTCCAACAATTAGAGAAATAAAATTAAGACCCTCATAGGTTTGCCCAAATCACACATACTAAACAAGATTTCTTCTTTTCATTCTTAGAAAAAAGAGGTGAAGGGCAATGAGTAAAAAACAACCACTGGATTCCAAGTCAGCGGAGTTACATCATAACTGGACAAGGCCTAAGAAAGCTAAATCACAAGTCAACGGGAACACAGAAGAATCACAAGCGACTCAGATTTTAAAAACCAGCGCCAAAATTTACCGAAACGGATAAGTTGAATAAGAAGAAATTGGGACCCGGAAATTTTTCCGGGTCTTTTTTTGTTGTTGGAAAGAACTTTTAATGCTATGAAAGCTGCTCAGTTTTTTGTATTAAATTCTAGGTAAATTATAGCTGATTCCTACGTGAACCTCGATTTTTCCTACGTCAACCTCGATAATTCCTACGTCAACCTCGATAATTCCAACGTGGTCTCTTAAGCCCCCTTAAAGTTTTAGACACCATAAAGTAAGCGAGTTACAATATAACCAAACTTGTGAGCGGATGTTTAAATCGAATAGGAGGGGAAAGAAATGCCTAATAAGAAAATTGCCGTAGTT
>NZ_JAMKBJ010000015.1 GCF_027563315.1 Paenisporosarcina quisquiliarum
ATACCTTCGTCACTATAACGAAGAACGAATTCAAAAAAAATTAGGCTACCTCACACCAAAAGAATTTGGATGTTTGGCAGCCTAATATAGGTGTTTTATATGTGTCTCATAACACTAGGTCAGTTCAATCTTAAGGTCGGTTTTTTGTTTGTAGAATTGTTGTGGAATTTATTTTGAACTCATACAAACAAAATTAAGGCTACCTGAAATAAACCAAGCCCTGCATTTTTCACAATAAAATCGGACAGAAATTCGATGGAAATAATAATTTTTGATTAAATATTGGAACTAGGATTTTCTTGGCACAGGTACCTCATACGAATATTTTCTTAAAAAAATCCACATATGAAATCTAAAAAAGACTGTAGACAACACGTATTTATACGATTTTGTCTACAGTCTGAATAAAAGAGTATCAATCCTCTTTGTCTTTTTTCCCACTATTTGATTTTTCTTCTTTTGTGATTCCTTGTTGTTTCTTTTCTTCAGACTTATTGGATGCTTCATTTGCTTTCTCGGTAGCTTCTTGCTTTTTCTTTTCTGCTTTTATTTTTGCTTCTTCTGCTTTCTTAGCAGCTTCTTGCTTTTTCTCTTCTGCTTTTACTTTTGCTTCTTCTGCTTTCTTAGCAGCTTCTTGCTTTTTCTCTTCTGCTTTTACTTTTGCTTCTTCTGCTTTCTTAGCAGCTTCTCGCTTTTTCTCTTCTGCTTTTACTTTTGCTTCTTCTGCTTTCTTAGCAGCTTCTCGCTTTTTCTCTTCTGCTTTTACTTTTGCTTCTTCTACTTTAGGGGATTCATCTTCTTCCGTAGTACCATCTTCCTCAGAAGTTCCATTTTCTTCAGTAGCACCATCTTCTTCAGTACCACCTAGTTCAGTAGAACCTTCATCATTTGTTTCTTCTTCAATTATATCTTCTTCAACAATTTCTTCGTAATTATTTAGAGCTTCTTCTTGTTGATCGATTGCTAGTTGAAGTGTTTCGATAGCTTTATCTTCATCGCCTTGTTCAAATAATGCTGTTGCTTCAAGAATCCGTTCTTCGGCAAAGGCGCTAAGCAATTCCGCTTCTTTGCCTTCATCAATAGTAACTAACAAAAGCATATTTTCTTGGATTTTTTTAATGAAGTAGAAAAAGTCCCCGGGTAACAATGATGGTTCTTCTATCTCCTTATCTTCTTCACCTGCTTCAGTTTCTGTACCTGCACCTTTTTGTTCTGGAGTGACAGTTTCATCTGTATTCGCAAATGAAGGATTAACTCCAACCATAAACACTAGCAATGCAACCATAATAAGTGTGAATCCAGTGTTTCGTAAACTTTTTTTAAAAATTGACATAAAAAATCTCCCCTCTTCTAAATTAAAATAGAATTACTAGGAAGAATTATGAAATAAACTATTTTAAGTTTTCAATCATTATTCTTCGGCAGTCCAGCCACCATAGCTTCAATGCCTTAGGTCTGTAACTTTGCGTCTTCATCTTTCGATAAATTTGCCTTTTTCGAAATAAGAATTGCTTCAAATGATGCATGTCCTATCCATTGATTATTATACCTTGTTCAGAAAAATAAAAATATATATTTTTCCAATTGTTTCTATAATATTACATTTAAAGTATTTAAGATAAAAGAAGTTTTTATTAATCAAAATCTCAGAGCCATTAGTCGAAACGCTCTTCTGGATGGTTTTCTATAAAAATATGCTAGGCATTGCATGATTCCATTCAATAAATAAACATAAAAAAACAATCTTGATCCTCAAGGTCGTTTTTTTATGTTTGTTGAGTTGTTGTGAAATTTTTATTGAAAATATACCAAATAAAGAATCAAGGCTATCTGAAATAAACCCTGCCATCCATTTAATCCTACTTTAAACCTTCAATAATCCTCTAAAGCCTCTCGCAGCATAATACGAATCGGCTCCATTGTGGTACACAAAGACCGTGTCATAGCGACGATCACAGAACAGTGCGCCACCGAGTTTTCGAATATTGTCTGGCGTTTGGACCCAACTGGATGTCTTGGTGTCAAATTCGCCAAGTGTCTGAAGCTGTCGGTATTGCTCTTCGTTTAATAATTCAATCCCTATTTCCGACGCTACGTCTACCGCGGTATTTTCAGGTTTGAATTTTTTGCGTGCTTCGAGGGCTGCACGGTCGAAGCATAGACTTCTGCGTTCTTTCGGACTTTCTTTGGCACAGTCACAGTAAAGATATTCGCCAGCTTCTTCATCGTAGCCGATGACATCCGGTTCCCCGCCAGTTCGTTCCATTTCGTTTAGGGACCAAAGCTTTTCCGGTCTTGCTTCTAACTTAGCTTTCACGTCCTGCCAGTTGACTCCTTCATGGCGTTCTGTGTGTTTTTCAAAGCGTTTTTGTAGCGTTTCTAGTAACATGTTTTGCTCTTCAGTTGATAAGGTTTTGGTTGGACTCATCGCTCTTCTCCCCTTTTGTCGTGATTCTAGTATCTATGTTATAGCGTTTTTAATTCTTTCACAAACAAATCTCTTTTTTGCACCTTTATTACTTATGAACAAATAGCAAAAAGCCTCAATGTATTTCCCCAGAGTTTTAAAGGTATTCCCTCAATAGAAAAGTATAATACTTATATGCACTGGACAAATCACGTCCAAGGCATTTTTAAGTGCCATATCTTTTCTGCCTACTGCGTGGTAACATTACTACTTTTTCAATGGTTTCTCCTATAACAAATATAATTAGTCCAGTTTATTGCTTACCGCGCAGTTTCGTCCTACTGTGAGATGTGCAAGTTTTTATACCACAAGAATCAACTGTTTTCAATTCCCATCTACAAAGTACAATGAACATAAAGTAAACATTTGACGTCATTTTAGGAAGTATGAAAATTTTGGAGGAGAAGTCGTTGAAGCGAAAAAAATTTCTAAAGAATTCCTTACTTTTTATCATTGCACTTATCTTGTTCATGTTTTTCAATAATAGCTCGTACTTCACGAAAGAAAGACAGACCGAGCCCTTCCTCCTTGCCCACCGGGGTCTAGGCCAAACGTTTAGCATGGAAGGAATCGAAGGGGATACATGTACGGCGGAGCGAATATTTGAACCTGCTCACCCTTACCTCGAAAATACAATACCATCCATGCAAGCAGCATTTGATGCTGGTGCCGATATGGTCGAGCTGGACATCAAACCAACAAAAGATGGGCAATTCGCCGTGTTCCACGATTGGACTTTGGATTGCCGTACCAACGCCAAAGGAATGGTAAGCGATTATACGATGGACGAGCTGAGGAAAATGGATATCGGTTATGGCTATACAGCCGATAACGGCATAACCTACCCCTTCCGCGGGAAAGGTGTTGGTCTCATGCCAACCTTGGATGAAGTGTTGACTCATTTTCCAAATCAATTGTTATTGATTCATATCAAAAGCAATGATCCAGAAGAAGGTGAACAACTAGCTGACTTCCTTTCTGATCTCGCTGAAGATCGACTCGAGCAGTTGACGGTCTATGGCGGCGATGCACCCATCGCATCTTTAAAAAAACGTATGCCTCACATGCGTGTTATGTCTAAAGAAACTTTAAAAAGCTGTGTTCTACCATACATAGGTGTTGGCTGGACTGGCGTAATGCCTAAGGCGTGTAAACATACACAGATTCATATCCCTGAAAATTATGCCCCTTGGATATGGGGGTGGCCAAACAAATTCCTGAACCGTATGGACAAGGTAGATACGAGAGTCATTGTAGTGGCAGGTGACGGAGGTTGGTCGGAAGGATTTGATTCGGAAGAAGACTTGAACAGGTTGCCTGTTGATTATTCTGGTGGTATTTGGACAAATCGGATTGATTTGATTGCACCGATTCTCAAGGATAAGCAAGAATAAGAAAATATTTTCACTAGCAATTGAGTTAATCAACATTCTTAACGAATAATGATTTAAATGGCCGCGATCATTATTGTCTGATGTTCCACTGCAATTTTTGTATTTGTGGATTTAAAAAAAATCCAAGTCATGAGTATTCCATGACTTGGATTTTCAAACGCTTATATATGTTTCAAGGCTTCATTAATGTAAGTTTCCCCACTGATGAGGTCAAAGGATTTCTTAAATGTTTCTTGGGCATTTAAAGCAGCATAAATAGTTTTAGCAACGTCTTCACGAGGGATTGAACCTGTTCCAAGGTTTGCCGATGCTGTAACTTTTCCGGTGCTTGCCTCATTTAGTAATGCACCTGGTCGTATAATGGTGTAATCTAAATTGCTTGTTTCAACCATTCGATCTGCATAGTGTTTTGCTACATAATATGGAACCATTTCTTGATTCCAGTTTTCACGATGATTTGCCTGAAGCGCACTGACAATTACAAAGCGATGAATACCTGCTAGTTCAGCAGCCTCAACCGTTTTAGCCGCTCCGTCTAAATCAATTAGCAACGTTTTGTCCAAACCCGTATGTCCGCCAGATCCTGCTGTAAAAACAATCGCATCACAACCTTTTGCGGCATCTGCGATATCTTTAACGCTTCCCTCAAGACTTGCAACGGCCACATCAATTCCTTGGCTCTTCAATTCTTCAGCCTGCTCTTTTTTACGAACCATGGCACGAACTGTATGTTCCTCACTTTTTTGTAAGAGGTCGATAAGGTGATTCCCAATTTGTCCAGTTGCTCCTACTACGAATACTTTCATATGATCGAGCTCCTTCTAATCTGAATTGACATAGTCCTATCTTAACCATCCCTACAAAAAGTCTAACATAGAACCTACTTGTAATTAAGCAAACGACCTTTTAGAGAGTTCTTGATATAATCCATATCACGTTCCTTCTCCTCTGGGTGTTATGCAAGTTCACAACCAGCCTGACTGGTAGGTTCTACATAAAAACAGCTTTCACTTTTCATTTTGCACATTTTCTTTAAACGTGTAGCCTCCTCAACCACTTCTTCAGTGCTGCTAAAGGCTTTTCTTTGGTTTGTGACGACGGCAATGGAGAGTGTCACTAAAGGAATTTTTTCCATTTCTCCAAACCGATTCTCCAAATAAATAAACTGCTTTTCGAGATGTTTCTTTGAGTAATATTTTTTAATTTCCACATCAAATCTTTGGATAACGCTACGACAGAATTCATGGAAGCCATAGTGATTGAAAATTACTATGTAGTCATCTCCTCCAATATGACCTAAGAAACCACCTTTCTCTAGTGCATCAGCTAATATGTCGGCAGTAAGCTGAATGATTTCGTCTCCTTTTTTAAAACCATAATAATCGTTGTAAGCTTTGAACCGATCTAAATCAATATATAATAGACTGAATTCCTTTGATTGTTCCAGCGCGTGTGTAATATTTTCATTAATAATTTTGTTGCCAGGGAGTCTTGTGAGGGGATTCAGGTAACTGGCAAACTCAACCTGTATATCGGCCACTTTCATGAGCAAATTTTTGATACTGACAACTCCCATGATTGTTTTGTCCATAACGATGATGATATCATCGTATATTTCTTCTTCCGGTCTATTCATGGCTAATTGGCTGACTTCAATGACTGATGTGAAATAGTCCACAATCAACGGGTGTTTATTAGCTAAGACATCTATCGATTTCATCATGTACAGATTGTAACCATATCGAGTACCTATTTTCTGGTAGAAACACGTACGTGTAATTAACCCAGCCCCAAATTTCTGATTTATTAAAACGATGCCTTGTAAACTTGAGTTTTCTTGAAAAACTTGATCAATTTGATGACATGGTGTTTCAAATGGCACAATTGGCGTGTCTTTAGCAATATCTCCGATATAGGCAATCACACAAATTCCTCCATAATTTTTAATGTCACAATAAGAAGCAAGATTCTTGAAAAGGTAACAAGCTCTACAGTGGTTATATATTCTATTGCACTGTTTTATAGTAGTTCTATAAGAGTAACATTCTTCTATAAAATGGAAGTATAATGTCGAAAAACAACCCATCTCCATACTCAATTATTTGAGTTATCCAGATGGGCGTTCTGTCATTCTTAGATATACCGTTATTTGTGGTTAAAATTATAAAATAGCTTGAGCTAATGGCGAAGCGTTGATAATAGATGACGCAGGTAACTGTCCATTACATAATAGAGAGTTGGGTTTACCTAAGGCATATCCTTGCCCATAAGAAACACCTAAACGTTGTAGAAACCTTAGTTCTGATAAGGTTTCAATTCCTTCTGCAATGACATTGGTATTGGATTGTGCTGCAAATTCCAGTAACAACTCGACGAGATGCTGTTGCGCAGGATTATTATGGATATTACGTATTAGCGATTTATCAATTTTTATAAATTCCGGTTTTAAGTATACGAGTGTTTTTAAACTATTGTATCCGGTACCCGCATCATCTACCGCTATTCTAAATCCTTGCTGACGATAGTTATCAATAATTTTTTCAAATCGACTATAGTCAATTACTGCCTCTTTTTCGGTTAACTCTAAAACAATCTGACTCGGTGAAAGGTTATATTTACTTAATAACTCCAATGTTTTTCCACTTCGATAGGCTGAATCAGTTAATACCTGAGGTTGTATATTAAGAAATACCAATTGATTTTTATGTTTTTGCGTATGTATAACCTGTTCAGAATATCTTTCTAATGAAAGATCCCGTAAGAAAGCTTCGACCATAAAAACCGTTTCGCTTTGGCCAACGTAGTCATAAAACTTGTCTGTCGTAGGAAAACAGAGCGTAGGTTCTGGCCGATTTAAAATTTCAAATCCCAGTGTATCATTTTCTGTTAAGGACACAATGGGTTGAAAAACCGTTGTTATTTTGTGTTTATGTATTAAACTTTTAAACTCTTCACTCATTACGAATTCTTGAGTGAAATGATGATGATTCGCATGCAGAAACTTAAAGTACTTAAATAAGGTCGTTAGTTGATTAATTTTCATACAAACTCCTTCAAACTTACTTCATCCTTATTTAGTATACGTTTCGAATATTTTCTCCGTGTTAAATATTTGTAAAAACTCCTCATTCCTCTTCTTTTACAAATATACTTTGATGTTGAAAAAGAGTTGAATCATCTTTCTGACCCTTAATTTACCCATTCAAGTCGAACCCGGCTGATAACTCATTATATGGGGTATTTTTGACAACAATAAACGCTTCTACTAGTTGTAGAAACGCCAACTTTATCATGTTTATGTTTATACGACTCCCTGCGCCTTTATCTTTGTAAACATGGAAGGATTCGAATTCCGATCACATCAAAATTTGCCTATCCATTCATATTGAATATCAGGCAAATTTTCTTCATTTCATGTCCTCTTATAACTCCCCGATGGAAGAGTATTCAACTTCATTATTCAATCGAGTAGAGGGAAAATAAGATGATTATTTTCGCCCCTCTCACAACACCGTACGTACGGTTCTCGTATACGGCGTTTCAATTTATATTACAGTGTGTACTTTTAGATAACGGTCCAAAGCAGAGGGGATGCCCCTCTGCTTTAGTCGTTTATTTGAGAGTGCTCTGTGAACCACTTTTGATAATCCGATGTACCGATAGCCTTTTCTGCAGAATGGTAAGCCCTTGGCTTCTTCTTCTGGGATGCCTAGTTGAATTAACGATTTGATTTGTTTTCGGGGTACTTTCCACTGTTTCCAGATAATAACCCGAATTCTAGAGCGCAATTTCTCATCTATCCGAGTCATTGCTTTCTTCATATTTGCGATTCGAAAGTAATTTACCCAGCCGACTATGACTTGTTTTAGTTTCATGATTCGGTAGTCCAGTGGAATACTCCAGTTTCGTTTTGTTAGTTGCCGGAGTTTCCGTTGAAATTTCTGAACTGAAACCGGGTGCGGTTTCACTTGGTACCGTTTGCTTTGATAGTCATAGTAATATCCGAACCCCAGGAATTTCAGCTCTTTTGGACGAGAAATTCTACTCTTTTCCGCATTGACAGTTAATCCGAGTTTCTCCTCGATAAACCTGACAATGGTTTTCATCACTCTATCCGCTGCTTTTCCGCTTTTCACAAAGATAAGTGAATCGTCCGCATACCTTACGAACCGCAACTCTCTTTTCTCGAGTTCTTTGTCCAGTTCGTTCAACATAATATTGCTCAGTAAGGGGCTCAGGTTCCCTCCTTGCGGAGTCCCGACGGGAGTTTCTTCATAGTTTCCATTTACCATGACGCCACTGACCAAATATTTTCTAATAAGCGAAATGACATCTCCATCATCTATTGTGTTTGCGATTAAACGCATGAGCTTATCGTGGTGAACGGTATCGAAGAATCGCTCAAGGTCGATGTCCACGACCCAATCGTATCCATCGTTCAGAAATTCCAGGCTTTTGATAATCGCCATCTCACAGCTTCTTTTGGGTCTGAAACCGAAACTGAGTTCGCTGAACTGATTTTCGAATATTGGGCTGAGAACTTGATGAATGGCCTGTTGAACGACCCTGTCCACTACTGTTGGTATGCCCAGTTTGCGCATCTTGCCATTCTCTTTTGGGATTTCCACTCGTAAGGCAGCTTGTGGTTGGTATTTTCTTGTTCTGATGCGCTTGCGCAACTCATCCTTGTTCTCTCTCAGATATTCCTTCAGTTCATCGACTGTTATGCCATCGACCCCACTTGCCCCTTTATTTCTGTAAACACGCAGGTAGGCTTCATTCATATTCTGGTTGCTTAAGATCTGTTCTAAAAGTTCCACACTCGTTTCTCCTTCCCTCTCACGTAGTAAGTGATAGCTCCCATTTTGGTTATCCTCTGAGATACGCTCATACTTTTGCCATTAACTCATTCGGGGTACGTCACTTACGCATTCGTGGTGTTGAAACACTATAAATTGTTCGGCCCTTCATGAATCATGTTCACTACTATGGCTTCTGCTGACTTCTTGCGACTAACCGTTTTCGACTGTAATTTTGTACATCCGCAAGACCTCCCAGGGTAAGACAACTATCTTTCCTCTTTTACTCGCCTGATTTACTCTATAAAGTTACGCACATCTTTTGGACTTTAACTTGCTATGGAGTCTCATCCCTTTATAGAGCCTTAGTATCAGATTTCTGTTCGTCGAGCCAAGATTTTATTCCACGCTTCCTCCAGCCCTTACCTCACGGTAAGTACCTTGCGCTTCCTTAGTGGTTGGTCGATGTGTACCTCCACAGTGGACTTTCACCACCTAGATAGTTGCCATGCCTGGCACACATAAGAAAAGCCGCCCTGTAAAGGCAGCCAAACACTCATCTTACATAAAAATTCCGTCTGTTCTTATACTCACCTTACACTTTTTTCCCTTTTATAATTCTTCATTCTCTAGTGAGTTATTGGCCGGTGCAAACCAACCGATTAGTGCAATACCCACTAATACTCCATAGAAAATCAATGTCCAAATGGTACTGTGGGGAAAATCATGGTCTAGGACACCAATATCATCATGGGCAAGAGTTATTACAGCAAGCTTGACACCGACCCAAGCAACAATGGCATAGGCCGTTGTTTCCAGTGCCGGTCGTTGATCGAGTAACTGAACAAACCAGGTTGCTGCATACTTAATCAATATAAGGCCAGCAATTCCTCCAAGAACTACAACGATAAACTTTCCTCCATCCATGCCACCAAAATCATCGAGCGGTGAATCCGGAAGACCCAGCGCAATAGCAACCGCAGCTAAAATGGAATCAATGGCAAAAGCAAGATCAGCTAAACCAATCTTCCCTACTGTTGGCCAGAAACCTTTCCCAGCAGATTCTTCTTCAACTTCCACGCGAATATTCTCATTTTCTTTCCCGAACTTGGCCTGAATAACATGCTTTAAGCCTAAGTAAAGAAGATAAGCTGCTCCTATCGCCTGTACCTGCCAGACGTTTGCAATAAATGAAATGGCAAAAAGTGCAGCGAATCTGAAAAAGAAGGCCATAATAATTCCGTAGTTTATTGCTTTTTTCTTCTGATCTTCGGGTAAATGCTTAGCAATTACTGCTAGGACAAGTGCATTGTCAGCCGATAACAAACCTTCTAATCCGATTAGAATTAACAATGCCCAAGCATACTCAATCCAAATAGATTCCATTAAAAATTCCCCCTTCTAAAGCTTTAATCGTGATGTATTAATTTCGCTAAAAGTACTATTCCCCTTACCATCTTAAGATAATCTTATGTTGGCGGTTCATTGTTGTCCAACGATAAGAAACCTCTTTTATAGACAAGTTTAAAGACTGGTTCCTTTAAAAGGTACCAGTCTTTTTTAATTGCTAATAGTTCGGATCGACTATTCGAAAAATCTTTCTAGAAATCAGAATTACGAGAGCTCCAAGAATTTTATATTTAAATAACCAACAGATAGAGTGTGATCAAAAAAGTGGTGATTCCTGATTTTTTTATCAGTTTGGTGTTTACAGGACATACAAGACGAATAGTATCCAAGTTTCTCACCTCACTTAACATACTAAGTAAGTCAAAAATTTTGATTTGTTAAATCCAAGGTGTGTGTGATGAATTTGAATAAGATAATCTCTTTGCTTTAGCTCTTTGAGTGGACTTAATTAAGAAGTCGATAAATCGGATTAAAAAAATGTTTCCCCAAGATTTTCGTTGAATTTCCACGTTAATGACTCTCCTTTAAATCGCATTTTTGTTATTCCTTTATCTAACTTTTAGAGGGATCCGTTGTCGTTTATGAAATGGAAATGTAGCAAAAGTTCCAGCGACTCCACTGATAACTAAAAATGAAAGGATTGCGATAGGTAGTGGTCTCTTTTTCAAACGTGTTTGACTCATGTAGAACCTCCTTGGATTTGAGCTTGCAACTTAAGTGTAGTGGATGAATATGGAGAGGATGTTAATGATGTATTAAGACTTTATTTAGAAAATGGATTTTTTTATGAAGTTATAAAGGGTACACCTTTCAAGCTAATTTAAGTTGGTGGACATAGTTTGATTCCGAAGATTTTTAGGCAAAGGAGCGTTGATTAAAATTCATAGGGATTATCATTTATTAAAAATAAATACTTCATATAGAATCTTGCATTTCTCATTTAAAGTGTCGATTTCACAAAATCCATGAATTTATCCTCTTCCTCAACAAATGGATTATGGTTACTTTCCTCGAAAGTAGTCAACGTAGTGTTTGGTATTAAATTGGCGATCTCTATACCATATTCATATGGACATTGCATCATATTTCCCAGCATATATGTAGCTGGGCACTGTTACATCTAATAATTCTTCTCTCAAGTCATAAGTAGGAAATTCCGACTGGATATAATAATTCAAACGGTCACCTACTGTTTTTCCGCTGTTCGGCAGTGTCATTGCATAATCTAATTTCTCCTCTGAATAAAAGGACATCGACGCCAATTCACGACTTATTTGCTTGCGTAGTTCCACAGAAGTAGCTGGATCATTCAATTGATTCATAATTTCCATGATGCGATTGAAGTTCGGATTCTTATGGCAATAAATACTGCCAGAGTCAGCACCATATTCTTTACTTGCACTGGTTCCTCCAGCGATTAGTTTTGTGAGTGAATCGGGTGCTTGAGTAGCGTATTGAAGTCCCAACATCCCTCCGGTTTTTAATGGCCAGCAAATCCCCATTGATCCATGCCCAGAGCCATGGGAATTGCTTCCAGGTCTTTTACGGATTCCTCCATGCTGATTAGCAACGTCTTGTCCAAACCTGTATGTCCGCCAGATCCTCATGGCACGAACTGTGTGTTCCTCACTTTTTTATAAGAGGTCGATAAGGGATGATTGAGATGATTAAAATTGAATAATTTGAAATGATATAATTTATTTAATTCAAATTTTATTAATGTTTAATAAAAATGAAAATATAATAAAGTAAGATGTGAGCACTAAGAAAAATATTGAGTTTGCAAGAAACACTTAACACTTAACCAAATAATTAATCATGTTTTATAAAATATTCCATTTTTCGAACTTGTTAGGGGGTAGTGTGTCTTTTCAACACATAATAATGCAAATATAAAAATAACCTCTCAAGAATAATAAATTAGAAAAATATAAAATGGAGTGAATTTATTTGGCTGAAGATTATTCTATTTGGGAGATCATACTTCCTTATGATTATGTTAGCTCTAGATCTGATCAAGGGTTAATTGTGGCTCACCGAAAGGAAATGGATCAATCCTATGTTCCATTTCCAATTGAAATTACTTTATCTAGCTTTATTGATATGGAGAAAAGTGATTTATATTTTTTTATCAATGAATTAAAATTCATTAATGAATTTGGAAATATAAAAATCATCCCTGTCCCTGAAAAAATGGTAGTTTGGTATGCATTTCGATGGTTCGAATATGATAATCGTTATAGTGATTATGTTTATCAACCAACAATATTCCAATCAAGACATAAGCTTGTTACATTTTGTACCTATAGTATGAATTCGGATGGTTTAGCAAACCATAACATTTTGACGGTTAATTTAGATGAAAACACGTTACATGATCAGTGGTGGGATGATGAGTGGACAGAGGAACTTGAAAAGAAAATACCTTCTGCATTAAATCCTGTAGAATGGGGACAAAATAACTTACAAATATATCTTAATGCCTCAGGAGATGAATTGATTGCAAATTCCTCTTTTAACCAAATAGATGTTGTTATTCACTTTATATGGAATGAAAGTAGTTGGTTTTTAAATTCAATACGTCTAGAACCTTTAGATACCTATATAAATAGAGTTGGATTCAAAATAGAAAAGCTATAGAAAAAAGAAATAAAGTATTTACATTTACGTCCAGAATAGTTTACCGAAAAATATTTTCAACATGCTGCTCAGGCGACCCAGAGTGGTACAGTCGATCTGAAGCTACTTACCCACCGGTTGTTCAACAATGGCCTCTTGTTGCCTCGAAACCGCTTTTTCTCAATTTGATAGATTTCACGCACTTCACTTACATATAAAATGGATAACACTTCAAAAGCCAGTCTTGGATATGTGCCGCACCTAAATGCGGGCACTCTTCTAACCATGAGACAATCCAATCCCGAAAAGGATCAAGTTTCTTCGCTTTCCGATGTGGATTCCCTAAGTACTCTCGAGCTTCTTCAAATGTCATTTCTAAATATTTATAGACACTAAGCCCGGCCATGATGAAGATGTACGAAAATGCAGAGTATCAGGAACTGAATGAGCGAATTAAACGGTCATTAACTACTCTAGACTCCCATAAATAAATCACAATTGAATAAACTTCAATCGAGTAGGAAGGAAGTATTACTCCCGTCCTCTCACCTAACGGTTCGTACCGTTCGGTGAGAGGACGTTCAAAACTCCTGTCGGTCCTTATCCTAAGGATTAACCTAATTTTGTACAAAGGAAGGAAAGGTCTTTTATAATGAATGAAGTCAGATGGTAACCCTTCCAAATCCACTAGAAAAGGGCTATGGTCATAATTAAAGGGAAAACATTAATTATTTTTTAATCTCTTTGATCTTTGTAATTCAAACAATTTCTTTCTTACCACATCTATGTGGCGTTTCAATCTGTTACTTGCTATGGGTAGTACTTCATATGGTGTAAGATGAGCAAACTCTACAAATATTAGATCATTTAGTATTTTCATGTCTTCATCTGACCAGTTCAATTCTTGATCTAGCTTGATGGCATAAAATTCTTCTTTATATTTTTCCGGAACCTTATTACTCCAATATGATTGACAAGCAGTGGCTGAAATCCCAATTTCATTGGATACATCTTCTATAATGGATTTTAGCGTTCGTCCTTCACGAGTTCCATTTAATATCGATGAAATAAGAAAATTCCCTTTCGCTAAATCCCAATTATTAGGATTAGCTGTATTATTAATGACTAATTCTTTTTCGATTTTTAGATTTTTCTCTTGGTTAATTCTATCATCTTTTTCACTCATCTTTATATGCCCATTTTCATTATTTAACAACTTTTCATTCCCAAAAAATTGTATTAAAGCTTCTTCTAAGACCATCGATTTACTTATCATATTCTCTTCAGAGTAATTATCAATTTGTTTAAGTATTTTATTATTTAATCTAAAAGTTACCTCTAAATTAAAATCATTTTTTATTGCTTTACTACTTTTTTCAGCTTTCCATTCTAATAGCATTTGACGTAATAATTTTGTTTCTTCTACATCAAATACTTGTTGATTCTTGCTATTATTTTCATTGTGCTCATCATTTTTAATTACATCTTTTTCATTTTTACATTTAGACAAAGAAGTTGTTACATCACTTGATATATTATCGACATTATCATTTTCAATTTCATTGTTATTTTTATTTATTTTTTCATTAATTTGATTCATTACTGAATGGTGTTGAATTTCTTTTGTTAGAGCGGATGTGTTTACCCCTCTTTGTTCTAACTCAGCGAGTGTTTGTACTCCTTCTTTTAAATCTTCAGACACTTTTTTTAGTAATTCGTTTCTATCTTTTCTTGTCCATAACTTAAAGAAGCCATCATATTTGTAACCTTTACTTTTTAATAGAAGTCTTAACTCTGAATTTTTTATGCCAAATGTGTCTACTACCTTTACAAATGAATTCTCCTTATTAAGAAAACTTATTATCTCCTCAATATTTAATTCTTTTTTAGAAGTGTCAATTTTTTTTGTATTCTTTAACTCTTTTTCAGTTTTAATACTATTAATCCACTTTTTCATTTCCTTGTTATAAAGATATCCCTCGTATTCTAATCTAGCCTGTAAATTTGTAACAAATGGCACTCTCAATTTTCTGTTTATTACAAATTCATTAGATACATCATACAGAGATTCTCCATTATTCAACCTATTTACTATCTTTTCTAAAGATTCTACATCTTTTATAACTTTCTCTAATGGAGTATGTTGTTTATATGAAACATTTTGGAGTTTATCCGTCGCATGTTTAATAATATTTCCATTTTCATTTTTTATCATTTCATCATTTTTGATCTGGTTATTAGTTATACTATTTTGATTTTCGATTTGATGGTCACGTTTTTGGTATTCCAATTCTCTAAATTGGATAAAATTGCCGTTCCGATTGCTTAATTCTGCTAATAATTTTAAACCGAATTCACTATATAACATTTCAAACTGCGTAGCGTTGAGTGAAGGAATTGCTAGATTTATTTTATTTGCAAATTCTTTATTAAGTTGTAAAAAATGTTTATTCATTGTAAATCTATTTGATGACAAATTAAAATAGTAGTTTGAATTAATTCCTAAAATAGTATTTACTTGAAGACTAGTGTAAAACTTAGTTCCACTAGTTATTATATATTCCAGTGTTCCTGTATCTAAATCTCTTACAATTTTTAATCCTTCAATATTTGTCTCGATTGTTGAAGCTTCTACATTCGATTCTAAAGTCCACACCTTTCGAAAGTTAGCTGCTTTAAGCGTTTCCTTCAATTCATTTACATCAGTTTTTAAATGTTCCGCTACATCTTCAAGACTATATTTCTTTGAATTAATTAAATGTACAATCTTTAATACATCCGGGTGTATTATGGATTGATTATTAGCATTATAAGTATAAGTCCACCGTTTTTTATAGTTAAACCTTTTTAGTGATTCTTTTAAAGTAGTTATAGTTACGTTAGTTTGTTGCGCTATAAAAGTTAAATTACTTCCGTAGAATAATTTATATGGAATAGTACTTATCTGTTCAGTAGTGATATAATCTCCAACTTCTGTTTTCAGATTACCCTTTAACCATTTATTGGAATTCGGATCAAGATAGTAGTTTTCTTTTTTAAGATAATTTTTTATTATAGCGGGTTCTACTTTATATAAACTGGATAACTGTTCAAGACTGTCTCCACCATTTAGTTTAGTTACAATATCATGAAGTTTATCTTCTACGAGTAACTCTCGATCCTTAAGATGAGAATTCACAATATCTAGGATATCCATTCAAGTTACATCCCTCTCTAATTATTTCAATTGTTTAATGCTTAAAATGATAGCATATCTGCTATACCTCTTAAATTTCTGTCTTTATCATTCACTTCATCTTCCATACTCATAATAAAGTCAAATAACGAAGTTAATGCAACCTTTGGATTATCAGTCACAAGGTTATAAAGTATCTCAAAACCACCCGCTGCATATTCTTCAAAAATTTGCATCTTTTTATCAAACGAATCTGGATCATCTCTAAGAATGGAGATATCTTCCGTCTCTGCTAACGCTATTGCATTAATTATAGTCTCATCTGTATCTAATGTGAAAACACTCCAAGGAATTCCTTCCGCAGAACTTGAGAATTTCATTCTTTTTTGTTCCATAAACCCAAGGGCTCCAGAAGTCATAAAAACATCTTTGTATGTTAAAAAAACCCCAAATTCTTCTGAATCTATGAGTGTTTTATAACCGTCCTCTTGATTCTTAGGTCGTTTAATTCTTCTATTAGACATTTGTACTAACCACCTCTACAACTTCGGTATATTCATAAGGTCTTACTTTATTTTGTCGTGGATCATTGTAAAGAAGTTTATATTCTTTTCCAATATAATCTTTTAAATGCTCACTAACTTCTCCTTTCCATTGAGAGGAAGAAACTATTACAACGACTTGATCAGCAAGTTTATAAATTCCATTTGCAATTCTTTCTCGATGATCCGAATCGAGAGCTCCAAATGGAGAATCCATTACCAGAGGATATATACCTCCTTCATCAAAATCAACTTTTTGATCTTTATAGTGTTCTCGCGCTATGTCAACTATTGCCCCTATGAAAGATAGGCTAGTAATCTGTCTTTCTCCTTGGGACATTCCAACTATATTTTTGTTTTCATTTAAGACATTCAATTCATAGTTATCTGCAAGCTGAACGTCATAACCTTTTCTTAAAAACTGAGAGTAGACTTTCGTTATTCTCTCTTGTAATTGTGATTTAACAAGTTTTTCCCGTACTTTTAGGATCTCTTGCATCACAATCTCGAGCTGCTGCAATGCATCCATGCGTTTTTGGGTCAATAGCCCTTTTTCTTCAAGTATTTGATACTTTTTCTGTTCAGTGGTTTTTTCATTGATATTTTTTAGAACGGTCTCTAAATCATTTTCTATAACGCCTAATCGTCTTTCAACCAAACTTTTTTGATTTACTAGTGCCACTCTTTTATTTTCTAATTGAACAATTTCTTCAGACTCTTTCCCTGTTAGCTTTGAGCTTATTTCGTCAAGTTCTTCTGACAACATATTTACCTTTTGTATTTCAGTAATTTCATTTTTCTTCAATCTTTTTAATTCAGAAATAAGATTTATCTTTCGTTCTTTAATGACTTTTAAATTGCCTACCATTTCATAAATATTATTTTGGTAATTATTAAGATTTAATCTATCTTTTAGGAGTTTTAGATGGTCTAAATGTATGGAATTTGATGTTAGTGAACTCCCACAGATACATTGACCTTTAGAAATGAGTTCCTCTATAAATACACTACTAACACCTGTAAATACATCTCCGGCACTATTTTTTTTGATAATTGTATCCGCTTTTTGAGTAGCTGAGTAGCTAAATGCAATATAACCGATTTTACTCATTTTTTCTTTGAGACTTCTTCTTATATCTTTAATCGTTTGTTTAGTCTCAAGCAGCTCTGTTTGTTTATTGTCTCTTTGAGATTGTAATTGTTTAGCTCCTTCAATTTGCTTTAACCGGGTTTCAACTGCTAATATTTGTTTATCTAATGCACTTAAGTTACTTTTTTGAAGAATTTCTTGTTCTTTTAGTTCTTCGCGGTTTCCTTCCAATTTATCAAGCTCTTCAATGATGTTAATAATTAGAGAATTACCAAACTTCTTTAGCTCACTTCTAAATCTAATCCTAGCTTTTTCTGTATGTGTAATTGCTCTCTCAAGTATTTCAAGACCCATAATATTTTTGATTGCTTTTTTTATATCTTCAGTTCCACTTTCTTTTGATAAGTTATCTATTCTTTCTCCATCAAAAAAGAAATAGGTTCTTAAATCTTCAGGAAGTATCCTATTTAATTCAACAGTAGGATTATTTACTGTTTTAAATAATCCACCTTTTTCTATATAATTTACTTGAACTTCTGGTTCAAAATAAGTAATTTCACCATGTAAGGATTTTTTAGCTCTTACCTTTCGAGTTACAGTATATTCTTTTCCACTATCAATAAAATTAATCGTAACTGAACCTTCGACTTCTTCTATTGCTATTGCAATTGCATGCTCATTTATGATATCTTTCTCATTTGGAAGATTATGCAATCCATACAGACACCAACTAAAAGCATTTAGAAGAGCCGTTTTACCAGATCCATTTTCACCGTGTATAACGGTAACATTTCTATTGGCTGATCTAGAGAATTCAATCGTTTGTTCTTGATAATATTGTCTGAAATTTTTCAATTTAATGTATTGAATTAACATTATTCATTAATCCTCTCTTTTACAATGTTAACAATATCGTTAATAATTGTAGTCCCTTGTAAATTTTTGAGATGTAAGACTTCTTTTTCTGCTTGTAGTATTTCTTTCAATATTAAAGCGCTAGAATCAGGTAACTCAGCTAATAAAGATTCTATTTTTTCTCTCTCCATGCTCATACAAAACTCCTCCTTTAATTTTCTCTATATGTCTAATAAATTATAAGCATGCTTTATTTGATCTAATTTTTGGTGAGCTAGCGGACCATTTATAGCTAGACTAGCAAACTCACTAAATCTATTTAATTCTCGTTTTATCATATTTCTTTCAGTATTAAATAAAGTTTGTTCAATATATTTTATATCCTCTAAGTTTCTAGGTATCACAATAAAATCATGTATATAAGAGTATTTCTTATTTGGATGTTTTCTTAGAACTCTTCCTCTACGTTGGATGAATTCTCGTGGATTTGAACTACTTGCTAATATAAAAGCTCTTTGTGTTGCCGGGACATCTACACCTTCATCTAGACATTTAATGGCTACAAGAGTCTGCAACTCACCTGACTCAAATCTTTCTAACAGATTCTTTCTGGTTTTCCCATCTTCACGTGAAGTAAATGTATGCACTTTCATATTTAAATCTGTGCCAAGTAATTTTACAACAGTATCTAATTGCTTCTCACCATCTACATTACTGTCACCACAATAAACGATATTATGACTATCATCTTTATGCTCCTGCATAATTTCTTTTAATTTTCCGATCTTTTTTCTAGCATGATTAATAACTCGTGCACGCTCAATTAATAAACCTTCAATTGATTTATTATCATCTCTGGAAGCATCTTCTTTTGGATACATTTTCATAATTTTTCTTGTAATTTCAAAATACTTCTCACTCTCATCTTCCTCTAATACGATTATGTGAGGATAATAATAATATTCAGTAAGAAATTGTCCTATTGCTTGATCTAATCCAAACTCAAATACAACTTCCCCCCCAAAATAGTTAATTAATTCTGATGTACCTTCCTCATCAAACCATCGATTAGGGGTTGCAGACAATGCAAGCCTATAGGGGAAATTTTCATTTAAATGCTTCCTGCTTTTTGCCGCACCTAAATGATGTGCTTCATCAGCAACAAAAACAATGTCTCCTTTTAAGGAACTAATTATTTTTTGCATTGAAGCAGTGGCATACGTGGCATTAGTTGTAATTAAACAAAAGTGACTGACTACTCCACTATTAAATGCCGAAACATAATTAGCTAGATCATCTTCCCATAATTTCCTTGAACGGTAAGCAACAATCGGAGACATATTAAATTGAATTATATCTTTAACCCATTGGTCAACTAAATGTGTATAGGGACATACTATAATAACAGCAAGGCGTTTAGTTACCTCTCCTAATTTTGCTATAGCTGATAGAGCTGTAATTGTTTTTCCAGTACCCGTTGCCATTTCTAATAGACCTTGACAATCGTTACGAAACCAATTCTTAATTGCATTTTGTTGATATAATCTAATCTGGAAATGAGGTGGAATCAATGGGTAATATTCTTTGATTTCTTCTTTATTTTCTTCTAAATAACTTACCTCCGGATCTGAAATGATACTGGCATCTTTTTTATGGTGAATTTTCTTTTCCAAAGGGACAGAACTCCTTTTAAATCTGATTTATCATAAATAAAACCACTTCAAGCTAAACGATTTGAACAAGCAAACTTTTCTATTAACTTACTTTCTATTGTAGATTAGTTCATTATTAATTTATATATATTGGAAATAAAAAAAGACCCATCCTTTAATAGGACAAGCCAACCAAGATATGATTTTATTTTCTACTATTATTTCATCACTTTAATAAAGATTTTAGCTTCCTTTATTTTTCCAGAGATTCCCGCTTCACTCATCTCTGCTAAAAAATCATTTGCTTCTCGGCGGGAGTTAAATTGTGTGGCTAGTTCTAATACTCCATCCAAAACTTTCCCTTCAAAAACTTCATCTTCCACTACATATAAATCTTCTAATGTTTCAATCACATATACCGTTTCTAATTCTTCCATTTCAGATTCTCCTTAGTTTATAAAGGCGCAAGTAAGAACGACTGAAAGTATTTCCCCTGACGTCTCTCCCTTTATATATTAAATACATATATTCCACATAAGTCATTATCTATAGTTCATTAAAAATATTTAAGTCTTCTTTTTCAATAGTTGCAGATAATGAAAATCTTATTGTATTTCTCACTTGATCAATGGACAAACCAATTGCATCGAGTACATGTGAAGGTTTACTTGAGCTACATGCCGATCCTGTAGAGGCTGCTATGAAAGGAGCTAACTTTTTCACTAATATTTCATTATTTATCCCCTTAAATTGAACACTTAATATCCCCGGTATCTTATGCTCTTTATCATGATTAAATATTAGCATACCCTTAAATTTATCATTCAGAATAGTAGTTAAATACCCCTCTAAAAAACATAATTTCTTAATGTTGTTTAAGAGATTCTTTTGCGACATTTCTCCGGCTTTGCCCATACCGACAATATTATGGACAGCCAATGTACCACTTCTATAACCCTCTTCTTGACCCCCTCCATGCATAAGGGGGGTAATTTTTGCTAATATATCATAACGATCTTTACGTATGAAAGCCGCTCCGATTCCCTTAGGTCCATGAAATTTATGAGCCGAACATGACAAGAACTTAATACCAGGAAACTCTGTTAAGTCGATTGCAACTTTACTAACAACTTGCGTGGCATCTGTATGCAAGAATACATCTCTTTCAAGGCAAATTTCTGAGATTGTTTTCATATCATTTAAAGATCCTAACTCATTATTACCCCAAATTATCGAAACCAATATAGTTTTATCAGTAATGATAGAGGAGAGTTCACTCAAATCAATTCTTCCGAAGTTATCCACATTTAAATAAGTAACTTCGAATCCTTTTGTTTCTAAGAATTTACAAGCCTCTAAAACTGAAGGGTGTTCAACCTTTGAGGTAATAATATGATTACCCTTTTCAGAATAATAATCTGCAACTCCTTTAATAATCATATTATTACTTTCAGTTGACCCACTAGTAAATATAATTTCTCGATCTGTACAACCAAGCAAGGAGGAAATAGAATTTCTTGCGTCTTTTACAGCGTTTTTAGCATTTTCAGCTACTAAATAATATTTACTAGAAGGGTTTCCGTATTCCTCCATTAAATATGGAAGCATTGCACTTCTTACTTCCGGTAAAATTTGTGTAGTTGCACTATTGTCTAAATAGAGCATTTCATCACCTATTCTTCCAATTTTAATAGATTCAATAATAATTTCTCATAATTCCCTGCATGCTTATATTCATTTTCAAGGAGGATGATTCCTCGTTCTAAATGAGCATTAAACAAATCGGGAAAGTATTCTTCGTCAGATATACTTGATTGGGCATGTTGTCTAATAATCGCTTTAAATAGGTAATCATTTTCTCCCGTTAAAGCATTACGATGAATATCAACCCCTGCTTTATCTTCTACTTTTGGAGGTTGAGCAGGATTTTTCACTGATAGTGCTATAGCAATCCGGGCCAAAACGTTCCATGTTAGGTTTGTGCTACTCTGAAGAGAATTTAGCAATTCTCCGGTATGTTTAGATGTTTTAAGTCGAAAATTCATATTTTCACCTCATTTTTAATGACAGGAAAATAATAATTCTTAATATGGGTTTCTTTGTTAATAACGTCAAAATCTAATATATATTCTTTAGAGATATGATTTTTCAACATTTTATAATGTACCTCATCTATTTCAGTATCAGTGGATAAGATAATTGCCTGTCTACCACAATTCGGGATAAACTCTGTTAACAAAGTTGATTTATGTGTTTTATCCAATCTACCTAATAGAGAATCAAAAATGAAAGGAACTTTTCTTCCCGAACACTTAAAAATAGATCCAATTAGTGAAATTATTAAAATTTCTTTTTCTCCAGCAGATAACGTTGTTTTTTCAATTTCTTCGCTTTGGGAATCAAGCAATACAACGTTATAAGTTTTCGGATCAATTCTAATCGAGTTTATATAATTTTGCTTTCTAAACATTTTTTTCAGCAAAACCGATGCTTCAATTTGAACTTCCTGAAGTTTTTTCTTGAGTTGTAATTCTCTAAATCTTTTACTCAATTCTATGATTTTTTGAGATTCTAGATAAGAACTTTTAGTTTTTTCCGTATCTTTAATAACTAATTGATGCTTTTCAATTGATGTGGAAAGATTATTATGTTTATTTCTTAAATCCGTTATTTTAGAACCAAGATTCACTATTTTTTGATCTATATTAACTAATTGTATTTGCAGTTTCTCCATATTACTAAGCATAGAATTAAACTCATTGGTGGAATCATTTACTTTTAGTTTTCCACGAAGAACTTGTAGATTTTCAAGCTTTTTTCTATTTTCACTGATCATCGAAGTAATACCGATAGCCTCGTTAGAACAAACAGAATGATACATATTTTCAACTAAACTACTTTCAGAAAATGATGCACCATGAATTTGTCTAATTACTGTTTCAGGTTTAACTAGATCCAATAACGATATTTTTAATTTGGCAGCTATATTTTCATCGCTTAGTTTATCAGAAAACAAACTAATCAATCCTTCTAATTTTTCTGGTGATAACTTTTGGTCTAACTGTCTAAATAAATGGTTAGATTCTTCATTAACAATTTGACTTCTTGTTCTAGTTAACAATTGTTTTGATATTAGGAAAGGTAAAAGTGTAGATACGAATTCTTTAATCTTTTCTGTGTTTTGTTTTCTTTCCTGCTCTAATATATTTATTTCTTTTAAGATCTGATCTCTTTGAGCTTTGATTAGTCCACCATGTGTATCAAAGTCTTGTTTAAAAGAGATATATTCCTCACTGAATTCTTGCTTTTGTTTATTAAGATCCTCTAATAAAGCAGTTACTTTATTAATTTCTTCTTTTAAATGTTTTTCTTCTTCATTTAAACGGAATAATTCCTTTTCAAATGATGTCATTTTGTTAAAATCAAGTGTTTGATTTGAGTATGTCATCAAGTCTGTTTCAAGAACCTCAAATAGATCTAAATTAAATACAACTCTCGATAACTTACTTAAGTATTCAGACAATAAATCCTTATTGACAATTCGTGCTATTTCTTCACCGTCAAATAGGCAGAAATCTAATAGCTGAGGAGGCATTACTTCCTTAAGTTGTGATTGAAATAGATCTTTCTCGGAGTCACTTAAGTGTTTGCCATTTGCAAGAATATCGTATGTTTCTTTAAGAGTCATTTTCTTTATATGCCATGTTCGATATAAAGAGTAGTCAATTTTTTCGAAATTGTTAATTAGAGTAAAATCAAGTTTTATTTTAAAATCATCACTTTCTTCTTTCTTCGCTTGATGATTCAACATGCTTTTTATTCTTTTAAAATACTCATTACTTTCATTTTTATGCCCAAAGCTATACGCTCCAAACAAGCCTAGTTTAATTGCATTTAACAAGGTAGTTTTACCTGCTCCGTTTTCGCCCCCAATGAGAATGACATTTTTACCGTTCACTGTGCGAAGGTCAAAGCGGTTGAATCCTTTATATGGCCCAATATTTGTTAACTGAATCTCATTAATAATCATAGTTAAACCTCATTTTCACAAATGTAAGTAGTCTTGTTTCAAAGTCTTGCCGATTTCTTCCATTAAACCTCGTCTTACTTTATAGCCTGCATAGTCTTTTTCAATGGAGATAAGTTTTTTCATAACTTTTAGATCAATTTTGTATTGATCACATAAAAGCTCTAAATCGGATATTTGTTCTTTGTTAAATAGTGGTCGATCGTCTATTTCCCAGTCATAAGAGAGACCTATAATGTTCTCGTAGATAGCAGGTATAGAATCTTCCCAGTTTCCAGTTTTAAACCATATTTTACGTATAGCCTTAAGTTCTTCTACACTGATCAGTTCGTAGTGTGGATCGTCAGGATGTTGAAGATATTTTTGAGCCATTAATAATTTTTCTAAAATTTCTTTTCTTGTATCTAAATTAAATGGTCCTAGACCTAAAAGTGCATGTTTTGTGACAATCTGGCCATCTAGAGATTCTTCTTCATACTGCACAAGAATTTTATGATCAATTTTATTACTAAGATCTATATTATTGTTTGCTACATATGTTTTTAGATCATTTTTCTGAACTATTGTATATTCATCAACCGGTATATAGTGCTTAGCTCTGCTTGACTTTTTGGGAATCAAAACTTGCTTTTTCCCGTCCTTTTCTTCTATTTTAACTTCTTTAAAATAGACTTGGCCATTCATTCGATATTTCATTCTTTTTGTACGATCATCTCGGATAGAAGCCAACCAGTTTCTGAAGTCTAACAATGGTTTCATCCAATCGTGGCCACTTTGTATAAAACCAGTAAGTGCTTTATCTTCATTTACAACAGTACACACCCAACAGCCAAATCGACTGTTCCCACAAGACCCAGCACTTTCTTTTATAGATTTATCAACGATTAATGGACATTCCCCGCTACTAGAATCTTGATATAATCGATGTAAATCAAAATTGTCATCTCCCCAAGGCGAGGGATGGTTTAATAGGTAATCCCAAACATCATCCAATGCAAACGTACGAATTGGTGCATATACAAATGCATTTGAAAGTGTAGTATGTTTCATAAATAGTTTTCCTTCCACAGTATGGGAACGAATCACATTACCTCTTGTTGTACTTTCATCTTCTCGCACTCCAAGAACCATTACTACTTCTCCAAAAGAAGAAACTTTATCCGTAACAAACTGATTTGCTGGATCTATCTTTAAGCGGTCAGTACACCATCTGAACTGTTGGTTAGGAGAGGGATACCCTCTACCAATAATATTTACCCAAAAGGATTGATCTACTTTCGGTTTTACTTTATGAGTTTCAAAAGGCAAGTCTCTATTTAAAGCCTCATCTTGAATTCTTCTCAAAGTTTGATTTATTGAATTAATTATTAAAGGTGTCTCTACCAAAGTATCTGATGAGATGATATATACTTTTTTGTGAAGCTCTTCTTTTTTCATTTCACTCAAAGCCTCAAAAACCAACTGTACAACAACAGTAGAATCTTTCCCCCCACTATATCCTACTACCCATGGTCGATCATCCATTTTATAAGCTATTTTTATTTGAGTTTTAGCTTCTTGAACGATATTTAATTTATTTGTGAATAAATCGCTAATTAATCCAGCGCTCATTTCATTCAACTCCTTTATTAAACTTATCTTCGTTTTGCTTTTCTGTGTCAGTTAAAGGTAAACCTATAAGCTTCTTAATTTGAATAGCCGTCAACTGTATTGTCTGGCTTGTTTTTTGTATACGACCATTATGATTAAAAGCACGACCTAACCATAGAGAGTTATTTGTCCTATGCCAATCTATTTTTGACAATTTTTTTATATAATTAGTCCAATCATCTGAGTGGTATTCACGTAGATATTTTCCAACCACTCCTAACGCTTCAACAAAAACCGCATGTCCAACAATATAATTAGCACGTAATTCTCTTGTATTAATCTCTTTATTTAAAACAGAATTCCATTCAATTATCGAGTTACATAATAAAGACCAAAAATCATACACAAACTCCTCATCTTTAATGGAGATATTCTCACCCTTATTTTTACCTAGTAACTTCAAATTAGTATTATAGATATGATTCAACGCTAATATTTTTGGGGAATTCTTAGATAAAGAAACCCTTTCCTTATCGGTGTATCTTGTTAATAAAGGAATCTTAGCAATTATATCTTTTGTAATGATGGATAATTTATCACGATGATCATATAAAATCCCAATTGATGAAGTGGTGTTTACCGCATGTCTATTTAGATCGGAAAATATTTGCTGCGATTTTTTTAACCCATCGTCATGAAAAAATACAACAGATATTGTCTCACTCCCTAATTCTGGAGACAACTTTAATGCTTCCTCAATAGCTGCTCGACGGTGCTGCCCATCATTAATTAAAAAGCGTGCGTCTAAAGCAATCCTTAATTGTCCTAAATCCTTTGAATTAGCAGCTTGATTAAACGGAGTGAAATTAAGTTCACCATCAACAGAAGCAGTAATTGAAGAAAAAACATAATCATTTATATTATCTACAATGTAGTTGGTCATTTCAGGAATTCGAGCCTTGTTAAGAATTCTTTGAGAGCGATGCTCCGGTGGAATCTCATCTTCATCAAATAAAAATATTTTCGGTATAATTCTGAGTGGACACATAGCAACAAAATATTCCTTTCCTGCTTGGATACCTCGGATAGCAGGGAAATTATAACTAAAAGTCGCGTCCAATGTAATAGCCCCCTTTTACGTACGTAATATTTAATAATAGTATAAGACCGTTTTGCAAAAAACACAAGGAAAAAGACGAACCTTTATTCGCATTCCCAAAAATTAGCTTGTCATTATAACTTAACTTCCTTATTATTTACAATCCCCTATGTTAAAATGTTATTAATACAAATGAAATTTTGGAGTTGATAATTGATGAACTTCAACGGAGGTTTTTTAAACTTTTTAGAAGACAGTAGCCCTATAGGAGCTCAGATTGCAAAAAAAATGGAAGATCTAATATTCGAGGACCCAAGTAGTTCAATTATAAAAGCTCGAGTTTTTGCAGAAGAAATTATTTCCCAAGTATTTAAACATGAGAATTTAGAGGTTTTTCATCTATCGTTAAACGATAAAATTTCATTCCTCTCTAAAGAAGGTTACTTTGAGAGGGATATACAAAGATCTTTTGATATTATCCGCTTAGCTGGTAACAAAGCTGCGCATGATGGGCAATTTAATGATATTACAGAAGCATTTAAGCTGCATAAAGAAATGTACAAGATTGGGGTATGGTTTTATGAGGTTTATTCTCTTGAACAGCAATTAAAAATACCTTTATATGAAATACCTCAAATAAAACCAAAAGAAAATATAGAAGACATTGTTAGAAAACAAATTGGAGAACTTATAGGTTTAGTTAATTTTAACCAATTGAAACGTAATAGTTCTGTTCGAGCAGACCTTCCTAAAGCTAAGATAAATGAAAATATAGAAACATCAACAAATATTCTCACTAAGGATTTACAAAGTGATCAAAGTTATTTATTGAGGGAACTAACTCGTTTGAAGGACTCTTCACAAGAAGCTATTGAGAATGCAAGTCAATTTAGTACTTTTAAAGACTACATGCACGTTGACCGTAAGATCCAATTAGATCTTGAAAATATTTTAAACACTAGAGATTCAAATATGGGAAATCTCATTTTATTATGTGGTAGTGTTGGAGATGGAAAATCCCACTTATTAGCCTATCTGAAAGAAAAAAGACCAGAGTTAATAAAAAATTACACTATATACAATGATGCTACAGAAAGCTTTTCTCCAAATAAAGACTCAATGGAAACGCTAGAAGAAATATTGAACAATTTTTCTGATGAGAAAATCAACTTTTCTACAGATAAAATAATCCTCGCAATAAATATGGGTGTATTGCATAACTTTATTTATAGAAAGCATGAAAATTATACCTATAATAATCTAAAAATATTTGTCGAAAATAGTGAACTATTTTTAAACAATATAACTGCAAGTTATAGCAGAGGAAATATCGATTTATTAAGTTTTGGCGATTATCATTCATACGAACTTACTGTAAATGGACCCACATCAACATTTTATTCTGCTTTGATTAACAAAGTTTTTAGTCCTTCTTCAAATAATCCGTTTTATTTAGCTTTACAAGAAGACGAAGATCGACATCTTAATACAATCGTTCATGAAAATTATAAGTTTATGCAAAACTCATTTGTTCAAGAACAAATTATACAACTTATAATCCAAGCAATTATAAAGAAAAAATTAGTAATTTCAGCGAGAGCCTTTCTAAATTTTCTAGCAGATATATTAATTCCCGATGAAGTTGTTAATAGAAAGCTTCTAAATGATTTTGAAGTATTAGAACAATCACTGCCAAACCTTTTATTTAATAGAAGAGAGAGATCGATCATTTTGGAAGCAGTCAGCCAATTAGATCCCATCCACTATAGATCCGTTTACACTGATCAGCTAGCCGTAAATTTGAACACGCTTAGTAATTGGACTCCTATTATTAATGAGTATATTCAAGAAGAAGTATCAAACAAATGGTTAGTTCCAATTATAACGGACAATAATTTAATTAATCACTCTTTTAATATGTTTTTTGAGTTTTTTGTTCGATTAAATTACTTAGTTAATAAGGAATTTTCTTCTTCAATTAGCACCCATAATTATAAAGATTATCTTAATAATTTATATTTCTTTAATATTGGCAATCTGCAACATATTAGAAATGTTTATGAAGAAATTAAATCCGCTATTTTCAAATGGAAAGGAAGTCCTAAAAGGGATTTTATATACCTTAATAATCCATCTGAAAAGTTTCGATTATCTCAGAAGTTAAACTTAAGCCCAACTTTGGAGCATCTTTCAAAGAGAACTGACGAGTCAATTGATACTTTCAAAACTTCGATTGTCTTGGGTTATAAAAATGGTGAGAATTCAGACAACATATATTTGGAAATTGATTTCCCACTATACCAACTGCTTAGAAAGGTTCAGACTGGATATCGACCAAATAAACAAGATGCTGAGGATGGGATTAAGTTTGTAGAGTTTATCGAAAAGATATATAAATTTGGAGATAAAAAGAAAGAAATGCTTGTTCATTTTCCACAAGATAATAAATTTTACATGGTTAAACGTGATGATTTTGGATCATTTGTATTTGAAAGGGAGTAATAATTAGTGGTGCAAACTACTCTGGATCTAGAAAAGTTAAATAATCTTCTTAGTAAAGGAAATCATGAAACTGGTGAAGTATTAGATGTGTTGCCCTTTTTATCAAAAAGAACTAGGAAAATAAAGGGGCAATTTAACAAAGTCCTTGGTGAATATATTAGAAATATCTGTGAGGTTAAACTTGATGAAAAATCATTAAAGAGAAATGATGATTTTTATTCCTCTCAAGAAGAAAACGAGTTAAGTGAACATATTGCCAGTAGTGTCGAATTTAATCATGACGACGATAAACATGACTTTATTCGATTTATGGATCACTACTTATTTAACCAAGAAGAGATCAAACCGATACATCCATTTTTGTTTAATTTTATAAAGATTGATTCTAATTTAAATGAATTTGGGAAGTACTCTCATTTTATGAATGACGTTTTAGTCAGAGGCAATAGGGAAATTAAGAATATTTTCAAAAGTAAAGAAACCGATGATATTCTTACTGAATTGATTTTAAACAAGATGGACGTATTAAAAGAAGTAAAGCAGGAAAAAAAGGAACAATATCAAGCTTTATTTGAACCTCTTACAAGTCTATATCAAGAAGATATAATTTATCTTTCTCAGTATAAAGATTATTTTTTAACGTCTTTCCCTTTATTGACTCATTATTATGTTTTCATGTACGCGTGCCAGTTAGTCTTTAATTTTGAGCGATTTACTGATAGTACTTTTGACGAAGTACATCCATTATATTTCACACTTGAATGGGAAAGTGTGAGTAAAAGAAGAAAGGCTGCGGGTGAACTTGAGGGACTAAGGTATATAAAAGAAAAAGCTATAAACCTTTTTCCTCACATTCACACGATCTCTCATCTCAACCACAATTCTCTTAATCCACCGAATTCAGAAGGAAAGAGATCTTTTATTCCATATTACGAATTACAACAAAAGATTCAAGCGATGGGACATGAATATGAAAAAGATTATTTAAATGAATTAAAGCGATGGATTGTTGAGTATTCCAGACTTAAAAACATTGAACCTAAAAAAGAACCTGAAGATTTAGCTGCTGCCTTTAAAGCTTTATTTCAATGCTTAAGAGAAGGTATGAGCAGTGAAGTTATTGATAAATACGGGAAAAATTTAGAAGATTTAGGCTCAGGTCAATTTATAAAAAGTCGAGGAAGTACAGGGCAAGTCTTTAATATTAAACATGATTTCCTTCTTCTTTTAACAGCAATATCCGTGAAAAACAAACGGATTCCCCTTAATGATCTATTCCTAGAATTTCGTAAAAGAGGAATAGCGTTAGATAGATATTCTAAAAAAGAAATCATAACTTTATTGGATAAGTTAAACATTCTAGACAAAAAAAGCGATAGTGGTGATGCTCAGTATGTCAAACCAATTCTTTAAATATATATCCACATTAATAATTGAACATTTTACTCGAGAGGGTATAAAATCTGGAGATAGATATTATCTTCAATTGGATAATGATTCTGATGTGGAAAAACTAGTTAATGGAATGAAAGAAAATGATTCGCAAATTTTTATTTATAAGCATGAACTTGGTGATGAATACTATACTTTCTCACTCCCACTTGGTGAAGTGAATTTAGTTGTGGCTAATACTTCTGAAGTTGTAAAACCGGATTTCTTAGTAACGTTAAGAAATTTAGTAGGTGAGCAGAAAGGCATTTGGAAAGATACTGCACTAATTAGTATAGTTTCGGAACAACTAGATTCAATTCAAGGAGGTAGCAGTGATTTGCAAAAAGAGGGCATGCCTCTACATCCTAACTCTCTTTTCGTAAGTTTAAAAAACAAGATAGAAAATAGCACTCTTGAAAAAACAGATCAAATTATTTTATTGGATAATTTAGATAGTCTCCTTAAAGAACAAGTTTTTCTTAAGATAAACTTGTTCGATTTTGAAGATATATTTTCTACGTTAAATAAAGGCAGAATTAGTGATAAAGAATACTACAAATTCGGTCTCTTTAAAGATCCTGATTTAAGTACCTTTAACGGTAAAGAACAAAAGAAACGAATTGAGGAAAACAGAGACTTATTTGATTTTGTGAAAAAAGTTCATAACTTTGGATTAGATAAGGAAGAATTAGAAAATCGATTCAGTCCAACAGGTGCAAATGAATTAATTGCAGAAAACTGGATGGAGATGGAATTTCCTAAAGTATTTAAACATCACAGTGATTTTATTAACTTAAATAAAAAGACAAAAATCGATTTAAACTCCCTTAAGGTTTTGGATAAATTAATTCTCTGGAACAAACCTTTAAGTGAAAAAGCTAACGGAAAAAGAAAAAGAAATATCGTTATTTTTAACCCAGATGGCAAAAAAGAAGTAGATCTTCAAATGGGTTTCAGTTTAGTAGGAAGTTCAAAAAGCCTATCTTCCCAATATCTTAAAATTCCCAGACATTTTACTGCAGATTTAAACGTTAAGGTTATGTTGACAAATTTAACTGCAAAGATTAAAACTGAACCTTACAAACCAACTTTCGTACGGTTCTCATATAAGCATGATAATAAAGCAGCTTTAGGAGCAGAGTTTTCTATTGCGGTTTTACCTATTGACCCTATATATTTGGATGAATATAAATCAAGTTATTTAATCGATGCAGATAATGGTCACATACAAATTCAATATGAAGACGAAGAGTTGCATTTTGGCAATGGTTTAGTCAGTAAAAAAATAGAGATTAAAGAAAATAATCAACGCACTGCCGTATCGCAAGACGAAAGACTTACTATTGTTCCTCTACCAGAAGCTTATAATGATGACGATGAATTAAAAATTACAATTGATTTTGATCAAGTAAGCATCCCTATTATTTTTAAAAATGAGTTACCGGAATCTCTGCCAATAACCGGTCATCGATTATGGAAATTGATACGAGAATCTGGCCAAGATATTCAATGGATTAAAGAGAATAACCGATTAATACTTGAAAACAGAGAGTTCTATTTTCATTCAGAATACCGTGAATTTTTTGAGTGGGAGAGTTACTGGATCGAGAAAGGTCTAAAACATGCAAAATTCGAGTCAGGTCAGCTCATCTCACAAAATATTAATTTAAGTGATAATTTACGCGAGGCGTATAGTCGTCTAATAACTTACTTTAAAATCAGTAATACCATCCCTAGTTTATGCACAATAACGGCGGATTTAAAAGCCCGTGCTCAAGAGTATATAAACGAATATCAAAATGAAATAAGTACTTTTAAAGATGGATCTCCAGCTGGATCAAAAGGAAGAGATATATTTAAATTAGGAACAATTGTTTCTAATGAAACTTTGTATTTTACTCCACTACACCCAATTATGCTCGCATTTAAATTAAAAGTTTATGAATTGTTGAATACAGAGGAAATTGAAAACAGTATTTTAAGCCGTATTACCCCTGATTCACTCGTTCCATTTTTATATGACGAAAAAACACTTTTTAAACCCGAACATCAGCAAGCGGTCATGGAGTGGTTAACTTTTAAACCAGTGAATCAAATTTCTGTATCTGATGCTAATCAATATCTAGCTAAAGTAGTTAGTGATAAAATATCACAGTTCAAAGAACATTTCTCTTACTTATTTATTCAACTATCTCAGGCCCCTCTTCAACTTAATGTTATAAACATTTCGAATGATATAGAGGTTGTAAGAGGGATTTTACAATGGATGTTAGAGGAGATTAAAAAAAATGGTGCCGAAAATTTAAAACCAATAGAAGTAACTTTATACAAAGATGAGAATGTAGAAAGCGCTTTTGAAATTTATGCCCGTACAGATACAGTTGAACAATTTGAGGAATTATTCCAATTAAGGTTAAACAAGATTAAGGACATGGATTCAGATGATGTACTAAGAATAATAAGAGAAAAACTTTTCTTTTATAGCCAAGAGCCAAGCTCAGACTTTAGATATGCACATATTTCTTTTTATAAAATGCATGCCCAAGAACATCATGCTGTTCAACCTATTAACGATATGAATACCGGTTTAGCAATCGAAGGCCTTTATTCTAGTGTCCCTTCTATGAGAGACGAGGAAACTTACAAGAGCGGTTTCGGAACTAAAGGTTATAGTAATAGCATAGAAGATCTTAACTACCTAACTACTGTAGCTTACTATTTTAATGAATTGGCAGCAAATTTGCGGAATGGTGGGAATGATAGCTACAGAAAAGGGGAAGCCATTTTATCTCGTATTACTACGGCAGATGAAGTGACTTTAGAAAAGATTTTCAAATCTTCTTATTGGGTAACGTTTGTTGACCCATCTGTGGATTTAGAATTCTTTAATAAATACAATGGTAATTTAGTTGTAATTCATTATAGTGATCAATATTCTTCGTCAAGTCGTTTTGATGCCATTACAGTGACGGATAAATCTCAACAATATTATGCTGTAATCAAAGAGTTTCTTATTCAAAAGAATGTAGAAGGAACCGACGAAAATGTTCTTAATACAATCAAAGCCTTTAATACTTTTAATGGTGAATGGTTATTAAGAATCATTGGAAGCAAGGGACATTTTGATAGAGAAAAATTAAGTATAATATCTGCTATAAAATATTCTGTTTCTTATTTTGATCATCCTAACATCTTATGGATTCCCATCTCTCTTGAAGAAGTTCTGCGTGTAGCCGGTGTGGTAGGATTAAGCAAAAGTGAAGGTGTTTTTACTGCAAAAAACCTTCAAATGAAAGGAAGCAAAAGCGACGACTTGCTATTAATCGGTTTAGAAATTAATAATGGGCAAATCGCTCTTCACTTCTATCCTATTGAAGTTAAAATCGGTTTAAATAAAGGTGAAGTCTTAAATAAAGCAAGATCACAAGTTAAAAACACTAAGAATATTTTCATTGATGCATTAACGGGAGAAATGGGAGAAACTTTTTCTGGGAGATTTTATCGTAATTTCTTCGCTCAACTGGTCATCTCCAATGCAAAAAAACTCGAGCAGAGTGACTTCTGGATTGAAAAAAATTATTCACTCTCTGATGTAGTCATTGAAAAATTATTGAAAGATGACTATATTGTTTCAAACAGTCTATCTAAATATATCGGTGATGGCGCAATCTTATCTTTCCAAAAGGATGCTTATCATCGAAGTGCTCTATTAGAGGATGAAGTTTTATTGTTAAACCTTACAGAAAAAGATGGATATGAAGGCTTAATAGCATCAATAAAACAGATGAGAACATGGATGCATGAAGAACAAAATGATTTTATTAAGGAAGAAATGCTGTCTAACATATATAAAGTAGGGACAATCTCTCCAGCAATAAAAACAATAAGTGTGCCACTAACTACATCTGTAGAAAAAGGAATGTATATTCTGAATACCGACACAAATGTTTCAGACAAAATGCCAGTAGAGTCTCCTAGCATTGATGATACTCTGATTGAAATTGAGGTCTCTGAAGGTTTAGATAATGATTCTCCCGATAAAGAAAGTATGGGTAATTCCATCGAAAAGGAAGATCCTATTATAGTTCCAGTGAACGATGAAAAAACGGACTCTATTCCACTTGAAAAGTTACGAATTAAAATTGGCCGAGCTGAAAACTCTAGTAGAGAAATATTCTGGGAATATGGAAATAATGGATTAGCTAATAGACATTTATTGATTTCTGGAAAATCAGGGCAAGGAAAAACATACTTCATGCAATGTTTACTTTTGGAAAAGTCAAAATTGGGTATCCCAAGTATTGTGATCGATTATACCGAAGGATTCTTACCTAATCAGTTAGAACCAGAATTCGTAGAATATTTAGGGGACAAAATAAATCAAAAAATTGTATACAGCGAAAAGTTACCGATAAATCCTTTTCAAAGAAATATACGTGACATTGGCGGTATACAATTACCTGAATCCAATACAGATGTAGCAGAACGCATAAAAAGCGTATTTTCTGCTGTCTATAAAACATTAGGCATCCAACAGCTTAACGCGATCTATGAGGCTGTTTCTAAAGGATTAGAATTATATAATAGTAATTTAAATTTAGTGAAGTTGAAGCAACTTCTCGAGGAGGATGGTTCTAGTTATGCTAAAACTGCTCTTTCTCAAATAAGACCATTAATCGATCGGAATCCCTTCAGTCTAGATAACGGGATAGACTGGAAGAAACATATTGAGAGTAATGGCGAAATCTATATTATTCAATTAACTGGTTTTCCAAGAGATGTACAATTAATAATTACTGAATTTATCCTATGGGATTTATGGAATTATTCTGTAAGATTTGGTAATAAAAACGAACCAATTCCAGTTATTATGGATGAAGCACAGAATTTAGACCATACAGAAAAGTCTCCTTCCGCGAGAGTATTAACAGAGGGTAGAAAATTTGGTTGGTCTGCTTGGTATGCAACACAATTTCTAAAATCACAATTAGATATTGATGAACTGGCTAGGTTACAAAATTCATCTCAAAAGGTTTATTTTTCACCACCAGAACAAGAGCTATCAAATATAGCTTCTAGTTTAACTAAAGATGCTCAAGAAAAAAAACACTGGGAAAATAAATTGAGCTCTTTAAGAAAAGGCCAGTGTATCGTTCATGGACCAATTCTTCAAGACAATGGTGAATTATCCAACCCCACGGTAACGGTTGTAAACATAATTCCTCTTTCTGAGAGAATATAATAAAAAAATTCCCACCAATTTGGTGGGAATTTTTTTATAAAATACTTAAGCGGAAGTCTTCCAGAGAAGTTTTTCCTTCATATTCGTGTTTAAGTGTGTGTAATCCTTTTTCAATAAATAACAACATATGTTGATGCAAGTGTTCTTCATCTAAAGGCTTTTGGACCTCGTTTAAAATAAGATGCTTAAATAACAAATATTCCTTGTCTTTTATTATATTATCTGGAATTGTCCATTTGTTTTTAGAATTAGAAAACGTCTCTAATACTGGTCCATTTGAAACTGAAATACCTTTTGCAAGAGCTACCTTGACAGCCATTGGTCGTTCTACTTCTAAAATCTCAACTATCAAATCAAGTATTTTCTTACCCTCTTCTGATAAGTTCATTCTGCGATTAGACATAAATTCACCCTTTTATAAAATCGAAATAACCGTCTCTAATAATAGTATATTTTTTTGTTTCATTGTAATCCAACATATATTGTTTATAAGAATGTTCTTCCATCACTTTGATGTACTCTTTTGTAATTTCTGTATCTGTTGATAAAATAATTACTTGTTCACTTAGTTCTTTATAATAATAATTTATCAAGTGATTTCTATGATAACTATCAAGTCTTCCTAAAGGAGTATCAATAACAATTGGCAGAGACAAATCAGAAGCCTTTGTAAGAGCCCAAATTAAAGCAGAAGAAATCATTTGCATTTCCCCTGCAGATCGCTCTTCTATACTAATTTCCTGCATTTTATCATTATAAAGACGTATAGAATAAGTTTTAATATCAAATTCGATATTTCCAAATTCATCTTGTTTTCTAAACAATTTTTGTAGCATCTTAGAAAATTCTTCTTTTATTAATGTCGCTTTCATAGTAGTAACTTCAGCAACATATTGTTCCAAAGTATTTATAATTTTGCCCATATCTTCTTTTGTTTTTTGAAGATCTTCTAAACTGCCATCTTGATCAGCTAATCGCGAAACTTGATTTTTAAGATTGGTTCTTTCTTCAATCTTTAAACTTAATTTCTTCATAATAGATTTATACCTCAAATCAATTTCACCCAGTTTTTTTGTGAGCAAATCAATTTTATTATTTTCTTCATCTAAATCTACTGATTCTGGTGCGCTTCGAATTTCTAATTCTAGAGAATTAAGACTCTGTTGTAATTTTTCAATTTCATTAATATATTTAGTGACTTGAATTTCATCTTTAATGGGAATATTAGCAAGATGATTATAGTCATTATTTGATATATCATGAATTTCAATATAATCAGAAGAAACATTATTTTGAATTGAATTTTCTTTTATCCATATTTCTTCTCCAAGTTCTTGAATTTGAATTACTTGTTCTTTTGTTAATGCAGGGTCAATATTTTTATTAAGCAGCTGACTAATGAAATTACGATATGGTGTTAATGAAGCATTTTGAAGGATCCTTCTATGGTTTATTTCATTTTCGAGTTTTAATTGTTTTTTAAGTTTGTATATTTTTTCTCTTAATATTATATTTATTGTATATTTTTGTAAATAATTTTCCAACTCATCTTGTTTGATTTTAAGTTCTGTTTCAACTCTTGATTGTTTTTTAACAATCACTTCACGAGATTTTGAATTTCGTGACATTTTTGCATTACGTGCTTCTTTTGTTGCATTAATTAACTTATCAAAATTTCGAATCTCTGCAAGATATTTGTCCCTTTTAACTTCTAAATTATTTATTTCTTGATCTATAATTTCTAAATCATTCTTAATATTCTTCAATTTAACAACACTAACTGATTTTGCAATCTTACTCTCAACGGAGTTTTTGTAAAATTGTAAATCAGATAATAGTTGCTTATATGCTTCCATGCCAGTAATTTTATGAATTGCTTCTTTCATTTCATGACTATTTTGCCTTAATATGATGTCCTTAATTTCTTCTCCATCAAAAATAAAAAATGGAGCTGCATGATAAGGAATTATTCGGTCAATAAATTTATTGTATACTTCAATGTTATCTATTCTTGCCTTTTTAGATAAACTAGACCCTGGTTTTTTTACTTCTAGGTTTCTTTCCTCATGTGTAACTCTTTTATATTTATCAAAAAACCATTTTGCTTTTAAATTCCATTCTTCTCCAGAATCTGTTTCCAAGACTAAAGAGAGCGAGCATTCCAGACCTCCTTCCTCGAAGAATGTGTTATTTATTACATTGGAGAACAATCTTTTATGTTCGGTTTCACTCATGCCTCTTTTACCAAAAAGAACATATAGAATTGCTTTAAGAATTGTTGTTTTGCCAGCCCCGTTCAGGCCACCTACTAAAATAATATTTTGACCTTTTTCATCTCTAATATTTTTCGGAATAAAAAGATCAATTTCTTGAATGCCATAGTAGGTTTTATAATTATCAAATACTAATTTTTTTAATAACATTGTTTATCACCTACTTAAGTTTAGTATGGTAGTTTATTAATTCTTGATACTCTTTAATTCTTGTACTTTGATTTACATTTTCATAAGAAAATTTATTACTTGAAGTAATTAATTCCTGTGCAAGAGCAGTCGAAATATTTTGTTCCTTGCAAAGTTTATGTAATAGTTCTAATTCTCTTCTTTTACTTTCTTTCATATATCTCACCTTATTTCTAATAATTTCGTTGGTCTGAAAAGATTTAAACAGTGATAATTTTAGTGAAAAACACATTCCATTTTACAATTAATACAATTTTATCATAAATAGACAGACCAAACTCATAAAATTCCACAAATTGGTATTTACTCAGTATTAACTTATTCGATTGGAAACTGTAAAAGCCTTCTCTAGGAACCATTCTGAATTTAACTTACCGGCGCCCACCCTTTTTCAAAACCATTTAACTCAGCATATTTGTATAGTTTCACAAAGTGGATAAAGTCATAGCTCTCCATGTACTGCTTCACATACACGTCTCCTACTTGCTGGAATAGACGGTTGCGTTCATCGATTTTCTCCAAGTATCGCTCAGCTGGTAATTTACTGCCTTTGCTTGAGTTAAGTGCTCCCGTAGTCAAGACGAAGTTCCACAACTCATCTGAATGGACAAAGCTCCATGGGACAAAGTGATCCACTGCGATTGATTTTTTCCCTATGTCTAAAGATCTTCCGGTATAAAAGCAGCTACTCCCTGAATTCTCTACCAGCAATTGTTGGAACTGGAGCAGTGACTCTCGTTGTGTAATGTTTTCGATTTCCTCCAGCAATATCCCATGCGTCACAAGCGAATTTTTCTTCTGAAGAAACTTCGCGAGTTCATAATTCACCAATTTGAAAACCGTTGTTTGGTACTTTAAAAGAAATCCATATCCTGAAGGGGTCAGCTTTACTTTGCGTTCTTTTTTCACAAACCCATACAGGATTCCATCTGTATCTGCAAAAAGTGCTCCCACTACATCTTTATGAATTATATTTCTTTCAATGGCTTTTACAAGCACCCCTTTGACTTCTTCTGGAATCGAGTCGAAGGTTACGCCATCGGGAATCGATTGCACTTCCTTAAACAGCAGTAATTCTTTTTCAATTTGGGTGCGGGGACCTTGTGTATAACCGTTTCGCACCACCAAATTCCAATAGAGCTTCGCAAACGATTGTGCGAGCATATTAAAGTGGATTTCCAAATCTCCATTCGACTTGTATAGATTTTCAATGATAGCCCTAAGCAACGCAAACTTGTAGGAAGTCGTCTTCTTCGCTTGTGGAGAAAGTACTTTCATTATTGCTGTCCAAATTTGATCTTCTGAGACGACATGATATTGGCCTGCCCCTTCTTTTAATTGCCATCCTTGACTCAACTTTTTCACCCCACTCTACTGGAAAATCTAATTAACTTTATCCTAGCATACCTTCAATAGGTTAGCTTTCTCAAGAATAGTCATTATACATAAAAGATAATGAAAGCAGTGAGTTGCCGAAATTGCATCTTCGGTTGCTTCCTCTTTATAAAGAAAGTATCTATTCTTTCGTCCACCAAAACCAAAATACTAGTCGAATAAAGGTTAAAGAGTTGAGAAGGACGGACCCCAGCCGCTGGATTTCCGATAAGAAAAAGAGGGACGAATGAAGTGACCAGGTCACTTCATTCATCCCTCTTTCATTCATGCGATTATGGTGCATCCGAGTGCTGTCCATAGCAACCCGGAAACATACCCCCTATCCTCAACTGCTCATTTGACTAAACGTTTTCAACTTCTGCAAATAAAAGTTCTCGGCTTCTTCACGACTTCCAACTAGATAGTCTTCCTGTGTGATGCGTCTTGCCGATAAAATGCCCTTCGCTTTTACTCCTGGCATGTGCTGCGCATCTGTCATGACATCGAGTAAGGTGAAATCTGCAGGTTTGATTAAGTGTCTGGCTACACTTACTTCTTTCCGTAAGCCAACGTGGCCGTATCTCATGATGACTTTCCAGTAGGACCATTCCATCGTTCTCCACTCCCTTTCCATCGGTTATGTGAAACGTTTCAGCTTCGCTCAATACTGATTGAATATTCAGTCTTATCATTAAAGGATATTCTAATACCCCTTTCAGAAGAACCTTTATCATGGAATTCACTGATTTCGGTTTTCAAAGGAGTTCTTTTCTGGTTAAGAACAACAAAGAGCAGCTGAAATTGTATCTTCAGCTGCTTCTTTTTTGTAAAGTGAGTGACCATTGTTTCGTTTACCAAAACGCCCTTGAAGTTCTACTTCTTTACGTTCTCCAAATACGCTTGAATTTCTTTTTTACTCTTCAACGTAATGACTTGTTTGGCAGGGCCTGTTTTCAGGAAGTTTTGAAGACGATCATTCATTTTTTGCTTTCTTGGATAGTAGGTTGTGATGATAAATTTAATGAATGCCCAATCGAGTTTTTCTTCACAGCCAGCTGTCATATCTGGCCTCGTTTTCCCGAGGTTCATTAACCAACGCTTGACGACCCGGAAGAGACACACTTGTAGAGGCAGTTCCAAGTAGATCATAGTATCGGCATGTGCTGCTCGAAGGTCAAATGTATTGGTGTAGTTCCCTTCGATAATCCATTGATCTTGAATGACGATTTCCTGTTGGGCTTTTGTAAATTCCTCTAGGGAAGCTTCCACCCAGTTAGGTTTCCAAAATAGCTTATCTAAATGGACTACGGGAAGATTCAAGGATTCACCTAATTTTCGTGCAAATGTTGACTTCCCAACGCCAGCTGATATCCCAATGACCATTATTTTTTTCATCATGTGGACCCTCTCTTTAATGCACCTGGTGTTATCTATATGCCTGTATTCCATTCTCAAATGCTTCGGCATCGTTGTTGTCTAATCCGTGTAAGGCTTCTTGCAAAGCAAACGTACTCCGATAGAAATGGACTCGTTGTGCAATTTCTTTCCCATTTGGATAAAGAGCGATGCATCGATTGAAAAAGTCTTCTCCATAGCTCGAAAGGATTCCGGCCAAATCATAGGCAGGGTCGCCTATACCCGCTCCACCAAAATCAATAATGCCTGAAATTCGGTTTTCTTGTGGATTCCATAAAATGTTCGAACATCCGAAGTCACCATGGATTAAGGTAGGTATGACTTGAAGATCATCGTTTAAGAACGATTCAAATCGATGCGATACCTGGTCCTGTGCATCCTTTCGCATAAACGGATAAAGCTTGGTTTGAATGTTCTTAAACAATTCACCGATTTCTTCTTGTGGAGTTTTCACTTGTTTCTGACCCAGTCCAGAAATCGACTCAAGTGGTGTGGCATGCAGTTCCACCAGAAATGAAACGAGTTGTGCGGCAAGTTGACTCACGGTTTCTTCATTCTCGATTTTTAAGAAGTCTTGCTTCCACAAATGGGTACCTTCTATTAAATGGTATCCTGTAAAAACCATGCCGACTTCTCTTGGTTCGAATGATTGATACCGTGGATAAGGTGTCGGCAACTTCAATCGGTTATGTATTGCTTCCAAAATTGCCGTCTCTCGATTTAATTGCTCGATTCCTTTTTCATACTTTGGAAAACGGAAAACCAGTGATTTGTTTACCATCAACACAACGTTATTTTGTCCATTTTCATTTTGTTCTCATTGGTTAACGACTAGGTCCGGATTGAATGCGCTCTATGTAACTCTTCATTCCTACCCACCCTTTAACGTTCTTTCATACTCCTCCTTTGATTTAACCAAAACATTTGCTTAAAGCCAATCATTTCCTATAAAAAAAAGCCGAACGAAGTTTCCTTCGCTCAGCTCGTGCATTGTTCTAAATATGGTACTGGATATATGGTTATTGCTTATCTGGATTAATTAAATAGATATTTAATGCTTGTTGTAATGTACCGTATGTTTTGGTGTCTTTATCGAATTTGATGCCGAGTGTCAGCATTTTTCTGACGACATCCGCTCGTAATCCTGTGATGACGGTGCGGCAGCCCATCATGGATGAACCATCAATCGTTTTCATTAAATGATCGATGACTTCCGACTCCATGTCGGCAATACCGGATAGGTCCATAATTAATGTTTGGATACGCAGTCTTCCAACTTCCGTTAATACTTTTTCTTCTAGGATGCTATTGCGGAAAGAATCGACCGCTCCAATCAAAGGTAAAATAGAAATCGTAGAAGTGATTGGAATCACCGGTACCGATAAGTTCTGCACCAGTTCTTTTTGAGCAGTTAACAACTGATCTTTATAAGACGAGTAGTCAATAAAGAATGAGTTCAAAAATTGGTCAATCAGGGTGTTTATTCGTTTCTCTAAATTGAAAAAATGACCTTTTAATATATCGGGTGTACCTTCATTAAATTCTCGAACAAATTTCCAAATCGTTCTGCGAATGGCTTGTACCCATTCTAGTTTGAAAGATACCGCCAAAGAATGCGTAGCCCATGCGATTCCTTCTTGCCTTGCAAACGCTTGAAGTTCTGTTTCGCGCCCTTCCAGCACATAAAAAACAAGCCGATGCGCATTGTTGATGAGGTCGATATCTCCGACTCTTAAAATATCATTTATTTTATCTTTCACATTCACCGCTTCTTCAATTAAGTTGCATTCGAACTGTTGCTTGTTTTCTTGAAAGTATGCCTTCAGTTCCGTATCCAAAATTGTAGTTACCATTTTAATCCCCCTTAAAATTAATAACGAACTTTGACTTACTTATATCCTCTTAAATAAACCATATAATAACATTGTTAACAAAGGTCTAATCTTCTATTTTCAGACAATTGACCTAGTATTTTCTACCCAATCAAGTTTATACCCTGTTTTTAATCCGCTAAACCTATTAAATTTTTGTTTTTCCGAAACCATTTCCTCCCAATTTCGTATAAGTAGGAAAAGAGGTGAAGGACACAATGATAAAGAAAATATTCATGGTCACCAGCATTCTTGTGGTCACCGCTGCTCTCTTTTGGTTAGGGAATTTGGGCACACCATCTCCTGGCTCAACCTCTGGAAATGGAAATCCAGCAATACTTTTCATGGGGATACTTCTAGTGCTGTTTTTCTTCTTGGTGTACTTGTGGAAACGAATTATAGATGCCTTACGTCTCACGCGCACTACTAAACTTATAGTAATCGCAGCGAACATCGCTCATTTTATTCTCGGCATCCTGTATCAACGAAGTGCTTTCCTGGCCTATCGTCAGGTCATTGCCAATGCGAATGAAAAAGAATATGGCTACGTGGATTGGGTGTATATTGATCAAATTACATCTTTCCAGTCGTTGTCCATTCACCTCAACAATCAGTACTTCAACGTTAATACATTTCTACTGTTTTGTTCCTTATCCATTTTACTTGCACTGTCCTGGAATCTTATCAGTAATAGGAATCCGTCGGTAAATACCTTGAAAAGGAATGATCAACTTGGGCATACAAAAATGTGAGCGTTGTACCCACCGATTCAGCTGGAGCAAAATTTATAAGTCTAATACCTATCTGTATAAACCCATCAAATGCAGCCAATGCGGCACAGAACATCGGGTACTGTATACTTCAAGAATTGTCGCGTCTATCATGGTTGTCTTACCGATTTACCTTCTTGGTTTCTTTTTAGCTTCTCAATGGGAAATCTCTACAGGTTACACGATTTTAAGCATGGTTTCGATCGGCATTATTTCTACTCTCATTCTTCCGTATGTAATGAAGTATCAAGCCATTAATTAAAATCAAAAAACCATCCCCTTTACAGCAACTACTGTGCAGGGAATGGTTTTATTTACGTGTTATCTAATAAATTAATGAATTTCTTCTTCAACCGGTTTCGCTTCAAGCTTGATATCGCCATCGACCATTTTGTATACCTTGTCACAGTAACTGATGAGACGCGTATCGTGTGTAACAACGATGGTGGTCGTGTTTTTATTTTTCGTTTCTCTTTGCAGCAGCTCCATCACTTCATAAGCGCGGTCCGAGTCGAGTGAAGCAGTCGGTTCGTCTGCAAGTAAAATCGATGGGTTACTATAAAGCGCTTTGGCAATCGCCACGCGTTGACGTTCCCCGCCTGATAAATCAGCCGGGTACTTGTGTCGCAAGTCGCTGATCCCGAGGTCTTCATACAGTTGCTCGAGTTCTTGTTTCGTCATATTGCCTTTTTTAACGTTATCAAGCAGCTTCATTTGATTGTTCACTGTCAGGAAAGGCACTAGGTTTGATGCTTGCAAAATGAAGCCAATTTCCTTCAGACGGATTTTAGAGCGTTTCTTCTCGCTCATATCGGTGATATTGTTTGCGTTAATGATGACATCGCCTTCACTCGGCGTCTGTAAACCACCCGCGATGGTCAGGAATGTACTTTTCCCCGATCCAGACGGTCCGATGACGGCAATCAGTTCTCCTTTTTCAGCTGTGAACTGTGTTTCTTTCAATGCTTCTACTTTTTTATGTCCCGTGCCAAACGTTTTCTTCACGTTTTTCAATTCTAGAATCGCCATGAGTTAACCCCCTATCGCTTTCAATGGATCAATTTTCACAATGGTCAAGACCGAGAATACCGCGCCTAAAATCGCCACGACAATGAGAACCAATCCATAGAGAAGCATTGTCGGGATATCAAAGGATACTGGAACCGCTGCCGGTAGGAACGCACCTGTTAATAACGTCAGCCCAAAGCCTACTGCAACCCCAACCGCTGCCAAGATGAATGTTTGTGCAATGACGGAACGTGACAGGTAGCCATTTGAAATCCCCTGTGCTTTCATAACGCCGAACAGACTGATTTTTTGCACCGTCAGGACATATAGGAAAATCGCCACGATGACAGATGAAATGACGAATAAAAAGTAAATCATGAATGACAGCGTTAAATTTTGTTCCGTATAACCTGGCAAGTTCTGAATGAATTCTTCCATTTCAATGGTTTCTAAGTCTTCATTGTCCGTAACGGATTTCAAATCATTTGTTCTCAGGACAACGCCATTGATCTGGTCATCATTTTGTTCCGCCGCTTCCCCGAATTTCACACGGTGGAAAGTGGCCATTTCACCATATAGTACAGGAGCTGCATTGAACCGTGCATCTTCCGTAAATCCGACGATCGTCAATTTTTCATCGGTAGAAGAAAGTTCCAGTTCATCCCCTATTTGAAAGCCTTCTTCTTTTAATGAATCACTTGCTATGACTTCGTTTTCACCGTTGAACGCTTCACCTTCCGTGACATCAGGCATGATGAACTCGTCTTTCTCGATGCCGAAGATGGCAACATTCGCTTTGATGTCTCCTGAAGTCGCGATGGCATTCAACTGTCCAAGAACAGCGACATTATCTGCTTCAATATCATCCAGTTGATCAAGCGTCATGGATGACTGCGGCATGCTTTTATCTGACTCACTTGTCAGGACAATGCCATCCCCTTGCCATTTATCCACCGCTTCCCTATTCAAGTTTTCAAGCCCGCTTGCCAATCCCGATAGGAAAAAGACGAGATAGGAGACAAGCATTAAAACACCTGTGATCAACAGAAAGCGCAGTTTGTTCTTTTTAATTTCATTCCAAGCCAAAAACATCGTTTCACTTCCATTCTTTTCGTAATTTTTTAGTTTTGTAGTCTACATTATCAGTATGTTAAGTACCTTACATAATTACAACTAATAAGCCTGACAAATGTGTCGGAAATAAATTTAGTACTATTATGGTAGAATAATCCATATACATATTTTTCTAAAATTTCACGATTAGGACGGTGACCAAGTGAAAAAACGTATTTTAATCGTACTTCTTGCCATTTCTGTAGTGGGATTCATTTTCAGTATGTACAATTTGCTTCATGAATCTAAGGCGAAGGCCTTGTCAGTAGCATATATAGAAGAAACTTATCAGTGTGAGAATGATTTGAGAGCCACTATATATGGGAAGGACGATGACTATTATGCGGTTTCTGTTCGCTCAAATGACGATCTATCAAAATCCTTTTACCTGAAAATACGTTTGTCCATGTGGTTTCAACTAGAAGAGATTTTGGATGCGTCTGAATACAATGAGGCTAATTCTTGCGAGGAGGACCTAGATGTTTAAAGAGATGAAAATACGTGTTTTTGTTGGCTTGATGATTGTCTTTGCAGTCGTAGCGGAATGGATTTTAACCATGTACGACCTTCCTGAAATCCACAAACGCCTAATTTCAGATTTCGTTACGTTTGAAACAGTGGCTTTGTTGTTTTTTGGCTATTACTTTTATAAGCAGAAGACACCTTTACATACCGTGGTTTCTGAGGGCAGAGAGAAGATTTCGGTTCTATCCATCCTAGGGATTGCCCTTATTTTCAATGTCTTTTCACTGACTTCTTATTGGTTCTACCTTTATATACAGTATTCTTTAGTCACCTTGAATCCCTTTGTCATTCTACATCCGACTGGAAGTCCGTTTTTGTTAATTTTCATGATGATCACGTCGACGTTAACCGCCCCCATTTCTGAAGAATTCGTCTTTCGTGGCCTCTTGTTGAACCGTTTAATTAAGAAAACAAATATGTGGCTCGGCATTCTGATTTCAAGTTTGGCTTTTGCGTCTGTGCATATGCAGTGGGAAAAATTGTTTGCTACTTTTCTTTTTGGTGTTATTGCATCACTCATCTATTTAAAGACGAAAAGTTTATTCGTTCCAATTCTCCTTCACATTGTTCATAATGCAATTGTCTTTATTCAAACGTCCATATTCCCCGCTTGGACCGAATCCCTTTTCTTAGCAAGTTCTGATGATATCCATGTCAACGTTGTCCTGAAAAGCACGTTACTTGTGATTAGTTTCCTATTGATGATTTTCATCATCGTGTATCTGGCAAGAAGCATATACTCCGATAGACGAAAAGTAGCTGAAAAATCGCAGCCAGAGGAATTTCCTTTTCAACCCGAAACCATTTCCTCCCAATAACGTATAGGTAAGTAGAGAAAGATAGGGGTTGAGTGAATGTTTGAAGAGATGAAGACGCGTTATTTTATCGGTTTGTTCCTTCTGTTGAGCATAGTATTTGGGATTCTTTTTGGGGTAATCTCCCTTTTCATGCCAAATGGCGATGAATTTATTGAAGCTGGAATTACACTTGTTTTGTATGTCGTAACACCGGTTTTGTTCTTCTGGTACCATTTCCGAAATCAAGGTCGGTCTGTTCGTGAAGTGGTATTTAAAGAAGGGGCTGTTGAGTGGTTGCCTCGTTTACTTGGCATTGTTGTGATTTCCATCGCTTTTTCAATAAGTGTATTTTGGCTACAATTATTTGCTTTGTACCCATTGTTTCCGGGCTTTGTAGATTTCTTGTTAGACCCCGTTCCGATGGCGGAAAACCCGGTTTATTTAGGCATTATGCTGATCAGTATCGCCATTATTGGTCCCATTGCAGAGGAATTTATCTTCCGTGGTGTTTTATTGCACCGCATGATGAAGAAAACGTCGATGTGGGGTGGCATCATCATTTCTAGCATTCTGTTCGGGATTTTGCACGCCGATATATTTGGCGCATTTATTTTTGGTGTCATCGCTTCTCTTCTATATATAAAGACACGCAATTTATTAATTCCGATTTTGTTGCATATCATCAATAATTCGATTGCCGTCATTTGGACGTACGTTGCACCGACTTGGCCGAAATGGGGCATACTGAATAGCTCTGAATTATATGAGAAAGCGTTACCGAACGCCATTGTCCTCGTCATCAGTTCTGTTTTAATCGGATGGGTAATAGTGCAATTAAAGAAAGGGTTACCGAAGAAAGCGAATATTGAAGAATCGTTAGAAGAAGGAACTCCATGATGAAGAATCAACAAAAAATTGTCCGAAACAGTAAAAAGTTGATTATGGGGATTGGCTTGATGGTGTTGGTGATGATTCTAAACTTTCCTTTCCCCCATGCAGAGCCTTTTGTTGCAGGGAATGCGTCTGCGATGAATATTCCGATCATGGATCGGGATGGTTACAAGTATGGCGGCCTCCTACTACTCGTTTTATTTATTTTAGGTGTCTACTTACTTGCGAGTTCACTCGAAAGATATCGTGCTCGACTTGTTATTCTGGCCATTGCCTTATACGCAATCTTGCCCTTTTTCTTCATTAACATCTACCAAAATACAGTAGCCTCTGGTATTTACGCTATACATTATGAATCGGACTCCAGCCAATGTGAATTTGAGAAATTGGATGAGACGAGGATGAAAGTCCAGTGTCAGTTACCATTTGAGAACTTAAGTGAAAAAGCAGTTACTTTTGACGTTTCATTTGCTAACCAAGTGTTGTTTGAAGAACGATTCAATGTGATTCCTTTAATCAATGAAAATGGCCCCTATCCCGTTACACTTCAAGGCCATGAATCAAAGTTAGTGTTTATAAAAACCGAAGTGGAATTATCCAAATTAAAAGGTTTATCTGGTGGAACCGCGCATCAAGTACACATTGAAATATCGGAAGGAAATAAAATGAGACGATTATAAAGGATGGTGTTTAAAATGACATTTGGGAAAGCTGTTGCTGCATTCATTTCCGCGTGGCTCATTAGTCAATTCACGTATTTGCAATTAGAGTTTTTCCAATACAATTTGTTCAGTGACGGTCAATTTGTTTGGGCAGCCCTTTTCAAATTTGTGTTGGATGTTCTGCTGTTTGTTATTCTTTATGTCGGCATGTATTATTCGATCTCATTCATCCAAAGTTGGCGCATGCGTGCACGGTATGAAGCCGGTCAAAAAGAGCGTGCGAAGGAGAAAAAATCTTAACGGCATGCGGTGAAGATTCAGTTGTTCAGATTAATCCGTTTACATGCCCAAAGCGAACACTTCGCTATCATTGATTACCACATATGAAGCCAGAATAAAAACACAAAACGTGCATGAGTTCATGCACGTTTTGTGTTTTGTTTTAAACTAAGTTTATTGACGAATCGTTTTTAATGCAGTTGCCCAAGGGATAACTTGATCAAGCATTTGGTTGACGGAATCCGCTTGGACTGGAGCCGCTTTCAGTTCCGCTCCGTTTTCAAAGTCCGTGAATAAAGACAATGCAGGATGTACGCGTACATCTGCTACCAATAATTCTCCTAAGATTCCACGTAAATGTTCTGCCGCACGAGCGCCTCCGACTGAACCGTATGAAACGATGCCAGCTGCTTTGTTGTTCCATTCTACGCGCAAGTAATCCAATGCGTTCTTAAGTGCCCCTGTAATCGAGTGGTTGTATTCTTGTACGATGAATACGAATCCGTCCTGTGCTGCGACTGCTTCAGACCACGCAGCTGCACCAGAAGCGTCTGCACCGGTTTCACCAAGTAACGGCAACTTATAATCCGCGATGTCGATGATTGTATAGTTCGCGTCTCCGCGCTTGTCTGCCAATTCTTTTACCCAGTTTCCTACTTGTGGGCTTAAGCGTCCTTCGCGTGTTGAACCTAGAATAATTCCGATGTTTAATTTTGTCATTGTTGTTTCCTCCTCTTTTTTTGTTCCAAATAGTCTATTGAAAATTCTCATTTTGTTCTTTCATCTCCCTACAAATACTCTTTATCGATGGTTAATGTACTGCGAACGGTGTCGATCGGACGGACCATTTGTTCAATCTGTACGCGTTTTGATTCCAAGAATGGAGGCAAGGATAGTTTTTCTCCTACCGTTTCGTATGGTTCATCCCCCATAAAGCCTGGGCCGTCTGTTGCCCATTCAAAAAGAATTCCTTGTGCCACGCGAGCGTAAAGTGATTCAAAGAAGAAACGATCGACATAGCCGGATGTGTTGAATCCGAATTGTTCCATGCGGTCGATCCATTCCTGCAAGACGTTGGTATCGGCCACACGGAATGCCGCATGATGGATAGTACCGAACCCTTGGTGTCCACGAGGGAGCAAGATGTTATGTTCCACAATTACTTGAGCCCCGTTACCGCCTTCTCCCACTTCGAAGAGATGGAAGGAACCTTCTTTTGCGATTTCGCGCATCAGCATCGCTTTTTCCAATACTTCTTTCAACTGATCAAATTCCGCAACGCGAATGTGAATCGGACCCAAGCCTGTGATTGCATATTCCAATGGCACCGGACCATTTTGCCAAGGTGTTCCTGATGCTACTCCTTCGTTGTGCTCGTCTGAAATCAACATGTATTGCTGATCATCAAAGTCAACGAACGAAATGGTTTTCTTGCCGAACACTTCTTGGATGCCTTTGTGTTTCACTTCGTATTTATCGAAACGCTTAATCCAGTAGTCTAATGCTTCATCAGTCGGGACACGGAATGCTGTTTTATAAATTTCGTTCGTTCCATGTGACCCTTTCTGGATGCCTGGAAAATCAAAAAACGTCATATCCGTACCGGCAGAGCCTTTGTCATCTGCAAAGAATAAATGGTACGTCTGTATGTCATCCTGATTCACTGTTTTCTTTACCAATCGCATGCCTAAGAAATACGTAAAGAATTCATAGTTCTTTTCAGCGCTACTGGTAATCGCGGTTACATGATGGATTCCTTTTATTTCGTTCATTAAAAATCCGCTCCTTTTAGGTGATTATATAATTATCTCGAATTCGAGATATATGGTTAAAAAAATTTAAACTTCAATTAGAAAGCAACTCAGCTTAATGATGTTTACTTTAATATTAATGGCAATTCCATTTGAATTATCTTGAATTAATTTATCTTTAATTCGAGATAATAATATCATGTATTTTTTTAAAAGTAAACACTTTGATTTCAAATTGCTGAGAAACGGCAGGAAATGGTTGTCGGTATCCAGTGTGGTATGAAATTTACAGTGTCCCAAAAATTTTGGGTCTCGAAGCACTTGTATTCCCCTAGGACACGTTTATAATTCAAAACATATCCACCTATTCTTTATATTATGACGGAGATTCATATGAGACCCTATAACGAGAAAATTAGTATTTATAACGGTATGGCTTCGACCGTTGCCATGAATTTTTCCAATAACTTCTTTCCAATATTTGCGATTACCATTCTGAATGCGACCAATTACCAAGTCGGGTTGATCAGTTCCTTGCCTCCATTGGTGGCTTTATTGATGACCATTCCCGCAGCCATTTTGGTGAACCGAGCGCACGAATATAAAAAACTAGTGTCGCTGTCAATCGTCCTGGCACGCGTTATGTTCTTATTAATTGTCGTGCTTGTTTACTTACCTACCGAGTCTATGCAAGCATGGGCATTCCTCGGCATTATCGCCTTTATGAGCATACCGAATACGGTGGCGAATATCGGTTGGCAGACATTGATCAGCGGCATGATTAACGAGTCGCGGCGTGGCGAGTTCTTTAGTGACCGTAATCGTTTACTGACGATGGTTGGTCTTATATCCACTTTGCTTATTGGCATCGTGATGAAGGACTTTTCGGAGAACACCACAGCCTATCAAGTCTTATTTGCCATTGCTTTCGGCTTTGGCTTGGTTGAAGCTTTTTTAATGATGAAGCATAAAGAAAATCCTTCTATTGCGGAAGGTCCGGTATTGAAAAAGAAATTGATGGATTGGTCCATTTTCAAGCATTCCAATTATGTATGGTTTTTAGTCGCAGCATTGTTTTTCAACTTTGCTTGGCAAATGGCATGGGGAATTTTCAATATTTATCATGTGCGTGTAGTTGGGGCAACGATTTTTTGGATCAGTATGTTTTCCGCGGGTAATATGTTGATGCAGATATTGACGTTCCCGCTATGGAAGAAATGGGCGGAGCGCAAATCGAATGTCCGTGTCTTCGTATGGGCCGCTATCGGGATGGCGACTACTCCCTTTTTAACGGTGTTATCAACAAATTTGTATTATTTAACTGCGGTCCAAACCATATCTGGCTTCTTCTTGTCTGGAGTCGTTTTACTTTTGTTCAATCTGTTACTTGAACAATCACCTGAAGCGACTCGCACGTACTGCATCACCACATACAACGTACTGCTAGCATTCATGGCATTTCTTGCGCCACAAGTCGGGATCTGGCTGTTGAATATATGGGGAGTCGAAAATGCCATGTATTTGAACTCGGGGCTTAGACTGTTAAGTGCCGCGTTGTTTTACGCCGTGTATGTCCGCTATGGAAGAACGCCTAAAATGACGATTTAAGATGATTGCAATTAAAACGGTTGATACCGCTACTCTATAGTTGTAACCCGTATCAGTAATTTAGTATAACTCTCATAAATCATTCGTGAATTACACTAAAAAAAGGAAGACCAAGTGCTGAAAATTAAGCAACTTGGTCTTCCTTTTTCCGATAATGGACAATAAGTAAACTGGTGATTCTTAAATTTTGTATTAATGCGGACTATATAACTTCAATCTCTTGAGCAAGATATTTCTCACTCATGTGCAATATCATTTTTGCTACATCATCCGATGCGACTTGTAAACTTGCGGCTTCTTGGGCGATGGGGTGATTTCCTATACAGATGCTTTCTTTTGCAGCTTTAAACATGCAGATGTCATTTGAGTCATTACCAAATGCAATAAATTCTTTCTCTTTAACTCCTATTTGCTGCAGCCCTGCCCACTTGTCAATTCCTTGAGGACTTAAATCAAGTATTCCTTCGTTTTGATGAAGGTGTAAGGTTAAAGAGAGGGCTTCAAGACTTCTTTGTATCTCTGGGTTGCTCGTAAAAAGAACCACTTTCACTATATTTTCCAGTAAATCAATCGGAATATTTTTAGCATTCTTCAAGGGGTCGATATTTTTATAAATCGGATGGGTCAGCTCTCCGGTATAGCTATAATCCCAGCTGCTATCAATCAAATAAGAAATTTGGTACGTATCAATAATGTTAAATAGTTGTTGGCAAGTACCTGTATCAAAACTATTCACTTCAATAGAGCCACCAACAGTTCGAAAAGCGCCGTTTCCCCCGACCATTCTAAAATGATGATATTTTTCCGGTAACACTGGCAGTAAGTCACGTATCGGTCTTGCAGATGCAAAGATAATTTCATGTCCCATTGCCTGGGATTCATCTAAAGCAGCACAAATTTCTTGCGTTAAGGGTTGTCCTTTAAAACAAATGGTTCCATCAAGATCGAATACAAAATTCATGATAAGTCACCTCACTAATATCTTATCTAATCTTTGCTATACTAAAAAGGACATCTGTCCGAAAGGTGAAATACTGATGAAACTTATAGAAATCCAAACATACATCAAAGAATATCAACTTCATGTGCTTATACCCTATATAGAGTTCATTCAATTAAAAACATTTGGAGCTGGCGATCAAATCTTACACGAGGGCGCTGAAATCGATGGACTTTACTTACTTGTAGATGGAAAATGCCGTATAGCTACCAATGAAATTACAGGAAAATCACTCTTACTCCGTTTCTGTTCTCCCTTTTCCATTTTGGGAGATATCGAGTGTTTTCAAAACGTGCCAGTTCAATCTGAAGTACACGCCGAGGAGGGATGCACATTTCTTTTTATCCCAATCGATCAGTATAAGTATTCCCTATCTCTTGAACCTGACTTTTTACAACTACTATTAAAAGAATTGGCTTATAAACTGCAGACGTGCACAACTGCTTCCCGCGTCAATTTGTTGGCTTCTGCAGAAACAAGACTCGCAAGTTATTTATGTACTATAAAAATAGATAATAAGTTTGCGAAACAACTCGCAACCAATAATATAGAAGAAATCGCTTCGCTAATAGGCATTACTCCTCGTCATTTAAATCGAGTTATAAAAAAGTGGCATGAAAATGGTATTCTCCAAAAAACAAGGTCCCAACTGATTATCAATGATTGGCCAATCGTCGAAAGGTTATCAGAAGGCATTCGATACGAATAAAAATCTCATCTAGATCTTAATGAAATACCAGTTCATAAAGGTACACTTTTACGAACTAACTCTTGTGGGTAATAAGAAAAAGCCATTCTCAAAGGGATAGCTTTTCTTGATCTAAAACTATTGTTTTCCTTGTTCCTTGTTCAATAACATATTGCCAAATTGCTCAGTTTGAATCATGTCCAATTTCTGGAATTCTGTTTGTTCAGTGTGAAGCACTGTTTTTACCCTTGCCTAATACCAAAGGATTCTGTTTGCTTTTCGGTAAACCATACTTCCATTTCAATTCCTCCGTTAATCTATCACTATTATGTTGTTAATTTTAATCCGACTACTGCCGCAATAATAATTCCGATAAATGCAATGCGTTTCCAATCTTTAGGGTCCCCATAAAACAACATTCCTACGAGTGTCCCCCCTATTGTTCCAATTCCAGTCCATACAGCATAGGCAAGACCCATTGGGAGGCTTTTCATGGCTAAAGCCAATAAAATAAAACTTGCAGCAAAACCAATTATTAATGTTAGGAAGGATACAATACTCTTTTTTTTATTAACTAAGTTCATACCATTCACACCAACTACTTCAAACGCTCCGGCCAAAATAAGATATATCCACGCCATTTATGCAGCACCTTCTTTCTGATCCGATTCTGTTGTGACCAGCTTAAGGCAAATCACTCCCACCAGGAGCAAAAGTATAAATCCTATTTTAATCCAACTAAATGGTTCTCCGAAAAAAATGATCTCAACCAATACCGTACCTGCTGTTCCAATTCCAGTAAATACAGCATAGGCGGTAGCTACAGGCACCTTTTTTGTAGCAGCCATCAGAACTATGAAAGATAAGATGATAAGAAGAAGGGTTCCACTCCAAGTAAGCAAGTCATCTGAATGCTTCAACCCCATAGCCCAAAAGATTTCAATAATACCAGCGAAAACGACAAGTAACCAATTTCTATTCATAATTCCTCCTAATTATCTATTTTATGGACAATCCAAGCCAAAAAAGATACCAAGAAGCATCTAATCTTTTCTCCAAACGTATGGGACCCCCATATAACATTTCAACGAATATACCATCTAATACACCTAAAAAGGCCGCAGTTACTCTCTCCTTTTCGATAGCTGAACTAATTTCCCCTTTTTTTATAGCTTCATCAATAATAGGTAGCAAATAATCTTCTAACTTATCCAGATACTCATAAACCTTCTGCATCACCTGGCTATTCAAATGGCTAGGAGGGTAGAAGGCCGTGCGAAGCCAAAACCTGGCGGAATCGTGTTTCTCATATCGAACTTTTGATTCAATGAGAAAATCATATAGGAATTCCTTTATATGGCTATCCTGTTTCTTTTCAATAAAATCTAAAACAAATTCTAATTCGTTCTCATATGTCTCATTACATAGTAAGAGAAATAGCTCGTCTTTACTTTTGAAATGAGTGTATATCGATTGTTTTTTAATCCCTACATCATTCGCAATATTGGCTAATGAAGTCCCTTCATAGCCATTTTGAGCAAAGTATTTAAGAGCGATTTCCTTTATTTGTTCCGCAGTCATACGCTTACCCCTTCCGAACGTTCGTAAGGTTAATATAACTCTGATTCTTAATCGTGTCAATGCATTGTATCTCTCAATCAAAAAAACACTAATCCCTGTTTGGATTAGTGAAACTAATATTTCATAATTATTAAACCTATAGTCTTCTTTAATTTCCTTATTCTTCAACTAATCTGCAATGTTAGTTAAACAAAAAAATGCTTACCCCACATCGAAGTAAAGCACACCTGTTGAACTAGAATACAGTATTTACCTACTTGAAGTAAGTCTTAATGGGATCTATTTGATTGGTCTAATTACTAATTACAATCTCTCCTTCACCAATTGGAACTTCAAAACCATTTAGGTAAGAAGTTAAAAGTTCTTCTGAAATAGGAAAAGAATTTGCATCAAAATTTTTGTTACGTAACTTAAGTCGTTCACGTAAATCACTTGGACGAACTTTTAAATAGATAAGTTTCCATTTACCGCCAGAATCCTCTATAAGTTTTTTATATTGGTTCCTTCTTACACGATCCCAAAAACTGAAGTCAATTACTACCTGTTGTTTATCGTGAATTAACTTTATTAAACGGATGCGTAATTTTCTTTCTGCCTCTTTCCTGTATTCTTCAAATTTATCCATTGGGAAATCAATCCCCCAACGACCATTAGTAGCCCATATTTCTTCATCAATAGAAAGACGTACAAAACCTTCCTTTTGTAATCGTTGTGAAAAAGTGGTTTTCCCAGAACCAGCCACACCACACATCATCACCACTAAAGGAGTTGCATCATTACGTTCGCGATGAATTAAGTCAAAATTAAACTTTTCAAACATCTGCATATTCCCCCACATTTTTTGATGTGAATTCTTACATTACCTTGCGTTAATTATTTAGCGGTTCTTTCAAGTTTACTGATGTTAGCTAGATCCTAATATGGCGTATACAGCAATTAAAACAAATTGCTTACTACACGAATAATCAGTCTCGGGATAAAAGTAAAGATGTTTAAAATAATCTCAACTAGGATTGAATCTCGAATCTCCCTAAACATGTGTCTAAAAAAACCATCTTCTTTTTTCCTTGGATTGTTCTTCATTCTTTTCCCCTCTGGTCTTTCCTCATGACGTTAAAAACTGACTATTGCATGATGTTGTGCTAATCGATCCGCCAGTTTGATATTGTCCTTTAAATAACCAGGCAAATCATGATGATTTATGATTTCTTCGGTTGTCATCCACAAAACTTCATCAACTTCGTCCGCGCTCTTAGGAAACGCTTCACCCGAGTGGTGATCGCACAGAAACACAATGTCGACCACATGCTCGCCTGAATCCGTTACAAAGGAAGAACTATTCACATACCGAAGATTGGTAACCTCAATGCCTACTTCTTCCTCAATTTCTCTTATAAGTGTTCTTTCCAAAATGTCTGATGATACTCCTTCTTTATCAACCTGTCCGCCAACTAGAGCCAGCTCTCCACCAGCATGTTCTTCTTTCTCGCTTCGTCTGATTAACAACCACTTTTCATTATGATAAATTGCACCCTCAACATTAACAATAAACATAAGTTTACCTCCTAATTAAGCCGACTTCACTGTCTAAACAAAAAGCACCCCAAAAGGAGTGCGATTTCTTCAAGTTTTATTAAGATTCCTTAGATCCACTAGGAATTCTTGTGTTGTTAAATTGTCTTTCCTGTTCCGCCAGGATATCGTTGTCTTCCGCGTTATCACGCGTCACTTTTTGAGTCAAGATTGCACCGACTGCCACCAAAATCATGACGGCGATATAATACCCTTTTTCGTTTAATTGTAAGTTGTCTGCGTTATATAGACCGATTGCGAACATGACGACTCCTGCAAAGAATGTAAAATACGCCAGGACGGTAAATGCTACCGTATTGCGTCTTCTGTATTTCGTTGGATACATGAAATCCCCTTCTTTTCTCTTTATTTACTTTTTATTATATAGGATATGAGTGGAAATTCTAGGTATTTCAAAATAAATAATTGTATTTTCACATTTTTCTGACCGGTGTAATACTGTAGGTAAAAACAAAGGCAGAAGAAACGGCACGGAGCCTTTCTTCTGCCTTATATACGTTTAAATCTGAAACCACTAAAGGATAGCTAAACGACAAAATTGAATTGGTAAATCCCTTGATAGTGATTAAGTAACTCATCCAATTCCTGGCTGCATACAACGACGCTTGGATGGCTCATGCCTAAGTGTTTTGCTTTCTTATACATTTCTCTTTTTTTACAGTTAATCTGCTTTAGTGTCACGTTCGTTTTACCCAATGGTTGCGTCTTCATATTTCCCTTCCTCCATACCCATATGATTTTGAGAGCACATAGTTGTAGCAGTCAGTCAGAAAAGCGTTTTAAACACAGGGGCTTCGGTTCCGATAAGCATGTTTGCAGAAGGGTTTTTCCCTTTTAGGTACACCATTTACTTTACATTTTAATTATATAACGGGGATTTCACGAAATCAATATATGGTATGTATAATATTTTTCGACACAACATATTGTGCAAATAAGTCATTTTTCTCATAAATAAACCACAAAAAGCAGAATTGCTTCTTGTGGCATTTGGATTACTCTTCGTCTTCTAAACTCAAGCCTTTTACATGTTTACGATTGAGCTGTTTCTTTACTTTACGATACGTTTTTGATTTGAAAATAATATCGTAATCATAGTTCTCTGGATATAGTTCACTGCCTTTAATGTGCAGTTGCAATCGTTTATGGTTGAAGGCTTTCTTTTCACCTTTCACTTGCACAATGTAGTTGCCATTGCTGTCGGGTCCTTTATACACAATGCCCGTCTCATTCGTGGCCGTGATTGTCACATTGTCCCCTCGATCAAACTGTGCCACTTTTTCTTCAATGACTTCCTTATGCTGTTTGGTTTTTCTCGCATATTTATTTGTCGTGATTTGCTGCACATAGTGGAGGTCCTTCAAATCAACTTCACTTGAAGTGTGAATAGTTGACTGCTCTCCTTTATTCGATATGTCTTGTGCTTTTCGAATCAACTGCGGGTGCAGTCCGAGCTTCAATGCAATATCAAATGCCTGGCTTTTTCCGCTTTGCCCAAGTAACAATCGATAGGTAGGACGCAGTGTCTCGAGATCAAATTCCATCGAGCCATTCACAAAGCCTTCTTTCCGGTCGGCAAAATCTTTCATTTCACTGTAATGGGTTGTCGCAAACAACGTCCCTCCTTTTTCAAATAGTTGTTCTAAGATGACAATAGCCAACGCCATCCCTTCACTCGGATCGGTTCCTGAGCCAAGCTCATCAAGCAGAACAAGTGACTGATTATCGGTTTTCTTCAAGATATCGATGATGTTCAACAGACGCGAACTGAAGGTACTTAAATTTGCTTCAATGCTTTGGCCATCTCCTATGTCCACATAAATTCGATCAAATAGGTGAAGACTGCTTCCCTTTTCTGCTGGAATATACAAGCCCGTCTGTGCCATCATGGTCAGCAGGCCAATGGTTTTGAGCGTAACTGTTTTCCCCCCTGTATTGGGACCCGTAATGACCAGTGCCCGGTCGTTCTCCCCGAACTGAATGGACAAAGGAACGGCATTGCCTTTTAGCATAGGGTGCCTCGCCCCTTTTAAATGAATAATATAGTCTTCATTCAACATCGGCCGTTCCCCATCAATGGAGACACTGTACTTCGCTTTTGCAAAAATGACGTCATAATGATGCATCGTGTCCATCGCAATGCTGATGGCCAGTTCCTGTTCCAGGAACTTCTCGGTCAGTTCATACAAGATCTTCTCCACTTCGTGCTCTTCTGCAATTCTCAAATACTCAATCGATTCCTGCATCTCTTCCAACTCTTTTGGCTCCATGAATACTGTAGCCCCTGATGCAGATGAATCAATCACTGTTCCTTTTACTTTCGATCGATATTCTCTTTTTACAGCAAACACATACCGACCATTTCTTTCTGAAACCGTCGCTTCCTGTAAATAAGGTGCAAACGTTTTTGACTTCACCATCGTTTGTGCTCGATCCTTCACTTTAGCCAGTTGTATTGACAACTGCTTTCGCACGGTCGAAAGTTCTTTTGTGGCATAATCGTCCACTTGCCCGTGTTTCAAACAACGCGTGAGTTCCGCTTCCAGTTCGTTCAAGTCGCCGATTGATTCAGCATACAAATGGATGGTCGGTGCAGCATACTGTTTATCCTTCATAAAGCGCTTCAGTTTATTGCAGTGATCGAGGAAAGAAAGTACGCGGGTAAATTGATCGGCCCGAATGTATAATCCTTTCTTTGCCTGTTCGATGTATTGCTCCATGTCGTTCAATGTATGAATCGGCACACTGGCACTGATTTTCATGATTTGCAGTGCTTCATGCACTTCATTTAATGCATGTTCGATGCTTTTCTTATTGGTCGTTGGTCGCATTCCTTCAATTGAGTTCTTTGCCCGCTCCGTAATCGCAAAGCTACCGACTTCCTGTAAAATTTCCTGGTATCCTAATACATCAATGGTTTGTTGATTCATTTTTAATCTTCCTCCCTATTTTCCATATAAAAAAGCCGACATGAAAACACTCATGACGGCTTAGAAGATGTACCTTATAATGGAGCCCGGATTTGTGCACATAATCGGCTTTGTTTGACAAAGTTCAAACGAAAGACCGTTTTTGGACACAAAAAAAGCGATGACAAATACATGCCATAGCTGGGATACCCCATTCTTCTTTGCTATGATGCTTGTTCTTAACAATTCTTGAAAAGCGCATACTGAATAAACCAAGCATTTCTTGGTTTTCCGTTGCTTTCAAGACCGTATTAAAATGACGGTTTAGTTAAGAACTCCCACACTCATAAACAAACTCCTCTTTCGGATCTTTCTTTTTACTCATTCAGAATATGCGAATGTCAGAATTTTGTCAATAATAGCCTCCCATTTTGGAAGGATTTTTCATCCATTTCTCGAATATCCAATTGGAAAGATACTATAATTAAGCTTTTCATTCTTCCAGCATATCAATCTTCACTGCTACATACGTATTATCGTCGTATCTTTTGTCAACACTAGATACTAATTTGAGATATAAGTTGTTAGCACTCTTTTTATATCGTAGCAAATGTATATTTTGGAGGAACTATATGAAAAAGTACTTTTTATTAATTGCCTTATGTCTGTCAATGGTTGGCTGTTCTCAGTTTTCTGCTCCTGAGCTACCGATCGACAATGTTCCGGTTGCCAATGCAATGGAAATTGAAAAGGGTAAAGAACCTTTAAAGCCAAGTACAGTCAAAGCTTACAAAATTGAAAAGCCAGTGGTAACTAAAGCTAAACTTGTAGCCATTGGCGATATCCTGCTTCATCAACCTGTGTACTCAGATGCCAAAACGGATGATGGTACCTATGATTTTACGAACATGTTCGAGAAAGTAAAACCGATGATTGAAAGCGCCGATATTGCCGTCGCCAATCAAGAAACGATGATTGGCGGTACGGAGCTGGGGCTTTCCAGTTACCCCCTATTCAACAGTCCTTATGAAATTGGAGATGCCTTGAAGTATGCTGGAATCGATATCGTAACCATTGCCAACAATCACACGCTGGATAAAGGCGAAAAAGCCATTCTGAATGCCATTGAGTATTGGGATCACATTGGGATGCCGTATACAGGTGCTTTTAAATCGCCAGAAGACCGGAATACGATACGCACGGTTACGAAGAATGACATCACGTTTTCTTTTCTATCCTATAGTTATGGAACAAACGGCTTGCCCGTCCCTGAAGGTAAACCTTATTTGATTAATTTGATTGACCTTCCTTTAATCGAACAAGACGTGAAAGCGGCCAAAGCTGTCTCGGATGTAGTGGTTGTGTCCATGCACTGGGGAAATGAATATGAAAAAACGCCAAACGACACACAAATTAAGTTAGCCAATGAACTATCGCAAATGGGCGTGGATATCATCATTGGCCATCACCCACATGTTCTTCAACCGGTGGATTGGATTGAACGACCGGACGGAACGCGAACATTCGTCATGTATAGCTTAGGAAACTTCTTATCCAGCCAGGAAGGCTTGGAGAGAATGACAGGTGGCATTGGTGGCGTGGAAATCACGAAAGTCGTGAATTCAGAGGAAACGGTTATCCTTTTAGATCATCCTAGTTTCGTCCCGACTTATGGTTACTACAAAAACAAGCGCGACTTTGAAGTCATCCCTATGCACTTATTGACGGATTCCTACTTACCCGGCCATCAACTGCACTATGAAAACACGCAAAAACATATGAATGCATATACGAATGAACTGACGTTTATTGAAAAGTGATGAATACGAAAAGAAAGAGGATAGCACGCTGCTATCCTCTTTTAGATATGCAAAAAAATGCTATTACAACGTGAACGCCGATTTTTCCTACGTGGAGCTCAATTTTTCCTACGTCAACGCCAATTATTCCTACGTGAACCTCATATATTACAACCAAGATTCTAAAACAATTCTCCTTTAGGTTTCACTACGATAAAAGTGTCTTTTCATGCTGCGAAAGTTGAGTTAATCAATATTCTTTTATCATCAGAAAGAGGATAGCCCACAGTGGCTATCCTCTTTTTTATGTTTGTTTATCTTTTTTCAAAGCAATGCCAATAATCATGATCAACACCAGGATTACGTAGAGTGTAAACCACCAAAGTGTCCAATACTTCGCAACAAAGTCAGTGAAATCCCTTGTATTTCGATGAATTTCATTGCTCATCACCCACGTAATGATGCCTACTGGTAATAAAAACGGATGGTAATTATTGTGCTTTGAAATATGCTGCAATCCTTTCAAAGCTGCAAAGAGACATAGGCAAATTTTTATTAATATCCCAAAAATCCAGACAACGGCAATAACCACTTCCACTCGTTCAAATAGTTCGATGATGGTGATGTCCTTCATCATCGCATAGGTTGAATACGAAATCCGAGTAACCATGTAGGGACCTTCTGTACCTACTGTCAGAAAAACAGTAAAGACCAGGATAAACCCTGCAAACACTACAGCCATTAAATAACTTTTCATTATCTTTTCTTTTTGTGTGACGAATGTAAACACTGCGCCTAACAGTATGATTTCAATAAACGGAAATCCCAGTGTATTGTAGGCACCCTGTGTGATTGAGAGGAAACTTTCATTCAAAACCGGTTTTAATTGATTCAAGTCAAACTTATTGACGATTAATGCGACTGAAAGGGCAAAGAGCAACAACATCCACGGCAGTAAAAATTCATTCACACTCGCTATATTGTTCAAGCCATAATAACAGGAGTAAATTGCCAGCAAAATGATCATGATTTGATAAGTCCACTCATTGGAATCAGGAATGACATTGATAACCATGAAGTTACTAAAATTGCGTACGATGTAAGCAGCTAAATGAATACCAAAGAATATAATCAGGAAGTTAATAAACATGCCTATCCATTTTCCGGTGACATTTTCCACAATAGAGAAGATGGATAAATAGTTATATCTCTTTAATAACATCATCCAAACGACGTTTAGCAATACGCCCATTACTACAGCTAATAACATTGAAATCCAAGCATCCCGATAAGAAGCAGCTGCCGTTAAGCCAGGGGCCATTAATAGAGAGCTGCCGTAAATAAAACTAATGACTAGAAGAACAAGCTGCCATCGGCTAATGGAATGATTCATGAGAGACCGCCAAAGAAAAATTGAAATATGGGTTCATAAACGGCTCCAATCCATTTGGCAAACGGCAGTGTTTGCTTCTTCATTAAAAAAACGCTTGTGTATCCAATGGTCAACAACCAAAGAATTATTAACGTATATTGGTATCGTCTGCTAATCTTTTTCATGGATTGAGTTCACCCTTGTTCCTACAGATTCCATTCGAATGAAGATGACTGGATCAACCTTAATATTTGCAAATTCTCTTCCCCACTCTTTTTCATACGTTTCCTTCCACTTTTTAGGTTCTTTTTCGTACACCATTTTTCCGAATCCAAAGACGTCAACTTTTTGTTTTTTTGCTTGTTCTACTGCTCTTTCAATATCTTCTTTTATGGAAGCTTCTATTTGCTCTTCCATATCAATTAACTTTTTTGGATTACTGACATCCATTTTGCATGTGAGTTCTTGCAAAACAGCCGTACCCGAAATGTTTACTTGGAACGTGATTTCGGAATCTTTAATGATTGGTTCTACATTACTTTTAATATGTTTCACCGAAAAACCAATGAACCCATCTTCATTTTCACATTCCTCTGTGATGATAAATGGGTCTTTAACCCTGTCATTAACCATCGCCCAACCGATTGTTTGATTTTCATCATACCAACCCGTCAGAAGATCTTTATTAAAAAGAGCTAGTCCTGTTATTTTATACGTCTTATTATTTGCATTAATATTCTCCAGACTGGACATTTCATTACCAGTCTCAGCTAGATCTAACAGCTCAACTCCTAGGATGACCGGGTCTCTAAAATCTCCATACATCCAGTTAATGATTTCTCTTTCTGTCATTCCTTCTGATATTCCCGTTGTGGCGGATGCTATTTCTACACGGTTATTTAAAGATTCCGCAGGGTTTTTGAAAATCGGTGTGTATAAGGATAATATTTCTTTGGCACTTGAGTTCTTAGCCACCAACATTAAAACATTATCTCTTATTTGATTATTCCGCTCGACAAAGTCAAAAATCATGGCAATACCTGATTCTCTTGCATATTCTTCCCCTACAACCATACACGTCATATGTGAAAACATGGCTTTTCGCGGAAGGATATTGTTTACTTTCTTCACCGCTTCATATATAGTTCTCCCGCGTTCCGTGTACGTGTAAACCGTTCCACCTGATCCTCCACCTTGCATAGTGCTTTGTCCGCTGGGATTAACGACTTGTAAATGAATAACTGTCTCATCTTCTTCTTGGTCGATGCCAATTGATGAAACAATTAATATTTCATTTAGTTCCGACTTCCCCTTGCAACCTGCCAGCATCAAACTAACAAACAATAAAATCAAAATAAACTTCATAGAATTTCTCATGACTTCTGAACCCACTTCTTATGGAATTTGGTTTGTGTCCACCATAATGGCAACCGGAAAATTCCGTCCTTTAGCTTGTCCGGATGAATAGAAATGATAGGGGTTAAGAAAGGTCTACCCATTGAAGTTCGAGAACAAAGATGAATAACCAAGCCAAGAAAGAAGAAAATGATGCCGAACATTCCCGCTGACGCTGCCATCATCATATTCACAAAGCGCAATAATCTGGACGCACCACTAAGTTCATAATACGGGGAAACAAAATTCGAAATCGCTGACAGAGACACCACAATGACAATTGCCGGAGAAACCAGACCCGCTGCGACAGCTGATTCCCCAATGACGATCGCTCCCACAATCGACACGGCAGATCCAATTGGTCTTGGCATGCGTATACCTGCTTCACGTAATATTTCAAACATGGTCTCCATTAGAAGTGCTTCTACAAATACAGGAAAAGGAACTCCTTCCCTTTGTGCCGCAAGACTTACAAGTAAACTGGTGGGAATTAATTCATGGTGATAGGTTGTAACGGCAATGAATATCGCCGAAAGGGAAATTGATAGAAAAAATGAGATAAGCCGGATAATTCTTGTAAATGAAGACACATCAAAATGATGATAATAATCTTCAGCTGCCTGGAAAAATGAAATGAAGGTAGTGGGCGTAATGAGCGCAAAAGGCGAACCCTCCATCATAATCATCACTTTGCCTTCAGCCAAAGCCGCAGCAGCAGTATCTGGCCTTTCAGTTGCTTGAAATGTCGGGAAAGGTGTATAGCCCTTTTCTCGTATTAATTCTTCAAGCATCCCAGTTTCAAAGATTTTATTTGTATTAATGTTACTGACTCTAGAGATTACTTCCTGAAGTACCTTCTGGTCCACTTGACTTTCCAGATAAGCTACCATGATTGGCGTCTTTGTAATAGTGCCCACTTGGAATGACTTAAAGCGAAGTGACGGATCCAATAGTCTTCTTCTAATCAATGACGTATTGACTTGAAGCGTTTCAATAAAGCCTTCCCTCGAACCCCTTACTATGGTTTGAGCGACTGGTTCTTCCACCGATCGGGATGGCCAAGTTTCCAGTGGAACGGTGTAGGCTTCATCTAATCCGTCAACAAATATACCGACCTTCCCTCTTAAAATGGCCGTGATGATGTCATCCATTTGTTGACTTGATTTGATTTGGGCGGAAACTTCTATTTGGTGGATTAATTCAACAGGTTTGCCGTTTTTTTTATTCTCAATTTGCCACCTTTTTATTGGCTCAATCATGGATAAGTCCAATTGCTGTTTATTGACTAAACCTTCAATATAACAAATCACAAATGGAATAGGCGCTTCAAGGAAATGGATCGTTTTAACATCGATACTGTCACCAAATACGTCCTTCATTTGAAGAATGTTATCTTTCAAGTTAATCGATATTTTCGAATCGACATATGAAGGTTGTGCCTCTTTCTCTGGAATATGACGTTTTCTTTTAAACAATGAAAACAGATTACTCATTTCCCACCTCCTTATCTATACTTATGTTCTGTTAAAAAGGCTGTTTTTATGCAAAAACTTGGAAAAAGAAAAAGCGTCTCACCTATCTAAAGGCGAGACACTAATAGAAGTTTTCCTATGTATGATGTATACGATAGAGTAAATGAAAGAAAATTGAAAAGAGACCCCTAACCAAATTATGAAGTCCCTATTTTAACGAACGAAACGTATCGATAAAGGTTTGTGGATTGCTGTGAATGTTGAATGGAAAGACGCCTTGATTGGTATGGAGATATAGAATACCCGCTTCGGAGGAAAAAGGCTTGTAGGAAACGTCCAGGACTTGATTGAGTGTGAATTCTGCTCTGGCTGTTTTCACAGATTCTGGGGTAATCATTAGTTCATGATGCGTGGCGATTTTCTGCAGTTTGTAATACAAGTCGATTTTTCGTTCGACTTCCGTGTAAATAATCACGGCGTGTTGCTTTTCATTCATCATCCGGCGTCCCTCCTTTCCTTTTATGGTACAGGAGATGGTCCAAGGAAAGCAAAAATCAGCTTTAGCAACCCGTAGTTTATATACTTGCACCACAACAAGTCGCTTAGCTATTCGAGCTATGTACCCGATTTAATTGATCAAGAATCGTTTCTTCCAACGACTTCGGATTTTCACGCCACTCCTTTGCTTGATATTGAAATAACACCCTTCCCTCATTGAAAAACAACATCTTGTCTGCCAATCTCTCCACAAATGAAATATCATGGGTTGAAAATATGATGGTCTTGCCTTCTTTACGTTTTGCATCCAGTATGGTTTGCATCCACTTCACCCAGTATGGATCAAGTCCATTCGTTGGTTCATCGAGAATCATGACGTCTTCATTTGCCAACAGTGTCTGTGCAAATGCCAATCGTTGCTTCATTCCTTTTGAGAACGTTTCAATCCGTTGATGTAAGTGATTTTGCAATCCCACTGTTGTTGCAGCAAGAAGGACTTTTTCATCTTCCACCGCTTTAATTGCGCCAAGTAATTTCAGCAATTCCCACGCTGTCACATGTGTTGGAAATTCCAAATCATCCGGCATGTAGCTGAATTGTTGCTCGCCCCAATCTATTGTGCCAGTCGTTGGTTTAAGGATATTCGTCAACAGTTGAATCAACGTGCTTTTTCCAGCCCCGTTTCCGCCAATGAATGCGATGATTTCTCCTGGTGCGATAAGTAAGTCCATCGGGTGAAGACCTACTTTACCCATCTTATAAGTTTTAGAGATTTGATTGATTCGAATCATCTATTTGTCCCCACTTCGACTTAAAATTTTCCCGCTAACCCACAGCGGCAGGATTACCCATAACAGTGAACAGAAGATGTAGATGCCAACGCCAAGTGGTGTCAGCATGAAAACTGTAAAATCATAATAGGCTGGTCCCAATACGGATGAGTTTCCACTATATAAGATAAACCCCATGCGCACCCACTGAACTGGATTGGTGAAGGTTGCAAACAAGACAAATTGATGCAAGACCACGCCTGCAACGAAGGTGCCGATTGCCATTACTAGATAATCCGCAATTAATAAGAAAAAAGCCCAGACTCCAAGTGCAATAGTCAGACCTTGGATACGATTTTTGGCTACACTCCCGACAACAATTGAAAGTGCTGAAAAAATGGCGACGGCTAAAAAGGCAAAGCCGATCATGCTCACGTCCAGTGTTGAAGTGGCATAAAAAGCGTGGATAATCAGGACGATGCCATATCCGATACTTAACATCAAAGCAAAGGACAAAACGAGTGATAGCCATTTTGCCCAGCGATAGCTTCGGCTTTTCAAAGAATAGGTGCTTAATAACGCAAACCAACGTGACTCTAAATCGCTCGCAATGGATAATGCGCCGATTGCTAACGTGAACAGTGGCAATAAGAACAAGGTGACGTTCAAAAAGGAGGCAGTATACCTCGTAAACCCTGAACTGCTAGGCATTGCATAAAACTGCACCACGGTAATGGCTGTCAGCAACACACTAAACAACGCACCAAAAATAAGTACCGAGCGATTGCGTATCATTTTTTTTATTTCAAACTGGAAGAATGCCCGTGTCTCATTCATGGTCATGAACACCCCATTCATGTTGTTGCAAATCCGATTGTTTCAGAATCTTGCCTTTTCCTTCACGGTCAATGTAGGCTTCGGCTTTCTGAGGTGTGGCAAAAGCGAGCACGCCATACGACATCGGCGTCCAAAAATCAGGGTGATAGACAAAAGTGGCTTGATCCGCTTGTAGCCACTCAGCTGTTTCAGCATCTTTAACATAATTAGCTCCAACGTCCGCGGTTTGTTTTTCTACGGCATATTGCACCAAGCATCCAAGATCATCAAACACTTTGTAATCACCATTTGTATAAACAGTTTGCGCAGCATATGCCTCGTCCACAATGCTCATATGACAGACAGCGCATGTGTCCACTTCCGGCTGGATGGCATGCGGCGAAATATCTTTTGGTCCGCATCCAAACAATCCCAACAGGAACAATACACTAAAGTAGCCTATACTTTTCATTTTGACTATTTGACGAGTTTTCTCCATGCTCCTATTCCTCCCACAAGACTAATGATTCCGATTAACAACATGCCCCATTGAATGTGAGTCGTTTGTGCCAATCTTTCTCGATGCATTTTTGGCATGTCATCGAATACAGATTGTTTCGTATTGAGTGCTAGTTGCTTTTCGATTTGATTTAAAGTTGCGACTGCCGGTGCTTCGAAAAACGCTTGAAACTCATTTTGCCGAACCATGAGCTTCGCATATGAATCCGAAGATTGATAAGGGGTATCACCATAGCCATCTGAGTCAAAGTCCATTCCACTGTAATCATCCCAGTAATTCCCGGATAGTGCGGCCCCTTGGTTGTCAGATGTGGCACTGACAATATTGCCAAATATCTCATTGTCGACAAATTGGTTGTCTGCACCATACAGTTGAAATTGCAACGCTTTCTGATTGCTCCCTACTACATTGCTCTTAACGGTAGATGAATGAATTTGCTGAAAAGACAGGCCACTTTGATTTGAGCGTATTTGATTTCCCTTAACTTGGATTGACTGACCATCAAACAGCACCATTCCGAATCCGTTATAGGCATTGTGGTTCTCAATCACATTTTTATTTAACTTAGAATTGGAGGTCATCATATGCATGATGCCTGTGACGTTGTTGTGTAGATGATTTTGATGAATCGTCGTGCCTTTTGAATACATTAAATGAATGCCATATCTGGACTGTGAAATGTCTGTTTTGCTCACGACACTGTTACGGTCGCCGTCTATATACAAGCCATCCAGCACATTTTCAATGTGAACTTGTTGCACTTTGATCCCGACCGTATCCGTAAGCGTAATGCCATTTGATTTTCGAGAAAAATGTCCTTTAGGTCCTGTAATAGTCACGTCCTGAATTACACTGTCTTCCACACGAAAGAAAACAAGGCTTTCATGAAGTTGGTGTAATTCCATATTTTGAAGGGTGATGTCTTTACTGTTTTTCACAGCAATGCCAGTCGATTTATCAGATGATGGAGTTCCTTTCAACACTAGCTGTTGAAGCTGTACATTCGCAGTTTCTGTAACGGAAATGACAGCTTCACTTGTAGGACTATGCAGTTCTACAAGACCTTTTCCAATAATGGTTAATGGTTTTGTTATCGTTAAATTTTCATAATAGACCCCTGGGTCGATCACAATGGTAGAGCCAGGATCGGCGTCATCAATTTGTTGTTGAAGAGACGGCATAGCAGAACTTTCATTCGGCAACAGTAATCCGAACAGTCCTAGGCTAAGAAGAACGAAGATTTTAATCAGATACTTCATGTCTTTACCTCCTGATTCAAAGGTTGGTTCTGACAGTTAGTTATGTGAGTGGCTATGTTCTTCACTCTTTCCCTGCTCATCATTCATCCCTTCGTTCATTTCCATGTGACTTCCTTCTCCGTGCCCATTTCCTTTGCCACTTTGCATTTTTTCCATACGTTTCATGTGGCGGTGTCCCGAGACTTCATCAATAGCTGCAATGGATGAAAGACTCGCTTTCTCCTTGCCCATTTGATTAATAAAGGCTTGTGCCCCGTCTTCGTCTTTAAAGAAGGCAAATCCGTAATTCATGGGCGTCTTAATTTCCGCTTTCACCACAACCGCTTCTTCCAGTGGCACCCACTCATTGGTATCGTAATCGCGCACATACTTTTCAAGTACGATTTCGTCCATCCGTTCCTGATTCAACATACATCCCACATCATCAAAAAACAGATTTTCACCTTCAGCTGTACGTCCCTGTGCTGAAAACATGCCGAGTTCATCCCCTTCTACATACACGTCCATTTGGCAATACGCGCAAGTGGTTGTCTCTGTCGGTTCCATTAAACCCTCTATAGTTTCAGCTGCGGCAGTGTTATTAGGAGTCTCCATTGTTTCAACTTTCTTTTCTTCTTGTTTAGGTGTTGCTTCATCAGTCCCACATCCTGCTAATGTCAAACAGACGAGTATCAGTAAACTTGTCCATTGTATTTTTTTCATCTCGAATCTCTCCTTTCATTCGAATCAAACTTTATCACCGCTTTACGAAATTTATGTGAAGTTTTCACCTTTCAAATTTGTCCATTTATTGACTTGTTTTTTAGACCATGTAAAAACATGTTGTTTATCTCTTGCTTGTCGTATGATAAATAAAATACGATTTCGGTAACGGTTGATGATTCGAAAAAGGAGGAGCAGGCATGAGTTTAGGAACCATTCTAGTTGTTGATGATGAACTGGAAATGCGTCGTTTGATCCAATCATTTCTAGTCGCGGAAGGATACACAGTCCTCGAAGCAGCAAATGGCATGGACGCACTGGACTTTGTGAAAAAAGCAAACATTGATCTTATGCTGCTCGATGTGATGATGCCCTACGTCGATGGATACACCGTAACAAAAGAAGTGCGAAAAACATCCGACATCCCGATTATTTTCCTTTCAGCACGTGGGGATGAGTGGGATAAAGTAAAAGGACTTCGTTTCGGCGCCGATGATTACTTAGTGAAACCCTTTCACTCGGGCGAATTGATCGCACGGATTGAAACAGTGTTACGAAGAAGCACGCAAGCGAAACAAAAAAACAAACTGCTGAAGGCAGGACCCATTCTTATAGATGAAACCAACCATGAAGCATATGTGGAAGGTACTTATATCCCTTTAACACGAAAAGAGTTCAGCCTGCTGTCTTTATTGGTGGCCAATCAAAATCATTTATTAACACGAACTTTATTGATGGAAACGGTATGGGGATTGGAATATAGCGGTACAGAGCGCACGGTCGATACGCATATTAAAACATTGAGGTTAAAATTGCATAGCGCTGGCTCTTTCATCAAAACGGTTCGCGGACTCGGCTATAAACTTGAGGTGACCTAATGAAAAAAGTGAAGGTGAATTTTAACCAAAAAATCATCTTGCTATTTATTGGTACCATCGCTTTTTCGGTCGCTTTCTCCTTTTTATTTCTTCATTTTTTGTACAAAGATCTCTACCTCAATTCGATTCGTGAATCGGTGGAATATCAAGGTGAGCAAACAGCCGCGCACTATCATTATGGGGAACTGACAGATGAAATCATCGGAAAAATCCAATGGTACAACATTGTTTCTGAATATGAGGTCATTGTTGTCAATGAGTTAGATGAATTGAATGCCTCGTTTCCTTATTCCATCGGTGAGGAGTCACTGGTTGCCGCTAAAGACAGGGACAAGCTTATGGCAGGACAGTCGATTATGAAAGAAGGCTATGTCGCACATTTTCAAAAGGAAGTGATTGGTGCTATTTATCCGGTTATGGATGGGGAAAAAGCGATTGGCTACATTTTCATTTACGTTCCACTCGCTGGGCTTTCTCAAGTATTCGGCTCGAGTATTCCCATTTTGTTAGTCGTTGGCACAGTATTCTTTCTGATTACCAGTTGGTTGCTGAACCGAATTCGCAAAGCACTTTTCCAACCACTTCTCGCTATTCAGGATCTATCAAAAGAAGTATCCAAAGGACAATACAGCAATCGAATAAATATTCGTCAAATGGACGAGATCGGTCAAATGGCTCAAGCCTTCAATGATATGAGTGAGGCACTGGAGCACCAAGATGAACGGAAACGCGATTTTTTAGCGAACATGGTCCATGAAATGCGTACGCCATTGACTTATATCAATGGATACACGGAAGTATTGCAAAAACAAACAGACAGAACACCCGAAGAAACCCACGAATACTTGCAGACGATCCAGAAAGAAGTCAGTCGCATGAAAAAGTTACTTGCCGACTTGGTAGAACTGAATTATTTGCAAGAAGACTTGTTTTATTTTGAGCACAACCCCATTGTCGTTGCACAGCTTCTCTTTGATACATGTGATTTGTTTCGAATCCATAGACAAAACCGTCAAATCGATTTCGATTTAAACGTTGATGAGGATTTGATTGTTTTCAATGACGAAAAGCGATTGCAGCAAATCTTTTACAACGTAATCGACAATGCCGTCAAATATTCAAACGAAAATTCAGTCATTGGCATCGTGCTAGCTAGAGAAAATCAGGACATGCTATTTACGGTAATTAATAAAGGGACGCCGATTTCTCAACAGGATATTGAGCGATTAGGCGAACGCTTTTTCCGCACGGATAAGGCACGCAATCGCCAAACTGGTGGGACTGGCCTGGGTTTATCCATCGTGAAAGAAATTGTGAGGATTCAAAAAGGGACATTTGAAATAACGAGTACTTCAACCGGTGATATTTCTGTAACGATTCGTCTACCTATTGAATTGAAACAAGTGGATGTGAAAGGGCGTGATGCTGATGTTACGAAGGACTAAATGGTTGATAGTTCTAATGATTGGAAGTGCATGGTTACTTAACGCCTGCTCCCCTTTTCCAGAAGAACGCCCTTCGATTTCACCTTTCACCTTCACGGATCAACATGGAGAATCTTTTGGATCGTCTGATTTAGATGGACACATGTGGGTTGCCAACTTTATTTTCACGGAATGTGATACGGTATGCCCACCGATGACAGCAAAAATGGCAGATCTTCAGGAAGCGCTTCAGCAAGAACAACTGGATGTGGAATTGGTTTCGTTCAGCGTCGACCCACAAGTCGATACGCCAGAAAAGCTAAAACTGTATTTGGAACAATTCACAGAGGATGATTCGAATTGGCACTTGCTAAGTGGATACGACCAAGAGGATATTGAGAAATTTGCCGTGGAGGAATTTGAAACATTAGTAAACAAACCAAAGGACAGTGATCAAGTTCTTCATGGAGTGAATTTTTTTGTACTTAATGAAAATGGGATTATTGTAGAAGATTTCACTTTCTCTGATCCGGATTTGGTTAATAAAATTCTGCAAACCCTAAAAAATGAATGAATGCATGTAAAAAAATCGTCTTTTTTGTAGATGTAGATTTTACATCAACAATGGGACGATTTTGTAGAAGGTATTTAACTGTATGATTAAGACGTTTTGGCCGCTTTCTTCTTTCGGGGAGCCGGCTTTTTCTTTTTCGTTTTATCCAGCGAGGCTTGAAGAGCCGACATTAAATCGGTCACATTCGAAGGGGCTGCAGCTTGTTTTTCGCTTGCAGTGACTGTCTTGTTACCATTTTTCTTGTCTTCGATCAATTCCATTAACGCGGTACGGTAGTCATCGGTGTATTTTTCGGGTTCAAATTTCGTTGTTAATTGCTCCACCAATAACAATGCCGTATCCAATTCTTTTTGGACGATGGCTGGTTCACTCGGAATATTTGGGACGTCTTTGGCACTTCGTACTTCATCCGGAAAATGAATCGTTTCCATTATTAAAATTTCCTCGTATACGCGGACTACTGCTAGCTGTTCTTTTGAACGAATCATAATTTTGGCCACGCCAATTTTCCCGGATTCCGTCAGGGCCTTTTTCAGAAGAGAATACGCTTTTCCTCCTCCCCCATCCGGCGCCATGTAATAACTTCTTTCAAAATAGATGGGATCGATTTCTTCTAATTTCACGAAATCAATGATTTCCACTGCTTTATCATCGTTTTCTTTTTTCAATTTCTCCAGTTCTTCATCGTCCAACACGACAAATTTATTTTTCGAATACTCGTAAGCTTTAACGATATCTTCGCTTTGCACTTCTTTTTTACAACCTTCACATACTTTTTGATAATTGATTGGCGTATGACACTCTTTGTGTAATTGACGTAATTTAATGTCCTTATTTTCTGTCGCAGCGTGGAGCTTGACTGGAATATTCACTAGTCCAAAGCTGATGCTTCCTTTCCAAACCGTATGCATATTCGATTCACCACCTCTATTTCTTTTTCTTACTATGCATTTTTTGCCTAAATTTATGTATCAGGTGCTGAAAAATACAAAAGCTAGAAAAAACAACCGAGAGTAGGATAAAAATTTGAAGCCGATGCTGTTAACTGCTGCAACAGACATTCCAACGGGCAAAGACTGGTTGTACGAAGTAAAATACGATGGCTTTCGTTGCCTTCTTGAATGGGTAGAAGAAACGCCTATACTTAAAAGCCGCAACGGCAAAGTGCTCAATCCCATGTTTCCGGAAATCATTGCGTATTGTCAGGATATTTACCAGGATATCCGCTTGTTTTTGCCTTTGATGTTAGACGGTGAATTGGTTTATTTGGTGAATAATCAACAAAGCAATTTTTCCATTGTTCAAATGAGAAGTCGTATGCGCACGCAAAGCGTCATTAACCAGCATGCACAGGAATTCCCTTGTCATTATGTTGCGTTTGATCTTTTAACGAGTAAAGGCGAAATTCAACACAGCTTATCTTTCTCAGAGCGCAAACTGTTCATGCGTAAAATGTTTAAATCCCTCAACTTGCCACAAGCCGTTAACTATCAAGACATGGCGCGCATTCAAATGGTGGAAGAAACCAAACACAGTAAGAAATTGTGGCATCAAGTAAAGGTAAATAACGGGGAAGGCATTGTCGCCAAGGAAAAAACGAGCAAATGGCAAAGTGATAAACGTACTGGTCACTGGATGAAAATTAAAAACTGGCGTTATGTCACAGTGATTTTATCCAAATACGACCACAACAATGGCTTTTTCCATGGATCCATTTACGCCAAAGGAAAGTTGATTGAAGTTGTCACGTTTCGCCATGGCCTGAAAAAAGAAGAAATGACGACATTGAAGACGTTATTCGAATCAAACGGAACATTGATTTCTTCGAATGTATGGGAACTTGAGCCATCCATTTGCGTCGAAATTGCCTGTATTGATTTTGACGGCAAACATTTAAGGGAACCTCGTTTTCATGCATTTGACTTTGATCAAGACCCTTCCGACTGTGATTGGAAACAATTACAGCGACAACTTTACCCTTTACCTGAGAATGTGAAAATCACCAATCCGGACAAACCTGTTTGGCCATTATTAGGTTTGAACAAAGATGATTACTTACTGTATTTGCAATATGTCTCTCCCCACATGTTGCCTTTCTTGCAGGACCGTCATCTGACCGTGATTCGCTTTCCACATGGTGCGGAGGGTGAAAGCTTTTATCAAAAAAATGCGCCTGACAAAATTCCGGGTTTTCTTGACACTTCAAAGGCAGATGACATCACACATATGGTGTGCAATAATCTGGAATCTTTGCTGTGGCTCGGGAATCAGCTGGCATTGGAATTTCACATTCCTTTTCAGACAATTGCTACCGACAAGCCAACAGAAATTGTCTTTGATTTAGACCCTCCATCTGTTCAAGAATTTCCACTCGCCATTGAGGCCGCACAACGAATGAAAGCCATTTTTGATCAATTTGGCTTAAACGCGTTTGTGAAAACTTCTGGCCGGAAAGGACTGCAAGTGTATATCCCTTTGCCTGTTAATCGTTTTTCTTATGAGGAAACACGGGTGTTCACTAAATTTGTGAGTGACTTTTTATGCGAACAAGAACCTCAATGGTTTACAACAGAGCGACTGATCAAGAACCGACACAACAAATTGTACTTGGATTATGTGCAACATCATGAAGGAAAAACCATCATCGCACCTTATTCAGCGAGAGGAACGGAACATGGATTGATTGCGACACCGTTAACTTGGGATGAAGTAAATGATTCCTTAAAACCTGATTTATTCTCTATTCCTGCCGTCTTGGAACGACTGAAAAAGAAAGGCAACCCGTTTCGGGATTTCCGGGAGAAAGCAGACGAATTGAAGTTTGCAGATGTATTAAACCAATTGAAAGAACTAGTGAGAAGTAAGGCATAATCATTTTCGGTGAAACTAAATATTTAAAACAAGGAGAATCTTGATGCAAATTGAAAATCCAATGGTAACTGGTGCAGGTCTGCCGAGTGATCCGCAACAAGCGATCGTGGTCTATAACTGTGATTACTGCAATGGAGAAATCTTTGAAGAAGACATATGCGTGGTATACGAAGATTTAATCTTTTGCAGCAGCGACCACCTAGGAGAGCACTTAGTTAAACATGACCTGGCCGAAGAAATTACGGCACATACGGAAACTTCACATTGAATAAGAAGAGTATCTGATAAGCTTAGTGAAATTTAAAACACACAAAAAGGGACAGCTGCGCTTGCAGCTGTCCTTAACTATTCCCCTCCTTTATTCGCGTTCGCGATGGTTCTATTCGCGCTTCTACAAAAACATCATTAACACTACTGCTCAGAGCATCTATGTTTATTTACTTTATGGTCTTTAAATAAGGCTACGTTACCTACACTGGATAATTATGTTAAAATAAATATTGTATTGTGAAGGTTTTCACTTAAACTAAACCAGCTAATAGTTTGTCAATATTTTTTGATAGAATAAATCTATACGTGGTATATTAAAAAATGCGTATGCCAAATAACCTCCCAGTATCCTAATTGGAAGGTTTTGAGCTA
>NZ_JAMKBJ010000016.1 GCF_027563315.1 Paenisporosarcina quisquiliarum
GGGCGAACGGTTTAGTTGACGGGGTCTAGCCCCACGGGCAGATACGTTCTACCCTGGCTACTGATATAATAAAACTATATAAAAAATGGTCAACCAGAAATATCTGGCTGACCTTATAATACGAACGGGGCAGGTTAGTTGAAGAAGCGTAGTGTGGTCGAACTGTGCTAAAACATTCAATAAAATAAAGGATTTTAATAAAGGATTTTTATATAAGATTAGAGAAATATACAGAGTCAAATTTACTATAGGAGGAACAGATGAGTAATTCTCTATTCAATGGTATCCATTATTTTAGAATTCCAGTTGTCGATCTCAGTGAATCAATTGCATGGTATTCAGAATGTTTAAGGTTCAAATTAAGATTTAACAGAGATGACTTAGCTGTTTTTGAGTTTGAAACAGGCCCATTATTAGTATTAGTAGAAGCAGATAAGAATTCCCGTGGTCACTTTCTCAAAAGTGGTCAAGCAGAATTTTCTGTTGGTTTCACAACTCCAAATATTAATGAACTCTACGAATATTTAGTAAGTCAAGATGTAAAAGTAGAATCCATACAAGAAGATGAAGGGCATCAGTTTTTTTACTTTTATGACCCAAACGGAAACAAACTTCAAGTACATAACTAATTTTTAATTTATAATTTTGGCTGCTGTAATATGAGCAACTTTTTTGTGGTAACTATTTTATTACATAACATAAGTCAACACTACAATAAGTCTTGTTCAAATAACGAGGGCTTTAGTAAAATAAGACATTCAAATAAATGCACTTGGAGATACATTCCAAGTGCATTTATTTTTACATAATCAATCTATAACTTTAACATAGCCTTATTTTTTTCTTTTTGTACTCTATGCCTTTCTTGTACTCTATGCCTTTCCACAAATGGAATGGAACCCATCAGCTTATTGCGTTGCTTCCCACTTCGCGACTTCTTCCCGAACAATTGGTGCCACTTCTTTCCCGAACAGTTCAATGGCATTCATTACATCGGCATGTGGCATTGTTCCAACAGGTACGTGCAGCATAAACCGTGTGATGCCTACGTTTTTGCGCAGGTGAATAATCTTTTGGGCAACGGTTTCCGAATCCCCTACATACAATGCCCCTTTAAAACTTCGAGCTGCATCAAATGCCGCACGGTCGTAATGACCCCAGCCTCTCTCCCGTCCAAGGACGTTCATGACTTGCTGGGTCGGTGGGAAAAATTTATCTGCAGCTGTCTCATTATCGGCTGCAATGAACCCGTGTGAATGGGACGCAATCGGTAATTTGGATACGTCATGACCTGCCTTAGCCGCCGCTTTCTTATAGAGCTCAACAAGTGGGGCAAACTGCAAGGGGCGTCCTCCTATTATTGCCAAAACCAGCGGCAGCCCCAATAGTCCTGCGCGGACGACCGATTCACTATTACCCCCGCTTCCAATCCATATAGGCAAAGGTTCTTGAACAGGACGCGGATATATTCCCACATTATGAATGGCAGGACGATGCTTTCCAGACCAGGTTACGAATTCGGACTTCTGCAATTTCAGCAGCAAGTCCAACTTTTCTTCAAACAGTTCGTTATAGTCCTCTAAATCATAGCCAAACAGCGGAAAGGATTCGATAAAAGACCCCCGTCCAGCCATAATTTCCGCACGCCCATTCGATATGCCGTCAAGCGTTGCAAAATCTTGAAATACACGCACTGGATCTGCAGAGGAAAGTACCGTTACGGCGCTCGTCAGTCTGATCCGCTTTGTCTGTGAAGCGGCGGCTGCCAACACGACGGCTGGAGAAGATGCCGCAAAATCATGACGATGATGCTCCCCTACCCCAAACACATCCAAGCCCACTTGATCGGCAAGCACAATTTCTTCCACGACTTCCCGCAGGCGTTGTGCATGGCTGATTACTTCACCCGTTTTGATATCAGGTGTGGTTTCTACAAAAGTGCTGATTCCTATCTCCATTTTTAAATCCTCCTATGTAATCATCCGTTTTCTCAGATATTTTTATTTTCTTTAATATACTTCATTTTCGAGATATTTACCTTTCGAAGGATTTCTGAAGTTTGTGGATGGAGGAAATGGTATTTTTGCTAACTTTGTAGAGAAAACCTATCCTCGTGAATTTTTTTGTAAAAGTTATGGCCGATTACTTGTGGGGAATTTGAGCACTTATTGAAAACAGAGTGTCCCTATACATCAGCAGAACACTACTATATAGTAAAATCAGGTGATGATATGAAAACAAACATTTACGTAAACACTGAAAAGTTAATTGCAGGGATGACCTTGAAAGATGGAGACGAATTGGAGCACAACAATATGGCTCTCCACGCCTGTCAAACTACGGCTGACATAGTGGAAAACCGTAAAAAATTAGCTGCTTACTTAACCTGTAATTTGGATGATTTCGTTTGTGCCACTCAAACACATAGCTCGAATTTCCACCAAGTAACGCTTGAAGATAAAGGGCGAGGCGCCGAGCAGGTTGATACCGCCATTGCAGATACAGATGCCCTGTATACGTATGAGCCTAATATCTTGTTAAGTAGCTTCACAGCCGATTGTGTCCCAGTGATTTTTCACAATGATGAGACTGGCCTTATTGGCGTAATACACTCGGGCTGGCAAGGTACCGTCAAAGAAATAACTTTAAAACTTTTTGAGCATTTAACACAGGTGGAAAACTGCAATCCGCATGATTTACATGTCCATATTGGTCCAGCACTAAGCCAGGAAAAGTTTGAAGTCGATGAAGACGTGTATTTAAAATTCAAATACCTCGGCTATGCTGATGATTTCATGTATTTCAACGAAAATACCAATAAGTATCACATTGATAATCAGTTAACGGTGAAAAGGCAATGTGAACTGGCAGGCATCCCATCTGAGCAAATTACCATGGACCGAATGTGCACATTTGTAAGTCCAGATGGATTCTCCTATCGCCAAGATAGACAGAGCGGTCGTCATTTGAGTTTTATTATGAGAAAAGCGACTGACCTGGAATAATATACGAATAACAGAATAGACTTTAAAAGCACATCAAACTAAACGTTGATGTGCTTTTTGGTTAAGGAGCGCCATTGCTTCATGCTCCGATATCTTTGACAACGTATATACAATTCACATCCCGCTAAGCGGATGCATAGCATAAGAGATAATTCCTAGCGATGGAGGTACAAGATTGGTCAATTTTTTTTCTTTCCGGGGAACGGTTACGGAAATTAGTGATTTTATAATAGGTGCGAACGGTGAAGGGGAAGGTTGCTATACGTTGATGTCGGTTGACAATGGCGCGGGAGCTTCAGTTAATTTTGTAGTTTCACCCTCCACTTACTTTGTAAACCAGGAGATGGTTTCTGTTGGTGACACAATAACTGGATACTATGATGGAGATGCTCCAGTTCCTCTTATTTACCCGCCGCAATATCGGGCACTTATCGTGGTGAAAGACGATCCTTATCAAAACATCAAAGTGGACTACTTTAATAACCAATTGGTCAGCCGAGATGGGCAATTACAATTAAATCTTTCCCCTTTCACTCCGATTTCATTGAGAAATGGGCAACCCTTCACTAAAAGTATTGCGAATCGAAACCTAATCGTTAGCTACGGTCCCACTACGAGAAGTATCCCCGCGCAGACAACGCCCTATTGGGTTATTGTTTGGTGTTAAAAAAACCGCTTCTGCGGTTTTTTTTTGGTTTATTTCTGACATGGCTTCTTTTGGTTTTAAGGTAAAGGAATCTTCCTACACTCCGAAACGCCACAAATCATATAAATCAGCTAACGATAACCGAGCTATTTCTTTAAAACCTTTGCCTTGTCCTAAAGGCTTAACAACTATTGTTTCCATGTCTGAAATTTGTCCCAAACCAATTCCTTTTGGAAAACTGTGAGCGATAATAACCTTATTCCTTCCCTCTTCTGGTTGAATTTCTAACAGTGACTGAAGATTATCTAATGTTCTTTTTCTTTCCTCACTTACTAGATTTCCACTCAACTTATATATCTCAACCCAGAAGGGATCTGCTTTAACATTCCCACTTCCGAACGCCAACTGTACGGTTTCTATCGTTCTACAAAAAGGACTTGTGATAATAGGATAACTAATAGGTATTCTCATATACCGAAGAATTTCTCCATAGTAAATAGCCTGGCTTCTCCCCATTTCAGAAAGATTTCTTTGGGTAAAACAATTTTGGAAATTCAAATTTGGTTGATCTTCTCCAACCGTTGCCTCACCGTGTCTTACATAAAATATAAATCCACCGTCTCTCAGGGAATCAAGCAATGACTTTGAATTTTCCAGACCATCTTCTCCTTCCATGTAACGCTTTTAGATTACTGATTATGTAAGTGATGAATTATGGCGTGTTCATTATATTACTCCGAGAAATAAGGAATTAGAATTTGAAAAAGATATCGAATCAATCTCGGAATAGCAATCTGACCCCTACATTTTGCGTTAAACTGATACTTTTAAATATGCCAGTCCTTTGCTAATGTTATCAATGAAATTAAAAAGCGAGGATGGTTTTTATGCAAAAAGCACAAGCACAGAGTTATACAGGTTCACGAACACAAACATTTAGTTTGATTCTAACATCCATGTTAATTGCACTCGTATTCGTTGCTACGCTCTTATTGAATATTAAACTACCGATTACGGCAAATGGCGGTTTAGTTCATCTAGGAACAGCTATGCTATTCATTGCGGCCTTCTTATTTGGTCCTAAAAAAGCAGCTATTGCTGGGGCTGTTGGGATGGGGCTATTCGACTTATATGCTGGTTGGACGTTATGGGCACCTTTCACCATTGTGGCTCGTGGTTTACAAGGATACATTGTTGGAAAAATTGCCTGGTCAAATGGACGAAATGGTACGAGTGTTGCTTTCAATCTACTTGGGGTAATCATTTCTGTTCCTGTGATGTTAGCCGTATATTACCTTTGCGAAGGGGTTCTTTACGGTAACTGGATTGCACCAGTGGCCTCTATTCCTGGAAATCTCGTGCAAAATGTTGTGGGGATTATTGTAGCTATTCCTGTTTGTGTGGCTTTGAAAAAGATTTCTTTTTTTAAGAAGTAAAGTTCCGCTCATTTTCAATCAAAAAAAGAAGGAGAACGCTACGTATATGCGTTCTCCTTCTTCTTTTTCATTAAAGTTTAGTTTAAGATCCACCATAGCCTATTATTGAGAAAAAGAACCTTCAATCTAAGATCGAAGGTTCTAAGTATGTTTTAAGCCTCTGTTTTTTCAATCACTTCTTCATATTCCCCAACTTCTATATCCAAAATCTCTGCAGACTCGTTAATTTCGTTTAGTCGAAGAATTTCATTTGTTGAAGCAGTAATTTCGTCCAGTAGCTCTGGATTTTCTATTAATGAAACGCCATAAGAAGGAATCATTTCTTTAATTTTCGGTTCCCACTCTTGGAAACGTTGTGGGAAGCATTTTTCAAGTACCTCAAGCATAACGGGAACCGCTGTAGACGCACCTGGAGAAGCTCCTAATAAGGCAGCTATAGAGCCATCAGCGGCAGTAATAACTTCCGTACCAAATTGAAGCGTTCCTTTGCCACCAGCTTCAGTATCTTTTATTACTTGCACACGTTGACCCGCTACCACTGTATCCCAATCGTCGAGTTTGGCGTTCGGAATAAACTCGCGTAACTCCTCAATGCGCTTTTCTTTGGACAACATTACTTGTTGGATCAGGTATTTTGTCAATGACATCTCTTTTGCACCTGCTGCCAACATCGTAAGGACATTGTCCGGTTTTACTGAGGTAATCAAGTCAAGATTTGAACCTGTTTTCAGGAATTTTGGTGAGAAGCCAGCAAACGGACCGAAAAGCAATGATTTTTTATTATCGATATAACGTGTATCCAGATGCGGAACTGACATTGGTGGAGCACCAACTTTAGCTTTTCCGTATACTTTGGCATGATGCTGCGCAACAACCTCTGGATTATTACACACTAAAAATAAACCGCTTACCGGGAATCCGCCAATATTTTTCCCTTCAGGAATACCGGATTTTTGCAGTAAATGCACGCTTCCACCTCCGCCTCCGATAAAGACGAATTTTGCTTTATGGTGTTCTACGATGCCACTGTAGACATTACGCACTTTTAATTCCCAAGAACCATCGCCATTCTGGTACAAATTATCAACATTATGGTTATATTTAATGCGAACATCCTTATTCAGTAAATGATCAAACATCATACGCGTTAAAGCACCAAAGTTAACATCCGTTCCTGAGTCGATTTTTGTTGCCGCGATCGCTTCCTTGGATGGACGGTCTTGCATAATAAGCGGAATCCATTCCATCAGTTTTGCTGGATCATCAGAATATTCCATCCCTTGGAACAGCGGATTTTTTGAGAGCGCTTTAAAACGTTTCTTTAAGAACTCCACGTTTTGCTCCCCTTGTACCATACTCATATGAGGCAAAGGCATGATAAAGTCTTCCGGATTACTAATCAGTCCGTTCTTTACAAGGTGTGACCAAAACTGCGTTGACAAGCGGAACTGTTCATTAATTTTAATCGCTTTACTAATATCTATTGAACCATCAGGTTTTTCATTTGTATAGTTAAGCTCACAAAGAGCGGCATGGCCTGTTCCTGCATTATTCCATTCGTTCGAGCTTTCTTCACCTGCATTATCGAGCTTTTCAAACACTGTAATTTTCAATTCAGGTGCTAATTCTTTCAAAAGTGTCCCTAAAGTCGCACTCATGACTCCGGCACCAATTAAGATAACGTCTGTATTAGTTTCTCTAATGCTCATTTTTACCATCCTTATACCTTAAATTGCAGAAAGAATGTAGGCACTTCTGTTAGAAGTTAAGACCAGGCAAGACCTAGTCACACACCTTTTCTGTTTTAATCATATCCATATCAAGTGTAATACAATAATTTAAACATTAAAACATCTACTATTCCCTAATAAGTATAAGCTATTTATAGGAAGATAAAAAGGGAGATGTCCTTATATACTCTCTTGGAACACAGAAAAAACCAAAGCTTCATCCTTCTGAAGGAAGGCTAAAGCTTTGGTTTGCAGATTCTTGTTATTAGGTACTCCATGACTAGTCTAATTACGGTTAGTTACTTTACGTTATAGCTGCTGAGGATGCAGCTGCTTGATCAGCCTTCACACAGTCGATTGCGACAACGAGTGCAATCATGATGGTTTCCATCTCTTCATTTAATATTTGAACTTGATAACTATCGCCCCAAGTGAACCACTCCTTGCTCACTTTACCGATAACTTCCCCGTGCTGTAACACCTGAAAATCCATCTCCCACCAGTTTCCATGTACGTCAATACCTGCCGCATCAATCGTATAGCGTGCTTTTAAGAAGGAAAACTCCTTCTTAATTGTTAACACCTCTTGACCATTCACTTCAACAAAAAACTTAGGTAAAAAACTGAACACCTTTTTCGTAATGAGGGCCACTTCTTGTCTAGCTGTATTCATAATAGAGAAAGTCTTTGGCACTTGCATAAAACTGCCTTCCACATAATAAACATCCTTCTCCTGCTGATCTTTTACCGTAAATTTACCACTTAGACTAAATACTTTTTGCTTTATGTAAAATTGCTTCATCCTATCCCTCCTATATTCTGAAGATCGAAATTTAACCTTATTTAATATTCAACACATTCCATAAAAATGCCTTCTTAATAGAAATATGACACCTAGCCTTATACAATACCAATTTATAAAAACCACTTATTAGACGTTTTCATTCTTTTCGTTTCTAAAAAATTATTAATTATTAGGTTATAAAACTAAGTCAAGATTAATGTACTCGCATACTCATATTGACAGTGGTTATTTTTTTTTATGAAAAGGGTTGGGTACTTTTTTAGCTAAGTATTTAGAAAGGGCGATTAAAATGATGCATCCAGATACAGAAATTCGATATGTAAGTAAGGAAATTGGCGTTGGTGTGTTCGCAACAAAGTTAATCCCAAAAGGAACCATTGTTTGGATTAAAGATGATTTGGATACGATTCTTGATGAAGCATATATTGAGAGTCTTGATGATATCCGAAAAGATTATGTATATAAATACGCCTATGAAGATGATGACGGCAAATTCGTTCTTTGCTGGGATCATGCAAGGTATTTAAATCACAGCTTCAATCCAAATTGTGTAGATACAGCATATGATTTTGAGTTAGCTGCGCGGGACATTCAACCTGGAGAACAATTAACAGCCGATTATGGCGCAATGGGTGATGATGAAGAGTTTGAATGTATATCTGAAGAAGGTTCATCTCGAACAAAAGTGACTGCAGACGACTACTTAATTTATTATGCAGAGTGGGATGAGATGGCAATCGAGGCGTTCAAGTATTTCAAGGTTGTGGAACAACCGCTAAGACATTTAATAAACACGCAATATATTGATAAAGTTAATGCGATTGCTGATGGAACAGAACCACTAGATTCCATCCTTACTATATTTGAAGATAGCGAAGGTGAAAAATAAATTTTAAAGTTTGCAAAGAATATAACCAGAGCTCCAAATAAGAAAGTACCGTTCATATAAAAGACGTTGAAATTATAAAAACCCCGAACGTTTTATTGAAACGTTCGGGGTGATACTTTTGCAATAGAATATAAAAGTTAGTTGTTTTGTGATTTCACTTTTAGTGTTTCATTCAAACGTATACTAGATAGTATTCCTGCGATGAAAGGCAGTAGAGCTACTAGTCCAATCGCCCATGTTACATCCATTAAATCCGCTATAATACCTGCAAATATTGCACCAAAAGCGTAGCCACTATCCCGCCAAAATCTATATACGCCCATGGAAGATGCGCGCCAATTAGGAGCGGCGACATCACCAATCGCGGCTTGTAATGTTGGATACACCATCGCAGTACCTAAACCTAATAATATTGCGCCAATCACCCACAAGAAAAAACTGTTTACAATTAGTATGAACCAAAGTGCTATTGCTTGTGTCCACATTCCATAGGTAATTAGTTTTTTTCTACCCATTTTATCACTTAGAACGCCTGTAAATAATTGAAAGAATCCCCATGCAGCAGGATACAGAGCCACTATTGTACCTATTTCGCTGACACTTAACCCAACTGTCGTAAAATAGATTGGAAAGAGCCCCCATGCCATACCATCTTTTAGATTTGTAGATAAACCTGAGAAACTGATTGTTGAGAGATTTTTGTCTTTCCATGTTGTTAAGTTAAAGACCTCTTTGGATGATAGCTCTTCATGGGCTTTAATGGTTGAATTATTTTGAATTTGAACTTTTAGATGTTGCCCTGTGTCTTTTACAATCAAAGTTAATATGATCCCAACAATGACAATTCCAATACCAGTATAAAATGGTTCTGGCCTTAACGAATAAGACGATGCCACATAACCTGACACTGCTGCTAATAGTGCCACACCAGAATATCCTGCGAATTCATTTAATCCTACTGCCGTCCCTCTTTGGTTAGGCTTTGAAAGATCTATTTTCATATTGACCGTCATAGACCATGTCAACCCTTGATTAATACCTAAAAGTATATTGGCAAAAACGATTACCCACCAAGCATGTGCAAAAATAATAAGAATGGGTACAAATAAACCTATTATCCAACCTACTAAGAGCACTCTTTTTCGACTGAACTTATCTGCGATTTGTCCTGCAAAGTAATTTACAACCGCTTTGGAAAAGCCAAAACTAACAATAAAAGATAGTGCAGCACTTGTTGAGGCTAAACCAAACTGTTTTTCACCTAATATTGGTAAAACCGTTCGTTCAATCCCAACCATCGATCCAACAAATAGGTTAGTTACTACTAACAAAAGAAATTGAAAAATATTTTCCTTTATTCCAATTTTGGGTTGATTCATCATCTAATTCATCTCCAATTTAAGAAAGCCTGAATTAGATCTGGCTTCCTCTTCCTTCTTAATTTCTCTGTTCTTCATTTGCTTAATGTTTCCGAGTTGTGGTGTGAAACTCCCGAATTGGTCACTATTTCAGTATGCCTAGTATTTGGGGGTTATGATTACTTAAAAAATTTTTTTGATCATTAATTATCGTTTTATTTTTTACTGCCTATGCTTAGGATAAGGCTCAGCACAATTCTAAATGAGGTTTAGTTATTATTGTCCAGACATTCACTACCTATCTACATAAACTTTAGAAAGGAGTGAAAAATCTAATGTCCATGTTTGGTCATGACCGTTTTAATAAATCTGTCAACATACCTAACCCATTATATCAATCTTTACAGGGACGATATTTTGTTGGAGAGACTGAAAAGATTCGTTTAGGAAAAGGTAAAAATGCTTGGGGTGGTTTAATTAATCCCTCTAATTCAGATGTAGATTTATATGTTAATGCATTTACCATCACAAATCATTCTAATACACCGATCGTAGCTCAAATTTGGTTTAATCCGGAACCTCTCGGAAACCCAATGATTTCGAATAAGGTGACACCTGCAAATACAACGCTTTCTCCTCTTCCAAAGCCGAAAGTAAAAATCGCATTTGCAGAACTTATCGACGGTTTTCCAAAGCAAGGTGTAAATGCATTTAAGCGCATTGTCCCACCACAAAGTACTTTAGCGAGTGATGAAGATGGAAAATTCATTTTCCCATCTTCCGGTTCATTTGTCATACTTTTAGTCTCACCTAATAATGAAATTGTTAAAGCGGAAGTCGCATTCGGTTGGTTTGAGCAAAAGTAAGAAAACAAAAAACAAGATGTGATTCTAATTGTATTATTAGAATCACATCTTGTTTTTCTTTCAACTTTATTTGTTAAAGAATTATAAATTCCAATCACTTTAATTACAATAATCCTAAACTATCAATCAGCAAGTAAATACCTGTAAACAATAAGATGATATATGTAAATACTCGAAAAACATCTTGATTAATCCGTTTAAATAATAGTTGTCCCAAATACAATCCTGCAAATACCAATGGTACCGCCCATAAGCTTGATACCCAAATTGTCTTATTTGTTCCAGCAAAAAGCACTTGGATGATTAAACTAACAAAATATATAAATAAATAAAAGGCTAGTGTAGTACCTCTTAATCTTTCTTTTTGAGTATCTGTACCTGAAAAATATAATAGTAATGGTGGTCCGGGCATACCTATACTCGTTGTGAGTGAACCTGAGAGTCCACCTACAAGTATATCTCTCTTTTTATTTTGGTTAATTCGAAACTTAAGGATCAGCATGATTGTTAATAACAAGATAATAACGCTAACTCCTAACTTTATTTTATCTATATTTATTAACACGAAGATTCCAATTCCAATGGGTAGACCCGTAATACTTCCTATCACAAACCTTTTTAGGACTCCATAGTCGATATCCTTTCTAATTTTCATAATTAATGCACTCGATATTATTAAAGACAATATTAAGTTTATTTGAATGGCCTCAAATGGTTTAAAAATTAAAAGAAGAAACGGAGTAGCCAGAATAGAAAATCCAAATCCTGTACTCGTCTGAAGTACGGAAGCGACTAAAATAATGATAATAAATGCTACTAGCTCCATAAAAATACCTGCTCCCTCTATTACAAAAAAATAAAGATACCGTTTATAAACAGTATCTCTTCTATAACTATTTTAACATTTCATTAATTACTCGGCTCTCTAAAACCCATTCTACACTCTGTTCGTTCAATACTTGCAACAGCCACCTGAGACAGGCGGCTGTCCTTGTTGCAATTAATCTACGTGATCCATACCACGGTTCGTCTTTTTCGACTTAACGTCCTGCTCTTTCGTAAAATCTGGTTCCTCGCCGAATTCTGTCCTTAAATTAGAATTGGAGAAACGTGAAGGTCGGTCGGTAACCGTGTCGATCTCTTCATTTGGCTTAAATAATAGACCTAGACATATCAGACCACCAATCCCTACAAGACCATAGACCACTCTTGATAAGAATGAATCTTGACCACCAAATAGCGTTGCTACTAAATCAAATTGAAAAAGTCCAATCAACCCCCAATTCAGTGCACCGATAATAACTAGAGCTAGCGCAATCCGTGAAAGCATACTCATACATTAACTCCTCCTTCGATTAAAATATATTTGAATCCGTAATTACCGTAAGCAGTTTTGAACAGCTACTTTACATCAGTTGTTTCACTCACTGAATAGGAACGACGCAACACCAAAAATACCTTACAGATAATTGCTTAGATTCGTACTTATCTTTAGCCAAAAACGCTATTTAATACATATTTATCAAATGAAGATAGATCTTAAAACGACATGGTTAATTTAAAAAACATTTTTATATTAATTACAAGTAAAATACTCAAACTGCGCCTTCGGAAAGTACTTATGAAAATGAACGTAATTCATTTAGCTTGTCTCTTTTTTAAATTCCCCATTATTATTACTTCATAAAAGTGGGACTAAAGAGATGATTCCCTTTAGTCCCCTCAGTCTCAATGTTTAGTAAACAGCTGCCCATACTAAACCTAAATAATTTGGCCACACTACAGTATTACTTAATACTAATTGTGGTCTTCTTTAGGTTTGAACGTTTTACAGCACGTATCTGCAGAACGGCTTGCTTCTTCACTAATAGTGCTGTAATCAAATTCAGAAGCAAACTCTGTATTTTTTGGGTTTGCGTGGTAATCCATATCTATTTCAATTTTTTCAGCCCCACAAACATTCCCTTTTGAATGGAAATTACAATTTGATACAGTACATTTCACTTCTACATTTGGCATAGCTGTCCCCCTCATTGAGATGTTTTGAGAAATACAGGAAGTTATTTCTCATAGATTATTTTGTCCATTTCAGCGTTTTTAATTTATATAAAAAAGATTAGCTGTACATTTTAAAAAGAACCTTCAATCTATAACTAGATCAAAGGTTCTATTCAGTATTTTTTTAATATTACTCTGTAAAAATTTGGATGAAAAGTTAGCGAACCAAATAGCTTTGATTGGCTGGCTTAAAGATAAACAAATCTCTCCCTTACTCCAACAGCTCTTCCGGAAGCAGCTTAAATCCTTCAATCATCGTGTCTTCTTCCACCTCGATCAACAGACACCGTTTGCCATTGTAATTGACCTCTTTGACATATCTCAAGTCTTGAGGGCTGATTGAAATATTCGCTACTTTCGTACTGATTTTGATGGACTTGGACGCGTAACTTGGAATGATATGGCTTGCTTTCATTTCATACGTTCTGTCATCAACCACCTGTTGAAATGCCCGCTCCACTTTTTCCGTACTCAAATCTTTTACGCCGCTCGCCTTCAGCACACGCTCTACTTCTTTCGCATCCAAAGTAGGCACACTCTCATCTTCGTCCTCATATTCTTCAGCTACCACTAACATGCTGTTGATTTCATCATATACATTGGCGAGGGTTTTTGAATTTACTTCGTCTCCGATTACTGCTTTTACAATTTCTTCAAATACCGCTTTGTCTTCCTCGGCCGTCATGATTTCATTGCCGTTCAATACATTTTCGATAAATTGGAAATCCGGTTTATTCGCTTTGCTGGCTGAGTAAAGGATGTGATGGATGTCTGCGGCGTTGTCCGTGAAGCTCGGGAACAGGAATCCACCAATTGGAGAGGCCAGTTTAATGACGGGATCTGTCATCAGGCTCGATTTAAACTCTTTCTCGCCAAAATCAAACACCAATGAACTTTTCGGTAATTCGGTTTGATTCATGCTGCAAAGAATAAAAGGAGTGTTATACACTTCATCCCGCATGTCGATTTCCGTTTCATCAGGCTGGCGCTTCGTCGTTTTAAAAGAATTCCCACGAATAAATGTGACGACCATGTCCTTTTCGTATTGTTTGTCCTGAACCATTTTCAAGGCGATCTTCTGCATATGAGCTTTCCATTCACCTATATCTTCAGTTTGAAGTCCTTCATATAAAAGTCTTTGCGTATGGTCCGTTTGCTCTTCTGCCTGACTCTGAAACTTCACCTCAAACAGCTTCACATCCATTTTCCCGCCTAAAACCTTTTTAAAATTGGCAAGAAACAGCTCTTGCTGCTCCCGATCCAACAAGGAAAATGAGCGGCTCTCCTCATGATAGATCTCACTGCTTCCCTGCTGGATGTATATGTTGTAAATATCAGCGATTTTCAATAAATCAGTATCCATCTTAAAGTGTTTGCGAATCTCTGCTATATCTTTATTATTCATCTCTAATTCCAACTCCCTGGCTGTTAAAATCCGTGTTGTCTACAAAAAAAGAGCATCCAAGCTATAGGTTAGCTTTAGATACTTCTTTATTATAACAACATTTAAGATGAAGAAAGGATTGAGTGACTCTTGAGTGAGCAACGTAGGGACGTGTCTAGGTGTGGCTGCCAGTCGCACTTTCACATTGTTTCAATAATCACGATAGTTTCTTGCACTGGCACCTGAATTACTAGTGCTCGGATTTCTACTTATACTTTTTCCTTCATTATTTCCTCAAACTCCACATCAATGATTTCTGGATTGTTTTTCCTCAATTCCTCAAAACTTTGTCTGATTTGCTCTGGGGTAAGATCGATGTTTTCTTCCAGTGCTTTGGCCAGTCGTTTTCCCATCTTGGTCATGGATGCATATGTTAACCCACCAGATACAATCCCGCCTACCAACGGAATCGCTTTGGAAACGCCTTTGGCAAATGAATTTTTAGAAACCTTTAAGCCAATGAACTCTAATGTCTTTTTAATGATCGGATAGTAGACAGTCTTCATTAAAGCTTTGTTCGGGATCTTCTTTAACGCTTGTTTCGCCAACTGTGATGATAAAGCTTTGATTGTGGCAGTTGCTCCGCCAACGCCAAACATGACACCTAAAAACAAAATTAAATCGCCGCTCACATTTTCGGCATTCATTTCTTCGCCATCCCAAAAATCATCATAGCCATAAATGTAGCCGAGCTCTTGAGAAAGTCGTAAAGCCATGGCAAAAAACTGCGCAGTATCTGCTGGAATCGTCGCAGCCATCGCTAAACCACCTGGGATGCCCGTAGCAAACGAAAGACTTGAACTTTGCATTGTCCGATCAGAAATCACTTTTTTGGCAATATTGTTTAAGATCTGTTTATCAATATTTGCCTGTCCAGGACCTTTTTCAATCAGCTCGGCAAGTTCCTCAGGCGATAAATGTTTCGAAAAACTCTTCGCTAAAAACTCTCTTCGATCCACTTTAACACCTGGTAACTTCACGACATTCGAAAGTACAACTTCGAGTACGGTAGATTCGTTTGCCAACATGAACACCTCATTTAACAATATTTTTCATATTATACCATTATCACTGCAAATATTATCCATTGGGTATATTTTCAAATGAATTCTTTTGCTATAATTAAATAACTCCTCATATGAAAATAACTTACATATTGCGTTATAAACTATCTAATAGAAACGGTGAGATAATGGATAAAAACGATGACCTATTAAAAAGTAAAGACGAACGAATTGCTCATTTGGAAAAAATAATTATTGAATTGACAGAATCCAATCAACAAAATGCTGCAACTCTTGCAGAAAGTTATCGTTCAAGCCCTTATGCAAGATATGAAAATGGATTTAAATTGTCATCATTATTCTTTGGATTTAAAAATATTCTAATTATTATACTTGTACTATTCGTACTCGGTTTTGGAGCTATTTGGCTAATTAATGGTAATGTTTTTAAAAAAAGTTCTGTAACTTTTGTGGAACATGTACAGGAGTTATCCACTTTAGCAACAGCTGAAGCTCAAACAAAGACCGTGCTTAATATTGAAGACAACAAAATTTTTGGTAAGAAAATTCCTTTACCTATACCTGGCACTAAACGTGAAATATTGCTCATTGTTCCTGCAACGGTACTCGCAGGTGTTGATTTGAAAGAGGTTACGGAAGACGATATGAAGATTAGCGAAGAAACGAAAGAGATTGATATTACTCTACCTCACGCAAAACTTATTCAAGAACCTTCACTTCAAATGGACAAAATTACAACATACGTTGATGGTGGGATTTTCAATGATGAAGTTGATTGGAATGAAGGTTTTGAACTAGCGGATTCTGCGCAACAAAAAGTTAAAAAAGAAGTTATTTCTGCCGGTTTATTAACAACTGCTGAAAAAAATGCAGACAAGGCACTAACTCAATTTTTTAAGAATATGGGTTACAAAGTAAATATTACTTATAAATAACCAAATCGATATTATTAAAATCTCCTCATCAAAACAGCACCCACCTAAAGTACTGGTTGGTGCTGTTTGCATTATAAAATCATATGACACGTCCGTTACTGGTTATAAAGTTGTAGATTATAAGGGAACGCATCATCCGGATTTTCACTATGAATATTCACGACATCATATTCTGGGACGAATTAAAAGTACATCCTAAAGTTGATCAAAATAATTATTGTGGGTTGCCATCTCCAAAGCTATATTTAAAATAATACAAATAGTAGTTACAAGAAGGTGAAGAGATGATATTTTTTGTTTTAGTAGTGATTTTACTATTTCTAGGATTAGTTTATGAACAGCTTTCTCGGAAAATTGATGCCAAAAGTCCTAAAACTGGTAAGATGATTGATGTCGGCGACTATAGTATGCATGTAACCGACTGCGGCCAAGGCGAAGCCACAATTGTTCTGATTCATGGCGCTGGCGACAGCTCGTATTCATGGATACATATTCGCAAAGAATTAACGAAGTTTAGCCGCGTTATTTCTTATGATCGCGTAGGTATGGGTTCGAGCGACCTTGGTCCCGCACCAACACCACATCATACGGTCCAAGAACTGAACAATTTGTTGAGCAAGACTGGAAACCCGGGACCATATATCCTTGTTGGCCATTCCCTTGGTGGAATAATTGCCCGGCTCTATGCTTTGGAATACCCAAACAAGGTAGCTGGATTCGTTTTCCTGGACTCGACGCATGAGTTTCTGAAAGATGATACCAAGTTCAAGCAAGGTTTTGCCGCAATTGGCGTAATGCTCAAAATCCTAAGAGGCCTGTCTCCTTTTGGCATTCCTCGATTTCTTGGCAACATAACAGGAATGATTCCCATGTTTGCCCATGAACGTAAATATTACCAACAGCAACTCCCCCCCGAAGAATACAAGCAATGGAAGGGAATCGTTTATCGAACCTTTGCCGGAAGTGCTGCTGGAGTAGAGTTTAAAGAGGCAATAGCACATCTGGAGGAAGCAGCAAGACGATTAAAGAACAGTAAAACAATACCTCAGTTTGGCGACCTGCCCATTGCTGTTGTAAACAATCCAGGGTTCGGTGCTCATTGGACAGAGATCCAGCGGGAACTTGCTTCTCGTTCAACCAACAATATTCATAAGACGAGTGATCGTAAAGGTCACAGCCTGCAAATGCCACGACCAGAATTGGTTGTTGAGGCCGTTCAACACGTTGTTGAACAGGTTCGATCTCGCAATGGTCGAACCCTTGCCGAATCCACTCTAGAACAAAAAATTGAAGTAACTGTGGCATCAGATTAACTTTCTGTTAGAAAAATGCAAGATAGAGATAAAAAGAATAAATAATTATTTATAAAAAAGAATTACCATTCAAATAGAATTGGTAATTCTTTTCTGTATTTGCTTCCAACAGGAGATCTTTTATATACATATGCACTCTTTTAAAGTTTCTTCCTAGCCACTCTTTATCAATCACAACTTAAACTCTCTGCTTAACCACTATTTGTGATAAGGCTCACCGTATCTGATGTAAGTGCGGTTTATATACACACTTGTATTAAAATCATTGTTATCCTTATTCATATCAGCTAGTAAATCTAGTACTAAATTTGCAAGACTAGTAAAAACTATTCCAGCAAACTTTATCATGACCTCTTGGATTGTCTCTTCATCGATTGTATGAACCTTTAGGGATTCTACCTGTAACTTAATTGGTTGCAGTGTCAGTCAGCCCTTGGTAACTACTTTCCTCCCTTTGCCTTTGCCTTTTCCTTTAGCTTTGATATTTCCACTTTTATCTGGGCCTGTGTAAGTGGCATCCATGCTGAGCTTTCAGAATCGGTTAATACTGAAGCGGGGCTTTCACCCTCATTCATCCATTTGGCTTGATAAGGCACCCCTTCGAAGAATACCCGTTGACCGGCTTCATATTTAGCGGTTTCTAACCAAGTAGGATAGGTATCTTTCGGTAATGTAGGCTGTGGAATCGGTTTTTCACCAGGCAATACTGGACCTATGAGATTCCATGGCGTTTCCCATGACTGAAGAACCGGATCGTCAGGAAGATCACCTACTGTCCACCACTTTGCCTCATAGACGTAATGGTGCCAAACGACTTTCTCACCTTCAAGGTAAGTGTCCGTGGATGACCATATTTGATAGGGGCTTGTCTCCGGGTCATCTGGTTCCTGTTGCTGACTAGCTAACTCTTTATTGGATGTTGTTATGATACCAGCACTCCTATCGATATTCCCTTTAAAATCTGAACCAAGTAATTCAGAAAAGCCGAACTGCGATTGTTGCAGACCGCTACAAGCGTCTGAAACTATACCCACATCAATATAGTTACTTCCACACATAATATCCCGATTAACTGACCACATGGACATCCTGCCAATACCATGAGTAAGAGCAAACTTGTTTAGGGCATATGCGTCATCCAAGGTAAAAACTTCATTTCTAAAATCATTTTGACCGATCATAGGTGTTGCACCAATCTTCGACCATAAGGTTTCATCACTTAAATAGATACCTGCTTGTTTGTAAATTATCTTGAGTTGTCGATGGGTTTGAATTAACGCGCTTTCTGAAGCAGTTAGCATCGTATAAGCAGACGTTAGACTTGCGCCGTAATCCATCGTCATCACGTTTATTCCTGCCAAGTCGACGCCATGCTTAAGCAGTAGTTCAACAGCATTCGTACCATCCTGACTCAAACCTTGGGGTGTGACAGGCAATGTCACCCATACTGCTAGTTGCTTGCCAACTGCCCGTCTTTCTGACTGAAGTTTGGCAATTACTTCAGCACGCCGGCTGCCAGCATCAGTATCTGTAAGTCCAGAATTTTCAAGATCCAAGTCAATTGTATTCAAATTATATCTGTCAACAATCAATTCGTATGCAGATAAGAGTTTATCCGTGTCTGTACACTCGACTGCCAGTTCATTGTTTCTTACACCCCCGAAAGAAACGGCGACACTCCCCCCCTGTTGTTGTAATCGAGCAATGCGTCGATCTAAATCGAGCTCTTCACTAGCTTGATCTAATGTGTAAGCACCACCCCAGGATGGTGTACAAGAATTGGTTGGATCAGAAACAATAAATGCGAGAACAACATCCTTATGCTCGGTGGACCCTAGATTCTGGAACATAAACATTGGGGTAGCAGTAACGTCAACATAGGGTGCAAACCATTGATTTAGCACTGCAGCCCGAGAGAACCCAAAATTCCCCATCTTCCCGGTTGCACTGATAATACCACCCAAAGTAAGAACGGCAATAAACATGAGTAGAAGTATTAAACGTAATGGCGATAATCGCCGTTCCTGTACTAGTTCCTTCTCGTTTTTGGTCATGAATGTATCACTTCTTTTTCTGCTATTTGTGGTGTTATGGCAGCAATCTGATTCGGCGTATGATTGGAGATATGATTAGACATACGCACCTCGGAATCACCATGATAAAGAATTGCTTGCCAGTCCAGACTTTCTATATGCTCCGTCTCCTGATTTGTATGTTTTTTCTTTACCGGAACATATAACCAATTTTTGATACCGAGAAAAATGTCAACAACTGTATTTTTAATACCGATAAATTCCAATACAGCCCATGTGGCTGTGATTATATTGAACGCTGCAAAAGCAGCATTTCCCCAGTTTTCCAACACAATGCCACGCCAGAAAATAAATAGTGAAACACCAATAATGAGAAGTGGTGAAATAACGTATAGCATTGGCGATACTGTACGGTCCTTAATTTTAGGAGTTCGAGCAAATGGAATTTTTCGGGTACTTAGTGCCTGCTGTATTGATGTTAGCACGCCAGCTAAATTCACGGGTAACAGTATTAAATTGAAACCATAAATCCTAAAAACATCACTCCGCTTATAGTTACAATATTTCAGATCACTAGACATTACTAAGAAGTATGGTAACGCCCCAAAAAGGACAAATGAACTCAGGAGACGCCCATCTATCGGGTACGCTAACATAATTAATAACCCAAAGCTTGCCCATGAAATGGAGGCCAGATAGTTTAAACGAAGTAATACCTCAGTCTTCGATACTACGTTTCCTTGACTTTTACGGTTTCGAACTAAAGACCACAACTTCGGCAAGATGATAAGGCCACCATTCGCCCATCGACGTCTTTGTACAATAAGTGAACCAAAATCAGGCGGAGTTGCACTGTAGCTCAGACGTTCAGGGTAGTTACTAAGCGTCCAACCATGTCTAGCTAGATCGACACTAGATTCCGTATCTTCGATAACAGTGCGGTCCTGAATATACCTTCGTATTTCAAAGTTACCCACCATTTCTGTCTCACCTATGTCTTCCAATGCAGATTTCCGTATAATAGCATTGGCTCCGACCCAGAATGTTGCGTTATAGTACGTCATGCCCTGGTGCAAAATATGTTGGATGTCTGTTGTAGCTCCAGCAATCCGCTCGATGCGAGTAGCGGCTCCACGGAATGAAGAATACGGTGTCTGAACAACCGCAACACGTGCATTTTCTGGTTGCTGTAAGAAATAGACCAAGCGTAGACAATAACCGGGACGTAGTATGGAATCTGCATCTAATGTAAGTACAAATTCGCTATCCGGAAATGTAATACTCTCCCCGTTCCGATCTTCGGTAGCGGAGACCAGTATAGGACCATCTGGCGTTTGTACTTGATTAAAAGTGCGGCCCATAAGTCCGATATAGGAATTAAGATTCATGGCTTTGTTAGGTTCATGTGATAAAGAAGGAAACTTTTTCCGTTCGAAAACAGCCACTTCCATATTGAATATCCATGTCAAACGTTGATAGAGTTGATTGATCCTATCAGAGGGAAGACACACCTTTTCGTTGTAGGAAGCAAGTAACGCTTCATGAACTAATCGCAACTCCCTTGATAAACCACCAACCACTTCATTTGTAAAAAATTCTCCAACATGGTCACCACTCTCTTCCTTCTTGACCAACTGATCTAACCAATTGGCCGCCCAAGCATAGTGTTCAGCCAGTTCCTTCGAAAACTTCAGTCTGCTTTGCGATGACGAGTCCAGTTCGCTAAGGTATTCTGTAAGTTTGGACTCAAATAGTTGACGGGGAGCAGCAAATAAATCATTCGTATCTTTTGCCAACTGCCGAGTAGCGTTGAGTCGAGCTGAAGCCACTGGGTCTTTAGGGTACGGGGCATCATCCAAAAGGAGAACAATTCGAATATGAGGATACTCCTGTAGAGCAGCTGATAACAGAGTTTTTCGAACAACTTCCGGTTCTTCATCGTAAGACGGTATCAATACAGTGATTTTCGGTTGATTCTTCTCAAAGTATTTATCAATATCAGCTCGAGGTATACGTACATGTTTACTAAATCGCTGCAATGCACCCTGTCGAGCTACAAGATACATTAGGGCTGAAAAGACTAGAAGCGTAAAAATAATCAGATATCCGAAAGACTCCATTACGAATTGATACGTATTCGGACCATTGAAATACTCCTTAATAATTGTCATTACTACATAAGCACACCAGAATACGATAGTCATGATTATAGCTAGTCCGCCATATACCATTTTCTTGGTAGACGGCATGTCATGAATAATGGACAAGGGTGTTGTGTGACGTTCCGTGCCCCACTGCCGTTTCCGTTTTAGTTTACTAGTGCCCCTAGAACGTACCATATTATTAGTCAGACCTCCTTTAATATTATTCCATACCAAGACTGTTATAAGCTCGACGGCTATAGGTTGTCTTGATTGTTAATATTATTAAAAAGGTCCTAATTATATTCTATATTTTGAGAATAAGTTACGGTTTTACTTTACAACGTATGCGTAGCTATTTTCCACGCCACATGCGTTATTATGAACAAGAATTCCGTCTATTTTGCGGTACGTTTCTCTGTAATATTAAATTGCTGTTATCATCAATAAAATCATGTAAATCTCGTTTTATATTTTCACTTAAATGTCTTCCAGATAGTCCATCAAGCTAGATTTCCTACTGTTTTTCAAATGCTGTTATAGTTTTCTCTATACTTAAACTTTTATTTAATAATGGAGTATGGGTGTATTGCTTATTATGCAATAATGACAACATGCCACCTATTTTAAAGGGAACTCGTCTGAAAACCTTTATTTTTAGACACATTTTCTTCTAATGTAAATCCTTCTATATATTAAAAAATTATATATGTATGATTAGGCAAACTAATTTCCAACAACTCTCAGTTATTCATCAATATCATTATTTTAGAACAACTTTTATCAAATCTAAGCTTTGCCAAAAAACAACTTTCACTATAAAATAAGCCATTCAATTTTTTATATTGAATGGCTGCTCCTATAAAAACCGCACTTATTTATGATACGGTTCCCCGTAACATATCTAAATGAGGTTTTTAAATCTTTATCTTTTTTAATTTCGACCAGCCTACGAAGAAAGACTTTCACATTTTGACCATTCACTTGTATTTTCAGAGTAAGCTCATATTCTTTTTAATTCAATGTAAGTCTAATTCAATAACGTCACCATTTTTAAGTTCAGATGAAATGGAATCTACAGGAAAACCATCAACATCAGTAATTTGAGCCAACCAGCGTTCACTACCATTTAGATTATGCTTTACACCTTTGATAGAAAAAATACGATTATCTTTTACTTCAAGTTCTAATTCATCTTTATGTTTTTGCAAAACCTCATTCATAGTTTCCCCTGGGATAAAAATTAATTCAACATTTAAAATTTCTGTTTCACCATAATTTTTTGTAACAATAATGGAAACAACATTGTCTTCTATAAGCTGATGATTTATTTCTTCCTCTGGCTCGTTGATATTATTAGTAGATGTTAGATTTCCATTTTTCTTTTTATCAATAAAATTTACTACTTCTTTCACATTATCAGTGAGGTTGTTAACCCAATTAATTTGTGAAATTGAATGAATCGATGTGTTTTTAAGATATGGCATAGCGAAAATATAAACAGCAAGCATTATAATAAAACCCGCTAACATTTTATAAAAGGGCCCTTTAATTCTACTAGCTACTTTATTTATAAGAACTTTTTCAGTATCCTCATTAAAAATCGGTGTTTCGATTAATACTGAAACCTCACTTGCTAACTTTAAGGTATTTCTTCTGAGAATGACCCTCCTTATTTGATGATAAAAACTAGTAAACTTTTTCATCTCTCCATCAATAATTCGGGTTGAGATGTTTAACTCATACTTTAAGTTTTTAGATTTCCTCTTGATTAATCGGATCAATTTATTTGACCTTTTCTTAATTTCTTTTAACCGAATTATGTTTTTTTCAATTGTATACATCTGTCTTTCCATCTTACGAATTGCAGATTCTATTTCCGCAACTTTCTTTTTGGCGCTGAAGTGACTAAAAACCCCTAATGCTACCAGAGCTGGAATTGCCACAATCCCCCCAAGTAATGTGGCACCTGCTATTATTCCTCCACCACCAGTTGCTACTGCTCCACCCCCCAGTAAAGCTAAGGTTGCATTTGTTGCTGCTACGCCTGAAAGAGTCGATATGGCAGTGCCTGTGGACGCTGCTCCAAACGTCGAGACTAATCCCCAAGTAGCAAGAGCAGTTCCAACTCCCGCTGTCGTCCCAACAACAGCACCAGCTGTTGCTGTCAAAGCCAGTTGACCGTTTTGCAAAGTTTGGTTTATCTGTCTGAAGTATGGTGATTTGAATTTATGTGAGTTAGATAATGAGCCTTCAATATTATCTACTGAGAATTCATTAAATGAATTAAGATTGTTTAGGGCTTCAACCTTCACTCGTACTACTGCTTCTAATACAGCGTTCACTTCGTGACTTTTTGACTTCATCTCATGCAATCTAGAATTATATCGATTTTTGACTTTGTTGTACTCTTTCATCGAATCTTCAATTCGTCCATAGGCCCCAAAGGTCAATAAGTTTTTTATTATACTCATGATATTCTCCATACTTTACTAAATTTTTTGCTACTACCGATGCCTTGACGATCGATTCAGGATTTATTTAGAGGCTTTTACACTGTCTGGTTTACTTCCCATCCCGAATATTTTTTATATTATACCATTTATTTACACATAAAAAATAAACCTGGCTAATAGCTATTAGCCAGGTTTATTGCAAATTTTAAACCCTCATTTACTTATGATACGGCTCTCCCTATTATCTCTAAGTGAGGTTAATGGTAGCGGCCATCGCCAAACCACCAGGTATACCTGAAACAAACGAAATACTGGTAGTATCTTTAATGGGGAACTAGATCAAGATGAAGTGATTGATTTTGTCGCAAATGCGCAAAAGAAAATCAGTAAAGAAGTTACTTCTAATGGGTTATTAACAACCGCAGAGGATAACGCTGAAAAAGTTTTAACGGAATTTTTTAAGAATATGGATTATACCGTACATATCACATTTGAGGAATAAAATATTTTATTCCTGATCCAGCAAATCAGAGTAAAGCAGCACCATCCTTAAAATTGGAGGGTGCTTTTTTTGTCTATATGAAAACTATAACTCATCTTTTGAACAACTTATAAATGTCATCATATAAGAAAATAACCTTATTTGATTTTATTATAGGTTCAGATCAGACAAGTATCGGTTTAAATTTGCTGCTTCTGTTACAGAACGTCAAAATACTAGAATCTTCCACTCATTTCATAGCAACATAATCCTTCTTAAAAATAGAGAAAGGTTTAAACGAGCATAACAAAATTGACTTCTTCACTATTTGCAGTTGATTATGTCCGAACCCAAACATTTATAAAATTGTAACTCTTATTCACATTAGAAATGTTTCTAACACATTATTTAAGCGCATTATTTATATATAGAGATAGTGCCCTTCCAAAATCCTCACTTACTTATGATATGGCTCACCTCACCATGTAAACTGGTGGTTTTGTACAAATAAATGTTTCTACATACCCTATAAAAATATAGATGTTAAAGTCCTATATTTAGGTGCCACTTAATAAAAAAGGTGAGTCTCACCATTACTGGTTGAGTCCTCTGCTTTTACTTACTTATTTATTTAAAATATCTAAATTAATACTTCCAAAATGTTTGTGGATTAAAGACTTATCCGATTCGGATAAACTAAGACCCATATGCATTGTTTGATTCACTTTAGTATTTCTGTAAGTATCCCATAACTCAGCTGAATGTTCTATTTTTCTGTAAAAATCCCTGAAAATTTTGATCTGAGGAGGGGAGTTTAAAAAATCTATCATTTTTCTACTTGTTAAAGGCCCATTAAAAGCATCTAAATTTGTACTTGAGTATTTTACATACTTCCCATTTTTATTATCAAAGTACTTTAGGGAAGGTGGTATTCTATCAATAAACATAGTAAAAGAGGATTCATCAATTATATAAACTCCATTAATTAACAATGGAGCGCCAATCATAGACGTAGTTAATAATATCCTATAAATATTCCTCGGACTAAAGTCTTCTTGTAAGTTTAATTGTTCTCTTACATATTTCAAATTAGATTGATAAAAATCGGCTATTCTATTTGCTTGATCTGTTTCTTTATATAATTTATACAAATGATTTGCATGTTGTCTTGTGGTAAATGGCTGCACATGTGCCTTGCATTCGACAAAATATAGATCATCACCTAATAAGAAAGCAATGTCACACTCATATTCCGTACCATAGATTCTTTTGTATAATCCACCATTTGTTATTCCATTTAAATTTAGACCGGCTTTTGTTCTCTCTTCAAATCCTCTTCCTTTAAAATCTAAGTTAATATCCCTATTTAAAAAGTTAGATGCCAACGCTCTTGATGCATCAGCTTGACTAGTCAATGAGGGTATAATTATTAATTTGTCATCTATTTCAATAAATGGACAATCTACTAAATCTAGTGACTTATTTTTAAAGGTAAAGAGTTCAATAATATCTTCTGATTCTTCATTAGAAAAGCCATGTTGTTTAAAAAATCTCCTCCATTCAAACCTATTTTTACTAAGGCAAACTTTCTCAACGTTTAATGCTTCTAATTTCTTTTGATTCCGTAGAAATTTTTTACTTTCATCAACTAATAGTTGATAAGCATTAATCCAGTTCAGAATTTCAATTCCATGTATTTTTTCTTCTAAAAGTGGAGATCCAAAATATAATGTTGAAAATAAATAATTAAGTTTACTGTGACTTTGAGAAAGCATTTTGTCTATATCTTTCTCTCTATGCGAAAAATATTCACTCCTAATTTTTGCTATTTCCTCAGCTTGCCAGCCTTCTCTTAAATTTAAAAAACGTTCATTTGATATATGGTTATTTAATTCGAACTCATCATCTAAAATTTCGAACTTAAACTTACCTTCGTCATTCTTTGAAACTCTAACATCAGAGTACTTCCAGTACTCCAAAATATCATTTAGTTCATTCCAAAAGCTACTAAAAATTAAATGTTTTTCAGATACTTCAAGAACTTTAGGAGAGATATTTCTTGAACTTCCTTTAAACGGTCTTTTACTAAAAATAAAATTTTTTAATATCATTCCCGTCGATTCAATTGCCGAGTCAAATATATTTTGTCTATTAGCATATTCATCTGTATTTTTTATTGTAGAAGATTTACCATTTAATTCTCTTAGAAATTTTTCTAAAGATATTAGATAGGACACTACTTCAAAATTGTTCTCTAATGCACCACTTGATTTAAAATATTCTTCTCGTAATTCACCTTGAATATCATATAGGTTCTTAAAATAAGAAGATTCTTTTAGGAGGTTAATAACTTTTAATTTTCCCTCTACCTCCACCTTTTCAAAAATAAAATCAATAACAAGTTTCATTTTTTCTGCTCGTTTTTTGTCATTAAACAAATTTATAGTTATTCCTGAAGTTTTTAATGATCCAATTACATTGTCAATTCCATCAGTCTCTAAAATCTCTTCTATATGACTTAGGAACTTTTGTATATCCTTACTTATCATGTTTTCAAATTTATAAAAGTTATATCTTTCTGGACTTTTTAAAACCATTTTAGTCTACCTCCGTGCCATCATACTTATTACTCGTTGTTTACCTAAATTTTCATGATTCTCGTAATGGACCTTTTGTTATTCCTATTTTATAGTTCCTTAATATAAAAAAGTGACCTCTGGCCACTTTTTTATCACTTACTTATGATACGGCTCACCCTTAATAATCCGAAACGCTCGATACACTTGCTCTACCAATACCAACTTCATCAATTGATGTGGCAATGTCATTTTTGAGAATGACAGCTTTTCATCTGAACGCTTCATTACGTCTTCATGCAGACCGAGTGATCCACCGATGACAAACGCAATTTTGCTACGGCCATATGTCATGAGTGACTGTAAATCATCCGCCAGTTGTTCAGACGATTTCATTTTGCCCTCGATTGCTAGTGCAATTACAAAAGTGTCCGCTCCGATTTTTGCCAAAATGCGTTCGCCTTCTTTTTTCTTGACGATTTCCATGTCAGCATCACTTAAATTTTCTGGTGCTTTTTCGTCTGATACTTCAATCAAATCTATTTTTGCATAACTTCCTAATCGTTTTGTGTATTCTTCAATGCCCAATTTCAAATATTTTTCTTTTAACTTCCCTACGGAAATTATTGCTATATTCACAGGTTATCCACCTTTACACTTTATTTACAAACACGCTATCCACAGAAGTTATACACATATCCACAAGGTCAAACTATATATAGTAGGCAATCATTCGTTCGCCACTAAATATATTGCAGCGACATCACAGTAATCGCATATTGTGGATATCTTTTCTTCTTCTGTGAGTTCCGTTAAAATCGGAAAGGTATTTTGCTCCGCGACGAACATGTCCAATGCATGTTCTATATGGGTTTGACAGCATTTTATTTTCATTTTTCTTCATCCTTTCGATTTTCGAATAATTCACTAAGTTATACACAATTCACACAACTTTATCCACAATCTATTTTAACAAACAAAAAGCGAGTAGGAAAGGCAGGCATTCGCACCTTCTACTCGCTGTGTAAATGTTTTGTGAATAAATAATGGTTATCCACAGTTCTATTTCGTCATCCACAATAAAAATGTATCGATTTTATAGCGCAGTATTGTCAGCTAATGTTAAAGTAACTTCCATCAATTGACCTTTACGATATACTTTCAATTTCAAATCGTCACCGATTTCTTTTTCATTGTATAAGTGTTTACGTAGATCAATCATGTTCTCGATTTTTTCTCCATCCATCTCAACAATGACATCATATTGTTTTAATTCAGCTTTATCCGCTGCTGAATCTTCTACTACTTCATCAATGACCACGCCTGTTGAAACTTCTTCTGGTAAACGGAGAGTATCTCGTTGGTGGTAAGCAGAAACGTTTGTCACATCGACTAATGTTACGCCCATCGACGGACGTTTCATTTCTCCGTATTGTTCCAGATCTTCAATGACTGGAATGGCAGAATTGATTGGAATCGCAAGTCCAATTCCTTCAACTGTTTCTTGGGAAATTTTCATGGAATTGATTCCAATTAATTGGCCTGCTAAATTCACAAGTGCACCACCGCTATTTCCCGGATTGATGGCTGCATCCGTTTGTAATACTTCTGCTTGCCAATCAATTTGGTTGTCGCCATTTAAATCAACTGGAATTGCACGGTCTTTTCCAGAAACAACGCCTGTTGTCACCGATCCCGAAAAATCAAGACCAAGTGGATTACCGATTGCAATAACCGTTTCCCCTTGTTTCAATGAATCTGAATTTCCGAATTCCGCGATTGTGGTTACTTTCGAAGCATCCATTTCAAGGACGGCCAAATCAGTCCAAATATCGGAACCAAGTAGTTTTGCTTCTACTTTTACTCCATCTGATAATGTTACTTCGATTTGATTCGCACCTTCAATCACATGGTTGTTGGTAACTACGTATGCTTTATCACCAGATTTTTTATAGATAACACCTGAACCTGTTCCAGCTTCTTGTCCTTCATTTGAAGGTCTCAAGAAATCGGAGGTAGATTGAATATTCGTTACGCCAACAACGGCGTTCGCTGCCTTGTCGACTGCCGTTGTGACATCTGTCGTTATATCCGCAGTTAATTGTTGAGTAGTTGAAGACACAGCTGGTGAACCATTACCACTCGATTCATTTCCACCAGGCATCATGCCAACAAGCGAAGGAAGCATCAGCCATACGATTAATGCCCCAATCATAACCCCGATCAGTCCACTGAAAAAGTAGCCACCTTTACTTCCTCTTCTAATAATCCGGGTCTGTTGTTCTTTTTGTGGATCCGTTGGTATTTGATCATAGTATCCCATAGAAGATCTCCCTTTCTGTTTTTGATATCTTTACTTTACCCTTCAAACATTAAAATTAGATGAAAATGAATTTAAAACTTGCTCAAAAAATAAAAACCTCCACAGATGTGGAGGTTAGACCGTTACTAATTCAGTTGCTTTATTGGCATCAGTATCAAAGAGATTTAAATATTCACCGGTAACAATGCCGCACGATTCAAGAGTCTGGGTAACACTCATACGTGCAAGATCTTTCATATTATTATCTTTACTCAAATGTGAAAGATAGATACGTGTTGGTTTTTCTTCCACTACTTCGCTCATTGCAACAGCTGCATCTTCATTGGACACATGTCCAACATCACTTAAAATACGGCGCTTAACGGACCAAGGGTAACGACCCATTTGTAACATTCCAACGTCATGATTGCTTTCGAACACAAATGAATCCGCACCTTTAATATAACCTTTCATCCGGTCACTGACGTATCCTGTATCCGTGATTAATACCAGTTTACGTCCATTTTCATGAAAGACGTAAAACATTGGGTCTGCAGCATCATGGGAAACAGCGAACGATTGAATATCTAGTGAGCCGAATGTTTTCACGCTTTCCATATCGAAATGAAAACGTTGCTCAAGCGGAATGTTTCCGACTAGATGTTCCATTGCCATCCAAGTCTTAGCATTGGCATATATGGGTACTTTATATTTACGGGCAAGAATGCCAAGCCCTTTTATGTGATCACTATGTTCATGCGTAACCAAAATTCCGCTTAAGTTTTTCATACTGCGGTCAACAGAGGCGAACAACTCCTCCATTTTACGTCCACTCAGACCAGCATCCACTAAAAATGAATGTTCCTCGTTTTCAACGTAAATGGCATTTCCGCTACTGCCGCTTGCTAGAACACTAAAACGCATGATGAAAACTCCTTATTCTTCTATTTCCTCGGACTCTTTGTTAAATTCGATAATCTTTCCTTCAACCGCATTTACAAAATAGTCTTCTATTGTACCATCTTGCAATTCTACACGAACTCGCCAAGTCGGTGCAAACACTTGCGTTTCTGTTAATTGGACAAGAGTCGAATAGCCTAAACTGATTTTTGTAATTGTAGAATTTGGTTTTAATAAATTTCGCTGGTATAAAACTTCCACTGCACGCTCATCTGGCAATAAGTTTTCAGTCTGCTCAAAATCATCATCCAATTCTTCAAAGGCTGTTTGCTCATATTTAAACACTTCATTATCTTCATTCCAATAAATTGTGAGCAGTGCATTTTGATTAAAGTATATTTGGCGATCATTGATTGTTTGAAAGAACACGGCTTTTTTGCCCTCAAGATCGACATCAAATAATTCATAAGACATTCCTTCAAAAACATGCTTATTAACAAAATCCTTAAAAGTTGTTGAGTCATCCAAATTTACTAAAGCTACGGGTTTCTCCAATGTCGCCACTAGTTCCGTACGATTAAAAATCTCATACTTTTGATTTTCTACTGGTTTTAATTCCTCAGGGGAATAGACGCGAACGTTTCCAGAGACATATGATTCTTTTAGTGTATTTTCAGGTGCACTTTCATATCGGATATTATCAGCTTGTAGCCGTTCTTCAATTGTTGTTTCACCGAGTATTTCAACCTTTTGGGCTTCTTTGTATCGATCCACATAAAGCGAATACAAAAAGACGTTTAAAATCGAGAAAACGATAATGAAGATGGTTTTGGTTTTATTCCAATCCAAACTTCCCACCTCCTAAAACGTCAGATGAAATGCGAGACCACTGATTGTTTGATAAATAAAACCACGACGGTTCCAGTATCAGTAATCGTTGGTCATTATCGCGTGTTAAGTAATAACCAGTCGTAATCTCATCGACATTGTTAAAATCAAGTTCGTTGACGTTTTTCATAACACGCGAAGCTTTCTCACCTGAAGGTAAGGTCGAAATCACTGTATCAAATGGTAATGACAGATCAAGGGTATAGTAAGGTCGCCAATAGCGATAAATGCCTGGATCGCCCCAAAATGCAGTGATTTTTGTAGATGTTTCATCACTAAATACGGGATAACCCAATAAATACAATTGATAATCTATTTGTTGATTGTCCGGATTGATGCTGGCAAAACGGTATTCATCTGTCCAGCCACCGTGTTCATTAACAAAATCTAAACTATCAAATACCAACTTGGAAGGAACCGCAGGCACAAATGTTTCAGCAGATGGATTAACAAAACTTAATGTGCGTTCAAGTAAATTCACATTCATCAATGAAGTACCATCCGAATATTCTTCATTTGTGGCACCAACTGGACTTTGGCGAATCAAGTTCGGGTCACTGAATAGTGCTTCCCTAAAACGATTGGTATCAATTTCTTTCAAGTAATACGTATAACGAATGCTCTCAACATCTTGAGCTGATACAAATAAGGAAGACTTGCCTTTGCGTTGAATTTCCGTGAATTTCGCAAACTCAGCCGTAGGCGATACAATTTTTTGTTTCAGTACATTCATATCGACATTGCCAGCGATTGCTGAATACAGTGTTTTGGATTTCGAACTGGCAAAATAAATTTTCAGTTCACCATTTTCAGTTCGATTCCAATTGACAATCAAACGATCAAATCCATTTTCAGGCGGGTTTGTAATCGAAAATGGCAGTATGATGTCGTACACCGGAAAAGGCACATCATCCGGGAAAAACAATGTATAGCGATTATGTGAATGAATCAATTCATTTAATTCTACTGCACTTAAATTGTTAGTCTCTAAAGTCAGATCACTGATTTCCCAATTTTTCATGACATTAACCACACGTTCCAGATCAAATGGAGACATCGATCCCGTCATGTTGTCTTCCCGGCTCGCAATCATTTTGTAAGGTTTGATTACGTCATCTACTCGCTGTTGTTCAGCAATTGATATATTCAATACTGGCGCATGTTGAATGGTCTCATAGGTAGGTGTATAGGTCCAAATTGTAAACGTCAATGACACACTTAACACAACTAGCAACGTCAGGACGATCGATTTTATTTGCTCTACATACTTCAATCCCATTCACCTGCCTCATCTAACTCAAATGGCAACGTAAAGAATATCGTTGTACCGTGTCCTTCTTCACTCTCTGCCCAAATGGCTCCACCATGAGCTTCTATCATTTCCCGGGCAATAGCTAATCCAAGTCCTGAGCCACCCATTGACCTTGCACGTGCGCGGTCCACGCGATAGAAACGGTCAAAAATCCGCTCTACATTTTCTTTTGGAATCCCCATACCATCATCTGATACCATGACTTTTAAGAATCCTTCTTGCACGATAATGCCAAAACGGATGTTTCCGCCGTCTGGCGAATATTTCAAGGCATTGGAAATGATATTATCAATAACTTGTGTTAATTTATCAGCATCAATTTCCACGAAGAATTGTGAATCTGGCAATAAACGTTTGAAATGGACTTGCTGGGATTTTGACATTTCAAAACGATCAATGATTCGATTGAAGAATTTATTGAACTCAACAAATTCTTTATTTAAATCGTAATCTCGGCTATCCATTTTAGATAACTGCAGCAGGTCATTAACCAAACGAATCATGCGCTCAGTTTCCGTCTGTGTAACATTTAGGAAGGACGGTGCTAAATCCTTGTCACGCCAAGCACCATCCGCTAGTGCTTCTAAATAGCTACGCATTGTTGTTAATGGTGTGCGAAGTTCATGTGATACGTTTGCTACGAATTCACGACGCTCCATATCAATCTTCTCTTGTTCGGTATTATCATGAAGAACTGTGATTAATCCGTTAACGAATCCTGTTTCTTTTTGAATGACCGAGAAATTCGCTCTTAAAATATATGGACGTTCAGGTGAACTGAAGTCCAAATTAATGGATTCCTTCATATGAATTAAGTCTTCAAATGTATATTGCGCTTCGATTCCGAGAACGGATGAAATAGGACGATGTACCACTAAATCTCTTGAAACTCTCAACAGTCTTAGTGCAGGATCATTGATTAAAATGATGCGACCTTTCCGATCTGTCGCAATTACGCCATCCGTCATATTCGAAAGAACTGAAGCCAGTTTGCGGCGTTCGCCTTCCGTAGTTGACTGTGCTTCTTGCAAACGATTGGTCAAATGGTTGAAGGCAATCGCCAGTTGTCCGATTTCATCGTTCCCGTAAACTCGTACTTTGCGAGAGAAGTTCCCTTTTGCCATAGCCTGAGCTTGTCTGCGCATATCGGAAATCGGTCGTGTAATGGTCTGGGCGATTAATATCCCCAATATAATTGTGATGGCAAGCGACATTGCGGTACCACCAGCAAGAATCTGGTTAATTTCATTCATTTGCTCAAAAACAGTTTCAATATTGGATTCCAAGTAAATCGTACCGAGTATTTCACCTTGATCTGTAATCGGTGAAGCGAGAACCCATATACGATCGCCTTTTTGGGGATCCAATGAAATGGAATTTTCAGGTGTTTCAGAAGATATAGAGCGACGGACAATTGGATCAGTGGAACGTTGGCCAACAATAGATTGATTCGTCGTTTCAGAAGTAGCTAAAATACGAAAATTAGGATCTATTACTCTGATTTCATTGATATCTTCCGAACGAATACTGAATAGAACAGAACGTAAACTTTGTTCTAACGTGAAATCTTCTTCTCCACGCTTTTTGATAATTTCTTCACGCACACTAAACTCCACCAAATCCACGCGTTCTTCAATGGATTTAGTGAAGCTGTCTTTAAGCGTATTTTCTAACTCACGAGCAAAATATAATCCGATGATTTGCATTGCCAAAATAATAAGCAAAATGTAAACGAGGACGATTTTGACGTGAATCGATTTAAAAAAGCCTACCTTTTGCATTCTGTCTACTCCTGTTCAGGATTACGCAAATAATACCCTACGCCGCGACGAGTCACTATCCATGCAGGGTGACTTGGGTTATCCTCAATTTTTTCACGAAGGCGACGAATGGTTACGTCTACAGTTCGAACATCTCCAAAATAATCATAACCCCAAACAGTTTGCAGCAAATGTTCACGCGTCATCACTTGTCCAATATGTTTTGCCAGGTAATGAAGTAATTCGAATTCCCGATGAGTCAATTCAATGGACTCGTCTCGTTTCAACACTAAGTAAGCATCTGGCTGGATAATTAAAGAACCTACCATAATATCATTTGACGCTTCTTCTGCATCTTCTGACTGCACCGTTTGATGGCGACGCATATTGGCTTTCACGCGAGCAATCAATTCACGTGTGCTGAATGGTTTGGTTACATAATCATCTGCACCTAGTTCCAAACCAAGTACTTTATCAATTTCTGAGTCTTTCGCCGTCAGCATGATAATAGGAAAGTCATATTTTTTACGAATCTCACGACAAACTTCCATCCCATCACGATTTGGTAACATAATATCTAATAACATCAAATCAGGCTTAATTTCTTCAGCTTTTGCTAAAGCTTCATCTCCGTCATAAGCACAAACAACGTTGTAGCCTTCTTTTTTTAAATTAAATTGTAGAATGTCCGCAATCGGTTTCTCGTCATCTACTACTAATATTGTTTTACTCATTCTTCGTCATCCTCTCTCTTGCCATCTATCTATATAAATATGAATTGACCTCTTTATACTACTTACTCTATCACGGTTTACCCTGTTGCGCACCTATGGGCTAGAGGAATCGGTATGGTGAATATTTCCCGGGCAATATTTCGACAAGATTATTTAGAAAATACCACTACTTTGTCGATGTATATAAAAAAAAGGCCAATTCTGTCGAATTGACCGGCTAAGAGTATATTATCTCTCTAAATATTTAAGAGGATTTACGTTTACACCATTATGTTCCACTTCGAAGTGCAAATGTGTACCTGTAGATCTTCCTGTTGAACCCATCACACCTATTTTTGCGCCAACTGGAACAGTTTGTCCCACGCTGACATTAATTGATGCCAAATGAGCATATAATGTTTCATAACCATTTTTATGGTCGATTATCACTTTGTTACCGAATGATCCGTCTGTTCCGGCAAATTTCACTACACCGTTATCAGCAGCTTTTATTGCAAAACCACTTGGTCTAGCAATATCAATTCCGCGGTGCATTCGTCCCCATCGTTGACCCATCTCACTCGATATGTAGCCACCTTCTGCCGGCCATGCGAACTTCCCAGACCCACGAGATGGAATGACTTTAATACCTTTTAAGACAATATTATTTTTCACGTCTTTTACAACTGCTTCATTTTTAATTGATTTACCTACGCGTGTCCCGTTTTGCTCACGAATCACGTAAGTCAGTTCTTTGGCGCCGTTGCTGCCTTCTTGAATGACTTTGGTATCACCTTTAAGCATGTCTTTTGATTCGCGTACTTGATTTTCAAATTGAACGGCTTCTGTCACTTTTTTCTCGCGAACAACTTCAATGTTTACTAGAGGTTTTAAGGCTGTAACTTTCAGTTTCTCTCCAATTTGGAGAGAGCTATTTTCATTCGTGCCTTTGTTCAGCTTCGATAACTCTGCTGTAGTCAAATTATGTGATGCTGCAATTTTGCTAAACACGTCACCTGATTGTACAGTATATGTTTTCTCTTCCAATACACCTTTTTGTAGATATTCCACTGCTTCATCCACAGTTAAGATTTTTTCTGGTTTTGCTTGTTTCGTTACGCCAGAAATCGATTCTTTTATATTAATATCCAAAATTCGTGTTTCATTGTTCTTCAATGGTGGTAAAGAGTCAGTAGAATCTTTTCGAGCTTCCAATTCGGTGAGTTCTTTTTCAGTAACAGTTTGAAGTTTGAGTTTGCGAACAACTTCATGATACGATTCCAAGTCTTTGACGTAGACGGCAATCTCGTCATTGACCGATAATGCAAATGCATCTGCTGCGACAGTTACCAACTTGTCTAGCTTTTCTAATGTTTTCGCATCATTTGTTTCTGAATTGAAAACTTGTTCTGAGATGATGGATAAATTTGATCCACTTAGTTTAAGATCATCGTACTGGGAGCTTGACTCTGTAATCTTTTCGTCAACAAGCTCTTTTACTGCTTTTTCATCTGAAACCGTACCTACATATTCGCCACTAGCATATATATGAAAAATTTTCTGCAATTGACTTTCCTCATTGTCTTTTGCAAAACCGATATTAAATGTAAAACTTGAAGCAAGCACTGCTGTTATGGCTGCTTTTTTCATTATATTTGATGTGCGGTTTGGCTTGCGGTCGGATGAAATCTTCTTCCCATCACCAGTATTCCTTTTCAAATGCATGATAAAGCCCCTCTCAAAATTTCATCCGTCAAACGAATGGTTCTTTTATTGTGAAAAATTTCACGCCCCTTTAATTTAACACATCCTTTTTCCTACTGGTAAAGAAATGGCATATTGTAAAGAAAATGACTCATTCTTACCATCAATTGCATTTAATTGTTTAAATTTGTAAATAAAAATAACCTTTTCTCTCATTTTATTTGAAAATTCCACATTTAAATTCTACCTTTATACCCTCTTCATTCTTTTTTTAGTAGATTTTTGTCATTTAATCCCGCTTCAGGTTGACTTCCTACCTGTAAAATCCGAAATGCAGTATAATTAGTGTATCTATTGCGAAAAGAGGTATTCCACTTGACTGATGAACAACTCCAGCGACAAGGAATCCCGATCCCAAAACCTTCCTCTTCACATCGAAGGGCGTCTAAAGCCGTCATCGCTAAACGTATTATTATGATTATTGTCGGTGCCGTATTTATGGCGATGGGTATTGAATTATTCCTCGTTCCCAATCAATTATTAGATGGTGGAATTGTCGGTATTTCCATCATATTGTCTCATTTAACTGGTCTTCAAATCGGACTATTTATCTTCCTGTTGAACATTCCCTTCTTTTTTATCGGCTATAAACAAATCGGTAAAACATTCGCTTTATCTACTGTTTTAGGAATTACAGTTCTTTCAATTTGTACATACTTTTTACACCCTGTTGCCCGTTTTACAGATGACTTATTATTGGCTACCGTCTTTGGTGGAATCGTACTTGGTATTGGTGTAGGTCTTGTCATCCGATACGGTGGCTCTTTGGACGGAACAGAAATTTTGGCCATTTTATTCAGCACGAAAACTGCATTCTCCGTTGGGGAAATCATTATGTTCTTCAACTTAATGATCTTTACTATTGCAGGTTTTGTATTTACGTGGGAACAAGCTATGTATTCTGTACTTGCTTATTTCATTGCCTATAAAACTATTGATATTGTTATTCAAGGATTGGATGAATCTAAATCGGTCTACATCATTAGTGATTTCGTCGATGAAGTCGGTGAAGCCATTATGGATCGTCTTGGCCGTGGGGTAACGTATTTGCATGGTGAAGGCGCATATACTGGGGATGATAAAAAAATCATTTTTACAGTGATCACTCGTTTGGAAGAAGCCAAATTAAAAACGATTGTAGAAGATATAGATACACAAGCATTTGTGGCGATTGGCAATATAGCCGAAGTACGTGGCGGTCGATTTAAGAAACGCAATATCCACTAAAACTCTGAACTATATACAAAAATGCGCTGCCCCATAATAGGGACAGCGCATTTTTAATTAGGTCGTTCCTCTGGATACACACGACCCAGGTCTGGTGGGAAAGTTTTCTGCAGATTACGCAGAAGAATAATAAAGGCAATATGAACAGTGAGCATTAACAAAATTGTTATCACCGTAACTGTTGACTGGAAATCCTGTTTCATATTAATCAAAAATGGGTGTATAAACGCTGTAGTAAGTGCAATGGTCATGTAGATAATCATCATTTTTCTTGCGCTTTTTTGTTTTTCGTCAGGGTCGATTGGATAGTCTACTTCATGTATCAGCATACGAAATACAAAATACATTAATATTAAGTCAACCAGTGTGACACTTAATCCGTACAGAAGCCAACCTGTATTGTTGTCTTGCATTTGATTAAGTACTTCAGTGGATAGAAAGAGTGTTGGGATGGACAGAGCCATCAAAAAATACGCAGTCAATTCGGCGTTTTTTGCGTTCGGCTTTCTTGTGGCAATTTGTTGTATTCCAGAGGCAATCAAAATATACCCCAGTGGGTCCGGGAGAATATCGAAAAAAATATGAACATCTAGCAGGATCAGTAAAAATCCAATTATCATATACTTAAATCCTCTTCTATTTGCCATCATTCACCTCATCCTCCATCAAGTTCTTTAAGTCTTCATCTGTCAGCTGTGGTATATGAAGCAATGGAAAGAACGACGTGAAAGTCTCACCATCAGCCGTTTTCCCTTCCCATGGAACCAACGCATCGATGGCTTTATTATTTGTGGATTCAATCTGAATGTATACTCCGACACTGCCTTGTAATGCCAATTCGATTGGCCATTTTACGTCTTTGGCAAGTGGATGGTTTATATCGCCCCAATTAGGCATAACATCTGCTTGATAGATAGGATCAGGAACTCGGGCTTTTTCTCCTTCATACTGTAATTTCACTTGTACATCCTTCGCAATATTTTCTGGCACAATGAATTCATTCATTGTTAACTTTTCTTCTGCAGAATATATGCTGGAATGAAGACCGTCTGAAGTGCCTCCAGTCGAGATGCTATTCAATTTAGGATTTTGTGAGGGCATTGACGGTGTGATTCGAATTTCTCCGATGTCAAAGTGTCCAGCCGTTCCATCACTAAATTGTAAGAATACATTGGTCCCTAAATAGGGCTTAATTTCTTCGCCTTCAAAATGAAGCATGGAAGGATCAAATTCGGCTTCTAGCAAAAGATGTTGGTTGAACTCCTGAACGATATTTGGTGAGTTATATATCGAATTATTATTGCCATATAACCACATGTCATTGCTCGATGAAACATTGGGAATCGATTGCCCCCCTACTTCAATCGTTTGAAGAATCGCTGGATTATTTTTATTGGTCACATAGTATATTTTAAATAAATGCGTCTGGTCCATTTGCCGATCAATATAATGTTTTAGAACAATGGGTTTATCCAAAAATTTTGCTTCGTAATTGGATATATTAATCGTCCAAGATGCTATGATTGCCAGTAGCGCCCCCCAAAACCAAAACCTCTTCATCTATTACCTCCTTAAATCGAAAGAAAATTCACTTTACTTTTACATACGAAAAAGAACGGGAAAAGTTTCCTTTTCCCGTTCAATAAAATTTAGCGCCAAACGCTCGCAATAATATTTGTTTGATTTCGATCTGGTCCTACTGAGAAAATCGAAATTGGAACACCTGTTAATTGTGAAATGCGTTCCAGGTAGTGTCTCGCATTTTCAGGAAGCTCATCAAGCGATTTACAAGATGTCACATCTTCGCTCCAGCCTGGCAATTCTTCATAAACAGGTTCACAGTCAGCCAGCATACGTAAGTTCGCTGGGTATTCTGTAATCAGTTCACCGTTGTAACGGTAAGCTGTACAAATCTTCACTGTTTCTAAACCAGTCAACACATCAATCGAATTGACGGTTAAATCCGTCAAACCACTCACGCGACGAGCATGACGCACGACGACGCTGTCAAACCAACCAATGCGACGTGGACGGCCAGTTGTTGTACCGTATTCTTTCCCGACTTCACGAATTTGGTTGCCGACTTCGTCAAACAATTCCGTTGGGAACGGTCCGTCACCAACACGTGAAGTATAAGCTTTACATACTCCAACTACGTGGTGAATTTTCGTTGGGCCAATACCAGCACCTATTGTAACACCACCAGCTACTGGGTTTGAAGAAGTTACAAATGGATACGTACCTTGGTCGATATCAAGCATTACGCCTTGTGCGCCTTCGAACAATACGCGGCGACCTTCATCAAGTGCATCATTCAACACTTTAGATGTATCCGTTACGTACTTAGCAATTTCTTGCCCGTAACCGTAATATTCTTCAAGAATTTCTTCTTTTGTAAAACCTTCTGTTTCGTAGAACTTATCGAATAAACGATTTTTCTCTTCTAAATTACGTTCAAGTTTCTCTTCGAACACTTCTTTATCAAGTAAATCGGCCATACGAATACCTACACGTGCTGCTTTGTCCATGTAAGCTGGTCCAATACCTTTACCTGTAGTTCCAATCTTGTTTGCACCACGACGAGCTTCTTCCACTTCGTCTTGCTTCAAGTGGTAAGGTAAAATGACGTGTGCGCGGTTAGAAATACGTAAGTTTTCTGTCGTTACCCCACGGTCATGTAATCCTTTTAACTCTTTCACTAATGCTTTCGGATCGACAACCATACCGTTACCGATTACTGAAATTTTGTCTTTATAAAAAATACCTGAAGGGATTAAGTGAAGCTTATACGTTTCTCCACCAAAAATAATGGTGTGTCCTGCATTATTCCCACCTTGATAACGTGCAATTACTTCTGAATTCTCGGATAGGAAGTCGGTAATTTTCCCTTTACCTTCGTCTCCCCATTGTGTTCCTACTACTACAACTGATGTCATAATCAGCACCTCCGTCAGACGCTATCAAGCGTCCTGAATCAAACAGTGTTATTGTATCAACCGAAACTGGTTAAGTCAACCAAAAACAAGAAAAAACACGAACGGAAAAATGTTTTCAGACATTTATCGTTCGTGTTTTTGCATCAATCCCTTTTTAGAGATATTTGTTGCTAAGCTTCTTTATGTCTAGCTCCGCTGGCCAGACCGCACCTCCGTTTCACAACTTCATGCGAAAACAGGTTTTCGATTCAGTTATTCCAACGTCGGAGCCGGTCTATCTCGGCCTGCTACGCTTGGGCCCACAGGATGTGGGTCATGAAGGCGTTCCGACAGGATGTCGGGATTTTAGCCTTCTTTCCTTAGTAATCCGGGGTTGGTTGTTGGTGCTGGCTCCAGTCAATGTTAACGAATTTGTTAAACTCTTTTACGAAAGCCAGGGTTACCGTCCCTGTCGGACCATTACGTTGTTTTGCGATAATGATTTCAATCATGTTTTGATTCTCTGTTTCTTTATCGTAGTAATCCTCACGATATAGGAACGAGACAATATCGGCATCTTGCTCAATACTTCCTGATTCACGTAAATCGGACATCATCGGACGCTTGTCCTGACGTTGCTCTACACCACGGGAGAGCTGTGACAAGGCGATAACCGGCACTTGGAGCTCACGTGCAAGGGATTTTAATGATCGGGAAATTTCCGAGACTTCTTGCTGACGATTCTCTTTCCCATTCCCGCTTCCTACAATCAGTTGCAAGTAATCAATCAAAATCATGCCAAGTCCATATTCTTGTTTCAATCGACGGCATTTTGAACGGATTTCGTTGATCCGAATACCTGGTGTATCATCGATAAAAATACCTGCGTTAGATAAACTCCCCATCGCCATTGTTAGTTTGCGCCAATCTTCAGCGGTTAATGCACCCGTACGTAAAACTTGAGCATCAATATTTCCTTCTGCACAAAGCATACGCATGACCAGTTGCTCAGCACCCATCTCCAAACTGAAGATGGCTACGTTCTCTTCCGTCTTCGTTGCTACGTTTTGCGCTACATTCAGCGCAAACGCTGTTTTACCAACAGAGGGACGTGCTGCTACAATAATTAAATCATTCCGTTGGAAACCGGCTGTAATGCGGTCTAAGTCACGGAATCCTGTTGGAACACCCGTAATGTCTCCCTTACGAGAATGTAGAAGTTCAATATTGTCATACGTTTGGACAAGCACGTCTTTAATGTGTCTGAAATCTCCCGCATTTTTACGATTGGAAACTTCCATCATTTTCTTTTCGGCTTCTGACAGCAAAGCTTCGACTTCATCCTCACGGGTAAAGCCGTCTTCAACGATATTGGTCGCTACTCGAATCAATCGTCGCAGCAATGCTTTTTCTTCAACAATCCGTGCATAGTGCGCAATGTTAGCAGCAGTTGGGACTGAATTTGCAATTTCCGTTAAATACGAAAGTCCGCCAACATCTTCAAGTTCTTTCTTAGATGCCAACTCTTCCGTCACTGTGACAACGTCAATCGGTTTACCTTGATCGCTGAGGCGGTTCATCGTCTGGAAAATCTTCTGATGTGCTACGCGATAAAAATCTTCATATTGCAGTATTTCTGCAGCCGTAATGAGCGCTTGAGGCTCTAAAAAGATTGCCCCGATCACGGACTGCTCGGCTTCTTGGTTGTGAGGGGGTATCCGGTCCATCATGGGCTCGCTCATTGACGTCTCTCCTTACGATTCTTCAGTTACGTGTACTTTCAGTGTTGCTGTTACTTCTTGATGTAATTTAACTGGAACGTTTGTATAGCCAAGTCCACGAATAGCATCGTCTAATTCCATTTTGCGTTTATCGATTTTAATTCCTGTTGTTTTCTGAAGTTGTTCCGCGACTTGTTTCGTTGTAATCGAACCAAACAAACGGCCGCCTTCACCTGATTTTGCTTTCAATTCAACCGTAACTTGCTCTAATTTCTCTTTTAACTTTTTCGCTTCTTCATGCACTTGCTCCGCATGTTTATCTTCTTTACGTTTTTGACCATCTAATGCGCTGATTGTCGCTTGATTCGCTTCAGTCGCTAAATTGTTTTTCAGTAAAAAATTATGTGCATATCCATCTGCTACATTTTTGATTTCGCCTTTTTTTCCTTTGCCTTTAACATCTTTTAAGAAAATTACTTTCATGTTGGTTGGCCTCCTTCAACAATTTCAATGATTGCTAATTTTAGTTGTTCAATAGCACTTTCAATTTCCCCATCATGAATCTGACAAGCAGCATTGGTCAAATGACCACCGCCACCGAGTTTTTCCATAATTAATTGGACATTGATTTCACCTAGAGAACGAGCACTGATGCCTATATCTCCATTGTTCTTTTTTGCGACTACAAACGAAGCAGATACACCCTTCATCGTCAGTAAAATATCTGCGGTCTGCGCAATAAGGACTTGGCTATAAAGGTTTGATTCTTCCCCATGCGCAATCGCAATGCCATCACGGAAAAATTCAACCGTTTGGACGATTTTTGAGCGTTCTATATAAGTTTCAATATCTTCTTTTAGTAAGCGTTGAACCAGCACGGTGTCTGCGCCGTTAGTACGTAAATACGAGGCTGCTTCAAACGTTCGTGCACCTGTTCGAAGGGTAAAGCTCTTTGTATCGACAATGATACCGGCAAGCATAGCGGTTGCTTCAAGCATCGTTATTTTATCATGTTTCGGTTGGTACTCGAGCAATTCTGTTACAAGCTCTGCTGTCGATGATGCATATGGCTCCATGTAAACAAGCATTGTATTCGATATAAACTCTTCTCCGCGGCGATGGTGATCAATCACTACTACTTTTTCAGCACGATTCAACAGTTTTTCATCTATAACCATGCTCGGTTTATGTGTATCTACAACAACCAGCAATGTGCGATCGGTTAATTTAGATAAAGCTTCTTCAGGTGAAATAAAGCGTTCAAATAGTTGTGGCTTGTTTTTCACTTCTTCCATTAACCTGGTCACACTTTGGTCTAGTCCATCAAAATCCACTACGACATAGCCATTAATTTGATTCATCTCTGCCATTTTACGTACTCCAATAGAAGCACCAATCGCATCCATGTCGGGCAATTGATGCCCCATGACAAATACTTGATCACTATCCTGAATTAAATCACGCAACGCATGTGAAATAACGCGTGCTCTAACTCTCGTTCGTTTCTCGACCGGGTTCGTTTTCCCACCGTAAAACTTCACTTTTCCACTCGGTTGTTTAATGGCTACTTGATCTCCGCCACGTCCCAGTACCAAATCGAGACTTGACTGTGCAAGTTCGCCAAGTTCAACTAATGAGGACGATCCAGCACCAACACCAATACTTAATGTTAAAGCCAAATTCAATTTGGATGTTGCTTCTCTTATATCATCCAAAATGGCAAACTTCGTTTTTTCAAGTTCCAGTAAAATGGATTCATTTAATACAGCAAGGAACCGGTCAGATGAAATCCGTTTGACGTAAATGCCATGGCCCGCTCCCCAGTTATTAACGAGGGACGTTACCAAACTATTTAACTGACTGCGTGTCTGGTCGTCCATCCCCTGTGCCAGTTCATCGTAATTATCAATGAATAACACGCCGATTACGCTGCGATCTGAATAGTACAGCGTCTCGATTTCTGTTTGCTCAGTAATATCAAAGAAATAAAGAAGTTTTTCTTCTTGTTTATAAAACACTTTAAATTTCTTCCCTGACAAACTGATTGTCTGTTCTTTATTATCTTCTTGCTTTACAAGTGAATGAAATTCATCTGACAGCGTAAATAGCTCTTCGCCAATAAGTGAATCAAATTCAAGCTCCCTCGACATATATGGGTTCGCCCATTCAATGGTCCAATGTTCATTAACCAATAATATTCCGATGGGCATTTCGAGTAATGCTTCTTCCCCTACCCGTTTCATCCGGTAAGAGAGTGTTTCAATATGTTTTTCGGTCTCTTCGTATAAACGCTTCTCCATTTGCCAGCCAATGACCAGGACAACAAGGAATAGAGCAGCAAGTACACTACCTATCCAAATTTGCCAGTACAGGAGCAAAAGCGTGCTTATTAAGCCGAGCAATGATAGAAAAAATAAAGGGACACGAATGGGTCTTTTTCTAAAGAATGCTGACATTTGTTCAGCTCCTTACTTTCTGTTCTTGTCTGTGACATAGGAACGAATATTGAAACCTAAATCGAATACACCTAAAAGTAACGTAAACGATTGTAAAGGAAATGCTAAAATAGTTCCAACAATGGCAACCCATTTTGGCCATCCTTTTTCATGTATGTAGAAATGAATGAATGATATACCTTGTAATGTAAGCAATACACGGATGATCAGAGTTGCGTTGGCAAATACCATAAAGGCGTATGTTCCTCGTTCTAACTCCACGAATAAAGTAACGATCATCACAATCATGTAATACCATAATATGGACTTAGGTAACCGCATGTGTCTCGTTGCCGGAAACTTGGGTACTTCTATGCCTAACTTTTTCAAAACCGGAAGCTGAATATTGATAAATACTAACACGAACGTGAAAACTCCAAGTATAAGTAGAGACGGGAAGACCGTTTCAAACATGAACAAAGTATCCGCTATGGTCTGATCATAATTTTTTGGCAAAGCATTATAACGTTCCAGGAACGCACCCGTTTGGTCATATTGAGCTTTCGAGTATGCCATCATTTCTTTTACGGGATTGAAATTAAAAGCTAGCACTACAAGTACATATTCAATAACAATCGTGACAAGCAGCACAATGGCAGTAGCCATTAACATAAAAAGCTTACTTTTCTTCAAACGAAGTGTATCTCCTATAATGAAGCCGAGCAAGACATGTATCAGTGCAAATGGAATGGCCAAGAGACCACCAATAAAATAGGACATCCCTATACATAATACAGCCACGTAAATGGAAGCTGATCGATTAAACTTCGCACTATACCACGCGATTGGCAGAGCAATAAAAAGCGCGGTAATCAAATTCAAAACAGGCACATAAAAAGAAACAGCCAACAAAATAGAAAACAGCGCAATCATCATTGCACCCAATGTCAGCTGTTTCGTTTGATCATTTGGCATTCGAAATCCTTCCTAACTTAAAAAACATGAATTCATTATCTAATATCCCAAACCTATATTCATTAGCGAATATCAATTACTAATTCAACTGGTTTTCTCTCTTTCACTACTTATGAAATTTTTTAGAGAAGTAATGAACAACTTTATCTTCTATTGTATCATGTCGTACAAGATGCAACAAAAGTTCAAAATCAAAGACATTAAAAAAAGACCGGTTTCCCGGTCTTTTGAGCGTTCATAACATTTCTTATCTCTCTTCAGTAGAGAATGGAAGTAATGCCATGATGCGTGATAATTTGATTGCTGAAGTCAGTTTGCGTTGGTATTTCGCGCTTGTTCCAGTAACTCGACGTGGAAGAATTTTTCCGCGTTCTGATACGAACTTTTTAAGCAAATCAACATCTTTATAGTCGATATGCGTAATATTGTTAGACGTGAAATAGCAAACCTTTTTGCGTCTTTTGCCTCCGCGACGTGGTGCCATATCGTTTCGCCTCCTTAGTGTTTGGTTTTATTTTGGTTGTGCATTAAAGTCGTTTCATCTTAGAATGGTAAATCGTCGTCTGATACTTCGATTGGGCCGCTTCCAGAAGAGAAAGGATCTTCATCTACACGTGTATAGTTTTGCTGATTTGGTGATTGATTCTGTTGATAAGATGAATATTGATTGTTTTGGTTTGAAGCGCCACCATAAGGTTGTCCTTGTTGTGGACGATCTCCGCCAGAACTATTGCGTGGTTCAAGGAATTGAACACTATCTGCTACGACTTCAGTCGTGTAAACACGCTTTCCATCTTGGCCTTCATAGCTCCCCGTTTGAATGCGCCCTTCGACACCTGCCAAACTACCTTTTTTCAGGAAGTTAGCTGTGTTTTCAGCTGGCTTTCTCCAAACAGTACAGTTAATAAAATCCGCTTCCTTTTCACCTGACTGGTTAGAGAATGAACGGTTTACAGCTAGTGTAAAACGCGCAACCGCTACGCCACTTGGTGTATAACGAAGCTCCGGATCTTTTGTCAGTCTTCCGACTAATACGACTCGGTTAATCATCAGAATGCAACCTCCCTCGTCTGCAAATTGTTTCGAATATACTCGAAGTTAAATTCTTATTTATCTTCTACGTTGACAGCTACAAAACGAATAATATCTTCGTTAATGTTAGCAAGACGGATGTATTCATCGATTGCTCTTGAATCAGCGTTTGCTTTCACGATTTGGTAGAAACCTTCGCGGAAGTCATTGATTTCGTAAGCTAAGCGGCGTTTGCCCCACTCTTTAGACTCGATGATTTCAGCACCATTCGTAGTCAAGATTTCGTCGAAACGAGCTGTAAGAGCTTTTTTCGCGTCATCTTCGATTGTTGGTCGAATGATGTACATTAATTCGTACTTTTTCATCTTTTTGCACCTCCTTATGGACTTAGGCCTGACTGTTGACAGTAGGCAAGGAGTAAGTAACGTTCATTACTCACATCAATTGATTGTATCACACACGCTTACCACGTGCAACTACTGATTCAATAGACAACTTATACTTTTCAGCTATACTACCTATTATGAGGTGAAATTATGAAAGATTTAGATACGCCCACTAAAATCATTGACTTGGACATTCAAAAAATCGGAAAAACAAGCTTAGTATTAACTGTCGTCTTAAGCGTCATGCTTTTACTATTAAATAGTATTGCGCATCAAGATTTTTCGTATCATCCATCCTGGCTTGGATTATTCCTATTCGTCTTTGGATATATCATTTTCATTGTTTTGCATGAAGCAACACATCTGATTGGTTTTGTTATATTTGCTAACGTTCCTTGGCATTCACTTGACTACGGTATTAATTTGAAACTGGGAGTTGCCTACGCGACAAGTACTGAACCAGTTCAAAATAAAGCAATGAAAAAAGTGTTAATCCTGCCATTTTGGATAACTGGTGTATTACCGGCTGTCATTGGTATTTTCATCAATAGCCCACTTCTCGTTTTATTAGGTGCCTGGCTAATTGCCGGTGCCGCAGGAGATTTTGCCATGATCAAGGAACTACGTACTGTTCGAAATGATGCTTGGATTAAGGATGATCCTGAAAGACCAAAATTATATGTGTTTGAAGAATAATAAAGCTGCTCTCATTCGAAATGGAGCAGCTTTACTTATTGTCACGAGCTTTTCGATAAGCAATCCAGTCTCCAGATGGAATTACGACTTTCTTCATCTTTTCATCACATACGGTGTACACAACGGCATCCAGGACGCCGCATTCCGTTTGGATGTGCACCATTTGTTTCGTGTAAAGATCTCTCTTAGGGTCCCCTGTATAGCCTTCTAGCTCATCTAGACTTGCCCACATATGATCAGGTACATCATAAACATCCCCAATCACCAGTGAATCCTTTGTTAGCTCGATTGCGGGATAACCATTCCCTGTATCGTACATAATTGCTTGAAGGGTTAGACCTTTAAATAACAGTTTAGCTTCCTCGAGAACATGATGATTGCACTCTCCTTGTAACAATGTTCCATAAGCAAATAATTTCATGAAAACTCCCCTCAATTATCTAAGAAATTCAAAAAAAGGGTCAGCCGACAAGTCGACTAACCCAAGATTGTTTTATACGTTGAAACGGAATAACATTACATCGCCGTCTTGTACGATATATTCTTTACCTTCCAAACGCACTTTACCAGCTTCTTTTGCAGAGGCCATTGAACCGTTTGCTACCAAGTCATCATAAGAAACTGTCTCGGCGCGAATGAAACCACGTTCGAAGTCTGTATGGATAACACCAGCACATTGAGGAGCTTTCATACCTTTACGGAATGTCCAAGCACGAACTTCCTGTACACCTGCTGTAAAGTATGTTGCTAGTCCCAATAATTGATAAGCAGCTTTTACAAGTTGATCTAGCCCTGATTCTTTGATGCCTAACTCGTCAAGGAACATTGCTTTCTCTTCCTCATCAAGTTCTGCCATTTCTTCTTCAATTTTGGCACATACAACAATCACTTGTGCGTTATCTACTTTAGCGAATTCACGAACTTTTTGAACGTATTCATTTTCATCAGCATTGGCAATTTCGTCTTCTGCAACGTTCGCCACATAAAGCATAGGCTTGATTGTTAATAAATGAAGACCTTTAACTACGCGTAATTCTTCTTCTGTAAATTCAACAGAACGTGCTGGTTTTTCATCTTCAAAAGCATCACGAAGTTTGACCAATACTGGTTCTTCAACCATTGCATCTTTGTCTTTTTGTTTCGCCATTTTGCCTACACGTTGCAAACGTTTTTCAACGCTTTCCAAGTCAGCCAAAATTAACTCTAGGTTGATTACTTCGATATCTGAAATCGGATCTACTTTACCAGCTACATGTGTTACGTTCTCATCTGCAAAACATCTTACCACTTGGCAAATTGCATCTACTTCACGAATGTGAGCCAAGAACTTATTTCCAAGTCCTTCACCTTTACTGGCACCTTTAACAATACCTGCAATATCAGTGAATTCAAAAGCTGTAGGAACCGTTTTCTTTGGAACAACAAGTTCCGTTAATTTATCAAGACGTTCATCCGGTACTTCTACAATTCCGACGTTTGGATCAATTGTACAGAATGGATAGTTTGCAGCCTCTGCGCCTGCTTTTGTAATTGCATTAAATAAAGTGGATTTACCGACATTCGGTAAGCCTACGATTCCTGCTGTTAACGCCATTTATGTTCCCAACCTTTCATAACTTACAAGTTCTATATTCAAGTGTGTATCATCATTTTCAACGCTTGATTAAAGCTAATATTTTTCATTTAACTAATCTATTATAAATTTATGTCAATCAAAAGTCTATTCCTCTGTGGAAGGCTCAGCAGCTTTAATCACTTTTTTCATTTTTTTTGCGAATTCTCTTCTTGGAATCATCACACTGTGTTGGCAACCTTCACATTTTATCCGGACGTCTGCACCCATGCGAATAACCTTCCATTCATTGGTCCCGCAAGGATGCTGTTTTTTCATTTCAACAATATCACCCAGCTCAAATGACTTTGTATTCATCAGACTTTCCCCTTATCTTCAGACTTCACAGGATCTCCGGTACCAGCATCTACTGATCCTGTTTTCTTTTGGTACATGACCATTTTCGGATATGGAATTTCGATTCCATGTTCGTCCATAAATATTTTCAGGTCACGACGAATGATTCGACCAACAGCGAAATGTTGCATCGGTTTTGTTTCAGCCGAAATACGCATGACCACTTCAGAAGCTGCCAGATTTTGAACACCTAACAATTCAGGTACTTTGACCAATTGCTCATATTTTTCAGGAAGCTCAGATAAAAATTCACGAATAAGCTCTTCTGCTTTTGGAATATCTGCTTCGTACGCAACGCTTACGTCAACGATTGCAATTGAATTATTTAATGAGTAATTTACGACTTCCACAATCGTACCGTTAGGGAAAATGTGAATCTCCCCGTTCAATCCTTTTAACTTCGTTGTTCGCAAACCAATCTCCTGGACAGAACCTTCGGATGCACCGATCCGCACATAATCACCGACCGAGAATTGATCTTCAAAAATAATGAAGAATCCTGTGATGACATCACGAACCAAGTTTTGGGCACCAAACCCAATGGCCAACCCGAGTACCCCTGCCCCAGCAAGCAATCCAGTTACATTAATAGTCAATGCAGACAAGACTGCCAGTATCGCAGCAAAATACACAACATATGCAATTACATTTTCGAGCAATTTTAGCAAGGTATTCTGTCTGCGTTCCGAGTAGCGCAATGGTGCTTTCATCCGGACTTCAAACACTTTACGAATGACCACTTTAAAAACTTTTACAACAATTCCTGCTAGGAACATTATGAATATAACTTTAAGCGTAATCACGCCAGCAGCAATCCAGATTTTCTCATCTAAAAGCAATTCTTTGACACTTTCAATCGTTTTGTTAATGTCCAATCGATATCTACCACCTTTTTGAATAAAGCCCATTTCTAATACGTATACTACGAAAAAAGAGAGTGAGCTAACCTATGTTTGCATATTCGTCTCATTTACATTCAGAAGATTTTTCTTATCAAGATTCAGGCGTAGCTTGGCGCTTAAGCTCGCTTTTTCTCCAACTAATTCCATTTGAAAAACCCAATCTCACATTTTGCTGCATAGGAACCGACCGGTCGACTGGAGACGCCCTTGGACCACTAATTGGCACTTGGCTTCGCGATCATCCCACATTTCCGTATGAAGTAATTGGCACCTTGCAGCAACCTTTGCACGCTTTGAATTTACAACAAACCGTCGAGTCACTTCAAGCAAGAACATTATCTCCGTATGTAGTCGCCATAGACGCTTGCTTAGGGAAAGTCGAGAAAATCGGACATATAGTCATCGAAAAAGGTCCTCTTTTTCCCGGCAAAGCAGTAAAAAAGGAATTGCCGCCTATTGGCGACCTTTCCATTAAAGGCATTGTAAATGTTGGTGGCTTTCAAGAGTATACTGTCTTGCAAAACACGAGATTACAATTGCCATATGATATGGGCAAAGTTTTGTCTCGTGCCCTTCTACTTGCTTGGCAGAGGTACCAAATGAAAATGGTACGCAATAGCCACGACGATCGCTACCACGAGAATGCCTGGTAGAAAATTGGCTACTCTTATTTTGGTCAAACCAATCATATTTAATCCAATGGCCACAATCATGACTCCACCGGTTGCCGTCATTTCCTGAATATATAATGCAAGTGCATCTTGTGGGATTACACGGCTAATTTGAGTGGCGAAGAGTGCAATCGTCCCTTGATATAAAATAACAGGAACGGCTGATAATAAAACGCCTATCCCTAAAGTGGTAGCCAATATTATAGAGGTAAATCCATCTATTAATCCTTTTACAATCAATAAATCATGATCATTTCTCAGACCACTATCCAATGAACCAATGACCGCCATCGATCCAATAACAAATATTAAGGTAGAGGACACAAAACCTTGCGCAATACTAATATTTTCACCTTTTTTATTCTGACCCACTTTTGATTCCAACCAATGGCCAAATTGATTGAGTTGATGATCTAAATCAATCCACTCTCCAATGACTGCACCTACAACTAAACTAATAATAACGATTAAAAATTGTCCGCTTTCAAAACCCATTTGAAGTCCGATAACAGTTACAGCAAGCCCAATAGCATACATCACTGTTTGCTTCATGTTTTCCGGGATGTTTTTCAACAATCTTCCGATGATTGTCCCAACAATGATGAGAAGCGCGTTAATCAATGTCCCTAATAACACCATACGTAACGCCTCATTTCAGCTAAAAATAGAACCTATCCCCTCAAAGGTAACTCCTTTAAGGGAATAGGCAGGTTAGTCTTCTAATAATTCTAAAATACGTTCCAGATCATCTTCAGAGAAAAATTCGATTTCAATTTTCCCTTTGTTTTTCGATTTCTTAATGGAAACAGTAGTGCCGAAATATTCACGCAGTTGTGATTCTTTTTCTTTAATAAAAATATCTTTGTTCGGTACTTTTGATGTTTCACGTGAAACATCTTCATTCATACGTTGGACAAGTGATTCAAGTTGTCGAACGTTCAAGTTTTCTTTCATTACTTTTTCAGCAATTGAAGGAATAAGCTTTTTACGCTTCAAGCCAAGTAATGCTCGTCCATGTCCCATCGAAAGTTTATTAGCTGAAATTAGCTCTCGTACAATTTCAGGTAAAGATAGTAAACGAATATGATTGGCAATATGAGGTCGACTCTTACCTAAGCGAAAAGCTAATTGTTCTTGCGTTAAACTTAAGTTTTCCATAAGATTTTGGTAAGCATCGGCTTCTTCAATCGGCGTTAAATCTTCACGTTGCAAGTTTTCAAGTATCGCAATTTCCATCATTTGTTGATCCGTAAATTCGCGAATGACTGCAGGAATCTCCTTCAAGCCTGCAGCTTTTGAAGCACGAAAACGACGTTCACCTACGACGATTTCAAATGACTTACCTCTTCTTCTAAGAATAATCGGTTGAAGAACGCCGTGTTCTTTAATCGATTCAGTTAACTCACTCAATGCGGTTTCATCAAAGATTTTGCGGGGTTGATATGGGTTAACTTTAATTTCTTTTACAGGAATCTTTTCAACACTTTCCATTTGATTGATAGATTCTCCAGGGAACAATGCATTAATTCCTTTACCTAAGCCTTTAGACATTACGAATCACTTCCTTCGCCAAATCTAGATATACTTCTGCACCACGAGATTTCGGATCGTAAATAATAATTGGTTCCCCATGACTTGGCGCCTCGCTTAGACGGACATTACGAGGAATAATTGTTTTATACACTTTATCTTGGAAGTATTTTTTCACTTCTTCAATTACTTGAATTCCTAAGTTCGTCCGTGCATCAAACATCGTTAATAACACACCGTCAATGACGAGTTGATTATTCAAATGTTTTTGTACTAAGCGGATGGTACTCAATAATTGGCTCAAACCTTCCAATGCGTAATACTCACATTGCACAGGAATTAGAATGGCATCGGAAGCCGTCAATGCATTGATTGTCAGCAAACCCAGTGAAGGTGGACAATCTATGATGATATAATCATATTCTTCTTTTACATCTTGAAGTGCACGTTTCAATCGCACTTCACGTGAGATAGTAGAAACCAGTTCAATTTCAGCACCTGCTAACGAAATCGTCGCAGGAACTACATGTAAATTCTCCACTTTAGTTTCCAAAATAACTTTTTTTACATCTATATCATCTATTAAAACATCGTAAATACATTGGTGTACGTCACCTTTATTAACGCCAACTCCACTTGTAGCATTTCCTTGGGGATCTGTATCCATCAACAATACTTTTTTCCCTAAGTACGCAAGGCATGCGCTTAAACTTACAGATGTTGTCGTTTTACCCACGCCGCCTTTTTGATTGGCGATCGCTATGATTCTACCCACGCTTGCACCTGCTTCCCTCTAGTTGTCTATTTTTGCTATCAACATTTAATACTGGAAAGATTCATACTTGTGGCACTTTCCGCTTTTCTTTTCATTCTATCAAATAATTGATTAAAAAAGGATTATATTCTGATTACAAACAAAAAAACTCTTGCTACTTTCAGAGCAAGAGTTCACGATTTCGCAATATCAAGATTTCTTTTTCGGGATTTTCACAGTAATTTGGTAGAAATCTTCTAATTCTTCTTCTTCCGTTTCCATCTTAATCCCCGTTTTCGCAACCATCGCAAATGACTGTCTGAGTGTATTCAGCGCAATTCTTACATCACGACTAACCGTTTTTCTTTTAGGTTTTTCTTTTTTACCTTCAACTACTGGTGGATTTAACAGTTCTTCCACTTTCTTTTCAAGTTGCTTCACATTATATTGTTGCTCCACTACTTCTTGGAAAAGTGCAATTTGCTGCTCTTCTTCTTTAATGGGCATGAGCGCACGGGCATGACGCTCTGAGATTTCACGTTTCAAAATTCCATCCTGAATTACTTGAGGAAGTTTCAGCAGTCTTAATTTGTTGGCAACAGTTGATTGACCTTTGCCTAAACGTTGAGCCAAAGCTTCTTGCGTAAGTTCATGAAGTTCTAACAACTTTTGATAAGCCAATGCTTCTTCAATAGCAGTTAGTTCTTCGCGTTGTAAATTTTCAATTAAAGCAATAGATGCTGTTTCTTTATCACTTAAATTACGAACGATAGCAGGAACTTCTTCCCACTCCAGTTTCGTCATTGCTCGGAAACGGCGTTCTCCAGCAATAATCTCATATCGCCCATCTTCCATTTTACGAACTACGATTGGTTGAATAACCCCGTGTGTATGAATGGTACGAGCCAATTCTTCAATTTTAGACTCATCAAAAACAGTCCTCGGTTGAAAACGATTCGGAACAATCGATTGCAAAGGGATTTTCATTACTTCTTCATATTGTTCAACTGTTTGCTTTGTAGCCGCTATCTCTTTTTCGCCACTCCCAAAAAAACGTGAAAAAGGACTTTTCATCCCCAGGCACCACCTTTAAGAAACTCACTACTTGTATTAATTCGAGATAAATCTCTTCAATCCTTTATTAATGTTCCACGTGAAACACAACATTACAATGGAGTCTTATTTGGAACTCCAGGTTTTCTCGGATATTTTTTAGGGGTGCTCTTCACTTTATTAAAAACAAATAACGATCTTTCACTATTTTCAACAGGAAGTGTGAAAGAATATTCTTGAATTTTTTCAGCACCCAAAATTGTTAATGCTTTTTTTGCATCGTTTAGTTCGTCTTGAGCAGCTGCAGCTTTCATTGCTACAAACTGACCTCCAACTTTTACTAATGGAATACAAAGTTCCGACAACACAGATAATCTCGCTACCGCTCTAGCTGTGACAATATCGTACTGTTCTCGGTAAGCTGGATTTTGTCCAAATTCTTCTGCTCTGGCATGTACAAATTGAACATTGGATAGACCCAATTGTTCACTTAAGTGTGTTAAAAACTGAATTCGTTTGTTCAATGAGTCTACGATGGTTACTTGCATTTGAGGGAAACAAATTTTCAAAGGAATACTTGGGAATCCCGCTCCTGCACCGACATCGCAAATTGATTGGCCTTTTGAAAAATCTACATAAAAAGCCATGCTAATTGAATCATAAAAATGTTTTAAGTAAACGGATGGTTGATCGGTAATTGCCGTTAAGTTCATTTTTTCATTCCACTCAACCAGCAATTCGTAATATTTATGGAATTGTTGAAGTTGTTCTGGGGTTAAATTAATCCCTTTTTCTTTTAAGGCTTCAACAAATTGTTGTTGATTCATATTGGACCCCTTCCGTATATGAATAGTGGCTATATGCTAAATTTAGCGAATAGCCACTATTATACTTATCCGGATATTTTCGCTATTCTACCTTGTTCAATATACACCAGTAGGATAGAAATGTCAGCAGGATTTACACCGGAAATTCTTGATGCTTGTGCAATTGATAAAGGTCTAACTTCTTTCATCTTTTGCTTCGCTTCAGTAGCTATACCAGAAATCGCATCGTAGTCAATTAAATCTGGAATTTTTTTGTCTTCCATTTTCTTTAATTTCTCTACTTGTTGAAGTGCTTTTTCGATATAACCTTCGTACTTAATTTGAATTTCAATTTGATCCTTCATTTCATCTGTTAAGTCGAGTGGCGTAGGAGAAAGTTTTGCAATATCATCATACGTCATTTCAGGGCGCTTCAGTAAGTCTTGACCTTTAATTCCATCTTTTAATTCAGTACCGCCTTTAGAACGAATAATTTCTTGTGTTTCTTCATTCGGCTTAATGATTGTTTTTCTTAAGCGGACGATTTCCTCTTCAATCAATTTCTTTTTAGCTTCAAAACGCTCGTAACGTTCTTCCGAAATCAACCCTGCATCAAATCCGATTTTAGTCAGTCGTAAGTCTGCATTGTCATGACGTAACAATAATCGATATTCTGCTCTTGAAGTTAGTAAACGATAAGGTTCATTCGTTCCTTTCGTCACTAAATCATCAATGAGCACACCGATATATGCATCTGAACGGCTTAAAATGATTTCTTCTTTATTTAAAGCACGAGCTGCTGCATTCATACCAGCCATTAACCCTTGGCCAGCCGCTTCTTCATAACCAGATGTTCCGTTAATTTGACCAGCTGTATAGAGATTACGGATTTTTTTTGTTTCCAAAGTTGGCCATAATTGAGTAGGTACCATTGCGTCGTACTCGATTGCGTAGCCTGCACGCATCATTTCAGCTTTTTCCAAGCCTGGAATACTTTCAAGCAATTTACGTTGTACGTGTTCAGGCAAACTTGTAGAAAGTCCTTGTACATATACTTCACGTGTATTGCGGCCTTCAGGCTCTAAGAAAATTTGATGACGCGGTTTGTCGTTGAAACGAACCACTTTGTCTTCAATGGAAGGGCAATAACGCGGGCCTGTTCCTTTGATCATCCCTGAATACATTGGTGACAGATGTAAATTTTCATCAATTATTTGATGAGTACGTTCATTCGTATACGTTAACCAACATGGCATTTGATCCATGATGTATTCAGTTGTTTCGTAACTGAATGCACGCGGTACATCGTCGCCTGGTTGAATCTCCGTTTTACTGTAATCGATTGTTTTACTATTAACGCGTGGCGGCGTTCCTGTTTTAAAACGAACTAAATCAAAACCAATCTCTCGAAGATTGTCAGCAAGTTTTAATGAAGGTTGTTGATTGTTTGGTCCACTTGAATATTTCAAATCGCCGATAATGATTTCACCACGTAAGAATGTCCCGGTAGTAACAATTACTGTTTTTGCACGGTATATTGCCCCTACTTGAGTAATGACCCCTTTTATTTCGTTATCTTCAATAATTAATTCCTCAACCATTGCTTGATGGATGGACAAGTTCTCTTGTTCTTCCATTAAACGTTTCATTTCTGCTTGGTATAACACTTTATCCGCTTGTGCACGTAACGCACGTACAGCTGGACCTTTACCTGTATTCAACATTCTCATTTGAATGTGCGTTTTGTCGATGACTTTCCCCATTGCGCCTCCAAGGGCGTCAATTTCCCGGACAACAATTCCTTTAGCTGGGCCTCCGATAGATGGATTACACGGCATAAATGCAATCATATCTAAATTGATTGTTAAAACGAGTGTTTTTGCACCCATTCCCGCTGCTGCTAAAGCTGCTTCAGAACCGGCATGGCCTGCTCCGATTACAATCACATCGAACGAGCCCGCTTCAAATTTCTGCATGTTCGTTCATTCCTTTCGTTTTTCCTATTTATTATTTATAAGTTGGTTTATTAATTGCTCAATTTAATTAGACTGTGGATTTCCGTTGCGACACGATGTCGCGTATTTAGCCTTCGGTCCGCTCTTTTTATGTCTAGCTGCAAGCGCCAGCTCGCACCTAAGCTTCAGACCCTCAGGCGAAAGCAGGCTTTCGCATCGGCTGACTCCTGCGGTTACTCGTCGCAAAGGAGACCTTTCTTCCAGCGCCGGTGTCGAGCCAGATTGGCGCTTTCCGCTTGGGCCCACAGGATGTGGGTCATGAAGGCGTTGCGACACGATGTCGCGTATTTAGCCTTCTGTCCTATTATTTCCCTAAACAGAACTGGGAGAACAGTTGGTCAATTAAGCTTTCCTCTACTGTATCTCCAGTAATTTCACCTAAAATTTCCCACGTTCGTGTAACGTCGATTTGAATCATATCGATTGGTACGGCAGCATGTGCTGCATCTATTGCATCTTCAATCGTTTGTTTTGCTTGGTGCAACAAAGCAATATGACGCGCATTCGACACATACGTCAAATCTCCACTTTCAAGTGACCCTTCAAAGAACAACGATGCAATTGCTTCTTCCAGCTGATCGACGCCTTCTTCCTGCAATAAGGAAGTGGTCACGATTTTACGGTTTCCTGCAAGTTCTTCCACGTGTTGACTATCGATTTTTTTCTCTAAATCGGTCTTATTGATGACTACAATAAAGTCCATACCTTCAATTGCTTCAAATAAGCGTACATCTTCAGGTGTTAGCTCGTCCGAATGGTTGAGTACCAAAAGAATTAAATCGGCTTGTTTAAGCACTTGTCTGGAGCGTTCTACCCCGATACGTTCCACAATGTCTTCAGTTTCCCGAATTCCTGCTGTATCGACCAGTTTTAACGGTACTCCTCTGACATTTACATACTCTTCAATGATATCGCGTGTCGTTCCCGCTACATCAGTCACAATCGCTTTATTTTCCTGGACTAAGCTATTTAATAAAGATGACTTCCCTACATTTGGTCGACCAATAATGACTGTAGATAAGCCTTCTCTTAATATCTTCCCTTGGGATGAAGTACGTAATAACCCTTCAATTTCTTGTTTAACCCAAGACGACTTTTCAATAATCATGGGCAAGGTCATTTCTTCAACATCATCATATTCTGGATAGTCGATATTCACTTCTACCTGTGCCAATGTTTCCAACAACGCTTGTCGCAAGCTGGCAATAAGTCGCGATAATTTTCCATCCATTTGTCCAAGTGCCACATTCATGGCACGATCTGTCTTGGCACGGATCAAATCCATTACAGCTTCTGCCTGAGATAAGTCGATACGGCCATTCAAGAATGCTCGTTTCGTGAATTCTCCCGGCTCTGCTAATCGGGCACCGTGTCTTAACACTAACTGCAACACGCGATTGACTGTGATGATTCCCCCGTGACAATTGATTTCCACGACGTCTTCTCTCGTAAAGGTTTTTGGACCTTTCATTAAAGACAGCATGACTTCTTCTACTACCTCACCTGATTCAGGCTCTATTAAATGTCCATAATGGATCGTGTGTGATACTTGGCTGCTTAAATTTTTATTTCCTGGCGAACGAAAAATTTGATCAGCTATGGAAATTGCTTCTGATCCACTTAATCGCACAATCGCAATTGCTCCTTCACCCATGGGTGTGGATATCGCAGTAATCGTATCGAATTCCATAATCGTCCACCTCCTGTCTGTAAATTATCCACATGTGGATAACTGAAAAACGGTCATGATTCTCTAACATACAACAATAGCATAAAATCACTAAAATCGAAAGTCGCAAACGTCATTTCGACAACAAGAAAACGGACCTTTTCGTCAAGTGACGTCAAGGTCCGCTGTCCATTACTTCAATGGTTCAATTACGAGATAACGATTAGGATCTGTTCCTATTGATACCGTTTCAATATCCAACCGTCTGGATAATGCGTTGTGTATCACTTTTCTTTCATAAGAAGGCATTGGTTCAAACTCTACTTTTTTTCCAGTTCGGATTGCTTTATCCGCCATGCGTTCAGCTAATTGTTCCAAGGATTCTTGACGGCGCTCGCGGTAGTTTTCTACATCAAGCTGAATCATCAAAAATTGGTTAGCATATTTGTTTGCAACTAATTGAGATAATTGTTGCAAGGCGTTTAATGTTTGACCGCGCTTTCCAATAAGTACAGCTGCTTTTTTACTTTCTAGTCGAAGCGTAACGTACTTACCATTCTGCTCCGTATGAATCGTTAAATCATCAATTTTCATTTCTTTTGCAATAAGTGTTATATAAGCTTTCGTTTCTGCGACTGCCTCATCTAGAGTAGACTCAACATTCTTCAAAACGACTTTTTCTTGTAAAGGCTCGATTGTTTCTTCAGTCGGTGTTTCTACCGTCTCAACCGAAACAGTTTCAGCCTCCTGCACAACGGGTGGTGCTTCGTTAAGTGTAACTTGCACTTCTGCCAGTTTAGAGCCGAAGCCCAAAAATCCTTTTTTACCTTCAGTTAAAACGTTGATGGTGACTTGATCTCTAGTTGTCTCAAGTTTAGCTAATGCTGCAGATATCGCTTCTTCAGTTGTCGTACCCGTTTGCGTAATCTGATTCACTTTTTAGCCCCTCCAGTTTTAGCAGGTTGAACTGTGTTTTGAACTGTGTGTTTCTCCCATGGTTTGTAAATCACCATGTTTTGAATCAATGAAATGATATTTCCGATTACCCAGTACAATGTTAATGCCGATGGTAAGAAAATACCGAACCCGATAATCATAACGGGCATGAAATACATCATGATTTTCATTTGAGGATTGTCCATTGCTGGACCAGTACGTAGTACCAGGAATTGCATGATACCCGCGAGCACTGCAAGAATAATACTCGGTTCAGCAAGTGGGAACCAAAGGAAGCTACCTAAGTTAATTTCCGGCGTCGAATTCATACGACTAATCGCATGATAGAATCCAATTAAAATTGGCATTTGAATAACTACTGGTAAACAACCTGCAGCTGGATTCACACCTTTATCTTTAAACAACGACATCATTTCTTGTTGGTACTTCTGTTGTGTAGCCGCATCTTTTGAACTGTATTTTTGCTTGAGTTTAGCTAGTTCGGGTTGAACATCTTGCATTTTCTTTGCACTCTTCGTTTGCTTAATCATTAAAGGAAGAATGGCCAAACGAATGATAATTGTCACCATGACAATCCCTAATCCGTAAGTTCCGAGTAATTCCTTGAACAATGTAATAAATGAAACAAGAGGCCAAACAATAAATTCGTTCCAAAAACCATTACTGTCCTCATAAATCGGTTGATTATATTCTGTACATCCACTAAGAAGTAGCGTCACAGAAACAAGCATGAGGATAATAAGTAAGCGTTTGTTCACCCTTCTTCCCCCTAAAACGACATTCCATTTCTTCTATATATAAATACACGAAAAACTTCTTGTCTTTTTTACTTGATCTTTTGAATCATTTTAGCGATTTTCAAAACGTGCTGCAAACTTTTCTTTGTTTCATGAAAATCTAAACTGGCCGCCTGATTTCTGGCGATAATGACATAATCCATGTTCGGGTTGACTTCATCTTTCAGTTCCAAGAAAGATTGTCTGATATAGCGTTTAATTTGGTTGCGGACGACTGCATTTCCGACTTTTTTACTCACGGATAGGCCGATGCGAAACTCCTCTTGTCCTTCTTTCGGTAAGAAATATAAGACAAACTGGCGATTCGCAAAGGATTTCCCGCGTTTAAAGATTTTTTGAAATTCTGCATTTTTCTTTACTCGTTGACGTTTATTCATGCTTCACCTTCTCCACCTGATCATTCATTTCTAATAGGTAAAGAAAAAAAAGACCACTGATGCGGATCAGTGGGCTTAAGCTGATAATACTTTTCTTCCTTTACGACGACGTGCTGCTAATACGCGACGGCCGTTTTTAGAACTCATGCGAGAACGGAATCCGTGAACTTTGCTGTGTTTACGTTTATTTGGTTGGTATGTGCGTTTCATCTATATGACACCTCCTGAAAATTGAAAGTCGATTTATTGCTCATAGACAGTCTCCGATATTATATATAGTTTAAGCCCTAATTGTCAATAGCTATTCGAAATATCCTTCACTTCCAGTAGATCAATCCCTGCATTCTAGTTGTCCACATATATGTAGTTTTCCGCACATGGCGTTGTGGATAACAAAAACGGGGTATTTTTTCTATCCACAACACTTATCTACACCTTTTTCACAAACTCACCTACTGTGGACAACACCGGTGTGCATGAATATGCATTTTGTGGATAACCGTCGAGAACGCTTGTAATTTCTAGTTAATTTTGATACGATGTTTGTGTTTTACTCTTCAAAACCAAAAATCACTATTCGTTGTTATCCACAACTGTTGATAATCTGTGGATAGCTTATCCCAAGGCTCTGATTAACCTTTATCCACAACTTGTGGTTTTGTGCATGACTATACATATTATGTGTAAGATTGTCGATAAAAAATATTTTTGAAGAAGGAGGTACGTTGTTGGAACATTTAGAAGAACTATGGTCGAGCGTTCTTGCTCAAGTGGAGCAAAAAATCTCGAAACCTAGCTTTGAAACATGGCTCAAATCTACAAAAATGTTGACCTATCAAGGTGATACAGTGACGATTGCCGCTCCAAACTCATTTGCACGAGATTGGCTTGATACACATTATGTACATTTGATTGCCGGTATTTTAACCGAATTGACGGGGGAAGGCCTGTCCATCAAATTTGTTGTACCTAAAGATCAAAGTATGGAAGATTTTTCGCCTCCAAAACCGATCATTCCAATGAAAGATGATGAACAGCCAGAGTTTTCACCTGGTATGTTAAATTCAAAATATACATTTGATACATTTGTCATCGGTTCTGGTAACCGATTTGCACATGCTGCTTCACTTGCGGTAGCCGAAGCACCAGCAAAAGCCTATAATCCACTGTTTATCTATGGGGGAGTAGGACTTGGAAAAACCCATTTAATGCATGCAATTGGGCATTATGTACAGGAACATAACCCGAATGCAAAAGTGGTTTATTTATCTTCCGAAAAATTCACAAATGAATTCATTAATTCTATTCGTGATAATAAAACGGTAGATTTCCGTAACAAGTATCGTAGCGTGGATGTACTATTAATAGACGATATTCAATTTTTGGCCGGGAAAGAACAAACTCAGGAAGAATTTTTCCACACATTTAATACGTTGCATGAGGAGTCTAAACAAATTGTCATTTCGAGTGACAGACCGCCGAAAGAAATTCCAACATTGGAAGATCGTCTTCGTTCCCGTTTTGAATGGGGCTTAATTACGGACATAACGCCGCCAGACCTAGAGACACGCATTGCCATCTTACGTAAAAAAGCGAAAGCGGACGGCTTGGACATTCCAAATGAAGTCATGATGTACATCGCCAATCAAATCGATTCAAATATTCGTGAACTTGAAGGTGCTTTGATCCGTGTGGTTGCTTATTCTTCATTAGTTAATAAGGATATGAATTCGGATTTAGCAGCTGAAGCATTGAAGGATATTATGCCGAATTCAAAGCCTCGTAAAATTACGATTTTGGATATTCAAAAAACGGTGGGAGAGCACTTCCATATACGTTTAGAGGATTTTACAGCGAAGAAACGGACGAAATCTATCGCTTTTCCAAGACAAATTGCCATGTATCTATCTCGTGAGTTAACGAGTTTCTCTTTACCTAAGATTGGAGAGGAATTTGGAGGCCGGGATCATACAACGGTTATCCATGCTCATGAGAAAATTTCTACTCTATTAAAAGAAGATCAGGCCCTTCAACAGGACCTCAAACAAATTAAGAGTCTATTAGGCAAGTCTTAACAGTTGTGGATAACCCCACATTCGACCGCCTAGTTTATACACAGTCTATCTACATGTGGATAGACTGATTTTATTCGGTAAAATGGACTTATCAACAAATCCACAGGCCCTATTACTATATCTATTATTCTTTTAAAACATTAATAAATATATAAGCGAGGTATTTATCATGAAATTTGAAATCATGCGTGAACGGTTATTAGATGGGTTAAATGATGTTATGAAAGCAGTAAGTTCTAAAACTACGATTCCTATTTTGACGGGGATTAAATTAGAAGTTACAGAACAAGGATTGCACTTAACTGGTAGTGATTCGGATATTACGATTCAAACTTTTATTAAAGCTGAAGAAAATGGCGAGCAAGTGATTCGTGTAATTGAAGAAGGAACAATTGTTGTTCAAGCTCGTATGTTTAACGAAATCGTTCGTAAGTTACCAACAAGTGATGTGGAAATTGAAGTGAATGAACAATATCAAACGCATATTCGTTCAGGTAAATCAGAATTCCATTTAATTGGACTGGATGCTTCTGAATATCCATTACTCCCAGAAATTCAAGATGATCGTCAGTTTGTCATTCCAGCTGACTTATTGAAATCAATTGTTCGCGAAACTGTATTCGCTGTATCAACTTCTGAAAGTCGTCCTGTATTAACAGGTGTTCATTGGGAAGTGAAAAATGGAGAGCTTGTTTGTGTAGCAACAGACAGTCACCGTCTAGCTCGCCGTAAAACGACTTTGGAGCAGCTGCCTGAAGGAGAATATAGCGTAGTTATTCCAGGAAAGAGCTTAAATGAATTAAGCAAAATCATTGGAGACTCTTCTGAACCAGTTCATATCGTCATGACACAACAACAAGTGTTATTTAAAACTTCTGATGTTTTATTCTATTCACGTTTACTTGAAGGAAATTATCCGGATACATCACGTTTAATTCCAAATGAATACAAAACAACAGTAACAGTGAACGGAAAAGCATTACTTCAAGCAATCGATCGTGCATCATTATTGGCACGGGAAGAACGCAATAATATTGTCCGATTCAGTTCTTTGGAAGGCAATGTTGTTGAAATTTCATCCAGTTCACCTGAAGTAGGGAAAGTAGAAGAAGAAATTCAAGCAACGTCGATTGAAGGGGAAGAACTTAAAATCTCATTCAGTGCGAAATATATGATGGATGCATTGAAGGCTGTAGATGGACAAGATGTAATGGTTCAATTCACAGGAGCGATGCGCCCGTTCATCTTAAAATCCGTTCATGATGACGCGATTTTGCAACTAATTTTACCTGTTCGCACATATTAAAAATTAATTATTTCAAGGGTAGCCCTTAATTGGGCTATCCTTTTTTACTTATTAAAGAAAATGAAGTAAAATGAAGGGATAGACTAAAAAACGAAGGATGTAATTAACTTGAAAGAACTTGAAATTGGAACGGAATATGTAACCCTTGGGCAAGTACTGAAAATGACAGACGTAATAAGCTCTGGTGGAATGGCCAAATGGTTTTTATCGGAAAATGAAGTATTGATAAATGGGGAAGTAGATCAAAGACGTGGTCGTAAACTTCGTCACGGAGATTTAGTGAACATCCCTGGAGTAGGCGAACTTCGCATTGTGGATCCATTGAGCGGGCAATAATATGCACATAGAAAGTCTGGAATTAACGAACTATCGAAACTATGAATCGTTATCGTTAAATTTTTCAAAAACCATCAATGTTCTGATCGGAGAAAATGCACAAGGAAAAACCAACATCATGGAATCCATTTATGTGCTTTCGATGGCAAAATCTCACCGTACGTCCAATGATAAAGAATTGATACGTTGGGCTGAAGAATATGGTAAAATAAAAGGTGATGTTTATAAAAAATATGGTCGCTTACCTCTTGAATTGACTTTATCCAAAAAAGGCAAAAAAGCGAAAGTGAACCATTTGGAACAAAATCGTTTAAGTGATTATATCGGTCAACTAAATGTGGTGATGTTTGCACCAGAAGATTTGCATCTTGTAAAAGGCAGTCCTCAAGTAAGAAGACGTTTTTTGGATATGGAAATTGGGCAAATATCGCCTGTTTATTTACACGATTTACTGACGTTTCAAAAGTTATTAAAACAGCGAAATCATTTACTGAAAATGCATCAAGGCAAATCATCTGTAAACGATGTAATGTTTGATGTTTACACGGATCAATATATTCAAGCAGCTGTCAGCGTTATCCGTAAAAGATTTCAATTTATGGAGCTTCTTCAAAAATGGGCAGAACCGATTCATTTCGGTATTTCTCGTGGTCTAGAAAAATTGGAAGTTCGCTATAACCCTGTCAGTGGCCTTGACCAAAATGCAACATTTGAACAAATGGCTGATTTCCTTCAGCAAAAATTGCAAGCAGGCAGAGCGCAAGAGTTGGCGAGAGGTGTAACTTTGACCGGTCCACATCGGGATGATTTGCAGTTTTTCGTCAATGGCTACGACGTGCAAACGTATGGTTCTCAGGGACAGCAACGTACAACGGCACTGTCGCTGAAACTTGCAGAGATTGAATTAATCAAACAGGAAGTCGGGGAATCACCGGTATTATTACTCGATGATGTTTTATCCGAACTGGATGACTACAGACAATCTCACTTATTAAATACCATCCAAGGCGAAGTTCAAACCTTTGTTACCACAACAAGTGTGGATGGCATCGATCATGAAACGATTACGCAAGCTGCAATATTTAATGTGAAGCAAGGACATGTTGATGGAGGAGCGTGAGTATTTTGTATGTGGTTATCGGCAAGGACATTGTCGTCATGTACAGCGAAATCCTCTCGATATTAGATTTTCGCGAGATAAAGGATGAGACGGAGCGGGACTCGTGGTTGCAAAATCCACGTACACGATGCTTGGTAGAAATACCACGTGTAAAGTCTTTAATCGTCACTCCTTTTTTAACGTATGCATCACCTCTTAGTCCGCAGAACATCGTAAAAAAATTTATTCAATTCCCAGGGGCAGGTCCCCTTATGAACAATAGCGACAAGACAGTAGGAAAGAGCAGGTGAGCTAAATGGCGATGGAAGAAAAAGAACTGCAATCTTATGATGCTGATCAGATACAAGTATTAGAAGGTTTAGAAGCGGTACGTAAACGTCCAGGAATGTACATTGGTTCGACGAGTTCAAAAGGACTTCACCATCTTGTATGGGAAATCGTAGATAACGCAATTGACGAAGCATTGGCTGGTCACTGTGATGAAATTGCCATCACAATCGAGAAAGACAATTGGATTAAAGTAGATGATAACGGTCGCGGAATTCCTGTCAGCAATCATGAGAAAATGGGACGCCCAGCTGTTGAAGTCATTATGACTGTATTGCATGCCGGCGGTAAATTTGGCGGTGGCGGATACAAAGTTTCTGGTGGTCTGCATGGTGTTGGTGCCTCGGTCGTTAACGCCCTTTCGGAAGTAACGGAAGTATATGTTCATCGTGATGAAAAACTTCATTACATCAAATTTGAACGTGGTGCTGTAACAAAAGAATTAGCAGTTGTTGGTGAAACCGACAAAACTGGTTCGACAGTCCGTTTTAAAGCGGATCCAGAGATTTTTACGGAAACAACAGTCTACGAATATGATATTTTAGCGAATCGTTTACGTGAGCTAGCTTACTTGAACCGCGGTTTGAAAATAGTCATTTCGGATGAGCGTGAAGAAGAAGTGCGCACGAATACTTACTACTACGAAGGTGGTATTAAGTCTTACGTTGAGCACTTGAATAAATCAAAAGAGCCGATTCATGACGAACCGATTTATATCGAAGGTGAGAAAGACGGAATTTCAATTGAAATCGCTATGCAATATAACAGTGGTTACTCGTCTAATATTTTCTCATTCGCGAACAATATCAACACGTATGAAGGCGGTACACATGAATCCGGCTTTAAAATGGCGTTGACGCGTGTAATTAATGATTACGGTCGCAAAAACAACATGTTGAAAGATGCCGATACGAATTTAACAGGTGATGATGTACGTGAAGGATTGACTGCTATTGTGTCTGTCAAACATCCGGATCCACAATTTGAAGGACAAACGAAAACGAAATTAGGAAACTCTGAAGTCAGTACGATCACGAATTCATTGTTCTCCGAAGCGTTTGAACGTTTTATGCTGGAAAATCCATCTGTTGCCCGTAAAGTCATCGAAAAAGGGTTGATGGCAGCCCGTGCACGTGTTGCAGCGAAAAAAGCGCGTGAATTTACACGCCGTAAGTCTGCTTTGGAAGTATCAAGCTTACCTGGTAAATTAGCGGATTGTTCTTCTCGTATTCCTGCTGATAGTGAATTGTATGTAGTAGAGGGTGACTCTGCCGGCGGTTCAGCAAAATCAGGTCGTGATCGTCATTTCCAAGCGATTTTGCCGTTAAAAGGGAAAATTTTAAACGTGGAAAAAGCACGTTTGGATAAAATCTTATCCAATACAGAAATTCGAGCGATTATTACAGCTCTTGGAACCGGAATCGGTGAAGAGTTTGCTTTGGAAAAAGCACGTTATCATAAAATTGTCATCATGACCGATGCCGATGTAGATGGTGCCCATATCCGAACTTTATTATTAACTTTCTTATTCCGTTTCATGCGTCCGTTGATTGAAGCGGGATATGTATATATTGCACAGCCTCCATTATTCCAGATCAAACAAGGGAAGAGTGTGGAGTATTGTTATTCAGATAAGCAACTGGCTGAAATCCTTGAGCGTTTGCCAAAACAACCAAAACCAGTCATTCAACGATACAAAGGTCTTGGAGAGATGGATGCGACTCAATTATGGGATACAACAATGGATCCAGCAGTTCGCACATTGTTACAGGTTAACTTGGAAGATGCGATAGATGCAGATGAAACATTTGAACGTTTAATGGGGGATGAAGTAGAACCTCGTCGTCAATTCATCGAAGAAAATGCAATTTATGTGAAAAACTTGGATATTTAATACCCCAAGTGAAGGGAGGTCGCCTGCGTGACGAATATAGCAAATGATGGAGTTAAAGGAATTAATATCAGTACCGAGATGAAAACGTCATTCCTTGACTATGCAATGAGTGTTATTGTTCAACGAGCTCTTCCAGATGTTCGGGACGGTTTAAAACCTGTTCACCGACGAATTTTATATGCGATGCAAGATTTAGGGAATACGGCAGAAAAACCGTACAAAAAATCTGCTCGTATTGTTGGAGACGTAATAGGTAAGTACCATCCACATGGTGATACGGCTGTTTACGACACCATGGTTCGAATGGCGCAACACTGGAGTTATCGTTATATGTTAGTAGATGGTCACGGAAACTTTGGATCAGTTGATGGAGATGCCGCGGCAGCAATGCGTTATACCGAGTCTCGTATGTCGAAAATCGCGATGGAATTACTGCGTGATATCAATAAAAACACAATTGATTTCAAAGACAACTATGATGGCCAAGAAAAAGAACCAATCGTACTTCCAAGTCGTTACCCAAACTTATTAGTAAACGGTACTTCCGGGATTGCTGTTGGTATGGCAACGAATATTCCGCCACATCATTTGGGTGAAACCATTGAAGCAGTGTTGGCACTTGCTGAAAATGAAGCGATTACTACTGAAGAGCTTATGGAAATCATTCCAGGTCCTGATTTCCCTACTGGTGGTATTATTTTAGGACGAAGCGGGATTCGACGTGCTTACGAAACAGGGCGTGGATCAGTTATTATCCGCGGTAAAGTTGAAATTGAACAAAAATCAAATGGCAAAGAAGTCATTTTAGTTCATGAACTTCCTTTCCAAGTGAACAAGGCCCGCCTGATTGAAAAAATCGCGGAACTTGTGCGTGATAAGAAAATTGATGGCATCACGGATCTTCGTGATGAGTCTGACCGTAATGGAATGCGTATCGTCATTGAAGTCCGTAAAGACGCCAATGCCAATGTTCTATTAAACAATTTATATAAACAAACTGCTCTTCAATCAAGTTTTGGTGTGAATATGTTGGCGCTTGTCGACGGACAGCCAAAAGTACTAGGCCTGAAAGAGATTTTATATCATTACTTGGAGCACCAAAAAGTCGTTATTAAACGACGTACACAGTTTGAACTGACAAAAGCGGAAGATCGTGCTCACATTTTAGAAGGTCTTCGTATCGCTTTAGATCATATTGATGAAATTATTGCATTGATTCGTAGTTCACAAACGGGAGAAGAAGCAAAACAAGGGTTAATTGCTCAATTCAACTTGTCTGAACGACAAGCACAAGCAATTCTTGATATGCGTCTTCAACGTTTAACTGGTTTGGAACGCGACAAAATTGAAGAAGAATACCAGGAACTTCAAAAGCTGATTGCTGAACTTCGTGCGATTTTAGCCGATGAATTGAAAGTTATTCAAATCATCCGTGAAGAATTAAATGAAATTAAAGAACGTTTCAGCGATAAGCGACGTACGGAAATTACTGCCGGTGGCGCTGAAATGATGGAAGACGAAGATTTGATTCCACGTGAGAACTCTGTTCTGACATTGACTCACAATGGATACATTAAACGTCTACCAGTCAATACGTACCGCAGTCAAAAACGTGGTGGACGAGGCGTACAGGGAATGGGCACGAATGAAAATGATTTCGTTGAACATCTTCTTTATACTTCAACACACGATACCATCCTGTTCTTTACAAACACAGGTAAGGTATACCGTGCGAAAGGATACGAAATTCCTGAGTATGGTCGTACAGCTAAAGGATTGCCAATCGTCAATCTGTTAGGTGTCGATAAAGAAGAGAAAGTTACGGCAATGATTCAAATGGCTTCATTTGAAGACGATGCCTATTTCATCTTCACAACTCGTCTGGGTGTAACAAAACGTACACCAGTCAGCGGGTTTGCTAATATTCGTGCGAATGGTCTTATCTCAATCTCTTTAAGAGACGACGATGAGTTGATTTCCGTTCGATTGACAGATGGGAAAAAACACATCATCATCGGAACGCGCAAAGGAATGCTTGTGCGCTTTGAAGAAACAGATATCCGTTCAATGGGACGTACAGCTTCCGGAGTTCGAGGAATTCGTTTACGTGAAGACGATCATGTCGTCGGCATGGAAATCCTGGAGCCAGGTCAGGAAGTATTGGTCGTAACTGAAAATGGTTACGGGAAACGTACGCCAGAAGAAGAGTATCGTTTACAGTCTCGTGGTGGAGTTGGAATTAAGACAAGCCAAATCACTGATAAAACTGGTCCGTTATCAGCTGTTAAAGCGGTAGACGGTTCAGAAGATTTGATGCTCATTACGATTAATGGAATGTTAATTCGTATGGACGTTAATAGTATTTCGATCACTGGTCGCAGCACGCAAGGAGTTCGTTTAATTCGTTTAGGCGATGATGAACTTGTGGCAACGGTCGCAAAAGTAGAAAAAGCTGAAGATGAAGAGGAATTTAATGAAGACGGTGAAGAAAGCACAACTACAGTAGTTGATGGAGAAGTATCAACTACAGAAGCAAGTGAAGACTTACCGACCGAATCAGATTCATCTGAAGAATAATAGAAGAAGGACTCAGGCACATTAGCGCCTGAGTCCTTTTTTCGTTTTTATCTATTGCTCCACTGTTTTCAATATAGAGTTGCGTTTTTGCTTTTCTAGTATGTGCAAGTTCCCTAAGTAGTAGAAGAATATGCTGCACAAAATAATGCCTGAGATTACAGCAAATAAGAAATCCCCTCCGAAGTCCTGAAGCAACCATCCCCCAAGTACAGGTCCGGTAAAATTTCCAATTGATCGAAACTGACCCGCCCCAAAGTAAGTTCCTTTTCGATCTTCGGGAGCAATTTGATCAATAAAGACGCTGGTGGATGGGAAAATGAAAATTTCCCCGATAGTGACAATCGCCATAGCAATCATCATGCCAATTGCTGAGGTAGCAAATCCAAAGCTTGCAAACCCAACCGCAAAGAAAATACTCCCGAAAATCATTACACGAAGAACTGGCCATTTCTCAGAAATCAAACTTAAAGGAACTTGCAAAATGATGACGAGTATCGCATTAAGAGCAACCAACCTTGCAAAAAGAGCAACACCTTCAGAAAACGATTGTTGTATGTACTGAGGTAAGTTCGAATCAATTTGCGAATAGCCGACATTTATCAAGATTCCTCCAATAATAAATACGAGCAAGGTTTTGTCTTTCCATGTCACCATCAACGTGTCCAGTAGTGGCAATTGATGAACAGGAGTTACAAGTGAAATTGAATAGCGATTTAACATGATGAATAGAGTTCCTCCATATAGAAGGTACATCAAACCCGTCAATAAAAAAGGCAAGGAAGTTGAAAACTGCGCAATATAAACGCCAAGTAGCGGTCCGAGTGATGCACCAATATTGATAGCCGTGTATCGTAGTGAAAATACACGCTTTCTTTTTTGAGGAGCAGTTAAATCTGCCATCATCGCCTGGGAAGATGGTTCAAAGAATGAACGACAAAGACCGTTCAAGGCATTCAGTGCCATAAATACCCCGATGTGTGAAGCTTGAGAAAACCCGAAATAAACCAGTCCCCACACAAGTATCGTCCATAGCATTACCTTTTTCCGTCCAAATCGATCCGAAAAGTAACCACCAATGAATCCTCCTATGGTTCCAGTTAACGGAGACAGTCCAATCGTAAGACCAATCCAAACAGGATGAATTCCATGTGTGTTAGATAAATATAAGGCCAGGAAAGGCAGAGCCATAAAACTGGCCCCTCTTGCAAAAACAGTTCCAATTAATAATGTCCAAACCACAGGATGAAATGTGAACTTCTCTCTCATACGTAACCCTTCTTTCTATCTTTCATACTAAACTTCTGCAAGTAGTCTGGATAGTTCGAAAAATGAATAAAAGGTCTTCGGAATAAGTAATGACTAGGGCGGTAAAAAAATGCTTATGAAACTTAGAAATGAAATGGTTTTTTAGTTTCAATATATAGATGACAATGATCAGTTAAGAGGAAATTCATACCGTATGTAGTGGATACAGTTTTCCATTTCATTACTAAAGAAAAAACCTCGAAAGTAATTGAATAAATGTCTGAAATACTGTTGACACTTATGTTGGGAATTGTTATTATAAGTGAGTCGCCAAAACAAGCGGCAAACAAAAATGAAAAAGCAAAACTTTTTGTTGACATGACAAACCGGATTTGCTAAGATATAAAAGTTGCTGTCGCGAGAGTGACCAACGAAATGAACCTTGAAAACTGAACAGCAAAACGTCAACAATAAAGCGGAACACACTTCGGTGTGGGAAGCGAAACTTGAACTTAAACGTTCATTATAAACGTCATTAATTTGACGCCAGCAACAAAGTCGAGCTAATCGACTCACCTATTATGGAGAGTTTGATCCTGGCTCAGGACGAACGCTGGCGGCGTGCCTAA
>NZ_JAMKBJ010000017.1 GCF_027563315.1 Paenisporosarcina quisquiliarum
TTCATATAGTCCTCCTGTATGTGAGTGAGTCAATTTAGACGTTGATACTCATGCATCATACAAGAGGTCTTTTTTTATTTCAAGAACCTGTTTGGTTTCATAACAGGAATGCTCCTCGTCGCAAGCGACTGCGGGGTCTCACCTGGACACGCTTTTCCCGCTGGAGTCGCCGCCTTCCACTGCAATCAATTAACTGTTCAAAAATTAACAGTCATATACAACGAGGCTTTAAAAATTTCGCCACCACTTATCTTAGGGAATTATTAGACAGGCTCTACTATTATTATTGCTATTCATCAAAAATAACTTCGTTTTGAAGAGAATTCTTAGTCCTTATTTTTTATCTCATCATATGCAAGCAATGCTCTGGCTCGTCCTGCTTTATGCGTCACAACTGGATATGGATAAGTTTCTCCGAGTACAACACCTGCTTTTTCAAGCGCTTCCTCAGAAGCTTGCTCTGGTTGGATGATATCTTTGTTGGAAAGACCGTTAAGCTCGGGAATCCATTTTCTGATGTAGATTGCTTCGCTATCGAATTTTGCACTTTGTAAATATGGATTGAAAATACGGAAGTAAGGTGCCGCATCCGCTCCGCTGCCAGAGGCCCATTGCCAACCGAAAATATTATTCGCAATGTCTGAGTCGATGAGCGTATCCCAGAACCATGCCATCCCTTTTGTGAAATCAACCAACAAGTGCTTCGTTAAATAACTTGCCACATTCATACGTACACGATTATGAATATATCCGGTTTGCCACAGTTCACGCATTCCCGCATCGATCAAGGGAATGCCGGTCTGGCCACGACACCATTTTGCGAAATGCTCTTTATTGTTCAACCAAGGGAATTTTAGGAAATTTTCATTCAGTGGTTGTCTTGCTGTTGAAGGATAATGCACGAGCATTTGATAAGCAAATTCACGCCATATCAACTGGCGAATAAAGGCTTCACTTACATCAGGTTTCATTTTCAACGCATAATGATAAACGCTTCGCACCGATAATGCACCGACAGCCAGATACGGGGAAATTCGTGATGTACCAGGCAAAGAAGGGAAATCTCTTTTGATTTTGTACGCGGCAATATCTTCGTCGATAAATTTTTTGACCAATTCAATCGCTGCGTCTTCGCCTGGTGTCCAAGTTGCATCAATCCCATCGGTCCATTTAATTTCCGGGACTAGCTCCAACGTTTGAATATCTGCAGATATACACTTCAGACTTGAGGGAACCCCCATGAATACAGCATCTCTGAATCGAGGAACCACTTGGGGGACGGATTTTGTCCGGAACTGTTTATAAAAAGGAGTAAAAACTTTATAAGGTTCTCCATTCTCTTTGACCGATTCCCACGGTGGCAAAAGCATAGTACCTTCAAAAGTCTTCACATTTAGGCCCTCATCAAACAACTGTTTGGCAAAATCCTCATCTCTTTCACGCTGATCGGGATGGTAAGAGCGATTGAAATAAACAGCTTCAATGGTCATTTCTTCACGAAGGGCACGAACAGTTTCAGGTAATGGGGAATGGGAAACATAAAGTTCACCACCAAGTTCGCGTATAGACGTTTGTAAGGTTTGCAAATTTCGATGAGTCCAATATTTGAATGCCGCTCCAAGATTATCTTCCAACACATAGATTGGTAAAACTTCTCCATCTAGTTGTGCTTGGGAGAGGGCGGGGTGATCGTGAAGCCGTAAATCATTCCGTAAAATGACTGCAATTTTCATCTTTGTCACGACTCCTTACGCGGTTTGACACCATTTTCAATAATGTCATTTAGCATGTCCGCCCAGCCCTGAATATTTTCATCATTTGCAGGGCGTGCCAAAATGGAATGAAAAAAGAACGACGCAACTAACTCGTTAGGTAAATCTTTACGGACTTCGCCTAACTCTTTTGCCTTATTTACTTGATTGGACAACATAAAGAACATTTTCCCGTGCAGTCCGTCCATTTGTTTTAAGCGATTCCGGGCAATTTCAGATTCCGATTGATCGAGTTGTCCCCGCATAGCAATCATGTGATGTACTTGATCGTACGTCATAAATGTTTTCAGCCACTCTTTCATTGTTTCCAATCCAGTCGTTCTAGATGCGATTATTTCCATTTCATCCATCACTTTTTTGACCAGGATATACATATAATCCGTTATGAGATCGTCTTTATGACTGTAATATTCATAAATGGTGCTACGCGCGATATCTAAGTTTGCGGACAATGCCTTAAAAGAAAAGCCTTCATACCCACGTTCAAGCAATAGCTTTTCAGTTTCTCTTAGCATTTCTGCTTCATCCATTTTTCTTTGACGCGCCATTTTCCTCACACCTTACTTATCTGATTGTTCTTTTCAGTATACGTGATATCCCATTAAAATCGAAATAAAAACGCGCTCCGTCTAAGATGGGAGCGCGTTTGCGTTATTTGACTACTATGACAGAGCATGGAGAATCTTTCACAATTTTTTCGCTAACTGAACCTACGAAAAATTTCTGGAAACCAGATTTCCCGCTATTGCCGACGATAATGGCATCTGCCTGTTCTCTTTCCGCCAAATCCGACAGTGCTTTTGCTGGAGGTCCGTCAATTGCAACGATTTGACCATCCACTTGATGGTTGTCCAATTGAACTTGTATAGACTCCGTCATTTGATTTGCATATTCAATCGCTAATTGTCGAGGCGAATCTGAATCTGGTGGAACCGGTGGTACTGTCGTCATGTCTGTCAAGATTGGAGCAGAACCCAAGGCCTGGCTCGAATAGGCGATATCTCCACCTACCACATCATCATTAACATAAGCTATTAACAGCGTGGTATTTGGTTTATGTTCCATCAAGTCTACGGCTTTCGCAAGAGCTGCTCGACTTCCTTCCGACCCATCGTATCCTACAATCATTTTGTTAAACATGGATGTGAACTCCTTTCTTAGCTGAACATAGGGAATACGTAATTAATGAGAAGCCATAATACTGCGAAAAAGATAATTAGATAGGCTGCATATTTAATAAACGTGGCACCAACCAATCCATTATCCGTTTTTTCCTCACGTCGAACTTCGATATTTTTTCTTTCTTCCATGATGAATCGCTCCATTCTATTTGGGTATGTTTTGTTATCATTTAAATACCCTACCTAAATATGCCTAAACTCAAGTGATTAACAGAATAATAATTTTTTTCTAAATGTATTGACAATCAAAAAATTGTCATGATAATCTTAATAAGTAAATAAACTATGAGAAAAGGAGGTACGTGTCATGATCATCAGAATTGAAATTGCTACAAACTACATAGTTCGTCCGTACCTGCCGGTCACTTCTCTTTGATTTTTTAATTAATCATGGAACAGGTGTGGACACCTGAACCTATTTTCATGCGCACACGCATCTGGAAACAGGGCGTGTGCTTTTTTGTGTTTTTTTACTACCAAATTTTGGTTGTTACAGCTTGGCTGTTTCAAATAGAAAATGCCGAAGACTTTGGGAGTTATGTCTGAGGTTACTAATCAAAAAACTATGAAAAGGAGTGCTGAAGATGAACATTCAGCTACAGAAGCAAATTTTGATCAAGGAATCTCTAGAAGGTGGCTAGTGTAAGCCCATCCTGAAAAAGAAAGAAGGAAATTATATGTTCTCAGTATTATTTAAACTTAAATGGTTTTTTGCAGAAAACTGGAAACGATACACAATCGCGATTTCATTATTGATGGTAACAAATGTAATTGAAGTTGTGCCCCCTTGGTTATTAGGGGAATCCATTGATGCCATTTATCAAAAAACATTAACATCACAGTTATTGATGATTTTCATACTCGCTTTACTTGGAGTAACGGTTCTCAATTACTTAAGTAACTTTGTATGGCAATACCAACTATTTGGCGGAGCCTATGTGATTGAAAAACAATTGCGTAGCCGCTTGATGAAACAATTTTTACGCATGACGCCTTCGTTTTATGAGAAGAACCGTACAGGAGATCTGATGGCGAGAGCGACAAATGATTTAAAAGCAGTTTCGACAACGGCAGGATTCGGTATCTTAACATTGATTGACTCATCCCTTTATATGCTTACGATTTTAGTGACGATGGGAATTCTCGTTAGTTGGAAACTGACATTAGTAGCTCTTCTTCCACTGCCTATCTTGGCGATCATCATGCAAATTCTCGGCAAGCGCATCCACGAGAAATATATGAAGGCACAAGATGCCTTTGGCGATATGAATGATGGCGTACTAGAAGCAGTAGCGGGGGTTCGAGTAATTCGAGCCTACGTGCAAGAACGTGCATCAGAAAAACAATTCGCTGAGATGACGGAAGATGTCTATGCGAAAAATATGGAAGTTGAAAAAATTGATGCATTGTTCAATCCCATAACGAAAGTTTTAACAGGGGTCAGTTACATGATCGGTTTAGGATATGGTGCTTACCTTGTTTCTCAGCAAGAAATGACACTGGGAGACTTGGTATCATTCAACGTATACCTGGGGATGATTATTTGGCCGATGTTTGCAATCGGGGAATTGATCAATGTCATGCAACGTGGGAATGCATCTCTTGATCGCGTTCAAGAAACGCTCGATTATGAAGAAGATGTCAAAGATGCTTCTTATCCAGTGACCGTATCTCAACCAGGACGCATTGGTTTCTCAGAGGTGAAATTCCAATATCCACAATCTTCTTCGATTAATCTAAGCAACATCAACTTGCAATTGGAGCAAGGACAGACGCTTGGAATTGTCGGGAAAACAGGAAGTGGAAAGACGACATTGATCAAGCAGTTATTGCGTGAATACCCAGCTGGAGAAGGAACAATTTCATTAGCCGGCATCGCAATTGAAGAGCAAACAAAAGACCAGGTTCGCAATTGGATTGGCTATGTTCCGCAAGACCATGTGTTATTCTCACGGACTGTCAGAGAAAACATTCTGTTCGGGCATCCGGAAGGTACGGAAGAAGACATTGAGACTGCCATTCGTTTATCCCATTTCCAAAAAGATTTGCAGTTATTGCCGCAAGGACTGGAAACGCTCGTTGGTGAAAAAGGAGTAGCTTTATCTGGTGGTCAAAAACAACGAATCTCGATTGCCCGGGCACTTATTAAAAATCCTGAAATCTTATTATTGGATGATTCATTATCTGCTGTAGATGCGAAAACAGAAGCACGGATTATTGAAAATATTCAACAGGAACGACATGGAAAAACAACGATTATTACAACACATCGTCTATCAGCCATTCAACATGCAGATTGGATTGTTGTATTGGATGATGGCGTGATAATTGAAGAAGGTACACATGAAGATTTGCTGAAGAATGAGGGCTGGTACAAAGAACAGTTCGACCGTCAGCAAATTGAGGAGGTGTCATCATGAGTACAGGAAAAAGATTATGGCTGTACGCCCTTCATTATAAAAAACTGTTAATCATGGGAATCGCCATGCTGACGGTTGCAGTTGCAGCCGATTTGGCAGGTCCTTTGATAGCGAAAAAAATTATTGACGAACATATTGCCGATACAACGGCAGGCTCTATTGACTTTGAACCGATTGTGATGCTGCTTAGTGTATTTTTTGCACTAACAGTTGTGGCTGCAGTTTTCCGTTATGGAGAATATTTATTGCTTCAAAAAGCAGCGAATCGTGTTATTCAAAAAATGCGAAATGATGTGTACCAACACATCCAAACATTGCCGATTCGTTACTTTGATAACTTGCCGGCAGGGAAAGTGGTTGCTCGTATCACGAACGATACGGAAGCAATACGAGAATTGTATGTAACGGTTCTTTCTCAATTTGCATCAAGTGCGATGTACATTACTGGAATTTATGTGGCACTGTTCATCCTGGATTGGAAAATGGCTTCAATCGCCTTGTTCGTTTTACCGATTTTGTTTGTATGGATGATTATGTACCGAAAATATGCATCGAAGTATAACCACATCGTCCGTGCAAAAGTAAGTGACATGAACGCGATGATCAATGAATCCATTCAAGGGATGACCATTATTCAGGCATTCCGTCGTGAAGCACAAATGCAAGAAGAATTCGAAGTGATGAACCGCGAACATTATAAATATCAAAATAAACTATTGTTCTTGGATGCGGGTACCTCCCACAACCTGGTTGGTGCAATCCGTTCGATTACATTTGTTTTATTCATTTGGTATTTCGGAGGGGCTTCATTAAATGCAACTGCTGCAATTTCAGTGGGTGTGTTATATGCGTTTGTTGATTACATCACCCGACTATTCCACCCGGTGACTGGTGTCGTAAATCAGTTAGCTAAATTAGAGCAGGCTCTAGTGGCAGCTGAACGTGTATTCCGATTACTGGATCGTTCTGGTGAAGATGTCAGCGACGAAAAAATTGCCCGTTACCGTGGCAATGTTCGTTTCGAAGACGTGTGGTTTGCTTATAAGGATGAAGAATATGTATTGAAAAACATATCATTTGAAGCGAAGCAAGGGGAAACGGTGGCATTAGTTGGTCATACCGGATCCGGAAAAAGTTCTATCATGAACTTATTGTTCCGTTTCTACGATGTATCCAAAGGCGCCATCACAATCGACGGAACGAATATTCAAGACTTATCACGACAAACTGTGCGTGACCATATGGGAATTGTTTTGCAAGATCCATATTTATTTACAGGTACGATCGAATCCAACGTCAGTCTGGGCGATGCAAGAATTTCCCGTGAAAAAGTGATTGCTTCTCTTGATGCAGTTGGTGGGGAGCGGGTACTGAAGCATTTGCCGAACGGAATTGATGAACCAGTGATTGAAAAAGGAAGCACGCTTTCTTCAGGACAGCGCCAATTAATTTCATTCGCCCGTGCATTGGCATTTGATCCGGCTATTTTAATTTTGGATGAAGCAACTTCCAATATTGATACAGAAACGGAAGAAATCATTCAGCATGCCATGGAAGTACTGAAAAAAGGACGTACGACTTTCATTATTGCGCATCGACTTTCTACTATTAAAAATGCAGATCGCATTTTAGTATTGGATCGAGGAGCAATCGTTGAACAAGGGACACATGATGAATTAGTAGCCCTAGGTGGACGCTATGAACAAATGTATCGCTTACAATCTGGAGTGGCTCTTAACCCGCAAGTGGGTTAAGGGGCACTCCCTTTTTTGAGGACTTTCATTCGACAATAGGTTTTCGTTACAAAATTTCAAGCTATGGTGCTCAGCTATCTTTGCCAGTTGAGCTTTTCTTGATGTCTAGCAAGAGTGACGCATTGCGCTTTTGAATGTCTAGCTCCTAGCGCCAGCTCGCACCTAAGCTTCAGTCTCTCATGCGAAAGCAGGCTTTCGAATCGAGCCTTCCAGCACCGGTGTCGAGCTTGAGTGGCGCTATACGCTTTTCAAGGCATTGCAACTTTATCACGAAAGTCTTATATTTAGAGAGGCGAAACAAAGGGGTAAGGGGATATAAGAATCATGGTCAACTGGATAACTGATTGGAAAATGAAAATTACGGGCTTTAATCGAAACATACGGATGTTCATGCTTGCGAATGTGTTGATTCAAATAGGCATGGGTGTTTTTATGGTCATGTACAATTTATATATAAAGGAACTCGGATTGTCCGAAGTAGTAAACGGAAAAGTTATCTCATACATGTCTTTAGCGACGGCTATTGTACTGATTCCTGCAGGCTTTTTAAGTGATCGAGTCGGAAGGAAATGGAGCATTGCGGTAGGTACATTGCTGACTGCAAGTACATTATTTTACCGGAGTGTTGTTGTAAGTGAAGAACCCATTGTCATCGCAGCATTCTTTACCGGACTATTTATGGCCATTGTTCAGGTGTCGGGCGTGCCATTTTTAGCGGAAAACTCGAAAGCCTCTGAGCGTATGCACTTATTCAGCATTCACTTTTCGGTTGTGACGATTGCAAGCGTAATCGGGAGTCTCGGTGGGGGCGTATTGGCAGATGTGCTCGAATTTGGTTTTGGAATGAATGCAGTAGATGCAATACGATGGGCTCTTTTGGCTGGAGCAACTATTTTTACAATTGGGATTGTACCTTTGTTGAAATTAAAACCCAAAATGGTTTCTGAAGATGCAAAAAGAGAGGCAGCGATAAATCTTCCCTCACAGGATAGTAGCTTTAAAATAAATGTCCGTATTATTGTATTGTTTGCCATTGCGCAATTATTGATAGGTATTGGCTCGGGTCTTGTTATTCCTTATTTAAATTTGTATTTTGCAAATCGTTTTGATGCTTCTTCTGCATTTATCGGTTTGGTACTTTCCCTCGGGTCGGCAATGACAGCTGTTGCGATGTTAATCGGACCAATGTTGGTCAAAAAAGTTGGCAAAGTAAATGCACTGGTACTATTTCAATTAGGATCTTTACCGTTTTTATTCTTAACAGCCTTTACAACGTCAGTGTGGCTGGCATCAGCCGGCTTTTTGATGAGGCAGGCTTTGATGAATGCGGGCAACCCTATTCAAAGCGCCATTGCGATGGAAGTTGTCCATGATAAATATAAAGGGTTGGCAAATTCAGTTAACCAAATGGTCTTTAATATTGGATGGGCTGTCATGGGGCCAGTATCTGCCTGGTTAGTGACCACATATGGTTCATATTGGGGCTATGCTTATGCCTTTTCAATTACCGGATTTTTATATATCCTTTCGTCCAGTTATTTTTATATAGCTTTTGGAAGAAGGAAGCACATATTGTAATGGATTTTTCTTGCTAAATCGGCTATCGTAGATGTAAGGAGATACACCAGTGAGGAGTGAGACGAACTTGCATTATGACAAAACCATGATCAATCGATTAAAACGACTTGAAGGACAAGTGCGAGGCGTCATCAGAATGATGGAAGAAGGAAAAGACTGCCGTGAAGTTGTAACCCAACTTTCCGCTGTACGTTCTGCATCGGATCGCACACTTGGATTGATCGTCGCAAAAAATTTAGAACACTGTATTATTGAAGCTACCGAAAAAGGCACTTCAACTGAAACTGCTATTCAGGAAGCTGTTAGCATGTTGGTGAAGAGTAGATAAATGATAGAAAGCTGGAAACGCGATATAAATGCGTTTCCAGCTATTTTTATTAATAAAATCGTTTATGTAATTAACTCAGTCGTACACATGAAATAGCATCAGTTCATGAATCATTTTTTTGACGGTTTCTTCTTCAGGAGGATGAGAGCCGCCTGTCCATTTAATAGATCCATCTGGTAAGTATTCTCCAGAGTAACGGGCTTGCTTGTAGAAGAAAGAAAATGTCCAGCCAGGTAATTGTTTATTTTCAAACATTGGTTTAAAGCTAAAATGTTGTAGCATCAGTGTGCTCCTTTCATAGGTAGAGACACACCCGCATACGCTAGTAAAAAAGGCGTAAAGGAGTGGCCTATTGTTTAATGAACAATTAAAACAAGCCATAGAAGACGAGTATCAAGATTTTTATTTTTATAAATCCATGTTGAAGCTGACCAATGATCCATATTGGCAATCATTTATCAAGCATGCAATGGAAGACGAAAAAAGTCATTATGAAATGTTCCAACAACTCCATTATATGCTGACCGGTGAATTTGTACAAAATCCTCCTAAACCAAAACCACCAACGAACCTAAAACAAGCCGCAAAAGAGTCGCTTGAACATGAATTGGCAGGAACAGATTTTTATAAAGAAATGCTACTCACTGTTCCCATCCCCGAAGCCTACAATCCCTTTTTCATTGCCATGCATGACGAAATGGAACACGCGATTAGATTTTCAACGATGTACAATGCACTTTAAGTAAGAGGTTCACATTTTTATCAATCTGCCTTTGTCTGTTATAATAAAAGGCAGATTGACAGAAAAAGGTGAACAACTTGAACTTTATATGGACATTACTTTTCATGGCATTAATTGGTGCCTTAATCGGAGGGTATACGAATCACCTCGCGATTAAAATGCTTTTTCGCCCACATGAAGCGAAATATATAGGCAAATGGCGCGTGCCCTTTACGCCTGGACTTATTCCAAAACGACGGGATGAACTGGCTAAACAACTTGGTCGGACAGTCGTTGAACATTTATTAACACCTGAAACCTTTAAACGACGTTTCTTTTCAGATGACATGAGAAGAAAAGCAGAATTATGGATTCAAGGGCAACTGACGAAGCATTTGTTTGAATCAAACCTGACTTTACAGCAGTGGCTTACTAAAGCAGGGATTGAAAATATTCCGTCACTTGTCGAAGATAAAATCGATTCTGTGATTGATGAGCAAATCGAATCTCTTGAATCTCGATTTGCATCAAAAACAGTGAAGGAACTCGCACCTGAACAATGGCAACAACAAGCTGACGAACGTATTCCTGAAATCGTTTCGTATATGATTGCAAAAGGGGAAACTTACTTTGCTTCAGAAGAAGGACGGAAAACGGTTAAGAGACTGATTGACGATTTTCTTTCTTCAAAAGGTACATTTGGCAATATGATTCAAATGTTTATGGGAGAGTCTTCTACTATTGTGGATCGGGTGCAACCAGAAATTCAAAAATTCCTTCACGCACCTGGAACATTTGAACTTCTTGCCAATGTTATACGCGGTGAATGGGAGAAATTAAAAGATCGTCCTTTAAATGAATTGATTGGTGGATTTGATTTACAGCCTGTCATTAAGGTCGTAAAGTCATATGTAAAACAGGAGTTGGCACTTGAAAAACGTCTGGATGCTACGTTACAATCGTACTGGCCGGATGGTGCTGACTGGACAGCACATAACCTAACACCAAAAATGACTGATTTTATCTTTGCTCAAGGCGAAATTAAGCTTGAAGAAACGATTCAACGATTGAAGTTAGAAGAAATGGTTGAAGAACAAGTGGACTCTTTCCCTGTGCAGCGACTTGAAGAATTGGTTTTAGGTATTTCCAGAAAAGAATTTAAAATGATTACAGTGCTTGGTGCTATACTTGGAGGCTTAATTGGCTTAGTTCAAGGCGGTATCGTATATGTACTGAATATGATGTAGGAGTGATCACATGACAATTAACATTTATGATGATATCAATCGATTAGAAACGACTTTCAGAAAAACGACTGAATATGCAGCAGTAGAAAAAGCAGTAACAGAGGTTAAAGCGGATGAACAAGCATTAGCACTGTTTAAAAGCTTCCGTGATTTACAAATGACATTGCAACAAAAGCAAATGCAAGGTGAAGAAATCTCAGGTGAAGAACTTGAATATGCTCAAAAAACTGCACAGCTTGCACAGTCAAACCCTAAAATTGAACAAATGCTTCAAGCTGAAATGGCACTAAGTGGATTGATTGAAGAAGTTAACCGTGTGTTAATGAAGCCTGTACAGTCATTATACGAAGGAATTTAAACCGGCTTTCTCCGGTTTTGTTTTTCTATAAATAGTATTTGAAGGACACCTGGGACATAATGTTCCAGGTGTTTTTTTGATGGTAAGGGTCGACGTAGGAAAAATGGGAAAACTGAGTTGACGTAGGAATAGTCTTGTCTCCGAAAATAATTTATAGGAAAGAGGGTATAAATGAAAGAGAGATAAAAAGAAAGGAAAGATAAAATTGATTTTAATGACCTTTTTACTGACAGTAGGCTTAATATTCGTCCATATTTTTTCAAAAAGACTCTATATTCTGAGTGAGGTTCACCGTCACCGATTTCTTTCGCTATCATCAGGTATAGCAGCTTCTTATGTTTTTGTATTTTTACTGCCAGAGTTAAACAACTACCAAAAAATGCTGGAAAGTAGTTTAGATAACAAAATTTTAATTTTACTTGAAGATCATATTTATATGGTGGCTTTGCTCGGTCTAGTTGTTTTTTACGGATTGGAAATACTGGTAAGAAAGATAAAAGACGTAGATGATTGTTCAGAAGATGCGGAAGCGGCGATGACCATTTTTAACATACATATCGGTTCGTTTTTTATTTATAATGCAATTATTGGCTACCTGATGATTAGAGGAGAGTACGAAGGTTTTTTAGGTCACATCATTTACTTCATCGCTATGAGCGTGCATTTTATAACAAATGATTGGAGTCTAAGAGCCTCCCATAAAGATGTATATGATCGTTATGGTAGATGGCTTCTTTCATTTGCAGTGCTAATTGGTTGGGCAGTTGGTGCATTTTTGGATATTCGAGAAGTGGTCGTTTCCTTATTGGCTGCGTTTATCGCAGGAGGAATTATCTTAAATGTTATGAAAGAGGAGCTCCCTGAAAATCGAAAGAGTAATTTACCAGCTTTTCTTTTTGGAGTTGTCAGTTATACGGCACTCATCTTATTTTTATAAACCTCTGGAGAAAATATGATTGAAATGCATTGCATCGAAAAGAGTGTATGCTATAATCTAAGAATCCTTTAAATTGTGTTACTTTGCTTGGAAAATGACCTCTGCCCACATTGTAGGCAGAGGTTTTTTGGTGTGATTGATTAATTTTAGACAAATAAAAAACAGACTCTACAATGTAGAGTCTGTTGAAAGGTTAAATTATGCTTTTTGAACGTTTGAAGCTTGAGCTCCACGAGCGCCTTGCTCAACGTCGAAAGTAACTTTTTGACCTTCGTCTAAAGATTTGAAGCCTTCACTTTGGATTGCTGAGAAATGTACGAATACATCGTCCCCATTTTCACGCTCGATAAAACCAAAACCTTTTTCTGCATTAAACCATTTTACTGTACCTTGTTCCATTTTTGTTGCCTCCTAGTGTGAAATTCACACAATGTAATACTATCCCTGCCCAAAGTGATCATTAAGACGATAAGTTTGAAACGTATACTAATCTTTTACACCGACAAAAATAATTCTTCTTTATCATAGCACCATTCTTTTGGATTAGCAACTGATTTGATTTACTCCACAAAAAACATAGTCTAAATGAATAGGCTCTTTCATAATCATTCACTTAACAATCCTTGTACAGTGCAGTTTCACTGGTAATTGAAATACTTTTGTTTAAGACATTATTTTTTGGAAAAATGATTCCTAAAATAATTCATGTAAAGATGAAAAGCATTTGCCCGAAAAAAATGAACCAATGCCACTGAATGCATAGACGACGAGTGTTTTCCGAAATTTGATTATATAATCCATTTTAGTGTTCCTTCCATAAAACATATTCTTCAGTTTGAGTTCCTTTATTATCAATCCCTCTCTACACACTTTTAAAGGGAGTAACTATTATCTGATTCTAATCGGTGCTGGTTCGTAAGGACAAAATTCCCATTGAAAGTTCAGAGTTGTTCGTGTTAATATACCAATACAAGCTGCATTGTTCGTAACAATATTAAGTTTTAACCTTTAAGCTGTTGTAGGGAGTTTTTATAGAAACAGGAATGACATACCACATTCACTTCGGTCAATGAGGACAGGCAGGATAGTTTCCGCGAACACCCACTTTGAGGAGTGGTGGTCTAAAACTTTCTTATTTTATTTACGGCAAAGGCGGCTTTTAAACTGACTTATATAGCCCAGTTCCTTTATAGGAACTGGGCTTTTTTATGTCTTTAAATACACAATATAAAAAAGAATAATACCTATATCAGCTAGCATATGGCTAATGGTAGAAGCGGAAATAGAAGCAAAAACCATTCTGAAACTACCCCAAAGTAAACCTGCAACCAGGACAGGTATGGTTGCGATTAAACTTAAAGGCATATCAACGAGAGGTATCAGTACCAACAAATGATAGATCGCATAAAAAAATGAAGTGACAATGACACTTCCTAGCGTTCCTAATTTATCGAGATATCGCGTGTACATAAATTCTCGCCAGTACCATTCTTCCAAAAATGGATTGATGAAAATCAATATAAATATGTAGAACCACACAACAGAACCACTAAATTTCCACGCCACAAGAATTTTTGACACTTCTTCGATTTCAAATAAGCTTCCGATAGCTAATGACATCGAACTGAAGATTATGATGGCACACAACAGTCCGCTGATCAGACCGGTCATAAAGGATGCTAATGTTCTTTCTTTCTTGATGGATTCATAAAATGAAGATTTGAGTGTTGGGTTTCTATAATAAGAAAGAAGAGGGATTAAAAAAAGCCAGCTATAAAATAACACAAAAGTGATGGGTATGGACTCAAAAGTATTGATTCCTAGGAAAATCATTATGGTAGGACCAAATAAGTATATTACATTTTTCATATTGCCTCCTGAAAGATGGACTGACAAAATCTTCTCGTCTTTAGTATTGAAATTAAACCGTTGGAATATTCGTCTACTCAGCAAAAATAGAATTAACTGGAATCCGCACTATTTGACAGATATAGTGAATGCCTAACAGTCTTATTGAAGAATTTATTGATCATTTAAAGGATTTTCATTTTGTTTCTCGAATTAGTATTAATATGAATGACTATTCACTCGGAGAGAGGTGTCTACTTTGACATATGAAACAGTAAGTGTAGAAAAAAATGGACGCTTAGCGACATTGACGTTAAATCGTCCTCAAAGCATGAATGCTATGAATGCTTTAATGATGAAAGAAATTGCTGAGGCGCTAGAGTGGTTACACGAAGAGAAAGATGTGCAAGTGTTATTGATTAAAGGAGAAGGACGTGCTTTTTCAGCAGGTGGTGATATTAAAGCCATGCTGGATCCAGAAAGTCCGATGGATATTGATACAGTAATGGGCGATGTTTCTCGTCTAGCGAAGGCGCTATATACACTTCCAATGGTTACGATTGCTTCTGTTCATGGAGCGGCTGCAGGGCTGGGGCTAAGTTTAGTTCTTGGATGTGATGTTGTCATTGCAGAAGAAAACAGTAAACTTGCGATGAACTTTATTGGTATAGGGTTAATTCCTGATGGGGCGGGACATTTCTTCTTGAAAGAAAGAGTCGGTATTCCTAAAGCGAAGCAATTGATTTGGTCAGGGAAAGTGTTAAATGGTCACGAAGCTTTGTCTCTTGGATTAATTGATGAAGTGACTGCGGAAGGTAGGGCATATGAACAAGCGGAACTTTCAGCTGCAAAATTCTTGTCTGCTCCTTTGAAAGCGATGATTGCATCCAAACAAATTTTACATACACAACATGTACATGAATTGGAACGAGTGCTGGCACTTGAAAGTTCATCTCAATCAGCTATGCGCCGTACGAAGGATCACTTGGAAGGGATTCAAGCATTTGTTGAAAAACGAAAACCAAGTTTTAAAGGTGTATAAAAGAAAAGTCTGCCTGGAGCGAAATCGCTTCAAGCAGACTTTTTTAGACGTGGAATAATATAAGTTTTCCTGCATTATTGACCAATCGATGTGTCTTTTCGGTAAAGTCTTTTTCATCGATTAAATCTTGTCCTTTTGCTTTCGCTTCCTCATCGGTAGCAAACTCCCAAGTTTCTTCGATGATTAATTTTCCGGTTTTTTCAAACGCAGTAAATTTGTAAGGTTTCATAAATATCCAACCTTTCTGAAATGAATGTAGATTCATTATACAAGTTTTCAAAACAAAAAAATAGTTTAAGTGAACTTGACTTTAATTTGGTAAATTTAGTAATGTTTTTAGTGAATAATATTTACTATATTTCTTATTACGCGAATTTTTCGAGTGAAAATTATTCATGTTATAGTGCCCGATACGAGTAGAATAGGTGTGATGAAAAATAGCAAGGAGTGTGAGTATGACTTTACAAATAGAGCAGGTGACAAAGAAGTTTGGTGATTTCTCAGCAGTAAAAGATTTGTCCATGACTGTTAAACAGGGAAGCATGTATGGGTTTTTAGGAGCTAATGGAGCTGGCAAAACGACTACTTTCCGTATGATTCTTGGATTACTGGATCCAACGGAAGGGACCATTACTTGGAATGGCCAGCCAATCAGCTATGCCAATAGTACACATATCGGATATTTACCTGAAGAACGTGGGTTGTATCCGAAGATGAAAGTAGAAGATCAACTGGTCTATTTGGGTCAGCTGCGTGGCATGAAAAAGAATGATGCAAAAATATCAGCACACAATTGGCTTGAGCGTTTTGAAGTGCCTCATTATGCAAACAAAAAAGTGGAAGAGCTTTCTAAAGGTAATCAACAAAAAATACAAGTGATTGCTTCTGTGATACATAAACCATCATTAATTATTTTAGACGAACCGTTCAGCGGACTCGATCCAGTCAATGTTGAAATGTTGAAAAAAGCCATCATGGATATTCAAAAAGATGGAGCTACTATCGTCTTTTCCAGTCATCGCATGGATCATGTGGAAGAATTGTGCGAGCAACTATGTATCATGCACCATGGGGAGGCAATTGTACGAGGATCTTTACGTGAAGTGAAAAGAGGGTTTGGACGTCAAAATGTTCGATTGAAAGCGGATTTCGATCTGTCATTTCTCAGTCAAATTGAAGGTGTCGATTCATTCAAGCCTTCAATTGAAGGAGGAGTATTTCAAATTTCGGAAGAACGTACTGCTCATGAACTATTGCGGACTGCATTGACGAAAGGTGAAATTCGTTATTTTGCTATTGAAGAACCATCCCTTCAGGACATCTTCATTGAAAAGGTGGGCAAAGAACATGCGTGATTTCTGGACTATTTTTAAACAATCATTTTTGACAAAAGCCAAAACAAAATCTTTTGTCATCACGACGCTTATTGTGGTGGCTGGCATATTCCTAATGGCTAATATTGCCACGATCATAACTAAAATCCAAGACGCTGGTGTGTTTGGGGGAGGACCGGAGAAAGATACAATTTATGTAGTTGAAGAAAATGGCCAACTACTCGATCCACTTCAACAGCAATTAAATGCGTCTGAAAGTGGGATTACTTTAAAAGCTACTACCAAAACGGTGGATGAACTGGAACAGCAAATCACAGATGAAAAAATTGCCAGTTTCTTAGTTTTGGAGTTAGATGAAACAGAAACTATACAAGCAACTTATACATCTGAAAATGCCAATGCTTTTGAACAACCAATGAAAGTTCGTGAGGCACTTCAAACTGTGCAAACGAATATAAAAGCAAATTCATTAGAACTTTCAGCAGATGAAGTCGTTCAGTTATTTTCGCCGATTCAGTTCGAACAGGATGCAGTCAGTGCCTCTTCTAAATCAGAAGAAGAATTGAGTCAGGCACGTGGTTTGGTGTATGTATTGATTTTTGTTATTTATTTTGCCGTATTCTATTATTCCAATATGATTGCAACGGAAGTCGCTACAGAGAAATCTTCGAGGGTAATGGAAATCATTATTTCGAGTGTGTCACCTGTTAAACACATGTTTGCAAAAATTGCGGGTGTAGGAACACTTGGCTTGCTCCAAATCGCTTTATTCGGCGTTGCCGGATTTATTGCATTAAAAACAAGCTCATCAGACTTGACCACAGGCGTGTTCTCATTTTTCGGGTTTTCAAATGTTAGTATCAGCACAATGATTTTTGCAGTTTTATTCTTCCTGCTCGGTTATTTCTTGTATGCGACACTTGCAGCTCTTCTCGGTTCACTTGTAAGCCGTACTGAAGATGTGCAACAGCTGTTGTTGCCTATGACTTTCTTAATTATAATCGCTTCATTCATCGCTTTCTCTGGACTTGGGAATCCGGAAGCATCGTACGTTCAAATCGCTTCGTACTTCCCATTCTTTACACCGCTGGTCATGTTCCTGCGTGTCGGGATGCTTGATTTGCCTATTTGGGAGCCAATATTAGGTATAGGCATTTTGCTAGTCTCAATTTTCATTTTAGGCTGGTTTGGTTCTCGTGTTTATCGTGGTGGCGTATTGATGTACGGCGCGTCACAGTCATTAAAAGATATTAAGAAGGCCATGGATTTAGGGAGAAAATAAATAGAATTACTCGAAAAAGTGGGGCATAACATGTCCTGCTTTTTTCTTTTGTAAAAGATATTGCTTGTTTCAATGAATCCTGGCACTGTCTTTCTAGCAAGTAGCAATTAATACGTGTGAATGATAAAATAAGAACAAATATTCTATTTTTAAAAAGGAGGAAACTTATGACATCCATTCGGTTTTTTCACGCAGCTGACCTACACCTGGATAGTCCTTTTAAAGGTGTCACATCCATGCCGGATCATCAGTTAAAGACACTTCGTGAAAGCACGTTTAAAGCTTTTCAAACACTTATTCAAACTGCCGTTCAAGAAAAGCCGGATTTTGTTTTAATTGTCGGGGATATTTATGATGGAGAAGATCGCAGTTTACGTGCACAGCATAAGTTTCAGGAAGGAATGGAAACACTGAACCTCCATCAAATTCCTGTATTTATTTGTTATGGCAATCATGATCACCTTTCAGGAAAATGGACGCGTTTTCAACTTCCGAAAAATGTCCATGTATTTCCTGAGCAAGTAGAGAAGGTGAAGCTTCAAATCCGCCAACACGATGTATACATAAATGGTTTCAGTTATAAAGAACGCCATGTAAAAGATTCTATGATTGCTAGATATGAAGATGCAGTTGAAAAAGATTCGTATAACATAGGTATGCTTCACGGCAGTTTGGCAGGTGATACCACACATGCTGTTTACTCGCCCTTCACTAAAGATCAACTTATCAGCAAAAACTATGATTACTGGGCGCTCGGTCATATTCATAAACGTCAAATTCTTAACCTCGAACCCCCTATTGTTTATCCAGGGAATATTCAAAGTCGTCATCGGAACGAAAAAGGTACAAAAGGGTTCTACGATGTAACACTTGAAAAAGGGAATACACAATTAACTTTTATACCGACCTCAACCATCACCTATGATCAAATAACTTGTTCGTGCAATGAAGTTGTTCATGCAAATGAGTGGTTTGAAATCATTGATTCTGCTATAGAAAATTTCCGCAATGAAAATGGAGCCGGCGTAGTGGAAATCCATTTAACTGATGTGGATGCCGATACGCTCTCAATGCTCGAAGCCACCCCGATGGAGGAATGGCTATCTATGGTGCGAGAGACGCAAGAACTGAAGGATCCATATATTTGGATACACTCGATCACAATGGATGTTTCAGAAGCTCTTGAAATGGAATCGAGTGGACTGACTGAGCATGTCATTTCTGTCATGGACACATGGGATACAAAACAATGGAAAGAAATTGTCAGTGATGTCTATCAACATCCTAGACTAAGCCGTTATATGGAAAATTTAACGGATGACGATTATGAGTCCATACACTTAGAGGCTCGTTCATTGATCCAAAAAGAACTGATAGGAAAGGAGTGAGTACTTTCCATGCAAATTCAAAAACTAGTGATTTATGGCTTCGGACAGCATGAAGATGTCACGATCGAGTTGAAAGATGGAATTAATGTATTTTATGGATGGAATGAAGCAGGAAAAACAACTATCCAACAATTCATTTTATCAATTCTTTTCGGCTTTCCACTTCGTAATCAAACCCAAATGAGATATGAACCAAAAGGTGGGGGAAGATATGGGGGACAAGTTTACATCAAACATGGTGAGTTTGGAGACGTAGTAATTGAACGAGTAAAAGGGAAATCTGCAGGTGATGTAACGGTTTACTTTGAAGATGGCTCGAGAGGTCAAGAAGAATCATTAAAAAAAGTCCTTTACCGCTATGATCGGAACTCGTTTGAATCTATTTTTTCGTTCTCTATTCATCAATTACAAAACTTTGACAAGATGACCGAAGAAGAACTTAGCAGGACACTCCTTTCTTCAGGAACAACGGGAGTCGACTCTTTGGCTAGACTTGAACAACGAGCGACTAAAGAGTTGAATAGCTTATTTAAAAAATCGGGAAAAAATCCCGAAATGAATGTCAAAATAGAAGAAATTCGCTTGCTGGATCAGTCGCTTAAAGAAGCACTAACGAAATTTGATCAATATGAACCATCCATTTTACGCATTGCTGAAATAGATAGAGAGCTTGAAACATTAAACAGTGAAGAGATGAAACTCAAATATCAAAATGAACAGTTTGCCAAACATCGTCAGGCCAGACCATTAATGGACAAACAGCAACATTTGCAGTCAGAACTGGCGGTTATTCAGCAATCGGCTTTCCCTGTAGATGGTATTCGTCGATATGAAACAATTAAGGACCGCATGCAGGAAGTGCGAATTCAATTGGAACGACTTCAACAGTCGATTCAACAACAGCAACAGCAAGCCGATGAATTATGGTCAGTCGAGCGCACAAGAAGATTGGAAGAACTATTGGCTAATGAGTCTGAGTGGCACCACTGGATGCTTCGTAAGCAACAGTTGGTAAGTGAACTCAATCAAGCCAAGCTGGATATAGCACAACAAGGACGCTTGTTGGGAATTAAGGACAAATACCATTTTTCTCAAGTGTTGGAAATGGATGTGTCACTTCAAAACGAAGAATTTTTCCAACAAGTGATGCAACGCTTACAGCAAGCTGAAGAAAACATTCGTTTTGAACTGCAGAGCTGTGATCGAATAAAAATCGAAAAAGAAGAGACTGAACGGAGAATAGAACAACTCCGTGCGACAGCTCCTACTGAAAAAGAACAGCACAATAGTGAAAATGTGCAAAAACTGTTAAGAGAAGTATCGGAATTGAAAGCCCGTCAGAACTTTGAAAAGCAACCAGCTAAAATGGATACAAACATCCCATACATCATAACGGCCCTAATCTTTATTGCCGGAATTATCGGAGCTATCATTTCAGGAAATTGGATAGTTGCGATTGGAGGCATAGTGTTAGCAGGACTCATCTTTGTCCTGCTGAAGAAAATGAATGTGAATGTGTCACCAGAAAGGGAGATAGTCGATTATTCTTCACAAATTGCAGCAATGGAAGAGGAATTGTCCAAAGCTGAGCATTTAGCTAATCAGGTGAGACTGTATAAAGAACGTTTGGATCAGCTTAAACAAAAATACCAAGATCAACAACGTGTAATAATGAATATTGAACATAGCCTAAATATGGAAGAAGAAAAACAAAAAGAAACGAAAGAAGCATTATCTGATTTCCTGAAGATTCATGGGTTTACAGAGTTACTGAATCCACGATTGTTCCCGGAACTCTTTAAACGCATTCGTCAAATTCAGGAACTCCAGCAAATGATTTCACAAAAGACTACTGAAGTTCAATCGTTGGAAGAAAATATCAAGGTAAGACTTGAAGAAATGTCTGATGCAACGGGTGAAGCGCTTTCCAAAGAGCATGCCTATCACCGTTTGCGAGAACTCTTTAACGCTGTTAAAGGAAAACGAAGAGACCATGAAATTTATCAAGAGAAAATGAAAGATTGGAAAGTACAGCTAACAGAAAAAGAGAAATTGCTTCATGCACATTCAGAAGAAATACAAAAGTTATGGAACGAGGCTCATGTTGAATCCGAACATGATTTTTATCAAGCGGATGTTGCATTCCGTCTCAAACAATCCCTGATACAGGAACTTAAATCGGTTCAAGCCCAACTTCAAGCAATCGGTGAAATTTCCACATCTTTTGGAGAAGATCAGGAACAAGAAACCTATATGGCTCAAATGATCGAACTAGCGGACAAGCTTTCCAGTTCCCGACATGATTTATTGGAGGAAAAAGCCTTGCTCCGTCAGCAAACCACTTCAATGCTAAGTGATGAGCATTATGGAGATACACTACAGAAACTGGAACAGAAGAAAACCGAACTTGCTGAACTAGCATATAAATGGTCAGTCAACAAAGCTGTTTCAGAGGCCATCAGACAAACAATAAGCAACTTGAAAGAAAATCGACTCCCTAGTGTACTTGAAAAGGCACAGCAATTTTTCAGACACCTAACAAATGGACGATATGAGACTTTAGAAGTGAACGAAGCGGGAACTTTCGAAGTAGTTCATGAAAAAGGCATGCGATATCAAATTGTTGAACTGAGCCAGGCAACTAAAGAACAAGCGTATATTGCCATGCGATTTGCATTGGCAGAATCATTACTTGATTCAGTGCCTTTTCCTTTAGTAATGGATGATCCTTTTGTTCATTTCGATCGTTTCCGTGTGAAACAAATGGTACAATTAATGACAGATTTAGATAAACAGCATCAATTTTTATATTTCACATGTCATGAAGAGATGACAACAATTTGGTCTCAAGCACACATCATTGATGTGGCATCGTTGCAAAAGGAAAGGAGAGTGTCGTCGGTATGAAAGGTAAAGGCATTACAAGCTTAGCGGTTGGCGAAACTGTCGATCACTATCTATTAATCAAGCAATCTACGAAAGCTTTCACAACAACCGGAAATCCTTTTATGACCCTGATTCTTCAAGACAGAAGTGGGGATATTGAAGCAAAGCTCTGGGATACAAATGAAGAGCACGAAACGTTGTACCATGCGGAAGCAATTGTTCGGGTTGGTGGAGAAATTCAGCACTATCGTGGGAAAAATCAATTGCGAATTAAAAGCATTCGAGCAGTAAAAGAAGATGAAGGCATTTCTTTAAGTGACCTCGTTCCATCTGCCGAAAAAGCAAAAGAAGTATTATTTGAGGAGCTCATGCAGTTCTTCTTCGAAATGAAGAACCCTCAAATTCAACGGATAACACGTCATTTGCTGAAAAAACATCAAGCAGCAATCATGACTTATCCTGCAGCAACAAAAAATCATCACGATTATGTCTCGGGATTAATTGATCATGTCGTGTCCATGTTAAAGCTAGGTAAATCCTTATGTGATTTGTATCCTTCATTGAATAAAGATTTACTATATGCTGGCATTATTTTGCATGATGTTGGAAAAGTGACTGAATTATCTGGTCCAATCGCTACCTCTTATACGATTGAAGGGAATTTATTAGGCCATATCACGATTATGGTTAATGAAATCTCTAAAGCCGCAGAAGAATTGAAAATTGAAGGGGAAGAAGTAATGCTCCTTCAACATATGGTCTTGTCACACCATGGAAAAGAAGAGTGGGGCAGTCCAAAAAAACCAATGCTTCGTGAGGCGGAAATCCTTCACTATATTGATAATATCGATGCGAAGATGAATATGCTGGATCGAGCATTAAAGAAAACAAACCCTGGAGAGTTTTCCGAGCGTTTATTCCCACTCGACAATCGATCATTCTATAAACCGACGTTCGAATAAGAAAAGCGGTAAGAAAAATAGATATAACAAAAAGGCGCTTCCTCAAGTGGGAAGCGCCTTTCATGTATCTTTATTCAGCAGCAGGTTCTGCTTCTTTAGGATTTAAAAGTTGATCAATTGCACCTTTTAAGTCCTCATCCTTGATTTCAATATCTGCTTCTTTCATTAACTTAGAAACTTTAGGAAGCAATTTTGTTTGATCAGCTTTTTGCATTTTTAGCGTCTTCGTAATTTCGGCTTTGTTATCTTCGAATGAGCCAATATCAGCTTCACGCTTGTCCGTTACTTGAATAATGTGAAAACCGAATTCAGATTTAACGGGCTCACTGATTTTGTTTACTTCCAATGCTAAGGCTGCATCAGAAAACTCTTTTACCATTTTGTCTGGCGTAAACCATCCAAGTTCCCCGCCTGATTGCTGTGCTGCTTGCTCAGTTGAATATTCTTTTGCTACTGCAGCAAAGTCAGCTCCGCCATCTAGCTTCGCTTTTACTTCTTTTGCAGTTGCTTCGTCAGCAACTAATACGTGACGCGCATTAATTTCAGTTTTCATGTTCTCATATTGAGCTTTTACTTCTTCATCAGTAACTTTTACATCTTCAGTCATCGCTTTTTCTTGTAATAAGTTTAAGCGAATGTATTTTTTATAGCTCTTTTCAGTTTGACCTTGTTGTTCAAGGTATTGATCAAAACTTTCGCCCATTTCTTTTTTCTCTTTGTCAAACTGAGCGTTTACTTCTTTGTCCGTCACTTCATATTCTGAAGCTAATACCTTTTCAATAATTAAAACTTGAAGTGCTTGTTTACCTACGGATTCTTTCATTTCTTCGTAAAGTTCATTTTTTGTAATATCGCCAGCTTTCGACGTCACGATTGCTTTGTCGTCTGCTGCTGAGTCACCATTACAAGCTGATAAAGCCAATACAGATGCTGCTAAAGTCAATGTTAATACGGTTTTTTTCATGGGAATTCTCTCCTAACTATCTTCTTGATGCCGTAGTTACTATACCATAAACGATGAAAAAACAAAAATGGTTCCCACATTTGCCTACGTTTGATGAACACAAGTGCATACGATAACAAAGAGGAAGGGGGTGTGCGAAGTGAGTGGTGGATATCCGCAACAATCCAGCTTTGCTTTAATCGTTGTATTATTTATTCTTTTAATCATCGTAGGTGCAGCATTCTTATGCTAATTTAGCAAAATCAGAACAAGCAGATAAAGACTGATTCTGACGTTACACCTGCTTAAGTGAACTAGATTTTATTTTAAGTGTTGAAACGGCGGTTCGGACTTACGCTTGAAGCTGAACTGAGAGACTCTCTTAACTTGTGAGTTTCTTGAAAAAGTATGCTTTATTTTTCAAAAGAAAAAGTCCATTTGCCTGAAGCCAGGCGAATGGACTTTTTTATGCGGTTAATAAAATTTCTACATAAAAGGAAATCAGTAAAATCGTTACCAACACATTTATGGTACGAAAAATCTTATTTTGTTTTTCTTCAGGAATTTCTCGTTGCGCACATAATGCGTAAGTCATGCGATTAATCTGGAATAAATACACAATCGAGAACAGTACAACTACTGCGATAATCACGTTTATTCCTCCCCTCTGCCAATCTCAATAATCATAACAAAATCACGGTAAAAAGAACAGCAATCTGACTAAATGGTAGCAGGAGGAACAAGAATTTCATATCCTGTTTCCGTTTCTTCAATCAGCGCTTTTTTTGGTGATCGGGCAAGATTTTTAATATATAACAAATCAATCAGACAGAGACCACAATGGTAAGCTAGCAACATCGTAAAATAGTGACCGAATTCAGGGAACATAAATGCTCCAGCGATAAGCAAGCTGTTCAATATAAAGAATGGAGCTAGTAAAGCGAATAAGAAACGCTTTTTCGGTACAGGCTCTTTTATTCGAAGTGATAATATCGGCATGAAATTAAATTGTGTCTTTACTGAGAAGTGAATGCGGTTGCGATAGCCGATCAATGGTAAAAAGTGAAGACTTTTATGAACCGGATACAACAACATAAAGCTGAGTAAAAAAACAGCAAATCTATCATCCGAAAGGCGATCGTCGTGTAAGATTTCAAGCATTACATAAAAAAGTGAAAAGACGGCAACGACGAGTAGTGACGACAACATGAAAATACGGTCAAATCCGTATTGTTTTTTTACATTAATGGTTTTCCAGCAGTGCACTGTATGCATCTCCTATTGTAAAATAATATGCTTGCAGATACATACATTACGATGTTTTGATAAAAAAAGCAAGCCTACAATTGTTACAAATTCGATAGCGTTTTCAAACGTTGCTATTGCTGACTTTTACTTGAAACAGTCGGTTTAATATTTCCAATCTTCTCATCAAATGATTGATCGATATTTTTAAATGAATGCTCAAAGATTTCCATGAAATCATCGCCATAAATATTTCGAATGACAGCCATGACTTCCATGAACTCGGGAAAACGCCCGTATAAATCTTTTAGGGGCATTGATCCTTCAATAACAGAGTGAGGGGAATCATGGTAATGTTCGATCATATTCATTAACAACTCTTCACCTTGTTCAGTGAGTTCGACATATGTATTTCGCTTGTCGTCTTCACGTTTAGAAAATGACAATAGCCCTCGTTCTTCCAATTTTTTTGAAAAGTTGAAGGCAGTTGAAACATGCATAACACCAAACTTTGCAACATCTGAAATGGACGCTCCTTTTAAATGATATGAAATCCACAAGATATGATGCTCATTAATATTCAAGTCATAAGGTTTTATCCATTGCTGCCAATCTTTTTCCACTGCTTTCCACAGTGCTTTCGACAGCTGGGCAATTCGCTGGCTGTATAGCATAGCCTCTTTCATTGTGTACATTTGTTCAGACATGTCGTCACCTTCTCCCTAAAAAAATCAATTTCTATCATTATAGCAATAAAGTAAAGGTCTGCATAGTTAGAATGTTGGAAATATTATGATTTGAATAGCATTTAGATGACTTGAAGTCGTGACTTCGAACAATAAAAAAAGCCCTGCAAATATGAGCAGGGCAACTTGCATACTTATGAATTGGCAGGTGAAGAATCTTTTTGATGCTTAGCAATTGATTTTTCAAGTTCTTCCATTGCCAATTGGATTGAAGCAATTTCATTTTGTAGACTTTCCTGAATCGGAGCAGTTTCGGACTGCCATTGTTGTACAGATTGTTTTAATTCATTAATCGTTTGAGGAACATCAGTCTTTGCAGTTTTAGTTAAACCAGCTATCGATTGTTTTAAATCGCTTATTTGAAATTTAACTTCAGATAATTTCTCTTTCCAATCAGAAGATGCCGTTTTGACATTCGAACGTAAATCGCTACCAGATTGAGGAGTAGAGAATAAGACCGCTGCTGATCCTGCCACAACACCTGAAACTAGACCAACAAAAAAAGTAGAAGCTTTCATTATAGACGCACTCCCTTCATATATATGTATACTATTCCTTCATTTCAATTAATTAAAACATGTAGGACAAGCCAAAACAATATGAAATGCGAAAAGCACCAAGATAGACAAGCGCCGTAGCTGAAAAACGCAAAAAATGGCCTGCCAATATAGGCAGACCATTGAAAGTTTAATTTGAAAAAGCAGTATCGAATTTCGAACGTTTAACCAATTTGGTTACAATCGGGAAAATAAAGAAGAATGCAATAGCATTCAGTGCTACAGTCGGTAAAACGACTCCTATCACTAATCCGCTAAATGGCACATTCACACCTAATACAAAAATGGCAACAGAAAGGAAGATGATTCCTGACAGAAGTGTACCTATTCCTGCAAGTGCGATTGCTACGGGAAGTTTCTTTGTAAAATGCTTCAATGCAACAACGACTGCAAAAAATACAAAAGCTGTTACAAACTTATCCACGATGTTTGGTAAAAAACCAGCTGGAAAAGTTGAAAACAATCCAGATATCACGCCCGTTGTCAGTGCTAGTAAAAATACATGTGATGCTTTAGGGAATAATAAAATTCCAATAAACATCATCGTTAACATAAAGTCAGGTTTCATCCCACCGCCGAAACCTGGAATGATTAAGTACAATGCGGCACCTACACCAACCAGAAGGGCCATTAAAACTAAATTTTTCGTATTCATTTGCTCATCTCTCCTCAACTATTCTAAACTATTTTTTAGTGCCTCCTGGCGTATCCTGTGATCGACAGCGAGAAACATACTCAAGATTCTACAAGCTAAAGCGGGTTATTGCAAGTTTACTTGCTTATATTCGACTTTATTAGTTCGGCATACTCAGCGAACATTTCATTTGTATATTGTTTTTCTTTTGTTTGCCAAGTAGCTTTAAAACCATCCGTTTGATCATATCTAGGGATGAAATGAAGATGGAAGTGGAAGATACTTTGACCGGCAGGAGCCCCGTTATTATTTAACAAATTCATGCCTGCTGGGTGAAAAGAAGCTTTTATTGATTCAGCAATTTTCGGAGCAACAGAGAATAATTGACCAGCCTCTTCAGAAGACATGTCATACACATTTTCATGGTGTTTTTTGGGAATTAATAGCGTATGTCCTTTTGTCAGTGGCATAATATCCATAAAGGCTAATACATGCTCGTCTTCATACACTTTTGTACTAGGAATTGAACCGTCTACAATTTTGCAAAATAAACACTCACTCATTATGGGTCACGTCCTTTCAAGATATGGTCATAAGTTTATCATACAAAGAAGTGACAAGTGAAAAGCCATGTAGCAATTTTTTTGATAAGATAAAGAATAAAAGGGGTGCATCTGATGAACGTATTGGAAGTAAATGCAGTAACAGGTGGATATACACGAAAACCGGTCATTCATGATTTATCCTTTTCAATTGCACCTGGAGAATTAGTGGGTCTGATTGGATTGAATGGGGCAGGGAAAAGTACAACCATCAAACATATTATCGGCTTAATGAATCCTAAAGACGGAGAAATCCGTTTGAACGAAGTGACTATGCAGGAAAATATGGATGCCTATCGTTCAGCATTTTCATATATTCCGGAAACACCCGTGTTGTATGACGAACTGACATTAAAGGAACATCTGGAACTCACTGCCATGGCCTACGGGTTAGATGAAGCAACTTTAGCAGCTCGTTCAGAAGTATTGCTGAAGGAATTCCGAATGGAAAAACGCTTAAATTGGTTCCCATCACATTTTTCAAAAGGAATGCGCCAAAAAGTCATGATTATGTGTGCCTTTTTAGTAAATCCTTCATTATATATAATCGATGAACCTTTCGTTGGACTAGACCCACTGGGCATTCAATCGTTGCTTGATCAAATGAATGAAAAAAAACAAACTGGGGCATCTGTCCTCATGTCTACGCATATTTTATCGACAGCTGAACGATATTGCGATCGTATATTGTTATTGCACAACGGACGCATGCGTGCACAAGGCACGATGAATGATTTAAGAGCAGCCTTCAATATGCCACTGGCTACTCTTGATGATCTGTACATCGCAATGACGAAGGAGCAAGACCATGAATAACCTGCATGATGTATGGAGAATACGATTTCTTCATTACATAAACGAACTTCAGAAATACATGAAATATGTGTTTACAGGGCATTTGGCTATTGTATTTGTTTTTGTCCTTGGAGCGGGTGGTTATCAATATAGTGAATGGCTGAAGACTGCACCGGAAGATTTTCCTGCAACGTGGTTAGTGGCTGTTGTTATTGGGATTTTACTTGCTTTCAGTTTGCCAACAACTTTGATTCGTGAACCGGATCAAGTCTATTTGTTGCCTCTCGAATCGAAGCTAATGAGTTATATGAGAAAAGCTTTATCTTGGACTTTTTGGTCTCAACTTTTTATCGTTGTCCTGCCATTTGTTGTTGCTATTCCTTTACTGCGTCAAGTTAGCGATGTTCCACCTTTGCTACTTGGTGTTTTGTTTATCGCTATCTTGTTATTGAAATGGTGGAATGTTCATGTGGAGTTTGCATTCAGATGGGCGAATCGGGGACAAGGGATATGGGGAGATCGATTTTTACGTGCTTTAATTTCGAGTGCTGTCCTTGCAGCAGTCTTTCATACGAATCCTATCTATATAGTGTTACTGCTTATTCCTGTCATCTTTTACTTTATGGCATGGAATCGTCAACTGAATGGACAACCTTTTCCTTATGAACACTTTGTGAAAATGGAACAAAATCGTATGTTACGTTTTTATCGCTTTGCAAATTATTTCACGGATGTTCCTCATATACGGGGAAGCATCCATCGTCGACCTTGGATGGATTGGTTGTATCGTATGATTCCATTCCAACAAGAAAATGGACAAAATTATTTAGTGTTTCGTACTTTTGTACGCACAGATGATACGTTCTATTTATGGCTTCGCTTAACGGGACTGTCTGCTTTAGGTGCGGCATTCATCGGTATTCCAGTTGTAGTGATGATTTTCGTAGGTGCGCTGGCTTTCGCTTCCGCTATTCAAATCAAACAAGCTCTTTCTTCATCAAGTGAATTCCGTATGGATATGCTCTTTCCATTGGCCAAGAGTGCCCGTAAAAAGTCTGTAGAGAAATTAGTAAGAGTAGTACAAGTTCTGCAAGCAATCATCGTTCTGATTGCTGTAATTATGGCAGGAATGGAGCAAGGAATATTATTTGTCTTGCCACTAATTATCGTAGTAGTTAGTGAGATTACGTTACGAATGAGTAAATAGAAAATAAAGAAGGTCTCATATCCCGCTATTAAGGGGATATGAGACCTTTTTTACTTATAAATGGCTGTCGAGCATAGCGAACAGCCCTATTTGATGGTTAAAAAACATTTAAATGTGAAAGAGGAGATGCCATTTGGTTACGTGTGGAGGCTCAGTCTGACTTTTAGACATTCACGTCTGAAAAAATGGAGAGGACGTCTGAAAAATGAAGCATCACGTCTGAAAAAACGACATTGACGTCTGAAAACACCCAAATTGGTTTTAATTAGATACTCGTTCAGAACGGCAATAATTTTTCGAGAGGACCATCTGGCTGAATGATATCTTGAATGTCGAGTATTGGAATAGGGAAGTATGGGAAGCCCCAAGCGTAAGGGGTGATTTCGTAGAGTTGGAAGTAAATGACCATTGAATGGTCTGCAAAGTAGAAATCTTGGTCTGACCTGATTTTAGTAAATGGTTCTAGAAGTTGAATTTCCCAATCTTTTATTTTCTGTTCAATGATTTTCGATAACACCGTAACATAATCACTATCAGGTTTGAATAAATCTTTTAATTCATATTGAGTGCCTGTAGTCACATCAAATGACAACGCTTTAACAATCGTCATGCCATGAGCACCGCCAGTAAATGCATAAACGGTTAAAGTGAGACTTAGTATATTTCGTTCGTTAGTTTTGATTTCAAATTCTCCAACCATTTCTTGTAGACTCGGTTCATGATATCCAAGCTCGACCATTATTTGATTCATTGTTAAGACAATGGCGGAGTTTATTTTTAATTCCGCTTGAGGATTAGCGAGACCAATTACAAAAGGATAGTATACGTTAATTTTGGGTGTTTGCTTTTGAAGAATTTTGTGTCCGATCGCAACCGGTAAATCCATACATTCATCCTTTCTCAAAAAGTAGCTTAATCTTTATCTTCGACAACAGTTACATCAAAATTTCCGAGACCAATTGAAGTGGAAAGTTGGTTTGTAAGATCTTGTATGTAATTTTCTGCTTTTCTTCTGCTCGTATCAATTCCATGCAGAACGACCGTTAATTCTTTTTTATCCATACTGAAAATCGTGTAGGCAATGCTTCCCGTAGGTTTATATCCTTCATTTTTAAGTGCAGTAATCAGTTCTTGCTGAAAGTTCGTTTCGATCATTTTACTGGTGACAGCCTCAACTTCTTTCACGTCACGCAAATAAAGGTCCTGATCTGATTCTCCGGTAAAAGACGAGAGGATAATAATGACGACAACCAGACTGATAAATAACAAACCAAGCAGCAGTATTCCGTTATTTGACCTTCTCATCGTAACCTCCAATTAGACATGGTCTTACAATAATATGCCTAATCCTGGTGAATATTCGATGTTTGGCCGATAAGCGCAATTCAGACACTAGAAAAAAGCTACTTCGCTTTAGAAGTAGCTTGTTGGTGAAAGTATATTAATAGCATTTCGCCTCATTATTCATGAGATCGGTCATTTTTATTTGTCTTGATAATCTACTACTGCTGCACCTAAAGTTTTTGCGGCGATTAACATGGCATTTTCATCGAAATCAAATTTCGGATGATGATGAGGGAATACTTCTCCTTTAGGCTGGGCTCCGGTAAAGAAAAATGTACCCGGAACTTTTTCCAAATAGTAACCGAAATCTTCGCCACCCATATGCTGTTCAGTTTCACGCACTTCAGTTACACCCGGTACAAGTTCAGCCAGCTCTTTCAGGAAATGAGTTTCATTAGCATGGTTAATGACAGCATTGTAACCACGTTCATATAAAAATTCGTAAGTACAATCATTTGAATGGCATGTTCCTTGAATGACACGTTCCATTTCTTTTTCAACGAGATCCCGGATTTCAGGATTGAATGTACGCACAGTTCCGATTAGTTTTGCAGAATCCGCTATAACATTGAATGCATTTTCCGCTACGAAAGAGCCCACTGATAAAACGGCCGATTCTACAGGACTTACACGACGTGAAACGATTTGTTGAAGGTTGGTAACGAGTTGCGCACCGATGACAATGGCATCTTTTGTTTGGTGAGGACTGGCTCCGTGCCCTCCACGACCTTGAATCGTAATCTCGAATCGGTCCGCAGCTGCCATTACAGGTCCGACTCTGTACTCAATTGTTCCTGCAGGAGTTAATGACCATAAGTGTGTTCCGAAGATTGCATCAACACCTTCTAAGCAACCCGCTTCAATCATTGGTTGCGCTCCACCCGGTGCATATTCTTCTGCATGTTGGTGAATAAGTACGTATTCGCCGGCAAGTTGTTCGCGCATTTGATGCAACGTTTTTCCAAGGACTAATAACGTAGCAGTATGACCATCGTGACCGCAGGCATGCATGACGCCAGGTACTGTCGATTTGTAAGATACCTCTTTTTCATCCTGGATAGGCAGTGCATCAAAATCGGCACGTAAGGCAACCGTTTTGCCTGGCAAAGCACCTATTACTCTAGCTACTACGCCATTCCCGCCAACATTTGCTGTGAACTCAATTCCTAAATTTGCATAAAAGTCTTGAATGTATTTTGCTGTATTTGTCTCCTGAAACGAAACTTCAGGATGCATATGTAAATGTCTGCGGATGACGAGCATTTCTTCAAATGCTGCATCCAGTTTTTCAAATAATTGATTCTTCACAAAAATTCTCCTTTCGAATGTCGAAATAGTTTGAATGTTTGTTATTATATCATTGGGGATACTTCTAAACAATTGAAGTTTCATAAATTCAACAAACAGCATAAATTCCGTCTTAAGACGGAGAAAACATCCCGTCAGCGAGAGAAAACGTAAATGTAAATCGATATAAGATAGATAGTTGTGAACCAAATAAAGCGATTATTTTTCATTCATATTTTTTCTTTGGAATCGGTGAGATTTTACTTAGACCATATGAACACAAGCAGTTGTTTTAGCCAGTGTTGATGAAATTTTACTCGGTAAAGATAAAAACTGTTTTCCACAAAAAGGAGTGTCTTAGAATGCCGGTTTTCGAACACATTACTTACATAAAAGCACCGATTGATGTGTGTTTCGATCTTGCCAGAAGCGTTGAAGTGCACATGCAAACGACTTCTCAAACAAAAGAAGTGGCAGTTGATGGCGTGAAAACAGGATTGTTGGAAAAAGGAGATTGTGTTACATGGAAGCCACTCATTTTGGAGTGAAACAAAGGCTAACTGCCAAAATTACAGAGATGGTCAGACCCGATTTTTTTATTGATATTCAAGTCAATGGAGCTTTTCAATCGTTTACTCATACGCACGAATTTACGGAAATCAATTACGGTACTATGATGAAAGATACCTTTTCTTACGAGGCCCCATTCGGCATTATTGGAAGAGTGGCAGACAAATTGTTTTTGGAAAACTACATGAAGAAATTTATTGTTTCCCGTTCAGATGAACTAAAGATATTAGCCGAACTGCAGATGCGAGACACTGTTTAAACAAACAACTGGTGGAGATATTCACACCTTTTCTGATTGTTTATTAAAGTTTTACTTTCAGATTGCCACAAACAGAGGAAAGAAATTACTTAGCACCTTTGCTCCACGACCTCCATACAATATGGGTATTGATTGAAAGGAGTGTGGATTGAATGAATGATCAACAGCCGTCTGTAGAATTTGTGAGCAGTTTTGATCCTTACGTATACCAGACGTTAGCGTCAGTTGTAGGTGGAAGAATTGTCGTCCAATTATCAAATAATAGTGTAGTAAAAGGTGTTCTTAAAGAAGTAATGCCAGATCACGTAGTTGTGGAAACGAATGGTACGCCATTTTACGTCCGAATTCAGCAAATTATCTGGGTGTCTCCGGCTTCTCATAAATAGAAAATGAACATATTCACTTGCTGACAGTCATAAACATAATCAGAAAGTGTCGAATTCATAAAATGTGAGAGAAGGAGATTCCATGTTTAAACGCGTAAACAGGCTACAAATTGAACTGCCGGTACCGGAATATGGGGATGCCAACGCGGCTGCAGCCGTTCAAGAATTATTGGGCGGAAAATTTGGAGAAATGTCGACCTTGAATAATTATATGTATCAGTCTTTCAATTTTCGGCAAAAAACGAAATTCAAACCGTTTTATGATTTGGTAGCCAGTATTACGGCTGAAGAATTTGGTCATGTTGAATTGGTATCGAACACCATCAATATCTTGCAAAAAGGAACCTCTTTTGCTGGTGATCCGGATTTGACGCCATTGCAGAATGGTAAGGATCAACGCAATACCTATGCCCTCATAGCAACCGCACAGACTTCCATGGCTGGCGATTCTATGGGTAATCCTTGGCGTGGTGACCATGTATTTTCTAGTGGAAACTTAGTGTTGGACCTGTTGCATAACTTCTTCCTCGAGTGCGGCGCAAGAACACATAAGATGCGTGTGTATGAGATGACGAATCATGAAACGGCGCGGGAAATGATTGGTTATTTACTTGTACGCGGCGGAACGCACGTGCTTGCATATGCGAAAGCCATTGAAATGGCAACGGGAGTCGACATAACGAAAATGCTTCCGATTCCGAATTTGGATAATCGGAAATTTGATCATGCGAGAAAATTCGAAGATCAAGGTTTAGGGAATATTCTCTTTACGTGGAATGATGAAGGGCAGTATAAAGATATTCGTTCCATCTGGAAAGGTGATAATCCACTGAACGGACAGCCACTTGTTGTTCAAGATGGTATTCCTAAAGGTGGGCCAATTCCGGATCTTGACGATTTACCGGAAGAGTTTGCACCAGGTATCGGACCGGATGAATATCAACAAATCGCCAAACGATTACTGGCGAATATGTAGTGCATTTATTGAGCGTCTCATGAAGTTTACTTGCTTGTGAAACGTGTTTGAGCGATAAATTGTTGCATTTGAGCGATAAATCGTCAGTTTGAGCGATAAATCTCCAGACTGATCGATAAATCCTTTCATATGAGCGATAAATATTTCACAAACTTTTTCATAAAAAAAGCGCCGATTCCCCGAGGAATGGCGCTTTTTGTGTGAGATTAAAGAGCTTCGTCAGCTTTTTTTATGGCTTTATAAGTCGTTACATAAGAAGAGCTTGAGAAAATGTTAGGACGTTTGTCGATCCCTTCCTCTGTTCCACGTTTCTCGTGTGCCTTGCTATAAGCTTGTGAATTTTGCCATGCTTCAAATGAACCGGCTCCTGTCCATTCCGTCAAAATAATGTATGTGTCTGAATCCAGTGGACGCATCACGCGGATCGCAATAAAACCTGGTTCGTCCTCTATGGCACGAGGACGATTGGTGAAGCGGTGTTCAAAAATTGGACGACCTTCATCTGTAACCGGGATATTGTTGAATACGAAGTAGCCTTGCTCACTCAGCTCACCAGAAGAGTCGATGACTTCATATTTACGTGGAGTTTGGAAAACTGTTTTGCCACTTGTTTCATGTAACAGGACAGCATTACCTTCTCCATGTAGGACTATCATATTTTCTCCTGCATGTTTTTCCTTCAAAGAATCCATGAATTCAGGTGTACCTGATGTTAAGTAAATGTTCATTCAAAATCCCTCCGTATCTATATGTACATTATAATCTTCCCCACTCAAAAGTGCTCGAAACAACACTTTGTCAAAAGAATGTCTACGAATCAAGGCATTTCTATGACAATTGCATCTGAAATCTATACAATAGTCTAGAGAACGTCTATATTTAGAACGAATATAACGAAAAGCGTAGAGTGCATGAGGTCCTGAAGCTTAGATGTAAGCTGGCACTCAGAGCTAGATATAAAAAACAAAAACACTTTGTGAGGGGCAGGCATAAATTTCATGAGACAGATTAACGACACGTTTTTACGCGCAGCAAGAGGCGAGAAAGTGGATTACACTCCAGTATGGTATATGCGTCAAGCAGGACGTTCACAACCGGAATACCGTAAAATTAAAGAGAAGTATTCATTAGAAGAAATTACACATCAACCAGAACTATGTGCATACGTCACGCGCTTACCGGTTGAAAATTATGATGTGGATGCTGCTATTTTATACAAGGATATTGTGACACCACTTCCAGGAATCGGTGTGGATGTGAAAATTAAAGCAGGCGTAGGTCCTGTTATTTCAAACCCTATACGTACAGTTCAGGATGTTGAAAAGCTTGGGGAACTTTCACCACATGATCACATTCCGTTCGTACTTGAAACAATCAAGATTTTGACTGAAGAACAACTGAATGTGCCTTTAATCGGCTTCTCTGGAGCTCCTTTCACACTTGCGAGTTACATGATCGAAGGCGGACCATCAAAAAATTACAACAAAACGAAAGCGTTCATGGTATCGGAACCGAAAGCTTGGTTTGCGTTAATGGACAAGCTTGCTGATATGATCATCGTTTATACAAAAGCACAAATCGATGCTGGCGCAAAAGCGATTCAAATTTTCGACTCATGGGTTGGCGCATTGAATATTGAAGATTACCGTATTTTCATTAAACCAGTAATGACACGTATTTTTACAGCTATTCAAGAGCAAGGTGTACCAGTGACAACATTCGGTGTTGGAGCAAGCCACTTGGCAAAAGAATGGCATGACCTGCCAGTTGATGTAGTTGGTTTGGACTGGCGTTTATCCATTAAAGAAGCGCGTGCAATGGGCTTGACGAAAACGCTTCAAGGCAACTTAGATCCATCCCTATTATTGGCGGATTGGTCAGTTATTGAAGAACGTGCAAAAGAAATCATCGATCAAGGAATCGCTCATCCTTCACATATCTTTAATTTAGGTCACGGCGTATTCCCTGAAGTAAATCCAGATACGTTGAAACGATTAACATCATTTGTCCATGAATACAGCCGTGCACAGATGAAAGCACATTCATAAGGCGTATAAGTTCGCTCGAAGGTTATGAACGTGGCAAAATGAAGAATGTAAATTAATGAATGAGGTGATCAAGTTGACTAAAAAAACAATGGGACTGCTTGTGATGGCTTACGGTACGCCCTATAAAGAAGAAGACTTAGAGCGTTATTATACACATATCCGCCATGGCCGTCCGCCAAGCCCTGAAGCACTGACTGATCTTAGAGATCGTTATCGTGCAATTGGGGGGATTTCTCCTTTGGCAAAAATTACAGATGATCAAGCTGCTGCACTTCGTGATCGTTTGAATGCCGTTCAAGATGAAATTGAATTTAAATTGTACATTGGCTTAAAGCATATAGAACCATTTGTGGAAGATGCAGTGGAGCAAATGCACAAAGATGGGATAACGGAAGCGGTATCGATTGTACTTGCACCTCATTTTTCAACGTTTTCAATTAAATCGTATAACGGACGTGCAAAAGAGACAGCTGAAAAATTAGGCGGTCCTCATATTACTTCTGTAGAGAGTTGGTATGATGAACCTAAATTTATTCAGTATTGGTCTGAAAAGGTTTCTGAGACGTTCAATTCGATGTCGGAAGAACAACGTGCGAAAGCATGTCTGATTGTTTCAGCGCATTCATTGCCAGAGAAAATTATTGCAAATGGCGATCCATATCCAAACCAGTTAAAAGAGACGGCGGACTTAATCGCGCAGTCAGCTGGTGTTGAGAACTACGAAGTTGGTTGGCAAAGCGCCGGTCAAACGCCGGAACCTTGGATTGGACCGGATGTTCAAGACTTGACACGTGAATTGCATGAACAAAAAGGCTATTCCACATTTGTCTACACGCCAGTCGGGTTTGTAGCAGATCATTTGGAAGTGCTATTTGATAATGATTATGAGTGTAAAGTGGTAACGGATGAAATCGGAGCTACTTACTACCGACCTGAAATGCCGAACACGCAACCATTGTTTATTGATGCGATGTCAGATGTTGTACTAAAGCATTTAGATAAAAAATAAGGAAACTGAAATCGAAAGTGATGATGACTGTGTCTCAAGGAAAACGTAAAGTAGCGATTATTGGTGGCGGAATTACTGGGTTGGCAGCTGCTTTTTACTTGCAGAAGGAAGCGAAAGAAAAAGGGTATCCCCTTGAAGTAGTTTTGATAGAAGCTTCCCATCGTCTTGGAGGAAAAATCCAGACAGTTCGTAAAGATGGATTTGTTATCGAACGGGGACCTGACTCGTTTTTGGCTCGTAAGAAAAGCTTTGGTATTCTGGCCGAGGATCTTGGCATTAGTGATCAACTTGTCAGCAATGCAACTGGACAGGCATATATACTCGTCAATGATGGTCTGCATCCGATTCCTGGAGGGTCTGTTATGGGCATTCCTACGCAAATATCGCCTTTCATCACCTCGGGATTGTTCTCATGGAGCGGGAAATTCCGCGCAGCTGGAGATTTTGTTTTACCTAAGTCTGCAGTTAATGAAGATCAGTCGGTTGGACAATTTTTACGCAGACGTTTCGGCGGAGAAGTGGTCGAAAATCTAATTGAACCGCTATTATCAGGTATCTATTCTGGGGATATTGATAAAATGAGTCTCCAGGCAACTTTTCCCCAGTTTTATAAGCTGGAACAGGAACATCGCAGCCTGATTATCGGTTCAAAAAAAACGACCCCTAAACAGCCTGTTGTTAAGTCTAAAGAGGGCATTTTCCGTACATTTAGGAATGGATTGGAAACGATTGTGGAAGCAATTGAAGCGCAACTCGAACCTGGTTCTGTTATGAAGGGTGTCCGTGTAGAACGTTTCGAACGAGTCGGGAATCAAGTGAATCTTTTCCTGAACAACGATTCGGAAATGCTTCTCGATCAATTAATTGTAGCAACACCTCATCTTGCAGCTTTGCCATTATTTGAAGACCATGGATTAATGACTGATTTCGAGGAGATGCCTGCTACCTCGGTTGCGACTGTTGCACTGGCTTTTAAAGAAGAAGCAGTCAAACAAGATAAAGAAGGCACGGGATTCTTAGTATCGAGGAACAGTGATTATTCCATTACTGCTTGTACGTGGACTCATCGTAAGTGGCCAACAACCACGCCTGATGGACATGTACTGCTTCGCGGTTTTGTAGGTCGTGCAGGTGATGAGTCTGCAGTGGAATTGTCTGATAGCGAACTTGAAAAAATCGTTCTTGCTGATTTACGTAAAACGATTAAAATTGATCAAGAACCTCTATTTTCAGTAGTCACACGATGGAAAAATGCATCTCCTCAATATGTTGTAGGGCATAAAGAACGCGTGGCAAAAGCGAAAAAAGAAATTAAAGAGCAATTCCCAATGATTAAGCTGGCCGGAAGTTCTTATGAAGGTCTAGGATTGCCCGATTGTGTGGATCAAGGGAAAGCCGCAGTAAGTGAAGTATTGGAAGATTTGTTTGTCAAATAATGGTGTAAGGGCAACTCCTCGGAGTAGCTCTTTTTTTTTACTTTAGTGTATAGTTATTTGAATAATAGAATCGAAGAGAAAAGTGGGTAAACTATGTACGCTATCATGAAATTTTTGATTTTTATCATTTTAATCTACGGATTTGATTTTCTGTTGAAGATTATGATCTTTTCTCCTATTGGAGCTGACGGTATTATGAGTTTGTTTATTCGCTCCATTATCGCAACTGTTTTAGCAATAATATCATCCTATTATATTTTAAGATTTATAGAGAATTTATGATTTTCTTTATTGGAAGCTTGAAAAATCAGGAGAATTAGTTTATGATAATGACTAAATGACCGTTATGGTTTTTTAGTCATTTTTATTGGGTGAGGTGAATATAGTGGATAGAAGACACGAAATATTAGAAGCAGCAACTAAATCATTTTCTTTGTTCGGTTATAAGGCGACGACAATGGATCAAGTAGCAAAGCTGGCAAACGTAGGAAAAGGGACAATTTATACGTTTTTTTCAAATAAAGAAGAATTGTTTCACGCAATTGTGTTTGCGATGATTAATGAAATGAAAGCAGAGAAGGATGCCATTATTTCTGATCGACGCTCTTTTCAGGAAAATGCTCATCTTGTTTTAATGAAAATGTTGGAATTCAGAGAAAGACATGCTTTACTTTCTAAGTTGATAGCTGAAGAAAAAGAGATGCAAACGCCAATCGTCCAAGCAGTTCTTGTGAAAGTCGAGCAAGAAATTGTCCACTATATTGCAGAACATATCGAGCGGGCGATTTCCAATAAGGAAATAAGAGATGTAGATGTCGAATTAGTAGCCTACTTGATTTTTAAAGCATATATGGCTTTTGCTGTGGATTGGCAAATGACGCATGAACAAGCACTGCCAGAAGAGAAAATCGTCGGTGTGTTTCGCGATACAATATTTCGAAGTCTCATTACTTGAGACTCTTTTTTTGGAACAAATTGACCAAATGAACAATTCGGTCAATAAGTATTAGGAGGAAATCAAATGATAAAACAAGAATTTTTAAACATAGTTAAGAATCGTAAACTACTTATCCCGATTCTTGCGGTTTTATTTATTCCAGTACTATATGCGGGCATGTTTTTGTGGGCATTTTGGGATCCCTATGAACAGTTAAATGAGCTTCCTGTAGCGATTGTAAATGAGGATGTTGGAGCTGAACTTGATGGCGAACACATAACGGTCGGGAAGGATGTCACGGAGAAACTTGTAGATAGCCAACAATTTCATTTTGTGGAAGTGTCAAAAAAACAGGGTGAAGAAGCTCTGGAAAATCAGGATTATTACATGGTGATCGAAATTCCATCGAATTTTTCTCAACATGCGACGACACTCCTTGATGAGCAACCTGAAAAATTATTGATTGAATACAAACCGAACGAAGGATTTAATTTCTTATCAGCGCAGATAGGTGATACAGCAGTTGAACGTATTCGTGCAGAAGTAAATAAACAAGTCGTAGCTAGCTATTCCGAAAAGCTTTTTGCTTCCATTACTAAAATGGGTACTGGTTACGGAGAGGCCGCCGACGGAGCTGAGAAATTATCTGCTGGAGCAGACAAGCTTTCTTCCGGAGCGACGGATTTGCAAGGATATCTGGAACAATTGGCAAGCGGATCAGTACAACTCGCCGATGGGTCAACAGCACTTGCTTCAGGGACAGTGAAAGCATCAAACGGTGCAACAGAATTGTATACTGGACTTGGAAAACTTACAGAAGGAGCGAGTCAGTTACAACAAGGTGCTGGCAAAGCAGCAGGTGGAGCGGGGCAATTGCAAGACGGGGTTGCTTCTTATACGCAAGGTGTTGCAAAAGTATCAACTGGACTAGCGAAGGCTAATGATAATGAACAGCAGCTTGTAGAAGCGCTGAGACAACTGCAACAAGGTGCCACCATGACGAATCAATCGGTTGGTAAATTGGCAGGAGGGTCGATTCAAGTTACCGCTGGTTTGGAGTCTTTATCCGAACAAATGGCTCCGATTCTCGCTTCACTTCCGAAAGAACAACAGACTGCTTTGAAAGTGGCGATCGAGCAACTTAAACAAGGAAGTTCACAGGTTTCTCAAGGTTTAGGTGAGTTGCAAGGTGGAACAGAGCAGCTAAGCGGCGGAATGAACCAGGCTACATCTGGTGCAGAAAATTTAGCAGCAGGACATCAGGAACTTGCGAAAGGATTATCTACCTTAACTCAATCCTCAGAGACTTTGAATACAGGGGCTGCATCTTTAGCAACCGGAACTGACACCCTTTCGACTAAGTTAGGGGATTTGAAAAATGGTCTCACAAGTGCCTCGACAGGTAGCAAAGAGTTATCAAGCGGGTTGCAACAACTCGTTCAGGGTTCAAACAAGTTAACTTCAGGTACCTCCCAGCTTGCGTCAAAATCTGGAGAACTTGCAGCCGGATCCACGCAGCTCGTGGAGGGGACAGCAAAACTAGCTGAAGGTACGTCTACTTTACAGGGGAAATTGGCAGCAGCTTCAACTGAAGCAAGCGAAGTTAATGCCAACGACGACACGATTGATATGGCTTCTTCTCCTGTAGGTGTGACGAAATCTGCAGTCAATCATGTTCCGAACTATGGAACCGGATTTGCGCCATACTTCTTATCACTTGGATTATTTGTGGGAGCATTGTTAATTTCAATTGTTTTCCCTCTGGTACAAACAGCAATCCCACCTACAAGTGGTTTTGCATGGGCAACAAGTAAAATGACCGTTCTCGGAATCGTAGGTGTTATTCAAGCATTGGTTGCAGTGGCCATATTAATTTTCGGTTTGGGATTGGAACCAGTGAATCTCGGGTGGTTTATTGCGACGGCCATCATGACAAGTTTCACTTACCTAGCCATCGTTCAATTGCTCGTTTCGGTTCTTGGTGACAGCGGAAGATTTGTTGCAATCATTATTCTGATTTTACAATTGACGACAAGTGCAGGAACCTTCCCGCTTGAATTAATTCCAAAACCATTGCAAATATTTAACCAATGGTTACCGATGACCTATTCCGTACAAGGCTTTAAAGCAGCGATTTCATCAACAGATATTGGTTTTATTCAGTGGAATAACGGGATCTTACTGGCATTCTTTATGGTGTCAATCGTATGCACCGTGTCTTATTTCGTCATATTGTTCAACAGACGCTACTCAAAATTAAAGACAGCATAAAAAAAACAGCCGTTCAGGAGAAAGATCCTGAGCGGCTGTTTTTTATGAATTAAATCGTATTGCATTTTTCACATGTATTGCCATAGCATTCATGCTGTTCTTCAATTTTTTCTCCACATTGTGCACATTGTTTAGGTGGAAGGTTTTTGAAAAACTCCACTACATTTTCAATCATATCGACGACCTCCTTTTCTTCTCTGTACTAGTACTGTTATTGTTTATAGTATTGTATTATAACAGTCAATCGAATGTCAACACAAACGGCGGATATTCCTATATAATATGAATAACATTTAAAAGGAGCGATACCCTCATGTATTTTATTGATAACAAAGGAATTACTGATCCTCGCATAAATTTGGCGATTGAAGAATATGCACTTAAAACGATGGACGTTGATAAAGATTCTTTCTTTCTGTTCTATATCAATGAACCAGCCATTATTATCGGCAAGAACCAAAATACGATTGAAGAAATCGATACGGATTATGTAGACATAAATGGAGTTCATGTCGTACGCAGACTTTCAGGCGGCGGAGCTGTTTACCATGATCTTGGTAATTTGAATTTTAGTTTCATCACGAAGGATGACGGCGATAGCTTCAGAAACTTCAAGAAATTTACGCAACCAATTGTCGATGCACTAAAAGAAATGGGCGTTGACGCAGAATTATCTGGACGCAATGACATATTAGCTGAAGGGCGTAAAATTTCCGGAAATGCACAATTCACAACTAAAGGGCGTATGTTTAGCCATGGTACATTAATGTTTGATACTGAGATTGATGCTGTGGTTTCTGCATTAAAAGTACGTAAGGACAAAATCGAGTCAAAAGGAATTAAATCAATTCGCAGTCGTGTGGCAAACATTACGGAGTTTTTGGACAAGCCGATTACAATTGAAGAGTTTCGTGTGAAGTTGCTTCACTCCATTTTTGGTGGAGAAGAAGTGAAAACAGTTGAATTGACTGAAGAGGACTGGGCGAATATTAAAGCTCTTTCTAAAGAGCGTTATGGTAACTGGGAATGGAATTATGGTAAATCTCCAGCATTCAACATGTCCCATTCAGAACGTTTCCCTACGGGTGGAATTGATGTGAGATTGCAAGTGAAAAACGGAGTTATTGAAGATGCCAATATCTATGGTGACTTCTTCGGAGTAGGCGACGTAGCCGATATCGAGAAACGTATTATCGGAGTAACTTACGATAAATCTGCGATTTCTGACGCACTTGGTGATATGGAAGTTTCGACATACCTTGGTGGAATTACAAAAGAACAATTTCTTCAGTTGATTTATTAATAGTAACTACGAGAGCCTGACTTCGGTCAGGTTCTTTTTTTGTTACTTGGACTAAATATTATTTTGTGCAACCTGGGAAGCCCTTCTGTCAACCTGGAAAGCGATTCTGTCTACCTGGAAAAGTAAACTGTCTACCTAGAGCAGTCTTCACTGTATTTCCGACTATAGTAGCACTTCACCCTTTTCTTAAGTACAATTAAGAAAAAGAGATTAGGGGGAGGATTAGATGTCGACACATCGTATTTATATCGTAGAAGATGATCGGAAAATCGCCTCACTGCTTGCTGATACGTTACGTAAATATCATTATGAAGTGCAAACGGTTCAAGACTTCGATTTGATCTTGGAAGAATTTGAAGCATTTGATCCGCACCTCATTTTGCTTGATATAAATTTACCTTCTTATGACGGCTATTATTGGTGTCGTCAGTTCCGTACGAAGACAACGTGCCCGATTATATTTATTTCCGCACGTTCAGGGGACATGGACCAAGTTTTTGCGCTTGAAAATGGTGGGGATGATTTCATCACGAAACCTTTCCATTATGAAATCGTCCTAGCCAAAATAAGAAGTCATTTACGTAGAACATATGGTGAGTATGCCGCGAAACAGGAAGAACGTACGATTAAACTAGGGAAACTGTGCTTATATTTGGAACGCATGGAGCTTCATACCGGCTCGCAAGAAATCCCACTTCAAAAGCGGGAGTGTACGATTCTAGAGCTATTAATGACCCATGTACCAAAAGTGGTCACACGGGAACAATTGCTCGAAGAACTTTGGGATGACCAGGCTTTTGTTGATGAAAACACACTGAACGTCAATATGACGCGTGTGCGTAAGAAGTTACAGGATTACGGAATTTCTTCAACTATTGAAACCGTACGGGGGGCAGGCTACCGTTTTGTACTAAGTGCGGAGGAGTCATCATGAAATTAAGACTGTTCGTGAAAGAACATGCAGCCTACTTGATTTTCCAACTAATTATGGTTCTCTTTATCATGTTGCTTTATTGGCTCGACGGCTTCCGTAATGCAGATACAGCCATCTATTCCGTTGTCATTAGCACTTTATTAATTTTATCTTTTTTATTTGGACGCTTCGTGAAACGATATGCGTTTTATCAAAAACTTTTGTCAACACCAAAAGAAATGGAAGCAGCATTACAACATGATGCGAAATCACCGGAACAACAACAGGTAGAAGAGTATTTACAAGGCCTATATAAGTTGTACCAAAACGAAGTTCAAGCACTTTATGCCAATCAGCATCGTCATCTCCAATTCATGAATCAATGGGTTCATCAAATGAAAACGCCGCTATCTGTTGTGGAATTACTCCTGCAGGAAGATGGGAATGTCGACAAGAGAAGTATGCAGGAAGAGATTGACCGTTTGAAGCGTGGGCTTGATTCCGTTTTGATGAATGCCAGATTAGATACGTTTGAACAGGATATGCAAATTGAACAAGTACATTTAAAGACATTGGTTTCTGAAGTAGTGTCTGAACATAAACGCTTGTTCATTACCCATCATGTGTACCCGGTGATTTCAATTGACGAAAAGTATATCGTACCGACTGATGCAAAATGGATGAAGTTTGTAATTGGTCAATTTATCACGAATGCCGTTAAATACACATTTGAAGAAGGCAAGAAAATACATATTCAAGTAGACTGCCTGGAAGGACAAGTGTTGCTGACAGTTCGAGATGAAGGAATCGGTATTCCATCAACGGATCTTCCGCGTGTGATGAAAGCCTTTTTCACTGGGGAAAATGGTCGGAAAACAGGGGAAAGTACTGGAATGGGCTTGTATTTAGCCAATGAGATTTGTGGAAAACTCGGTCATGAAATGAGCGTAGTGTCCGAGCAAGGCATAGGCACAACCGTCTCGGTTTTATTCCATAACCATGAAGGTGCAAAGCGAGGTGAGACAGAAGATGAGCATATTGAAAATGGACGAAGTGACGAAAGTGTACGAAGGGAAAGTGACACATCGTGCAATTAATCAATTAAGTTTTGAAGTGGGGAAAGGTGAGTTTGTAGCTGTCATGGGTCCTTCCGGAAGCGGCAAAACGACCTTGCTCAATCTCATTTCAACCATTGATTCGGCTACTTCAGGTACCATCACGATTGATGGGTTGCGCCCGGAAGAAATGACGAAAACCGAACTCGCACTTTTTCGGCGAAGACAGCTTGGTTTTGTCTTTCAGGACTTTAACTTATTGCAGATGCTGACTGTAGAAGAAAACTTGGTTCTCCCCTTAACACTGGATGGACTTCCACTCGATGAAATGAAAAAACGTATAGCGGATTTAGCGAAGAAACTGGACTTGGGACAAATACTTGAAAAGAGACCAAATGAAATATCTGGCGGCCAAGCCCAAAGGACCGCAATAGGACGGGCGCTTATTCATCAGCCCGCCTTTATATTAGCGGATGAGCCGACCGGGAACTTGGATTCGAAGGCATCCAAGGATGTACTAGAGCTTCTAGCAAGAGTCAATCAGGAACAAAAAACGACGATCCTGATGGTCACACATGATCCGATAGCTGCAAGTTACTGCGACCGTGTCATTTTCATTAAAGATGGCGAGTTTTTTAATGAAATTTACAGCGATGATCGAAGACAAACATTTTTCCAACGTATTTTAAACGTGCTGTCTTTACTAGGAGGCAATGTCAATGACCTTTCGACAATTCGCCTATCGTAATGTGGTTCGGAATCGTCGAATCTATGCCGCATTTTTTATGGCCAGTATGTTTTCGGTAATGGTCTTCTTCATGTATTCCATGTTATTGTTTCATCCGAAAATCGAAGATGAGTTTTTAAGGGAATTCGCAGCCTCTGGGATGATCGTAGCTGAAATTATATTGTACATATTTACACTGTTTTTCTTGTTCTATTCAATGAGTGCTTTTTTACAAGCCCGTTCAAAAGAGTTCGGGTTGCTGCTTCAGCTTGGTATGGAAAAAAAGCAATTAAATAAATTGATTTTCCTTGAAACGATGTTAATTGGTGCGGTATCAGTAGCAACAGGAATCTTTTTTGGTTATGCCTTTTCCAAATTCTTTTTTATGATCGTTCGAGAATTGCTGCAGTTGGAAAGTTTGCCTCTATATGTTTCAATTAAACCTTTTGCCCTGACAATGGGAGCGTTCTTCAGTCTTTTTGTCATCATCGCAATGACGAGCGTCGTATTCATACGGGAGCAAAAAATCATCGAATTGATACGTGGCTATTGGAAGACCGATGAACTACAAAGCTATTCAACAGTGAAAGCAATACTTGGAATCGCGATGTTAGTGTTTGCCTATGGAGCGGCTGCGTTTACATCGACGACCGTGGTACTGGCATTATCCATTGTTTTACCTCCGCTTGCTGCACTCGGAACGTACTTCTTTTTTACACATAGTGTATTATTTTTACTTCATCAAGTACGAAAGCGTAAATCACTTTACTGGCATCCATATCGTTTAATCGCCATTTCGGAAGTGGCCGTGAAATTGCGTGAAAATGCACGGATGTATTTTATTGTTACAATCGTTTCCACAGTTGCCTTTTTATCAGTTGGAACGTTAACTTCACTGTCTTCTTATACAGGACAATTTCGAGAAATAAATCCGCTGTCACTCATTTATTCTAGTGAAATGTCCAATCCGTATGAATCAGACCACATTTCATTATTGCGTAATGAACTTGAAGAGCAAGGCTTGTCCTATACGCTTGTTCCATTTTTAATCAAACAGCAAACATCGTCTTTTTCACAGAACTCGGTCGATATTTTAAGGATGTCGGATGTAAATAGTTTAGCGCTTGCGCTCGGGTTGCCACTGATTGAATTGCCTCCTGGAGAAGCAATGTTCATTCCATACTCGGAGGATTCAATTGGCACTTTAAAAAGTAAAGAAATTCAAACTGTGTTGGAAGAGAGCAATGTCCCAATCAGAATTCGTGGTGTATATCCGAAGATGTTATTTCCCTCAATGATTATTGGATCAAACATTGTCGTAGTCAGTGATTCCGACTATCGATTAATTAACGAACCGTTTTCCGGAAGATCACTGATTGACTCCTCGTATAAATTCTTTGCTTTTCATGTAGCTGAGTGGGAACGTACAAAATCAATTGGACTGGATATAGATTCCCAAGTGACGGACGCGATTTATGACGGAGGTTTTACTACGCTGCCATTTTACTTTGAAAATCCAGGATTGAACTACAGTGTGATCCGGGCAACGTTTTCATTGTTATTGTTTACCGGATTAATGGTTGCGGCTGTTTTATTATTGGCTGCCGGAAGCTTCGTCTACTTCAAACTATATACAGGATTGGAGCGGGACAAACGCCAATTCGACGTCCTAAAAAGAATGGGCTTAACAGAACAGGAAATTATTAAAATCGTCAATCGTCAACTTGTTCCTCAGTTTTTCCTCCCTTGGGGAATAGCCATGCTGCATAGTGCCTTTTCATTTTTATCCTTGCAAGTCATTTGGAGCAATTTGGCGGAAGTATCCATTTTAAGTGAAATGATTTTAGTATTAGTCGGCTTTACATTGATCCAAATCGTCTATTATTTTTTAATACGCTGGCGTTACATAGACCATGTCCGCGCGTGATATGTGACGACTAACCCCATTAAGCATCGTGAAAATTCACGGTGCTTATTGTATTGACTGAACATTTCTTATATAATGAAGATATTGAATAATGAATGAGTATTCATTCAATACAAAGGGGACTGTCAGATGAATTTAGTAGCTCGCGTTCGTGAAACGGCTTTACAACAACCATCTAAAACGGCTTATCATTTTATGGGGAAAGATACATCATATGCAGAATTCGACCAAACGATTGCTCGTTTTGCTTCGGCCTTACGTGAACAAGGTGTGGAAAAAGGGGACCATGTCGCATTCTTACTTGGAAATACACCACACTTCTTGATTTCTCTTTATGCAACGATGCGCTTAGGAGCAACTGCGATTCCAATTAATCCAATCTATACACCAGATGAGATTTCCTACATCCTTAAAAATAGTGACGCAAAAGCAGTCATTGCACTTGATATGCTTTTACCACTTGTTGAGAAGGCAGCAGGTGCGTTTCCATCCGTCCATACATATGTAATTTGCGAAACATCTTCAGACACAGGTGAAAAGTTGGCAGCTCTACCTGAAGGTTTACGTGGAAAAGTGAAATCGTTTACACAGTTGGTTATGGCCGCTTCACCCGACGTTTTGCCTGTTGAGATTGACCTGGATGACAATGCCGTTATTTTATATACATCTGGAACAACTGGACGTCCTAAAGGGGCGATGTTGACGCACGGTAATTTATTTTCAAATGCACGGGATACAGCGGACTATTTAGGCTTTGCTGCATCTGATAAAGTTCTTGCTACGTTACCAGTGTTCCATGTGTTTGCACTAACGGTTGTCGTGAATGCACCTCTATTAAAAGGAGCAACGATTCTACTTGTTCCGCGTTTCAGCCCGCAAGATGTTTTCGATATGGCAAAGGAACAACAAGCTACTGTCTTTGCAGGGGTCCCAACGATGTATAATTTCCTGTATCAATATCCGCAGACAAATGTCGAAGACTTCTCGACAATCCGTCTGGCGATTTCAGGAGGTTCTTCTCTTCCAGTTGCATTACTTCATAACTTTGAAGAGAAGTTTAATGTCCGTATTTCGGAAGGGTACGGTTTATCTGAGGCGTCACCTGTTACATGCTTCAATCCATTAGATCGAGATCGTAAAGCAGGCTCAATTGGAACTTCAATCATCAATGTTGAGAATCGTGTAGTGAATGAACTTGGCGAAGATGTAGAAGTTGGAGAAGTGGGGGAGCTTATTGTCCGTGGACCTAACGTGATGAAAGGCTACTACAAAATGCCAGAAGAAACTGCAGCGACCATTCGAGACGGGTGGTTGTACACAGGTGATTTAGCGAGAATCGATGAAGAAGGGTATTTCTATATCGTGGACCGTAAGAAAGATTTAGTCATTGTGGGTGGTTTCAATGTGTACCCACGTGAAGTAGAAGAAGTATTATTCGCTCATCCAAGTGTTGTAGAAGCAGCTGTCATTGGTTTACCTGATGCCAACTTCGGAGAAACAGTACATGCCTATGTAGTGGTAAAAGATGAAGGTCTCGACACGGAAGCATTATCTAACTATTGCGGCGAACATCTAGCAAAATATAAAATTCCTCGTAGCTTCGAGTTTTTGACAGAACTGCCTAAAAACACGACAGGAAAAATTTTGCGTCGATCTTTAAAAGATCAGGCACTTGCAAAATAACTGTTAAAATAGACATTTGGAAACCATTTCGTTTTAACGAATGGTTTCTTTTTTTAGGAATGAAAGGGGAAAATGAATGAGCTTAGAGAAGGTAAAACTAGTAGAAGTAAATGCGGAGAATTGGTATGAATGTTGCCAATTGGAAGTGTCAGAAAATCAATTAGGGTATATTGAACCGAATGCGATTTCAATCGTCCAATCGAAATTTGAGGAAACATTAAAACCATATGCAATATATGTTGATGAAAAAGTAGCTGGCTTTTTAATGTTTAATTCCAAATCAGAAGAACTCGATGGTCATTGGGTATATCGGATAATGATTGATCAGGAATTTCAGGGGAAGGGCATAGGGAAAACCGCAACCGTGTTAATGATTTCTGAGATGTCTAAGTTGCCAGACGTGAAAAAAATCGTCGTAGGTTATCATCCCGAAAATATGGCGGCGCACCATTTGTACGCTAGTTTAGGATTTGTAGACCATGGGGATAGATTTGGTAAAGAGATGGCAGTTATCAAACATATTAATGAGTAATAGCCTTATTAACTGATAACATAATTGCAAATAGAAAAGGGAACTTCCAATAAACTGGAGTTCCCTTTTTATGTTCTTTCATCCTATAGCATTTTCTCCAAAGCCATGATGGCTTCTTCTGCTGTCTTTTCATCAACGGAAATTTGATTGATGATTCGACCTTCCACAAGTTCCTCCAAAGCCCACGTTAAGTGAGGCAAGTCAATGCGATTCATAGTCAAACAAGGACACATAAACGGATTCAAGGACACGATATCACGGTCAGGGTAGGTAGCGATTAAACGGTTAACTAAGTTCATTTCCGTGCCAATCGCCCATTTCGAGCCGACTTCCGACGCTGCAATCATGTCGATAATGTATTTTGTGGAACCGGCATAATCAGAAGCGGCAACCACTTCATACGTACACTCAGGATGAACTAAAATTTTACGATCCGGTTCTTTTTCACGCAAATTTGCAACGTGTTTAGGCAAGAAATTCATGTGTACAGAGCAATGTCCTTTCCACAAAATCACCCGTACATCTTCCAAAGCACATTCCAATTCCAACTTGTGTTTGATTGGATCCCAAATTGCCATCGTTTCCAAAGGAATTCCCAGTTTCACAGCGGTGTTACGTCCTAAGTGTTGATCTGGCAAAAACAGCATCCGCTCTTTTTGAGAAAGTGCCCATGCCACCATTTCTTCTGCATTGGATGAGGTCACAGTTGCACCACCATTACGACCTACAAAAGCTTTGATAGCAGCTGTAGAGTTGACATACGTCAACGGAATTATGGTATCACCAAAGTAGCTTTGCAATTCAACCCAGGCACGTTCGGTTTGGTCAATGTTGGCCATATCCGCCATCGAGCAACCTGCTCTCATGTCAGGCAGAATCACCGCTTGATTTGGCGTAGTTAATATATCCGCTGTTTCAGCCATGAAGTGAACACCGCAAAAGATAATATAATCCGCCGTTTGTTTTGCCGCGATTTGCGATAACTGCAGCGAATCGCCAGTGACGTCTGCAAAGGCAATGACTTCATCCTTTTGGTAATGATGGCCTAGAATATACAAACGTTCACCCAATAGCTTCTTCGCTCGCTGAGCACGTTCGTGCAGTTCATTCGAAGGGGTGTTTAAATAATGGGCAGGAATTGTATCAGTCATCTGTAATTCTTCCAATAATGATGTCATGCGAAAATGGCCTCCTTGCTGGATACAGATAAATTCATGCTAATATCGATGTTTGAAACACTATGCGTCAATGCACCAATAGAAATGACATCGACACCAGTGTGACGGTATGCTGCCAGTTTAGCTAAATCAATACCACCAGAAGCTTCTGTACGAATGGAAGATGGGACAAGTTTCGCCCATCTTGTCATCGTCTCAGGTGTTTGGTTATCAAACATGATGACATGTGGCTTTGCTTCAATTGCTTCAAGCAATTGACCTTCCGTTTCGACTTCCACTTCTATCATGACCATATGACCTAGGGAAGCACGGACTTTCTCCACGGCTTGTGTAATAGAACCAGCAGCCGCTATATGGTTGTCTTTCAACATAACCGCATCATAAAGACCAATCCGATGATTGAAGCCACCTCCGACGCGGACAGCATACTTTTCAAACATTCTAAGCCCAGGTGTGGTTTTACGTGTATCTACAATGCGTGTATGCGATGATCCTAACTCATCAACACATTTAGCTGTCAAAGTTGCAATGGCGCTCATTCGCTGAACTAAGTTTAATAGCACACGTTCTCCTGAAAGTAGGGATGCTACTGGACCTTTTAAGTGAACAATGGCTTCACCAGCTTTCACGTGATCTCCATCCACTTTTAATAGTTCCACTTCAACCGCGTCATCCAATAAACCGTAGCCCCATTTAAAGCATTGAAGGCCAGCAACTACACCATCTTCTTTAATCCGTACAATTGCTTCTCCGATGTCCGAGTCCTGGAAAAGAACAGCTGATACGTCACGATCTCCTATATCTTCAATCAAGAAATGTTTTAATGCTTCTTCTACTTTCAATCGATTCATTTTACTGTCTCCTTACGTTCAATTTTACGTGTACTGATTGATATCCCATTTATGGATTGTTCAATAATTTTTCCTGTCCATTCCTCAGTAACTGCCGGGTAGTCTTGACGGTAGTGGCTACCACGACTTTCTGTACGAAGGAATGCTGAATGAGCAATTAAACTGCTTGCTGTGTATCGATGAATTTGTTGAACTTCATCAATAGAGTATTCTTCAAGAATTCTCGGATGAAGAGGGAATTCCTGAATGAAATCAGATAAACCGTCTCCAGTTCGAATGATGCCTATGTGTTCAGTCATACGTCGCTGCATATGGGCTGAAGAGAATTGAATGAATGATGAATCTAGTTCAGTATCAAAAGGAGTTCCTGACCGAATCACATTTTCTTCCACTCTCTTAGCTAGTCGTTCCGCAAACACGAGACCTTCGAGTAACGAATTACTGGCTAAGCGATTCGCACCATGAACACCAGTGGAAGCTACTTCGCCAATCGCATACAGTTGCGGAATGGATGTTTCCCCAACATCATTCGTTTGTACACCACCCATATGAAAGTGGGCACCAGGACGCACAGGCATTAAATCATGAATTGGATTTATGCCATGTCTCATGCAGTTGGCGTATATGGATGGGAATTTCATTTCGAAACGATGGATATAACGAGCATCCAAATAGATCGGATCATTTTTTTGCCAGTGCCATTCAATGACACGTGCCACAATATCCCGTGGCGCTAACTCCATTAAAGGATGTACGTCTTTCATCACACGAATTCCGTCCTGATTGACGAGGAATGCACCTTCACCTCGTACGGCTTCAGAAATAAGGCCACACGACTTTCCGTTCAACGTAAAAATGGTGGGATGAAACTGAACAAACTCCAAATCTTCCAGAATAGCTCCGGCATGGTAGGCGAGCGATAATCCATCACCCGTGGCTATAGGAGAATTGGATGTCTGACTGTATAGTTGGCCGATTCCGCCCGTTGCTAGAACAACATGATTGGCTTTAATGAGCTGTTTATGACCATGTTGATCACTAACTATGGCTCCTGTGCATCTTCCTTCCTCCATTTTTAATTTCAAAACGGCGTGAAAAGGGAGGAGGGTTACTTTTTCTTGTGTTTGTTTAAGCAAATAATGCATCAACATTTTGCCGGTCTGATCTCCACCTGCATGTAAAATTCTCCGTTGTGTGTGTGCAGCTTCTTGACCAAGTTCGGGTAAACCAAGCGAATTCGCATCAAAAGGAAGTCCTTGTGACATCAACTTTTCGATGAGCAATTTCCCTTCGTTTACCAGCATTTCTACACGCTCATGGTGAGCATGATCTGCCGTGGCAAGCATTGTATCGATGGCATGTGTCGCAGGAGAATCATAAGGAGCGAGTGATGCTGCAATTCCGCCTTGAGCAAGTGCAGTATTACTAGTGAATGGATCTTCTTTTGTGAGGATGGCAATGGACATGGAAGCGGGGAGAGAATGAGCGAGCATTAGCCCAGCGACACCACCACCGATGATACAAATATCAAACATTCTTTACACCAACTTTACGAAAAGTTTACAGCTGTCTTGACACTATTAATGACATAAAGATACAGTGATTACAAGAAGAAATTCGTTTTTGGAAGGAAAATGGGGGAGTTATAATGATTTACTTAGATACAGCTGCCACATCACCGATGAGAAAAGAAGCCATAACCGCCTATGTAGATGCGGCAACTAAAGCTTTTGGAAATACTCAAAGTCTACATGATGCCGGTTCAACCGCTGCAGACTATTTAGCATCCTGTAAGCAAATGTGGGGGGAATTCTTGAATGGACGGGCTGATGGGGTTTTCTTTACAGCAAATGCTTCAGAAGGGAATCAATTGACAATTCGCTCGCTATTAAGAGGGAGACCACCTGAATATCAGGATATCGTCACAACCAAACTAGAGCACGCCTCCGTACTAACAACTCTGAACGAGTTAGAAAAAGAAGGCTATCATATTCATTACATTCCGGTTGATCATTATGGCGTTATAGATATGCATGCATTTGAGCAAGCCGTGAGCCATAGAACTGCTTTAGTTATTATGCAACTTGTAAATTCTGAAATGGGTGCCATTCAACCTGTAGCTGAATGTGCTGCCTATTCGAAGAAATACGGGGTGCCAATCCAATGCGATATCGTTCAAGGGTTTGGGAAATTACCGGTGGATGTTCGTTCATTAAATGTAACTTCAGCAGTTTGTTCGGCACATAAAATTGGAGGACCTAAAGGGGTGGGAATTGTTTTTATAGATCCTTCCGTTCACTGGGAATCGGTTTATGAAGGCACAACTCATCAGAATGGATTTCGTGCAGGTACAGTCGATGTGCCAGCAATCGTGGCTGCGACGATTGCTGCAAAATATGCATTGGCAGAACAGGAAGATTCCTTTTTAAAGGCAAAGCAAATACAAGATTTTCTATTGACCCATTTACCAGAAAGGGTTCAATTAGTAGGAAATACAAAAACAAAGTCTCCTTTTATACAGGGATTAATTTTGCCACACGTAGAAGGGCAATGGCTGATGCTCGAATGCAATCGGAAGCAAATTGCCATCTCCACTGGAACGGCTTGTAAAATCGGCTATGGAGAAGCAATTTCTGCGATGAGTGCAATGGGCTATGACACAGATATGGCCAGAAGATTCGTAAGAATTTCTCTTAACTACCAAACAACTGTCGAAGACATTCAAGCATTCTTGCAAGTTGTACAATCTTCTCTTATAGATAACAAAACGAAAGCCACTCCGTAAAAGGAGCGGCTTTTAAAATTCAGGAATATGAAAATAAATTATTATTAAATGAAACAAAAAATTGAGATATAGCGTATTCTAGATAATAGTAGAATTTCAAAGAAAGGGGGCAACAGGTACCATGGGTGATTTATTTTTTGTCGCTATCATAGTTTTCATCATTCCGTTGCTCATCATAGGCCTCTTAATTTATATGTTCATGTCCATGAAGAGTAGGAAAGATCAACTCAACCAATTGAAAAACTCCTTATCAGAAGGTGTATCAAAAAAACAAATCAAGTAAAAAAGCAGAAACTGTCTGGAATAAATATTCCAGTAGTCTCTGCTTTTTTATTAGTTGTTTAATGCAACGTATGTTCCACCAATTGGTTGAATGCTTGTGATTTTAGGGATTTGTGCATCTGCATGAGTGCGATCTTGCGTAGAAAATCCTAAAACAATTACAGCTGCAAACAAAGTGATAACTAATTTTTTCTTCATTATAATTCCTCCAAGTAAGTTATTGATTTTTGTAAAAACTGATATTCTATTGCTTTTTGGTAAGTTAGAGCAGAATTTTTATACTTTCTATTACTACTATATAAATTAGCTAATTTAATAGCGTATTTATTTGCATATCGATAATCTTTTGTGTTTTCGAAATGTTCAATTGAAGATTTATAGAGATTTTCGTCTTTAATATCATTTTCATGCATAATACTGTAAATCATAAAGTGATAATAATATGAATGAGTTTTATCAGATGGATTAGCTTCCAATAATTCAAAACCTTTTTTACACCATTCAAGAATTTTTTCAATTTTATTTTGCTTAGAATATTCTTTTACAATTGAAAAAATAGTTAATAGGTAACCTTCGGTATCTTTCATACTATTCAAACTCTCAATATAATATTCTATTGCTTTGTCGTGATTATTCTTTTGAGCATAACAAAAACCTAAATTTTGGGTGATTATACCCTCATATTCCTTGAAATTCAAATCGTTAGTAAGTTTCTTTGCCAATAAATAACTTTCTTCTGCACTTTTATACTTTGCGGTCAATGTTTGGGCAATACCGATTACAATATAGCAATCAATCGCTCTCTTAAAGATTAAATTGTCTTTATAAAAATTAAGAGCTTTAGTTGAATACTCAATAGTATTTAAAAAATGATTGTTAGAGAGATAAGAAATGCTTAGGGCATTATAGAAGTCTGCTATTTCCCATTCATCAAGATGAAAAGCAGTAATTAAATCTAGACCATTTTCAAAATACTGGAGTGAAACTTTGAATTGTTGTTCTACATGTAGTAATATTCCACTATTTAAATTAAACAAAAAATATTGACGATCATCGAATTTCTCATTCATCTGATCCAAAGCTTCCTTCAAATTTAACAAGATTTCAGTTTCTGTTTCTGTGATTAGAAATAATCTAAACAGATAAAGATTATAAGTGAAGAAATTAGACTCATCTTTAAAGAGAAAATTTCTTTCCTTATAAGAATTCAATTTCACTAAGATATCTTCTTTGTTCCGATTGATAATGGCATCTTTATAAAGAAGATATAGCTCAGATAGGAATTCCGTTTCCTGTTCCATGGAGAGATCTTCATAATCCAGATTTAATCTATCCAATAAAAGCTGCAACACATCTTCACTTGGAATGGTCTGGTTATTTTCAATCTTACTCAAATAGGACGTTGAACAAATTCCTTTTGCTAATGTAACTTGTTTCATATTCTGTTGTATGCGGGACATTTTAATGAGCAATCCGATATTATTCATATATCCACCTTTTATACTACTAGAGTAATTGAGTAATATCTACTAGATACTGTTGGGAAACAAAACTTAAATACCTATAAAAAAACGCGTGTTTTGGAAAAAAGTTTCCCAACCTGTTTTTCTTTCTAATTCTATCTTAACGAATTATGATTAAATTGTAACTAGTTAATCTATTAGTATTACCTCAAATTCTACGTTTATTACGAATATTTAGCAATTTTCAAGCGAAACCATCATTTAAAAGGAGCTGTTCAGTATGTTTACAGGAAGAATGTATAAATTGGATCGATTTGAAGATGATTTAGCAGTTCTTTTGGAATTTCCTAACGAGTCAAATGTATTGGTCGTTCCAACAGATGATTTAACGCATGATATGAAAGTTGGCGACGTTTTATTAGTAGATATTCAAGAAGAAGGATTTCACATTTCAAAAGTAAACAAGCGTGTGGCCAATAAACAGAAGGTTACTGACTCGGTTTCTTCTTCTCATAAGATAAACAGTTACTACATTGATTACGAACAAGGTTGTTTAGTGTATACAACAGCCAGCTAATATTTGCGTTCAAAGGCACTGCCGCCAGTGTCTCTGACATATAGAAAAAAGCCTGTAACTATTTCCCCCGACCTCGGGAAATAGTTACAGGCTTTTTGATTTACATGGTTAAAGATCTTCCCACGAGGTGTAATTGTTTTTAAGAAACAGATACTCATTCGAGGCAGCGTAATATTTTGCCGCATTTTTATATTTATTAATCTCGTTAAAATATTCAGCTAAAAAAATATAGTACTTGTAAGTATAAAGATAATCTTTTGCATCCTTGAAGTACTGGATGGCGTTTAGTACAACCTTTTCAAAATTCAAGTAATTTGTATACTTAGAAAGATAAATATTAAAGTGATGCTGGAAACGAATTAAGCCATTTTCATGTTGTTCATTTAATAATTCAAGACCTTTTTTAGACCATTCGATTACTTTAACGGAATTTGATTGCTTTGAGTACTCTTGAGCAATCGAAAGTACACTAATTAACTTTGTTTCGGTTCTGTCACTCAATGTCATACTTTCTATATAGTGTTCAATTGCTTCTTCCGATTTACCTTGCCAAGACATGATGGCTCCAAGGTTATGGTAAATGACGGAGAAATGATCTTCTAAATTAAGTTGTATTGCAATTCTTTTGGCCAGTTGCAATGTTTCCAGTGCTTCATCTAGCTTATATGAGGTTTTTTGGGCAACGGATAAAACTAAATAACACTCAATCGCACGAATATAAAAGAAATTATCTTTAAAATAAGTTAAAGCTTTTTGAATAAACTCCGTACATGTGACTACTCTTTGATGTTGGATATAAATTATGCTGAGCATATAATAAAAATCCGCTGTTTCCCATTCTTCAATCGATAATTGTTGATGTCCTTTATAAGCTTTCTCAAATGCCGATAACGAGAATGTGAAGTCATGTTTAAAATAATAGTAGCTTCCTAAGCAAGAATTAAATAAAAACGTCTGATATTCATCAAAGTTACTAGATAACTCGGACAATGCAATTATCAGATCACTGGTATCATTTCGCACTTCAGGGACAATCAAAGTTAACCTAAGGACCATGAGCTGGTATGTATAAAAGTTTGAAGAATCCTTAAAAAGGTATCTTTCGTTATTAATTTCTTTCAGTGCTTTTGCTGTGTGTTCGCGGTCTTTATTCATGACGGCATTGAAATAGATCTCACGAATATGCTTAAGATAACTCTCATCATCTAAACTTTTGTTTTGGTTAATTGCAAGTTCCAGTCGATTTAATAGTAAATTGACCACTTCTTGACTTGGTACGATGGAATTGTTTTCAATTTTACTGAGATAGGAAGGGGTGCAAATACCTTGTGCTAAAGTGATTTGCTTCATGTTCCTTCTGATTCTCTCCAATTTGATGACGTGTCCAAAGTTATTCATGGTCGATATCTCCTCATTAACATACATTTTACATCAGTAATAATTAATCTTTATCCTACTATACGTTGATTAAACTTTAAACAAAAGTTTAATCAAGAAATTTATTTCATAAAATTGATATATATATACCCTGAATGTGAAAACTTTCCCAACATTTTCGACATTTTTCGACGTTTTTTTCATGTAAACTAGAAGTATAGAAATGAAACGAAAGAATCGAAATGGAAGGGGGGAAGGAAATGAAGAATGTATTATTAGTATCCATACAAATTGCATTAGGATTATTGCTCTTTCAAAATAGAAACAAGTTTACGAAACCCATTCACTTAATCGCTTTCACTTTTTTTGCTTTGCTCATGATATATTCCATTTCAAGTCTACTCCCCATTTTAGGTGAAGGCGTAATTGTTTTGAAGAAGCATATGAACCCAGAAGTATTCAGATTTTAAATCAAAAATCCCTTTAGCATAAAAACGGCTAATGGACTAACCTAATTTAGTGGGACAATATAAAACACCTTCGAAATGGTACACTTTAAACAAGTACTTATATCGGAGGTGTTTTTGCATGGGCAAAAACGTATATTCAAGCGAAACAAAATGGGCAGT
>NZ_JAMKBJ010000018.1 GCF_027563315.1 Paenisporosarcina quisquiliarum
GTTAAGCTCTTTAGCGCCGATGGTAGTTGGGGGTTTCCCCCTGTGAGAGTAGGACGTCGCTAGGCAAAGTAAAAAACCGATACCTTTTGAGGTAGCGGTTTTTTTGTGTTCTTTTTTAAGGGTTTGAACAGGAGCGTAGCGGAAACAAGACCATTAAGAGTTTTAATGGAAGTCACTCCCCTGACGTTGCATATCTCTTTCAATTGGAGAAGTCTAATTTTAGAAGTTCAACTATCGAAACAGCGGTGGTCAACAGTAAGAATATCTATATTGATGTATAATAAAGCTATATGAAAAGTGTGAGGGATTAGGAATGAATGAACGGCCAATAGTGGAAGCGATGAAACGTTTTTATGAAAATCAAAATAGCTCGTTTCATGTGCCTGGACATAAACATGGAGCATTGTCTGAGTTGCCCCGTGCTTTCAAAGATGTGATGAAGTTTGATTATACCGAACTCAGTGGACTTGATGATTACCACCATCCAGAGGAAGTCATAGAAGAAGCACAAGCATTGTTAGCAAAAACCTACGCGGCACAACACAGTTATTTTTTGGTGAATGGCTCGACAGTGGGGAACCTGGCAATGGTCTATGCAACTTGTGGGGAAGGTGATCGGGTACTGGTTCAGCGCAATGCACATAAGTCGGTATTTCATGCACTCGAATTAGTAGGTGCTCAACCAGTGTTTTTAACTCCTCAATGGGATGAGGAGACATATACACCTTCACATGTCAGTTTAACTACTGTATCGGCGGCTATCGACTATTACCCAGATGCCAAAGCACTTATTTTAACGCACCCCACGTATTATGGCGTTACAAATCCAGAGATGGTTGAAACGATTCGTTTGGCTCAGGCACATGGAATTCCTGTTCTTGTTGATGAGGCGCATGGGGCGCATTTTATAGGAGAAGGCGAGTTTCCGATGTCCGCGCTTGAAATGGGGGCAGATGTGGTTGTCCAGTCTGCACATAAAACGCTACCGGCATTGACAATGGGTTCATTTCTACATATTAATTCAAGTCGAGTGTCTAAAGATAAAGTGAATCGCTATTTGCGCATGCTTCAATCCAGCAGTCCGTCGTATTTGATACTCGCTTCATTGGATGATGCGCGGCATTTTATCGGAACGTATGCGCATGAAGATCAGCAGTTGTTTATTAAGACACGCCGTCAGTTTGTCGATAGCTTGAAAACTATATCTTCTCTTGAAGTTATAGAGGCTGATGACCCATTGAAATTAATTTTAAGGGTACCCCATCATACGGGTTTTACTTTGCAAAAACAGTTGGAGCACCAAGGGATTTACGTAGAGCTTGCAGATCCAGAGCAAGTATTGATGATTTTGCCATTATTAAAAGCGAGACATCACTTTCCTTTTGCAGAAATAAGAAAAAAAATAAAAGCTGCTGTTGAGAAATGTTTTAATCAGCAAAGAGATAAAGTGGAAATTGATTATTCGCATGAAATAGAAGCACTTTCAACTTTGGCTGTGCCATATAAAGAGCTACAAGCATTAGACAGTGAATGGATTCCATTTACAAAAGCAAACGGCCGAATTTGTGCGGGAATGGTCATTCCTTATCCGCCAGGCATTCCCTTATTTGTCCGCGGGGAGAAAATTACAACGAATAAATTGAAGATGCTTGCAGATTATTTAGCGAGTGGCGCAACGATTCAAGGTGAGCATGATTTAAGCCGAAAACTGTTGCTTGTCTTGAAGGAGGAAAAGGTATGAATAACCAGGGATTTTTTATAACGATTGAAGGACCAGAAGGCGCAGGGAAAACAACAGTGATGAGTGATGTCGTTGCTCGATTAACGAAAGAAGGATATGACATCGTATCAACACGTGAACCCGGTGGCATACGTATTTCAGAGCATATACGTGAAGTGATACTAAATAACGCATACACGGAGATGGACGGACGTACGGAAGCTCTATTATATGCAGCAGCGCGAAGACAACACTTGGTTGAGAAAATCGAGCCCGCACTAAATGAAAATAAAATCGTTTTGTGTGATCGATTCATTGACGCCTCCCTTGCTTATCAAGGACACGCTCGAGGACTTGGCATTGACGAAGTTCTTTCCATCAATGAATTCGCTATTGGCAAATTAATGCCTCATCTCACATTATTATTTGATTTGGAACCTTCAGTAGGACTAAAAAGGATTGCAAAACATGATGAGAGGGAAAAGAATAGATTAGACGCAGAAAGTTTGGCATTTCATGAAGCAGTAAGAGAAGGTTATCAGGAAGTCGTTAAAAGATATCCTGAACGAATACATGTAGTAGATGCTTCAAAATCACAGGAAGAAGTAACGGAATACGTACTGAATGTTCTGAAAAATTCTCTTTCTTCACGTATGAAATGAATAAACTTTTCATGTTATAATAGTAGGAAGAACTTCCGGAAAAGGGGTCGAGTTGATGAAGCTTATAGTGGCTGTGGTGCAAGATCAAGATAGTAACCGATTATCAAGCGCACTGACGAAAGGTGACTTTCGTGCAACCAAATTAGCAAGTACTGGTGGTTTTTTACGATCAGGAAATACGACGTTTTTAATCGGTACCGAAGATGAATTAATACCAAAAGCATTGGATTTAATTCGTGATAATTGTCGTTCTCGTGAGCAGATGGTTGCTCCTGTATCGCCAATGGGCGGTAACGCTGACTCATATATTCCATATCCAGTAGAAGTTGAAGTAGGAGGAGCGACAGTATTTGTGCTTCCGATTGAACAGTTCCATCATTTTTAAATTTATTTTGCACTTATGACTCAATTTTATTTAGCTACACACGAAAAATCCCGTGTTTTCCGGATGTCCGGAGCACGGGTTTTTTCAAAAAGAAAGGGTGAGCAACTTCATGGATGCAAACCAAAATGATGTCAGACAGTTACAGCCAGTTGTAATGAAACAACTTCAAACGGTATTTCAAAAGAACCGTGTTGCTCATGCATATCTTTTTGAAGGAGCGAAAGGAACTGGCAAAGTAGCGGTTATGCGATCGTTTGTGAAATTATTATTATGTGAACAACCCATTGAAAATGTTTCATGTGAAACGTGCCGAGGGTGTAGAAGATTTGAATCTGGCAACCATCCAAACTTTATTCAAATCGAACCGGATGGACAAGATATCAAAAAAGATCAAATGCTGCAGTTAATATATGAGATGAATAAAACTGGCCTCGAAGCTGGCCGTAAAATATATGTGCTCCACCGGGCAGATCGCTTAAACGCATCTGCTGCGAATACATTGCTTAAATTTTTGGAAGAACCTGAAGGATTGATAACAGCGATATTATTGACGGAAAAACCACATGCGATTTTACCGACAATCAGATCGCGTAGTCAAATTATTTCTTTTCCAGCTATTCCTTATGAAGAACGCGTAAAAGTGCTGATAGGAGAAGGTCTAACAGCATCTATGGCGGCAACTGTTTCCATGCTGACGAATGATTTGGAAGACTCTTTACAATTGGCAAAAGATGAGCAGTTTGCACAGGTCCGAAAAACAGTGTTAAAATTAGTGGAGGCGGTTGAATCAAATGTACATGAAGCGATGTTGACTGTGCATGAAGAATGGCTACCTTTGTTAAAAGAAAAAGAAGAAACAGAACAAGCATTAGATTTGCTACTATTCGCATATCGCGATTTAGTATCAGTTAAAGCTAATAGTGATTCAGCTTACGCGTATCCGGATTTTTTGCCATTTTATCAACAACGTGCACTTCATATTACATATGAACACTTGTCCAATAAAATAGAGGCCATATTAAAAGCGAAGCAACAACTGCATCGCAATATGAATCGGACGCTTTTAATGGAACAATTAACGCTGAATTTGCAGGAGGGGTTTTCGTTTGTATAACGTGGTAGGTGTCCGCTTCAAGAAAGCGGGTAAAATATATTATTTTGATCCAGCTGATTTTCCTTTGGAAAAAGACCAGTATGTTATAGTTGAGACAGCAAGAGGGGTAGAATACGGGAAGGTTGTCGTTCCTGTCAAGCAAGTGGAGGAACACGATGTGGTGTTGCCGCTTAAACAGGTCGTACGTCCCGCTGATGAGCGTGATCGTCTGCAAGTGGATGAGAACCAAATTGAATCACAACATGCCTTTGAGCTTGGAACAGAAAAGATTGTTGAACACACCTTGGATATGAAGTTGGTCGATGTGGAATATACATTTGACCGAAATAAAATTATCTTCTATTTCACGGCTGAAGGTCGAGTTGACTTCCGTGATTTGGTGAAAGATTTAGCTTCTGTCTTCAGAACGCGAATCGAGTTACGACAAATCGGTGTGCGAGACGAAGCGAAAATGCTTGGTGGAATCGGACCATGTGGCCGAATGTTATGTTGTTCAACGTTTTTAGGTGATTTTGAACCTGTTTCCATCAAAATGGCTAAAGATCAAAACCTTTCCCTTAATCCTTCCAAAATCTCGGGTTTATGTGGCAGGTTGATGTGCTGTTTGAAATACGAAAATGACGAGTATGAAACAGCAAAAGAGTTAATGCCAGATATGGGTGCACGAATTTCTACACCGGATGGCAAAGGTAAAGTCGTCGGAATTAACTTATTGGAACGCGTGATGCAAGTTGAATTAGCTGAGCAACAACGTGTGCTAGACTATACATTAGAAGAAATTCAGCAGTTTGCAGAAAACCAAGTGTAATGGACTGAACAACGAGGTGATGTACGTGAAAGATCGTAATTTTTTGGATACGGTCATGGAGTTTGAACAGCAACTTGAATCATTGCAAGGGCAGTTCCATGCACTTAAAGAGTTCGTGGCTTTGATGATGGAAGAACATCAGTCTTTGCAACAAGAAAACTTCCTTCTTCGAACGCGTTTGGATGAAATTCATGCGGCGGAAGAGGAAGTCCTGAAGCAGTCCGAACTGAATGCAAAAAAATTAAGCCGGATTGATATTGGAGAAGGTTACGATAACTTGGCGAGATTATATCAAGAAGGTTTCCATGTGTGTCATGTGCACTTTGGAAGCTCACGTAAAGGCGAGGACTGTTTGTTCTGCCTTTCATTTTTAAATAAACAAAACGGGTGATGAAAGACTGATTCCACTTCAACAAGTGGATGTCGGTCTTTTGTTATGTCGGAGGGTTAACCAATGGATATCGATTTACAAGATGATGAAAGATTAGACTATTTACTTGCAGAGGATCTACGGATTATTCAGAGTCCGTCTGTTTTCTCCTTTTCATTAGATGCAGTACTTCTTGCAAAATTTACGTATGTACCGATTAAACAAGGTTCGATCGTGGATTTGTGTTCAGGAAACGGTGTCATACCTTTATTTTTAAGTGCACGGACGAAAGCTAAGATTACAGGTGTGGAATTACAGCAACGTTTAGCAGATATGGCTAATAGAAGTGTGAGCTATAATCAATTAAATGAACAAATAACGATTGTTGAAGGGGATGTCAAAACCATTCCCAAGGATCTTGGAATTGAAAAACATGATGTGGTAACGTGTAATCCTCCTTATTTTCCTGCGCATGAAGCAAGCAATAAAAACTTGAAAGAACATTTAGCGATTGCCCGACATGAACTTCATTTAACTTTAGACGAGGCAGTTCAATCTGCAAGTCAGTTGCTGAAACAAGGTGGAAAAGCGGCATTTGTTCATCGACCAGGTCGATTGCTTGATATCGTGACCGCAATGAGAGCTAATCGACTGGAGCCGAAACGCATTCGATTTGTTTATCCGAAAGAAGGAAAAGAAGCGAATACTTTATTAATAGAAGGAATTAAAGATGGGAAACCCGATTTAAAAATTCTTCCTCCTCTATATGTGTACGATGAAAAAGGTGAATATACGGAAGAAGTGCGTGAGATGCTTTATGGAGAGAACTAACGAGCATATTTTTTATGTGTTGGAATGTTCCGATGGCTCTTATTATGCCGGGTATACCAATGACTTAACAAAACGTCTAAACGTCCATAACAACGGCAAAGGTGCCAAGTATACTCGGGCCAGACGACCGGTCACATGTATTTATCAGGAAGCATTCGAAACGAAACAACTGGCGATGAAAGCGGAGTATGCATTCAAACAGTTGAAGAAGAGTGAGAAAATAGTCTATATGGCAAATGGAATGAGAGGTGAACAATAATGCATGCACAAAAGAGTTTTTCAGGACAATCGACCACTGGTATTTTGTATTTGGTGGCGACACCTATTGGAAACTTGGAGGATATGACCGTTCGTGCGATACGCATGATGAAAGAAGCGGATTATATTGCTGCCGAAGATACACGTAATACGAAGAAGCTGTGTAATTACTTTGAAATTGATACGCCACTCATTAGTTACCATGAGCATAATTTGGAATATGGCGGGGAAAAGCTTTTAGAGCTTCTGCGTAATGGGAAGAATATTGCACTTGTCAGTGATGCTGGTTTACCATGCATTTCAGATCCGGGAGCGGATATTGTGGCAAAAGCGGTTGCGGAGAATTTATCCGTCGTGCCGATTCCCGGTGCGAATGCTGCATTAAGTGCGTTAATATCATCTGGACTTTCAACCTTGTCTTTTACTTTTTATGGGTTTCTACCAAGGCAAAAGAAAGATCGAAAAGCTGCACTTGAAGCCATTCAATACCACAAAGAAACAATGCTGTTTTACGAAGCTCCTCATCGACTAAAAGAAACACTGCGGGATGCTCAACAAATACTGGGTTCCGCACGAAAAGTAGTGTTGGCTAGAGAAGTAACGAAGAAATTCGAAGAGTTTGTAAGAGGGACTTTGGAAGAAGCGGTGGCTTGGGCAGAGAAGGAAGAAGTGCGTGGCGAATTTGTAATGGTTATTGAAGGTTCTACAGAAGAAAATCCGGATGAAAATGAAAAATGGTGGATAAATTTATCCATAACAGAGCATGTTAACCATGTGATAGAAAATCAGTCGCTTTCTTCCAAAGAAGCCATTAAAGTTGTGGCCAAGGACAGAGATCTACCGAAGCGGGATGTGTATCAACAGTATCATATTGAAGAATAAAAAAAATCCGGAGTGACATATAGTCGCCCCGGATTTTGAAATTATTTAGTCAGGTTAGATTGAATTTCTTTTACCAACAAATCTGCGCCTTCTGGGCTTAAGATCAGTTTTCCGCCTACTAAACGTAGGTTGTCATCTGATACTTCACCAGTTACAGCACAAGTCATGTTTGGCAGGTATTTTTTCAAGATGATTTTATCGTCATCCACGTAAATTTCCAATGCGTCTTTTTCAGCAATGCCAAGTGTACGGCGAAGCTCTATTGGAATAACTACGCGTCCTAATTCATCAACTTTACGAACGATTCCTGTAGATTTCATGAAAAGTACTCCTCTCGAATTATAAAAGTAATTCGTCAAATTTCGACATTTCTTTCTTGTCTGTTACTTATCATACCAAGTACTGCCAGCTTCGTCAATAAAAATTACTTCCAATTCATAGTAATAATTGTTAATAATATGATATTTTATGGTCAAAATATAATATATTTGATATATGATTTAATATATGTCAAATATATGGCAATAATTGAAAATAACTGGTACTAAAAACACGTAATTATTATTCGACATTTTTCGTCAATTATACATCATTGAAACAATTCTGGTACTCAGATAGAATAGTATTACTACTTTATGGGCACGAAAGGGCGAATTTAATTGAACAACCAAAGAAATTCTTTTTATATTACGACTCCAATTTATTACCCAAGCGGTAAATTTCATATAGGGACTGCTTATACAACAGTGGCTTCCGATGCGATGGCTCGCTATAAGCGTTTACGTGGTTTTGATGTTCGTTTTTTAACGGGTATGGATGAGCATGGCCAAAAGATTCAAGAGAAAGCGACAGAAGCTGGTAAAGATCCACAATCTTATGTCGATGAAATTGCGGAAGCTTCTAAGCAAGTTTGGGAATTGATGGACATTTCCAATGACGATTTTATTCGAACAACTGAACAGCGCCATAAAGATGGTGTTGAAAAGATTTTCCAGTTATTCCTTGATAACGGCGATATATACAAAGGTGAATATGAGGGATGGTACTGCACTCCGTGTGAATCTTTCTTTACTGAATCACAATTGGAAAATGGAAATTGTCCTGACTGTGGACGTCCAGTGAAAAAAGTCAAAGAAGAATCATATTTCTTCAATATGAAAAAATATGCTGACCGCTTGCTGAACTATTATGAAAATAACGTAGAATTTATTGAACCTGAGTCTAGAAAAAATGAAATGATCAATAACTTCATTAAACCAGGGTTGGAAGATTTATCAGTGTCCCGAACTTCATTTGATTGGGGAATCCGAGTACCTGGAGACGCAAAACATGTGATCTATGTTTGGGTAGATGCTTTGTCAAACTATATTACAGCACTCGGCTACAAGTCGGATGATGAATCATTATTTAATAAGTTCTGGCCTGCTGATGTACATGTTGTCGGGAAAGACATTGTGAGATTCCATACGATTTACTGGCCTATTTTCTTGATGGCGTTGGATTTACCGTTGCCGAAAAAAGTGTTTGCACATGGCTTTATTATGATGAAAGACGGGAAAATGTCGAAGTCTAAAGGCAATGTTGTCACACCGGAATTATTAGTAAATCGTTATGGTTTGGATGCTACTCGTTATTTCTTATTACGTGAGTTGCCGTTCGGTGCCGATGGCGTCTTTTCACCAGAATCTTTTGTGGAACGCACCAACTATGACTTGGCAAATGATTTAGGAAACTTGCTGAATCGTACTGTTTCGATGATGAACAAGTATTTTGATGGTGTGATTCCAACTGAAGGAAATGAACCGACAGAATTTGATGCGACCTTACAAGCGCATGCAAAAGAAGTGAAAGAAAAGTATGAAGCAAGTATGGAGAAAATGCAGTTCAGTATCGTGTTAAGTGAATTATGGTCTCTTGTTTCTCGTACGAATAAATATATTGACGAAACGCAACCATGGGTGCTGGCTAAAGAAGAATCAGACAAACCTAAACTAGGTTCAGTTATGTGGAACTTGGCTGAAAGTCTTCGTAAAATTGCTGTTTACTTGCAACCGTTCATGACAAACGCTCCAAAACAAATTGCTGAGCAACTAGGTTTGTCTGCAGATGCATTGACTTGGGATTCACTTGAAGATGCATCAAGCATTGCAAGTGGTACAAAAGTGATTGAAAAAGGCGTACCGATTTTCCCAAGGTTGGAAGTGGAGACAGAAATTACGTATATTCAAGAACAAATGCGTGGTCCGGTAAAAGTGGAAGAAGCGGTAGTAGCAGAAACTGTAAAAGAAGAAGCTCCAGATGTCCCAGAAATAACAATCGACGAGTTTATGAATGTGGACTTGCGAGTTGCAACGGTTACGGCATGTGAAGCAATTCCTAAAGCAGATAAATTATTGAAGCTGCAGGTAGACCTGGGATACGAGCAACGCCAAGTAGTTTCAGGTATAGCGAAGAGTTATAAACCGGAGGAATTAGTAGGCAAGAAAGTGATTGTTGTAGCCAACTTGAAACCTGTTAAACTGCGCGGAGAACTGTCACAAGGGATGATCCTTGCTGGAGAAAAAGATGGATATTTAACATTGGCAACTGTTGATGAGAAACTCGAAAACGGTGCAAAAGTAAAATAAAATAACAACTAATTAGCCTGTTCAGCAATCGCTGGACAGGCTTTTTCCTTGTAACTATCATTCGTAACGTGCTATTCTTTTGAAAGTTTAGGTCGTTGGAATCACTGGAATTATAATACAATTAAAAACAATTACCATTTTTAGGTTATTTAGTCCTGAATGTTATATAAAATACACGCCCCTGTCATCAAGTTGTTACGAAACAGAGATGTCAGAAATATTTATTAATTCTAAAATAGAGATACTGTGAGGCGATTCATTATGTACATAGATACACATGTTCATTTAAATGCAGATCAATACGATGAAGATTTACAAGAAGTTATTGAAAGAGCCCTCGAAGCAAAAGTTAACCATATGGTCGTGATTGGCTTCGACCGGAAAACAATTAAGCGAGCGATCGCATTAGCGGAACAATATGAGTTTATTTATGCGGTTGTCGGTTGGCATCCAGTCGATGCTATTGATTGTACTGAAGAAGATTTACTGTGGATTGAAGAATTAGCAGCACATCCAAAAGTTGTGGCAATTGGTGAAACTGGGCTTGATTATCATTGGGACAAATCACCTCATGATGTGCAACAGGAATTATTTAGAAAACAAATTCGTTTGGCACAAAAAGTGAATTTGCCTATTGTCATTCATAACCGCGATGCGACCGAAGATGTCATTCGTATCCTTCAGGAAGAACAGGCCGAAACAACGGGTGGAGTCATGCATTGTTACGGTGGCAGTGTTGAAACCGCAAAAATCTCTATAGAGATGAATTTCATGATTTCACTCGGTGGTCCTGTAACGTTTAAAAATGCTAAGAAGCCGAAAGAAGTAGCTGCAGAAATTCCACTTGAGTATTTAATGATCGAAACAGATGCCCCGTACTTAGCACCTCATCCACATAGAGGAAAACGCAATGAACCGGCACTTGTCACACTAGTAGCAGAAGAAATTGCTCGTCTGAAAAACATTCCAGTTGAGGAAGTAGGCAAAGCAACAACTGAGAATGCCATAAAATTTTACAAATTACCTGTATAAAAATTGGAACCCTCTCCAATACTTGGGCAGAGGAGGTTCTTTCAACCTGAATTGTTTGACTAATTACGAAAGGTTGACAGGCATTTTTGTAATCTATATAATCACACGAGTGATAAGGAGGCGTTTTTCATGTCAAATAATTCCATGAAAAACCTGTTCACCAACACATTGAGGAATAAGCAATTAGGAATAGCAGCAATCGCAGTTATCTTATTTGTTTCAGTCATATCAGCCGTTCTTTTCGTAGGAACGAAACAAACTGTCGCTTTGACGGTTAATGGTAAACAACAAGAAGTTCACACCCATGCAGATACAGTTGGAGACTTATTGAATGAACAAAATATTCAAGTTTCCACCGCTGATTTAGTTTCACCCTCATTGAACACGAAGATAGAAGAAGGACTTTCTATTAAGTGGGAACAGGCAAAAAAAATTACGATTACAGTTGATGGGAAAAAACAAACAATCCAAACAACTGCCGATAAAGTTAGTGAAGTTTTAGCAGAAGCAAAGATTGAAGTTTCTGAGCAAGATAAGTTAACACCTGGGCTTGATGCCAAGGTCGGACCCGATACAAACATTGCGATTGAAAAAGCGTTCCAAGTAACGCTCGTAGATGGTGTCAATGAAATGAAGGTTTGGTCCACTTCGACTACGGTCGCTGACTTTTTAAAACAACAAGAGATTCAAATGAATGAATTTGATCGTGTCGAACAAAGAATGGATGAATTAGTGATTCCAAACGATGTTATACAAGTCGTTCGCGTAGAAAAAGTCACCGATGTAGTGGAAGCAGCAACGAATTTCGCTGTGGAAACACGTAAAGATAAGAATTTGTTAAAAGGTAAAGAAAAAGTTGTACAAGAAGGTAAAAAAGGATCCATAAAACGCACTTATGAAATCATTACTGAAAATGGTAAACCGGTCGCGCGTATTCTAAAAGGCGAAGAAGTAATTAGTGAACCGGCTAAGAAAGTCGTGGCTGTTGGAACGAAAATTGTTACGGCAAGCGTTTCACGTGGTACCAATACAAGTTCGAACAGTTCATCAGAACCTGGCGGAAAAGAGTTTTATGTATCTGCCACAGCCTATACAGCTTACTGTAATGGTTGTTCAGGTATTACCGCTACGGGTATCGATTTACGTTCAAATCCACACCTAAAAGTAATTGCGGTAGATCCGCGCGTTATTCCTTTGGGTTCAAAGGTTTGGGTTGAAGGCTATGGGTATGCTGTAGCTGGAGATACGGGCGGAGCAATAAAAGGGATGAAGATCGACTTATTCATGCCTACGACAGATCAGGCATTTGGGTTTGGTCGTAAACAGGTTCGAATTAAAGTATTAGACTAATGAAATTCCAGCTTTCCCCATATTTAGGGGGAAGCTTTTTGTCGTTAGAGAAGTAATCATGAAATTTGCCTCTTTTGTAACGGTTGGTTTTCAGAGTCTGCATCGCTTTTCGAATGTCTAGCTCCCCGGTCAAGCACTCCCAGCCCCTAATCAAGCGAAAGCAGACTTTCGAATAGAAACTTCCAACATCGATGTGGGCTATCGTGGTCTGCTTCGCTTTTCTGTGTACAATGGGGCTGTGCGGAAGTAAAATAGGCAAAGAAGCAGTTGGAAATGAGGCAGTGAATCGTGTTTATTGAAGAAGTAATAGTGGTGGAAGGAAAAGATGATACAACTGCTATTAAGCGTGCTGTGAGAGCAGATACGATTGAAACGAATGGTTCTGCTATTTCGCCAGAGACCATCAAGCGTATTCAACATGCGCAAAATAAGAGAGGGGTCATTGTTTTTACGGATCCCGATTATCCTGGCAGACGAATACGTGCCATTATTGAAGAGCAAGTACCAGGTGTAAAGCATGCATTTTTACCTAAAGAAAAAACCATTGCGAAAAATGGGAAAGGTCTTGGTATTGAGCATGCTGCGGACGAAGATATACGCCAAGCGCTTTTAAATGTATATACACCGAGAAATACATTGAATCAAATAGAAGAAATTCCGCTTCACCAATTGATGGAAGCTCGATTAATTGGGCATCCTAGTTCTAAAGCCCGCCGCGATCGACTGGGTGAGCTTTTGCAGATTGGTTATACGAATGGCAAACAACTACAAAAAAGACTATCAATGTTCCAAATTGAAAGCGGGCAATTTGAAAAAGCTTTAGCTCAATTGGATCAGGAGGGCATACATGAGTAAAGATATTGCAACCCCAAAACGCACACAGGAAATATTAAAAAAATACGGTTTTTCATTTAAAAAGAGTTTAGGACAAAATTTCTTAATCGATCCGAACGTACTTCATAACATTGTCAGCCATGCTAAGTTGACAAAAGAATCGGCTGCCATTGAGATCGGCCCCGGAATCGGTGCGTTGACAGAGCATTTAGCACGCAATGCTGGTCAAGTGGTTGCTTTTGAGATTGATCAACGCCTGTTACCAGTGTTGGAAGATACACTTTCCCCATACGATAACGTTGAGATTGTTCATTCAGATGTGTTAAAAGCCAATGTGGCAGAAGTAATGCAGGATAAATTGGCTGGATTTAAGGATGTTATGGTTGTAGCAAACTTACCATACTATGTAACTACACCGATCCTGATTAAGTTGCTAATGGAGAAATTGCCGATTCGCGGAATGGTTGTCATGATGCAGAAAGAAGTGGCAGATCGTATTACAGCTTCACCTAGTACAAAAGCTTACGGTTCATTGTCCATTGCGATTCAGTATTATATGAAGGCCGAAATTGCTATGACCGTTCCAAAAACAGTCTTTATTCCACAACCTAATGTCGACTCAGCTGTCATTAAGTTAACGAGACATGAGACGGCTCCAGTGAATGTTTTGGATGAAGATTTCTTATTCACGGTTTCGCGTTCTTCTTTTGCGCAACGCAGGAAAACAATCCTAAACAATCTACAGTCCCAACTTCCACACGGTAAAGAAAAGAAGGATTTGATTTTAGCTGCATTGGAAGGTGCAAATATTGATCCTGCTCGTCGAGGGGAAACACTAACCATTCAGGAATTTGGAAAATTAGCAGATTTATTACTGCCAGATTTCAAGGAAATCTCGACTTTATAACAAACTTGGCACACTTATTAATAAAAATTACAGTTTAAATATGCGAATTTTATTGACAAGTGCTTTTGTTCATTGTTAAAATAATAAATTTGGTTGACAAATATTTGTGTGTATGGTATGCTTATGACTAAGTGAGGTGTAAGCGAAATGCCAAAAACTTTAGCCGATATTAAAAAGTCTTTAGATTGTCATTTAGGTAAACGTTTGCAATTAAAAGCAAACGGTGGTCGCAAGAAAACGATTGAACGAGCAGGCGTTTTACGTGAAACGTATCATGCAGTGTTCGTAGTGGATCTTGATCAGGACGAGAACGCGTTTGAGCGTGTGTCTTACAGCTACACAGATATTTTAACTGAAGCAGTAGAAATTACAATTGTTGACGGAATGCAAGAACTTGTAGTCGTCAAATAATCTTTAGCACTTATGTACTTATATTTTAACAAGACACTCATGGATGACTTCATCCATGAGTGTTTTTTTGATTTCAGTACATACTACATTTGTCAGTCCTCAAGAGGAGGAAAAACATGCCACGTAATCGTGTAATGTCGAATCATCTAAAAGAGGAAATTGCGAAAGAACTTGGATTTTATGATGTCGTTGCGCGTGACGGTTGGGGAGGCATCACCTCTCGTAATGCTGGAAACATGGTAAAGCGAGCAGTTGAAATGGCACAGGCCGGCTTAATGAACGGACAACAGTACAAGAAGTAAGTCGCAAACTAGATTTCTAATGGGACTGACACGGCGGAGCAATCCGCCTATCTTTATGTAAGGCTATGTTACCTGTCTCGCATTCTCAAAGAGGAAAGAATAGATAGTAAGACATTTGGGGCTCCTCATTACGACAGTCAAACGATGCGACGCACTTACATCTTTCGAAGCTAGCGAAGCGATGTAGAAACAGAAACATAAGCAATCTTTTCTACGCCTCCTTTCCTAAATCACTAGCTGTGGTAAAATAGTGAACAGCAATGAACAGATGAAGGAGGCATACCCATGCTTTATGTGAAAGCGCCTGCAAAAATCAATCTAACCCTGGATGTCTTAAAAAAACGTCCAGATGGCTACCATGAAGTAGAAATGATCATGACGACGGTTGATTTGGCAGATCGTATTGGATTAGAACCACGTACAGATGGTCAGATTCGCATTATTTCAGCCGATCGTTATGTGCCGGATGACCAAAGGAACCTAGCCTATCAAGCGGCAAAGTTATTGAAAGATACATATAAAGTACAGCAAGGTGTATCTATTACTTTAGAAAAGAAGATACCCGTTGCTGCTGGTCTGGCAGGAGGAAGCAGTGATGCTGCCGCTACTTTAAAAGGATTAAATGAATTATGGAACTTGAAGCTAACAAAGGATCAATTAGCAGAACATGGTGCTAAAATCGGTTCGGATGTTTCGTTCTGCGTATATGGAGGAACTGCTCTTGCTACTGGCAGGGGGGAACAGATTCAAGAATTGCCGGCGCCGCCAAACTGTTGGATTATTTTAGCCAAACCATCTATTGGTGTTTCTACGGCAGATGTGTACGGAAGTTTAAAGATAAATGAAGTGGTTCATCCCAATACAAAAGAAATGATTCGTGCCATCCGGGAGAAAGATTATGAACTAATGTGCAATACTATGGGAAATGCTTTGGAAGCTGTTACGTTAAAATTGCATCCGGAAGTCTCCATGATCAAAGAACAGATGATGAAATTTGGAGCAGATGCGGTATTGATGAGTGGGAGCGGTCCAACCGTTTTCGGTGTTGTTCAACATGAATCTAGAGTAAATAGAATTTACAATGGTTTGAGAGGCTTTTGTGACGAAGTTTATGCAGTGAGATTGTTGGGAGAGCGAGATACACTTGCCTAAAACCGTATATTTGTTTAAAATGACATATAAATCATTCGTGTTTAGGAGTGTGACCCATGAAGTGGAAACGCAGTGAGCGTCTCGTTGATATGACTCATTATTTGTTAGACCATCCCCAACAGTTAATTCCATTAACATTGTTTGCGGATATGTACCAATCTGCCAAATCTTCCATCAGTGAAGATTTGACCATTGTCAAAGAAACGTTCGAAGAAAAAGGAATCGGCTTACTGATGACAGTGCCAGGAGCAGCTGGCGGGGTTAAATATATTCCAAGAATGCGTGATGAAGCAGTCCGTGAAGTCATTAAAGACTTTATGGAAGAGCTTGGTCACTCAGACCGTTTGTTACCTGGCGGGTATTTATTTATGACGGATTTACTTGGAAACCCTGAACTTATGAATCGTGTCGGAAAAGTTTTTGCTTCAGCGTTTGCCAAACAACCGATTGATGCCATCATGACTGTAGCCACAAAAGGCATTCCAATTGCACATGCCATTGCTCGCCACTTAAATGTGCCAGTCGTGGTTGTGCGTCGAGATAGTAAAGTTACTGAAGGTTCTACTGTCAGCATTAACTATGTTTCTGGGTCTTCTCGTCGTATTCAAACGATGGTATTGTCTAAACGAAGTATGAAGAGTGGTCAACGTGTTTTGATTACAGACGACTTCATGAAAGTCGGCGGTACGATGAATGGCATGAAAAACTTGCTTGAAGAATTTAATTGTCAGTTAGCAGGTGTAGCCGTGTTGGTCGAAGCGGAGCATGCTGACGAACAATTGATTGAAAATTATTTGTCACTGGTAAAATTGCATGAAGTAAACGAAAAAGATCGTACAATCGCTTTAACAGAAGGCAATTATTTTACGAAAGGTGGAAATGAATAATGAAAGCAGTATCGACAACTAAAGCGCCAGCAGCAATTGGACCATACGTCCAAGGAATGATCGTAAACGAATTGTTTTACAGTTCAGGACAAATTCCATTGACAGCTGAGGGGAATATGGTGGAAGGTTCGATTACCGAACAGACACACCAAGTATTCGCTAATTTAAAAGCTGTATTGGAAGAAGCAGGATCATCATTACAACAAGTTGTGAAAACAACCGTATTTATTAAAGACATGAACGACTTCGCTGTTTTTAATGAAATTTATGGACAGCATTTTGGTGACCATAAACCAGCGCGTTCTACGGTGGAAGTTGCACGTTTACCAAAAGATGCACAAGTTGAAATAGAAGTAATCGCGTTAATTTCATAAATTCGATTAAGCCATAGAGATTTCATTCTATGGCTTTTTTATATAAAATTAAATATTTTAAAAATTCCGTTAAAAAAGAAGGAAAAATGTGATAAATGTAGAATATAGTTGTCAGAGTCTGTAAGGCATCTAAGACGAAAGGTGGTGAGACAATGGAAGTAACTGATGTAAGATTACGTCGAGTACAAACTGATGGCCGCATGCGTGCCATTGCTTCCATCACACTAGACAGCGAGTTTGTTGTGCATGATATTCGTGTCATTGACGGCAATACAGGATTATTTGTGGCCATGCCAAGTAAGCGAACACCAGATGGTGAGTTTAGAGATATCGCACATCCGATCAATTCCGGTACGCGAACGAAAATCCAGGAAGCAGTATTGAATGCTTATGCTGAATCTAGCGAAGAAGATATGATTTCATATGAAGAAGCAGGAGCTTAATAGAAGAGATGAAGAGACTTGTCTTAATGATAAGTTTCTTTTTTATTAGGCTATGTTAACTTTCATGGTTGATTTTATAAAAAGGGGAACGTGCGGCAAGCGCAAATGTACGATAACCCAACACATTTATTTGAGCCTTTTTATTAAACAACTAAATACCTGGTATTCAAAAGAAAATTCAACTTAAAACATCAAACTTTATAATTTTAAAAAAACAGCACATTGGTATTCGCCAATCCGACACAAGTGTTGTATAACTGAAATTAGAAACATATCCTACTAAAAAAGAAGGTGCACCGAGTGAATTTTTTAACCAAATTCAGTTTGAAAAATGCTGCAGCTGTATTCATTATTTCATTCTTACTAATTGTCCTTGGGCTTTATTCCTTTACACGTTTAAAAATTGATTTACTGCCTAACATTGAGTTCCCTCAATTGTCAGTGCAAGTCGTTTACCCGGGGGCATCGCCTGAAGACGTTGACGACCGCGTCATCACTCCAATTGAAGATCAATTGAAGGGGATCGAAGGTGCAACTGAAATTCAGAGTGTCTCTTATGAAACAATCGGTATTATCAATATGCAGTTTCCTTTTGATACAAATCTAGATCGAGCAGAACAACAAACCGAAACAGCTATCCGTGAGCTCAATTTGCCTGAAGGCGTGGAAACGGAAATTAGCCGTTTATCATTCGGATCTTTTCCCATCTTCAACATTTCCTTGTTCAGTAAGGGTGAAGGCGATATTGAAGAACTGTTAAACAAAGAAGTCATTCCGGAGTTAAATAAAATTTCGGGTATCAACTCTGTTTCTGTTGGCGGACTGCAAGATGAACTATTGCAAATTACGGTCAATCAGAAAGAAGCGGCTGCATCAGGACTTACTCTCAGTCAAATTAAGGAACAAATCGATCAGCAAATCTTCTCATTCCCTGCTGGAACGGTGAATGACAATGATATTAATATTCCGGTGCGGGTAGAAGAAAAGCTCGAGTCTATCAAAAAGTTGAAATCTTTGAAACTCACTTCTTCTTTCAATCCGCAAGCTCCTCCAGTGGAGTTGCAAGAAATTGCAACTATTGAAGAAGTATCTAAACAAAGTGAAATCACGCGTTATAACCAAGAAGAGGCATTGTCGATGGCCGTGACCAAAAAGCAGGACGCCAACACAGTGGAAATCGCAAACCGTGTAATCGAGGTACTTGATTCGTATGACGACCGTCTGGAATATGCGGTTGGTTTTGACTCTGCTGACGGAATTGAAAAGTCAGTGGAAACGTTGGTGAAAGAAGGCTTGCTAGGTGCGCTATTCGCTTCTATTGCGGTGTTGATTTTCTTGCGGAATTTCCGAGCAACGATTATTGCGATTATTTCTATTCCGTTGTCGTTATTAATTGCAGCTATTTTCCTAGCACAGCTTGATATCAGTCTGAATATCATGACGCTTGGGGGTATGGCTGTTGCGGTCGGGCGAGTGGTGGATGACAGCATAGTGGTGATTGAAAACATTTTCCGTCGCTTGCGAAAATCCGATGAACCGATGTCGAATGAATTAGTAGCCTCGTCTACTAAGGAAATATTGAGAGCTATCACTTCTTCAACATTAACAACCATCGTCGTCTTTTTACCAATCGGGTTTGTAAGTGGCATTACAGGGGAGTTCTTCTTGCCATTTGCTCTAACGGTTATATTCTCTTTAGCTGCTTCACTTCTTGTTGCAGTTACCATTGTGCCGATTTTGGCTAAGTTTTCGTTCAAGAAAGTGAGACAAGAAGAGAAAGAAAGCGCCATGCAACGTTTTTATGAGCGGGTTATTTTATGGTCGTTAAACCGTAAAGCCATCATTTTAGTGTTATCGGTGTTGTTACTTGGGGGCTCATTTGCATTGGTGCCTGGATTAGGGTTTACTTTCATACCAAATGAAGAAACCAAATTGGTTCAGGCTAGTATTGAACTGCCTTCTTCAACATCACTTGAACGCACGAACGAAGTATCGCTTGAAGTGGAAAAACTTTTGGGAGAATCAGAAGATATCCAAGATGTCACAACTGCCGTCGGTTCTCGAGATTTTGGTACGGGAATCAAACTTGGAAATCGTGCTGGCTACATTTTGACATTAAAAGAAAATGTGGATGTTACTGATTTTGTTGAGTCGCTGGAAGAAGATATGGAAAGCGTTGTAACCAAAATTTCACCAGATTCTACAATTTCCGTATCAGAGCTATCTACTGGCGGACCACCTACCAATAACAATGTGTCCGTGGATTTATTTGCAAGTGACTTGGAAGCATTGTCAAAAGCAGCATCCGATGTAGAAGCTTATATGAACAGTTTAGATACATTGAAATATGTTTCGAATAATTTCTCTGAAAAGCAAAAGCAATTGGTTGTGCAGATTAATTCGGACAAAGCGGATGAACTGGGTGTCTCCGGTTTCCAATTGCTTGGAACGATTTCTGATCAGACAAAACCAGTATCTGTAGGTAATTTAACGCTTGATGGAATTGATCGCTCAGTTCAATTGTCATATGACGAAGCATTGAGCAGCATTGACGATATTCGCACGCTGCCAATATTTACAGCAAGCGGTCCTGTTGAAGTGCAAGATATCGCTACTGTTGAAGAAATGGATTCTGTTACTGCGATTCAAAAACTCGACGGTAAAGTATTTGCACGAATTGAAGCGCAAATTGATGCGGAGAACATTCAAAAAGTCTCAGCTGACGTTGAAGAAGGCGTAAAAGCAAATGTCGATTTGCCGGAAGGGGTAAGTTTAGAAAGTGGTGGAGGTAGTGATGAGACAGTGGAGATCTTCCAGCAACTCGGTCTTGCGATTGCGAGTGCGATTGGTCTTGTCTACTTGACGATGTTAATTACATTCGGGCAAGCACGTATTCCATTCATTATTTTATCCTCCCTCATATTCGTACCAATCGGGGCATTGATTGGGTTAGTGATTGCACGTGAACCTTTATCGGTAAGTGTCATGATTGGATTCTTGATGCTAATCGGGATTGTGACGACAAATGCGATTGTTCTCGTTGACCGGATAAACCAAAACCGAAATGATAAAGGCATGAACATTCGGGAGTCACTAGTGGAAGCGGGCAAAACGCGTTTACGCCCAATTTTGATGACGGCATTTGCTACGATTGCAGCGCTCATTCCGTTAGCTCTGACGACGTCGTCAGGCACATTGATTTCAAAAGGGTTGGCAATAACCGTTATAGGGGGGTTAACTTCCTCTACGCTGTTAACGCTAATCATTATTCCTGTCATGTACGAGATTTTCTATGCACGCCAGGCGAAACGAGAGAGAAAACTAGTTAAATAATAGAGAAGGACTTCTACCAATTGGTGGAAGTCTTTTTTAATGTCTTAGAATTGGAAGGAATTTCACGAATGGACAGAATACCTTTCTGAATGGACAAAAGCCTAAATTGGAGAAGATTTGAGACGGGTAAAAGAGACTTTGAGCTTTTCTATCAGTGTGTGTTCCAAGCTAAAGAAGAAAATAGAGTGGTAATTCGCTTTACTTAATAAAAAAAGGTTAATAATAATGGTTTTGTCATCAATTTGTCAAGCGGGATTTCCTTGAATTACAGGTCTATTTCGGCTATAGTCAAAAGAGTAAATTGAACATATTGGAGGACTCACTAAATGACACAAACATATGCAGTGGTATTAGCTGCTGGTCAAGGTACACGTATGAAGTCCAAATTATATAAAGTTTTACATCCTGTTTGTGGCAAACCGATGGTTGAACATGTGGTTGATCATATTCAAGATATTGGCGCGGAGCGCATCGTAACAATCGTTGGTCATGGTGCTGAAAAAGTTCAAGATCAACTGGGAAGCCGCAGTGAGTACGCCCTTCAAGAACAGCAACTTGGAACAGCTCATGCAGTATTGCAAGCGAGTGAAGTACTCGCAGGTCTATCTGGGACAACTCTTGTCATTTGTGGAGATACGCCGCTGATTCGCCCAGAAACAATGAAAGCGCTTCTTGCTCACCATCAAGAAACGGCTGCGAAAGCAACGATTCTTACTGGGATTCCTGAAGATCCAACTGGCTATGGTCGCATTCTTCGTAATGCGGAAGGACATGTTGAACGCATTGTGGAACAAAAAGATGCATCTCCGGAAGAACAAAAAGTAAAAGAAATTAATTCAGGTACGTACTGCTTTGATAATGAATCTTTATTCGCAGCATTGAAGCTTGTGAAAAATGATAACTCTCAAGGTGAATATTATTTACCCGATGTAATTGAAATATTGAAAAACCAAGGCGATATCATTTCTGCTTATGCAACAGATGATTTTGAAGAGACTCTTGGCGTAAATGATCGCGTGGCACTTTCACAAGCGGAAACGTTAATGCGTAAGCGAATCGTCGAGAAACATATGCGTAACGGTGTAACGATTGTTAATCCTGCCAATACTTACATCAGCGCTGATGCAGTAATCGGTTCAGATACAGTATTGCAACCGGGTGTCATGATTGAAGGATTTAGTGAAATTGGCGAAGATTGCTTAATCGGTCCTAATAGCCATATCACAGACAGCAAAATCGGTCACCGCACAACGGTGCATTCATCTGTTGTCACTCAAAGTGTAATCGGAGAAGATACAGCGGTTGGTCCGTTTGCTCACATTCGTCCAGATTCGGAAATTGGCAATGAAGCAAAAATCGGTAACTTTGTTGAAATCAAAAAAACGAAATTAGGTAACCAATCGAAAGTATCACATCTTAGTTATATTGGGGATGCTGAGGTTGGCGAACGCGTAAATATTGGCTGTGGTACGATTACAGTGAATTATGACGGCAAAAATAAATTCGTGACGACAATTGAGGATGATTCATTCGTAGGGTGTAATTCAAACTTAGTTGCTCCTGTGAAAATTGGTCAAGGTGCATATGTCGCAGCTGGATCGACCATCACAAAAAATGTACCGGCTCAAGCTTTGTCGATTGGTCGTGCTCGTCAAGAAAACAAAGAAGGCTACGTCGAAAAATTAAACTTGAAAAAATAGGAGGAACATCATGGCTTACCATTATGCAGATACTAAATTAAAAATCTTCTCATTAAACTCAAACGAACCGCTTGCGAAAGAATTGGCGGAAGAAGTAGGGGTTCCTCTAGGAAAAATTTCCGTTAACCGTTTCAGTGATGGTGAAGTTCAAATTAACATCGAAGAAAGTATTCGTGGCTGTGATGTTTTCATCATTCAATCTACTTCATCACCAGTAAATGAAAACTTAATGGAACTTTTAATTATGGTAGACGCTGTGAAACGTGCTTCAGCACGTACTGTGAATGTTGTTATGCCTTACTATGGTTATGCGCGCCAAGACCGTAAAGCACGTGCGCGTGAACCGATTACAGCTAAATTAGTAGCGAACCTTCTTGAAACTGCTGGTGCAACACGTGCCATCGTTCTTGACTTGCATGCTCCTCAAATCCAAGGTTTCTTCGATATCTTAATTGACCACTTAATCGCAGTACCTATTTTGTCTGACTATTTCTTGGAGAAAAACATTGATCCATCTGAAATTATCATTGTTTCTCCTGATCATGGTGGAGTTACGCGTGCACGTAAAATGGCGGATCGTTTGAAAGCGCCAATTGCGATTATCGATAAACGCCGCCCACGTCCAAACGTAGCTGAAGTTATGAACATTGTTGGTAATGTAGAAGGCAAGGTAGCCATTTTAATCGACGACATCATTGATACTGCCGGAACTATTACGATTGCTGCAAATGCACTAGTAGAAAGTGGTGCGAAAGAAGTTTACGCATGTTGTACACATCCTGTATTGTCAGGTCCTGCAATCGAACGTATCGACAACTCAGTCATTAAAGAATTAGTCATCACAAATTCAATCGAATTGCCTGAAGAAAAGAATTCTCCGAAGATTGTTCAATTGTCTGTTGCTCATCTTTTAGCTGATGCAATTGTACGAGTATTTGAAGAAAAATCAGTGAGTACTTTATTTGATTGATGCGCCGAATGTTTCATTTTCTGTAAGTTGGGTAAACATAATACCAGAATGACTTACACAGGAGAGTGAAAATAGATGGCTACAACAGTACAAACACAATCACGTGAAATAGGTAAACAATCTAATTTAACGAAATTACGCGGTGAGGGCTTCGTGCCTGCAGTCGTATATGGTTATAAAACAGAATCTTCTTCAATTGCAGTAAGCGAATTAGATTTATTAAAAACACTTCGTGAAGTGGGACGCAACGGCGTAATGAAATTAGACGTTGATGGCAAACCAGTGAATGTAGTATTAAGTGACTACCAAATGGACGTTTTAAAAGGTAAGTTCGTTCATGCTGATTTCTTAGCAATCAATATGTCTGATGAATTAGATGTCAACGTTACAGTTGTAACGACTGGCGAATCAGCTGGCGTTAAAGAAGGTGGCGTATTGAGCCAACCAAACCGTGAAGTAACAATTAAAGTAAAACCTTCTTCAATCCCAGATTCAATTGAAGTAGATGTAACGGATCTTGCAATTGGTGAAACTTTGACAGTTGCTGATATCCGCGATAAATCGGAATTTAATATCTTGAATGAAGATGATTTCACACTAGTATCCGTTTCTGCACCTCGTTCAGATGAGGAGTTAGAAACTACAGCTGATGAACCAGCTGTAGCTGAAGAAGGAGAAAGTGAAGAAGCGTCTGAAATCGAAGGCGAACCAAAAGCAGAAACAAAAGAATAAGCAATATAATCAAAATGGGATTGTCTTTGGACAGTCCCATTTTTTTATGAACTGTGTGCTTTGTGGTAAAATGGGAATCATTCAGAATGTAAAGGACGTATATGTTTATGAAAATGATTATCGGACTCGGAAATCCTGGGAAACCGTATGAACACACGAGGCATAATATTGGGTTTGATGTAGTGGATGAATTAGCAAGCCGCTTCAATTCGCCATTAAATCAAATGAAATTCAAAGGAATGTACACGATTGTACATAGACCTGAAGGCAAGGTTTTACTCGTTAAACCGCTTACATATATGAACTTGTCCGGCGAATGTGTTGTGCCGATGATGGATTACTACGAAATTGCAGAAGAAGATATTGTAGTTATTTATGATGACCTCGATTTGTCGGTCGGTAAACTGAGACTTCGTCAAAAAGGCAGTGCAGGCGGACATAATGGCATCAAATCAATGATTCATCATTTAGGAACGCAAAACTTCAATCGGATCCGTGTAGGCGTTGATCGTCCACCTGCGGGCATGAAAGTGCCGGACTATGTGTTATCAAGGTTTACATCAGAGGAAAAACCTCTGATGGATGAGGCATTGAAAAAAAGTGCAGATGCTTGTGAAGATTGGTTATCTTCACCATTTCTTGAAGTAATGAACCGTTTTAATGGAGCCTAAGGAATAAATTCAGTTCGACCGGTCTATACTTTGAAAAAGGAGGCCGGTCCGTACTATGGCAATTCGTGTAAAGTGTCGGCACTGCAAGACAGAAATGGGGCATCTATCAGGCCAATCCGCTCTGCAGCATGGTCGAGTAAAGCAAATTAGAGAAGAGTTTGCAGAAGAGTTCTTCACGCAAGATGAAGAAGGAACACTAACTGTGTCCAGTATTTGTGAGCATTGTGAAAAATCTCTACGGGATAACCCAAACTACTATGCTATTCAAAAGTGGATACAATAGGAATAAGCTTTGGCGCGGGTTTCGCGCACAAAGCCTTTTTCTGTTTAGATAGCAGTGTTTTTTGGTTATTAGAGGGATAGAACACATCAGATTTCTATATTTGGTGTCTAGCTTCGAAGCCCAGCTCGCACCTAAGCTTAGGCCCACAGGATGTGGGTCACGAAGGCGTTGCGATAGGACATCGCGATCTTAGCCTTCGAACCTTAATCTCATGCGAAAGCAAGCTTTCGATTCGAGCCTTCCAGCGCCGGTGACGAGCTAGAGTAGGCTTCTGCGCTTTTCTGATAAGGAGGTTCGTATGGAACCATTACATCAATTATTTATGAAAGACCATCATATAAAGACTTTGCTGAATGATATGGAAACAGGGGTGGATCAGCAGCTGGTAACCGGCCTCACTGGAGGAGCGCGTCCACTCTTCATTCACTCTATGGCTAAAGAGACTGAGAGACCCATTTTAGTAGTGTCTCCCAATCTACTACAGGCACAACGATTGTTTGAAGATATGGTCAAACTTCTTGGTGAGGATGAAGTGCGTTTATACCCGGCTGATGAATTAATTGCGGCCGATTTATCTGTTTCTAGTCCGGAGCTACGTGCTGAGCGTATTGAAACGCTTAATTTTATGCTGTCCCAAAAACGTGGAGTGGTCATCACGCCAATTGCAGGACTTCGTCGCCAAATGCCAAATTTGGCTCAGTGGCGAGCGAGTCGACTTGAAACCGCTATTGGACAAGAAGTAATTATGGATGATTGGCTTGATCAATTGGTAGCGATGGGTTACTCAAGACAAGCAATGGTTACGGCACCGGGCGAGTTTGCTTTGCGTGGAGGTATTTTGGATATTTATCCGATTTACTTGCAACATCCTGTACGTCTTGAATTTTTCGATACGGAAGTCGATTCGATACGAACGTTTTCAGCAGAAGATCAACGGTCGATTGAAAAGTTGAAAGAGGTTTGCATCCTTCCTGCTACCGAGTTCGTTTGGACGCGACAACAACTTATGATTCTTGCTGAAAAATTAGAAGAATCATTGGCTGTTAGTTTAAAGAAATTAAAGAAACCTGAAACGAAAGAACTTCTTCATCAACATATCAATCACGATATCGAATTGCTGAGACAAGGCGATGTTCCGGAACAGATGACAAAGTATGTATCCATTCTTGAAGACCAACCTACTTTCCTGGGCGATTATTTTGCTGCAAATGGTTTGGTGTTGTTTGATGAGCTCGGCCGCATACAGGAAACAACGGATTCATTGGAGCGGGAAGAAAAAGACTGGTATATTTCAATGCTGGAAGAAGGTAAAACGGTCCATGATGTAAAACTTTCATTCAGTTTTAAAGAGATTCTTGGAATGTTGGATCAGAAAAAAGTTTATTTCTCTTTATTTGCACGTACTTTCTCGGGTATCCCGTTGAAGAAATCGGTTGCGTTTTCATGTAAACCGATGCAACATTTCCATGGGCAAATGAGTGTCTTGAAAAATGAAATGGAAAGATTTGAAGCCGGAAAGTTCTTTATTTTTATCTTGGCAGAAGGAACTGAACGTCAGAAAAAAGTAAAAGACGTTTTAGAAGATTACGGGATGGAAAGCCATGTCCTTACGAGTCAAGAAGCACCAGATCAACCAGGTATCTATATTGTGGATGGTGAAATGTCGAGTGGTTTTGAATTGCCTCTGCAACGAATTGCCGTTCTGACGGATGAGGAGCTATTTAAACAACGCCCTAAAAAGAAATCACGTCCACAAAAAATGACGAATGCGGAACGAATTAAAAGTTACTCTGAAATCAAACCAGGTGACCATATTGTTCATATTCACCATGGTATTGGGAAGTATATAGGCATTGAGACGCTTGAAATCAATGGCATTCATAAAGATTATTTGCATATTCGCTACCGTGCGGAAGATAAATTGTTTGTACCGGTCGATCAAATCGATCAAATTCAAAAATACGTTGCCTCGGAAGAGAAAGAACCTAAGCTTCATAAGTTAGGCGGCGCAGAATGGAAGAAAACAAAAACAAAAGTCTCTGCAGCCGTGCAAGACATTGCAGATGATTTAATTAAACTGTATGCCAAACGAGAGTCTGAAAAAGGGCATGCTTTTGAGCCTGATCAAGACATGCAACAAGCTTTTGAAGCGGCTTTTCCATATGAAGAAACAGACGATCAATTGCGCTCGATTGAAGAAGTTAAGCGTGATATGGAAAAAGAACGACCGATGGACCGCTTGATTTGTGGGGACGTAGGATACGGCAAGACAGAAGTCGCCATTCGTGCAGCATTTAAAGCTGTGCAGGACAGCAAACAAGTAGCATTCCTTGTACCAACGACCATTTTGGCCCAACAGCATTACGAAACCATGAAAGAGCGATTTGCTGATTTCCCTGTAGAAGTTGGATTGTTGAGTCGATTCCGTTCGAAAAAACAACAAACTGAAACAACAAAAGGATTAAAAGCGGGGACGATTGATGTAGTCGTAGGTACACATCGTTTGTTATCAAAAGATATTGTCTATCATGATTTAGGATTGCTAATTGTTGATGAAGAGCAACGATTTGGCGTGACACATAAAGAGAAAATTAAACAATTGAAAACAAATGTAGATGTGTTGACGTTAACAGCCACTCCAATTCCGAGAACGTTACATATGTCGATGATCGGTGTTCGTGACTTATCGGTTATCGAAACGCCACCAGCAAATCGTTTCCCTGTTCAGACCTATGTAATGGAACAAAACGGTGCGTTAGTGCGTGAAGCGATTGAACGTGAAATGGCGCGGGGAGGCCAAGCGTTTTATTTATACAATCGTGTAGAAGATATGGCACGTAAAGTGGATGAAATTCAAATGCTCGTTCCTGAAGCACGTGTTGGCTTTGCACATGGGCAAATGACTGAAAGAGAGTTGGAGTCCGTCATTCTGGCATTTTTGGAAGGTGACTACGATGTTCTCGTCACGACAACCATCATTGAAACGGGAATTGATATTCCAAATGTGAATACGCTGATTGTGCAAGATGCAGATCGCATGGGACTTTCACAGTTGTACCAACTAAGAGGGCGCGTCGGTCGATCCAATCGTGTCGCTTATGCGTACTTCATGTACCAACGGGATAAAGTGCTGACCGATGTCGCCGAAAAACGATTGCAAGCCATTAAAGAGTTTACGGAACTCGGTTCAGGATTTAAAATTGCCATGCGGGATTTATCGATTCGCGGAGCGGGGAATCTTCTTGGTTCACAGCAACATGGCTTTATCGATTCGGTAGGGTTTGACTTATATGCTCAAATGCTACAAGAAGCAATTGAAGAGAAACAAACTGGCATTAAACAAGAAGAGGTAATTGATGTGGAGATTTCCTTGCCATTTGATGCTTATTTGCCAGATGCCTACATTCCAGACGGATTCCAAAAAATTCAGATGTACAAACGCATTAAAGCTGTTGAAAGTGAGAAGGATTACGAAGATTTGGTTGATGAGTTAATTGACCGGTTTGGGAATATGCCAATAGAAGCGGAACGCTTAATGCGAATTGCCCGTATGAAAGTTTGGGCAAAACTATCAGGTGTTGAATCAATTAAAGAACAACATAAGCAATTAATAATAAAACTTTCGAAAAAAGGCACACAAAATACGAACGGTGCCACATTAGTAGAATCTTCAATGACCTATGGACGAGCGGTTGGCTTCCAACTGAATAACCATCAACAGCTAGTGATAACCATTGATGAAAAGAAAACGGCAAAGCATCATCCATTTGATGTTTTGGAAGCCATGATGAAGCTTTTACCTGAAGCACGAAAAGAAGTGAATTCCTTAGTTGGGGAGTAATGGCCTCACTTGCATATTTTATCCAAACATGACGCATACTGAGGTAGAAATCAAAGAAATTTGAATTCTGTCGAAAGTGAGGCAACAAAGATGAAAGCTACAGGTATCGTCAGACGAATTGATGACCTAGGCCGTGTCGTCATTCCGAAAGAAATTAGAAGAACGCTTCGTATCCGTGAAGGAGATCCTCTCGAAATCTTTACAGACCGCGACGGCGAAGTCATTTTAAAAAAGTATTCCCCAATTAGTGAACTCGGTGATTTTGCTCAAGAGTATGCAGAAACGCTCTACGCAACACTTGGAACACCCGCTATGATTAGCGACCGAGACGAGATGATCGCAGTGGCCGGAGTGTCGAAAAAAGAGTATTTGAACCGTCGACTCTCTTCCCAAGCAGAAGACATTCTGCAAATGCGGACCATTATGTCGGAGAAAATGGAAAAATCGGTGGAATGGGTTCCGGGACAGGTAGAACAAGTCAAATCGTATTGTGTGGCACCAATCATTTCGGGTGGTGACCCAATCGGTGCGGTCTACCTACTATCAAAAGTCCATTTCATCGGTGAAGCCGAAATCAAAGCAGTAGAAACCGCTGCCCACTTCCTAGCCAAACAAATGGAACACTGAAATGTGGAGATGCCCATGGTAGCTCGACTCCTCCGGTGGAAGGGACGACTCGAAAACTTGTTTTCGAATGAGTCCCTGAAGCGGAGGTGCGAGCTGGGCATCGAAACTGGACACTGGAAGGATGAAAGACGAATGCAACGTCTTTCTGATTCCAATAGACCACGCGTTAGGGCTTTCGGAACTAAACATGGAAAGAACCAAGGAAAGCGTCTTCTTAATCACATAAGAAGACGTTTTTTTCATGTTATAATGTAGTCATCAAAAGCATAGCAGTCCATGCTCGAAACGAACCATTGGTGATTGGAATGAGGAACAACGATGAATAACGAATGGACGATGCAAAAATTCATGAAAGGCGCCGTTTTATTAACGATTGCCGCCTTAATCGTCAAAGCACTAAGCGCAGTCTACCGAATCCCGTTTCAAAACATTGTCGGAGATCAAGGATTTTACATATACCAACAAGTGTATCCCTTTATTGGCGTACTGACCGTCTGGACTTCATATGGTTTCGCTGTTGCCATATCAAAACTTTTGGCTGATGCCCATGACGAGGCAGCATCAAATCAACGCGCGGTGATTTTACGGACCGCTTTTATATATTTAAGCGTGATATCCATCATCAGTTTTACTTTGTTATTTGGAGGAGCTGATCTTCTGGCTCGCTGGATGGGTGATGGGGAACTGGCGCAGCTATTGCGTACGGGCTCATTTGTCGTATTGTTGATGCCTGTCTTGGCGCTGTTGAAAGGATCTTTTCAAGCGGAAGGCAGAATGGAGCCTGTGGCATATGGACAAGTAGTGGAGCAAGCAGTTCGTGTGACGGTTATTTTAGTCGGGACATTTATTGTGGTGAAAACTGGTGCGTCTTTGTATGTTGCCGGGAGCACCGCTTTATTAGGTGCTATTGTTGGGGAAATTGCGGGGATTATTTTACTTCTTTTATTTATCCGAAAAAAACACAGGCCAGAAATACGCCAGACGGAGCATGAGCGCGTTAAAATTGGGCCGATAATTAAAAATTTAACCATCATCAGTTTAAGTGTCAGTATGAGTTCGCTCATATTGTTATTTTTCCAACTGGTAGACTCGTTTACTGTTTTCAGTAGCTTGACGGATCATGGGATGGACCGATTGACTGCCATGGAAACGAAAGGGACGTATGACCGTGGGCTGCCCCTTGTTCAAATGGGCATTCTCATAGCATCGACCTTGTCACTTTCCATCGTTCCGTTAATTGCGCATACGACGCAAAAGAAAAGCGGACGCAATGCGATACCGTATGCCCAATTAACATTCCGAATTGCCCTTTTATTTGGAACGGCAGCTACACTAGGCTTAATTTTAGTGTTACCGCCGGTGAATGAAATGTTATTCGAAACTAGAGATCTATCTGCCACTTTGATGGTGTTTTGTATCCAAATTTTTTGGCTCTCATTAATTTTAACGATGACATCTTTATTGCAAGGTTTAGGTAAGGTGGTACTTCCTGCATTCCTTCTGATTGTCGGACTCGTACTGAAGTGGTTGTGCAATGCATGGTTGTTGCCTAAGTTTGGAATTATGGGAGCGGCCATTGCCAGTAACGTTGGATTTGCTGTGATTGCCATCAGTTTATACTTGTATGTCTATTCAATTTGGAAGATACGTTTCGCTTCTGGCAGGTTTTATATTCATTTAGCAGTTGCGTCATTATTAATGATTTGTAGCGTATTGGCATGGATGTTTGTAGCCGACGGTTGGTTATTTGATGGACTTTCCAGTCGCCTAGGCGCGATGTTGACGGCTCTTACCAGTGTGGGTCTAGGGGCTACAGTGTTTTTACTTTATATTGCTAAAAGCCGAATTATTGCAGAGAAAGAGTGGTTTTTGTTGCCGCTCGGTCGAAGAATGGCCATGATTCAATTATGGCTTTACGGTAAAAATAGAAAGTGGTGAGCTTATGAATACAATTACAGTTCTCGGTCTTGGAGCTGGGGATTTGGAACAATTGCCGTTAGGCGTATATAAAAAATTGCTGAAAGCACAAAGGTTGTATGTGCGTACAGCTGAACATCCCGTGTTACAGGAATTGAAGGATGAAGGAATTACATATGAAAGCTTTGATGCGATTTATGAAAAACATGATGCTTTCGAATCTGTATATAAAGAGATTGTTGAAACCTTAATTACGTTATCTCAATCCGATTCTTTATTTTATGCGGTGCCAGGCCATCCTTTAGTGGCTGAACAGACCGTTCAGTGGTTGGTGGATGCAGAAAAAGAGGGTCGCATTCAACTTGAAATTGTAGGCGGACAAAGTTTTCTGGATCCAATTTTTAATGCCCTACGCATTGATCCAATTGAAGGTTTTCAATTGCTTGATGGCACAATGTTCAAACGCGACGATGTACAGATGTCCCAGCATGTATTAATCGCACAAGTATATGATGCGTATAGTGCATCTGAAGTGAAATTAACGCTGATGGAAAAATATCCGGAAGATTACCCGGTTACGATTGTCACAGCAGCTGGCTCCAGTGGAGAAGTACTCCGTACCGTACCTCTATATGAACTGGACCGTGCAGCGGAATTAAATAATTTGACGACCGTTTATGTGCCCCCGGCTACTAATCGTGATGAGCGCTTGAAAGAGTGGTCCACATTCAGGGAAATCATAGCGAAGCTCCGTGCTCCAGATGGCTGTCCGTGGGATCGTGAACAAACACATGAAACGTTAAAGAAACACTTAATAGAAGAAGTGCATGAATTTTTACAAGCTGTAAACGATCAGGATGACGATGGGATGATCGAAGAGCTCGGAGATGTGTTATTGCAAGTATTCTTACATGCTCAAATCGGAGAAGATGATGGGTATTTCAGTATGGAGGATGTACTTGAAAGTGTGTCTTCGAAAATGATTCGTCGACATCCACATGTATTTGGCGATGTGGAAGTAGAAAATTCAGAGGACGTCTTGCGCAATTGGCAACAATTAAAATTAGCTGAAAAAGGCCAAGGCAAATCACGCATTCTGGATGGGCAAGACCGCTCGGAATCTTCTCTTTTAACTTCATACAACTACCAAAAAGCGGCCGCTAAAGTAGGGTTTGACTGGCCGGATGCAGAGGGTGCCTGGTTGAAATTTGAAGAAGAGTGGAAAGAATTCAAGCATGAAATTTTGAATGGTTCATCATCAACCCAGCTTGATGAATTGGGTGATGTGCTATTTACCATCGTCAATGTAGCACGTTTTTACGGGCTTTCGCCTGAAGAGGCAATGATGCATGCGAACCGAAAATTCAAAACACGCTTTCACTACGTTGAAGACAGCGTGACAAAGGACAAGGGTGACTTCAAAGCGTACACTTTGGATGAACTCGAAGCATTTTGGCAACAAGCCAAACAAACAAAAGGGGATGAATAACATGAGATTAGATAAATTTTTAAAAGTTTCACGCTTAATCAAACGCCGTACACTGGCGAAAGAAGTTGCAGATCAAGGGCGTATCACCATTAATGACAAAGTGGGTAAAGCGAGTTCTGTTGTGAAAGTAGGCGATGAATTAGCCATCCGTTTCGGTCAGAAAGTCGTAACTGCTCGCATCGAAATGTTGAAAGATGCAGTCAAAAAAGAAGAGTCAACAATGATGTATACAATTTTAAAAGAAGAGAGACTTGAGAAAGTCGATCCTGAATTTATTGATGATGAAGATTAAATAAAGAGCATGACCAAATGTGGTCATGCTTTTTTGTTTGCCTGCATATAGTAAATGGACTGGACAAGTAAAGGAGGAATATTATGCAATATCAAGCCGAACATGCATCTATCACGATTCCATCAGGAGATCACGTAATTAATTTGCGAAACCGCAAACGTATGGACTTAACATCCGTCAAATCTATTGAGCGATTTGACCAAGAAGAATTCGCTGTACGTACATCGCAGGGTCATTTAAGTATTAGAGGCGAAGAGTTACGCATTGTTCATTTAGATGTGGACAAGGGGTTACTGACACTTGAAGGTCACGTCCGCACGTTCCAATACGATGAAGAAGAACGTGAACAGAGCCGTAATTTCTTGCATAAATTGTTTGGATGACGATTTCTTATCAATTTTTAAGCCTGTTGGCCATGATTGTCAGTGGCGTGGCCACAGGTTTTTTAGTTGAAAGTTTTCGTGACAGTTGCCAGGCTCTCCGTCCACGTGCTTTATTAAGGCGTTACCAAAAATTTATTGAAATTTTTTTATGGTTGGGATTAGGAATCGCGAGCTTTTATTTATTATTTTATTTAAGAGATGGATCGTGGCGAGTTTACGACCCGTGTGCTCAAATCGTCGGAATTATTCTCTACGAGTTGTGGTTCCGCAGGCCGATGCTTTTCGCAAGACGTGTGTTTATGCGATTAATCGTCTACCCGATTTGGTGGGTTATACAACTTTTCATAAAGATTGTTCGCTCCATTGTCCGCCTCATTATTAAGATTTTAATGATTCCTATATGGCCAATAATAAAATTAATAGAGAAAATAATAAAAATATTAATAGAAAAAAATCCTATAAAAGCTCCTCAAAAATCTTGAGTTATCAGTTGTTATCGGTTATAATTGCAACTACAAAACGGTTGACAAATTATGGCTGGGAGTGAACAACTTGAGTGTGAATAATCATAACGAAGAAAAACGCAATATTGCATCGATAAACAAGGATTATGTCCGCTCGGTTGAACGTCACGAAAAACGTCAAAAAGCCCATAAAGTCCGTTTGTTTAGACGCTTGACTGCTTTTGCGGTACTTGTAGTCGTAGTGATGGGATGGCTAACCTATACGATGGTTAATCAATCTCATGTACTGGCTGCCAAGGAAGAGAAAAAAGCACAAGCGCTTCAAGCTTTGGAAGAAGTGAAGGATCAACAAGATTTGTTGAATTCTCAAATTCTCAAATTAAATGATGATGACTACATTGCAAAGCTTGCCCGTAAAGAATACTTCCTATCTGAGGAGGGCGAAATCATTTTTGCCATCCCGGAAAAAGAAGAAAATGAAGACAAAAACAACGATTCAAAAGAGTAGTCTTATTGACACTCTTTTTTTGTTGGCTATAATTAAGAATGGAGACCTGTATTTTCAGGTCCGCTATTACGATTACAAGGCTTCCAAAGAAGCCGGCTTAATTTTTAAGGAGGAGCATTTTTTTTATGTCAATTGAAGTAGGCAGCAAGGTACAAGGTAAAGTAACAGGAATCACAAATTTCGGCGCATTCGTCGAACTACCAGGTGGCTCAACGGGTCTTGTTCATATCAGTGAAGTCGCTGACAACTATGTAAAAGATATCAATGAGCATTTGAAAGTCGGCGATATGGTTGAAGTAAAAGTGATGAATGTGGAAGCTGACGGCAAGATCGGCTTATCAATTCGAAAAGCCAAGCCACAAGCTGAGCGACCAGAACGTCCTCAACGTCCACGCCAAAATAATCGTCAAAACGATCGAGATCGTCCGTTTAAAGAGAATTTTGAGCAAAAAATGGCACGTTTCTTAAAAGATAGTGAAGATCGTTTGTCCACTTTAAAACGTGCAACTGAATCGAAGCGCGGCGGTCGCGGCGCAAAACGAGGATAATTTGCTGGCTGTTTTAATCGTAGAAAAAGTGTTTTGTATAGCATCCCTGTTGTCATACAGGGATGTTTTTTTGTGTTCTAAAAAAGGGTTCCTGACCTGATTTAGCGAAAATTTAACTGGAAAGGAGTGAGGGATATGAAGAAACAACAAATTCTGGAAACACATAAAAATTATCAAACATGGTTGGATTCATTGCAAGAGTTGAATGAGGAACAATCCATGAGTCCGTATGCTCCCGGCAAATGGTCGCCAAATGAAATTATCATGCACTTAGCTGAATGGGATCGGTTTACATTTGAGGAACGGCTACCTGTTATGAAAGAAGGTGCAAAACTTGAAAGTTTCCCGGCGTTCGATGAGTTTAATGCAAAAGCCGCAGCACGTGCTGCTGAACAGACATTTGAAGAAACCGTTACGTATGCGAAAAATGAACGTCAGCGCCTCACGCAAAAACTTCAAGAAATAGATGAGGATGAATGGGATAAAGGATTCCACATCGGAGATCACGCTTTGTCGATTACAAGCTATTTTACTGATTTTTCTCAACATGATGAGCACCATAAACGACAAATTGAGCAAGTTCGCGGTAGTTAGAGGTTAAATTCGGGAAAATTATAAGTGCAATTGAAAAAAGTGCAAAGAAAAAACCCACAAGAGATAATCTCTTGTGGGTTTTTGGGATGACCCCTACGGGATTCGAACCCGTGTTACCGCCGTGAAAGGGCGGTGTCTTAACCGCTTGACCAAGGGGCCGGAGTAAAAAGAGCATTACGCTCTTCTTTAATGTCCAGCTACAATCGCCAGACCGCACCGTCGCTTCACCAGCTCAATCGAAAACAGGTTTTCGTTTCGCTTGCTCCACCGTCGGAGTCGGTCTAGAGTGGCGATTTACGCTTTTCTAGTATGGCGGCCGAGGGGATCGAACCCCCGACCTCACGGGTATGAACCGTACGCTCTAGCCAGCTGAGCTAGGCCGCCTTTGTTAAAGAACATTTTTAATAATACAAGCGAACATAGGGTGTGTCAAGCGGTCTTTTGAAAATTTATCACGTTTCTTCTGATATTTCGTCGAAATATTTTTTGTTCGTGCTGTCATGAATAGACAAACTTTAAACAAACCTTCTCCTATAATGAGAAACATCGTAGGGGAAGGGATTGGTTTCATGAAATCGTGGACAACTGATGGTGTGAAGAAAATGCCTGTTTGGAGTCGTTGGGTGCAAGTCATAAAAAAGAAAAAATTGAAAATCACATTATCCGTACTTATTTTATTTTTTGCATTCTTTTTATCGAAAGCGGTGTTGTTTGAAGCAGCCGTTCCGTTTTTTCTACCCATTTGGGCCATTGTGGCAAGGCGGTACCCACGTTATTTACCGTTTGTTTGGATTGGGGGCCTCAGTGGGAGCTTGACGCTCGGTATCGGACAAACTGTCCTCCATGTCCTGCAAGTCGGTGGTTATCAAGTGGTGAGTCAAGTTGTTAAGAACAAAAAACTGATTCCATTCCAGGTAGCTATGGTGATCTTGCTTGTCCAGGTTGGATGGCAATGGGCATCATACGGGGGAGAGATTCCACTCTCGGTATCATTGCTTGTTTTATATGAAAGCATTTTGTCTGCAATTATGACCGTCTTTTTATTCCAGTTATTTGTGCCGATGCACGCTTTAACAACTGCCAAGTGGACGTTTGAACGCATAGGAGCAGCGGTTATGGTAAGCGCTTTAATGCTGACGGGAATGGGAGGTTTATTATTTGGGCTCATTTCCATACCACTTGTACTCGTTCATGTTGTGCTGTTCGGGGCGGTCAGTGTGGGAGGGGTTTTCGTTGGGACTGCTGTCGCCACAATTATGGGAACAATTCTAAGCTTGTCTCAACTATCATTCAGCGGCATGATTGCTGTTTATGCCTTATCAGGACTGTGTGCAGGACTATTTCAAAGTAAAGGTCGTCTCTGGATGGCCATCGGATCAATTGGTGCAGCACTTTTCTTCACTGTATATGACACGTCACTACCACTTGATAAAGTCTATTTTGCTTCACTAGCGCTAGCGATGATGATTTTCTTTATCATGCCATCTTCATGGATAAGCTATGCTCAAAATCAGTTGTTCCCGAAACCTTCGTCCGTATTATTTAAGAGACAGCAATGGCTAACAGATAAAGTGAATACACAACTCTATGATTTCCAACAGTTCGTCGAGTTTATTACTCAGCTTGTCAATGACCGTTTCCCAACGCAAAAAGAAATTGCATCGACAACCAATACACCCGACTACTCAGTTTGTGGATCGTGTTTCAGACAAGATAAATGCTGGGGCACGGAAAATCAAGGCATGTACCCAATTGTGGATGAATGGAAAGAGATGCGTGGGCATACAAAATCCGGTGTTCGTTATCGGTTAAATGATCGAATTCAAGAAAAATGTGTGCGTTCAAGTGGATTGATTGATGCGCTTGAAGAGGAATACGCAAACAATAAATTGGCTGGACATTACGCACACGGCAAGAAAATGCTTGCCTATCAACTGCGTGACATGAGTAAGCACGTAAGTGAACTGATGGCAGATCTTCAGCTAAATGAAGCGAACCATGAATCGGAAGAAGAAAAAATTTCAAAACGATTGGATGACGCAAAAATCGCGCATTTTCAAATTGATATGTTATCGGAAGAACCGGGATCCAGGAAAATTGTATGTTGTTTACCGGTGAAACAAGCGGAATGGGAAACGAATCAAATGGTCGGGGAACGATTGATTATTCCTATTCTTCATGAATTATATGATGAACCATTCGAAATTAGTCGTACAACTGAAATACAAGATCCATTTGCTCATCTTCAAATCACATTCCAATCGGCCGTCAGATTTACGTATGATTATGGAGTGTTTACAAGGTCATTCCAGAATACGGTTTACTCAGGAGATGCGCATAGTGTTATTCCATTGCATAGTGGGCTTGTCGCATTCGTGTTATCCGATGGAATGGGTCAGAACATGGAAGCGTATCACGAGAGCAGAAAAGTCATTCGGTTGTTGCGCGAATGCTTGCAACATCAGATGAATCCAGAAACGGCGATGCACACGCTGCATTATGTCATGTCACTCAAACACCACTCGGATCTTTATGCAACGGTGGACTTAGCGTTGCTTGATTTGCAGCAAGGAAAACTTTGGTCATTTAAAGCAGGAAGTATGTCTACGTATTTACTAAGAGGGAAAGACTGCGTAAAGATTGACAGCCAAAGTGTACCGATTGGGTTCCTGCCGACCATGTCCGTGGATGCGGAAGAACGTATTGTAAAAGACGGCGATATTTTAGTGATGCTGTCAGACGGCATGTTCTCCCCAGACTACTCGTTAGAAGAACAAGAAAATGAATTGATTCGTTTGATGAGAAAGTATGAATCGACACCTACAGGTTCACTTGCTGATTTATTGGCTGCCGAATTTAGCCGTAAATATCCTGCTGCTGAAGATGATCGAACGTTAATTGTTGTAAAAGTGAAGCATGCTGTCCCAGAATGGTCATTATTTTCACCGTCTTATCGAAATATTTCCCGGGAAAGAATGATAAAATAGAATAAAAGCAAAGCAAGGAGGTGACAAGAAGTTGGGTTTTCGTAATGAAGTATTGACGTATAATCAGAAACATCAATTGATAAGCGAAGGGGATCGACTTCTTGTCGCTTGTTCCGGGGGCGCAGATTCAGTTGCGCTCCTCACTTTTTTACATCAGCAAGTAGATGACTTAAATATCGAAATCGGCTGTGTTCATGCGAACCATGGTCTCAGAGCTGAAGAGTCAGACGAGGATGAACGCTTTGTACAAACATTATGTCAAAGCTTACAAATCCCGTTCTATACCAAAAACCTGGATATACAAGAAGTGTTACAAAGGGAAAATGGAAACTTGCAAGATGTGTGCCGTCGTGAACGCTATCACTTTTTTGAACAAACGATGAAAGCAAAAGGGTATAACAAGCTGGCAGTCGCCCATCATGCAGACGATCAAGTGGAATCAGTATTTATGGGATTGACAAGGGGAACACGAGCAAATGGAATGTATGCCAAAAGAAGTTTTGGGACAGAAGAGTTAATTCGTCCGCTGTTATCAGTTACAAGAACGCAGATTGAACATTATTTGAACAAACAGCAGTATACATACCGTGAGGATTCAAGCAATCAAAAGGATACATACACGCGTAATCGGTTCCGCCGTCATATAATGCCGTTGGTTCAAGAAGAAAACCCGAATGTTGCTAAAACGATTGCCCAATGGACACAGCAACAGCAGCAGGATGAACAGTTGCTGCAAAAGCTGGCGCTGAAAGAATATGAGGGAATTATCGTTTCATCTTCCCACGATTCATTGTCGATTGACTTAAATCGTTTCCAAGACATCGAGCTCGCTTTACAAAAAAGGGTCGTTCTACTACTATTAAACTATCTATACCCAAATGAAAAATTATGGTTAAGTCATTCACTTATTGATCAAATCCATAACCAGTGTCTCGAACGTGACGGTTCAAGTGAGGTCCATCTTCCTAAAGGAAGAAAGGGGTACCGCCACTACTCGACGATGCTTTTTTCTTTTGATGAAACAAATTTTTCCGACCCCATATCGGCAACGATACCTGACGATGGTCAATGGCACTCAGTAGGATCGGACTTGCGGATAAAATTATGCAACAAAGATGATGCGTTTTGTTTTGGTACCGAGTGGTATGTAACACTTGAGCCAAGCGAGCTACCGATACGTCTTAGAGGAAGACTGACGGGAGACAGGATGTTGTTAAAAGGAATGAAAGAGGCCAAACGATTGTCCCGTTTACTAATTGACGAAAAGGTACCTCGACATACCCGTGACGCCATTCAACTGCTCGTTACGCAACAAGGAGAAATTATTGGTGTGCCTGGTGTACGATTAGGCGCACGTTTTACCACACAACCACATGATGGTTGGACACATAAGTTAATAATTGAAAAAGAGAGCAACTATGCTTGAGGAGGAACCCCCTATGTTAGAAAAAGATATTCAAGAAGTGTTGATTTCTGAAGAACAATTACAAACAAAAATCCGTGAATTGGGCGAAGTATTAACGGCTGATTACAGCGACAAATTCCCACTTGCAATCGGTGTGCTTAAAGGTGCAATGCCATTCATGGCGGACCTTATGAAACGTATGGATGTATATATGGAAATTGATTTCATGGATGTATCCAGTTATGGAAATGCAACTGTATCTTCTGGTGAAGTGAAAATCGTCAAGGACTTGAACACAAGTGTTGAAGGTCGTGACGTATTAATTTTAGAAGATATTATCGACAGCGGTTTGACACTTAGTTATTTGGTCGATCTATTCAAATATCGTAAAGCTAAGTCGATCAAAGTAGTTACATTGTTAGACAAACCGACTGGCCGTAAAGTGGATTTACAAGCAGATTACGTCGGTTTCATTGTGCCGGATGCGTTTGTAGTAGGATACGGATTGGACTACATGGAGAAATATCGTAACTTGCCTTACGTAGGTGTTTTAAAGAAAGAAGTTTACTCATTTTAAAAGCACAATCGAAAATCTGTCATGAATTAAATATTAGCGTGTAAAAAGCAAGGCATATCGTTGTACCCTTTTTTCTGCGTATGATAAGATTATCAGTAGTTTTTCTGTATATTTTGTGAGGAGGCTTGGGATGAATCGAATATTTCGATACACCATATTTTATTTATTAATATTCCTCGTGATTATCGGGATTTTTGGTACGTTTAACAGCGGGAAAGAACCAACCAAAGATATCGATTTAGGCGAGTTTATAACAGCGTTAGACAATGGAGAAGTAAAAGAATTCTCCATGCAGCCAGACCAAGGGGTTTATGAAATACGAGGCACGATGAAGGATTATAAAGAAGGCGAAGAATTCGTCACCAATATTCCTCCTGAAATGACATCTATTTATTCGAAAATTACTGACGCTGCAGCAACAAAAGACGTAAAAATCTTGAAAGCACCTGAAACAAGTGGTTGGGTGCAGTTCTTTACTGGCTTAATTCCATTCATTATCATCTTTATCCTGTTCTTCTTCTTGTTGAACCAAGCGCAGGGTGGCGGTAACCGTGTGATGAATTTTGGGAAAAGTAAAGCGAAATTATATGACAATGAAAAGAAAAAAGTGCGTTTCAATGACGTAGCTGGTGCAGATGAAGAGAAACAAGAACTTGTAGAAGTGGTTGAATTCTTGAAAGACCCTCGCAAATTCGATGTAATCGGAGCACGTATTCCTAAAGGGATTCTTCTTGTAGGTCCTCCAGGTACTGGTAAAACATTGCTTGCTCGTGCAGTAGCAGGAGAAGCAGGCGTACCTTTCTTCTCAATCAGTGGTTCAGACTTTGTGGAAATGTTTGTTGGGGTCGGGGCATCTCGTGTGCGTGACCTTTTCGAAAATGCAAAGAAAAATGCACCATGTATCATCTTTATCGATGAGATTGATGCAGTAGGTCGTCAACGTGGAGCAGGTCTTGGTGGTGGTCACGATGAACGTGAACAAACCTTGAACCAATTACTAGTTGAAATGGATGGTTTCGGAGCAAACGAAGGAATTATTATCGTAGCTGCAACGAACCGCCCGGATATTCTGGATCCAGCTCTTCTTCGTCCAGGACGTTTTGACCGTCAAATCACGGTTGGTCGCCCGGATGTTAAAGGTCGCGAAGCGGTACTTCAAGTACATGCCCGCAACAAGCCTTTAGATGAGCATGTAGATTTAAAAGCAATCGCACAACGCACACCAGGTTTCTCTGGTGCAGATTTAGAAAATCTATTAAACGAAGCGGCTTTAGTTGCTGCTCGTCGCAATAAGAAAAAAATTGATATGGCTGATATCGATGAAGCAACTGACCGCGTTATTGCGGGTCCTGCGAAAACGGGCAAAGTCATATCTGCAAAAGAACGCAAAATTGTTGCTTATCACGAAGCAGGGCACGTTGTTATTGGATTGACACTAGATGATGCTGAAATCGTTCATAAAGTAACCATCGTTCCTCGTGGGCAAGCAGGCGGCTATGCCGTGATGTTACCGAAAGAAGATCGTTACTTCATGACGAAACCTGAGTTACTTGATAAGATCTCTGGTTTACTTGGTGGACGTGTAGCGGAAGATATCGTCTTCGGTGAAGTGTCAACTGGAGCTCACAATGACTTCCAACGTGCAACGAGTATTGCTCGAAGCATGGTAACTGAGTACGGAATGAGTGATAAACTCGGACCGATGCAGTTTGGTCAAGCGCAAGGCGGAAACGTCTTCTTAGGTCGTGACTTCAATTCTGAGCAAAACTATTCAGATGCGATTGCTTACGAAATTGACCAAGAAATGCAAAGCATGATTAAAGAGCAGTACGCTCGTACAAAAGAAATTTTGACGGAAAAACGCGACTTGCTTGAATTGATTGCGAAAACACTTCTGGAAGTGGAAACACTTGATGCTGGTCAAATTCTACACTTAAAAGAACATGGTACTTTACCGGTTCGTCCGCATGAAGTTTCAAAAGATGAAGCTGCAGACAAAAAAGAAGTTGTAGAAACGACAAAGGTTGACGAAGTGACACCAGATGTTACAGGCGCACCTAACGACCCATCAATTGCAGACTTACCGAAGGAAGAAACGACGGTTGAACCTTCTGGAGACATTAAAGAAGACCGTAAATAGTAACTGAAACCAATTAAGCTGGTTGACCTCCCACTGCGGAAGTCAATCAGCTTTTTTATGCACATTGAGTTATGGTATGATGACTTACAGAAAAGCGATAGACTGAATTGACTGCTTGTCGCTAGATGATGTTGAGTAAAATTAGGCACATTTACGGACAACTTAATTATGGAATATGTGAGGTACAACAATGATACTTGTTTTAGATACAGGAAATACGAATATTGTGCTGGGTGTTTATGATCATGACCAACTTATTCACCATTGGCGAATGGAAACTGATCGTTACAAGACGGAAGATGAATACGGCATGCAAGTGAAGGCTTTATTTAACCATGCAGGTATCGAGTTCACTCAAATTCATGGAATTATCATTTCTTCTGTTGTGCCGCCTATTATGTTTTCATTGGAGCGGATGTGTCAGAAATATTTTGGCCTTAAACCGCTTGTGGTAGGTCCAGGTGTAAAAACTGGCTTAAATATTAAGTATGAGAATCCTCGCGAAGTAGGTGCTGACCGGATTGTCAACGCAGTCGCGGCAATCGAAGAATACGGTCCTCCACTGATTATTGTGGATTTCGGTACGGCGACAACCTATTGTTATATCAACGAAAAAGGTGAATATATGGGAGGTGCGATTGCACCTGGTATCGGAATTTCAACCGAAGCCCTATTTGCAAGAGCATCGAAATTGCCACGGATAGAATTGACACAACCCGATAATGTCGTCGGGAAAAACACGATTTCAGCGATGCAAGCTGGTATTGTTTATGGCTATGTGGGACAAGTTGAAGGTATCGTAAATCGCATGAAAGCACAAAGTAAATTAGAACCCACTGTGATCGCGACGGGTGGTATGGCTAGTTTAATCGCACAGGAATCAACTGTGATTGACACGATTGACCCTTATTTGACTTTAAAAGGTTTGCATTTAATATACGAACGTAATCAATAAGAAAAGAGGAATTACAATGAGTGATTATTTAGTAAGAGCATTAGCATTTGATGGAAAAGTACGCGCATTTTCTGTGCGCACAACAGATACAGTTGGAGAGGCGCAACAACGCCACGGAACATGGCCGACTGCATCGGCTGCCCTGGGTAGAACAATGACGGCTGGTGTCATGATGGGTGCTATGCTTAAAGGTGAAGATAAGTTAACGGTAAAAGTAGAAGGAAAAGGCCCGATTGGTGCCATTATTGTAGATAGCAATTCAAAAGGGGAAGTGCGTGGATACGCATCGAATCCGCAAACTCACTTTGATTTAAATGAACATGGAAAACTTGATGTTCGTCGTGCGGTTGGCACAGACGGTATGTTGACGATTGTGAAAGATCTTGGACTTCGTGATTTCTTTACGGGTTCAGTACCGATTGTGTCAGGTGAATTAGGCGAAGATTTCACGTATTACTTTGCAGCTTCTGAACAAGTTCCGTCGTCTGTTGGATTGGGCGTACTCGTGAATCCGGATAATACGATTTTGGCTGCTGGCGGGTTTATTATTCAGTTGATGCCAGGTATTGAAGATGAGACGATTACAATTATCGAAGAAAAATTGAGTTCGATGGAGCCTGTTTCGAAGTTAATCGCAAGAGGATTGTCTCCTGAAGAGCTTTTACAAGAAATACTTGGTGCAGAAAATGTCCAAATTCTTGACCAAATGCCTGTTTCATTTGATTGTAACTGCTCAAAAGAGCGTTTCGGCACAGCCATTTTAGGGTTGGGTGAAGCTGAAATTCGAGAAATGATTGAAGAAGATGGAAGTGCAGAAGCGCAATGTCATTTCTGTATGGAAACTTATCACTACTCACAAGAAGAACTGGAATCTTATATCGATGAGATTAAATCATAATAAAGATCGTCGTCCGATTGAGGGTCGACCTACTCAGAGGAAATTAAAAACTAAACCAGTGCTTATGGTATTGGGTCTATTATTGCTTGGCAACATTTTGTGGTTCATCGCATGGTTAATTCCCAATGGACCGAGTGGCGGTGGCGAAAAAGTTGCCTCAGTCGGCGGGGAAGAAATTACCCGTGAGGACTGGATGGTAGCGATGGAAGAGCAGTACGGAAAAGAGACGCTTCTTGAACTGGTAAATGGAAAAGTGATGGAAGCGGCAGCGGAGAAATACGATATTGAAGTAACGGATAAAGAAATCGATCTGGAAATTGCTTTGATTCGTTCTGCTCAAGATAGTACAAACTCCCAAGTCCAATCACTTAATGGTGAAATACAACGACAAAAAATGCGTGCACAATTAATCTTAGATAAAGTGTTAACAAAAGACGTGGTCATTGAAGATGAGCAAATCCAAACGTTCTATGATGAAAATCAATCCCTGTATAATATCCCGACGACTTATCGGACCAGTTTAATTGTCTTACAGTCCGAATCGGATGCGCAGGAAACGGTAAAAGAACTTAAAAATGGCTCATCTTTTGATGTGTTAGCTCGAGAGCGTTCAGTTGATGTATCATCTGCCAGTCTTGGTGGGGATATTGGTTTTATTTCGGAAGGTCAGGAAAACGTGGACTCTTCCGTTTTGGAGGCAGTTAGTAAACTGGAAATAGACCAATATAGTGATCCTGTTCCGCTCTCTGATGGGAGATACGGTATTGTGTATGTGCAAGATATCGCAGAAGGACAAGCTTTTTCATATGACGATGTAAAAAATCAGATTAAGAGAGAGCTAGCGTTGGAGCAACTACCGCAATCTGTATCACCGGAAGCTTTTTGGAAAGAATTTGACACCGAATGGTTTTATGGTGAATAACATATACTTAAGTAGTTTTCTGATTCGTTCAGGGGGCTGCTTTTTGTTTGCGATGTGTCCGACAAATTGGTAGAATTAAGGAAACAAAAACCAATTGAAATACTTGGGATTAGGAGTGAGGAAATGACACGTGTAGGAAATTCAGTAGCAGATTTAGTAGGGAAAACCCCGATTGTAAAATTAAATCGTTTAACAGGACCTGAAGATGCAGAGGTCTACTTAAAGTTAGAATTCTTCAACCCTGGCAGTAGTGTAAAAGATCGCATTGCGCTTGCAATGGTCGAAGCTGCTGAGCGTGATGGAAAGTTAAAGCAAGGCGATACCATTATCGAACCGACGAGTGGTAACACGGGAATTGGGCTTGCGATGATTGCAGCGGCAAAAGGTTACAAGTCTGTGCTTGTTATGCCTGAAACGATGAGTTTAGAACGACGTAATTTATTGCGTGCGTATGGAGCAGACTTGGTGTTGACTCCAGGACCTGACGGAATGAAAGGTGCCATTGCAAAAGCAACGGAACTTGCTGAAGAAAAAGGCTGGTTTATGCCACAACAATTCAATAACTTTGCAAATCCGGAAGTGCACCGTCTAACAACAGGACCGGAAATTGTAGAAGCAATGGATCAACTGGATGCGTTCATATCTGGTATAGGAACTGGTGGAACGATTACAGGTGCTGGAGAAGTATTGAAAAAGAACTTCCCAGGCATTGAAATTGTAGCGGTTGAGCCAAAGGATTCACCTATTTTATCGGGTGGTCAACCAGGACCGCATAAAATACAAGGAATTGGCGCTGGTTTTGTTCCTGAAGTGTTGAATACGGAAATTTACGATTCAATCATTCAAGTCTCAAACGAAGATGCGTATGAAACTGCTCGAAAAGTGGCACGTGAAGAAGGAATTCTAGGTGGAGTTTCGTCAGGAGCTGCTGTTTATGCTGCTCTCGAAGTGGCGCGCAAACTAGGAAAAGGCAAAAAAGTTTTAGCAATCCTTCCTTCGAACGGGGAACGTTATTTAAGTACACCATTGTACCAATTTGATGATCAACAATAATGGAAGTAGAGAGAGCGGAGACGTTCTCTCTTTTTTGTGGCTTTCAAAGGGTCATTCACGATAAGATGAAAACGATAATTGTTTATTCAGGGGGAGACCGAACATGCGTGATGTTCAATTACATACAACGACAATTTCTTTAAATAAAGATGAATTTTACTATGCCTATAAATATTTGACTCAACATGAATCTCACCACATTTTGATGGAAAGCGGTAGAGGTGGTAACTATAGTGTCGCGTCTTGGAATCCTCTTGCAGTCGTTGAATCAACGGAAGATGGATTACGTATTGAGTGGCGCGACGGAGAAGTGGAAGAAAGACAGGGAGAAGCATTGCAGTTGGTGGAAGAATTGGTAGCTGAATATCGGTTCCAACATATCTCGGAGTTGCCGGATTTCCAAGGTGGAGCGGCAGGTTTCATTACGTATGATTATGCACGCCAAATCGAAGCGTTGCCTAATGAGGCAGAGGATGATTTACACATTCCAGACCTGTACTTTTATTTACTCGACCAATGGACAGTATTAGATATTGAAAAGGAACTCCTACATATCATGCATATCTCAACAGCTTCAGTCGATTTGCAAGCTGAAAGTGACAAGTGGATGGAAGCGGCTAAAAGAGGCGTAGCTTCGAGAGTATTTTCACCAGGAGTGGCAACCGAAGTACGGGAAGATCACACCGAGCTGCATGTCTCGATGACTGGACCGGCCTTCGAAGAAGCGGTGCGTCGCATTCAAACGTATATTGGTCAAGGGGATGTATTCCAAGTCAACTTATCTGTGCGTCAGTCGAAAGCCTTGTCCGTTTCACCAGTTACATACTACGAGGCATTGCGTTCCTTCAATCCGTCACCATACATGGCGTTTATTCAATCACCTGAGTTTGCAGTCGTATCAGGATCTCCAGAATTGCTTGTTAAGAAAAAAGGAGACGAGTTATCGACACGGCCGATTGCTGGAACACGTCCACGCGGGAAGAGCGAAGAAGAAGATGAGTTGCTAGCAAAAGAATTAATCGATAATGAAAAAGAACGTGCCGAACACGTGATGCTCGTAGATTTGGAGCGCAATGATTTAGGTCGTGTTTCTTCTTACGGTTCTGTCGAAGTGAACGAATTTATGGTCATCGAAAAATATTCGCACGTCATGCATATTGTCTCGAATGTACGAGGTACGCTTGCTGCAAACACTTCGAATGCGGAAGTGATTCGTGCGGTGTTCCCAGGAGGTACCATCACGGGTGCACCAAAAATCCGAACAATGGAAATCATTGAAGAACTCGAACCGGTAAGACGTGGTTTATATACAGGGTCTATTGGCTGGCTTGGTTACACGGGAGACCTTGAATTCAATATTGTTATCCGAACGGCATTTGTACGGAATGGCATTGCACATATTCAAGCAGGAGCGGGTATTGTCATTGATTCCAGTCCTGAAAACGAATATATCGAGTCGTTAAATAAAGCAAAAGCGCTTTGGCAAGCAAAAGCAATGGCGGAAGGAGTGGGCAATAAATGATTTTAATGATTGATAACTACGATTCATTTACTTATAACTTGGTTCAATATTTCGGAGAACTTGGCGAAGAGTTACTTGTTAAACGAAATGACGAATTGACAATGGCAGACATCGAGTCGTTAAAACCGGAAATGATTGTGGTTTCTCCTGGACCTTGTACACCAAATGATGCTGGCGTCAGTCTAGAAGTCATTACCCATTTCGCTGGTAAAATCCCGATATTCGGTGTTTGTCTCGGTCATCAATCGATCGGACAAGCGTTCGGTGGAAATGTTATTCGCGCGGAACGGTTAATGCACGGTAAAACGTCTCCAGTTCATCACGATGGAAAAGGAGTAAACGCAGAAATGCCAAATCCATTTACTGCGACGCGCTATCATTCCTTAATCGTCGAAAAAGAATCACTACCAGATTGTCTAGAAGTGACTTCCTGGACTGCAGAAGGTGAAATCATGGGACTTCGTCATCGCGACTATGCAATTGAAGGTGTTCAGTACCATCCAGAGTCCATCATGACGGAAGTCGGAAAACAGCTCTTGCGTAATTTCATTCAGACGTATTGCCATTCGGCAAAGAAGCAGGAAGCATAGTGTGGGCTTGGATGAACGGGGAATTTGTCAAAGCGGATGAGCTGCGCATTTCTCCTTTTGACCATGGCTTTCTTTACGGCTTGGGCTTTTTTGAAACATTCCGTACGTATACGGGACAACCCTTTCTACTTACAGAACATTTGAATCGATTGAAACGTGCCCTCGATGAATTTCGAATCGAAGTCGAGTTAGATTCGGTCTTGTTGATGGCGGTCATTCAACAATTAAATGAACGCAGTGGCGGAGAAGATGGGTACTTTCGATTGAACGTATCAGCTGGAGTTCATGATATCGGCTTAGCGCCAGCGGTCTATGAAAAACCGACCGTGATATTATTTAGAAAGTCGCTCCCGCCAATGACACGAGGAAAAGAAAAATCCGCGGTATGGTTAGAGACGCGTCGCAATACACCCGAAAGTGGCATTCGCTACAAATCACATCATTATGCCAACAACGTTCGTGCCCGGTTAGAACTTCCTTCACTCGCAGAGCAGGAAGGGTTCTTTTTGACAGAAGCCGGACATGTTGCTGAAGGCATCACCTCTAATATTTTCTGGGTTAGTGAAGATGTCTTATATACCCCTTCGCTTGAAACGGGCATATTAGCTGGAATTACGCGTGACTGGATTATAAGCGAAGCAAAGAAACTTGGTCTCCATGTAGTTGAAGATTTATTTACGCCGGATAGGCTTGAAATGGCCAGTGAAGTATTTATCTCGAATGCAGTACAAGAATTAGTGCCCATTCGAAAGCTTGGATCGAATACTTTTGCTGGCAAGGACGGTTTCATCTATTCGCAGTTACACGAACGATACGTAGAGCAAGTGGAACAGCTAACTAAGGAGCGATCGCAGTGAATTTAAAACACTACTCAAAACCGTTCGAAGTGAAAGGGACGGTCTTTGATTTTCATAAAGAAACCATTGTCATGGGAATACTAAATGCAACACCAGACTCCTTTTCGGATGGTGGACGTTTTAATGCAGTTGAAGAAGCGGTCATTCATGCCAAGAAAATGGTGGCTGACGGAGCGAAAATAATTGATGTCGGTGGTGAATCCACACGTCCTGGCCATGCTGCGGTAAGTGAAGAAGAAGAAATATCACGTGTCATTCCTGTTATCGAAGCGCTTGTACGCGAAATGGATGTGACCATTTCGATTGATACGTATAAAGCGAAAGTGGCAGAAGCCGCCATCCTTGCAGGTGCTCATATTATCAACGATGTGTGGGGAGCTAAGCGTGAGCCTGAAATTGCAGAAGTGGCAGCTAGACTCGGAGTGCCGATTATATTGATGCACAATCGCGATAACACGGAATACGCAAATTTCATTCCAGACGTATGCAAGGAACTGGAAGAGAGTGTGCAAATCGCTAAAGATGCGGGTGTTCCTGATGAACAAATTTGGTTGGATCCCGGCATTGGGTTTGGGAAATCAACTGAACAAAACATTTGGATGATGCGCCATTTAGAAGAAGTAATGGAAATGGGCTATCCTGTATTGCTTGGCACATCCCGTAAGTCAATGATAGGCAATATTTTGAATCTGCCCGTGGAGGAACGTCTGGAAGGAACGGCGGCGACCGTATCTTTCGGCATTATGCAGGGGTGTCATATCATGCGAGTGCATGATGTAAAAGAAATCGTTCGCACTGTACGAATGATGGATGTACTGACAGGTAAAACACCATATATAGAACGTTAAGAGGGGCGAATGAAATGGATTATATTCATGTGAATGAAATGGAATTTTGGGGCTATCACGGTGTGTTCGCTGAAGAAACGAAACTCGGCCAACGATTCCGCGTAACGCTTTCACTTGCTGTCGACTTGCAGGAAGCGGGGCAAACTGACAATCTCGAGAAAACAGTGAACTACGCAGAAGCATTCTTCGTATGCCAAAAGATTGTCGAAGGCGAACCAGCGAAGCTTGTTGAATCTGTCGCAGAGCGAATCGCAACCGAAATTTTATCGAAGTTTAAAGGAATAGTTAAAGGCTGCAAGGTGTTGGTGATTAAACCTGATCCTCCGATTCCTGGTCATTATCGTTCTGTGGCTGTGGAAATTACAAGAGGTACATATGTATGAACACCGCTTATCTTTCGTTAGGATCAAATTTAGGTAATCGTCTTGAGATGTTGCAAGATGCAGTGCAAATGCTCTTAGAACAAAAACACATTGAAGTCACGGCGGTATCTTCGGTTTATGAGACGGACCCGGTTGGTTATACTGAGCAAGCGCCTTTTTTAAATATTGTCGTTGAGATCAAAAGCCATTTACCTGCAGATAAAATCCTTTTCATTTGCCTAGAAACAGAGCAGACTCTAGGACGGATTCGTGAATTTCGCTGGGGGCCAAGGTGCATAGACCTTGACATTTTGCTCTTTAATGATGAAAATATAGTGTCAGAGAAATTGACTGTCCCTCATCCGCGTATGCATGAGCGAGGATTCGTTCTCGTTCCGTTAATGGAATTATTGCCTGAAGGCATACATCCAGTAACGGGTGTGCCTTTCCGCGAGTATGTAGAAGGACAGAAAGAAGGCGTTCACGTATGGAAAACAATCGATGGGGTAGACGCATTCGTGCGTTTAGAAAACTAAAAGCGATGAAACAACTCGACTTTGCCAAACAAATTGGAATGTCGACATCGATATTAGGACAAATCGAGCGTGGAACTCGAGTACCAACACAACAACAACTAGATACAATGGCATCCGTGCTGAATATAGAAGTAGAAGAGTTAATGGGTGAAACAAATTCATAAGGAAAGGAGGATGAACGATGACTGGAATGAGTGACAAGCCATTTCAAATTGGGGAACACGTCATGGATAACCGAGTAGTATTAGCGCCAATGGCCGGTATTTGCAACTCAGCATTCCGATTGACCGTTAAAGAATTTGGAGCGGGACTTGTTTATGCTGAGATGATCAGTGATAAAGGAATCGTGCAAAAGAACGAAAAGACAATGAACATGCTATACATTGACGGCAGGGAAAACCCGTTGTCATTGCAGATTTTCGGTGGCGACAAGGAAACGCTTGTTGAAGCTGCTAAATATGTAGATCAAAACACAACAGCGGATATTATCGATATCAATATGGGTTGCCCAGTTTCGAAAATCATTAAATGTGAAGCCGGCGCTAAGCTGCTGCTTGACCCTGAAAAGATTTATGAAATGGTTGCGGCAGTTGTAGATAATGTGAAGAAACCCGTGAGTGTTAAAATGCGTACTGGTTGGGATTTAGATCATTTATATGCAGTTCAAAACGCACAAGCAGTTGAACGTGCGGGTGGAGCGGCGGTAGCCGTTCACGGACGAACTCGTGTGCAAATGTATGAAGGCCATGCAGACTGGGATATCATTCGCCAAGTGAAAGAAAACGTCAACATTCCGGTTATTGGTAACGGAGACGTTGAAACACCCCAAGACGCGAAGCGAATGCTTGAGGAAACTGGCGTTGACGGCGTTATGATTGGTCGTGCAGCTTTAGGTGATCCTTGGATGATTTACCGCACGGTTGAATATTTGGAGTCTGGCGAATTGAAACCAGAACCATCTGTTCGTGAGAAAATGGATGTCTGTTTACTTCACTTCGAACGTTTAATGGCACTTAAAGGTGAACATGTTGCCGTTCGAGAAATGCGTAAACATGCTTCATGGTACTTAAAGGGCATTCGTGGAAACGGACAAGTCCGTAACTTAATTAACCAAACGGAGTCCGCACAAGAGTTGCGTTCATTGATTAATAACTTTGCGGATGAGCAAATGGCTTTAGGTCGGGAACTTGAAACTAGCGTTATGTAATACAGGAAAGTAGAGCTGTCACTTTAGGTGATAGCTCTTTTATATATAGAAGTTATTTTTCAGAATTATGGAAATTCTGAAGGATTTCTCTGAAATATCGATAAAGACGTGAAGACGTTTGTGAAATTGTGTACAATAGGTTCATTATGAATGGCTAATCGGAGCTATCAATAGAAAAGGGAGTGAAATGAATATGTCTCATTTAGATGAATTAAACGATCAACTTTTGGTGAGACGCCAAAAGATGACTTCTATAAGTGAAAGTGGACTTGATCCATTTGGTGGACGTTTCGAACGTTCACATTTATCTGAAGGTATTCGTACGGAATTCGATCAATTTTCAAAAGAACAATTAGATGAAGAACCAAAAGAAGTAACGATTGCTGGAAGAATCATGACGAAGCGCGGAAAAGGGAAAGCTGGATTCGCCCACCTTCAAGACTTCGACGGTCAAATTCAAATTTATGTCCGCAAAGATGCAATTGGTGAAGAAGCTTACCACTTGTTCACGACTGCTGATCTAGGGGATATCGTAGGTGTTCGTGGTACGGTTTTCCGTACACAAGTTGGAGAACTTTCGGTTAAAGCGACAGAGTTTACATTCTTGACGAAAGCTCTTCGTCCAATGCCTGAAAAATTCCATGGCTTAAAAGATGTGGAACAACGATACCGTCAGCGTTACTTAGACTTAATTACAAGCCAAGATAGCAAACATACATTCATTACACGTAGTCGTATTATCCAATCGATGCGTCGTTATTTAGATGGTCAAGGTTTCCTTGAAGTTGAAACGCCACTTATGCATGCAATTGCGGGTGGAGCTGCAGCTCGTCCATTCATTACGCACCACAATGCTTTGGATATGACTTTATATATGCGCATTGCTATCGAGCTTCACTTAAAACGTTTAATCGTTGGTGGACTTGAAAAAGTGTATGAAATCGGACGCGTATTCCGTAATGAAGGAATCTCAACGCGACACAACCCTGAATTCACAATGCTTGAGCTGTATGAAGCATACGCTGATTACCGTGACATCATGGAGTTAACTGAAAATGTAATTGCACATGTTGCGCAAGATGTCCTTGGAACAACGAAAGTAATGTATGGAGAAGATGAAATTGATTTATCTCCAGGCTGGAAACGTCTGCACATGGCAGATGCAGTCAAAGAAGTTACTGGAGTAGACTTCTGGGCCGAGATGACAAAAGAACAAGCGCACGCTTTTGCAAAAGAGCACGGTGTAGATGTGAAACCTTCTATGGAAGTGGGACATGTTCTTAACGAGTTCTTCGAACAGAAAGTAGAAGAATCATTAGTTCAACCTACATTCATTTATGGACACCCGGTGGAAATCTCGCCTTTAGCTAAGAAAAACCCTGAAGATGGTCGTTTCACAGATCGCTTTGAATTATTCATTGTCCGTCGTGAACATGCAAATGCCTTCACGGAACTAAATGACCCAATCGATCAACGCGAGCGCTTTGAAGCACAACTTGTTGAAAAAGAAGCGGGTAACGATGAAGCGCATGAAATGGATGACGACTTTATCGAAGCGTTAGAATACGGCATGCCACCAACAGGTGGACTTGGAATCGGAATCGATCGTTTAATTATGTTGTTAACGAATTCACCTTCGATTCGCGACGTACTGTTATTCCCGCAAATGCGTCACCGTGATTAATCAATTCTTATAAGAAAGAAGCCGGGTTTCGACCTGGCTTCTTTTTCTGTTTTTAGGGAAGAATTTAGCGTCTATTATTTTAATAATCTTTTAATTTTAAAAAGACTTGTGCGGTCTTTTGGATGGTGGTATAGTAATCAAGTCGCCAAAACAAGCGGCAAACAAAAATGAAAAAGCAAAACTTTTTGTTGACATGACAAACTGGATTTGCTAAGATATAAAAGTTGCTGTCGCGAGAGTGACCAACGAAATGAACCTTGAAAACTGAACAGCAAAACGTCAACAATAAAGCGGAACACACTTCGGTGTGGGAAGCGAAACTTGAACTTA
>NZ_JAMKBJ010000019.1 GCF_027563315.1 Paenisporosarcina quisquiliarum
GACTTTGTTGCTGGCGTCAAATTAATGACGTTTATAATGAACGTTTAAGTTCAAGTTTCGCTTCCCACACCGAAGTGTGTTCCGCTTTATTGTTGACGTTTTGCTGTTCAGTTTTCAAGGTTCATTTGTTCGCCGCCGTTTGTAACAGCAACTTTTATATCTTAGCAAATCCAGATTGTTATGTCAACAAAAAGTTTTGGTTTTTATTTATCTTGTCGCTTTCAAATCAGCAACTTTATAAATATATCAGCCCTACTTATATAAGTCAACACTATTTTTAAAGATTTGTTATGACTTTATATTATCAGAATATTAGGTTCTTTTCAACCGCCAATTTATGACAATCGAATATAGCGAACCTATACTTCTCTACCAATGAAAAAGAAGACCAATACTTATGAAAAGTACTGGTCTTCCTGTATTCATTAGTGTCCTTCTACAAACACGAAGTATAAGATGAAAATCACAAACATGCCGTACATGATTGGATGAACCTTTTTAATGTTCCCGCTCAAGATCATGGTAATCGGATAAAACACAAATCCCATAGCGATACCAGTTGCAATACTATACGTTAGTGGCATTGTAATAATCGTCAAAAATGCTGGTACTGCAATTTCGAATCGATTCCATTCGATTTTATTTAAAGATGAAACCATCAAGACACCAACGATGATTAATGCTGGAGCTGTTACTGCTGAAGTCATCACGGATAATACCGGTGAGAAAAATAATGCCAACAAGAATAAGACACCTGTAACGATTGCTGCAAAACCTGTTCTTGCACCTGCAGCAACTCCTGCACTTGATTCTATATAAGAAGTTGTTGTCGAAGTTCCGAAGATGGCACCCGTAACAGTTGCAAGAGAATCAGCAAGCAGTGCTTTACCCGCACGTGGTAGTTTATTATCTTTCATTAAGCCAGCTTGGTTGGCAACAGCAACTAGAGTTCCTGCAGTATCAAAGAAGTCCACGAACAAGAATGTTAGTACAACGATTAAGAATTGGATGGTCATTAATGAACCTGGATCATTGAAGATAGGTTCGAACGCAACTCCGAATGTTGAACCTACTCCTGGAACTTTTCCTACTATAGAAGAAGGAACATCTACTAAACTGAAAATCATACCCACTACTGCAGTTAAAAGCATTCCATAAAAGATTCCACCTTTAACTCCTCTAACCATGAAGACAACCGTTAATACTAGACCAAAGATAGCAAGCAATGTATTTCCTGCTGATAAATCTCCTAATCCTACAAGTGTTGCGTCGTTATTGACGATTATCCCTGCGTTACGCAAGCCGATAAAGGTGATGAACAAACCAATCCCTGCTCCAACCGCATGTTTTAATTCAGCTGGAATTGCATTAATGATCGTTTCTCGAATCCCAGTTAATGAAAGAATGATAAATACGAGACCTGAAAATAGAACACCAGTTAAAGCCGTTTGCCAAGGAATTCCGTAAGTTAAGACAACCGTGTAAGCAAAGAATGCGTTTAATCCCATTCCCGGCGCAAGGGCTATGGGGTACCTGGCTATCAGACCCATAAATATTGAACCTACGGCTGCCGCTAGAGCTGTTGCTACAAATACTGCTCCAGGATTCATACGCATAGCGTCTGGCAAATCCGGTACCGAGTTCAATGACAAGGTCAATGGATTAACAATCAAGATATAGGCCATTGATAAGAACGTAGTTAACCCACCGATAATCTCGCGGCGATAGTTCGTTCCCAGTTCTTCAAATTGAAAATACTTTTTCATGTTTATTCCTCCGTGTTGTCGCGTACACGTTTGTTTCTTCTATAATAAGTAAGTTTCAGCGTCAGCCAGAATCTAACTCGTATCTTTCATAGATAAGTAGTTTATTAGAGCTGTTAAATTCAGAATTAGATTCGACTTACGCTAAATACTTTCTATTATAAAAAACAAAAAGGCATGCAACAAAAAGTCGCATGCCTCCGATTTCTTCCATTAACCAAAGTTAATAAGAAGTAAGAAAGACGGAACGGTCCATCTCTCTAAATCGTAGTCGAGTCATTTACGGTAACTCGGTAGAAACTTTCGGGCCATATTCCCGACATTATACGACGACAGTATTTAATTTCAATAGTAATATAACATTATTTAAAAGTAGTTTCAAGCGTTTTTCCGAACAATAATTCAAAAAGAATCATTATAGTTCGGAAATAAACATTCATTTCCAATTAAACGGTTTATTCCCACTCAATTGTCGCTGGTGGCTTACTCGTAATGTCGTACAGAACGCGGTTATGGCTTAACTATCAATCGTGATTTGGGATTACAATGGCTTTTGGCACTACTATCGGCGATCGGAAAAAAGTTGCAGTAGTATGAAGAATCAATTTTTATACATTAAGAGAAACTCTATAATCATTGCAATTTCCACCCTGGAATAATTAACCTTTAATGCATTGCTTTCTCTTTAGTGAGTAGTTACAATTGAACTACTTTTATAAAGAGAGAGTTGAAAGAGTTGAATGATAATAAAGATTTAATCGAACGTAATGAAGAAGAACCAAGTGGTAATGGAAAATCAGTAAGATTTAACGGTTTAGGCATGAGTATGGAGGTTGAAGAATCAGCAAAAGAAAATAACTCGAATCATACTGTAAATATAAATAATGGTATATCTGATTCTCACTCTAGTAAAAAACAAAATAATAGAGTCGTTGAGGAAAACAACTTAGGAGTATTCTCATTTTTAAGTTTCATTGTTAGTGCTATTTTTGTAGGGATAGGTTTTCATAAAATTTTTGCATATGAAAATGTTGATGCTGAAGAGTATGAATATCTAGCTGAAGATAATGTAAATAGTTACGTTGGTGGTGACGCTTATAATTTTATTATCAATGCTAACTATGCTACTGGTTATTTTGTATTAGCAACATTGTTTGTTATTATAGCTTGTACATTGTTGATTATTAAAGAACTTAGAAATAATACGAATTAAGCAAAAGGAGTGGGTTAAAGAACCCGCTCCTTAAAATCTTTTCATATTAAAACTCTCAATTAACATTATGTTTTCCTCAAGTTTAGGGTTTATGTTTTAAACCTAAAGTTAAACCAAAGTTCAATTACTATTAAACTATTGTTATGGTTCCTTAGTTAAACTTATATTTCTTCATTGTTAAGCCACTGATATAAGAGCGTTCACATTCAATCGATACAGTTCTCTTTTTCTTATACTATTCTCCAGATCCGTTGTAATAAATCACTTATAGCTAACAAGTGTAAACGCTAAAATAAAATTGAAAGTAACAATTATCCCCTTATCCTCTTTAAGATTCTTAATGATACGAATCGGATTCTCAAGCTCTTCAATGTACTCTTCATCACGATGTATTGAAAGAATATCATCAACGATTATCGTGCTGTTTATCTCTTTCCCGGTGCTTTGATACATTTAAATAAAGCTCTTAATATGGATAGCCCTATCGCTTTCTACGTCCTCTATATTAAATTCATCGTTCATAAAGACTTCCATCTGTCTAATCGAAAGTACAAAGCTGAATATAGTGTACTTTTTTGCCTTCAATTCTTTGATTCAATTGATAATCATCCAGTACCTCAACAATTTTAACCATAAAAAAACCCTCTTCCATTTGCAAAATATCGCAAATAAAAGAGAGTAATTTTATGGTGGTGGATAAATAGTTCATCCATCAAGTCTCAAAAACGTTCAGATATAAAGCTTTAAAGCCTATCTCAACATTACCAGTAGATAGTTGTGAGTCTACCGCTTCGCTTTCGACGCAAACATCAACCTTGCTGGCGCAAGAGATTTCTCCGGTGCAGCAGCTCCTCGAAATCTAGTTGATGGTTATTCCCACTCAATCGTTGCTGGTGGCTTGCTCGTAATGTCGTACAGTACGCGGTTGATGTTCGGCACTTCATTGACGATGCGGACACTGATTTTCTCCAGAACGTCCCAAGGCACACGAGCCCAGTCAGAAGTCATTCCATCAATTGAAGTGACTGCACGAATCCCAATTGCGTAATCATAAGTACGTGCATCGCCCATTACACCAACACTGCGAATGTCAGGTAACACGGTGAAGTATTGCCAAATGTCGCGTTCAAGACCTGCTTTTGCAACTTCTTCGCGCAAAATTGCATCAGACTCACGAACGATTTCAAGTTTCTCTTCCGTAATTGCTCCTAGAACGCGAATTCCTAGACCTGGACCTGGGAATGGCTGACGCCATACGATTTCATCCGGCATGCCAAGTTCTGTTCCAAGTGCGCGAACTTCGTCTTTAAATAATGTGTTTAATGGCTCTATTAATTTGAATTGCATGTCTTCTGGCAGTCCGCCTACGTTGTGATGAGACTTGATCGTTTGTGCAGTCGCAGTTCCGCTTTCGATAATATCTGTATAAAGCGTTCCTTGTGCAAGGAAGTCCATTCCTTCAAGTTTCGCTGCTTCATCGTCGAATACATAAATGAATTCATTGCCGATAATTTTACGTTTTGTTTCAGGATCTGAAACGCCAGCCAGTTTGTTCATGAAACGCTCACGTGCATCAATTTTGATGACATTCATGTGGAAGCCGTCAGCGAAAGTCTTCATTACGCTTTCCGCTTCGCCTTTACGAAGTAGGCCATGGTCAACGAACATACATGTTAATTGATCGCCGATTGCTTTATGAATCAATACGGCTACGACTGATGAATCCACCCCACCGCTTAATGCACACAATACTTTTTTATCTCCGACTTCTTCTCGGATTTTTTCAATTTCAAGCTCGATGAAACTTTCCATTGACCAGTCACCTTTAGCTTTACACACGCCAAATACGAATTGACGAATTAATTCAATCCCGTAAACAGAGTGACGTACTTCAGGGTGGAATTGAACTGCATATAATCCACGTGATTCGTCAGCGATTGCAGCAACTGAACATGAGGGGCTTGTCGCTATTACATCAAAGCCTTCTGGTGCAACCGTTACATGATCTCCGTGACTCATCCAGACAACTTGTTCTTTAGGCAGATCTTTAAATAAAAGACTTTCCTTTACAACCGTAATTTCAGCTTTTCCGTACTCACGATGTGAAGCCTTTTCAACTTTTCCGCCGTAGTGTTGGGACATTAACTGCATACCGTAGCAAATTCCTAAAATCGGAATGTTTAAATCGAAAATTGCGTGGTCAATATGGAAGGCATTTTCATCGTAAACCGAATTTGGTCCACCTGAGAAAATGATACCTGTAGCATTCATTGACTTAATATCTTCAGCCGTTACTGTATGTGGATGTAACTCACTGTAAACACCGAACTCACGGATACGGCGAGTAATTAATTGATTGTATTGACTTCCAAAATCAAGTACGACGATTTTTTCTTGTTCTTTCAACATAGGAGTTGCTGACAATATGGCCACCTCTTCACTTTGATTTTCGGACTCCCTAATATAGAAAAAACGCGTACGAAAGTAAACCTTTCTACGCGCTCTTTTGCACTACCCGAGAAATTCGAAGCGTCACTCAAGTCCGACACCCGTCCAGAAAGAAATGAATCGGAACTAGTTCCAAATGAATTTCTTGAGATTAGGTGCAGACAGACGCTTGCTATAAGACAATTAAGTCTCTTCTCGATAAAAAGGCGAATGCAAATAAATGCCCATAAATAGACATGTATGCACCCGCCTTCATAGTCAAGTCATTTGCGGCGACTTGGTAGAAACATCCGAACCTTATTATCGGACATATATGAGGGCAAACCGGTCTGTATAATTTTTCTCAATTCTACAGGTTGTCTGCCGTAAAATCAACCGCTGGTGCGATTGATTAAATTTTCCCAACTTTCTCTCAGTTGAAGCCATTCGTGAGACTCTATATTTTTCCCATAAAAACCTTTTTCATAAGCAGTGGTCAATACTTTCATATCTTTTGAACCAAAGAATGAATCCACGTATTTTGCATACGTTTGGAGTGTTTGTCCTTCGGTCCGTTCAATTCCATATAACTCAAGTTGTTTTAATAAACGATGGTAACTCGTCTCAAAGGAGTGCCAATTGTCTTTACGTAATCGATAGTATGGTACCAATATTTTTGGCATCCACTTTTTCCGGATACGGAACATTACGTAGAAGAATCCAATCGCTACAATACTCCAGAAAATGATGCGTCCTTTATTGTCCGAAATCCATGATGTAAAGTTCTGCAACATATCAGTGAATTGTTCCGAAAATGGTTTACTTTCCTCCTGTTGTGTTGATTCGGGTTTATCCGGTTGCTCTGGGACGACTGGTTCTTCAGGTGTTTCTGTCGAATCAGCCTCTAAATCGTAATCAATATTTCCAGTTCCGCTAAACCCAATTGTCGGTTCGAATGGCATCCAGCCGATTCCCGGAAAATATGCTTCAACCCAGGAATGGGCGTTATTGTTAGTAACTTGATACATTTTATCCCCATTTTCAGCTCGCATCTCTTTTCCTTCTGCGAATCCTTTAACCCAACGGGCAGGAATATCTAAAGAACGGAGCATCACAACCATGGATGTTGAAAAGTTATCACAATATCCACGTTTGGTATCAAATAGAAATTGATCTACATAGTCCTGATCTTTTTCAGGTGCAGCTACATTCTTTTGATCGTAAATAAATCCGTTACGAGGAAAATAGCGTTCAATTGCACGAGCTTTATCATACAGATTGGCTTCATTTTCTGTAATGGTTTGCGCTAGTTCGCGAACGCGTTCAGGTAATTCTTCAGGCAACTGTAAGTAACGGGAAAAGTCTTGAGAAAGTATAGACAAGTCCTCAAGAGACGTTGCTCGCAGTGCAGTTAAACTGTAAGACGGTTCACTGAAAGCGATATTGTAAGTTTTCAGTTTGACTTCTTTGTTCTCCTGGAAGGTCTCGATTTTTTGTGTATTGTTTGAAATTGAGAAAGTTGTTCCTTCTGGAGCTTCCGCTTGAACCGAACCATACGGATACATTAAGAATGGGTATTCTAAACTAAAAGTATACTGAGCTACGTCTTGATCTTCTACAGGACCAGTTGGGAATCCAGTATCCAGCGTGTCTCCCACCGTATAATTCCGTATCTCATTTGAAGAAACAGATTGCTCCCATCCTTTTGTGGTATAAGTATCCTTCGTCTCAATCTTCCAGTATTGCGGTGTTTTCACAATCGCTTCAAAAACAACCGTATTATCTGATCTGAAGGCTCCTCCTAGCTTGGAATCATCTTCTCCATACCCGATTTTACCGATTTTAGCGGCACTTCCTGGTCCAGTGCCTTCTCCTGCACCTTCAGCAAATGATTGGATAAAAGGAACGGGATCTTCCCATATGGGACCTGCTTTCGGAAGTAAGTAGCCGATTGCAGCACTGAATGCAACAAGCGCTACTAATGGGATAACTAGAGATACAAACTTTTCTCGGGTCATGGTTATGTGATTTTGTTGCATGATTTTTGCTACTTTTAATAAACCAGATAGTAATAACCCCAAAATCATGACACGAAGTATGGATCCATCTGCCTCATATGGACTGAATGTATCTAATGTCGCAATAAAGATAACTGTCATGAAGAAGAACATGAAAATGTTAATTCGGACATTGATCCAGTGATGAATTAAATATGCCGTCATCCATAGTAAAGAGAAAAACAGGGCTGTCCGGAAAGGATCCGTAATTAGGGACCAGTCCCTACTGAATAGTGCACCTGCATTCGTCATAAGTTCTCCGAATAAGAAGGATTGGGCTTCTCTTGTGAAAAACACTTCGTCCGTATAAATAATTACGATAACCCACGTGATATACACAAGTTTTCCTGCAGCAGAAAGCCACCATGGAACAGATAAGAAACTGAACAGAAAACAAAGTGCGATAAATGCTAAGAATACTGATAAATAATTGGTTTGCGTTAACTCTAAAACTGGCAATAACCATTCACGAAATAAGAAGAATACCAGGATATAAAACAAGACTTGAAGCCATTTATTTTGAAGACCTATTTTCATGTGCGACCTACCTCCGTAAAGGCATTTGCGAAATGATCCTGAGAAAGTACATGAATGATCATCCCTCTCGAACGAGCAAGTTGGTGTACCGTCAATGCTTGTTTCGATAATTTCACGCCTTTTTTAACAACAACAAAAACGGTACACTGGCGCAAGTTTTTAGCAGCTCTTGGTATTGTCTCTATTAAGGCCGGTGTTAATTCACCCGTAATGAGCAAAATGGAAGTTGCACTCGACATTCCCGGATCTTTCGGCAATAACTTTTCGATCGGTTGCGCCAAATCAGCTTCTACCTTGGCCAAATGAAACATCGTTCGCTGAAGTTGTTCTTCACTTTGAACAGCTGGGAAATAAAAGCGCGTAGCTCCTAAAGACAAGAAAGCTGCACTTGCTTGATTTCGCACAACCGCTTGTAGCACCGAAGCCGTCAACTCAATTTGTTCTTCGAAACTACCAGAAGGTTTTCTATCAACTAATAGGAATAAATCCTGAGATTGCCGATCTTCAAACTCTTTTGTCCGTAAAGTTTGAGTACGGGCAAAAGATTTCCAGTGAATCCAGGAAACACGATCTCCGGGTTGGTAGTCACGAACTCCCGTTGCCATGGTTGTATCCTTCACAATGGTAAATGGTGAAGCAGCTGCACCTTGGTCGTATCGCGTTTCGATTGGCATATAGATCATTTCCGTTACATTCGGGTAAACGATTACCGTCTGTTTTAATGGCAGTACATGCGTTTTTTTTACCCATCCAAAAAAATCGCTTACGGAAATTTCTACCCCATCTAACGCGTGTTCCCCGCGTGGCATATGATCGATTTCATAAGTCCATTCAATTGTTCGTTGAAATCCTACCATTTTTACGGTCTTCAATTTTTCACTTGCATGCTTGATAAGCGGAGCACTTTGAGTGACTTCCTTAATGACAAGATAAAGCATCGGAAAACGGGATGGTCTTTTTAATTTCACCGTCGCAATCAGTTTTCCGCCTTTGCGAATTTGAGCGGTTTGAATATAGCGCTCGACTTCTATTTTCGAAATGGGACTGAAGAAGAATGCAATGGAATACAAAGCAAAAGGGAGTAAGGAATAAAAAATAAACCAGCTGACGAACCCCCCTTGGAACATGGCAAAGGCAAAAGAACAAATGACTAGAAAGAGGACAAAAAGGAGTCTCCCTCCAATTGCCCAAGTAAAGTTTATTTTCTTCATTGTTTCACTAACCTTTTGATAGGTACATTCGTTTTGGTTAAGATGCGTTCCACGATTTCTTCTGGAGTAATGCCATCGTAGCGGGCTTCAGATCGTAAAATCATACGGTGGCTGAAGACGAATGGTGCCAAGTATTGAATATCATCAGGTGTTACAAAGTCTCTTCCTTTCAACATTGCAAATGCCTGTGATGCCCTCATCAGTGCTAACGATCCACGAGGGCTGACCCCTAAATAAACATATGAATCTTTTCTTGTACGATTGGCCAAGTCCACAATATAGTTTTTGATCGTATCATCAACCACGATGTCTTTCACTTCTTTTTGCAAAAGGATTAAGTCTTCTAAAGAAATAACTGAATTCAAGTCTTCTATTGGGGCTGATTTTTCTGCGCGCTTCAACACTTCAATTTCTTCCGAGTGTGAAGGATACCCCATGCGAAGTTTCAGCAGGAAACGATCTAGTTGGGCTTCAGGAAGCGGATATGTTCCCTCGTATTCGATTGGGTTCTGTGTTGCCATAACGAAAAACGGCTTCGGAATCATCATGGTTTCTCCATCGATTGTCACCGATGCTTCTTCCATCCCTTCCAAGAGCGCTGACTGGGTTTTAGGGGAAGTCCGATTGATTTCATCCGCTAATACGATATTTCCCATAATCGGACCAGGTCTGAACTGGAATTCCATATCTTTCGGATTGTAGATCGAGACACCAATTACATCGGAAGGTAATAAATCCGGAGTAAATTGAATTCGTTTGAATTGAGCACCAACAGATTTTGCTAAAGCTCGTACCATCATGGTCTTTCCGACGCCCGGCACATCTTCCAGTAACACATGTCCTTGGGCAATTAATGCAACTACGCTTAATTCGGCAATTTCACGTTTTCCAATCATTACTCGTTCAATATTATCCACAATAGCATGTATTTTCTCTTGGTTTCTCATCTCTCTATTCCCCCATTTGTCCCATTAAATTATTTTATTTATTAGAAAATTGACACATTATAACATTAGTTTAACTAAATTTACCTTGTTTCACAACTTATTCTCCTATAAGAAAAACCCACATGTAGGATTTCCATGTGGGTTTCAGACTGTAGACAAAAAATAAAAAGAGTGAATTTAACTGCATGCTCTTGAAAAAGTGCAAATGAAAAATTGTTGATTTCCATTGCGGCGGACGCGTTTCGCGGGCATGGCTTTAGTCTCCTCGTCACTAGAAAACCCGTTGAGCCTGCGGTTACTCGGCTCAGTTAAGATTGCTCCTGCAACGCTTTGCTAGCTTCGTCGCAAATGAATTGGCAAACTTACATTTGCACAATTCATTGACTCCGGGGCCTTCAGCTCATGCTATTCCCGCTGAAAAGATATTGGTCTACCAATATCTTTGCGACGAGTAACCGCAGGAGCAGTCTTGTTTTCGCCGCCTCCACTCCAATCAACAGAAATTGCTTCTTCAATGTTTTTCTTCAGTATATTCAATTAGGAAAGTGGTCGGTTATTTCTGAAGACTCCTGCGGAAAAACGGAACAAGCAAGACCCCACAGGCTCAGTTGTCAAAGACAACGGAGCCGAGGAGGCTTGCGTTTCGTCCGCGGAAAGCGAAAGAAATAGCCGACCACCTTCTCTTTTTAACCGAGTGGAAAATAAGAACACGAATTTTTAATCAATATTCTTTTGTCGTAAGTCAAAGCCCACATGGAGATCTCCATGTGGGCTTTAGATTATTTCCAAAAGTCGTCGAAGACAGTTATCGGTAAATGGCGTTTATGTTGAGAACGTAAATAGTAGTTTTCTAGTTTTTCCCGTGGTTCGGAAGGAATCTCTTTGCCTTCCAAATAATCATCTATTTGATCATACGTTATGCCAAGGGCAATCTCATCCGGTAAAGCTGGTCGATCTTCTTCCAAATCGGCCGTTGGAATTTTAGTATACAAATGTTCTGGGCTATCCAAAGCCTTCAACATTTGCTTGCCTTGACGTTTATTTAATCTAAATAACGGGACTAAATCTGCTCCACCATCTCCAAATTTCGTATAAAAACCAGTAATGGCTTCAGCTGCGTGGTCTGTCCCAAGAACAACTGCCGAATGCATCGCAGCGATAGAATACTGAACTTTCATTCTCTCTCGTGCTTTTTCATTGCCTTTGGCAAAATCAGAAAGCGTGATACCGGAAGCATCAAGTGCGCGTTTGCTGGCATCGACTGCATCTTTTATATTTACGGTATAAATTTTCGAGGGTTGAATGTAATTCAGAGCATCTTGACAATCATCTTCATCAAACTGCACGCCATATGGCAAACGTACAGCAATAAAAGAATAAGTGTCAGCTCCCGCTTCTTCATTTAATTCATTCACGGCCATTTGTGCAAGTTTGCCCGCAAGCGTTGAATCCTGTCCGCCTGAAATCCCAAGCACCATTCCTTTTAGGAATGAGTGCTTTTTTAGATAGTTCTTCATGAAATCAATCGATGTCCGAATCTCTTCCTGGGGGTCAATCGATGGTTTAACTTTCATTTCTTCTATAATCGTCTGTTGTAAGTTTGTCATGATAGCGCCTCCTCAAGTGTAATGCATGCGGTCGACCATTTCTTGAACTTCCTGGATGTTCCGCATCTTGTTATCCCAACATTTCTGACTTAAATCCACTGGATATTCTTCAGGATTTAATGAACGTTTATACTCGTCCCAAAGCAGTTCCAAATTCGTATTCGCATAATCGCGCATTTCAAACAAAGTTGGATTCGTATAGATTACTTGTCCATTTTCGATGACTTTTGTATGAAGATCTTTCGCATCAAAGTTTGTTACAAATTTTGATACAAATGTGTGAACCGGGTGGAACATTTTCAATCGCTGTTCATGTGTTGGATCTTCATCAAACATTGTGATGTAATCCCCTTCTGCTTTACCATTTTCACGATCAATAATGCGATATAACTTTTTACGGCCTGGTGTTGTAACTTTTTCAGTAGTAGAAGATATTTTAATTGTATCTTCCATTACGCCTTCATCACTTTCAATCGATACGATTTTGTAAACCGCTCCTAGAGCCGGTTGATCGTAGGCAGTGATTAACTTTGTCCCAATTCCCCACATATCCACTTTTGCACCTTGCGCTTTTAGGTTCAAAATTGTATATTCATCCAAATCATTCGATACCACAATTTTCGCTTCCGTGAATCCGGCTTCATCGAGCATTCTGCGAGCCTCTTTAGAGAGGAAGGCAATATCACCGCTATCTAAACGGATGCCAATGAAGTTGATTTTATCACCGAGTTCTTTTGCTACTTGAATAGCGGTCGGAACACCAATCTTCAATGTGTTGTAGGTATCTACAAGAAATACACAGTCTTTATGGCGTTTTGCATAGGCGTGGAAAGCTTCGTATTCGCTCTTGTACGCTTGTACGAGTGAATGTGCATGTGTTCCGGCAACAGGAATGCCAAACTTTTTACCTGCACGGACATTACTTGTTGCTTCCAGACCACCGATGACCGCAGCACGTGCTCCCCAGATTGCGGCATCCATCTCCTGTGCCCGGCGTGTACCGAATTCCATTACGGTATCCGTTTTCACAATTTGTTTAATACGACTTGCCTTTGTTGCGATTAACGTTTGGTAATTCACGATGTTCAGAAGTGCCGTTTCAATCAGTTGCGCTTCCACCAGTGGCGCCTCAATGCGAATGATTGGCTCATTAGCAAAAACAAGTTCACCTTCGACCATGGAATAGACGTCCCCCGTAAAACGGACTTCTCGTAAGTAATTAATAAAATCTTCTTTGTATCCAAGCTCTTCCTGCAAATACATTAAATCACTATCCGAGAACCGGAATTCCCGAAGAAAGTCCAGGACGCGTTCAAGTCCTGCAAAAATGGCATACCCATTTCCAAAAGGCAATTTGCGGAAAAATAGCTCAAATACTGCTTTTCTATTATGTACACCGTCAGCCCAGTAAGCTTCCGCCATGTTAATTTGATATAAATCTGTATGTAACGCAAGTCCATCATCGGCATATTTTGAAGTCATCATAAAACCTTCTTCCACGATCATAATTGTCCTTAGTATACACCATTTACCCCAAATCTTATCTTTCCTAACAAAAACGCAAACCAATTGTAAAACTGGTTTGCGTTGATATTTTATGTACCCATTTTTCTGCGTGTATTGCTCACTTTTTTAGTTTGTTGACTTTGCATTTTCTTAGCAGATTGCGTTGCATTTCCTTTGGCATTGTTATCATTTGATTGATTTTTCTTAGCTTCCAGCTGCTTTTGCATCGCTTCTTTTAAAGACATTTTTTTCTTTGGTGCTTCTTGTTGGTTCGTATCTTTATTTTCAGTCATGTAGGTTCCTCCTTTGGAGACATTGAATTCATCTTTGCTTCTCTTCATTATACTCGATTTACAGGGACTACTGGAAATTTTCTCTCTCAAATTTCATAATTTCCGTCAGTTGTCCCGAATGAAATCCCTTTTCTTCTTTTTATTGCTTGGTATGCATACAATTTGATACAAGGAGGTTGTTCATACTGAGAGGAAGAAAATTTGATTGGCTGCCTGTTATCTTAATATCTTTGATTGTGCAATTTATCATCCTGCAGTTTTTACTGTTCATTGAATTTAAGTTATTGCCTGAAATGTCATATGAATTACTCGTGAAAATCAATTTTTTCATTATCGCAGTTAGCGGCGGGTTAGTGGCGATGCGTTATTATATTAAATCATCCCCACATATAGGTGGTATTTGCGGAGGACTCTTTATCGTTTTAAGTGAATTTTACAGCCGACATTTTTCAGTTGATTTAACCTTCATCTTTGTTGTGCTCATTGCCTATCTTTCAGGCTATATCGGTTCAATCTTACAAACAAATAATAGCTTTTTCAAACGCATCGGTTAACTTCAATCTCTATAAAATTAATGAGAGCCTCTCACAAGTTCAATGAACTTATGACTGGCTTTTTATATGTCTGTCAACTCCAAAATGATTGGACAATGGTCACTTCCGAGTGTTTGAGGGTGAATATATGAATCTTTAAGTTTATTTTGAAGTCGATTCGAAGCGATAAAATAATCAATTCTCCATCCGATATTTCTTTCCCTTACTTTGCTCATATATGACCACCACGTATAGGCTCCCTCTGTACTTGGATAGAAGTAACGGAATGTATCGGTAAAACCTTCCTGTAGCAGCTCAGTCATTTTGCCTCGTTCTTCTATTGTAAAACCTGAGTTTCCTCTATTTGTTTTGGCGTTTTTCAGATCGATATCTTCGTGAGCCACATTTAAATCACCGCACATGATAACAGGTTTGATTTGATCCAGTTGTTTTAAGTAGGAGCGCATGTCATCCTCCCACTCCAAGCGATAAGGAAGTCTTGTCAAATCGCGCTTGGCATTCGGCGTATAGACGTTCACTAAGTAAAACTGTTCAAATTCCAAGGTCAGAATTCTTCCCTCTGCTTCTTCGCTCATGTCCCCTACTCCATATTTAACGGAAAGTGGCTTAATCTTGGTAAATACGGCTGTACCTGAATAGCCTTTCTTTGTTGCATAATTCCAGTATTGTTCGTAGCCTTCCAAATGCAATTCGATTTGACCGACCTGCAATTTTGTTTCCTGCAAACAAAAAATATCAGCATTTTCCTGTTGAAAATACTCGAGAAACCCTTTTTTCACACATGCACGGATGCCATTCACATTCCACGAAATTATTTTCATCTATTATGTAACTCCTTTTTTGCTCTAAGTCTATGAATTACTATATCAAACACTTCAGCAATCTCAAAAAAGACCTAAAGAAAACACCTTCAGAAATCCACAACAAACTGTGGGCTTCCGAAGATGTTTTCTTTTGTTCCTGAGTTTTTAACCAGTTTTCTTTTCTCTTTTACTAAACAGTTGACCTATTTTAGGAGCCATCTGGAATAACAACATTCCGATTAAAGCCGCTATTAAGATATACATGCCGGAAAAAATCTGAATGACACCTGTTGCCAGCCCGGCAATGATAACGGAAAATTCTCCTCTTGGTGTTAAAGCTAACCCTGTTTCAAACGACTCTCGTTTGTCCAACCCATACCACTGACCTCCAAGGTAACCGATAAGTATTTTAGACAAAATCGACCAAACAACAATTGTAATTAACAGACCGATCGCTGGTACTTCGTCTGTAAATTCCAATGTAAGTCCAAAATTCAAGAAGAAGAATGGCAAGAACAGGTTTCTTACTGGCATGGCTACTTCCTGAACTTTGTCTCTAAAGCTCGTTTCGGCTAGCATAATTCCTGCGAGGAAAGCGCCAATAACTTCCGATAAATCGAGATAGAGAGCAAATCCACCATAGGTGATCGCTACCCCGAGTACAAATAAGACGAAATAATCTTCATCAATGAATCGTTGAATTAAATCATGTGCTTTTTTGAATACAACCTTACCAATAAATAATGCTCCCGCTACAAGCAGTGCAATCTTCAGGACTATCAGAACAAAATCCATTCCGGATAATCCTCCCGCTTCCAAGGCAATCAATACAGTAATCAAAATAGGTGTAATAAGATCTTCAAATATTAAAAAAGATAAAATGAATCCTGATTCTTTATTATCCAGTTTATTTTTGTGTTCAAGCAATTTCACAGTAATCGACGAGCTGGTTGCGTAAACAAGACCTGCAATTAATAGAGAGGTGTAAATATCGTGACCAAAAAACTGGCAGATCGCAAATGTAACACCGATGCCGAGAACCACATCGAGCACACTGGCTTTCCATACTTTTTTGCCTTTTTTTCCAAGCTCACGGAATGTGAATTTCATCCCAAGCAAGAAAAACAAGACAATCAGACCAATCTCCCCTGCCACTTTAAAAACATCGGTATCGCCAAAATAATCCGTAAAGGATAAAGCGGCACCCAGTAAAATGAAAATGACGATATCTGGGATGCGCAATAATTTAATTCCTACAAAAGCAACAACAAACAATACAAACAAAATAATTCCTATGCCTAATGGCAAATTCATTTCCTTTTCACACGCCTCTCTATCTTGATAAAACATAATCTCTATCCTTGCATACCCTTTTCTAGGGTTTCTCATACCATTACCATTGACCTTAAGTCTCTGTGTCTTCTGTAACAATTTCTATAAAAAAGGTGATGAAGGATTATCGCACTCCCTCATCACCTAAATAGTTAGATTTTTTACTTACCTATTCTGCATCATCTTCATCTTCATATTCTTTAAACGCTGCAGATACTTTATCAAATTCCTCGTCGCTCTCAATCAGCGATAATTGCTCGTCGTCCTCGACTCTTAAGAAGAATACATCAATGTCCCCTTCAGAATCTTCATCGATTTCATCTGCAAAAGCGACTGCTGCATATTCGACTTCATCAATCGTTAAAGTACCGAGTACTTCAATTTCCTGCTCTTGATCGTTTTCATCCATTAATGTAAAGATGTCGCCCACTTCAATTTTTTCCATGGCCCATTCTCCTCCTATTAAGTACATATTTTGGTTTTACCTTATTAAATCGCTTGATCGATACTGCGAATCAGTCTGTTTTCTACATCGGTCGCAATTTCAGTAAGTTTCTCGTTATTAGCTAAGTCAATAAGAGTCGTGGGTTTAGGTAAGCCGATTTTCGTTTTGCCCGCATCTTCATACACCACAATTTTACATGGTAAAAAGTAGCCAATGACTTTATCTTCTTTCAAAACACGATCTGCTTCTTTCGGGTTACAAACTTCAAGTACACGATAAGGAGAATCGAAATCCATTCCTTTTTCTTGCAACTTCGCCGTTAAATCAAAGTCCCAAAGAACACCAAATTGTTCTTCTTTCAGTGTAGTCTCCAGAGCCTTTACTGTCTCGTCAATAGACTTGTCTGTTTCAACTGTATAATGAAAATTCATTTGTATCGCTCCCTTGAAATTTATTTAAGAAACTTTTTACATTCTATTTGTATACCCATAATTGCGGAAAAAAACACGAAACCCGAAGGGATTTCGTGTTAACTATTAATGAAGTATCCATCATTCACTTATTTCGTGACAGTTATTGGACCATTATCTGTCCGTAATCTTATTAGATATTTCCCTTTGCCATACTTAACAAAGTTGTCTTTATTGCCGTAGATGGTTACTTTTCCATTATCCGTTTTTGCTTCAATCGTGGCATTTTCCGGTTCCGATCCAGTTTTCACTGTGATACTGCCATTATCTGTTGCTAAATCTATTGGCCATTCCAGTTTTTTTGTACTCAACGAAATTTGCCCATTATCCGTTTCTCCTTTAATTTTCCCTTTTACGTCTTCCAAAATAATTTTGCCATTATCACTTTCAACATGAACGTTCTTGGCTAGCACTTTCTTTACTTGTATCAGACCATTGTCCGTTTCCAGCATTATCGCTTCGGACTGCAGATTTTCTACACTGATCCGTCCATTGTCACTCTTTACTTGGATATTTTCAAATTGTTTCTCTGGCACATGGACGGCCAGTTTCAAGTCACTTGAATTAAAACTGAACGAAAAGAAAAATCGACGTTTCTGTTTCAGTTGAACGAAAAGTGTATCTCCTTTTACATCTACATCGAAAACGTATTTGTGCTTTTTATTAGCTCCTGTGTATTCAACAGTTGCTTCTGAACTTTTAGTCGGTACAATAACCACTTCGGCATTGTTGGTCGCCACTTCAATATTTGTAAAGACGTCTTGAATAAGTTTATTATCGTCGTTTTGTCCAAAGACTTTCATGGAGTTGAACATATACGTTATGCCACCTGCTACCCCAAGCAGTAGTACTACTGAAATGACTAGTTTGTTTTTCCAAATCATCTTCTGTCCGCCCCATTCTCTTTATCATGTAGAAACCGTAACCTATATGAATTCATTGCCGTTTCGCCGAGGTGATCCAGCAGATTGTAGTTAGCAAATGCACCAACTACTGCTCCAATGCCCGGCAACATCTGGAACATTTTCACTAAATCGATGTAATCCCTATATTCCTGTTGAAATTCCCGCCAGTCCATATCAGCGACCAGAGATTTCTGTTGCTCCCAATTTTCAATAATACTCAATGTCTCTTTTCGTTTATCCTCGCTTGAAAAGGCCAATAGAAATATGTGCAGGATAAAAAGTCGTTCTTCTGGATCGTTGGTATCAAACCCATACACAGTTGCTGCTTCAAACAGAAATTTCATTTTAATGGATAACAGCAATGGGAAGTCGGCAATGCCAAGAAGGATGCCCCCAGCTCCTGTTCCCGCTCCTTCAATGGTTGCTGTTTTTCTGAATGTGGAAAGCTTTTGCTTAAATAGTTCGTCTCGCTCATAAAGACTCAAATCCGTTGGGTACTTTTTTCTCGTTGTTATGTTGGATCCGGCAAGCGTGGCTTTCACCATGTTTTTTATGCTTTCAGTCATCACATTATGAAACTTTTCTGGAAGAAGGCCATTGATTTTTGTCTGTGCATTTTTAGAAACACGACTTATGAGACCTGATTGTCTGCTCATTTTCTGCTTCCATACTTTTAGTTCTTGTTCGACCTTCATTGTGTAATCAACCATATTTCTTCTCCTTCTGTACACTCAACCATTATTTTAAGTTTAGTCATTTTTCAAAGCTTACATAATGGACCTCGGAAGTGTTTATTTCTACGCCTCGAGACGTAGTAGTCAGTGAAGAGTTAGAACCGCTTTCATATACATATGATGAAAAATCGAGAAAAGAAGGACCCCTCCCCCTTGATGAATAAATACAGCCAAAAGTCACATACTGTATGGATAGAAAATAAAAAGGAGATTTAACATGTTATTTAGATATTTTAAGGATTCTTCTGGTGAATATTTAGGAATTAGAGAAGAATACGTTTACTATGTCTTCATTCCAGCTAATACAAATAAAGAAGAAATAATCACGTTGTTTGAGTATGCGAAGGATACAATTAAAGAACATTATCTAGAAAATAAAGAAGAAATCCATCAAATGAAAATTTATTTAGATGAAGATCCACGAATACTCGACAGAATGAATGCCATTAAAAATTATCACAGCATCTTTTCCATCAGTCATGAAAAATTCCTTTCTTCATTCCCTGGTTAACTAAGTAAAAAACAAAAAAATGGCCTTGGATTGTCCAAGAGCCATTTTTTTGTGTAGTTATCATTGAGACAATATTAGTTAGTAAAGTCGAACTTTACTCGTAAATTATCGCCCTTATCCTCTATGTTTTATCGCTAGCCCTTTTAAGAAATTGCGGGCGAATTTATCCCCACACTCTTTATAATTCTTGTGACCTTCTTTTCTTAATAAAGCACCTAACTCGGCTTTTGTTACCGTGATACCTGTGCTATCAAAAATTTCGAGCATATCCTCACTTGTTAATTCTAGTGCGATTTTCAATTTTTTCAGTAGAAGGTTATTTACTCTTTCACCTGTAATTGCCGGTCTTTCTGGTTGTCCAGGTTTCGGCTCTTGTTTTCCTCTTTTAAAAGTAACAAAGCCATTTAAAAAGGATTCCATCATGACATTGTCGCATTTGATATTTTCTTCACCATAGTTGTCATAGTCAATTTCATCATAATCGTCTTTAGTTTTTGTGAGAATCAGCAGAATTTCTTCTTTTGAAAATTCCATGCCGCCCAGTTTAAAGATCTCTATCATATCTTTATTTTTTATATCCAGTGCATATCTTAATCTGATTAAAATATCATTATTATCCATCAATAAACCTCCTAAACCTTGCCTATACTATACGATTTGAACAATCGATTTCATCCTTATGATAGCACAAAACCTTAAATTTAATTCAATTGCTCCGTATACCAACGGATGTTGTGTAATTCTATTAACAAATATATACTTAAATAAATATCTGAATAATAAGATTTCATTAGGAGGAACTATGAAACTAGGCGCATTTTCTGTAAGTTTAACTGTAAAAGACATTCATAAATCAAAAGCATTTTATGAAGACTTAGGCTTTCAAGTGTTAGGCGGGGAAATTACTCAAAATTGGTTGATTATGAAGAATGACAGTTGCGTCATCGGATTATTTCAGGGAATGTTTGAGAAGAATATTCTTACTTTTAATCCTGGTTGGAGTCAAAATGCTGAGAATCTCCATTCATTTACGGATATTCGAGACCTTCAAAAACAACTTAAAGCAAAAGGCATGACCATGCTGACTGAAGCAGATGAATCCACTGAAGGTCCTGCAAGTTTTACAATTGAAGATCCAGATGGCAATCCGATTCTGGTGGATCAACACGTATAACGAACTGATAATTAAAAGCACTGAATATGTAAAAGAGCGAAGTGAGGTGCCGTTGTCACTACGCTTCGCTCTTTTTGGTCATGAAGGGGTTCCCACTCTACTATGTACAAAATAAGTTCTCACTTTGATTAACTTCTTATACTGATTATACTAAGAACTGCATAGGTGGTACTTAACTCGCTTTTTATGTAATGCGATTTAATCGACTGCTTTACGGTAACATAACAGAGAAATGAGGTCAGAATTATGATTCGAATCGGTGTTGTGGGCACTAACTGGATTACAGAAAGATTACTTACATCCGCAAATGCGGTTGAAGATTTTAAACTAACAGCCGTTTATTCTCGAACGAATGAGAAGGCTGAGGAATTCGCTAGCAAATACGGGATAACAAAAATTTTTACAAACTTAGAAGAAATGGCAGCTAGTGAAGAAATAGATGCGGTTTATATTGCTACTCCAAATTCCTTACACGCAGAACAAGCCATTTTATTTTTGCAGAATGCCAAACATGTTTTATGTGAAAAGCCACTGGCTGCTAATGCAACAGAAGTAGCAAGGATGATACAAACTGCAAAAAATCATAACGTCCTTTTAATGGAAGCAATGAAATCAACATTACTTCCAAACTTCAAGACTATACAAAATAACTTACATAAAATCGGTCCTGTCCGTAGATATTTTGCAAGCTATTGTCAGTATTCATCACGTTATGATAAATACAAAGAAGGAATCGTCTTGAACGCTTTCAATCCTAAATTTGCAAATGGAGCATTAATGGATCTTGGCGTTTACTGTTTGTATCCCCTTATCACTTTGTTCGGTGAACCAAAAGAAGTGAAAGCTACGGGTCTTATGCTTGATTCTGGCGTGGATGGTGAAGGGAGTGTGCTTTTGAAATACGATGACAAAGATGCGGTTGTTATGTATTCAAAAATAACGAACTCTTATTTACCAAGCGAAATTCAAGGTGAAAAAGGCAGTATGCTAATTGATAAGATCCATTCAGCTGAAAAAGTAGGCATTCATTACAATGACGGCACGATCGAACCATTAACAGTCGAGCAATCTCATCCTGCAATGTACTATGAGGTGCAAGAATTTATTGACTTGATCAAGCAAGGAAAAACGGAATCAACTACTAACTCATTTGAAAACTCGTACACGACAATGAAAGTGTTGGATCAAGTAAGAAAAGAAATAGGGCTTGTCTTTCCAAATGACCTTATATAAAGCAGTATCACATGGGATGGACATCAAGTAACAATCCTAAACCTCCCTACTCGTGATTATTTCATAACCACACTCGCAGGCTCCAAGATGAACTTCTCTATCACATGAAGTACGCCTTCTTCATTATTTGAAAGTGAAATGTAATCAGCACAATCTTTCAATTCCATTACTGCATTGCCCATCGCTACACCTAAGCCTGCTGTTGTTATAAGTTCGAGATCATTGTGGTTGTCACCTATCCCGATAATTTCTGAACGCTCAACGCCAAGCATTTTCGCAAGGTGTAGCAGGGCGCTCCCTTTGTTTGCTTCTGGGTGGGTAACTTCTAAATAGTGTTTTTTGGATTTCGCGATATGAGCACGCTCTCCAAACAAAGTTTGTAACTCTTCTTGTAAGGCATTTAAATAATCTGGTTCGTCGATAAATAGAACTTTCGTAAAGCCCTTTTTAGCCAGCTTAATGAGATTTGGTTCTACTTGATACGGTACTTGAGAAGCTTCGCAATAAGTAATCAGTTTTTCATTTTCCGATGCACTATAAAGAATGTCATCTTGATACACTTGTAAGTGTATATTTTTCTCACTAGCAATCTCCACTAACTTTTGTGCAATATCAGGAGGAATAAGACGCTCGTACATCACTTCTTTTTCATTAATATCTTTGATTATTGCACCCTGATAAGTAATTAGCGGGACATTGATACCTAACTGCTGTGCAATTAATTTTGCTGACGGAAACATCCGACCAGTAGCAATCGTTACAATCGTGCCAATTCCTACCGCTTTCTGAATGGCAGAGACTGTAGCCGGTGAAATCAATAATTCGTCTGTTAGTAACGTCCCATCAAGGTCGATCGCAATCAATTTATACATACACTTTCTCCTTGTAGACACGTTTTAATTTGCAAAGTCATTCAAGTCTATCTTAGCCCTTCAAATAGCAACACTCTCGCAGGTGAGCCATCTGTTCCCACGATTTTTAGTGGTGCAGCAACCATAAAATATTCACCTTGCTCGATTTCTTTTAAACGAAGTCCTTCTATGATGATGATGTTATTTGCAAACAACGTTTTATGCGTTGGGTGCCCTTCCTGACTTCTTTCGATTCCAAGAGTGTCTATCCCTATCCCTCTTACACCGATCTCAGAAAGATATTCCGCACCATCATGTGTAAGGTAAATAAAATCAAAATTGAATGTCTCTTCAAATGAATTTTTTGTTTTAAGTAAAACAAAATCACCCTTTTGAATATCAAAACTCTCTAAATCTTTTTTTGAAATTCCATCTTCCACTTGTGTTAAATCGAAAACTTTACTTTGTCCTACAAGATCGTCCATTGAAATCGTTTCAAACGTATCCCCACCGACAACCATGTGAAGTGGTGCATCGATATGTGTACCTGTATGTACATCGATTTCTAAACGTGTTTCGGTCACATATCCATTTGTTACTTGATTGAATTTTGGTTGTTTCTCTGGTTTATCTTTATAAACGGTCATTCCTTCATGAATCGTTCCTGTCACATCATACATTTTCATTTGTTATCAACCTTTCTAATATCCAATTAGTTCTCAATCTATATGTTATCCTCGCATGTTTTTCTGTAAGTTGTCTAGTGAAACTGCTTTGGCTTAATAGGTATAAATAAAGGAGATATTCTCTGGATAAATCTTTTTAGAGCAATGATCGCCATGTGTGATAATCGCACGTTTCGCATGAAGGGGGCGACAACCCTCTCTTTAAATATCTTATTAACAGCATCCTGCACCTACTTTTCCCTCCTCTTCCCTGTTACATCAACGAACTGAACCGTTTTTTTACACAATGATTACAAAGTGTATACTTACATTAATTGAATTCGTTCAGTATACTGAGAACTGTTGCGATTATCAGTCAAGGTTTAAACAAATACTGATTGTAAAAGTAGGAGTGAATACAATATGGTGAAAGTAAATGCCTCAGAAGGATTTTACGTGAAAGATCGTTTAATCGAATTCAAAGAGAAATGGTTCATGGAAGACATGACCTTTGTTTTGTTTGGAGCTACAGGAGATTTAGCACAACGAAAACTATTTCCTGCTTTATATAATTTATATATAGATGGTAAATTACCTAATAATATTTCAATCGTCGGCTTAGGCAGAAGTGAAAGTTCCAATGAAGATTTCCAGTCTAAAGTAGAACATTCCCTCCATGCATTCTCCAGAAGAGCTGTTCAGCCTTCTAGTTTGCAAGGTTTTTTATCTAAGTTTCGGTACTGTGCATTCGATGCGACACACGAAGAATCCTATCGACACTTGCACGAACTCATTGAAAGCCGTGAAAACGAGTTAGATATCCCTGGAAATAGAGTATTCTATTTGTCAGTTGCACCATCTCTAGTTGAAGTTATTACCTCAAATCTACATACAAGTGGAATCAGTCAACCCGAAGGATGGAAACGTCTTATTGTTGAAAAACCATTTGGAAGTGATTTAGAATCATCACAACAATTAAATATGAAATTGAGCAAAACTTTCAATGAAGAAGAAATCTATAGAATTGACCACTATTTAGGAAAACCAATGGTCCAAAATCTTGAAACATTAGTATTAGCCAATCCGGCCCTCGAATCATTGTTAGATCACAAACAAATTGCGAACGTCCAAATTACAGCCAGTGAAACGGTTGGGGTAGAAGGACGGGCTGGTTATTATGATAAGGCTGGCGCAATCCGTGATATGGTTCAAAACCATCTTCTTCAGTTGGTTATGATGACAGCTATATACCTTCCAAAGAAAATAACGGCAGAAGAAATTCGTGCTAAAAAGATGGAAATTATCGAATCCATTCGACCCATTCCGAAAGAAAATGTCTATCAAAATGTGGTTCGAGGTCAGTATGAATCCGGAGAGATTCTAAAAGCTCCCGTAGTTGGCTATAAAGATGAACCAGGAGTTCATGAATCCTCAAAAAATGATACGTATTTCGCAGCACGCTTATATATTGATAATCCAGCTTGGGATGGCATTCCTTTCTATATACGCACTGGAAAAAGACTGAAGCAGAAGTCAACACGCATTGTTTTTGAATTTAAAAACAAGTTGGATGAATCGGATGGAGAAGGAATCACTCCGAATTTATTGATTCTCGAAATTAGTCCGAATGAAAGCATTTCTTTACAGGTAAACATGAAGGATCTTTCCAGTAACCGTTTTGAACCTGTTTGCATTAACTTCTCAACCAATTCGAAAGGTCAACCTGAGGCATATGAACTTCTTCTGTTTGATGCCATGCTCGGTAATGCCGCATTCTTTGCGCACTGGAAAGAAGTAGAATTATCATGGAAGTGGATCCAACCGATACTAGAAGCATTTCAGGAGGATCTATTACCTTTAGCTTCTTACTCTGCCGGTTCAAACGGTCCTGAAGAAGCGAATCAACTACTGCTGTCCGATCAATTTAAGTGGTGGTAGAAAAATATCATTCAAAAGGAGATTTAAACTATGACAGTTTCATTTGATTCCACCAATGTTTTATCATTTATGAATAGTAGTGAGCTCGACAATATTAGTGAATTTGTCAAACAAGCTCATCATCAAATTCACCAACAGACAGGACCAGGATCTGATTACTTAGGATGGGTTGACTGGCCAATTAACTACGATAAAGAAGAATTTGACAGAGTAAAGCTAGCTGCTACACGAATTCAACAACAGTCAGATGCGTTGGTCGTTATTGGTATTGGCGGCTCTTATTTAGGCTCAAAGGCAGCCATAGAGGCTTTGTCTCACACTTTTCATAACCAAATCAAAGGTAATACGGAAGTTTATTTTGCGGGACATAATATCAGCTCTACATACATCGAACATTTACTTCAGGTATTAGAAGGAAAAGACGTTTCTATCAATGTGATTTCCAAGTCAGGTACAACAACAGAACCTGCGTTAGCATTCCGTATTTTCCGCAATTTTATGGAGAAAAAGTATGGAAAAGAAGAAGCAAGAAATCGAATTTATGTGACGACCGATCAAAGCAAAGGTGCGCTTCGTAAACTTGCGGGTGAAGAAGGTTACGAAACGTTTGTTATTCCAAACGATATTGGTGGGCGGTATTCAGTTCTGACACCTGTGGGTTTACTTCCAATGGCAGTAGCCGGCCTTAACGTTGACCAAGTGATGGATGGAGCAACAGCTGCATACCACAAATACAATGATCCTAATCTTGCAACAAATGCAAGTTACCAATATGCCGCAGTAAGAAATATTTTCTACAATAAAGGGAAATCAGTTGAGTTGTTTGTGAGCTATGAGCCAGGCCTACACTTTGTGGCGGAATGGTGGAAACAACTTTTCGGAGAAAGTGAAGGTAAGGATGAAAAAGGCCTCTTCCCTGCTTCCGTTAACTTCTCAACAGACTTACATTCGATGGGCCAGTATGTACAAGAAGGGCGTCGTCTTTTCTTTGAAACTGTCCTACAGATAAAACATTCTTCAATCGAACGAATCATTCAAGAAGATCCAGATAATATTGACGGTCTGAATTTCCTAACAGGAAAAACAATGGATGATGTGAACAAAAAGGCAGCCCTCGGAACTACCCTAGCCCATATTGATGGAGGAGTTCCAAATTTGCTAATTGAACTTGACGAACTCAATGAATTCACATTTGGAGAATTGGTTTATTTCTTTGAAAAAGCTTGCGCAATCAGCGGAACTTTACTCGGTGTCAATCCATTTGACCAGCCAGGAGTAGAAGCATACAAAAAGAATATGTTTGCATTGCTTGGCAAGGATGGTTTTGAAAAGGAAAAAGAAGAGCTCGAGAATCGACTATCCACATTAGGGTAAACAACGCGAAGAAATGAGGTAAGAATATGACGAAACAACAAATAGGCGTAATTGGTTTAGGCGTAATGGGATTGAATCTTGCGCTAAATATGGAAAGCAAAGGCTTTTCAGTATCTGTCTACGATTACTGGACAGATCGAACAGAAGAATTTTCCAACAAAGAAGCGAAGGATAAAAATATTCAAGGCACCTACAGCTTAGAAGAATTTGTTGCTTCTTTAGAACTTCCACGCAAAATCTTATTGATGGTTAAAGCTGGAGAGACAACTGATTCAGTCATTGATTCACTTATTCCTCATCTTCAACAAGGGGATATTCTGATGGATGGCGGAAATTCCTTCTTTGAAGACACGAATAGACGCACAGCAAAATTACAGGAATTAGGCCTGAATTTCATTGGTGCTGGAGTTTCTGGTGGAGAAGAAGGAGCACGAACTGGCCCTTCAATCATGCCTGGCGGACCGAAAGAAGCTTACGAGCAGGTTCAGCCGATTCTTGATGCCATCTCTGCGAAAGTGGACGGCACACCATGCAGTACTTATATGGGACCTGATGGAGCCGGACATTATGTGAAAATGGTTCATAACGGCATTGAATATGGTGATATGCAACTGATTTCTGAAGCGTATTTCATCATGAAACATGCACTTGGTCTTTCAGCACAGGAATTGCATGAAATCTTTGCTGAGTGGAATAAAGGAGAACTTGATAGCTACTTAATCGAGATTACTGCGGACATTTTCACGAAGATGGATGAAGAAACCGGAAACCCACTCGTTGATCAGATTTTAGATGTAGCTGGTCAAAAAGGGACTGGGAAATGGACAAGCCAAAATGCACTGGATTTAGGTGTTTCTCTACCAATCGTAACAGAGTCCGTATTTGCACGTTTTATTTCGTCTGTTAAGGAAGAGCGTATTGCAGCAAGTAAAATTCTGAAAGGCCCTGAGTCGAACCAGTATGCAGGAGATAAAACTGCATTAATTGAATCCATTCGTAAAGCTTTATATATGAGTAAAATTTGTTCATATGCCCAAGGATTTGCTCAAATGCGTGCAGCATCTGAAGAGTATAGCTGGAACATTCCTTACGGAGACGTAGCGATGATTTTCCGCGGAGGTTGTATCATTCGTGCTCAGTTCTTACAAAAGATTAAAGAAGCTTTTGACAAGAACAGCGAATTGCCTAACCTACTAGTTGATCCGTACTTCCAAGAAATCGTAGGAGAATATCAAAGTTCCCTTCGCGAAGTACTAGGCTTGGCAATTCAACAAGGTATTCCAACGCCTGCTTTCTCAAGCGCCTTGGCTTACTATGACAGCTATCGTACCGAAACGTTGCCAGCTAACCTAATTCAAGCACAACGCGATTACTTTGGTGCACATACGTATCAACGTTTAGACAAAGATGGCTCGTTCCATACTGAATGGACAGCAAAATAATAGAAACAAAAACAAAAAGCATCAGGTGCCGAAACAAGTAATTGTCGTTTCGGTATCTGGTGCTTTTTTCTGTTTTTGAAATTTTTATATTGCACGAAGAAAAAAGTCGAGGTGTATATTTCTATATTCATTTCTCATAATAAAGAAAAAAAGGAGTGATAACTATGGCGAAACGAACTAAGAAAAATGATGCAGAACAGAAGAATAAACAAGGTTTTGACTCCAGTAAAACAGACTCAGAATTCTCCAAAGAATTTGGCAGTGGCAGTGCAAATGCTAATCGTGCGAAAAAGGAAAAGGCTAAAAAAGAAAAAGCATCAAAAAACCAAGGAGAATGGAATGGGATGCATTAATTTTTTCATCGTGTATTTTTCACAATTTTCCCACACATCATTTCCACTATAAAAATCTGCTGAATATATCGTCTTAATGGATTGTGCTAAAAAATGAAATCCTCTTTTAAAGGGATTTCTTTTTTATTTATATGCTGAGAAAATTAAACTGTATTTCGTCTAATATCAACTATTCTTTAGTTATTTAAACATTATCATCTATAATAACCACTTGTTTACTGTGCAAATCTCACGTTAGGATGCAACACGGAAGAAAAGGCCATCCACTAGTTCATTAAACTAGTGGATGGCCTTTTTCAAGCAACATTATTTATTTTCATTTTCCAAATTGTTCTCTATATAATCTTTACCCCATTCATACATCGAATCAAGAATCGGAATCAAACTTCTTCCTTGTTCTGTAAGTGAGTATTCCACTTTTGGTGGAACAACAGGATATACTTCGCGATGTACAATCAAATGGTCTTCAAGTTCACGTAATTGATTAACAAGCATCCGCTGTGTAATTCCCGGCATAAGGTTTTTTAATTCACCAAAGCGTTTGGTTCCTTCTTTACCTAAATGCCATAGTACCAACATTTTCCATTTACCGCCAATGATAGAAAGTGTCAGTTCCTTTTCGCAATTAAACATTTTCTCCCCTAAATTAGGCATCTACTTCCCCTCCTTCCCTTTAGATTCAATTAGTTTACTTTTGTATACTATGTGTGAAAAAAGTTCGTACTTTTATTTTTATCATATACAGATTATATTAAACGCTACATAGTTAGTACGCAACTCTCTAATCACGTTCTTAGTAAATCCTCTTTTGGCCAGCTTATCGAGATTTAATTGTATTTTATATGGTACCTAGTAGCTTCGGAATATGTAATCAGATTTTCATTTTCCGATGTACTATAAATAATGTCATCTTGATACACTTGTAAACCTTGCATGTTATTTGTGAAGTTGTATTAGTGAAACTGCTTTGGTCACTATAGGTATGAAACAATGAAGTAAAGAGTATTCTTAAGCTTTGAACAAACTAAAAATAAACCTGAGTCTACATAAATTTCAGACTCAGGTTTATTTGCAACTCTATTCTAAATTAGTATGTCTACCGTACATCACATCGGATTTTAATCCTTTTTTATCCATGAATCTCAATATCACTGCATCATAAAACAGAAGAAGCGATTGCTCAAATAGTGATCCCATCGGTTGGATCGATTTCCCACTGGTGCCTTCTGCTTTTGCTTGTGCAGGTATTTCAATTTGAATATCAGCCAACTTACCAATTGTAGAATTTGGATTAATGGTAACAGCTACTACCGTTGCACCAATGCTTTTCGCTTTTTTCGTCATAGCTGCCAGGCTCCCAGTCTCACCTGAACCAGAACCGACAATAAAGATATCACTCGGTTCTAGATTAGGTGTTACTGTTTCTCCTACAACATACGCATCAAGTCCAACATGCATCATGCGCATAACAAATGCCTTAGCCATGAAGCCGGATCGTCCTCCACCTGCAACAAAAATCTTTTTTGCACGTAAAATGCCTTCGACTACCTTTTCGGCATCCTCATCATTGATGAGTTCAAGAGTTCGCTTTAGCTCGGCCAGTATCTCATCCGTGTAGCCTTTTGTTTTCATGTTAAGCAATCACGCCTTCTTTAATTAGCATTTGAATTTTTGTTGCTTCTGCTTTTTTATCTTCTTTACTTGTGATTCCACCACCAACAATGATTAAATCTGGTTGTGCTTTAATCACTTCCGGTAATGTCTCAAACTTGATTCCGCCAGCAATTGCAGTTTTAGCATTTTTCACAACGTTCTTGATTGTGCGTAGGTCTTCGAATGAATCTTTACCTTCAGCTTGCAAGTCATAGCCTGTGTGTACACAAATATAATCTACACCAAGCTTATCAAGCTCTGCTGCGCGTGTTTTAATGTCTTTCACAGCAATCATATCAACCAAGATTTTTTTCCCTAATGTTTTTGCTGCTTCAACTGCACCTTTGATTGAAGAGTCTTCTGCTTGTGCAAGAATTGTAACTATGTCAGCACCTGCAGCTGCAGCATTAGAGACTTCATATCCTGCAGCATCCATGATTTTAACATCTGCAAGAACTTCTAAATTAGGAAATGCAGCTTTTACAGCTTCAACTGCTTTAAGACCCTCTTTATTGATTACTGGAGTTCCGATTTCAACGATATCAATATGACCCTCAACTTCTTTAATAAGTTCTAGGGCTTGTGCAATGTTAACTAAATCTAAAGCTAATTGTAATTTCATGTATGTTTTGCTCCTTATATTCGTATTTTTGGTGCAAACTTAGTGTAAGTTCTATAATCAACTTTGTGAAGTACGCACTTTAAATTCACATACTAACAAAAAGTATACTGTAAACATTCTTTACAATACGGGAGTGCTATGAATCATCTATATAAACTTCTCACGCCTAAATCTAGTCATGGGATAAAATTTCTTGTGAACGACGTGGTATCTCCGAATCAACCCGAAAAGCTACTTCGCTTTCTTTACCTATATAAATTAAGTTAAACGATACGGTTAAATATTTTCATTTGCCGTATATTCTCCGCAAATGCCTCATTCGTTTTATTCTCCTCAACAAAAATATTTAACCTGACTAATCTTTAGTCACCGATAAATAAATTAGTTTTTATCGTATATTTGGCTAGCCACACATTTCGCATGAACCAAATACTTGTGGTTCTCCCACTTCACACTCTCTCGGCAGGCAAGGATACCTCATCAATTCAATATCAACAAAACCATATTAATTTGTAGGTTTCAAATTCAGTCAATTTCATTTCGTTCGTGCATTCTTGCTTATTCAATCGCCACATTCTCAAACAAAAGTATACTTTTATACACTATTTGTCTTATAAGTGCGTACTTACATAAATTGAATGCAGTCCGTATACTGAGAGCTGTTGCGATTATCATTCATGTTTTAAACAAAATACGGTTGTAAGGTTTGGAGGATATTGAAAATGAATTACGGGAATACCGCTGTAGAATTTGATGTAGAAGATCAATTAATTGGATTCAAAGAAGAATGGTTTATGCAAGACATGACATTTGTATTATTTGGAGCAACAGGGGACTTAGCACAACGAAAATTATTTCCTGCTTTATATAATTTATATCTTGATGGTAGATTACCCGAAAATATTTCTATAGTTGGTTTAGGCAGAAACTATTGTTCAAACGAAGATTTTCAATCCAAGGTGGAGAGAGCTGTTCAAGCATACTCCAGAAGAACTGTTCAACCTTCTGGTCTACAAGATTTTTTATCCAAATTTCGGTACTGTGCATTTGATGTGACGGACAAAGAATCCTATCACCATTTGCACGAACTCATTGATAACAGAGAAATTGAGCTAGGTATTCCGCAAAACCGACTTTTCTATTTGTCTGTTGGACCAAGTTTGGTTGATGTTATTACGTCAAATCTTAATTCAAGTGGTATTTGCCAAAACAACGGATGGAAGCGCCTCATCGTCGAAAAACCATTTGGAAGTGATCTAGAGACGGCAAGACAATTAAATAAAAACTTGAGCAAAACTTTCAATGAAGAAGAAATCTATAGAATTGACCACTATTTAGGAAAACCAATGGTCCAAAATCTTGAAACCTTAGTTTTGGCCAATCCCGCACTGAAATCTTTACTAGATCATAAACAAATTTCGAATGTCCAGATTACAGCAAGTGAAACGGTTGGGGTCGAAACTCGGGCTGATTATTACGATAAGGCAGGAGCCATTCGTGATATGGTTCAGAACCATCTTCTTCAGTTAGTGATGATGACAGCCATTTACCTCCCTGAGAAAATAACGGCAAATGAAATTCGTGTTAAAAAGATGGAAATTATCGAATCTCTTCGACCATTACTAAAAGAAAATGCATACAAGGATGTTGTCCGCGGTCAGTACGAGTCTGGAGACATTCAAGGTACTCCAGTATTTGGCTATAAAGAAGAGCCCGGTGTTGATGATTCCTCAAAAAATGATACGTATTTCGCGGCTCGCTTATATATTGATAATCCATCTTGGAGTGGAATCCCTTTTTATATACGCACGGGGAAAAGATTGAATCAGAAGTCCACAAGGATAGTCATTGAATTTAAGAACAACATGAAAGATTCAGATGTGCTACAAGGACTCACTCCGAATTTATTGATTCTCGAGATCAGTCCAAACGAAAGTATTTCTTTGCGGGTAAACATGAAAGATCCCTCTAGTAATCGTTTTGAACCTGTTTGGATTAACTTCTCAACCAATTCGGAAAGTCTGCCGGAAGCATATGAACTTCTTCTATTTGATGCCATGCTTGGTAATGCTACCTTCTTCTCCCATTGGAAAGAAGTCGAATTATCCTGGGAGTGGATTCAACCGTTATTAGAAGCATATCAGGAGAATCTGTTACCTTTATATTCCTATCCTGCAGGTTCAACTGGTCCAGAAGAAGCAAACCAGCTATTGCAATCCAAGCAATTTAAGTGGTGGTAGAAAAATTAATAACAAAAGGAGATATGAGATATGACCGTTTCATTTGATTTCACCAATGTTTTATCATTCATGAAAAATAGTGAGTATGAAAATCTAAGTGAATTTGTAAAACAAGCGCATAACCAAATTCATCAACAAACAGGCCCAGAATCTGACTACTTAGGATGGGTTGACTGGCCAATTACCTACGATAAAGAGGAATTTGACAGAGTGAAGCTAGCTGCTAGACGAATTCAACAACATTCAGACGCGCTGATTGTTATTGGTATTGGAGGCTCCTATCTAGGGTCAAAGGCAGCAATAGAGGCTTTATCCCATACGTTTCATAATCAAATCAAAGGAAATACGGAAGTTTATTTTGCGGGACATAATATTAGCTCGACCTATATCGAACATTTACTACAAGTTTTAGAGGGCAAAAACATTTCTATTAATGTTATTTCCAAGTCAGGTACAACGACAGAGCCTGCTTTAGCATTCCGTATTTTCCGCAATTTTATGGAGAAGAAGTATGGGAAAGAAGAAGCAAGGAATCGAATTTATGTAACGACCGATCAGAGCAAGGGTGCCCTTCGGAATCTGGCGGTCGAAGAAGGTTACGAAACGTTTGTTATTCCGGACAACATAGGTGGACGCTACTCAGTTCTGACACCTGTTGGCTTACTTCCAATGGCAGTAGCTGGTCTTCATATTGACCAAGTGATGGAAGGGGCAAAAGCTGCCTATCACAAATATAATAATCCGGTTCTTGCTAAAAATGAAAGTTACCAATATGCTGCAGTGAGAAATATTTTCTATAATAAGGGAAAATCAATTGAATTGTTTGTAAGCTATGAGCCATGTCTACACTTTGTAGCGGAATGGTGGAAACAACTTTTCGGTGAAAGTGAAGGAAAGGATGGAAAAGGCCTCTTCCCCGCTTCCGTTAACTTCTCAACGGATTTACATTCGATGGGTCAGTACGTACAAGAAGGCCGTCGTCTTTTCATAGAAACAGTTCTACAGGTAAAAAATTCTTCAATCGAACGCATCATTCAAGAGGATATCGACAATATTGACGGTTTGAATTTCCTAACTGGGAAAACAATGGATGAGGTGAATAAAAAGGCAGCCCTCGGAACTACACTCGCTCACATCGATGGAGATGTTCCAAATTTGTTAATCGAACTAGACGACCTCAATGAATTCACCTTTGGAGAGATGGTCTATTTCTTTGAAAAAGCTTGCGCTATAAGCGGAACTTTACTCGGTGTCAATCCATTTGACCAGCCAGGTGTGGAAGCTTACAAAAAGAATATGTTTGCATTACTTGGCAAAGATGGTTTTGAAAAAGAAAAAGAGGAACTAGAAAATCGACTATCCATATTAGATTAAATAAGGTATAGGAATGAGGTAAGAATATGATAAAACAGCAAATCGGCGTTGTTGGTTTAGGCGTGATGGGCTTGAATCTTGCGCTGAATATGGAAAGCAAAGGCTTTTCGGTATCTGTCTATGATTACTGGACAGATCGAACAGAGGAATTATCTAAGAAAGAAGCGAAAGATAAAAATATTCACGGTACTTACAGCATCGAGGACTTCGTCAATTCTTTAGAAATTCCACGCAAAATATTATTGATGGTTAAGGCAGGAGATACAACTGATTCGGTCATTGATTCTCTTATTCCTCATCTTCAACACGGCGATATTATTATGGATGGCGGAAATTCATTCTTTGAAGACACGAATAGACGAACAGCAACCTTAAAAGAATTAGGTTTGCATTTCATCGGTGCCGGAATTTCGGGTGGAGAAGAAGGAGCTCGTGAAGGCCCATCGATTATGCCTGGCGGGTCGAAAGAAGCTTATGAACAAGTTGAACCAATTCTTAATGCAATTTCAGCGAAAGTAGATGATACTCCGTGTAGTACCTACATGGGACCTGATGGAGCAGGTCATTATGTGAAAATGGTTCATAACGGCATTGAATATGGGGATATGCAACTAATCTCTGAAGCTTATTTCATCATGAAACATGCACTTGGTCTGTCAGCTCAGGAATTGCATGAAATATTTTCTGAGTGGAACAAAGGAGAACTCGATAGCTACCTGATCGAAATCACTGCGGATATTTTCACGAAAATCGATGAAGAAACTGGGAACCCACTCGTTGATCAGATTTTAGATGTTGCTGGTCAAAAAGGGACTGGGAAATGGACAAGTCAAAATGCACTGGATTTAGGTGTTTCTCTTCCAATCGTTACAGAGTCCGTATTTGCTAGATTTATTTCTTCTGTTAAGGAAGAGCGTATTGCAGCAAGTAAAATTTTGAAAGGTCCTGAGTCGAACCAATATGCAGGAGATAAAACTGCATTGATTGAAGCGATTCGTAAAGCTTTATATATGAGTAAAATTTGTTCATATGCCCAAGGGTTTGCCCAAATGCGTGCAGCATCCGAAGAGTATAGCTGGAACATTCCTTACGGAGACGTAGCGATGATTTTCCGCGGAGGTTGTATCATTCGTGCTCAGTTCTTACAAAAGATTAAAGAAGCTTTTGACCAGAACAGCGACTTGCCTAACCTTTTAGTTGATCCGTACTTCCAAGAAATCGTAGGAGAATATCAAAGTTCCCTGCGCGAAGTACTAGGCTTGGCAATTCAACAAGGCATTCCAACACCTGCTTTCTCAAGCGCATTAGCTTATTATGATAGCTACCGGACTGAGACATTGCCAGCCAATCTTATCCAAGCACAACGGGATTATTTTGGTGCACATACTTATCAGCGTTTAGACAAAGATGCCTCGTTCCATACTGAATGGACTGCTAAATAACAGAAACAAAAACAAAAAAGCATCAGGTGCTGAAACAAGTAATTGTCGTTTCGGTATCGGGTGCTTTTTTCTGTCTATTGAATTTTTCTATTGCAAGGAAGAATTCGAGACTTTTGATTTCCGTTACATGCGGACGCTTTCCGCGGGCGGTCCGTGAGCCTCCCTCTATGAATGTTGCTATATCAACGCTTAAACTATCTTTGGAGTGATGAAAAATATTTTCATCACTCTTTTCTTTGAACTCTTTTCTAAT
>NZ_JAMKBJ010000001.1 GCF_027563315.1 Paenisporosarcina quisquiliarum
TTCATATAGTCCTCCTGTATGTGAGTGAGTCAATTTAGACGTTGATACTCATGCATCATACAAGAGGTCTTTTTTTATTTCAAGAACCTGTTTGGTTTCATAACAGGAATGCTCCTCGTCGCAAGCGCCTGCGGGGTCTCACCTGGACACGCTTTTCCCGCTGGAGTCGCCGCATTCCACTACAATCAATAAGTTGCCTACCTGTGGCAACGCCTCCGTGACCAACATCCTGTTGGCCCGAGGCTGGCGTTTCGTCCGCGGAAAGCGAAAGAAATAGCCTGCCACCTGCTTTTTCAATTGATTGCGATTAATAATCTTTTTTCATCTGTCTGCAAGCTTTTATTCCTTTTATGGAATAAAAGCTTTATTTTTTGTTTATGAACATAAACTGTAAAAAGGGGGAATGACCGTTGAAATTTACGGATATCCAGCAAAAGGAATTTATTGAGGCGAGTGATGGACGGATGCTTGGCTTCGTCAATGATGCCAGAATATCAAAAGAAAATGGAACGATTGAATCCTTTTTCCTGGCAGAACCGAAAAAGATGCTCGAATTGTTTTCTGGTAATCGACCGACAATTGTAATTAGATTATCCGATATTAAAGTCATTGGAAAAGACGTGGTTATCGTTCAGACGAAAGGTTCTGAACACGGATAAACATTGAATATTCAACGTTTGATTGGTACAATAAAAAGATAACACCGATACTTAATAGTTAGGAACTTCTAAAAATGCCAATTGAGCGGAAACTTCAACAAATACAACAGCAAATCAGCCAAGCATGTGCACGTGGCAATCGTTCTATCAAGGATGTTCATATTGTGGCAGTAACTAAATCAGTTACTGTGGAGCGAACGCAGGAAGCCATTTTGGCAGGACTCCACCATCTTGGTGAAAATCGTCCGGAAGGTTTGTTGGCCAAACAAGCTGAAATTAAAACGCCCGTAATTTGGCATTATATCGGCTCCTTACAAACTCGCAAAGTAAAACAAGTAATCAACACTGTTCAAGTTTTGCATTCATTGGACCGAATGAGTTTAGCTGATGAAATTCAAAAGCGTGCAACTCAAAAGATTGATTGTTTTATTCAGGTGAATGTGTCCGGTGAAGAAGCAAAGCATGGAATTGAGCCGCAAAATGTCCAACCATTCATTGAATCATTAAGTGACCATCATCAAATACGCATCATTGGATTAATGACCATGGCACCAAATACGTCAGATGAACAAGTGATTCGTTCCGTATTTAAATCTCTCAAGGACATGCAGGTTCATATTGCCAGTAAAGGCTATACTCACGCACCTTGTACGGAATTATCTATGGGCATGTCGAATGACTTTGAAATCGCGATCGAAGAAGGCGCCACATATGTACGAATCGGTACAGCACTAGTCGGAGATGAAAGTGAGGATCTTACATGAGTATGAAGAATAAATTCAAAAACTTTTTTTACTTAGATGAAGAAGAAGAAATTCCAACAACGAATGAACGTAGAAAAGAATCTCAATCAATGCCTCAACCGACTGTTCGCAAAACGACAAAAGAAAGAAGAGTTGTGCAATCGGAATCGAGTTCAACTCCTAACATTGTAAGTCTCCAAAACTTACAGAAATCTTCAAAAGTAATTCTGGTAGAACCACGGGTTTATGCGGAAGCACAGGATATATCGGAGCATTTAAAAAATAAACGTGCAGTAGTCGTTAATTTACAACGAATTGATAAAGATCAGGGAATACGCATTGTGGATTTTTTAAGTGGAACCGTGTATGCTTTAGGCGGAGATATTCAGCGTATTGGCACCGATATTTTCTTGTGTGCACCTGATACCGTAGAAGTGGCTGGAGCCATTTCCGACTACTTTTATGATGACATACAATAATTGAGGTGTAATTAATTCTTATGGATTTTGTAATCTATATATTAAATGAAGCAATTGGATTATATTCGATTTTACTTATTATCTATATTTTCATGTCGTGGGTACCGAGTGTGAAAGAATCGAGTATCGGACGTTTTCTCGAAAGAATATGTGAACCGTATCTAGAGCCTTTCAGACGCTTCATTCCACCTTTTGGCATGATTGATGTATCGCCAATTGTGGCTATTCTAGTATTAAACCTCGCTCGTGGAGGCTTGGAATATTTAAGTAGAATTGTCTAACAGATTGCCTCACTTTCGTGGGGCTTTTTTTGACCATTGAAAGGAAGAGCAAAGATGGAACAAGTTTTACAACATTTTCGTAAAGATGAACAACCATTTATCGAACAAGTCAGTGGATGGCTACGAGAGACACAGGATCGGTATGCCCCAAAGTTGACCGATTTCCTGGATCCGAGGCAGCAATTTATTGTGCATGCCATCATTGGTCAGAGTGAAGATCTGGTAACGACTGCTTTCGGTGAATTTCCTGAAGCAGAAAGAAAACGGATGCTCATTGCGCCTTCATACTTTGAGGCAACTGAGGATGATTATGACATCGTGATGTTTTCTATAAAATATCCTTCGAAATTCATCAAAATTGAACACCCCGATGTATTAGGTTCACTTATGTCATTAGGATTGGATCGCTCAAAATTTGGAGATATCCGAGTAGATGACAATCAAATAGAATTTGCAGTTGCATCGGAAGTTGCAGATTTTGTCCGGATGCATCTAACCTCTATTGGAAAGGCAAAAGTTCATGTGGAAGAACTGCAGTCTGACCATGCCTATTTAGAAAATAGGGATGTGTGGGTCGAAGAGACACATACAGTAAGTTCAATGCGAATAGATACAATCATCGCTTCTCTTTTTAATGTCTCTAGACAGAAAGCATCGATGCTTGTACATGGTGGAAAAGTAAAGGTGAACTGGACTGTGCGCGAACAACCATCATTCGAATTGCATGAATCTGATTTGCTTTCAATCAGGGGCTATGGGAGAATACGAATTGGAATGATTGAAGGACGTACAAAGAAAGACAAAATACGACTCCAAATAGGGCGAATTGAACAAAATTCGTGAATTATATTCAAGAAAATTCGAATTATTGATGTCATCATCGACAATGAACGGTATAATAGTTGGAAACGATGTAAGTTAGTAAAGGGGAGATTTTTGAAATGCCGCTATCACCACTAGATATTCATAACAAAGAGTTTGGTCGTGGGTTCCGAGGCTATAACGAAGATGAGGTCAACGAATTTTTGGACCAAGTGATTAAAGATTTCGAACTTCTAATTAAAGATAAAAAAGAATTGGAAGAGAAATTGAAGTCGTCAAGTGAGCGAGTTGGCCATTTCACAACTATCGAAATGACACTTCAAAAGTCAATCGTGGTTGCACAAGAAGCTGCAGAAGAAGTTCGCCGAAACTCTCAAAAAGAAGCAAAGTTAATCGTTAAAGAAGCTGAGAAAAACGCGGACCGTATCGTAAATGAAGCGTTGACGAAAGCTCGCCGCATTGCGCTTGAGATTGAAGATTTGAAAAAGCAATCGAAAGTATTCCGTAACCGATTCAAAATGTTGGTCGAAGCTCAGCTTGATTTAATTAACACTGATGATTGGGATCACTTGATGCAATATGAAGTGGACACGACTCAGCTTGAAAGAATGGATTCAAAAGAAGACTAATCACAGCTTGACGATTATGGAATCATTCCCTATAATATCTACATATTATAAGAAATGCGAAGAACATCTCTATGGCAGACGTTTCTAGCAAGACATAGTGAAACCGTCAACAATACTTTATATTAATACGCTGAAAGAGACAGTAGTTTGAAAGCACAGAAAAGCGATTCGGGGATGGTGGAAGCCCGAACAGGGGGCAATCAAATGAAAATCACTCTTGAGTAAAATCACTGAACTTGATTTTGTAAGTGATTTCGGATTCACACCGTTAACGTGATCTAAGCTGGCAACTTCTTTATGTTGCAATTAGGGTGGTACCGCGAGTTATAACTTCTCGTCCCTTCATTGGGATGAGGAGTTTTTTTGTTGAGTTTAAAATGGTTGGATTTTCCTGAGAATAGAAAGATAAAATGGTCAGTCCCCCAAGCAATGCGCTTGTATATTAAGAGGAGGTTTTTTTAAATGGAATACAAAAATACTTTATTGATGCCTAAAACGGATTTCCCGATGCGCGGTGGTTTACCAACACGTGAACCAGCGATGCAAGAAAAATGGAACGAAATGAAACTTTATGAAAAAGTTTTGGAGCGTACAAAAGGGCGTCCTACATTTATTTTGCATGATGGACCACCTTATGCAAACGGAGACCTTCACATGGGTCACGCAATGAATAAAGTGCTTAAAGACATGATTGTGCGCCATAAATCGATGACTGGTTTTCACGCACCGTATGTTCCAGGTTGGGATACGCATGGTTTGCCGATTGAGCAAGCTTTGACGAATAAAGGTGTTAATCGCAAAGAAATGACGTTAGCGGAGTTCCGTAACCTATGTGAAACCTATGCATACGAACAAATTGACCGTCAGCGTGAACAGTTCAAACGTCTTGGTGTAACAGGTGATTGGGAAAATCCTTACGTAACATTAAAACCTGCTTATGAATCACGTCAAATTGAAGTATTCGGTGAAATGGCTCGTAAAGGTTATATCTATAAAGGATTAAAACCAGTTTATTGGTCTCCATCGAGTGAATCAGCTCTAGCTGAAGCTGAAATCGAGTATCAGGATAAAAAATCTCCATCTATTTATGTAAGTTTTGAAGTCACGGAAGGAAAAGGCGTAGTCGCTGAAGGAACTAAAATTATCATTTGGACGACTACACCTTGGACAATTCCAGCTAACCTTGGAATTTCAGTAAATCCTGAATTCGACTATGTAATTGTTGAAGTTGCATCTTCGCGCTACCTTGTAGCAAAAGCATTACTGGAGAATGTGGCCACTACTCTTGAATGGGATTCTTATGAGATTGTTCAGACTCTAAAAGGTGAACAAATGGATCGCATGGTAGCGAAACATCCTCTATATGACCGTGATTCGCTTGTTATGCTTGGCGACCATGTAACAGACGAAGGTGGTACTGGATGTGTTCATACAGCTCCTGGACACGGGGAAGAAGACTTCCAAGTTGGTAAAGCATATGGACTAGAAGTACTTTCACCAATCGATGATCGTGGTGTATTAACAGCTGAAGCACCTGGCTTTGAAGGATTATTCTATGATAAAGCAAATAAAGTCATCACAGAAGCTTTGGATGCTGCTGGCGCTTTAGAAAAACTAACATTCTTCACACACTCTGCACCGCATGATTGGCGTACGAAAAAGCCGGTTATTTTCCGTGCAACTGCTCAATGGTTCGCATCGATCGAAGCATTCCGTGATCAGTTATTACAAGCAATTAAAGACACTTCATTTACACCTGCATGGGGTGAGACTCGTCTGTTCAACATGGTACGTGACCGTGGAGACTGGTGTATCTCCCGTCAACGTGTATGGGGTGTTCCAATCCCTGTGTTCTATGCGGAAGACGGAGAACCAATTTTAACGGAAGAAACAATTGCCCATGTTTCAAAATTATTCCGTGAACACGGTTCGACAGTGTGGTTCGAACGAGAAGCGAAAGACTTGCTTCCTGAAGGTTTCACACATCCGAACAGTCCACACGGCCGTTTCTCAAAAGAGACGGATATTATGGATGTTTGGTTTGATTCAGGCTCTTCTCATCAAGCAGTTTTGGATGAGCGTGAAGATTTGGTGTATCCTGCTGACTTGTATTTAGAAGGATCCGATCAATACCGTGGATGGTTCAACTCATCATTAACAACTAGTGTTGCTATCAATGGTCATGCTCCATATAAAGGCTTATTGAGCCATGGATTTACGCTTGATGGCGAAGGCCGCAAGATGAGTAAATCGATTGGTAACGTAATCGACCCTGCTAAAGTAATGAACCAACTAGGTGCAGATATTTTACGTTTATGGGTAGCATCTGTCGATTATACAGCGGACGTTCGCGTTTCAGATTCAAATTTCAAACAAGTCGCTGAAGTGTATCGTAAAATCCGCAATACATTCCGCTTCCTTCATGGAAATGTATCGGACTTCAATCCACAAACCGATCGCGTAGCATTTGAAGACTTGCGTGAAGTGGATCAATACATGTTCATGAAACTGCAAGAATTGATTGAAACAGTTCGTAAATCTTATGACAAATATGACTTTGCAAGTGTCTATCACGCAGTCAATAACTTCGTATCGATTGATTTGAGCTCATTCTACTTGGATATTGCAAAAGATGTTGTTTATATCGAAGGTGAAGACAATTCACATCGTCGTGCGATGCAAACAGTCATGTATGATACATTGATTGCATTATTGAAACTGACAACACCAATTTTACCGCATACGACGGATGAGCTATGGGTGTTCCTGACACATGAAACGGAAGAAAGTGTTCAACTGACTGACTTCCCTGAAGCGGTATCACATGAAGGGTTTGCAGGTTTACGCACGAAGTATCAACAATTGATGCTAGTACGTGACGACGTGTTAAAAGCTTTGGAAGAAGCACGAAATGCAAAAGTAATCGGTAAGTCACTGGAAGCAAAAGTTACGCTTTATGTGAAGAAAGAACTTGTAGAAGCATTTGATGCAAACAAAGTAGACTTTGCTCAATTCTTTATCGTGTCTGACTTTACACTTGCTGGATCAAAAGAAGATGCTCCAGCAGATGCATTGGTTCTTGATGTGGCCTCTGTAGTTGTTACTAAAGCACAAGGTGAAAAATGTGAACGATGCTGGACAATTTCTTCCAAAGTGGGAGAAAATGAAAAACATCCGACATTATGTCCACGATGTGCAGATGTAGTAGAAAAATATTACGTATAAAATTACTGGGAAACTGGCGTAGATTAATGCCAGACAATACATTCCTGCATGAGAAAGAGCTGTCCTTTTTGGGCAGCTCTTTTAGCGTTAAAGCTATTATATTCAATGTTGACTATGTTTCTGTTTATAGAAAAGTGAATGTCGGCCATTTTTGGTACTTTTAAGGATATAGTGTTGCGTATATTTAAAAATCGCAGGATTCTTGAGAGCAATATCAAAAGCATTAGCTATACCCTAAACGGCATTTTGAACAACTGTTGTATAAGCAGCTCAAGTTAATATCCATAGAAAATATTTGGTCTTCTGCTACGTCACCTCAACGCGATTTTAAAAAAGGTGGTCGTTTATTTCTTTCGCTTTCGCGGACGAAACGCTAGCCTCGGGCCAACAGGATGTTGGTCACGGAGGCGTTGCCACACGATGTGGCGTTCTAGCCTCCGTTCCTTTGTCTTGCTCCTGCGGTTACTCGTCGCAAACGAATTGTGTACAATTCGTTGCCTGTGGGGTCTAGCTTGTTCCGTTTTTTCCGCAGGAGTCTTCAGAAACAGCCGACCACTTTCCTACTAACATTTGAATAGAGACACTGACATAAGTGCTTTCTGTTGATTGGAGTGGAGGCGGCGACTTCAGCGGGAACAGCACGAGCTGAAGGCCCCGCAGGAACGTAGTGACGAGGAGACTGAGGCCGTGCCCGCGAAACGCGTCCGCCGCAAAGGAAATCAACATTCTCTTGTATTGGTACTTTTACATTAGTAAGCATTTGTATTTAATCATTTTATTGTTTGTCTGAAATCTGGACCAAAGATAGTTTGGCTGTTTTCTTTGCGACGAGTAACCGTAGGAGCAATTTTTTTAAAGATTCCCTTGTAATTTCTATAGTAAATGAGCTGTCCTTTTTGGGCAGCTCTTTCTGTCAGTTCATGTTATGTGGTAAACTAGCTAAGATACTTGCGTAACGGAGGAACATTCGTGTACATTTTTTATTTAGTAGCAATTGCCGTTGTGGCGATTGATCAATGGACAAAATGGTTGGTTGTAAAAAATATGGAACTAGGTGAACGAATTGTCTTAATGGAACCGACGTTTGCTTTACTTTCCCATCGTAATCGTGGAGCAGCATGGGGAATGTTAGAAGGACAGATGTGGCTATTTACGATTGTCACGATCATCGTGGTCATTGGTATTTTGTATTACTTTCATAAAGAAGCAAAAGGAAAGCCATACTTTCAATTAAGTTTGATGCTTTTACTTGGTGGTGCGATTGGGAATTTTATAGATCGTTTGTTCCGCGGCGAAGTGGTGGATTTTGCGGACGTTCTTATTCCAGTCATAAATTATGATTTCCCGATTTTTAACGTTGCCGATGCAGCATTAACCATTGGGGTCGTTATGCTCATCATCGTATTATTTTTAGAAGAAAAAGCAGAAAAAGCTGCAAAGAGAAAAGGTGAATAGATGGAAGATTTTACGTATAAGATTTCAGAGCAACAAAAAGGTGAACGTATCGATAAAGCATTAGCAACACTTGAAGCAGATTGGTCACGTAGTCAAATTCAAATTTGGTTAAAAGATGGAGCAGTATTAGTTAATGGTGAAACTGCTAAATCGAACTACAAAGTGAAGGCTAATGATGTTATTAATGTCACTGTACCGGATGTTGAAATTTTGGATATCCAAGCAGAAGATTTAAATCTCGAAATCGTTTATGAAGACGAAGACGTTCTAGTGGTAAACAAACCACGCGGTATGGTCGTTCATCCAGCTCCTGGACATACTTCAGGAACACTTGTAAACGGCTTGATGCACCAAGTGAAGGATTTATCCGGTATAAATGGTGTCATGCGTCCAGGTATCGTACACCGTATCGATAAAGATACTTCAGGCTTATTAATGGTTGCAAAGAACGATAAAGCACATGAATCTTTAGTGGACCAGTTAGTGAAAAAGACGGTTACCCGTAAATATACAGCTTTGGTTCATGGGCATATTCCACATGACAAAGGTACCGTCGATGCGCCAATCGGCCGTGATGCACGCGATCGTCAAAGCATGGCTGTTATCGATAAAGGAAAACATGCCGTCACACATTTCCGTGTTATGGAACGTTTCGGCAACTTCACATTAGTGGAATGTCGTCTGGAAACAGGACGTACGCATCAAATTCGTGTGCATATGAAATACATCGGTTTCCCTCTTGCGGGTGATCCGAAATATGGACCGAAAAAAACAATCGAATTTGACGGACAAGCGTTGCATGCAGGTGTACTCGGATTTATTCACCCGCGTACAGAAGAGTACTTGGAATTTGAAGCGCCATTACCTGTAGAGTTCCAGGCTTTGCTTGAAGAATTAAAAACGGCTGTTGACACCAAGGAAAAGTAACTCTATACTAGGATAAAGTATAGGACGGTAGTTAAAGTTCATACACAATTCATTGATTAACACAAAATCAAAATTTAATAGAACACCTTTAAAAACAGTCCAGAGAGGCTGAGAAGGTAACAGTGAACGTATAAGAACACATGCTGTGTGTTTTTCATACGCCTAATTTTCTGCATTCACACCCTCTCATCCATCTTTGGACGAGAGGGTTTTTATTTTGGAAAAAGGAGAGAAACGAAGATGGTTGAAAAAGCGAATATTTTGGATGAACAAGCCATTAACCGTGCGTTAACACGGATCGCACATGAAATTATTGAACGTAACAAAGGAATTGAGAATTGCATTCTTGTTGGAATTAAAACAAGAGGAGCTTTTTTAGCGAATCGCTTGGCTGCCAAAATTGAAAAAATTGAAGGCAAGCCAATTAAAGCCGGCGAACTGGATATTACATTGTATCGAGACGATCTGTCCATGAAAACGGCAAACAAAGAACCTCTCGTGCAACAAGTAGATATCCAACATGTTGTAACCGACCAGAAAGTAATTTTAGTAGATGATGTTTTGTATACAGGACGTACAGTAAGAGCCGCGATGGACGCGGTAATGGATTTGGGAAGACCTGCACAAATCCAATTGGCCGTCTTGATTGATCGAGGTCATCGGGAATTACCCGTACGAGCAGACTATGTCGGAAAAAATATCCCGACCGCAAGCTTGGAACGAATTGTTGTGAGAATGCAAGAAACAGATCAGGAAGACAGTGTAACAATTCACGAGTAGACGATTGGGGAGAATGAGATGACAAATACACAAACAGTTTTGGACATACATGACAGACCTTCAGCAGGTAAATTAACAACGCTAAGTATTCAACATATGTTTGCCATGTTTGGGGCAACAATCCTGGTACCACAATTGGTCGGCTTAAGTCCGGCAATTGCCTTGTTAACCAGTGGGATCGCGACACTGATCTTTATGTTCGTAACGAAATTTCAAGTTCCCGCTTATTTAGGTTCTTCATTTGCTTTCATATTGCCGATTCAAATGGCAACGAAAGAAGGCGGTATCGGCAGTGCCATGATTGGCAGCTTATTCGTCGCAATTGTCTACTTTATCGTATCGCTAATAATATGGAAAACAGGCTATAAATGGATTATGAAAATATTACCGCCGATCGTAGTGGCACCTGTCATTATCGTAATCGGGTTGGCTTTATCACCTGTCGCAATCGATATGGCGATGAATATCGACCCGGACTTAGACGGAATAAAAGAATATAGCATGCTGCATTTCTCAGCTGCCTTAGTAACATTGGCAGCAGCAGTTGTGGCAACGTTATTCTTCAGAGGAATCATCAGCTTAATGCCGGTTCTAATCGGAATCATCGTGGGATACGTTTACTCCTTGATAATCGGAATTGTCAACTTCAATCCGGTAACAAAAGCGGACTGGATATCAGCTCCTGACTTCCTAATTCCTGGTGTACATTATGAATTTGTCATTACACCAACCTTGCTCTGGCTGATGGTTCCCATCGCGATCGTAACGATTTCCGAACATATCGGTCATCAATTGGTTTTAGGAAAAATCGTTAACCGTAATTACATTAAAGAGCCAGGACTTCATCGTTCATTATTAGGTGATGGCCTTGGGACTTTCATCAGTGGTCTGTTGGGTGGACCACCAAAAACAACATACGGTGAAAACATTGGAGTGCTAGCAATTACTCGAGTATACAGTGTCTATGTTATTGGAGGTGCTGCAATACTAGCCATCGCCTTCTCATTCTTCGGCAAAGTCATGGCACTCATTGCAACGATTCCAACTGCAGTGCTTGGTGGAATTTCGATTTTGCTCTTCGGGATTATTGCGTCTTCAGGTCTGCGTATGTTGGTAGATAACAACATTGATTTTGGAGACAAGCGTAACTTGGTCATTTCATCGATAATCCTGGTAATCGGAATCGGTGGGGCGAAACTACACTTCACGAATACGTTTGAAGTTGGTGGCATGGCGTTAGCTGCCATTGTGGGTGTTCTACTAAACTTGGTCCTACCTGGTAGACCGCAAGAAGCGATCGATTCATTAGAAGACAAATCAAATACTGAATCCTTTTAATACCTAGTCCAGAGAGGCAGGAAAAGGGAAGCCGACTGGTAGAGTTCCGTGACAACATGGATCTTTGCTTGAAGGTACCCCTAAAGCCTCTCAACACTTGTTGAGAGGCTTTCTTTTAACTAAAAGAAGGTGGGAGGCTGCAAAGTGAAGCATCTATTGAGCATGAAAGACCTACAAAAAACGGACATACAAACGATATTAAATCGTGCATTAGAATTTCAACAACTAGCATCAGCTGATTTGACTAAACAATACACGGTTGCCAATTTATTTTTTGAACCGAGTACACGAACAAAAATGAGTTTTGAGATGGCCGAGCGGAAACTTGGACTGAACGTACTTTCATTTGAAGCGGGAACATCGAGCACTCTAAAAGGTGAAACTTTGTACGACACCGTAAAAACATTGGAAGCTATCGGTGTGGATGCAGTTGTTATAAGGCATGAGCAAGATGGGTTTTATGAAGAATTATTAGCCGGAGTAAACGTTGCAATTATAAATGGTGGAGATGGTTCGGGTCAGCATCCAACTCAATGTTTACTCGATCTATATACCATCCAACAAGAGTTTGGAAAGTTTGAAGGGCTGCAAATTGCAATTGTTGGGGATATCGCACATAGCCGGGTAGCCAAATCGAATGCAGAAGCGCTGACAAGATTAGGCGCACATGTAACATTCCTTTGTCCACCTGAGTGGCAAGGCGACTATGAAGCAGTAAACACTTGGGACGACTTACTGCCAACTGCGGATGTGATTATGCTTTTACGCGTGCAACATGAGCGACATGATTCAACAACTCACTTTACGAAAGAAAGCTACCATGAGACATACGGTTTAACGAAACAACGCTATGAAGAATTAAAGCCTACAGCCATCATTATGCACCCCGCGCCTGTTAATCGGGACGTGGAAATATCAGACGAGCTGGTGGAAAGTGAAAAATCACGTATATTCAAGCAAATGCACAACGGTGTGTTCGTACGCATGGCCATACTGGAATCCGTTTTGAAAGGGAGATCATGATGAAAAAATTCATACAAAACATTCAATTGCTTAATGACAATCACGAATTGATGGAGGGATCCATCTTGATCGACAATGGACGGATTATCGAAGTAAATCCGAAAACTACTCCTGAAGTGGATGAAATTATCGACGGCAACGGACATTTTGTTTCCGCAGGGTTCATCGATGTACATGTTCATTTACGTGAGCCAGGTGGTGAGCAAAAAGAAACGATTCAAACGGGAACACATGCTGCCGCAAGAGGCGGTTTCACAACCATCTGTGCGATGCCAAATACAAGACCTGTTCCGGATACGGTTGAAAATCTATCTCATGTCAATCGTTTAATAGAAGAAAACGCGTTAGTCCGAGTACTCCCTTATGCTTCTATAACCATTCGCGAAGCTGGGAAAGAGCGAACAGATCTGGCTGCTTTGAAAGAACATGGTGCATTTGCCTTTACGGATGACGGAGTAGGGGTCCAGCAGGCTGGAATGATGTATGAGGCAATGAAAGATGCAGCAAAGTTGAATATGCCGATAGTTGCTCATTGTGAAGACAATACACTTATCTACGCAGGCGTCATGCACGAAGGCGTGAAAAATAAAGAACTGGGTCTGAAAGGCATTCCATCCATTGCAGAGTCTGTGCATATTGCGAGAGATGTGTTGCTCGCTGAAGCGGCTGGTGCGCACTATCACGTGTGTCACGTTAGCACCAAAGAATCTGTGCGAGTAATCAGAGATGCCAAAAAGGCTGGAATACGAGTGACCGCTGAAGTCAGTCCTCACCACTTGTTGCTATGTGAAGACGATATTCCAGGTAATGATGCGAACTGGAAAATGAATCCGCCGCTTCGAGCAAAAGAAGATTTACAAGCCTTAATTGAGGGACTGGAAGATGGGACACTGGATTTCATCGCTACGGACCATGCTCCTCATACATCTGATGAAAAAGGGAACGGGATGGAACAGGCACCATTTGGAATCGTTGGATTGGAAACGGCTTTCCCCTTGCTGCATACCCATTTTGTGAAAAGTGGAAAATGGACGTTAGCGCAATTGATAGACTGGATGACGAGAAAGCCGGCTGATGTTTTCGGACTGCCTTACGGTCGCTTACATATGGGCGAATCCGCAGACTTAGTATTTATTGACTTGGCGAAAGAACAGAATGTTGATACTGCAACGTTTGTATCAAAAGGGAAAAATACACCGTTCCAAGATTGGACATGCACCGGATGGCCGGTCATGACGATGTTTGAAGGCAATGTAATTTGGCAGGAGGAGAAATGATGATGAAAAGAAGCCTCATTTTAGAAACTGGAGATGTGTTTAATGGAACAGCATTCGGAAGTTTGAATGCTAGTGAAGGAGAAGTCGTATTCACAACGGGTATGACAGGCTATCAGGAAACGCTATCGGATCCATCTTACTGCGGTCAAATCGTGACGATGACTTATCCATTGATCGGCAATTACGGTATTAATCGGGACGATTTTGAATCAATTGAACCGGCAATTAAAGGGATGGTCGTGCGTGAACTGGCAAATACACCCTCAAACTTCAGAAGCGATACTACACTCAATGACTTGTTCGTTTTGAAAAACATCCCTGGTATTGAAGGAGTAGACACACGTAAACTGACAAGAATTATTCGCGAATTTGGTTCTGTAAAAGGCTATATTAGTGAAGCGGGTGCAGCTATCCAAGTGGAAGAAGTTGTTGCAAAGTTAAAAATGACGACATTCCCAACCGATCAAGTCAAACAAGTGTCTACCAAACGTCCATATCCTAGTCCAGGTCGCGGCAAACGTGTCGTGCTTGTAGATTTTGGAATGAAACACGGCATCTTACGTGAGCTGAATAAAAGAAACTGTGATGTGGTGGTGGTACCTTACAACACGACTGCTGAAGAAATTATGGCGATTTATCCAGACGGTATCATGTTATCAAATGGACCTGGAGATCCAAAAGATGTGCCAGAGGCAATCGAGATGTTACAGAACTTAATCGGCAAAATTCCGATTTTCGGCATTTGTCTTGGTCATCAACTTTTTGCCCTAGCAAGTGGCGGAGACACGTTTAAATTGAAGTTCGGTCACCGTGGAGCTAACCACCCGGTGAAAGATTTGGAGTCAGGCAAAACGGAAATGACTTCCCAGAACCATGGCTATGCAGTAGATCCAGAATCGCTAACAGGTACACGTTTGAAAGTTACGCATACGGCCTTAAACGACGGTACAGTGGAAGGCTTGAAACATTTGGATGCAGCAGCATTCACAGTGCAATATCATCCCGAAGCATCACCTGGACCAGAAGATTCAAATCACTTATTTGATCGTTTCATCGAGTTAATGAACGCCAACGTGAAAGGGGAAAAAATACATGCCTAAACGTAAAGATATAGAAACCATCCTCGTCATCGGATCCGGTCCGATTGTCATCGGACAAGCAGCTGAATTTGACTACGCGGGTACACAAGCATGTCTGGCATTAAAAGAAGAAGGCTATCGTGTCATTCTTATCAATTCAAATCCAGCGACGATTATGACGGATACTGAAATTGCAGACAAAGTCTATATCGAACCGATCACATTGGATTTTGTCAGCCGAATTTTAAGAAAAGAACGTCCTGACGCCCTTCTGCCAACGTTGGGCGGACAAACAGGCTTGAATATGGCGATTGAATTAGACGAATCAGGAATACTTCAAGAATTGAATATTGAAATTCTGGGGACGAAATTGGAAGCAATTCATAAAGCGGAAGATCGTGATTTATTCAGAACATTGATGAACGAGCTGAACGAACCCGTTCCAGAAAGTGACATCATTCATAACATGCAAGAAGCCCAAGCATTCGTCGAAAGAATCGGTTACCCTGTCATCGTCCGTCCTGCATTCACGCTAGGGGGAACAGGTGGGGGGATTTGCCACAACGATGAAGAACTTCTTGATACGGTGACGAGTGGTTTGAAATATAGTCCTGTTACACAGTGTCTTCTTGAAAAATCAATCGCTGGCTTCAAAGAAATAGAATACGAGGTTATGAGAGACTCTAATGACAATGCCATCGTGGTTTGTAATATGGAAAACATTGATCCGGTGGGTATTCATACAGGAGATTCCATCGTCGTTGCGCCTAGTCAGACGTTATCAGACCGTGAGTATCAAATGTTGCGAAATGTTTCCCTGAAAATTATCCGCGCGCTGAAAATCGAAGGTGGTTGTAATGTTCAGTTAGCACTTGATCCATATAGCTTTAATTACTACATCATCGAAGTAAATCCAAGGGTCAGTCGCTCGTCTGCTTTGGCATCAAAAGCGACAGGTTACCCGATTGCCAAACTGGCCGCTAAGATTGCAGTCGGTTTGACACTGGACGAAATGATGAATCCCGTTACTGGCAAGACATATGCATGTTTTGAACCTGCACTCGATTATGTTGTCACAAAAATTCCGCGCTGGCCTTTTGATAAATTCGAATCGGCTAAACGAAATTTAGGTACTCAAATGAAAGCAACAGGAGAAGTCATGGCGATGGGAAGAACGTTTGAAGAATCCATTTTAAAAGCTGTGCGTTCCCTTGAAACAGGCCAATTTCATTTAGACCTAAAAAATGCGGATGCCCTGTTAGACGAATGGATTGAAAAACGCATCCGACGTGCAGGTGATGAACGCTTGTTCTTCATTGGAGAAGCATTAAGACGTGGAGTCACGATTGACACTATACATGAGTGGAGCCAAATCGATTTATTCTTCCTCAATAAATTCCAAAATATCGTGAAGTATGAAGAAGTGGTTTCAGAACATCCATTTGATTTCGACGTAGCGAAAAAGGCAAAACGTATGGGCTTTGCAGATGCAACGTTAGCTGCTTTATGGAAGAGCGATGAATTGACCATCTACAACTGGAGAAAAGAACAGAACTTGATTCCAGTGTTTAAAATGGTGGATACATGTGCGGCAGAATTCGAATCAGAAACACCATATTTCTACGGAACATATGAAGATGAAAATGAATCAATCAAAACAGACAAAGAAAGTGTCATTGTTCTTGGGTCCGGCCCAATTCGAATCGGGCAAGGGGTAGAGTTTGACTATGCCACAGTGCATTCTGTCTGGGCAATTAAAGAAGCAGGCTATGAAGCAATCATAATCAACAGCAATCCAGAAACAGTTTCAACGGACTTCTCCATATCGGACAAGCTCTACTTTGAACCATTGACGATTGAAGATGTCATGCACATTGTGGATCTGGAACAACCTAAAGGGGTGGTCGTACAGTTTGGCGGACAGACGGCCATCAATTTAGCGGATAAGCTGCAGGAACGTGGAGTTCAAATCCTGGGTACTTCCCTGGAAGACCTTGATCGAGCGGAAAATCGCGATAAATTTGAACGTGCGCTTCATGAAATCGGTATCCCTCAACCAATGGGTAAAACGGCTGTCTCAGCTGAACAAGCAGTGGCAATCGGTAATGAAATTGGTTACCCGGTACTGGTCCGACCTTCTTACGTCTTGGGCGGACGTGCGATGCAAATTGTTTATAATGAAGAAGAACTAGCTCATTACATGGATCATGCGGTGCAGGCAAGTCCAGAGCATCCGGTACTCGTCGACCGTTACCTAACAGGTACTGAAATTGAAGTCGATGCCATCTCGGATGGTGAAAATGTATGTATTCCTGGAATTATGGAACATATCGAACGCGCGGGTGTTCACTCAGGTGACTCGATTGCCGTCTATCCACCACAGAACTTAACATGCGAACAAGTGGATACACTCGTAGATTACACGACACGACTTGCAAAAGGTCTGAACATCATTGGTTTGCTGAATATCCAATATGTCATCTCAAAAGGTGAAGTTTATGTAATTGAAGTAAACCCGCGTTCAAGCCGAACAGTTCCTTTCTTAAGCAAGATCACAAATATTCCAATGGCCAAGATTGCGACAAAAGCAATTTTAGGGCAGTCTTTACCATCTCAAGGCATTGCAAATGGACTGGCACCTTCACCTAGAGGCGTGTTCGTGAAAGTCCCAGTATTCAGCTTTGCAAAATTACGCCGAGTGGATATTACATTAGGACCTGAAATGAAATCAACTGGGGAAGTCATGGGGAAAGATATCACACTTGAAAAAGCTCTATATAAAGGTTTAGTGGCAGCGGGTATGGAAATTAAAGATCACGGTTCCGTACTCATGACGATTGCAGATAAAGACAAGGAAGAAGCCGTTTCGATTGCAAAACGCTTTACTTCAATCGGTTACAGAATACTTGCCACTGAAGGAACGGCAGATGCGTTGAAACAAGCGGGAATCCCCGTTACAACAGTTAATAAAATCGGTAACGACGGTCCAACCCTTCTCGATTACATTCAAAAAGGGGATGCACAGTTTGTCATTAACACGTTAACAAAAGGTAAACTGCCAGAGCGTGATGGCTTCCGAATCCGTCGTGAATCAGTAGAGAATGGAATCCCGTGTTTAACCTCACTGGATACAGCAGAAGCAATGTTGCGTGTCATTGAATCAATGACCTTCCAAGCTGAGGAGATGCCGAAACAGGGGGTATTTGCATGATCAGACAAGAACGCATGCGTATCGTCAAACATAAGGAAATCGCCCATCATATATTCGAAATGACATTGGCCGGTCAGCTTGTCCATGACATGTACAGCCCAGGACAATTTGTACATATCCGTGTGTCGGATAGTTATGAGCCATTGCTCCGCAGACCGATAAGCATTGCGTCCATTAATCATAAGGATTCAGAGTTCACAATGATTTATCGGGCTGAAGGTAGAGGTACCACGATGCTATCGCAAAAGCAGATTGGGGAAGAACTCGATGTGCTTGGCCCTCTTGGAAACGGTTTTCCCATTGAGGAAGCCGCTCCAGGAGAAACAGTGGTACTGATTGGAGGAGGGATCGGTGTTCCTCCTTTATATGAACTTTCTAAAAGACTAGTCGACAAAGGTGTTAAACCGATTCATGTCCTTGGCTTCCAGTCAAAAGAAGCCGTCTTTTACGAAGATTTCTTCCGGGAACTTGGGGAAACACATATAGTCACCGTGGATGGATCTCACGGACAACAAGGGTTTGTTACGACGTTGCTGGCTGAATTACAACCAGAATTTACTTCCTATTTCACTTGCGGCCCAACAGGCATGCTTGCAGCCATTCAAAATATGTATCATGATCGAAAAGGATTTCTATCATTTGAAGAACGCATGGGTTGCGGACTTGGCGCATGTTTCGCCTGTGTATGCAAAACTACGGATCAAACTGAAGTGGACTATGTAAAAGTGTGCTCGGATGGTCCAGTATTTCCTGCAGGGGTGGTGTCCGTATGAATCGACTGTCGATAGAGTTACCAGGATTGTCACTGAAAAATCCGATTATGCCGGCTTCCGGATGCTTCGGATTCGGCAAAGAATATGCCCGGTTATATGACTTATCAAAACTTGGCGCCATTATGATCAAAGCAACGACACTCGAGACACGTTTAGGAAATCCTACACCACGTGTTGCAGAAACGTCATCCGGAATGCTGAATGCAATTGGTCTTCAAAATCCAGGTCTGGAAAAAGTACTGGCTGAAGAGCTGAAGTGGTTGGAACAATATGATGTGCCGATCATTGCAAATGTTGCCGGTACGTTGACGGAAGATTATGTCGAAGTTGCGAAACATATTTCAAAATCCAAAAATGTGCATGCATTGGAATTAAATATTTCTTGTCCAAATGTAAAATGTGGAGGCATTACGTTTGGTACAGATCCGACGGTTGCTGCAGAGCTGACCGCTGCTGTAAAAGAAGTTTCGGAAGTTCCGGTTTATGTAAAGTTGTCCCCGAATGTGACAGATATCGGTGAAATCGCTCGAGCGGTTGAAGCGGGTGGGGCAGATGGCATCACGATGATTAACACATTGATTGGAATGCGTCTGGATACACGAACTGGAAAACCTGTTATTGCGAACGGGACAGGTGGATTATCAGGTCCTGCAGTTAAACCGGTGGCTTTGCGCATGGTTTATGAAGTTGCAAAGCAAGTTTCCATCCCGATTATTGGAATGGGGGGCGTGGCGACGGTTGACGATGTCATTGATTTCATGTCAGCAGGTGCAAGCGCGGTAGCTGTAGGAACGGCAAACTTCGTTGATCCATTTGTCTGTCCGAATATCATCAATCAATTACCTGAGAAACTCGATTGGTTAGGACTGAATCATGTATCTGAATTAGTAGGGAGGAGTCACCGATGAACAATCGTAACCCGATAATCGCGCTTGATTTTTCTGCAAAAGAAGAGGTCTTACAGTTTCTGAAGCCGTTCGATGAAAAACTGTTTGTCAAAGTTGGTATGGAACTTTATTTACAAGAAGGACCAACAATCGTAACAGACTTAAAAGAAATGGGACATGACGTTTTCCTGGATTTGAAATTACATGATATCCCGAATACGGTTCAATCCGCCATGCGCGGACTTGCCAAGCTCGGTGCAGATTTGGTGAACGTCCATGCGGCTGGTGGCTTGCGAATGATGGAGAGTGCGTTGGAAGGTCTTGAAGCGGGAACTGAAGCAGGTAAACAACGACCACTACTTATTGCTGTGACACAATTAACGTCGACAAGCGAACAGCAAATGAAGAGTGAACAAAAAATCAATTTATCATTACAAGAATCCGTTATTCATTATGCGGAACTCTCCAAACGGGCAGGTCTGGACGGAGTTGTTTGTTCAGTATTGGAAGCGGCAGACATTAATAAATTTTGCGGTGAAGACTTCTTGCGGGTAACACCTGGGATTCGTCTGAGTGATAGTACTGTGCATGACCAAATCCGTATCGCTACACCTGAAGTAGCGAGATCGGAAGGTTCATCTTTGATTGTCGTCGGCAGAGCCATCACACAATCGGAAAATCCAGTGGAGACATATCAGTTGGTCAAACAACAATGGGAGGTTTTACAATGAAAAGTCAGCAGCATGAAATTGCAGGAGCATTATTATCAATAGGTGCAGTGGAATTACGCCCTCAAGATCCATTCACATGGACCTCAGGCATTTCTTCACCAATTTATTGTGACAACCGTTTAACCATGTCGAGCCCAACTGTACGCAAACAAATCGCCGAAGCTTTAGCGGCAAATATTCGTGAGTTTTTCCCACAAACAGAAGTTGTAGCTGGTACAGCAACAGCAGGGATTCCTCATGCAGCGTGGGTAAGTGATGCTCTTAATTTGCCGATGGTCTATGTCCGTTCAAAAGCGAAAGAGCATGGACGTGGGAATCAAATTGAAGGAAAAATTGTACCTGGTCAAAAAGTGATTGTCGTGGAAGATTTAATTTCTACAGGAGGCAGTAGCATTGAGGCTGTTCGTGCTCTAGAAAAAGAAGGTTGCGAAGTACTTGGTGTGGTTTGCATATTTACATATCATTTAAAACGTGCGGATGAATTATTTGCAGAAGCAGGAATTCCGTACGTCAGCTTGACGAATTTTGATGCATTAATCGAAGAGGCAACTTTTACGAAGCAAATCGCAGAAGAAGACAAACCTCAGTTAATGGAGTGGCATGAAAAGCTGAAACACGGAAAACTATAAGACGGAATGAATTGTTGTTGTCGTAAATAAATAAATAGGATGCCAGTGCACTTTTTGCACACAGGCATCCTATTTTTACATATCTTTTCTGACTTCTGAAATAATTGAATTCCCTTCAGCGATGATGATATACATCATTAAAAATGCTAATATTACCAAGAAGATTCCCAGTATTAAATAAAAAATTTTGATTAACACATTAGCTGCTTTCAGAGGGAAAACCATTTTAAAAAGTATAACAAAAATCCCAAAAATGAAAATTGAATTTAGATAGCGAAATTTACTGTTCTTCTCTAAAATATCTTCTACTTCCTCAATAAATTTTCCATTTATCATAAAAACCCCTGCTCTTGCAAAGTTAATAGCAAGCAAAGGGGCCATTATATAAAAAAATAGTGTTAGAAACATGAGCACTACCCACTTTCAACGGTTCCAATTTTACGTTCTTATCATACACTACAGAATGGTGTTTTTTAAAAAATATTTATCATAAAAAGCCATCCAACATTTGCTGGATGGCTTAGACTGATGACATAAGAATATTAATTAATACAACAGTATATAAAATCGTATTCATATTTTTTGCACTCGATCGAAAAAGAAGGTGGTCGGCTATTTCTTTCGCTTTCCGCGGACGAAACGCTAGCCTCGGGCCAAAAGGATGTTGGTCATGGAGGCGTTGCCACACGAGGTGGCGTTCTAGCCTCCGTTCCTTTGTCATGCTCCTGCGATTACTCGTCGCAAACGAATTGTGCACAATTCGTTGCCTGCGGGGTCTAGCTTGTTCCGTTTTTTCCGCAGGAGTCTTCAGAAATAGCCGACCACTTACCTATATACATAGTTTGCAGAAACACGCTGACATAAGCGCTTTCTGTTGATTGGAGTGAAGGCGGCGACTTCAGCGGGAACAGCACGAGCTGAAGGCCCCGCAGGAACGTAGTGACGAGGAGACTGAAGCCGTGCCCGCGAAACGCGTCCGCCGCAAAGGAAATCAACATTTTTTGCATTGGTACTTTTACAATAGTATGCAGTTGTATTCAATCATTTTATAGTTTGTCTACAGTCTGAGCCATCCAACATTTATTTCCTGGATGGCTTTCGTGTATTTCATTTCCGAAGTTTCCTCACTAAATCTTCACTCGGTGTTACAAATACCGTCTTCTGTTCAAAATAAATGACGAAACCAGGTTTTGAGCCGTTCGGTTTTTTGACATGGCGTACTTCGGTATAATCCACCGGAACGGATGAAGAATCACGTGCTTTACTGAAATAAGCTGCTAATCCTGCAGCCTCCAGAATGGACGTTTCATCCGGATCATTGTCGTGAATCACGACATGGGATCCAGGAATATCTTTTGTGTGGAACCAAGTTTGCGACTTATTTGCGATTTTAAATGTTAAATAATCATTTTGCTTGTTATTTTTTCCTACAGAAATTGGCAATCCTTTAGAGGATACGAAATTTTCAGGTGTCGGTTTTACGACTTTCTTTTTCTTTTTCGATATACGCGCTTTCATCCAACCTTGTTCGGCAAGTTCTTCGCGTATTTCTTCGATATCCTGTGGAGATGCTTGCAGCACTTGTTGTTGCAACATTTCAAGATAATCGATATCGTCTTTTGTTTTGTCCATCTGTTGTTGCGTTTTCAATAAAGCGGTTTTTGCTTTGTTGTATCTCGTGTAAAAACTTTGTGCGTTTTCTACCGGTGTTTTTCGCGGACTCAATGGAATGGTGATGACAGTATTTTCTTCATCATAATAATTCACCACTTGTGCTTCCGTCATTCCTTTTTCGAGTGTGTACAAATTGGCCATCAACAGTTCACCATGAAGTTGGAAGGTCTCCAGTTTTTCTGCGTTTGCTTTTTCTTTTGCGAGTTTCTTCATCTTTAATTTCAGCTTGTCTAATTCATTTTGCAACCAACGTTCCAGATCGCCAGCTTGCTGTTTTACACGATCGCGTTCCGCTCGTGCAAAGTACACTTTATCTAGTAACAGACCAAGTGATTCGAACTGAATCGTTTCACCGTCAATGTGCACAAGTTTATTACTAGAAAAAATCGCTTTATTGCCGGTTTCCACATACGTTCCTGTGGGCCTAGAGTGATTGAATTCTTCCAAAAATGTTCGGTAAACTTCGAATTTGTCCTGGTTGTTGTCAGTTAGACGATAAGCGAGTTCATTTGCCTGCAGTGGAGAAAATCCAGCTAGCTGAGAAAGAATAGTCTTTGAAACATCATCTGTTTCCAGCAGAGCACTCAACGACGCTTCATCCACTTCATACGGATTCACTTTATCTTGTTTTGGTGGTGCAATATGCGGTTGACCTGGCAATATCGTTCTATAGCTGTTCACAGACGGTGATAGATGTTTTAAACTATCCAAAATTAGATTTCGTACCGGATCAATCAATATGACATTACTGTGTCGGCCCATGATTTCAATATGTAGTTCTCGAACCATATCATCGCCGATTTCATTTTTACTTTCCACGCGTAAGATGATCACGCGATCCATTTCGAGTTGGGTAATGGATGAAATGAATCCTCCTTCGAGATGTTTTCGTAATAACATACAAAACATCGGTGGTTCAGAAGGATTATCAATCGCTTCATTCGTAATATGAATGCGTGAGTAGGAAGGGTGGATGGAAATGAGTAGACGGCTGTTTTTTCCGGCCGCTCGTATATGCAACACAATTTCTTGTGAGTTCGGTTGATGTATTTTCGAGATTCTCCCTGATACCAATTGTTGAAGTTCGTTCGTCATTGCTTTTGTAAATAAGCCATCAAATGCCATAAGTATTCCTCTTTCAAAACGTTTTGCTCTATCTTATCATTTTCCAAAGGAAATGTGATATAATTGGCTAAGTGTGTAACAAAGAAAGTTGAAGCTCTACAGGAGGAACGACTGTGCCAAATCTTAAGTTTATTAATATCGGAAACGGCAGTGTGGTAGCAGTTGAACGAATCATCTCCATCTTGCAGCCTGAATCGGCGCCGATTAAGCGTATGATTCAAGAAGCAAGGGACAAAGGGTTTTTGATTGACGCAACTTATGGTAAAAAAACCCGCGCGATATTTGTTATGGATAGTGAACACGTGGTTTTATCCGCAGTCCATGCAGAAACCATGGTGACACGTGTGATAGATCAAGCCGAATAGATAAAAAGAGGGATTTAATGCGAAAAGAACGTGGATTATTAATCGTCCTTTCAGGGCCATCAGGTGTCGGAAAAGGTACTGTGCGAAAAGAATTGTTTTCACAGCCTGACACAAATTATGAGTATTCGATTTCAATGACGACAAGAAAGCCGCGTGAAGGCGAAGTCGATGGTGTCGATTATTTTTTTAAATCCCATGAGGATTTTGAACAACTAATCGGAGAAGGCCGTTTATTAGAATACGCTTCTTATGTTGGGAATTATTATGGAACTCCGTTAGACTATGTGAACGAGACATTGGATGCAGGACGTGATGTGTTCCTGGAAATTGAAGTGCAAGGTGCATCGCAAGTTCGCGCCAAAGTACCTGATGGCTTATTTATTTTCTTGGCTCCACCAAGCCTGACGGAATTGCAGCAGCGGCTGGTAGGTCGTGGAACAGAAACAGAAGATGTGATTGCTTCACGAATTTTAGCAGCACGACAAGAACTTGAAATGATGAACTTGTATGATTATGTCGTCGAAAATGACGAAGTGCAACTGGCGTGCGATCGTGTAAATGCCATTGTTACTGCCGAACATTGCCGTCGGGAACGCGTTGAAAAAAGATACCTAGCTATGCTGGAAGGGGAATATTAATGTTATATCCATCAGTTGATTCATTAAAAAGCAAAATCGATTCAAAATACTCACTAGTGAGTTTAGCTTCAAAACGTGCTCGCCAATTACAAGAGGAAGGCGGAGAGCGACTTGACTCATACGTATCTTTAAAATATGTAGGACGCGCTTTGGAAGAAGTGGCATCAGGTGCATTAACTAAAGAAGTTCAAGACGAAGCAACAATCTACGAAGACGAAATTTAAAACCTATGATTACCCAAAAAACTCCCTTAGACAGTCAGATGCTTTGGGAGTTTGTTGTTTGAGAAAGGGAGATTGTTCATGCTAGCAAACAAAAAGATCTTATTGTGCGTGGCTGGTGGTATTGCGGTTTATAAAGCTGTTGCCCTTGTCAGTAAGTTGTCGCAAGCAGGAGCGGATGTCAAAGTCATCATGACCGAATCTGCCACAAAGTTTGTGCAGCCACTGAGCTTTCAGGTAATGTCACGAAACGATGTATACACGGATACATTTGACGAAAAAGATTCAAATGTCATCGCACATATCAATCTGGCAGATTGGGCGGATTTAATCATTGTTGCGCCTGCTACTGCGAACGTCATTGGCAAACTTGCCAATGGAATTGGTGATGATATGTTAACGACGACTCTTCTTGCCACAACAGCCAAGGTTTGGATTGCACCAGCCATGAATGTACATATGTATGACCACCCCGCAGTGAAGCGAAATATTGCCACGCTGGCAACAGATGGTTATGAATTTATTGAACCGTCTGAGGGCTTCCTGGCATGTGGGTATGTAGGAAAAGGTAGATTGGAAGAACCGGAAAAAATCGTCTCATTGGTGGACGCATTTTTTCAGCCGAAAGAATTGCCCTTGAAAGGCAAAAAAGTCGTGATTACTGCAGGTCCAACACGCGAGCGAATAGATCCAGTTCGATTTTTGACTAATTTTTCTTCAGGGAAAATGGGTTATGCACTCGCGGAAGCAGCTAATAAACTTGGAGCAGAAACGATACTTGTTTCTGGTCCGGTTTCATTGCCCATTCCATCAGGGGTAACTGTTGAGCATGTGGAAAGTGCTGAAGGTATGTTGCAGGCTGTGTTACATCATTTTGATGATGCAGATATAGTTGTGAAGACAGCAGCAGTGGCAGATTACCGTCCTAAGTATGTCCATGAACAAAAAATGAAGAAACAAGCAGGGGACGCCACCCTTGAACTTGAACGTACTACCGATATTTTGATGACACTTGGTCAAAAGAAGACTCATCAACTTTTGATTGGTTTCGCAGCTGAAACAAATGATGTCGAGATGTATGCAAAAGGAAAACTTGCTAAGAAAAATGCGGACTATATTGTAGCTAATGATGTCACGAGAGAAGATAGTGGGTTTGGGACAGACACCAATACCGTTGTCTTGATTGGAAAAGATAATTTTGAACATCACTTTGACAATATGTCCAAAAAGCAATTGGCAACCAAATTGTTTGAAACAATATTAGCTCATGAGGAAGATTTACAGTATGTACGCTGAAGTCATTGTTGACGTAGCGGCTTATCCGATTGATCGACCTTTCGATTATCTGGTTCCTGAACAGTATCGTGAATTAATCGAAAGCGGCAGTCGGGTGAAAGTTCCTTTTGGTAACCGACAGGTCCTTGGATTTGTTACCGCATTGAAAAGTGAAACGGATGTCCCTACAGATAAACAGAAACCGATTGGTGAATTACTCGATATTGAACCGGTTTTGACGCAGGAAATGCTCGAAATGACAAAGTGGCTGAAACGACATACTTTGTGCTACGAGATTGATGCACTTCAAGTCATGTTGCCTTCAGCCTTACGTGCCAAATATGAAAAAATACTGGGCATTGTCGATCATAATGTCGATCTTCCACAAAGTGTACAAGCATTGTTTCAGCAGAGAGAACATGTCGAGCTGAAAGTTGATGAATCTAAAGAATTGCTTTCCCTCATCAAAAAATTGGTTAAAGAAGATATCTTGTCGCTCGAAACATCGATAAAACAAAAAACAGCTGTTAAAAAAGTGAGAATGATTCACATTGAATCTGATCTTGAACGTTTGAAAACGGTCTATGACAGCATTTCCAATCAAGCCAAGAAACAAAAAGATGTTGTGAAATGGATGATGGATCATCCAGGCGAACGGATTGTCTCGGCTGATTTATTAAAACAACTCAGTACGACCAATGCTGTCTTGCAAGCTGTAATCGAAAAAGGTGCGGCAACATTGCAAATGGAAGAAATTTATCGTGATCCGTATGCTGACAGAACAATGGATAAAACGACTAAACTCGCTTTAACTAATGAACAACACCTCGCACTTAGTGAAATTATCGATTCTTATGATAAACAGGAAGCTAAAACATTTCTTCTTCATGGTATTACAGGAAGCGGGAAGACAGAAGTCTATTTGCAGGCGATCGAACGTGCTTTGTTGGATGATCTAGAAGCTATCGTTCTAGTACCTGAAATTTCGCTTACTCCTCAAATGACCAATCGCTTTAAGGAACGTTTTGGTTCTCTTGTAGCTGTATTGCACAGCGGTTTATCTACTGGAGAAAAATACGATGAGTGGCGAAAAATTAAGCGCGGAGAAGTCAAAGTTGTTGTGGGAGCACGATCAGCGATTTTTGCTCCATTTCAAAATGTCGGCATCATTATTTTGGATGAAGAACATGAAGGAACATATAAGCAGGATGATTCACCTCGCTATCATGCAAGGGATGTGGCAATCTGGCGTAGTGAATATCACAACTGTCCAGTAATTCTTGGAAGTGCTACTCCTTCCCTTGAATCGTATGCACGTGCAAAAAAAGGGAACTATACCTTACTTACCCTGGCTAATAGACCAAAAGAACAAGCTTTGCCTGAAGTGTCTGTTGTCGATATGCGCGAACAATTAAAAAACGGTAACCGATCCATGTTTTCATTGGAACTGGCGGAAGCAATCAATGTGCGACTAGATAAGCAGGAACAGATGGTGTTGTTCCTAAATCGACGTGGTCACTCGTCTTTTGTCCTTTGTCGTGATTGTGGCACAGTGGTGGAATGTCCTAACTGCGATATTTCCATGACCTATCATCGTCATCAGGAAAAAATTAAATGTCACTATTGTGGTGAAGAGTCACAAGTGCCTCATACTTGTCCTGAGTGTAGCAGTGAACATATACGATTTTTTGGAACTGGAACTCAAAAAGTGGAAGAAGAAATTGCCCGACTGTTTCCAGCGGCAAGGGTCCTTCGGATGGATGTGGATACGACCCGGAAAAAAGGGTCTCACGAACACATTCTGAAACTTTTTGGAGAAGGGAAAGCTGATATTTTACTCGGCACACAAATGATTGCTAAAGGTCTTGATTTCCCCAATATTACTTTAGTCGGTGTCTTATCAGCTGATACGACGCTCCATTTGGCGGATTTCAGAGCTGCAGAAAAAACGTTTCAATTATTAACGCAAGTTAGTGGTCGAGCGGGCAGGCATGATAAAGCAGGAGAAGTCATCGTGCAAACATATACCCCTGAACACTATGCCATTCAATTTGCACAACATCATGACTTTGTTCCTTTTTACAACCAGGAAATGATGAATCGCAAACAATTTTTATATCCACCATTTACGTATGTGGTGTTGATACAAATCACGCATGAAGATGTTTTGATGACTGCAGAATATGCACACAAAGCAGCAAATTGGCTCCGTGATAATTTGACGGACCAATCAGAAATTATCGGTCCGACTGCATCATCAATCAGTCGTTTGCAAAATAGATATCGCTATCAATGTTTGATAAAATACAAAAAAGAACCGACGCTCCCGGAAGTATTGCAGCAGTTAACGCGTATGTACCGAACAGACTGGATGAAAAAAGGGATTTTAATGTCCATAGACTTGAACCCTTCATCCATCATGTAAGCGTAAATGAAATGAGGAATAATCTTGACAATCCGAAAAATCGTATTACATCCAAATGAAATCTTGAGCACTCCGACAAAAAAAGTGACGGAATTCGATGAAAAACTTGCAACATTACTTGACGATATGTACGAAACGATGCTGGATTCAGATGGCATTGGCATAGCAGCTCCACAAGTGGGGGTTTCCCTGCGAGTTGCAATTGTTGACTTAGGGGAAGGTGAAGACATTATTGAAATGATCAACCCTGAGGTAATAGATACGGAAGGTGAAGCCATTGAAGTTGAAGGCTGCCTAAGTTTTCCAGAACTTTATGGAGAAGTTGAACGTCCGTATTTTGTGCAGATTAAAGCACAAGAACGTGATGGTACATGGTATGAACTTGAAGCGGAAGATTACGAAGCAAGAGCCATTTTACATGAAATCGATCATTTAGATGGCGTGCTATTTGATTCGAAGATCCTCCGTGTTGTCGATCCATCCGAGCTTGAAGCTGATGAGGAGGAATTGATTTGACCTCATTAGTGTTTATGGGTACGCCAGAATTCTCTGTTCCGATTTTAACGATGTTACATGAAGAAGGGTATTCCATTCTAGCTGTTGTGACTCAGCCTGACCGTCCAGTTGGTCGTAAGAAAGTATTGACTCCAACTCCGGTTAAGAAAGAAGCATTACGCCTTGGACTGCCTGTCATTCAGCCTGAAAAGCTGAAAGGCTCACCGGAATTAGATGAAATTTTATCCTTGCAACCTGACATCGTGGTAACGGCTGCATTTGGTCAATTGCTTCCTAAAGAGATACTTGATGCACCAAAATATGGCTGTCTGAACGTACATGCCTCTTTACTACCTGCTTATCGTGGTGGAGCACCGATTCATCAGGCTGTCATCGATGGTCAGACAGAGACTGGTGTGACCATTATGTATATGGCTCAGAAACTGGATGCCGGTGACATAATTTCACAACAAGCGATACCGATTGAACAAACTGATACAACGGGAATTCTATTTGAAAAATTGAGTGTTGTTGGACGTGATTTACTAAAAGAGACATTACCGACCATTCTTAATGGATCGAATGAACGAATTGTTCAGGATGAAAGTCTCGTGACTTTTGCTCGCAATATTTCGAGAGAACAGGAACGAATTGATTGGAGCCAATCAGCGCAGAACATCTATAATCTCGTACGTGGTCTTAATCCTTGGCCGGTTGCCTATACCACTTTGAAGCAGGAAAACGTGAAAATATGGTGGGGTCAACCTAGTGAACAAAACTACTCACAACCGATAGGTACAGTCGTTGAATTGAAAGTCGATCGACTGATTGTACAAACAGGAGATAAACAAGCATTTGAAATTACGGAATTACAACCAGCAGGAAAGAAAAAAATGTCTGCAGAAGAATTTCTACGAGGCACTGGTTCTAAATTACAGATTGGGGATCAGTTTGAATGAGCTCAAAAAGTTATAGAATGTGGAACGGAAATGTACGTGACGCCGCTTTATCAATTTTGATGGCAATTGAAAAAAATCAAGCTTACAGTAATTTGTTACTTCATCAAACCATCGAAAAATATGATATTGAACCAAAAGACCGTGGATTATTGACGGAGATTACTTATGGTACACTGCAGCATAAAATGACGCTTGATTATTATCTACAACCGTTTATTAAAGGAAAACTGGATGACTGGGTTCGCCAGTTATTAAGACTGTCGCTTTACCAGATTCATTATTTGGACCGAATCCCAAATCATGCAGCTGTCAATGAAGCCGTTGAAATTGCGAAGAAACGTAGTCACAAAGGAACAGCCGGCTTAGTGAATGGTATTTTAAGAGGCATTTTACGCCAAGGAGTGCGTGCTACTGAAGAAATTGCAGACCCTCTTGAGCGATTATCCATTGAAGCAAGTCATCCTTTATGGCTGATTGAACGATGGGTGAAACAATTTGGTTTCGAACAAGCGCAAACGATGGCTTTTGAAAACAATATTCCTCCAGCTCATACCGTACGCGTCAACACCACGCGTATTTCTGTGGAAGAGGCAATCGATATGTTATTAGATGAAGGAATTGTGGCACATCAAAGCGAAGTGATACCTGAATGCTTGCATATCGAAAAAGGGCAAGTTGCTAAAACGAAAGCTTATCAATACGGAGCTGTATCAATACAAGATGAGAGTTCCATGATTCCTACTTACGCACTTCAGATTGAACCCGGACAAAGAGTTCTTGATATGTGTGCGGCTCCAGGCGGAAAATCCATGCATATTGCTGAAAAGTTGAACAGTCAAGGATCTCTGGTATCTGTAGATCTGCATCCACATAAAGTGAAACTTATTGCCGATCAGGCTACCCGTTTAGGTTTTAATAATATCGAGACTCGTACCTGGGATAGCCGTGAATTGACTAATGAATATGATGAGCAATCGTTTGACCGTATTTTAGTGGATGCACCGTGTAGTGGTTTAGGGGTCATTCGTCGAAAACCAGATATTAAATATACAAAGAAACAGGAAGATTTTGCTTCATTGCATAATATCCAGATTCGTTTGCTTGACGAAGCATACAAGTTAATCAAACCCAATGGACTGATTGTCTACAGTACATGTACGATTGACGAAGTTGAGAATAACGGAACGGTTCAAGCTTTTCTTGCCAATCATGAAGATATGATGCTCGAGAAACTGGATAATGTCCTTCCAGAAGCCTACCACCACCTGACAAGCAATGGCATGATTCACATCTTCCCGCAGGACTTCAACAGCGATGGTTTCTTTGTAGCCGCTTTCCGGAAAAAAGAGTTCCCTTCAACTGAATGAAAATAAATAAGTAAAGTAACGCATACTAACATATTTTTATAGTATGAATCGTATGCAGCTACGGATTTCCAGTTAGAAACCGTCGTGAACACGGCTCTGATATTGATGCGACTTGCAGACTACTTCTTGTCAAGAAGCGTCAACAAGAAACGGAGTGACCATTGATGAAGTACACGGTATTAAGTGATATTGGTAAAAAAAGATCGGTGAATGAGGATCGCGCGGCCGTTTTCGTGCGATCGGATTTTGTCCGTTTAGCCGTCATTGCTGATGGCATGGGCGGACACAATGCTGGCGATATCGCAAGTGAGATGGCCATCACAAAAATCGGTGAATGTTTTGAAAGCGCTGCCTTGGAACAATTTTCATCGGAAGAATCTATCAAAGAATGGTTTTTACAAGCGGTAAAGAAACTCAATAGCAGTATTTTCGATTATTCATTGAGACACGAGGATTGCCAAGGGATGGGTACTACGTTCTTGGCTGTTGTTTTAACAAAAGCCCTGAAAGTTCTTTGTCATATTGGGGATAGTCGCGCCTACGAATGGCATGAGGGGAAAATGAAACAATTAACAAGAGACCACTCGTTCGTTAATGTTTTAGTTGAAAATGGTGAAATTAGCGAAGAAGAAGCAGAAAGTCATCCAAGAAAAAATTTGATTACAAAATCATTAGGAACGCAAAAAAACATCGAACCGGACTTTATTTCACTTCAAATCCCTACATATTCTTATTTATTATTATGTTCTGATGGATTAAGTAACAAATTAACAATGGATGAAATGACAACCATTTTAAACACGAGCCTATCTGTTGGTGAAAAAGGCTCTCGTTTAGTGAATCTTGCGAATGAAAAAGGTGGAGAAGATAACATCTCTCTCGTTTTAATTACAAATACGAAAGAGGAGGTGTAGACATGCTCTTAGGCAAAAGAATCAGCGGACGGTATAAAGTTCTCGAAATGATTGGTGGAGGGGGCATGTCCAATGTATACCTCGCACACGACATGATTCTCGATCGTGATGTAGCCATAAAAGTTTTGAGATACGACTTCTCCAATGAAGACGATTTGCATCGAAGATTTCAGCGTGAAGCACTTTCTGCTACCAGTTTGACTCACCCGAACATTGTTAATATTTTCGATGTAGGTGAAGATGGGGACTTGCATTATCTGGTCATGGAGTTTGTAGAAGGGAAAACCTTGAAGCAATACATTACCGATTCCGCGCCGTTGTCACCAAGTGAAGCGGTAGAAATTATGAAGCAGTTAACGTCTGCAATTGCACATGCTCATCAAAACCAAATTATTCATCGTGATATTAAACCACAAAATATATTGATGGATGGAACGCACCATGTGAAAATCACGGACTTTGGAATTGCGATGGCTTTGAGTGCCACTTCATTCACGCAAACCAATTCCGTACTGGGAACCGTTCACTATTTATCCCCTGAACAAGCTCGGGGAGGAACGGCGACAAAGAAATCGGATATTTATGCGCTTGGAATTGTGCTGTATGAATTGCTTACAGGCAAGCTTCCATTCTCAGGAGAATCTGCCGTTTCTATCGCATTAAAACATTTACAGACGGACACGCCATCTGTTCGGGCAACTGTCCCTTCCATTCCGCAAAGTCTTGAAAATGTGGTCATGAAAGCGACAGCAAAAGATCCTCGTAATCGTTACCAAACAGTTGAAGAAATGCAACGTGACTTGCAAAATGTTTTATCTGAAGAACGTGCAAACGAAAAAGCTTTCGCCATTCCTTTGGATGATGATGGGGCAACAAAAGCAATGCCAGTGATCAAAGATGCGAGTTACGATTCTTTATCAATGACAAAAACGCTTGTGAAAGAATCGACATTGGCGGCTCCAGTCGAGGAAGAAAAAAAGAAAAAGAAAAAATGGCCATGGATTGTGGGAATTCTGTCATTACTATTACTCGTAGGTTTGGTCATAGTCATTGCATTTCCAGGACTTTTCGGTCCAGAAAAACTAGAAGTACCAGACGTATCCAACTTGCCTTTAAGTGAAGCAATCGATAAGGTCGAAGAAGTAGGTTTTGTTGCAGGAAAAGAGTCACAGGAATCTTCTGAGGAAGTTGAGGAAGGTCAAGTTATCAGGACAATTCCGCAAGCAGGGAAAATTCGTGACGAAGCAACTGAAATTGAATTCATTATTTCAAGTGGGAAAGAGTCGGTTACACTTGCCGATTATGTTGGGCGTGATATTAACGAAGTAAAAGAATTGCTGGCATCTCAAAACTTTAAGTCCATCAAAGAAAATGAAGAATTCTCGGATATGCCAGAAGGCCGTATTATTTCTCAAAGACCATCTGAATACTCGGAAGTCATTCCTGACGAGACCGACCTCATTTTCGTTGTAAGTAAAGGACCAGAGTTGCAAAGCGTGATTGATTTAACAGGGCAATACAATGAAAAAACATTAAATGACTATGCTAAATCCTCAGGGTTTAATATTGATATCATTAAAGATGAGTATTCGGAAGAAGTACCGGAAGGATTCGTCATTTCACAAGATCCTGTTGCCGGTACGAAACTAGAACCAGGTAGTTCAATCGATATTGTGTTATCAAAAGGTCCTGCCGCCAAAAAAATTAAAACGTATGTGACTTCAGTAGAAATCCCTTATGAACCAGATATTCCGGGTACTGAACAGATTGTGCGAATTTATTTACAAGATCAAACACACTCACTCACAGAACCAGTAGATGAATATGTGCTGACTGAAACTAGAATGCAGCAAATTCAATTAGAAATTGAAGAAGGACAAAAAGGAGCATATCGAATTATTGTCGACTCGAAAGTAATTTTTGACGAAATTATCGAGTACGACAGCTTCGAATAGGGAGGAATACAATGCCAACAGGTCAAATACGAAAAGCACTTAGTGGATTTTACTATGTTCAGGACGGAGAAAAATTTATACAATGCCGTGGACGCGGGGTTTTCAGAAATCGTGGAGTGAATCCGTTAGTTGGGGATTTTGTCGATTATGAAGTGGAAAGCGGCTCGGACGGCACCATAACAGTGGTGCATGAACGTAAAAATGCACTCGTCCGACCACCTATTGCAAACATTGACCAAGCTTTGCTCGTGTTTTCCCTGACTGAACCCGATTTCAATCCATTACTGCTGGATCGCTTTCTCGTTGTCGTGGAGTCATTTAATGTAGAGCCGATTATTTGTTTGACGAAAACAGATTTACTTACTGAAGAAGAGATGAGTAAAATTCAGCCATACTTGGATGATTATCGAGCAATAGGATATGAGATGCTTGAAACATACAAAGATGATACGGATTTAGTGGATAATATTGCCCCAATCCTGAAAGGTAAAATCAGCGTATTGGCAGGACAATCGGGTGTAGGGAAGTCTACTCTGCTAAATACCGTGTTGCCATCCTTGAATTTAAAGACCGGCATTATTTCGGAAGCGCTTGGACGTGGAAAACATACGACCCGGCACGTAGAGCTTGTAGAAGTATGCGAAGGTTTGCTTGCGGATACACCTGGATTCAGTTCATTTGATTTCGATGAGATCGATAAAGAGCAATTATCCGATTGTTTTCCTGAGTTCCGTAAGGCTTCAGAGAGCTGTAAATTCAGAGGGTGCTTACACATCAGTGAACCGAAGTGTGCAGTGCTTGCTGCGCTAAAAACCGGAGAAATTAAAGACTATCGCTACAAACATTACGTGAAGTTTTTAGATGAAATAAACGAGCGAAAGCCGAGGTATTAAAATGATTAAAATTGCTCCATCAATCCTAGCTGCTAATTTTTCCAAATTGGCTGAAGAAGTAAAAGAAGTGGAAAAAGCAGGCGCAGAATTAATTCATATTGATGTAATGGACGGGCATTTTGTCCCTAATATCACGATGGGACCCATTGTTGTCGAAGCTTTAAGACCAGTTACTGACTTGCCATTGGATGTTCATTTAATGATTGAAAATCCAGATTTATATATTGAGTCATTCGCAAAAGCAGGTGCAGATTACATTACTGTACATGTTGAAGCGTGTCCTCACCTTCATCGTACCATTCAATTGATTCGCTCGTTTGGCGTTAAACCAGGTGTTGTTTTAAATCCACATACACCTATAGAAACGATTCAACATGTATTAGAAGACATCGATATGGTATTGTTCATGACAGTAAACCCAGGATTCGGCGGACAAAAGTTCATTCATTCAGTAGTGCCTAAAGTGCAACAGCTTTCTACGATGATTAAAGAAAAAGGGCTGAAGATTGAAATTGAAATCGATGGTGGTATCAATGCTGAAACCATTATTCCTTGTGCAGTAGCGGGTGCAACTATTTTTGTAGCAGGTTCAGCTATATACAGCCAAACAGATCGCACTGCGGCATTGCAAGAAATTAAAGAAGCAGGCGAACGAGCGATTCGCGGATGAGAACTGCAGTAATTTGTGCGGGTGGTCCTATCGATGAATTAGCCAATTTTGAGCGGTTCAGAAGTTCGGAAGATGTCATTTTTATCGGGGCCGACAGAGGTGCGATTTATTTACTCAATGAAGGAATTCAACCCAATGTGGCTGTAGGTGACTTTGACTCTCTGTCACAGGGTGAACTTTCAGAGTTAAATGAACGTGTGGAATCAGTAATAGTTGCCCCCGCTGAAAAGAATGAAACAGATACGGACTTAGCTATTGCTGAATCTTTACACTACAATCCTGATCATATTTTATTGACTGGTGTGACAGGAGGCAGGCTGGATCACTTCATGGCTGTTCTCAATAGTGTATATCGTTTTCAAAAGAACAATCCTTCCATTCAATTTACCATTCGTAACAAATGGAATGAAATGAAGCTGTTGACTCCTGGTATTACACCGTTAACAAAGGATCAACAGTTTCCATTTGTGTCCTTTTTTGCTTTTCAAGGAAGTGTGGAGCACGTGACTTTGACTGGCATGAAATATAATGTGTGCGATGAATTAATTGAAATGGGCAATTCCCGCTTTACAAGTAATGAAGTATTGGACGAACACGGGTCTATCTCCTTTACATCTGGCATATGTTTATTAATACGTAGCTCAGATCAATAAGAAGGAGTGACAGCATGCGTGTTTATACGTTTAGATTACCGAAATTTGTAAGTGGGTTTGTAAGAATGTGTTTAGGTTGGATGAACACAGAGGGTAAACCGAAGAAGAGGAACGAAAAAATGCCAGACTGACTTATGTCAGTCTGGCATTACTTATGGGCACGATTAAACGCGCTCAACTTTTCCTGATTTCAATGCTCTCGCAGAAACCCATACACGTTTTGGTTTACCGTCTACAAGAATACGAACTTTTTGTAGGTTAGCTCCCCAAGTACGTTTTGTTGAGTTCATTGCGTGAGAACGAGCGTTACCAGCACGAGCTTTGCGCCCTGAAATTACACATACTTTTGGCATACTATTTCCTCCTCAAAAAAGAAGCTGAAAGATTTTTTTCAGTTCGATATTTCACATACTTTAATAATTTAACACATAGTAATTTTCTTTGCAACAAGTTTTCACCCCCCTTTCAAGAAAAAAGCCTTTACAGAGGAATGCAGGAGATTGTTAACGTTTTCTTTTATTAAAGGACATTGTGTAGTACAATAATGGGTAGTCAAAAAGGACTTATAAGGAGGTATACTCTATGTCAATTGAGTTAAAAAACGAATTCGGACAAATTGATATTTCAAATGACGTCGTTGCCCAAATTGCAGGTGGAGCAGCAATTGAGTGTTATGGAATTGTTGGAATGGCGTCCAAACATCAAATTAGAGATGGTTTAACAGATATTTTACGTAAAGAAAATTTTGCTAAAGGTGTACTTGTACGCCAAAATGGCGAAGATCTTCACATAGATATGTACATCATCATCAGCTACGGCACAAAAGTGTCAGAAGTGGCTTATCAAGTTCAATCAAAAGTTAAATACACCTTAAATAAGACATTAGGACTTGCAGTGAAATCAGTAAATATTTACGTTCAAGGAGTTCGTGTTACGAACCCATAAGAGGAGGAAGTAGGATATGAAGTCTTTAGACGGAATTCAATTTGCAGAAATGGTGAAAATGGGTGCCCATCATCTATTTCAAAATGCAGATTATGTGGATGCGCTAAACGTCTTTCCTGTTCCCGATGGTGACACGGGAACGAACATGAACTTATCAATGTCTTCTGGAGCAAAAGAAACAGAAGCACATGCAGTTGATCATATTGGAAAAACAGCACAAGCACTTTCAAAAGGATTATTAATGGGAGCTCGCGGTAACTCAGGCGTTATTTTGTCTCAACTTTTCCGTGGATTCGGAAAAGATGTTGAAACAAAATCTTCTTTGAGTGCAAAAGAGTTTGCCCACGCATTCCAACATGGCGTGGATATGGCTTACAAAGCAGTTATGAAGCCTGTGGAAGGAACGATTTTGACTGTAGCAAAAGATTCTGCCAAAAAAGCGGTAGAAGTTGCCGAGCAAGAAGACAATATCATTGTTGTAATGGACGAGTTGCTCAAAGAAGCAAAAGCTTCTTTAGCGCGCACGCCTGATTTATTACCTGTTTTAAAAGAAGTTGGTGTAGTTGATTCTGGTGGACAAGGTCTTGTGTATGTTTATGAAGGATTCATCGCTTCCATGAAAGGCGAGAAATTACCTGAAAAAACGTCTGCTTATTCGATGGATGATCTTGTAAGTGCGGAACATCATAAAAATGTTCAGGGCTTCATGGATACTTCGGATATTGAATTTGGATATTGTACAGAATTTATGGTGAAATTTATACCAGAAAAAGTAGCTGAAAATCCGTTCAATGAACATGACTTCCGTGAAGGCTTGAGTCAGTATGGTGATTCATTGCTTGTTATTTCCGATGACGAAATTGCAAAGGTACATATTCACTCGGAGCAACCAGGTAACTGTTTAAGTTATGGACAAAAATACGGTGATCTTATCAAAATCAAGATTGAAAACATGCGTCAACAGCATGCTGAAATTGTTGGGGATGATTACAAGAAAGATCAACCAATCTCTACTCCAACTAAAAAACATCCTTATGCAGTTGTTACCGTCGCAATGGGCGCAGGGATTTCAGAACTGCTTAAAAGTGTAGGAGCAAGTGCTGTCATTGAAGGTGGTCAAACAATGAACCCTTCTACAGAAGATATCGTTAAAGCGATTGAAGCTGTAGGTGCTGAACGAGTTCTTATTTTGCCAAACAACAAAAATATTATTATGGCGGCTGAGCAAGCTGCAGAAGTAATGGGCATTGAAGCTGCTGTTGTTCCAACTAAATCAGTTCCTCAAGGAATGGCTGCGTTATTGGCATTCAATCCAGAAGCTTCTGTTGAAGACAACAAAGCGGCTATGACTGAAGCCTATGCGCACGTCAAAACTGGTCAAGTAACGTTTGCTGTTCGTGATACTTCCATCGATGGTGTTGAAATCCAAAAGGATGATTTCATGGCAATTTCCGAAGGGAAGATTATTCTTGCCACACCTTCACTAGAAGAAGTTTCGCAAACATTGCTTAACGACATGGTTGATGAAGATGCAGAAATCATTACAATCATCTATGGAGAAGATGTTACAGAAGACGATGCCAATGAATTGGCTGCATTCGTAGAGGAGAAATTCTCGCATGCGGATGTAGAAGTATATAATGGAAAACAACCATTGTATCCCTACATCATCTCAGTAGAATAATACACAAAAGCAGTGAATCAATTCGGTTCACTGCTTTTTTATAGGAGCGCACTATGATGGCTGGCATCTCAAAAAACGGCTTGTCACATTAATGTAAGCGGATTCTATTACTTTTGTTTAATGTTCTCTAATATTGTAAACTGTAGGTAGAAATTCGAAACAAAGGGGTTAAGTAAAATGAAGTTTAAATCAGTCTTTGATATTATTGGACCGGTTATGATCGGTCCTTCATCTTCACATACAGCTGGGGCTGCAAGAATTGGTCTTGTAACTCGAGAGTTATTTGGCAGACAGCCGAAATGGGCTAAAATTTATTTATATGGATCATTTGCTGAAACATACAAAGGACATGGAACTGACATCGCCATCATTGGTGGACTACTTGGTTTTGATACGTTTGATGAACGCATTAAAACGTCGTTTGACCTTGCACGCGATATCGGGATGACGTTTGAATTTATTCCTGAAAACGGTCATACAGAACATCCGAATACAGCACGACTTGTTATTGGCGATGAATCAGGTGAAATGGAATTGATCGGTATATCCATTGGTGGAGGGAAAATCGAAATCAGTGAATTAAATGGTTTCCCGCTTCGATTATCTGGAAATCATTCGGCAATTTTGGTTGTACATGATGATAAACCAGGCAGTATCGCAAAAGTAGCCAGCTGTTTGGCAGAACAAAATATTAATATTGGCCATATGGAAGTTTCCCGAAAAGAACAAGGTCAAATGGCTTTAATGGTTATTGAGGTGGATGAACCAATTGAAGATCATGTGTTACTGCAAATCTCTCAATTACCATATATCACACAAGTAACGAAAATCGCAGATTAAAGGAGTAATAGATATGAATGTCTTATTTCGTAATGTAAGAGAATTGGTTGAATTGGCGACTAGTGAAAATAAATTGATTTCTGAGTTGATGATTGAACAAGAGATGTTAATCACACGAAGAAGCCGTGAAGAGATCATGAATCAAATGGATCGAAACTTAACAGTTATGGAAGAAGCAGTGGAAAAAGGATTGAAAGGTGTTCAATCCACTTCAGGTTTAACTGGAGGAGATGCAGTGCTTCTTCAAAACTACATGAAAAAAGGCAATACATTGTCTGGAACACTATTGATTGATGCAGTAAGTAAAGCAGTAGCGACGAACGAAGTGAATGCCGCAATGGGTACGATTTGCGCAACACCGACTGCAGGATCAGCCGGCGTAGTTCCTGGAACATTATTTGCTGTTCAAAATCAATTAAATCCTACGCGTGAAGAAATGATTCGTTACTTGTTCACTTCCGGAGCTTTTGGATTCGTTGTAGCGAACAATGCATCTATTTCCGGAGCTGCAGGAGGATGTCAGGCAGAAGTAGGATCTGCGGCGGCGATGGCAGCGGCAGCTATTGTTGAAATGGCTGGAGGTACTCCACAGCAGAGTTCGGAAGCTTTTGCGATAACAATGAAGAATATGCTAGGTCTAGTCTGTGATCCTGTTGCTGGATTAGTAGAAGTTCCGTGTGTTAAACGAAATGCGATGGGTGCTGCCAACGCTTTGGTTGCAGCAGATATGGCTCTGGCAGGAGTGACTAGCCGAATTCCATGTGATGAAGTGATTGATGCGATGTTTAAAATTGGTCAAACAATGCCAACAGCTTTAAAAGAAACTGCGCAGGGCGGTTTAGCTGCGACACCGACAGGAAGAGCACTAGCTGAAAGAATCTTCGGTGCTGAATTTGTAAAAGGTGTCTGATAAAACGCATCAGTCCGTCAGTAGTTTAAAAGGCGTTGGTGGAGAAACTGAAAAATCACTGAATGACATGGGCATTGTTACTTTGCAGGATTTGGTCATGACATTTCCTTATCGTCATGAAGATTTCCGTTTAAAAAACATAGCAGAAACACCACATAACGAAAGAATTACAGTAGAGGGAAGGGTCGAAAGCGAACCTTCCGTTCTTTTTTTAGGGAAAAACAAATCGCGTCTGCAAATCCGACTTCTCGTAGGACCACATTTAATTAAAGTGGTCTTTTTTAATCAGGCTTATTTGAAAAACAAAATAACTAGTGGTCAAATCATCACCGTAACGGGTAAATGGGATCGTGGTCGTCAGGCGATCAGTGTGTCGAACTACTCGCCAGGACCTAAAACTGACAATGTTGATTTTGAGCCGATGTATAGTTTGAAAGGGACGCTTCAGCAAAAAAAATTCCGTAAATTCATGCATCAGGCATTAGAAGAAGTGGGAAACGACTTAGAAGAATGCCTACCCTCAAATTTAAGGGAAGCTTATAAACTTCTGCCTGTACAAGAAGCGCTAGAAGGTATCCACTTTCCTAAGTCTGCCGAACATGTGAAACAGGCGCGCAGGCGGTTTGTCTATGAAGAGTTATTACTGTTCCAGTTGAAAATGCAGGCTATAAAAAAAGCACGTAAAGAACAAAACAAAGGACTTTCCATTGCATATGATGTGCAGAAATTAAAAGACCTAATTTCGGCGTTACCTTATGAACTGACGAATGCGCAAAAGCGGGTCGTCAATGAAATATGCAAAGATTTAAAAGAACCTCACCGAATGAACCGTTTGCTTCAAGGTGATGTTGGTTCTGGTAAAACGGTCGTTGCAGCGCTTGCTTTATATGCAGTAATTACTGCAGGTTACCAGGGGGCCATGATGGCACCGACGGAAATTCTGGCAGAACAACATGCCGCATCCCTGCATGATTGGCTATCGCCACTTGGAATTCGCATGGCGCTATTAACAGGGTCTACTAAAACAAAAGCACGCAGGATTTTACTGGAGCAACTTCAAAATGGAGAAATCGACTTGCTTATTGGAACGCATGCACTAATACAGCCGGACGTGGAATTTAAAAAACTGGGTCTAGTCATTACGGATGAACAACATCGATTCGGTGTGGAACAACGCCGTGTTTTGAGGGATAAAGGCATGAGTCCGGATGTGTTATTTATGACGGCGACACCGATTCCTCGCACACTTGCTATTACGGCATTTGGTGAAATGGATGTATCCATTATCGACGAAATGCCGGCGGGGCGAAAAGAAATTGAAACGCATTGGGTGAAAAAGGAGCTGTTTGACCAAATCATAAAACGTATGGTGATTGAACTTCAAGCTGGCAGGCAAGCGTATGTTATTTGCCCGCTCATTGAAGAATCGGATAAGTTGGATGTGCAAAATGCAGTGGAAGTGTACGAACAATTATCGTCCATCTTCCATCAGAAATATAAGGTTGGTTTGATGCACGGCCGCTTACACTCTACTGAAAAAGATGAAGTCATGCGGGCATTCAGTGAAGGGGAAGTTCAAGTTCTCGTATCCACTACAGTTGTGGAAGTTGGCGTGAATGTGCCCAATGCAACGTTTATGGTTATTTATGATGCGGAACGTTTTGGCTTGGCGCAACTCCATCAATTACGAGGACGTGTAGGACGTGGCTCGGAGCAATCCTACTGTATCTTATTGGCAGACCCGAAATCCGAAGAAGGAAAAGAACGAATGACGTCGATGACTGAAACCAATGATGGATTCAAGCTCGCTGAAAAAGACCTAGAACTTCGTGGCGCAGGTGACTTTTTCGGTCGGAAACAAAGCGGCATGCCCGAGTTTAAGATGGCAGATCTGGTCCATGACTATCGTGCACTCGAAACAGCCAGACAAGATGCGGAAAAATTTATTTCTTCTGATGAATTTTGGACAAGCGAAGAGACGAAGTATTTGCGCACATACTTGGAACAGTCCGGCGCAATGGATGGGGACCGGATTGATTAAGTAGCTCTGTTTAATGGCATAGTTTTATCTTTACAATTGCTCTTGCAGTATGTTCCGAATGAGACCCCAGGTATGAAAAACACATAATTGAGGTCTCATTCTTCGAAAGACCTGCTCCTGCGATTACTCGTCGCAAGAAAATGGTCAAATTACTTTTTTGGTGACTCAAGGGAATTAAATAGTACAAGAAAAATCGCACAGGAGCATTTTCCTGTGCGATTTCACATCTCCAAATGGTATTTAATTTAAAAACCAAAAAATCAACGCTACAACGATTATTACAGGAATTAATGCGCTATACATTAATCCAAGCCAATTCATACTTTTTTCACTGCTATAAACAGCGTCACTTTCTTTTGTCACAAAGAGTGTACTTACTAGAGCGATTATTAAAATGATGGAAACGATAATTAATAAAAAAAGAATGTTCATATATCCTCCTCGACGTCATCATTATCGTAAATGTTCGTTAGAATGTATCCTTGTATGTTTTTCATACTGCACTATCGAATATTATTATAAAAGGATTCACAAAATTTATGACCATCCAATTTGCTATTATTTATACCATCCACTTTCGTGCTTGATAATTCATTTTAAAAAATTACTCTTGAACTAAAAGTAAGGCTTCTGCAAATCGTTTTATTCCTTCGTGAATATTTTCTTCATTTTCCCTAGCAAATGTAAAACGGACGTATCCCTTTTCTGAACCCATTGTTGTTCCAGGAACAAATATAACTCCTCTTTTTATGGATTCTTCCAGCAGTTTCATTTCATTGAATTCTTTATTCAGCTTACACCAGATATGAATTCCACCTTCGGGAGCATGAAAATGGACTTGATTCCCGAGAAAAAATTCAAGGCTTTTGGCTATTTGATCTCTTCTCTTTTTCAACTGCAAATTCAACCTTTTTATATGTGCAGGAAAGTCTTTTGATTCCAGGAAATCATTTGCAATCCATTGAGTGAAGCTCGAATGCCCAAAATCAATCTGCTGCTTTACATCTGTCAATCGTTCAATCACCGCTTTTGGACCTATAATCCACCCAATCCTCAATCCGGAAGCCACGATTTTTGATAATGAACTTATATACAGGACATTCCCATGAGTGTCCATCGACTTTAAGGTGCTGACTTCATTACCCCTAAAGGATGTTAAACTGTATGGATCATCTTCCACAATTGGAATTCCGTACTTAGATGAAATGTCCAAAACAGCTTTTCTTCTACTCGGGGATAGAAATGTTCCAGTTGGATTTTGGAAAGCAGGATTCAAGAAAATCATTCTGATTTTATGCTTTTTATATAAGGATACTAAGTCATCCGGGTTAATGCCTTCCTTGTCCATCGACAAATAATAGGTCCTGATGCCTGCAGATTTGAATATAGGGAGGCTGTAAGAATACGATGGATTTTCTATAGCTACTGCATCACCCGGCTTTAAGAGGCATTGGATGACTAAATGCAAAGCCTGCTGTGCACCCGAGGTAATAAGAATTGAGGACGGATCAGCTCCCTCCATTTTCCTTTCCTGAGACAGGTGTTTTGCAATTGTCTTTCTTAATATCACATTCCCTTGAGGGTGATCATAGCCTAAGCTTCCGATGAATGACCTGTTTGATGCCATGCTTCTCAGTGAGGTTTGTGGGAAGAGATCATCCGACAATTCTCCACTAGCTAAATTAATCAATTTATGATCAGTCACTTCTTTTCGGATTTTTTGGGTTACGGCTAAATTGGGTAATATAGAGCCAGCCTCAATATATCGATTCCAACTCGGGATCCGTTTCTTCGTAATCCCCCATATATCTTTATTGATTGTGGTACCGCTTCCTCTTTTTCTTTGGATTAGCCCATTAGATTCCAATTCGTCATATGCAGACACAACTGTACTCCGGTTAATGTTATATACCTTAGCCAAGAATCTTTCCGAAGGAAGTGGTTCATCATGCGGAAAAGTACCATCTGCAATTCCTACTTCGATATATTCTGCGAGCTGTTTATAAATCGCTTTCTTGGTATTTCTATCCGGCATCCAGTTCATTTTTCACATTCCCCTTTAGTACGTTTATCCATAAAGTTAATTGTGAGTTTCATGTCACGGTCTTTTAACGATTTCGTCTGCTTATTTCTATTATGGCACCAATGCCACCTGGAGAAAAATTAAACGCTATACACCCATTTGGCCATATGAAGTATTCTTTGACATCTTCTTTTCTTAATTGGCTCGGTAAAAAATGATCTGCATTGAAAAATGACTCTTTTGATACTTCTTTTGAAGAATGAACTTTCATACAAGCCTTGCATTCTTTTTGTGGTATTAATATACTGATATTAGTACCAAGTGCTAATATCGGATGGTGACCTTATGAAACGCTCAAAAAAAGAACGCCAACAACTGTTAATAGATACAATAAAAAATAACCCTTTTATCACGGATGAAGAGCTGGCGAGCCAGTTTACTGTGAGTGTACAGACAATTCGATTGGATCGATTGGAATTGTCTATACCTGAGTTACGTGAACGAATAAAACATGTCGCATCGAAATCTTTTGAAGATGAGGTACGATCTTTACCGTTAAACGAAGTAATCGGTGAAATGGTCGACATTGAGTTAGACGTCCGGGCGATTTCATTATTTGACGTGAAGACAGAGCATATTTTCAAACGAAACCGCATTGCACGTGGACATCATTTATTTGCTCAAGCAAATTCATTGGCAGTGGCTGTCATAAATGACGAGTTGGCATTGACAGTGAAATCGAATTTGTCTTTTGTTAAACCAGTTAAACTGGGAGATCGGGTCATTGCAAAAGCAACGGTAACAAAAAAAGATTCAGTAAAGAATCGCACATTTGTCGAAGTCACATCGACTGTAGAAAACGAAGTTGTTTTTGAAGGGCATTTTGAAATGTACCGGACAAATGAGCATAGTAAAGGGGATGTAACATGAGAATCGCAGTAGATGCTATGGGTGGAGACCACGCACCTAAAGAAATTGTTGAAGGTGTCTTAAAGGCGCTGAAGCAATTCGAAGATATCCATATTCTTTTATACGGACATGAAGAAAAAGTGAAACCGTTTCTTCAATCGCATGAAAGATTAACCCTGATACATACAGAGGAAAAAATTGAAGCGGATGATGAACCTGTTAGAGCGATTCGTCGAAAAAAAGATGCTTCTATGGTCCGCATGTCGGAAGCCGTAAAAAACGGAGAAGCGGATGCGTGTGTATCTGCAGGGAATACAGGTGCATTAATGGCTGCCGGTCTTTTCATCGTAGGACGAATTGAAGGGATCGATCGACCTGCACTTGCACCGACATTACCGACAATCGACGGGCAAGGATTTGTCATGCTTGATTTGGGGGCCAATTCCGATGCGAAGCCTGAACATTTGGTTCAGTTCGGTATTATGGGAAGTATTTATGCCGCAAAAGTGCGTGGGATTGAAGCACCACGTGTAGGTTTGCTCAATATCGGAACGGAAGAAACAAAAGGAAATGAATTGACAAAAGCCGCTTTTGGTCAATTAAAACAAGCACCAATTAACTTCATTGGGAACGTAGAGTCACGTGATTTACTGATGAATGTAGCGGATGTCGTTGTGACGGATGGTTTTACAGGCAATATGGTATTGAAGACAATCGAAGGTACCGCTGCTAGCTTTTTCAGTATGTTAAAAGAAGTATATGGCGCTTCGACGAAGTCGAAATTATCCGCATATCTAGTAAAGGATGATTTACGAGGGTTGAAAAATAAAATGGATTATACGGAATATGGCGGCGCTGCATTATTCGGTCTGAAAGCACCAGTCATTAAAGCACATGGTTCATCAAATGCGAATGCGGTAATGAACGCGATCCGTCAGGCACGCACAATGGTGGAGTTCGATGTGTGCGGCACTATCCATTCAACTATTGCAGGAGGCAAAACTCAATGACCAAAATTGCATTTATTTTCCCGGGACAAGGGTCTCAAGCAGTGGGAATGGGGAATGAACTAGTTCAAACCAATGCAGGTAACAAAGCATTCTTTGATAAAGCCGATCAACAATTAGGATTTGCCCTTTCCACACTGATGTTGGAAGGACCGGCTGAAGAATTAACTTACACGTACAATGCACAACCTGCACTTTTGACCACAAGTACGATGGTGTCAGAACTTCTGCAAGCTGCCGGTTTAAAACCAGACTATACAATTGGTCATAGTTTAGGAGAATACTCAGCTCTTGTGGCATCAGGCGTTATGTCTTTTGAAGACGGTGTGAAAATCGTCCATCAGCGAGGATTGTTCATGAATGAAGCGGTACCTGCAGGGCAAGGGGCTATGGCAGCTATTCTCGGCATGGAAGCTGATGCATTAAAAACGGTTACAGATCAAGTAACAACTGAAGGCGACATTGTCCAACTAGCGAATTTGAATTGTCCAGGTCAAATCGTCATTTCAGGAACAAAAGCTGGGGTTGAAAAAGCCTGTGTGCAAGCAAAAGAAGCGGGAGCTAAACGAGCGATTCCGCTTGTGGTCAGCGGACCGTTTCACTCGGAGCTTATGAGACCGGCGGCTTCAAAACTGAAGTCTGCTTTGAATGAACTGGACATGCACAATACAGATGTGCCGGTCATCTCAAATGTTACAGCAGGTCCTGTAACTTCCGCGGAGGAAATGAAACAGTTGCTTGTTGAACAACTTTATTCGCCTGTACGTTTCGAAGAATCAATTCGCTCATTATTGGACTTAGGTGTTAACACATTCATTGAGTGCGGACCAGGTAAAGTTTTGAGTGGCTTGGTGAAAAAAATCGATCGTTCGGCAGTGGTTTATGCAGCTTATGATAACGAAACAGTCGAGCAAGTCATTGAGGCAGCAAAGGAGTGGGCGTAATGGGGAAATTAATGGGGAAAACGGCAATCGTCACTGGTGCTTCACGAGGCATAGGTGCTGAAATCGCAAAATACTTGGCAAAAGAAGGCGCACGAATTGCCGTGAACTACAGCGGCAGTCAAGCAAAAGCTGAAGAAGTTGTAAATGATATCGTTGCAAATGGCGGAGAAGCTTTTGCCATTCAGGCAAGTGTCAGCGATGCAGATAGTGTATCTGCAATGATCGCTGAAACAATGAGCCGTTACGGTAGCATCGATATTTTAGTCAACAATGCGGGAATCACACGCGACAATCTATTAATGCGTATGAAAGAAAACGAGTGGGATGATGTAATTAACACGAATCTAAAAGGTGTATTTTTGTGTACGAAAGCCGTTACTCGTCAAATGATGAAGCAACGTGCTGGCCGAATCGTCAATATCGCATCAATCGTAGGCGTTTCAGGAAATGCGGGTCAAGCAAACTATGTGGCTGCCAAAGCAGGTGTCATTGGATTAACGAAAACAACTGCGAAAGAATTGGCGAGCCGTAACATCAATGTCAATGCCATTGCACCAGGTTTCATTACGACTGAAATGACGGATGAACTACCAGAAGAAGTGAAAGCTCAAATGCTGACACAAATTCCGTTGGCGAAGCTAGGCAATCCTGAAGATGTAGCAAAAGCAGTCGTCTTTTTGGCTTCTGAGGACTCTAACTACATCACAGGTCAAACGCTTCATGTAGATGGCGGCATGGTGATGTAATTATCCTCTATGAAGTAAGCGTGGTTTTTTGCACTGATAACAGAGTATTAGTTTTCAGATATCAGTACAAGAAATTACATCAGCTAGCACCATCTATGGTGCAAGCTGTGTCTTTCTAGTATAATCATTGAGGGGAGGTGACTTTAGTGGCAACAGTAGTAGAGCGTGTAACAAAAGTAATCGTAGATCGTTTAGGTGTAGACGAGAGCGAAGTGAAAATGGAAGCTTCTTTCCGTGATGATTTAGGTGCTGACTCTCTAGACGTGGTAGAACTTGTGATGGAATTGGAAGATGAGTTCGACATGGAGATTTCAGACGAAGATGCTGAACAAATCAGTACTGTAGGAAATGCAGTTACTTATATCGAAAGCAAACAAGGATAAGCAATTATTCAATTGCGAGACGCGTTAGACATTCTTTAAGAATGGTCTTTCGCGTCTCTATTTCTTTTTGCACAAAAGAGGACAAACGGGTAAACTAGACCGTAGAAACTAAAGGAAGGCAGATTATATAGATGACGGGTAAACGTAGAGGGGCTCCTCAAAAAAACGGAACATTTTCCGAAACAGTCAAGCAATCATTTGCAATATTACAGCAAGAATTAGGAGTTCAATTTCAAAATCCGGAACTTCTTTATCAATCATTTACCCATTCATCTTATGTGAATGAGCATCGACGGAAATTTTACACGGACAATGAGCGACTTGAATTCTTAGGTGACGCTGTTCTTGAACTCTCTGTCTCTCAATATTTATTTCAAAAGTTTACTTCCATGAGTGAAGGTGAATTGACAAAATTACGTGCGGCGATTGTTTGTGAACCGTCACTCGTTTTATTTGCGAATGAATTGAACTTTGGGAAGTATGTGCTTTTAGGTAAGGGAGAAGAGATTACTGGAGGACGAGAACGACCAGCACTTCTTGCAGATGTGTTTGAGTCATTCGTTGGTGCGCTTTATTTGGATCAAGGCTTACAACCTGTCGTGAAGTTTTTGGAACAAGTTGTGTTTCCAAAAGTCGAAACCGGTGCTTTTTCGCATGTGATGGATTACAAGAGTCAGTTGCAGGAAATGGTTCAACAAATGAACAACGGATCTTTGAACTACGAAATTGTAGAAGAAAAGGGTCCTGCCCATAATCGTACATTTGTTTCAAGTGTTCGATTAGGGAGCAACGAGTTAGGCGAAGGAAAAGGAAAGTCTAAAAAAGAAGCAGAACAAAAGGCGGCCCAAGTTGCAATAATTCGCATACAAGGCCAAATTGCAAGTAGACAGGAGGGCTAAATTTGTTCCTAAAGCGACTTGAAGTCATTGGATTTAAATCGTTTGCGGATCGAATTGGCATTGATTTTGTACCTGGTGTGACCGCAGTGGTCGGTCCAAATGGAAGTGGGAAAAGTAATGTAACGGATGCTATCCGATGGGTTTTGGGAGAGCAGTCGGCAAAATCACTGCGAGGCGCCAAAATGGAAGATGTCATTTTTGCGGGCAGTGAATCGAGAAAACCGCTTAATTTTGCAGAAGTTACGCTCGTACTTGATAACTCAGATGAACGCTTGCCATTGGATTACAACGAAATCAGTGTCACGAGACGCGTGTTTCGTTCAGGCGATAGTGAATACTTATTAAATAAGCAAACTTGTAGATTGAAAGATATCACCGATTTATTTATGGATTCAGGATTAGGCAAAGAAGCCTTTTCGATTATATCTCAAGGGCGAGTAGACGAGATCCTGAACAGCCGTCCTGAAGATCGACGTTCGATTTTTGAAGAGGCAGCAGGTGTCCTGAAATACAAATTGCGTAAAAAGAAGGCCGAAAACAAACTGTTTGAAACAGATGACAATTTGCACAGAGTGCTGGATATTTTACATGAGTTGGATGGTCGGATGGAGCCGCTTCAAATGCAGGCATCAGCAGCAACCGATTATTTACGCATGTCTGAAGAACTGAAAGAAGTTGACTTAGGGTTAATTGCTTTTGATTTGGTACGTGTTGAAAAACGGTTAGGTGAAGTGAAGCAAGAAGTGGAAGTTTTTGAGCAGCAAGAAAAAGAACTCGAAGACCTCATTGGTAAAATGGAGATTGAGCTACATACCGTTCGAGAGCAGTTATCGGAGCAGGACCGTTTGATAGATGATTCTCAGGAATCATTGGTTGAAGCTAGTTCTGAACTCGAGCGTTGGGATGGCCGCAAACAACTGATGGCTGAAAAGCGTCAAAATATGGATCAGCAAATCGATAAACTCCGAATGACTATTGCAGAACTTGAAGAAGAGAAAATCCAGTTAACGACTCAGTTGGAACAAAAGCAGTCCAGCACAGCGAAAGCGCGACTTGAATTGCGCAATGTCCAGCAAGAAGTCAAACAACTGGACCATTTACTTAAACAATCAAGTGCAGAAATAGAAGTGGAAATCGAAGACCATAAATCAACATATATTGATTTGTTAAATGAAGAAGCAACTGTCAAAAATGAATTAAAACATTTGGAACAACAACTTCTTCAACAGCATGAGTTTAAAGATAAAATGACAAATGAATATGAACAAATCACTTTGGACCTATCCACTGTTGAGTCACAAAAGAAACAAGTGGAACAGCAGTTATTGGAAATCCGAAAAATGTTAGACGATAAACTGAATGATTACAAAGAGCTTCAACAAACTTTCTCGAAAGAAAAACAGACACTCGATTCCAAACAAACGATGCTATATCAAGCTTATCAACATCAACAGCAGTTGAAGGCGAGAAAAGAATCATTGGAAGCGCTTGAAGCGGACTTTTCTGGGTTCTTCCAAGGAGTCAAAGAAGTTTTGGTAGCACGTGAAAATGGACAACTTACTGGTATTTCTGGTGCTGTAGCAGAGCTTATACAAGTAAAGGCGGAGTATGCAAAAGCGCTTGAGACGGCTCTTGGTGGAGCTATGCAACATATTGTTACTGAGACGGATCAAGATGCCCGAAAAGCCATTGCTTTCCTGAAAAATAAACGTTCTGGACGTGCTACTTTCCTTCCGAAAACGGTCATGAAGTCGCGTAAAATCCAAGCGGATGTTTTAAGAAATTTGCAGGGGCATCCTTCTTTTATCCATACGGCAGATGAGCTCGTTTCATTTGATTCAACGTCTAAATCTATTGTTGAGAATCTACTTGGTAATGTCATTGTGGTAAAAGATCTGCAAGGGGCGTCACAAATAGCCAAATCCATTCAATACCGCTACAGGGTGGTTACACTGGATGGGGATATCGTCAACGCAGGCGGTTCTTTAACAGGCGGATTTACAAAACAACAGTCTTCCGTCTTTTCAAGAAAAGCTGAGTTGGATGAACTCGCCATGAAATTAAAAGGGATGGATCAGTCCATTCAAACCGCTGAAAATCAAGTTTCCACTTTGAAGAAGTCTATTGAACAACAAACGGAACTTCTCGAAAGTATGCGAAGTGAAGGGGAGCAACGCAGAGCAAAAGAATTGGAATTAAGTTCGAATCTGCGAGAACTCGAAACGTCTTTTAAACGTCTTAATGAACGAGCATTTATCTCAAGTTCTGAGACGAAAGATGTTTCAAGTCGTCATGAACAAGCAAAAGAAAAGAAAAATCAAGCACAACAACGATTGCTGGAATTAAAGAACGAACTGGATACACTTAACGAAACCATTAATCGATTAACAAACCTAAAATCAAAGACATTGAATGAACGGGATCAATTAACCGAACAAATGGCAGAACTTCGTTCTAAACAGGCAGTTTTATCAGAACAACTCAACGTTGCAGATTTTGCAGTTACTGAGTTACGGGAAAAACTGCAAAAAGTTTCGCAAAAACTGGAGCATGCCACTCAGGAAATGACATGGTATGAATCTGGTGACAATCAGATGGGCCCAACCCCTGAAGAAATTAATCAAAAACTGATTGAGTGGAGAGACAAGAAGCAATTGCTTGTGGAACGTATCACAATTGGCAAAGAGAAACGAGGACAAATTCACATTCAGTTGCAGCAAGTTGAGCTGCAATTAAAGAAAAATCAGCATTTACACAAACAACAGCTAGATGCTTTAAGAGCTGCAGAAGTGAAAATGAACCGTTTTGATGTTGAACAGAACACGTTGCACACCCAGTTGGAAGAAAACTATCATTTAACATTGGATGAATTGGAACTGCCAGACATGGATACATTTGAAGAAGACGTCTCACGTAAAAAAGTGAAATTGCTCAAGCAATCGATTGAAGAGCTTGGACCTGTAAACGTATCGTCCATTGAAGAATTTGAACGTGTGTCCGAGCGCCATGCTTTCCTGACGGATCAACGACAGGATTTATTGGATGCAAAACAGACATTACATGAAGCGATCAAAGAGATGGATGAAGAAATGACGATGCGCTTCAGTGATACGTTCCATGCGATACGTTCTCAATTCGGCCGTGTCTTCCGCGAACTATTCGGAGGCGGACAAGCGGACTTAGTTTTAACTGATCCATCAGATATGCTTGAAACAGGTATCGAAATTATCGCCCAGCCGCCAGGTAAGAAGCGTCAGAATTTAAGTTTACTTTCAGGCGGAGAACGTGCACTGACAGCCATTGCTTTGTTGTTCGCCATTCTTAATATTCGTCCTGTACCGTTCTGTATACTGGATGAAGTAGAAGCGGCACTCGATGAATCCAATGTTATTCGCTACAGTCAATATTTGAAAAAATTCAGTCATGATACCCAGTTTATTGTCATCACCCATCGTAAAGGTACGATGGAGGGTGCTGATGTTTTATATGGCATTACCATGCAGGAATCAGGTATATCTAAACTGGTATCAGTAAAATTGCAAGAAGATCATCAACCGACACTTGTCGCACAAGGGAGCGAAAGAGCTTGAGTTTCTTTAAAAAAATGAAAGAAAAATTAACAGGAACGAGTGAATCGGTTTCTGTATCCGAAAAATTTAAAGATGGACTATCCAAAACACGCAATCAATTTACTTCCAAAGTAAATGATTTAGTAGCTAAGTACCGCAAAGTGGATGAAGATTTCTTTGAAGAACTGGAAGACTTATTGCTTCAAGCCGATGTTGGAGTTGACACGGTAATGGAATTGATGGATAAGTTGCGATATGAAGTCCAACGTAAAAATATGAAAGACACCGCTGGCATTCAATCGGTTATTTCTGAAAAGTTAGTGGAAATATACGAGTCTGGTGAAGAAGAATCAAATGAAATCGTTCTTCAGAAAGATGGCTTGACGGTTATTTTGTTTGTAGGAGTAAATGGCGTTGGTAAAACGACAACGATTGGAAAACTGGCACATCGCCTGAAGCAACAAGGAAAAACGGTCATGTTGGCTGCTGGAGATACGTTCCGCGCGGGTGCAATTGATCAACTGCAAGTGTGGGGAGATCGTGTTGGTGTCGAAGTGATTAAACAGTCCGAAGGGTCAGATCCTGCAGCAGTTATGTACGATGCGGTCCGTTCTGCAAAAAGCAAAGGGATTGACGTATTGATTTGTGATACGGCTGGTCGTTTGCAAAACAAAGTAAACTTGATGAATGAGTTGCAAAAAGTGCATCGCGTTATCGAACGTGAAGTACCGGGTGCTCCACACGAAGTATTACTGGCACTAGATGCGACTACAGGTCAAAATGCATTAGTTCAGGCACAGGCCTTTAAAGAAGCGACAAATGTGACAGGAATTGTTTTGACGAAACTGGATGGGACGGCAAAAGGCGGAATTGTCTTGGCAATCCGCAACAAATTGCACATTCCTGTTAAATTTGTTGGTCTGGGTGAAAAAATGGACGACTTACAGCCTTTTGATACTGAGAAATATGTATATGGTTTATTTGCAGAAGGTTTAGAGCAGGAAGAAGCGGATACTTCAAAGTAGACAAGTAAAATTACTTGACGCATAATGTATTGCTCGCTATGATACAAGTAGGAAGTTGTAGGTGGGAGAGATCACAGTGCTACTTGAAAAAACGACACGTATGAACTTTCTATATGATTTTTATCAGTCATTATTGACAGACAAACAAAGAAGTTATATGCATCTCTATTATCTGGATGATCACTCACTGGGTGAAATAGCTGACGAATATGAAATTTCAAGACAAGCTGTCTATGATAATATCCGTCGCACAGAAGCGATGTTAGAAGAATACGAAGAAAAACTTAAATTACTGGAAAAATTTCAGCAACGCCAACTTGTAATGAATCAGTTACAACAAGTAATTCAAGCGGAACCAATCAATCAGGAACTAGCTTCTGAATTGATCGAGATGCTGAAAGAATCGGATTAGGAGGCGGCATGCATGGCATTTGAAGGATTAGCCGAGCGGCTGCAAGGAACCATCCAACGCATCAAAGGTAAAGGTAAAGTTTCCGAAGCAGACGTTAAAGAAATGATGAGAGAAGTCCGTTTTGCTTTAATTGAAGCAGACGTAAACTTAAAAGTCGTTAAAGAATTCGTCAAAAAAGTAAGTGAACGTGCAGTTGGTGTGGATGTCATGAAGAGTTTGACGCCAGGTCAGCAAGTCATCAAAATCGTAAAAGATGAATTGACTGAATTGATGGGCGGGGAACAAAGCCCGATTCAGTTTGCTAAAAAACCACCAACCGTTATTATGATGGTCGGTTTGCAAGGTGCTGGTAAAACGACCACTACCGGAAAATTGGCAAATATTTTACGTAAAAAATATAATCGTAATCCTTTATTGGTGGCAGCGGATATTTATCGTCCGGCAGCTATCCAACAATTGCAAACGATTGGTAAACAGTTATCATTGCCTGTATTTTCATTAGGTACAGATGTTTCGCCTGTGGAAATCGTTCGTCAGGCACTTGAGAAGTCTAAAGAAGATCACAACGATGTCATTATCATTGATACTGCGGGACGTTTGCATATCGACGAGGACCTTATGCAAGAATTGAAAGACATTCGCGCATTGAAGGAACCTGATGAAGTGTTCTTGGTCGTGGATTCTATGACAGGTCAAGATGCTGTAAACGTTGCTCAAAGCTTCAATGAAAGCATCGGCATCACAGGAGTTGTCCTGACAAAGCTTGATGGAGACACACGTGGTGGTGCAGCACTATCCATCCGTTCCGTAGCTCAAAAACCGATTAAATTTGTCGGGATGGGCGAAAAAATGGATGCACTTGAACCATTCCACCCGGAGCGTATGGCTTCCCGTATCTTAGGTATGGGTGATATGTTGTCGCTGATTGAAAAAGCTCAGGCCAATGTAGATGAAGAAAAAGCAAAAGAGTTGGAAGAGAAATTCAGAACTCAGAGCTTTACGTTTGATGATTTTATTGAACAATTGAACCAAGTGAAGAAAATGGGACCTCTTGAGGACATCATTAAAATGCTTCCTGGTGCAGGTAAAATTAAAGGACTTGAAAATGCCAAGGTCGATGAAAAACAAATGGGGCGTGTAGAGGCAATTATTTACGCGATGACACCTCAGGAAAAAACGACACCTGATATCATTAACTCCAGTCGCAAAAAACGAATTGCAAAAGGATCTGGTACGTCGATTCAAGACGTGAACCGTTTGCTTAAGCAATTTGAGGACATGAAGAAAATGATGAAGCAAATGTCGAACATGCAACAACAAAAAGGCAAGAAAAAGATGAAAATGCCTGGCTTGGATTCGCTTTTCAAGTGATTTTTTAGGCAAAATATTAGGTGTTAAGAAAAAACACTTTACAAACAAATAAATCCTTGATAATATACTATCTTGTGTGAAACTATTCGGAGGTGCTATTAAACATGGCAGTTAAAATTCGCTTAAAACGTATGGGAGCTAAAAAATCTCCTTTCTATCGTATTGTTGTTGCTGACGCTCGCGCTCCACGTGACGGCCGTCAAATCGAAACAGTTGGTACTTACAATCCATTAACAAAACCAGCTGAAGTTAAAATCAACGAAGAATTAGCGTTGAAATGGTTATCAACTGGTGCTAAACCATCTGATACAGTACGTAACTTGTTCTCTGAACAAGGCATCATGGAGAAATTCCATAACGCAAAAAACGCTAAGTAATCGGGGGCAGCATAATGAAGCAGCTGATTGAAACAATTGTTAAACCATTAGTTGATTATCCGGAAGAAGTTCGTGTTGAATTAGACGAAAATGCAAACCGTATTGTCTACAAACTTTCTGTCCATGCTGAAGATATGGGGAAAGTTATTGGTAAGCAAGGTCGTGTTGCGAAAGCAATCCGCACCATTGTTTATTCAGCAGCAAGCAGTCACCACAAAAAGAAGACGTATGTCGACATTTTAGATTAAGACGAAAAGGAGGGAGCTCATGGTTCCTTCCTTTTTTGCACTTTAAATCGGGAGTGATTTTAATGAATTGGTATAACGTCGGTAAAATTGTAAATACACATGGGATTCGTGGAGAAGTACGCGTCATTTCAAGTACAGATTTTCCTGAAGAGCGTTATGCAGTAGGTAATAAGCTGTCTTTATTTAGAGATGGTAAATCGCCCTTAGTGTTAACTGTTGCAAGTCACCGTCAACATAAAAACTTTGATTTATTGACGTTCGAAGGTTATTTGACGATTGAAATGGTGCAAGAGTTCCGAGACGGCATTTTAAAAGTGTCTGAAAATCAGTTGTCCGATTTAGAAGGGGACGAGTACTATTTCCATGAAATCCTTGGTTGTACAGTGTTTGGTTTGGATGGACAGGAAATTGGCGTAGTGACGGATATTTTGCAAACGGGAGCAAATGATGTATGGACTGTAACTCCTACTAAAGGGAAAGCTCATTACATTCCTTATATTGAAGATGTCGTAAAAGAAATAGATGTCGATGAAAAGAAAATTGTTATCGATGTACTGGACGGCTTATTGTCATGATGCATATTCATGTGTTGTCGTTATTCCCAGACATGTTTTCTGGTGTCTTCGGATCTTCGATATTAAAAAAAGCACAGGAAAAACAAGCAGTTTCATTGGCCGTTACGGATTTCCGTGCGTATTCAGGCAATAAACATAACCAGGTTGATGATTATCCCTATGGTGGGGGTGCCGGAATGGTATTAAAGCCAGAGCCTTTATTTCAAGCTGTGGAAGCGATAACCGCTAATTCTAAAAAACCTCGTATTATATTGATGTGTCCTCAAGGTGAACGCTTTACGCAAGCAAAGGCAGAAGAATTGGCTCTTGAAGAAGAGTTAGTTTTTTTATGCGGTCATTACGAAGGATATGATGAACGGATTCGGGAACATTTGGTGACCGATGAAATCTCGATTGGGGATTTTGTATTAACTGGTGGAGAACTTGGTGCGATGACAGTAATCGATAGTGTTGTCCGTTTATTGCCGGGAGTACTTGGCAATGGCGAATCACCAGTGCAGGATTCATTTTCAACGGGATTACTTGAACATCCTCAATACACGAGACCTGCCGATTTTAGAGGGTTGAAAGTTCCAGATGTATTACTTTCTGGTAATCATGCAAACATAGAACAATGGCGTCGTGAACAGTCTTTATACCGGACTTGGAGCAGACGTCCGGACCTGTTGGTCAATATGGACTTATCACCTGCTGAACAAAAGCTCATGACCAAGTGGGAGAATGTAAAAAACAACTAATTTGCCTTGCTAGCTTCCATGAATTGTGGTATCATCTATTCTGTACTTCTATGTGAAGTGCTGAATTACGGTGTTCCGCTGCAGCCATAGTCGCTGGCATGAGCATCTGTCTAAGGAGAGAAAACCATGCAAAACATTATTACTGAAATCACTAAAGAACAACTTCGTACGGATCTTCCTGAATTCCGTCCTGGTGACACTGTACGTGTACACGTTAAGGTCGTAGAGGGAACTCGCGAACGTATCCAAATGTATGAAGGTATCGTTATCGCTCGCCGTGGTGGCGGAGTAAGCGAAACTTTCACTGTACGTAAAATTTCTTATGGTGTTGGTGTTGAACGTATATTCCCAGTACACACGCCAAAGATTGCTCGTCTAGAAGTTCTTCGCCGTGGTAAAGTACGTCGTGCGAAATTGTTCTACCTACGTGAATTACGTGGTAAAGCAGCTCGTATTAAAGAAATTCGATAATTATCAAATCAGAAAGGGAGCTTGGCTATCAAGCTCTCTTTCTTTTTGCTTGTCATTAAAAATACTTGTACAATATATGTAATTGAAGCAAGGGGGCAACAAAAAAATGGAACAAACCAAAAAAGAAAAAAATGAGTTATGGGAATGGTCGAAAGCTTTGCTTATCGCATTTGGACTAGCCTGGCTCATTCGTTATTTTTTATTTACACCTATCGTAGTGGATGGGGAATCGATGATGCCGACACTCGAAGATGGAGACCGGATGATCGTAAACAAAATCGGCTACGAAGTAGGGGAACCAGACCGTTTCGATATTGTAGTGTTCCATGCACCTGAGCAAAAGGATTACATTAAACGTGTTATCGGATTACCGGGAGATCATGTTGCTTACAAAAATGATCAACTTTATATAAATGGTGAACCGCTTCCCGAGCCATACTTAGAGCCTTACAAAAAAGAAATAAATGAAGGTACGTTAACTGAAGATTTCACTCTTGAAGAACTGACTCAATTGGAAGTCGTTCCGGAAGGATATGTTTTTGTAATGGGTGACAATCGAAGATACAGTAAAGACAGTCGAATTATCGGTGTGGTGTCAATGGAAGAAATAATAGGCAGTACGAATGTTATTTTCTGGCCACCAACTGAAATGGGACTGGTTGAGTAACACAGGAGGAGATAGAAAATGACCATTCAATGGTTTCCGGGTCATATGGCGAAAGCTCGTCGTGAAGTTACGGAAAAATTAAAATTAGTTGATATTATTTTTGAATTGATTGATGCAAGATTGCCGCTATCTTCAAGAAATCCAATGATTGACGAAGTGATTGGACAAAAGACGCGGTTGTTAATTTTAAATAAAATGGATATGGCAGATGATCTTCAAACAAAAAAGTGGATTCAGTATTTTGAAGAGCGAGGACATCGTGCGGTAGCCATCAATTCACTTGAAGGCAAAGGGTTACAAGTGGTAACCAAGGCTGCAAGCGAATTGTTATTCGAAAAATGGGAGCGCATGCGTCTGCGTGGAATCAAACCTCGTGCCATCCGTGCAATGATTGTTGGAATTCCGAACGTAGGAAAATCGACGCTGATTAACCGTCTGGCTAAGAAAAATCTTGCGAAAACAGGGAATACACCAGGTATCACAAAAGCGCAACAGTGGATAAAAGTAGGAAAAGAACTGGAGCTTTTAGATACACCAGGAATCCTGTGGCCGAAGTTTGAAGACCAGGCTGTAGGATACAAATTGGCGTTAACGGGGGCAATCAAAGACACCATTACCAATATGGAAGACTTGGCTGTTTATGGTCTGAATTTTTTAGCTACACATTATCCGAAACGTATGGAAGAACGCTATAAATTGTCTGAGGTAGATGAGGACTTAGTTGTCACATTTGACCATATCGGCAAACTTCGCCGTGCCTATGCAGGTGGCGGAGAAATTGATTATGATCAAGTTGCGCAACTTATTGTGCGGGACATCCGTGGACAACATCTAGGTAAATTGACGTTTGATATTGTGGATGAGTTGGTTTCAGAACCCGAAAAGTAACCTTTTTTACCTTCGGGTAGAAAAGGTTTTTTTGTAACCCAGACAATGTAGGACAAGTACGAGTGTTTATGAATATTTGCGCTGGCCGCGTGTTCCGTATGAGTCAACAGCAAAAAAGGCGAAGTGCCGAGGATACACGACGCTCAACCTAGGTAAGCGTAACTGTTTTGTGGGATATCAACAGCAAAATTTAACAGAGCCAAATAATACAGTAGCATTTGCCCTCAACATTCATCTATGCATACCAAAATACAAAAAAAGAGGTGAAGCGTAATGCTAACCATAAAGGCAATTTCAGAGCAACTGAGTAGTACAACAGAGCCCAATGAGTGGACGAATGAACTCATGAACGATCAACGGTCGGGAGTTCAAAAATTAGTTACTTCCTGGCTAAAAAGACTCGAAGCGCAGAATAAAATTAAACTTGAACATGAAGAGAAGATTCAATTTGATAATAGTCATAAGCAAACAACGAGTGATTTGGTTGCCGGCATAGATGAAGCAGGCAGAGGTCCTCTTGCTGGTCCTGTCGTAACCGCTGCAGTTATCTTCAAAGATTACCCAAATGAACTTTTCGGAATTAACGACTCCAAACAACTATCGCGCAGTAAAAGACAGCATTTCGCTGAAATCATTAAAAAACATGCTTATTGTTATTCCATACATATTCAAGCAGTTGATCAAATTGATACTTTAAATATTTACGAAGCAACTCGATTATCCATGATGAGAGCTGTTGACAGCCTGTCGATTGAACCACAAGTCTTATTGGTCGACGCCATGAAACTCCCTACATCAACAACACAACACTCAATTATTAAAGGGGATGCAAAGAGTCTGGCCATCGCTGCAGCATCAATATTGGCCAAAACAACGCGTGATGAACTAATGGATGAGTTCGATAAAATGTATCCAGAATATCATTTTGCAAAAAATGCTGGGTACGGGACAGCTTTACATATAGAAGCTTTAAATAAGTTTGGTCCAACGCCTATTCACAGAAGGTCATTTGAGCCGATCAAGTCCATGATTTCCTAAAGGAGGTTAGAGCATGTCACCCACTATACAGCCATCTATACGTACCGCTGTGACTAATGAACAGGTAATATCGTTAAGACACGGTCAAGTCGTTCATGCGAGTGTGAATAAAATATTTCCTGACCAAAGAGCTGAAGTTCAAATTGGGAATCACAAAATGATGGCTAAATTAGAAGTCCCTTTAAAAGCAGGGGATGCTCATTACTTTCAAGTGCTAGGTAATCAAGAAACTTTGCAGTTAAAAGTAGTGACAGATGCTCTTAACCCCTCCATAACCACATCTAATCAAACTAGGCAGTTAATGGACTCTCTTCAATTGCCCAAAACAACTGAAATGCAGAGTATTGTACAGCAAATGATCAAAGAGAAAATTCCTCTTTCTAAAGAACAGTTACTCTTAGCAGAACAATGGCTGAAGGAAATCCCTCCGCAAGTTAAATTGTCAGAAGGTTTGATGGCAATCCAGAAATTAAGTGAGCTCAAACTAACATTTACGAATGAAAACTTTACCATGTTAATCAGTGGACAAGATAAAAATGGCTTACATCAACTATTGGATGCATTTAAACTCGCTTTGAAAAATGATACGTCCATTCCAACGAGTCAAAAAGGAAGTATCGAAAAAGTATTGATGCAAATAACTCAACCTTTTTTAAATGAATTTGGCGGGGCAATTCTTGGACAGGTGATTGATCGTTTACTGTCAGAGAATACAAGTGAAAGCGACAAGCTGACATTGCTTAATTTGTTGAAAGAGGTCGGACTTGTACCGAAGCAAGCGACACTTGCCAACTGGTTAAGTTCAGAAGCGAGACATTTCCAACCATCTGAAACGAATCAGAAATTGCCTACACCGGCGGCGGATCACGTGATGTCCCTATTAACTTCAATGAACAGAAAAGAGTTGGACGCCAAAGTATTTGAACAACTGACGATGCTATCCAGAAAATCTAATAATCTAGTTGTTCAGCAAGCGTTAGCTATGGCTGAAGCTAACATTCAATCTGGAATGAACGGTGTAACGATTGAACAAGCAATGAAACAAATACTTAGTAATATCGGGTTTGACTACGAATCAAAGCTGGCGCAAGGAAGTAATTTAAGCCAAATAAGTGAATCGCTTAAACCACAATTACTGGCATTACTCCAAAATTCCGAAATATCTGCGCAGTTGAAGGAAACAGCAGAAACGATTGTATCCCGTTTAAATGGGATGCAAATCTTATCAGGTGATAATGGTCCTCAGCATCAGTTACTTATGCAAGTTCCACTGGATTTTTTCGGGAAACGTATGGATGCTTCATTACAATGGAACGGACAAATGAAAGATGATGGAAAAATTGATTCGAATTATGCTCGGGTCATGTTTTATCTGGATTTATCTTCTTTGAAAGAGACGGTAATTGATATGCAAATTCAAAATCGGATTATCACGATTAATGTATATAACGAAAGCGAGGCATTAATGCCTTACGCAGATCAGTTCAGAGAAGCGCTTAAAACAGGTCTCAACTCATTAAATTATCAATTATCTGGTGTATTTATGAAAAGCTATTCGAAGCAACCTGAGCCTCCTCCAATATTGACGAAAACGCAAGTTAGTAAGTGGGGAGTGGATATTCTGGTATGAGCGAAGAAAACAAGAAAATTAAAGAAGTTGTCGCCTTAACTTACAAACAGAATTTAGAAAATGCCCCAACAGTCATTGCAAAAGGCAAAGGTGTAATAGCTGAAAATCTAATCAAAATAGCACAAGAACACCAGATTCCAATACAAGAAGATCCAAGTTTAGTTGCGTTGCTCGGGCAATTGGATATTAATGAATCAATACCCGAGGAGTTGTACCAAGCGGTAGCGGAAGTTTTTGCATTCATTTACCGTATCGACCAATCTCATGGTTTGAAAAGGTAAGAAAAACTTTTTTTCGACAAAAAGAACAGAATATTCGCAGTTTAAGGAATATAAAGGACAAGTGTGGACATTGTTTGACAGGTTTAATACAATGGTTAAGGTAGTAAATTACTTGACAGAAGTTTGATTGGAGGATGTAAAATGAATATCCATGAATATCAAGGTAAACAACTCCTCAGACAATATGGTGTCGCAGTATCGAACGGTTTAGTTGCTTTTTCTCCGGAAGAAGCAGTAAAAGCTGCAAAAGAACTAGGCACAGAAGTTGTCGTGGTGAAAGCTCAAATCCACGCAGGTGGACGTGGTAAAGCTGGCGGTGTTAAAATCGCGAAGAACTTGGATGAAGTTCGTACATACGCGAAAGAACTTCTAGGTAAAGTCCTTGTCACTCATCAGACAGGTCCTGAAGGAAAAGAAATTAAGCGTCTTCTTGTTGAAGAAGGTTGCGACATTAAAAAAGAGTACTACTTAGGTTTAGTTCTTGACCGTGCAACTTCACGTGTAACTCTTATGGGTTCTGAAGAAGGCGGAATGGACATTGAAGAAGTTGCAGAAGCAACTCCTGAAAAAATCTTCAAAGAAGTAATTGATCCAGTTGTTGGATTAACTGGCTTCCAAGCTCGTCGTATGGCTTTCAACATGAACATTCCAGCTAACTTAGTTAACAAAGCTGTGAAATTCATGCTTGGTCTTTACCAAGTATTTGTTGAAAAAGATGCGGCAATCGTTGAAATCAATCCACTAGTTGTAACAGGTGGAGGAGACGTTATGGCACTTGACGCGAAGTTCAACTTCGACGCTAATGCTTTATACCGTCACAAAGACATTTTAGAATTACGCGACTTCGATGAAGAAGATGCAAAAGAAATCGAAGCGTCTAAATATGACCTAAGCTATATTTCATTAGATGGCAACATCGGATGTATGGTTAACGGTGCTGGACTAGCTATGGCAACAATGGATACGATTAGCTATTACGGCGGATCACCCGCTAACTTCCTTGACGTTGGGGGCGGTGCGACAGCTGAGAAAGTAACGGAAGCATTTAAAATCATTCTTTCAGACAAAAATGTTAAAGGTATTTTCGTTAACATCTTTGGTGGAATCATGAAGTGTGACGTTATCGCTGAAGGCGTAATCACAGCTGCGAAAGAAGTTGGATTGCAAGTACCTTTAGTTGTTCGTTTGGAAGGTACAAACGTAGAACTTGGGAAGAAACTATTGAATGAATCTGGCTTAAACATTATTGCGGCTGGCTCTATGGCTGATGGCGCGCAAAAAATTGTTGAACTTGTAGGCTAAGAAAGGCAGGGACAAAAGATGAGCGTTTATATTAACAAAGATACGAAAGTACTCGTGCAAGGTATTACGGGATCAACAGCTCTTTTCCATACAAAGCAAATGCTTGAATATGGTACAAAAATCGTCGCTGGTGTAACTCCAGGTAAAGGCGGAACTGAAGCTGAAGGCGTACCCGTTTTCAATACAGTAGAAGAAGCTGTGAAAGCAACTGGCGCTAACGTGTCCGTTATTTATGTTCCAGCTCCATTCGCTGCAGATGCTATTCTTGAAGCAGTAGATGCTGAATTGGATATGGCGATTTGTATTACTGAACATATTCCTGTTCTTGATATGGTCAAAGTTAAACGCTATATGGAAGGCAAGAAAACGCGTTTAGTCGGACCGAACTGCCCAGGTGTAATTACACCTGAAGAATGTAAAATTGGTATTATGCCAGGATACATTCACAAAAAAGGCCATGTAGGCGTAGTTTCACGTTCTGGTACACTAACTTATGAAGCGGTACACCAACTTTCTCAAGAAGGTATTGGACAAAGTACAGCTGTAGGTATTGGTGGAGACCCAGTAAACGGAACTGACTTCATCGATGCATTATCTGCATTCAATGAAGATCCAGATACTTACGCAGTAGTTATGATTGGTGAGATCGGCGGAACAGCTGAAGAAGAAGCTGCTGAGTGGATCAAAGCTAACATGACTAAACCTGTTGTAGGTTTCATTGGTGGACAAACAGCTCCAGAAGGCAAGCGTATGGGTCATGCCGGCGCGATTATTTCTGGCGGTAAAGGTACAGCAGCTGACAAAATCAAAGCAATGAACGAAGCTGGCATGGAAGTTGCAGCTACTCCATCTGTTATTGGTGAAACTTTAATCAAAGTGATTAAAGAAAAAGGCTTGTACGATCAATGTAAAACTCATTAATTAAAATGAAAGCCAGAAACGTTGTGTAATCAACGTTTCTGGCTTTTTTTCTAGTAAAAGTTTCATCAAATGAAATTACATGTAGATTCGATTTTTACTGGTCTTAAATAGCGATGAAAATTAAGTATTTTTTAGCTTTTTCTTCTTGATGTATGATATGGAGGAAAACAGCGGAGACTCCAGCGGGAAAAGCGAAGTGTTTGAAATCCACACGAACGATCAGTGCGTGTTAATTCGGCGCAAGTCCGCGGAAAGCGTAGCTGCTTTGCGGAATATCAACTTAGTGATAATTCTCTCTTGCATTCATTCTTTTTGCATTCATTCACTATTTTAATATTAAGACAGATTGTTTTAAGTGATGAATTGAATAAAAGCAAGATTCTAAAATAGATAAGGTTATTATATAGAAGAAACTCAAAATATAATTTATTACATAATAGAGTCGAAACCGGTCGAAAACTGGTCAATTTAGAAGAAACAGATTATTATAAAAGATGTCGGCCCATCATCCGATGTATTGTTGTGTTATAAAAAGGAGGAAATGCATGATCAAACAAACATTTTATCAACGATTGTTGGCTCTTCACTACGTTTTGCCAATCCCTCTTAATCGCTTGGAGCCCCTACTTCAAGAAGATAACGATTTAACCGCATGTGAGGGAATGAGTTCCTATCAGCTCTCAAGATTGTTAAGGTTAACGCCTGAACGTGCCAGGAAATTTAAAGAAGCATATAACAAAGTGCTTGGAACCCCCCTTGTACAAGCATATAACACGAATAATATTACCCCAATCCCTTTTAACCATCCCTATTATCCCAAACAATTAAAAACTCTGTATGACCCGCCTACAATCCTTTACGCGAAAGGCAATATTGATTATTTAACCATGAAAAATTACGTGTCTGTAATTGGAGCGAGAGATGCTACAAACTATTCGAAGGATGCTATGTCTTTTATTCTTCCTCCCCTTGTACAAAATGGAATCGTGATTGTCAGTGGCATGGCGAAAGGTGCTGATGCCATGGCCCATCAAGCAACTCATAACCTTGGTGGAAAAACCATCGGAATTCTCGGTCATGGTCACTATACCCGTTACCCAAAAGAGAATGATCAGTTATATACAATTATGGAACAGCATCATTTAACCTTATCTGAATATCCACCGTACATTACACCACAAAAGTGGTATTTCCCTATGCGTAACCGCTTAATCAGTGGCCTTTGCGATGCGTTGGTTGTTACAGAAGCAAAAGAAAAAAGCGGTACAGTTATTACACTTCAGCATGCTTTGGACAATGGGAAAGATGTTTATTGTGTCCCAGGTCCCATAACGTCCATTTTATCGCTTGGACCGAATCAGTCGTTGTTAGAAGGGGCAAAACCGGTCTGGAATGGGTATCAAATTGTAGAAGATTTTCAGGACTTGTCGTTTCAAAAATAAATTGCGTAATGAAAAATGGTTGCAATATACTAGAATCTGTTATACATTTTGCAACAGGTATTTCTTTTATTGATTTATTAGGAACCTCTATGAGGAGGCACATACATGTCGGATTTTTTAGTGATTGTGGAATCGCCAGCCAAAGCGAAAACGATTGAACGTTATCTTGGCAAAAAATATAAAGTGAAAGCATCACTTGGTCATGTTCGTGATTTACCACGTAGTCAAATGGGTGTGGATGTAGAAAATGAATACACGCCTAAGTACATTACGATTCGTGGCAAAGGCCCAGTTATGCAAGATTTAAAATCAGCAGCCAAAAAAGCGAAGAAAATTTATCTCGCGGCTGACCCCGATCGCGAAGGTGAAGCAATTGCTTGGCATCTCGCGAATTCATTGAACATTGATATTGAATCAGATTGTCGCGTTGTATTTAATGAAATTACAAAAGACGCAATAAAAGAATCATTTAAAAACCCACGTCCCATTGATATGGATCTAGTGGACGCACAACAAGCACGACGTATATTGGACAGGCTCGTTGGATATAACATCAGCCCGATTCTATGGAAGAAAGTCAAAAAAGGTCTATCAGCAGGACGTGTACAATCCGTTGCGTTGAGACTGATTATTGATCGTGAGAACGAAATAAAGAACTTCCAGCCTGAAGAATATTGGTCAATCGAAGGTAGCTTTGAAAAAGGCAAAAAATCTTTTGATGCTATGTACTTCGGAAACGGGGCCGAAAAAGTAAAACTGACAAACGAAGCCCAAGTAAAAGAAATCTTAAAACAACTTAAAGGTGACAAGTTTGAAGTCACAAGTGTTGTAAAAAAAGAACGTAAACGTAACCCTGCACCATCGTTTACTACATCATCTCTTCAACAGGAAGCGGCACGTAAATTAAACTTCCGAGCAAGAAAAACAATGATGCTCGCTCAGCAGCTTTATGAAGGATTGAATGTTGGAAAAGAAGGCACAGTCGGGTTGATTACGTATATGCGTACAGATTCTACGCGAATTTCAGATACTGCGAAAAAAGATGCACACAGTTATATTGAAAGTGAATATGGCAAAGAATATGTCACCACTTCGACAGGACCAGCTAAACAATCAAGTAAGTCTCAAGATGCCCATGAAGCGATTCGTCCAACGAGTGTACTTAGATCTCCTGATCAGCTGAAATCGATTCTTTCAAAAGATTTATTAAAACTATACAAATTGATTTGGGAACGCTTCTTGGCAAGCCAGATGTCACCGGCTGTTTTGGATACGGTTACGATTGACTTAACAAATGAGAATGTTGTTTTCCGTGCAAATGGTTCACAAGTGAAATTCCCTGGTTTCATGAAATTGTATGTAGAAGGTAACGATGATCAAGTAGAAGAAAAAGATCGCATTTTACCCGAAATGGAAAAAGGCGACTTTGTGAAGAAGCTTGAAATCGAGCCAAAGCAACATTTCACACAACCACCTCCACGTTATTCAGAGGCCCGATTAGTTAAAACGCTTGAAGAATTAGGTATAGGTCGACCATCGACTTATGCGCCAACGCTTGATACAATACAAAAGCGAGGGTATGTTTCACTCGATGCAAAACGATTTGTGCCGACTGAACTTGGTGGCATTGTTCATCAGCTTGTGTTGGAGTTTTTCCCAGACATCATCGACATAGAGTTTACTGCCCAAATGGAAAAAGATTTGGACAGCGTTGAAGAAGGTCAGGAAAAATGGGTTCATATCATTGATAAATTCTACAAAGACTTTGAAAAGCATGTAACACATGCAGACAAAGAAATGGAGAAAGTTGTAATCAAGGATGAGCCTGCAGGAGAAGATTGTGAAAAATGTGGTTCTGCAATGGTCTTTAAATTAGGCAGATATGGGAAATTCATGGCATGCAGCAACTTCCCGGATTGTCGTAATACAAAAGCAATTGTTAAAAATATCGGTGTGACGTGTCCAAGCTGTAAAGAAGGCGAAGTCGTTGAACGTAAAAGTAAAACGAAACGAATTTTTTATGGATGTGACCGCTATCCAACATGTGAATTCGTATCATGGGACAAACCGATCAGTCGTCCATGTCCAAAATGTAGCGAATTGCTAGTAGAGAAAAAACTGAAAAAAGGTATACAAATTCAGTGTACATCTTGTGATTATAAGGAAGACGCACAAGCATAAAAAATGAAACGCACAAAGCGTCAGTCGAGTTGGACCGTAATAGGGTCTTCTGGACTGACGTTTGAATTTGTACATAGTAAAAAAAGATTGAAATTAATAATCTGCGAAAGTGTATGCTTTCTGAGATTTTTAGAAAAGGTTGGTGTAGAAATTGACAATCGTCAATGTTATAGGAGCAGGTCTTGCAGGAAGTGAAGCGGCGTGGCAAATCGCTAAAAGAGGTGTCCGGGTTCGCTTATACGAAATGCGTCCAGTTAAACAAACGGCTGCTCATCATACGGATAAATTCGCTGAACTGGTGTGTTCAAACTCTTTACGTGCTAACACATTGACTAATGCAGTCGGCGTAATTAAAGAAGAAATGAGAATGCTGGATTCCGTTATTATGGGAGCTGCAGATCAATGTTCTGTGCCTGCAGGCGGTGCTCTTGCGGTAGACCGTCACGAATTTGCAGGCTACGTAACGGATAAAGTGAAAAATCATCCTCTTGTTGAAGTAATCAATGAAGAAGTAACGGAAATTCCTGAAGGTATTACGATTATCGCCACAGGACCTTTAACTTCTCAAGCTTTGGCTGAAAAGATTCAACAATTGACCGGTCAGGATTATTTATACTTTTATGATGCAGCTGCTCCCATTGTGGAAAAAGAAAGTATCGATATGGACAAAGTTTATGTGAAATCCCGCTACGACAAAGGGGAAGCGGCATACATCAATTGCCCGATGACTGAAGAAGAGTTTGACCGTTTTTATGAAGCATTGATTTCAGCTGAAGTGGTGCCTTTGAAAGAATTTGAAAAAGAGATTTATTTCGAAGGTTGTATGCCATTTGAAGTGATGGCTGAACGTGGGAAAAAGACTATATTATTCGGCCCGATGAAGCCAGTTGGTCTTGAAGATCCGAAAACTGGTAAGATTCCATATGCAGTTGTTCAGTTGCGTCAAGATGATGCAGCGGGCACTTTGTACAACATTGTCGGATTTCAGACACATTTGAAATGGGGTCCACAAAAACAAGTTTTGCAGTTAATTCCAGGTTTGGAAAACGTGGAAATCGTTCGCTATGGCGTTATGCACCGCAATACGTTCATTAATTCCCCAAGAGTTTTAAAACCTACTTATCAATTGAAAACAAATGATATGATATTCTTTGCAGGTCAAATGACAGGTGTAGAAGGTTATGTGGAATCCGCGGGAAGTGGCTTAATAGCAGGCATAAACGCTGCTAGAATGGCTTTAGGAGAAGAATTGCTCGTGTTCCCTGAAGCAACAGCATTAGGAAGTTTGGCTCGATACATTACTGAAGCCGACCCTAAAAACTTCCAGCCGATGAACGTTAACTTTGGTTTATTCCCTGCATTGCCGCAGCGATACAAAACGAAAGAAAAACGCGGTGAGAAGCAAGCTGAACGAGCGCTAGGCACAATTCAAAATTTTATGAATTCACTTTCGATTTAATTGCTGAAAGCCTCTAATTATTGTTATAATTTAGAGGCTTTTTACTTTGTCAAATTTATTAATTCGTATACATTTCATTTTTCGCGTGTTTTGCCATCCACCTGCTCCGGCTGTTTCAAGACTGGACGGTTCCTGGCTCTTTAACTATTTGGAGGTGCAGACACCTATGACTCCGTTAGAAGCTTTGTCTCAATTTAAAAGTTATATACAGCTTGAAAAGAACTATTCAGAACACACTGTTCGAGAATATGAATCAGACCTACTCTACTTTTTTGATTTTTTACAATCAGAAGGAATTACTAGCTTACATGATGTTGAATATATCCATGCCCGACTTTATGTGACAAAACTGTACGATGAATCACTTTCACGTACCTCAATTTCCAGAAAGATATCGGCGATCCGTTCATTTTTTAAATTTGGTAACAGGGAATTCGGTTTAAAAGAAGATGCCTTTCGCTCGTTATATCATCCCAAAAAAGAGGAACGTCTTCCTCATTTTTTTTATGAAGAAGAATTGCAACAGTTGTTTCTAGCTACTGAAGGCGAAGAACCTATGATTCTTCGAAACCGGGCTATACTTGAAATGTTGTATGCAACCGGAATTCGTGTAAGTGAATTGACATCATTAGAAGAACGGGATATTGATATGCGTCTCGGCATCATGCGGGTAATGGGTAAAGGCCGAAAAGAGAGATATGTACCGTTTGGTCAGTTTGCTCAAGATGCGTTGGAACTCTATATGGACAACGCGCGTCTTAAACTAATGAAACAAGCAAAACACAATTTTGTTTTTACAAATATGCGTGGTCAACCTTTGACTCCACGTGGTGTTAGATATATACTGAGCGACTTAGTGGAAAAAGCATCATTGCATACTAAAATCTATCCGCATATGTTGCGGCATACATTTGCGACACACTTACTGAACAATGGGGCAGACTTGAGAACAGTCCAGGAATTACTGGGACATAGTCATTTGTCTTCGACACAAGTTTATACACACGTAACCAAAGAACATTTGCGAAAAACTTATATGAATGCGCATCCTAGAGCATAATGATGGATGAGCTAAACGAGAGGTGAACATCATGGGAGAAATACATGCAACCACGATATTTGCGATTCAGCATAAAGGAAAGTCTGCAATGTCTGGCGATGGTCAAGTTACTTTAGGAAATCAAGTTGTCATGAAACATACAGCAAAAAAAGTAAGACGCTTATACAACGGGAAAGTGCTTGCAGGTTTTGCTGGATCCGTGGCAGATGCTTTTACGTTATTTGAAATGTTTGAAGCGAAATTGATGGAATACGATGGCAACTTACAACGAGCTGCAGTCGAACTTGCCCAACAATGGAGAGGCGACAAAATGTTACGAAGACTTGAAGCGATGTTGCTCGTGATGAATGAAGAGACACTTTTATTGGTTTCTGGTACAGGAGAAGTAATCGAACCCGATGATGGCATTTTAGCAATTGGTTCGGGCGGGAATTTTGCTTTAGCAGCAGGGCGTGCTCTAAAACAATATGCTGGAGAAACCATGAATGCAACCGAAATTGCCAAGGCAGCACTTACAACCGCGGCCGATATCTGTGTATTTACAAATCATCAAATTATTGTGGAGGCGTTAAGTGAATGAATAAACAACAGTTAACCCCAAAACAAATAACTGAGCATTTGGACCGCTTTATTGTCGGACAAAAAGAAGCCAAGAAATCAGTAGCGGTTGCATTGCGAAATCGCTATCGAAGAAGTTTGTTGTCTGACGAAATGAAAAATGAAGTTATACCGAAAAATATATTGATGATTGGTCCTACTGGAGTAGGTAAAACGGAGATTGCAAGAAGAATCGCCAAACTTACCAACGCTCCGTTTATCAAAGTAGAAGCCACCAAGTTTACCGAAGTTGGTTATGTCGGACGTGACGTCGAATCAATGGTTCGCGATTTGACAGAAGCAGCCGTACGAATTGTCAAAGAAGAAATGACTGAAGGCGTAAAAGCTCAGGCTGAACGTTTAGCTAATGATGCGATTGTGCGTCTGCTCGTGCCATCCTTGAAAAAGAAACATAATGCTCAAAATCCATTTGAAATGTTATTTGGTCAAAAAGCAGAACAGGAAGAGACTTCAACTGAAGATACAGATATTCGTTTAAAACGCTCCCAAATTGCCGAAGATTTAAGAGACGGTAAGTTGGAAGATGAGTGGGTGAACGTGGAAGTAACAGAACAGGCTCCGTCCATGTTTGATGCTTTCCAAGGCTCTGGGATGGAAAGTATGGGGCAGAATATGCAAGATGCATTATCTAATTTAATGCCGAAGAAAAAGAAAAAGCGCCGCTTGCAAGTGAAGGACGCACGCAGGGTGTTAACGCTTGAGGAAGCTCACAAGCTTATCGATTCTGAGGAAGTTGCTCAAAAATCTATTGAACGTGCCGAGCAAACGGGTATCATTTTCATTGATGAAATCGATAAGATTGCAAGTAAGGGTGGCAACGGATCGTCAGCAGATGTTTCACGTGAAGGTGTGCAACGTGATGTATTACCAATTGTTGAAGGATCAACCGTCCAAACTAAATATGGAGCTGTGAAAACAGATTACATGTTGTTCATCGCAGCAGGTGCATTCCATACAGCAAAACCTTCTGATTTAATCCCGGAACTGCAAGGACGTTTCCCAGTCCGTGTGGAACTTGAGAAATTATCAAAAGAAGATTTTGTTCGCATATTGAAAGAACCAGATCATTCGTTAATACGTCAATACAAGTCATTGCTCGAAACAGAAGGTGTGACTCTTGAATTCACGGACAGTGCAATTGAGCGCATTGCTGAAATTGCAACAGAAGTAAATCAAGAGACCGATAATATCGGAGCACGACGATTGCATACGATTTTGGAGAAGCTACTAGAAGAACTTTCATATGAGGCTTCTGACATTGCTCCTGCACATATCGACATTACACCTGCATATGTCGACCAGAAGCTTGGAAATATCGTAAAAAACAAAGATTTGTCACAATTTATATTGTAATGTAAGATATATCTATTCCAAAAACAATTAAAAACCTTTAGAATATTTAATAAATAGCTGTACCCAATATAGGAGGCCACATTAATGAATTTATTAGGAAAAACAAGAAAGATTAACTCGATGCTTCAAGCGTCAGCAGGTAAGCCGGTTAACTTTAAAGAAATGGCAACAACACTAAGTAACGTAATCGAATGTAACGTCTTCATCGTTAGCCGTAAAGGTAAACTTCTAGGATTCGACATCAATCAACAAATCGAGAATGAGCGTATGATTAAAATGATGGAAGAGCGTCAATTCCCTGAAGAGTATACAAAAAACCTTTTCAACGTAAATGAAACATCTTCTAACTTGGATGTGTACAGCGAGCACACAGTATTTCCAGTAGAAAATCGTGAGTTATTCAAAGAAGGTTTAACGACAATCGTTCCAATCATCGGTGGTGGTGAACGTCTTGGTACATTAATTCTTGGACGTTTGAAAGATGAGTTCCATGATGACGATTTAATTCTTGGTGAATACGGTGCGACGGTTGTAGGAATGGAAATTTTACGTGAGAAATCAGAACAAATTGAAGTAGAAGCACGTAGCAAAGCGGTTGTACAAATGGCGATCAACTCGCTGTCTTACAGTGAATTAGAAGCTATCGAACACATTTTCGAAGAGCTTGATGGAAACGAAGGCTTGCTAGTCGCTTCTAAAATTGCTGACCGCGTAGGTATCACTCGTTCAGTAATCGTTAATGCCCTACGTAAACTGGAAAGTGCTGGTGTTATTGAATCTCGTTCTTTAGGAATGAAGGGAACTTACATCAAAGTACTAAATGACAAATTCTTAAACGAATTAGCTCAACTAAAACTTAAATAAGAACAAGCTGACGACCACAATGACTCTTTCATTGTGGTCGTTTTTTAAGAATAAGAAAGTAAATAATTTTCAGTTACATAATTCAGCGAACTACAATCAATGAATTAAGGAGTAACTAAGAAGATTAAACATAGTTTATTGCTAAGACATAATTAGATTATATTAGGTTAATACCAACCTGTACTCGAAGTTGCGATCTATAGTTGATTGGAGCGCAGGTGGCGACTTCTGCGGGAATAGCAGATTTTTCTGCACCGAAAGCGAAGTGGCAGGTGCATGAGCTGAAGGCCCCGCAGGAAAGATTCTGGCCAAGAGCCAGAATCTTTGCGACGAGTATCCGCAGGAGCACATGTCTTTGCAGTGATGAGGTGACTGAAGCCATGCCCGCGAAAAGCGTCCACCGTAGCTGAAATCAACGGGTTTCGAGTCCACCAAATTTCACAATCTCAAAGCTGAATTTCGATCTTTTGTTGATTTTTGTTATAAACACTTGCGAGGTTAGTCTAGATATGGTATATTATCAAATGGTGTTATCACACACGCATTTGGATAGTGACAAGTGGTCCTTAACAAAGTTAAGGTCTTGAGCTCTAGTTGAAGAATGCGGAGGAAAAAAACCATATCAGGAGGAAACAAAACATGTCAGTAATTTCTATGAAACAATTACTTGAAGCTGGTGTACACTTCGGTCACCAAACTCGCCGTTGGAACCCAAAAATGAAGAAATACATTTTTGTGGAACGTAACGGAATCTACATCATCGATCTACAAAAAACGGTTAAGAAGTTAGAAGAAGCATATGACTTCATGCGCCAAGTTGGAGCAGACGGTGGTAAAGTTCTTTTCGTTGGTACGAAAAAACAAGCACAAGAAGCAATCAAAGAAGAAGCAGAACGTTCAGGTATGTACTATGTAAACCAACGTTGGTTGGGTGGTACATTAACTAACTTCGGTACGATCCAAAAACGTGTAAACCGTTTGAAAGCGATCGAAAAAATGGAAGAAGACGGAACTTTCTCTGTACTTCCTAAAAAAGAAGTTGTTCAACTTAAAAAAGAACACGAACGTCTTGTTAAATTCTTAGGCGGTATTCGCGACATGAAAGGTGTACCGGACGTTATGTTCGTAGTAGACCCACGTAAAGAGCGTATTGCTGTTGCGGAAGCTATTAAATTGAACATCCCTCTAGTAGGAATCGTTGATACAAACTGTGATCCAGATGAAATCGACTACGTAATTCCTGCAAACGACGATGCTATTCGTGCCGTTAAATTATTAACTGGTAAAATGGCGGATGCGTTACTTGAGTCAAAACAAGGTGAAGATCTATCTCCAGCTGAAGCTGCTGAGTAATCCCCACGTATGTTACAGGTGATAAGCGGCTAAACCCCTTATCACCTTTTTTTGAGAAATGACACAGAGTTGATACTTGAATAGGAGGAAACAACAATGGCAGTTACAGCACAAATGGTTAAAGAATTACGCGAAAAAACAGGCGCAGGTATGATGGACTGTAAAAAAGCGTTAGTAGAAGTAAATGGTGATATTGATGCAGCAGTAGACTTTTTACGTGAAAAAGGTCTTTCTAGCGCAGCTAAAAAAGCTGACCGTATCGCTGCAGAAGGTACTACTTACATTTTAGAAGAAGGTAATGATGCAGTACTTCTTGAAGTAAATGCTGAAACTGATTTCGTTGCTAAAAACGAAGGTTTCCAAATTTTAGTTAAAGAATTGGCTGAGCACTTACTTGCGACTAAACCTGAAACAGTGGAAGAAGCAACTGCTTCTACAATGTCTAACGGATTGACTGTTGCAGACCACATTTCAAATGCAATTGCTAAAATCGGTGAAAAAATCACATTGCGTCGTTTTGTAGTTCGTACAAAAACGGACAACGATGCTTTTGGTTCATACCTACACATGGGTGGCCGTATTGGTGTTCTTGTAACACTTGAAGGGTCTTCTGATTCTCAAGCAGCTAAAGACGTTGCAATGCACGTTGCAGCTTTAAACCCTACTTATATCTCTCGTGACGAAGTTTCTGAAGAAGAAGTTGACCGCGAGCGTAAAGTATTAACTGAGCAAGCTTTAAACGAAGGCAAACCAGAAAACATTGTAGCTAAAATGGTTGAAGGCCGCCTTGGTAAATATTTCGAAGACGTTTGTTTACTTGACCAATCATTCGTTAAAAATTCAGATCAAAAAGTTCGTGAATTCGTGAAATCAACGGGCGGTACTGTTACTGAATTCGTACGTTACAGCGTTGGTGAAGGAATCGAAAAACGCCAAGATAACTTTGCTGAAGAAGTAATGAGCCAAGTTAACAAAGGTTAATTTCAAAAGAATATATGATTACTCCGGGGAGCACGATTTTGTGTTCCCTATTTTTCGAGAAAAAAGTGTAATGGAGGCTACCCATGAGCGAAACTAAATACAATCGAGTCGTTTTAAAATTAAGTGGAGAAGCTTTGGCAGGAGAACAAGGTTTCGGACTTTCTCCTCAAATTATTAAATCCGTAGCTGAGCAAGTGAAAGAAGTTGTAGAGTTGGGTGTGGAAGTGGCTGTCGTTGTTGGCGGCGGAAACATCTGGCGTGGCAAAGTAGGTAGTGAGATGGGTATGGACCGTGCAACTGCGGACTATATGGGCATGTTAGCTACTGTCATGAATTCTTTAGCACTACAAGATTCACTTGAAAAGTCAGGCATTGAAACACGTGTTCAATCATCAATTGAAATGCGTCAAGTAGCTGAACCTTATATTCGCAGAAAAGCGATTCGACACCTTGAGAAAAAAAGAGTCGTTATTTTTGCAGCTGGTACAGGTAACCCTTACTTCTCTACAGATACAACAGCGGCTCTTCGTGCAGCAGAAATTGAAGCAGATGTCATTTTAATGGGCAAAAACAATGTGGATGGCGTTTATTCAGACGATCCAAAAACAAACAGTGAAGCCGTCAAATATGAGACACTTTCATTCTTGGAAGTCATTCAACAAGGCCTGCAAGTAATGGATTCTACTGCATCGACACTATGTATGGACAACGACATCCCGCTCATAGTATTCTCAATTATGGAGAATGGAAATATTAAACGTGCCGTTTTAGGTGAAACAATCGGTACAATCGTTAGGAGGAATACGTAATGTCAAAACAAGTCATTGATCAAACGAAAGAAAGAATGACAAAAGCAATTCAAGCTTTAAGTCGTGAACTTTCAACAATTCGTGCGGGTCGTGCAAGTGCTTCATTATTGGATAAAATTACAGTAGATTACTACGGCTCACCAACGCCAATCAATCAAATCGCTGGAGTTGCGACGCCTGAAGCTCGATTGCTGACAATTCAACCTTATGACAAGTCTGCTCTTGGGGATATCGAAAAAGCGATTCAAAAATCGGATTTAGGTATTTCTCCATCAAATGATGGTACTGTGATTCGTATTGCTATTCCTGCTTTGACTGAAGAACGTCGTAAAGACTTAGTTAAATTGGTCAAAAAAGAAGCGGAAGAAGCAAAAGTCGGTATTCGTAATATCCGCCGTGATGCGAACGATGAATTGAAAAAACTGGAGAAGAAAAGCGAAATCACAGAAGATGATTTACGTGGATTCTCTGATGACGTTCAAAAATTAACGGATGACTATATCGTTAAAATTGATCAAGTTGCTAAAGACAAAGAGAAAGAAATTCTGGAAGTTTAAGCTTTTGAACTTTTCTACAGTTAAGACGTTCCTATTCAATAGGACGTCTTTTTTTGTGGGAAAGAAGAAAAACCCATCAATTTTTGATATGATAGGAAAGACGACATTCCGATAAGTGCGTAAAGTGGAGGATTCAGCATGTTACATAAACTCATTCGGAGAAAACCCGAACGACAAAACCAATCGCTGGCGGAGCGTATTTCGCATACTAAGAAAGATCAAATCCCTGAACACATTGCGATTATAATGGATGGCAATGGAAGATGGGCAAAGAAAAGAGCTCTACCTCGAGTAGCCGGTCATCATGAAGGTATGAAAACGGTTCGTAAAATTACTCGTCTTGCCAATGATCTTGGCGTAGGGGCTTTAACCGTGTATGCATTTTCAACTGAAAACTGGAAACGTCCAAAACTTGAAGTTGATTTTATTATGCGACTACCCGAAGAGTTTTTAGGTACTTATCTGCCTGAGCTGATTGAACAAAATGTGCGTGTCGTCATGATGGGTGAAAATGATACATTACCTCGACATACACAGGAAGCAGTTCGAAAAGCAATGGAAGCTACAAAAAATAATACGGGATTAATTTTAAACTTTGCATTGAACTATGGTAGCCGTGCAGAGATTGCGCAAGCAATGCAAAAAATCGCACAACTCGTTGAGGAAGGTTCTTTAAGTTCTAGTGAAGTGACAGAAGACCTGATTTCTCAGCATTTAATGACTTGTGAGCTCCCTGAACCAGATTTGCTTATTCGCACAAGCGGAGAAGTCCGTTTAAGTAATTTCATGCTTTGGCAACTGGCTTACACTGAGTTTTGGTTTACAGAAACACTTTGGCCGGATTTTGATGAAAACTGCTTACTTGACGCAGTTGAAAGTTACCAAAACCGAAATCGCCGTTACGGGGGATTGAAGGGAGAAGAATCAAATTGAAACAACGCATCATTACGGCTGTAATTGGAGCCGCTCTATTTATTCCGATTGTATGGCTTGGTGGCCTTCCTTTTACATTGCTGGTATATGCAATGGCAGCAGTTGGCTTATTTGAGATTTTGCGCATGAAGGGGCACTCGATTTTTTCCGTTCACGGTGCGATTACGCTAATTGCCTTGTTTATTTTTTTATTACCAAATAAATGGTCCATTCCATTGATGGAAACAACGGGTTATACCAAAATAGATTTAGCACTTATCGCTGTACTTTTATTACTTATATACACCGTTGTTGTTAAAAACCGATATACATTCGAAGATGCCGCTTTCTCGATTATGGGCGTTCTCTATATCGGGATTGGATTCTTCTATTTTATCGAAACGAGAATGGCTGGCATTGAATATGTCATTTTTGCACTGGTAATTATTTGGACCACCGATTCTGGTGCATATTTTACTGGGAAAAAATTTGGTAAAAAGAAATTGTGGCCTGATATTTCTCCTAATAAGACCATTGAAGGATTTGTCGGAGGAATCGCAACGGCTGTTATTTTTGCTGTACTTTTCCAATGGATTTATCCAATCAGTTCTTCGTATACGATGCTGATCTTTGTCACAATATTTGCTTCCATCTTGGGTCAAATGGGGGATTTGGTCGAGTCAGCACTTAAACGTCATTACAATGTTAAGGACTCAGGGAATTTATTGCCTGGTCATGGCGGCGTTCTAGACAGATTTGATAGTTTATTATTTGTTTTACCATTGTTACACTTTTTGCATTTTGCCGGTTAAGGGGATTTGACGTTAATGACAAAGCTTATTAGTTTATTGGGAGCAACAGGCTCTATCGGTATTCAAACGATTGACATCATAAGAGAACATCCACAGCAATTTAAACTAGTGGCTTTTTCTGCTGGACGCAATCTTGAAAAGACGAAAGAAATCATTCGTGAGTTCAAACCTACACTTGTATCAGTTCAAGAAGAAGTTGATGCAATTTCACTTAAAAAGGAATTTCCGAGCATCGAACTTGCATATGGTAGCAAAGGGTTGATCGAAGTTGCGACTCATCCAGACGCTTCGATCCTAGTAAATGCTGTTCTTGGAAGTGTTGGACTGGAAGCAACCTTAGAGGCAATCAAACAACAAAAAACAATTGCTTTGGCAAATAAAGAAACACTCGTCACTGCTGGACATCTGGTGATGGCAGCGGCACAGAAATATAATGCGCCTATATTACCGGTTGATAGTGAACATTCCGCTCTTTTCCAATCGATGAATGGTGAAAAAAGAAGCCAAGTAAGCAAGTTGATTTTAACAGCATCAGGCGGTAGCTTCCGTGATCGTACACGGGAAGATTTGGAGAACGTAACGATTCAGGATGCACTGAACCATCCCAACTGGTCAATGGGTGCGAAAATTACAATTGATTCCGCAACTATGATGAACAAAGGTTTAGAAGTGATTGAAGCGCAAGTTCTATTCGACATGCCTTACGATGATATCGAAGTTGTGCTACACAGGGAAAGTATCATTCATTCAATGGTGGAATTCCACGATACAAGTGTCATGGCTCAATTAGGGACACCTGATATGCGTGTGCCGATTCAATATGCTCTTTCTTATCCAGACAGGCTGCCAAGAAACAATGCCAAACGATTAAATTTAGTAGAAATAGGCAAACTGCATTTTGAAGAAATGAATTTTGAACGTTTTCATGCCTTAAAACTTGCCTACGATGCTGGTCGTGCAGGTGGTACGATGACCACAGTTCTGAATGCAGCAAACGAAGCTGCTGTTGCCTTGTTTTTAAATGGGGAGATTCGTTTCCTTCAGATAGAGGAATGCATTGAACGTGTTATGGACAAACATTCGGTTATCAGTTCACCTGATTTGGAAACGATTTTGCATGTGGATGCAATAACGAGAAAAGCTGTTCGAAACATGGTAAAATGATGAAAGATTGATGACAGCGAAATGCTGTAAAAAAGGTGGGACTATATGGAGACAACCATTGCTTTTATCCTGATATTCGGTTCACTTGTATTTTTTCATGAACTGGGGCATTTTATTTTTGCAAAACGTGCAGGAATCATGGTACGTGAATTTGCCATCGGCTTTGGTCCGAAAATACTTGGAATCACTAAAGGTGAAACTCTTTATACACTAAGACTACTTCCTCTTGGTGGATATGTTCGAATGGCTGGAGAAGATATGGATTCGGTTGAGTTACAACCTGGATTCCGTGTCGGACTGATTCTGAACTCTAAAGAAGAAGTTAAAAAAATTGTTCTGAATCATAACAAACAGCAACAAGACATGCTGTTTTTAGAAACCGAACGTTCTGATCTTGAAAAAGATTTATGGATAGAAGGTTACGATGAAGAAGAACGATTAGTACGTTATAACGTTTCCCGTGATGCTGTAATTGTGGAAAATGGCAAAGAAACGATAATCGCGCCATACGACCGTCAATTTGGTTCAAAAACACTTGGTAAACGTGCAATGACCATCTTTGCGGGACCATTATTCAACTTTATTTTATCTTTCTTTATCTTCTTGGCAATCGGACTGCTACAAGGTGTTCCGACTTACGAACCTGTTATCTCGGGAGTGTCTGATGATAGTCCTGCACTTGCAGCAGGTATGCAGGATGGGGATTTAGTTACTAAAATTAATGGTCAGCCCATTAATAAATGGCAAGATCTCGCTGCTAAGGTACAAGCTAGCGCGGGCGAAGAATTAACGTTTGAATATGTACGTGATGGTGAGACAATCAATTCAACTATTACTCCAAAAGCCGTTGAACAGGATGGTCGAGAGTATGGTCAAATCGGTGTACTCTATGAAAGTCCAGTTGAAAAAAATCCTCTGAAAGCAGTTGGTTTCGGCGCAGAACAGACGATATCTTGGATTGTGAAGATTTTTGAACTCCTTGGTATGTTGGTTACTGGGCAGTTTACAATTGATGCATTATCAGGCCCTGTAGGTATTTATAAAGCTACTGAAGAAATGGCTCAATATGGTGTATTCAATTTAATGAACTGGGCTGCTATTCTAAGTATTAACTTAGGAATCATGAATCTACTGCCACTACCGGCATTGGATGGTGGACGATTGTTGTTCTTCCTATTCGAAGCGATTCGAGGAAAGCCAGTGGACCGTCAAAAAGAAGGAATGGTCCATTTTGTCGGGATCATGTTATTGATGGTACTTATGGTTGTTGTAACATGGAATGATATACAAAGATTTTTCTTTTAAAATTTAATCTACGGATGGTATGAGGAGCTTTTAACTTATGAAACAAAGTCTTACATTCATCCCTACACTTCGTGAAACTCCAGCTGATGCCGATGTTAAGTCGCATCAGCTGCTCCTTCGTGCAGGGTTTATTCGTCAAAATACTAGTGGCATTTATTCGTTCTTACCTCTTGGAAAACGTGTTCTTCAAAAAGTCGAGAGTATTGTTCGTGAAGAGATGGATGCGATTAATGGTGTTGAAGTGCTGATGCCTGCGATGCAGCAAGCAGAACTTTGGCAGGAAACTGGCCGTTGGTATTCATATGGACCAGAATTAATGCGACTAAAAGATCGACATAATCGCGATTTTGCTTTAGGAGCTACTCATGAAGAAGTCATTACTTCTTTGCTTCGTGATGAAATCAAGTCATATAAAAAATTGCCATTGACACTTTATCAAATTCAAACAAAATTCCGTGACGAAAAGCGCCCTCGTTTTGGTTTGCTTCGCGGTCGTGAATTCCTTATGAAAGATGCCTACTCTTTCCATGCAACTCGCGAAAGTTTAGATCAAACATATGATGATATGGTTCAAGCCTATTCTAATATCTTCTCTCGTTTAGGATTAAACTTCCGTGCAGTTATAGCGGATTCAGGTGCAATCGGTGGGAAAGATACACATGAATTTATGGTTCTTTCAGAAATCGGAGAAGACACAATCGCTTATTCTGACGCGTCAGACTTTGCAGCTAATATTGAAATGGCTGAAGTCAAAGTTTCATATGAATCATCAACAGAAGACTTGAAAGATGTCGAAAAAGTAGCGACTCCAGACCAAAAAACAATTGACCAAGTAGCAAGTTTCTTAAATGTTGATGTTCAAAAATGTATAAAGACACTCGTCTTTAACGTGGATGAAGAATTAGTTTTAGTACTGGCTCGCGGAGACCATGAAATTAATGACATTAAGGTGAAAAATGCTTTACAGGCAAAAGTCGTTGAATTTGCAACTGAAGAAGAAGTTCAAAACTTACTACAGTGTGAAGTTGGATCACTAGGTCCTGTGAAAATTCCTGTTGGTGTGAAAGTAATCGCAGACCATGCTGTAGCGGCAATAAGAAATGGTGTATGTGGAGCTAATGTTGCTGGGTACCATTTAACTAATGTGAATCCAGAACGTGACTTTGCAGTAGACCAATATGAAGATTTGCGCTTTATTATGGAAGGCGATCCTTCTCCAGATGGAAAGGGAACAATTGTTTTTGCAAAAGGGATTGAAGTAGGACATGTCTTTAAACTTGGGACTACGTATTCTGAACCGATGAACGGAACATTCCTGGATGATAATGGCCGTTCTCAGCCTTATATCATGGGTTGTTATGGTATAGGGGTTTCACGTGTAATGGCAGCTGTTGCTGAACAATTCCAAGACGAAAAAGGTTTTATTTGGCCAAGTGCTATTGCTCCGTATAATGTTCATTTAGTGCCAGTAAATACGAAAGACGAAGCACAAGTAGCTCTTTCTGATGAATTATATAAATTAATGAAAGCATATCGCTATGATGTGCTATACGATGACCGTGCTGAACGTGCAGGCGTGAAGTTTGCAGATTCAGATTTGATTGGATTGCCGATTCGTATTACTGTCGGTAAAAAAGCATCAGAAGGTCTAGTAGAAGTGAAAATACGAAAAACTGGCGAAACATTTGAATGGAAAAAAGAAGAGGTAATGGACCATCTTCAATCTTTCTTTTCGTCATTAAACGATTAGTCAAAAGGAAGACCTTGAAATCGGGTCTTCCTTTCTTTTTCTTATGAATGGAAGGAGGCATTGAGAATGAGTAACGAACAAGATGCCAAACAAAGATTGCAACTATTATTACAACAATTGGAACTTACCGCTGATGAAAACATGACTCATTTTGAATCGGCTTCTTTAAGTCGTATGACGGTACATAAAAAAGAGCGTGTATGGCGTTTTACGATAGAAGTAGAGAAATTATTGCCTTACAACATGTTTCAATTATTCCACATGCGTTTACGTGAAAAGTTTGCGGGCATTGCGGATATCAAGTTATCACTGACTTGTGAAAATCCACAGGTTGAAGCTGAGTTAATCGCTTCATATTGGCCATTTGTATTACAGGAAATAGATGATATGTCGCCGCCATTAAGAAATCGATTGCATACACAAATTCCATCTTTTAATGGTCAGACTGTCCACTTTACCTGTGCTCAGGAAATAGAATTCCGCACTTTGAAAAGTAAATATGCTCCTAAAATTGCAGATGTCTATGCTTCCTACGGTTTCCCGGTTTTACCGATTGATTTTAAATTAGTCGAGCAGGAAGCAGAACTCGCAGCAGCTCAACAAGCGTTTATGGAACAAAGAAGAATAGAAGAAGAAGAGCTTGGTAAGAAAGCTTTAGCAGATATGCAGAAACGTGATAAAGATCGTGCATCGAATCCAGGTGCTACTTTGAGTGGACCATTCCAATTGGGTATCCCGATTAAAGCGGACGAGCCGATTATGGAAATTAAACAAATACAGGATGAAGAAAGACGCATCACAATTGAAGGATTCGTGTTTGATGTCGAAGTGAAAGAACTTCGAAGCGGTCGTTCTTTATTGACTGTTAAAGTTACGGATTATACAGATTCCATTCTTGTGAAAATGTTTTCTCGAGACAAAGAAGATGCTGAGCTTATGGGGCTGTTGAAAAAAGGCACTTGGTTAAAAGTCCGTGGTTCCGTACAGAACGATACGTTTGTCCGAGACTTAATTATAATGGCGCAGGATATTATGGAGATTAAAGTAGATTCAAGAAAAGATACGTCTCCTGAAGGTGAGAAAAGAATCGAACTTCATTTACACACTCCAATGAGTCAAATGGATGCTGTTTCTTCAGTAGATGCTTTGGTCGGACAAGCGGCCAAATGGGGACACCCGGCAGTAGCTATTACGGATCATGCAGTCGTTCAATCTTTCCCGGATGCGTATGCAGCGGGAAAAAAACATGGCATTAAAATTATTTATGGTTTGGAAATTTACATGGTCAATGACGGTGTGAATATTGCTTATGAAGAGGAACATCGAGCATTAGCGGACGCCACTTATGTCGTATTCGATGTGGAGACGACAGGTTTATCCGCGGTTTACGATACCATCATCGAGCTTGCTGCAGTAAAAATTAAAGATGGTCAGGTCATCGATAAATTCGAAAGCTTTGCCAATCCACATCATCCATTGTCGGCAACTACCATCGATTTGACGGGCATTACTGATGATATGGTGCGGGATGCACCGGATATTGAAGACGTCATCAAACGCTTCCACGATTGGATCGGCGACAGCATCATGGTTGCGCATAATGCCTCGTTCGATATGGGGTTCTTGTACGTTGGCTATAAGAAAGTCGGTTTAGAAAAAACCGTCCATCCTGTCATCGATACGCTGGAATTATCCCGCTTCCTTCATCCGGAAATGAAAAACCATCGATTAAACACGATGGCCAAAAAATTCAATATCGAGCTTACACAACATCACCGGGCCATCTATGATACGGAAGCAACGGGCTACTTGCTTTTAAATCTACTTAAAGAAGCTGAACAAAAAGGAATACACTACCACGATGAATTTAATCATCAAACAGGGAATACAGAATCGTACAAGAGAGCACGGCCATCTCATTGCACACTTCTTGCGACAGATGAAGACGGTTTAAAAAACTTGTTTAAACTGGTCTCGTATTCCCATATGAACACCTTTTTCCGAGTACCCCGTATTCCACGCTCTGTTCTCGTTAAACACCGGAAAGGGTTGCTGATTGGTTCAGGGTGCGACAAGGGTGAAGTATTTGAAGGCTTAATGCAAAAATCTCCAGAAGAAGTGGAAGAAATCGCGAAATTCTATGATTACCTGGAGGTTCATCCAAAGGAAGTCTATTCTCATTTAATTGAACTTGAATTAGTTCGGGATGAATGGAATTTGGAAGATATCATTCGTAAAATGATCAAACTCGGCAAAAAAATAGCCCGACCAGTCGTAGCGACCGGAAATGTTCATTATGTCAATGAGAATGATGCGATTTTCAGACAGATTTTAATCGGTGGACAAGGCGGAGCCAATCCGCTTAATCGACATAAATTACCAAAGGTGCATTTCCGCACAACAAATGAAATGTTAGATGCTTTTTCTTTCCTGGGTGAAGAAACAGCTAAACAAATTGTTGTGGAAAATAGTCATAAAATTTCGGAGAGAATTGAAGAAATCAAACCGATTAAAGATGATTTATATACTCCTAAGATCGAAGGTTCTGATGAAGAGGTTCGGGAATTGAGCTATGCGATGGCAAGACAGATTTACGGAGATACACTTCCGGAAATTGTGGAAGCCCGCATAGAAAAAGAACTTACTTCCATTATCGGACACGGATTTGCCGTCATTTATTTAATTTCCCATAAGTTGGTTAAGAAATCTTTGGATGATGGATATTTAGTAGGTTCTCGTGGTTCGGTAGGATCCTCGCTTGTGGCAACTTTGATGGAAATTACGGAAGTGAATCCATTGCCGCCACATTATATTTGTCCTTCTTGTCAACACGCTGAATTCTTTGATGATGGTTCCGTCAGTTCAGGCTTTGATTTGCCGAACAAAGTGTGCCCGCACTGTGAAACGCCATACAAAAAAGATGGACAAGATATTCCGTTTGAAACGTTCCTTGGATTTAAAGGGGATAAAGTACCCGATATCGATTTGAACTTCAGTGGTGAATACCAGCCGGTTGCCCATAATTACACGAAAGTGCTATTTGGTGAAGACAATGTTTATCGTGCTGGCACTATTGGAACAGTTGCAGAGAAGACAGCTTATGGATACGTCCGAGGTTATGCAAATGACCATAATTTGACGATTCGTGGAGCTGAAATTGACCGTCTGGTTCAAGGGTGTACGGGAGTGAAGAGGTCGACAGGTCAACATCCAGGTGGGATCATTGTTGTTCCGGATTACATGGATATTTTTGATTTTTCACCGATTCAATTCCCTGCAGATGCACAGGACTCCGAATGGAAAACGACTCACTTTGACTTCCATTCTATTCATGACAACTTATTAAAACTGGATATACTCGGACACGATGACCCGACAGCCATCCGTATGTTACAGGACTTATCAGGGATCGACCCAAAGACTATTCCAACAGATGATCCTGAAGTGATGAAGATTTTCAGTGGTACAGAATCATTGGGAGTAACGCAGCAACAGATTGGTTGTAAGACCGGTACGCTAGGAATTCCTGAATTTGGTACACGTTTCGTGCGTCAAATGTTAGAAGAAACGAAGCCATCGACATTTTCGGAGCTTGTTCAGATTTCTGGACTGTCTCATGGTACTGACGTATGGTTAGGAAATGCCCAGGAACTTATTCAAAATGGAACCTGTCAGCTTTCTGATGTTATTGGGTGCCGGGATGATATCATGGTGTATTTAATTTACCAGGGTCTCGAACCTTCACTAGCCTTTAAAATTATGGAATCCGTACGAAAAGGAAAAGGGTTAACCCCGGAATTTGAAGAAGACATGAAATCAAATGGTGTTCCAGCCTGGTATATCGAAGCATGTAAAAAGATCAAATACATGTTCCCGAAAGCCCATGCAGCCGCTTATGTATTGATGGCCGTTCGGATCGCTTATTTCAAAGTACATTTCCCTATCCTTTACTATGCAGCCTATTTCACAGTACGTGCAGCAGACTTTGATTTGCATGCGATGACGAAAGGCTCTGCATCGATTCGCGCTAAAATAGATGAAATCAACGCCAAGGGATTGGATGCCGCGCCTAAGGAAAAAAGCTTGTTAACGGTTCTGGAAATTGCTTTGGAAATGTGTGAACGCGGTTATCACTTCAAGAAAGTGGATCTTTATAAATCAAAAGCCGCTGAATTCATTATTGATGGAAAAGCATTGATTCCACCATTCAATGCGATTCCGGGTCTTGGAACAAACGTTGCTAAAACAATTGTGGAAGCACGTAAAAATGGCGAGTTCCTATCTAAAGAAGATTTAGGACAGCGCGGTCGTGTTTCAAAAACCTTGCTTGAATATATGGACCAACTTGGTTGTTTGGAAGGCATGCCGGATGCTAACCAATTGTCATTGTTCTAGGCCTGATTTGCACTGAGAGCATTGGTATGGTATCATTTGTATAACAAGTTGTTGATAGATTTACGGCAAAAGAGTGGGATTTCCCGCTCTTTTCTGTTTGTTATGTCGAAAATAAGTTGCAGCGGGAGGCATATATGAGCAAAATATTAACCGAAGTAGAAAAGCTTGTGACGCCCATTGTTGAAGAGTTGAATTTGGAGCTCGTTGATACGGAGTTTGTAAAAGAAGGACGTAATTGGTTTTTACGTATTTATGTAGATACTCCTCAAGGTGGCATTGACATCGAACATTGTGCGCTTGTAAGTGAACGTATAAGTGAAGTGCTAGATGCAAAAGATCCAATTGAGCAAAACTACTTTTTAGAAGTTTCTTCACCTGGGGCAGAACGTCCATTGAAAAAAGAAAGCGACTTCGAACGTGCAGTCGGTCAATTTATTCATGTGAAAACATACGAGCTGGTGAATGGCTTGAAAGAAAAAGAATTTGAAGGTTTTTTGACTGCTTATAATGAAAATGGCTTAGAAATGGATGTTCGAATTAAAACGAGAAAAATAAAAGTTCAACTTGCAAAAGAGAAAATTGCATTCGCGCGGTTAGCGATTAATTTCTCTGCATAATGTGAATGTAGGAGTGAAAAATAATGGCAAATGAGTTGCTGGATGCTTTAATAGCTCTTGAAAAACAAAAAGGAATTTCACGAGATGTACTAATTGAAGCGATTGAAGCGGCGCTTGTTACAGCGTATAAACGCAATTTTAATCAAGCACAAAACGTACGTGTTGACCTAAACTTGGATAATGGATCGATGCGTGTCTATTCACGTAAAGATGTAATGGAAGAAGTTTTGGATGACCGTCTACATATTTCATTAGAAGACGCAAAACAAGTAAATCCTGCGTTTGAACTGGGAGATATTGTGGAACAAGAAGTAACACCTAGAAACTTCGGCCGTATTGCGGCACAAACTGCTAAACAAGTGGTTACACAACGTGTTCGTGAAGCGGAACGCGGATTGATTTACGAAGAATATGTAGATCGCGAAGAAGACATCGTAAATGGTGTAGTTGAACGTTTGGATGCACGCAATATTTATGTGGGACTTGGCAAAGTAGAAGCGGTATTACCGGTGAATGAACAAATTCAAACGGAAACGTACCGTCCGCATGAGCGCATCAAAGTGTATATCACGAAAGTGGAACGTACAACACGCGGACCGCAAGTATTTGTATCACGTACTCATCCAGGATTGCTTCGTCGTCTGTTTGAAATGGAAGTACCTGAAATTTATGATGGCATCGTTGAAATTAAATCAATTGCTCGTGAAGCTGGCGATCGATCAAAAATATCAGTTGTTGCGCACAATGATGATGTAGATCCAGTTGGTTCTTGTGTAGGCGCTAAAGGTTCCCGCGTTCAAACAATCGTTAATGAGCTGAATGGTGAAAAAATTGATATTGTTGAATGGTCTGAAGATCCAGTGATTTTCGTTGCCAACGCACTGAGCCCATCAAAAGTATTGGATGTTCAAGTTCATGAAGAAGAGAAATCTACGACAGTGGTTGTTCCTGACTATCAATTATCTTTGGCAATTGGTAAACGTGGGCAAAATGCACGTTTGGCTGCTAAATTGACAGGATGGAAAATCGATATCAAGAGTGAAACCGACGCTCGCGAGCTAGGTATTTACCCATCTGCTAATGCTTCAGAAAACTATGACATCGAAGATGAAGATTACGAAGAAAATATCGAAGACAACTTTGATTTATACAAAGATGACGAAGAATAAACAAAGAGGGTGAATTTTGATGTCTAATCAAAAGAAAATACCTTTACGAAAATGCGTTGCTACTGGCGAAATGTTTCCTAAAAAAGAAATGATTCGTGTTGTTCGCTCAAAAGAAGGCGAAGTTTCGGTAGATTTAACTGGCAAAAAGTCTGGTCGCGGAGCATATGTATCCAAAACCAAGCAAGCAGTTGAAATCGCAAAAAAACGCAAAGTGCTGGACAGCCAATTAGAAGCAAAAATACCAGAAAGTATTTTTGAAGAATTGTTGACTGTGATTGAAAGAGAGCAAATTACATGAATACACAGCAACGGATCTTACAACTAATCGGTTTGGCCGTGCGTGCAAGAATGTTAATATCTGGTGAGGAACTGGTAGTCAAAGATATTCGTGCTAACCGTGCGAAACTAGTAATTATCTCATCAGATGCATCTGAGAATACAATGAAAAAGATTCAAGACAAATGCAACACTTACAACGTTGAGTTACATGTTTTCGGAGATCGCTCTGATCTTGGACATGCTACAGGAAAAGAGGCCCGTGTGGTACTCGCAATAACTGACGACGGTTTTGCAAAAAAACTGTCAGGACTACTCAACGAATTTAACCGGGGGTGACCAAATGACCAAATTACGCGTCCATGAATATGCGAAGCAAATAAATAAAACAAGTAAAGAAGTTATTGAGCAATTAAGCAAGTTGAATGTACAAGTGACGAATCATATGTCGACATTAGAAGGAGACGCTGTTTCTAAGTTGGACTCTGTCTACAAGAAATCGTCTGCTCCTGCTCAAAAACCTGCAACATCAAGCAACAATCGTCCACAGGGTTCTGGTTCTCAAAACAGCCGTCCACAAAGTTCTGGTTATCAAGGAAATCGCCCACAGGGTTCTGGTTCTCAAGGCAACCGTCCACAAAGTGACCGTCCTCAAGGAAATCGTCCACAAGGGTCTGGTTCTCAAGGCAGCCGCCCACAAGGTAGTGGATATCAAGGGAATCGCCCACAAGGTAGCGGATCTCAAGGCAACCGTTCACAAGGGGATCGTCCTGCTGGCAGTGGTTATCAAGGGAATAAGCCAAGTACACCTGCTGCTAAACCATCATCAGGTCAAAGTCGTGGTATGACGAATACACCATCTCGTGACAAGCAAAAACCTGCAGCAGCAACTTCAGGAGACAGCCGTAAGCAAGAACAAGGTGCTCAATCGAAAGAAAAGAAAGTCTTTGGACAAAACCGTCCTGCTGGTTCAGGGTTTGGTGGACGTCCAGGTGGCGGTGGGAATCACCGTCCGGGAACTGGTAATCGCGCTGGAAGAAACAAAGGGAAACAAAATCGTCAACCAGTAGCTCCTCCAGTACCAAGAAAAGAAAAAGAATTGCCGGAAAAAATCACTTTCTACGAATCATTGACAGTGGCAGAACTGGCAAAAAAATTAGGCAGAGAGCCTTCAGAAATCATCAAAAAATTATTCTTGCTTGGTGTGATGGCAACAATCAACCAAGAATTAGATAAAGATGCAATCGAATTAATCTGTACGGATTATGGTGTTGAAGTAGAAGAAGAAATCCGCGTTGATATTTCGGATTTAGAAGGCTATTTCGAAGGTGAAGCAGAAGAACAAGGTGTTCAAAAAGAACGTCCACCAGTTGTTACAATCATGGGACACGTTGACCATGGTAAAACAACACTTCTGGATTCAATCCGTAATACAAAAGTTACAGCTGGCGAAGCTGGCGGGATTACACAACATATTGGTGCTTACCAAGTTGTTGAAAACGGCAAGAAAATTACGTTCCTGGATACTCCTGGTCACGCAGCTTTCACAACAATGCGTGCGCGTGGTGCGAGAGTAACGGATATTACGATTTTAGTTGTTGCAGCAGATGATGGTGTAATGCCTCAAACAATTGAAGCAATCAATCATGCCAAAGCGGCTGAAGTGCCAATTATCGTTGCAGTGAATAAAATGGATAAACCATCTGCTAATCCTGAACGTGTCATGCAAGAATTGACTGAACACGGTTTAGTATCTGAAGAATGGGGCGGCGATACGATCTTCGCACCAATCTCAGCATTAAAAGGCGATGGAATTGACAACTTGCTTGAAATGGTTCTATTGGTTTCAGAAGTTGCTGAACTTAAAGCTGATTCTAAGCGTCGTGCAATCGGAACAGTAATTGAAGCTCAGCTTGATAAAGGCCGCGGTTCAGTTGCTACACTTCTAGTACAAGATGGAACACTTAAAGTTGGAGATCCAATTGTAGTGGGTCATACGTATGGTCGTGTTCGTGCGATGGTCAACGATTTAGGTCGTCGTGTAAAAGAAGCAGGTCCAAGTACACCTGTTGAAATTACAGGATTAAATGATGTACCTCAAGCTGGTGACCGTTTTGTCGTATTTGAAGATGAGAAAACAGCCCGTCAAGTTGGAGAATCACGTGCATCTACTGCACTTCAAGCTCAACGCTCTGAGAAAACACGAGTAACGCTTGATAACCTGTTTGATCAAATGAAACAAGGCGAAATGAAAGAATTAAACCTAATTGTCAAAGCAGACGTACAAGGTTCTGTTGAAGCAATGGCGGCATCTTTGATGAAGTTAGACGTAGAAGGCGTAAATGTGCGCATCATTCATACTGGTGCCGGTGCAATTACTGAATCAGATATTTCACTTGCTGCAGCTTCCAACGCAATTGTTATTGGTTTCAACGTTCGACCTGATACAAATGCAAAACGTGCGGCTGAAGCTGAAGGCGTAGACATTCGTCTGCACCGAGTAATTTATAAAGTAATTGAGGAAATTGAAGCGGCAATGACTGGCTTACTTGATCCTGAATTCCAAGAAAAAATTATCGGTCAAGCTGAAGTACGCGAAACGTTCAAAGTTACGAAAATTGGTACGATTGCCGGAAGTTATGTAACTGAAGGTAAAATCAGCCGAGATAGTGGCGTACGTGTTATCCGTGACAGCATTGTCGTCTTTGAAGGTGAATTAGAGTCCCTAAAACGCTTCAAAGATGATGTGAAAGAAGTTGCTCGTGGGTATGAATGTGGGATCACTGTGAAAAACTACAATGATGTCAAAGAAGGCGACATTATTGAAGCATTCGTAATGGAAGAAATTAAACGTAAATGATTGCCTACGCGGAATGCGAGTTTATCATTCCGACGTCGCATTCGTTAAAAGAGAAGCGCGCTGTTCTGCAGAGCATGCTTACTCGAACGAAGCAAAAGTTTAATGTATCGATTTCTGAGATTGATCACCAGGATTTATGGCAAAGGACTCGCATTGCGATTGTTTGTGTTGCATCATCCATTGATGCAAGCGACCGTGAGCTGACCCACGCCATTCACTACCTGGAATCAAATCCGGAATGGGAACGAACGGAAACCATCCGTGAACATTTATAGATAGAACAGAGGTGAAGCCATCATGGCGAATCGCTCAAATCGAGTAGCAGAACAAATGAAAAAAGAACTTGGCGAAATTATTGCGCGCAGACTTAAAGATCCCCGCATTGGGTTTGTCACTGTAACAGACGTCGAAGTTACTGGTGATCTACAACAAGCAACGGTCTATATTACTGTTCTAGGTGATGATAGAAAACGTCAAGAAACGTTAAAAGGTTTAGCTAAAGCTAAAGGATTTATCCGTACAGAAATTGGCCAACGAATTCGATTGCGTAAGACACCAGAGCTTATGTTTGAATTTGATGAGTCATCTGCTTACGGTAATAAAATTGACACTTTACTAAGACAGATTAACGATACAACTGAAGAAACTGAGTAACAAAAAGAAGTCTGCTTTTTATAAGCAGGCTTTTTCTAAATTACATATGTAAAAGGAGTGGGAACGAATGCAAAATGGCATTCTTCCGCTATGGAAAGAACAAGGGATGACATCACACGATTGCGTCTTTAAGTTGCGAAAAATATTGAGAATGAAACGCATCGGTCATACAGGGACTCTCGATCCAAGTGTGGAAGGAGTCTTGCCCATCTGTTTAGGAGAGTCAACCAAAGTAGCGGAGTATCTTACAAACGCAGGGAAAACTTACGAAGCAGAAGTAACAATTGGTACATCAACCACCACTGAAGACGCAGATGGTGAAGTGGTGGAAACGGATGCATCCATCAAGCATTTCACCAGACAGGGAATCCTTGATGCGCTACTTTCTCTAACCGGTACAATTGATCAAACACCTCCCATGTATTCAGCTGTAAAAGTTAATGGAAAAAAACTTTATGAATACGCAAGAGCTGGACAGACCATTGAAAGACCTACCAGACAAGTGAATATTTATGAACTAACACTTCTTAGTAAAGAGGATATCTTTTCTGGAGAACTTATTTCTTTCAATATTCGTGTATCCTGCAGCAAAGGAACGTATATAAGAACGCTTGCCGTCCAAATCGGTGAAAAATTAGGATTTCCTGCACATATGTCAAAACTGGTGCGTACTGCCTCTGGTTCATTCACGGCAAAAGATTGTCTTACTCTGAGTGAAGTTCAGCAACTGGTCGAAAGTGATTCATTAAGAGATAAATTGTATGGATTGGATTATGCGCTTCAAGATATGCCGAAATTTGAAGTACCACCATTCTTGGTGAAATCCATCCAAAATGGACAGGTATTAGATGCCATTGATGCATTGAATGATCATGAACGAGTTGTTTTTACCATGGAGGAACAGGCTGTTGCCGTTTATATTAACCATCCAACAAAAGAAGGTAAGATGAAACCCGAAAAAATGTTTAATCGATCAGAAGGAGGAGATACGGAATGAATATAGTGCACTTATCTTATCCACATCACACCAATGATTCAGTAATATCCGGCCCTTTTTCTTTAGCGATTGGATTTTTTGATGGCGTTCATTTAGGTCATAGGGAAGTAATCGGACATGCAAAACAAATCGCGAGTGAAGCAGGATTGAAATTAGCGGTCATGACGTTTGATCCACACCCTTCAATCGTACTTGGGAAACGCAATGAGAAAGTATTTTATATAACGCCATTGGATCAGAAAATGGAATTGCTTGAATCAATGGGTGTCGACACAACTTTTGTAGTTCGGTTTACATCTGATTTCGCCCAACTGACACCTGAAAAATTCGTAGAAACGTTCATACGTCAATTGCATGTAAAACATGTTACTGCCGGTTTTGATTTTACGTTTGGTGCATTCGGCAAGGGTAATATGAACGTGATGCGTCAATTAGCCAATGACGATTTCAACGTATCGGTTGTTGAAAAGAAATCAGACGAATATGAAAAGATCAGTTCCACTCGGATTCGCCAAGCACTGACTGAAGGCGATATGGAGAAAGTCCATGAGTTGCTAGGGAGACCCTTCCAAATCCCAGGTGTAGTCGTTCATGGGGATAAAAGGGGTCGTACAATCGGATTCCCTACCGCAAATATCCAGGCAAAAGAAGGATCGTACATTCCTGCAACAGGTGTATACGCCGTACGAATGCTCATTCAAGATGAATGGGTAGATGGTGTTTGCAACGTTGGGTATAAACCGACATTCAAAAATCCGGATGAAAAAACACTAACCATTGAAGTCCATTTATTTAATTTTGATAAAAACATTTACGGGGAAGAAGTGTCCGTGGATTGGTATCATCATATTCGGGATGAACGCAAATTTGATGGCATTGATTCCTTGAAACAACAAATTGAAAAAGATAAACAAACGGCCATTGCGTTTTTTCAAGAGTAGAAGTAACAGTTGCATATCCATCTGAACTGTGCTACTATTTTTAAGTGCATAGAGATATGCTTAACCGTTGCTTGGCAAGGCGATTCACCAACGCTTGCTCGGTAATAGGGGATATTATGAGAGTATTGGAGGTGAACCGGATGGCAATTACACAAGAACGTAAAAACGAACTTATCGCTGAGTATCGTACTCATGAAAGCGACACTGGTTCTGCAGACATTCAAATCGCTGTGTTAACAGAAGAGATTAACAATTTGAACGAACATTTACGTACACACAAGAAAGATCACCACTCACGTCGTGGCCTATTCAAAATGGTAGGACGTCGTCGTAACTTGTTAAAATACTTACGTGAAAACGAAGTATCACGTTACCGTGACTTGATCGCTAAACTTGGTTTACGTCGATAAGATGCATTTTAGTGAAAGCGGGATTCGTCCCGCTTTTTCTTTATGTTCAAAAAGTTTTCTATATAAGAAATCCACTCTCAATGACTAATTTATAATTTATCGCATGATAAGCGCTTTTTTGATACACTACTAATGATACATACAACTAAATTTAATAGGATTTTCAGTTCGAGAGGAGTTCATTCAATGACAGAAAAACAAGTTTTTAATTTCGAATGGGCAGGTCGTCCATTGCAAGTAGAAGTAGGCAAATATGCAAAACAAGCAAACGGTGCCGTTATGGTCCGTTACGGAGATTCCACAGTCCTTTCAACAGCAACGGCTTCAAAACACCCGAAGCCATTAGATTTCTTCCCACTTACATGTAACTATGAAGAACGCCTATATGCAGCAGGTAAAATTCCTGGTGGCTTCATTAAACGTGAAGGTCGTCCATCTGAAAATGCCGTATTGACGAGTCGTCTAATTGACCGTCCAATCCGTCCATTATTCCCTGATGGATTCCGTAATGAAGTACAAGTTATCTCAATCGTTATGTCTGTAGACCAAGATTGCACAACTGAAATGGCAGCAATGCTAGGATCATCTTTAGCACTATCAGTTTCTGATATTCCTTTCGATGGCCCGATTGCAGGCGTACAAGTAGGATTAATTGATGGTCAATTTATCATTAACCCGACTCAAGCACAATTGGCATTAAGCACAATTGATTTAATCGTTGCCGGTACAAAAGATGCAATCAACATGGTTGAGGCAGGAGCACTTGAAGTTCCTGAGGAAGTTATGTTGGAAGCAATTATGTTCGGACATGAAGAAATCAAAAAATTGATTGCTTTCCAAGAAGAAGTAGTCGCGGTAATGGGTAAAGAAAAAACAGACATCCAACTTTATGAGCTAGATGCTGACCTTTCTGCTGAAATCAAAGCCGTTTGTGAAACTAAATTAAACAATGCAATTCAAGTGTATGAAAAACATGCACGTGAATTAGCGATTAGCGAAGTTAAAGAAGAAGTTATCGCGACATATGTTGAACGTGAAGCAGATGAAGCGACACTTAAACAAGTTCGCCAAATTTTAGATAAAATGGTGAAAGAAGAAGTTCGCCGTTTAATAACTGAAGATAAAGTCCGTCCTGATGGTCGTAAATTAGACGAGATCCGCCCGTTATCATCTGAAACAGGTGTCCTACCACGTACGCATGGTTCTGGATTGTTTACTCGTGGACAAACTCAGGCACTGAGCATTGCTACTTTAGGTGCTTTAGGCGATGTTCAAATCATTGATGGCCTGGGAATTGAAGAATCTAAACGTTTCATGCATCATTATAATTTCCCACAATTCAGTGTTGGGGAAACTGGACCAATCCGTGGACCAGGTCGCCGTGAAATCGGTCATGGTGCTTTAGGTGAACGTGCACTTGTTGCCGTTATTCCTGATGAAAAAGATTTCCCATACACAATTCGTTTAGTTTCAGAAGTATTGGAATCGAATGGTTCTACTTCTCAAGCAAGTATTTGTGCATCAACTCTTGCTATGATGGATGCCGGTGTTCCAATTAAAGCACCAGTAGCTGGTATTGCAATGGGTCTTATCAAACGTGGTGAACATTATTCTGTTCTTTCGGATATTCAAGGGATGGAAGATCACTTAGGCGATATGGACTTTAAGGTAGCTGGTACTGCTAAAGGTGTTACGGCATTACAAATGGATATTAAAATTGATGGTTTGTCACGCAGCATTTTAGAAGAGGCGTTGACACAGGCAAAAATCGGGCGCATGCATATTTTAGATAGCATGATGGCTACGATTTCTGAACCACGCACGAAATTGTCTAAATATGCTCCGAAAATTATCATGGTTAAAATCAATCCTGATAAAATCCGTGACGTTATTGGACCGGGTGGTAAACAAATCAACAAAATCATTGATGAAACCGGCGTGAAAATCGATACAGAGCAAGATGGTACGATTTACATTTCTTCTATTGACGAAGAAATGAATGCACGTGCGAAAGAAATCATCGAAAATATTGTGCGCGAAGCGGCTGTTGGTGAATACTATATGGCTAAAGTGAAGCGCATTGAAAAATTCGGTGCTTTCCTTGAAATCTTCCCAGGTAAAGATGGACTTCTTCATATTTCTGAAATCCAGGAAGAGCGTACGAAAGCGGTTGAAGATGTATTGAAACTTGGCGATGAAATGTACGTCAAAGTTATTGAAATCGATAACCAAGGTCGCGTGAACTTGTCTCGTAAAATTGTCGTAAAAGAAGAAAAAGAAGCGGCAGAAAAAGAGCAAGCTTAATCATAAAGAAAGAAAAAAGGTTGCCAATCAATGTATGGCAACCTTTTTTCTCGAAAGTTTGGGGGCTTTTACTGTGTTACAAAAAAGAACAAGTCAAAATGGTGTGCGTATTGTCTATGAGCACATTCCACACGTACGTTCAGTTGCTGTTGGTGTTTGGGTCAATGTTGGATCAAGGCATGAAACGCCTGAAGAAAATGGTTTAACTCATTTTATTGAACATATGCTTTTCAAAGGGACTGCTACTCGTTCAGCGCGTCAGATAGCTGAAGAATTCGATCGCATTGGTGGGCATGTCAATGCATTTACATCGAAGGAACAAACTTGCTATTACGCAAAAGTATTGGATCACCATGCGAAACATGCCATTTCGGTGTTGGCTGATATGTTTTTCCATTCCCAGTTTGATGAAGTGGAGTTGGAAAAAGAACGTCAAGTCGTGCTGGAAGAAATATTGATGGTAGAAGATACACCAGATGATGATGTCCACGAACAATTGTGGAATGTGATGTATCCGAACCAACCGCTTGGTGCATCCATTTTAGGGACAAAGGAATCACTCGCAACATTCAATAAGGATTCGATTCAACAATTTATGGATCATCATTATCGACCTGAACATATCGTAATCTCAATAGCTGGGAATATTCCAGAAGGCTTTATCGATTACACCGATTCTTTATTCGGTCAATTCAGTTCAAGTTCTACTAGGTCGGAACGTCCTCCGTTTGAAATGCCGGTTTTCAATCCGGGTGATTCACGTAAATCTCGTGAAACAGAACAAGGACATATTTGTCTTGGCTATCCAGGTCTAAGCGTAAAAGATAAACATATTTATGACCTCGTAGTATTGAATAATATTCTAGGTGGAAATATGTCTTCCCGTTTGTTCCAGGAAGTCCGAGAAGAAAAAGCATTGGCCTACTCCATTTATTCGTATCATTCTTCTTATGAAGACTCGGGATCGGTTGCGATTTATGGAGGCACTTCCAGCAATCAATTGCAGAAACTCCAGGAAACCATTTATGAAACCATTCAAAAAGTGGTAGATGAAGGGGTTACCGATACAGAAGTAAACAATGCGAAAGAGCAATTAAAAGGGAATTTAATGCTTGGTTTAGAGAGCACCAATGCTCGTATGAACCGTAATGGGAAAAATGAATTAGTTTTCAATGAACATAAAACGTATGACGAAGTATTGCAATCGATTGATGAAGTGAACATTCACCAAGTACAAAAACTTGTAACGGATATATTCACCATTAAACCTGCTATCTCGATCATCACACCAAAAGACAATCCTTTGTGATTGTCTTTTAGACTTATGACAAAAGAATTTATATTAATATGTCAATTTTAAGATACATTTCTATTATTTTTACACTCGATCAATAAAGAAGGTGGTCGGCTATTTCTTTCGCTTTCCACTGACGAAACCCCAGCCTCCTCAGCTCAGCTGTCTATGACAGCTGAGCCTGTGGGGTCTAGCTTGTTCCGTTTTTTCCGCAGGAGTCTTCAGAAATACCCGACCGCTTTCTTACTTAAATAGTTTGAAGAAAATCGTTGACAGAGCGCGTTCTGTTGATTGGAGTGGAGGCGGCGACTTCAGCGGGAACAGCATGAGCTGAAGGCCCCGGAGTCACGTAGTGACGAGGAGACTAAAGCCATGCCCGCGAAACGCGTCCGCCGCAACGGAAATCAACATTTTCGTGCATTTGCACTTTTTCAAGAGTATGCAGTGTATTAACTCATTATATTGGTTCTCTAAAGTCTGAAAGACAATCCTTTGCGATTGTCTTTTTTTGTTCAAATTAGAAGGAGTATTCGGAGCTCTAAAAAGATGTTTTATAGCGATTGGACAGAAGTGGGAGTTGAATGGACAAAAAGGGCATGCGACTGGATAAAAAATGATTCTACCTGGACGAAAACCGTTGATGATTGGACAAAAGGTTTTTGGCATCTAGCTAAATCGGCGCAATACACTTTTCTATGAACATGTGATTCTTTCTTTGCATATATTTAAGGAGATGAACATGGAGGAGGAGTCATATGTTGCTATCAGAATTGGCGGTGAAAGAATTAATTCAAGTAGAAGATGGTAAACGGTTTGGAATACTTGCTGATACTGAATTGCTCTTTGAACCAACAAGTGGAAAAATCATTGGATTTCTCATACTAAAAGAGCAAGGTAGTCGGCCATTTAAATCGAAATCAACTCATCAAAATGTCTACATTGCTTGGGAAGATATTGTCCTTATCGGTGAACATCGAATACTCTTTACAAAGACGTCTCATTTGCATGCGGAACAAACCATATGACCCAACGAAAGTGGTGTGTCATTGGGACTGATCCTCGCATGGAAAAACTTGCAGCGCTATTAAAAAACATCGATGAGCAAGTGTTATACATTCCAACCAAAGCATGGAGTTATCAAGTGGAACGAGATTTGCTGGCGTTTCAACCAGAAATCATGGTTTTTCCTATTCAGCCACTTGAAATTGTAACCGATTCAATCGGAATGGAATTTTTTCAAAGCGTTAAAAAATGCTTCATCGGAAAATTATCTCCAGAGTGGACACGCTTTTTTGAAGCGAGTGAACTGAATACCGAAGCTTACCTTGAAAATGAGCAATTTATTTGGTTGAATGCAAAGTTAACGGCGGAAGGATTTATTGCTGCCTATTATCTAGAAGAACACGAAACCGTGGCAGGCAAACAATTTATGATTTCAGGTTTTGGTCGTGTAGCGAAGTTGCTGGCGACTCAGCTAAAACGAATGGATGCACATCCGTTGATAGTGGTACGCTCACCAGTCCAGTTAGCTGAAGCTCAAGCGATGGGGTATGAGGTAAGAAAATTAGAAAAAGGAATTTCGTGTAATCAAGCAATATTCATCAACACAATTCCTGCAAAATGGTTAACCGATGATTATCAGTCGTTATTAAAAACCAGCAAACGGTTTTATGATATTGCTTCCGCCCCAGGTTGTTTAGAGTTGGAAGGCGATTATTCTGAATGCTACCGACTTTATACGTCTTTGCCAGGGCAGTTTCTAAAAGAAGACGCTTCTAAGATTTTATTTCAATGTTTGACAGAATCAGCAAAAGATTTATAAGGAGGAACGGTGTGCTAACAGGTAAACGAATAGGTTTCGGTATAACAGCATCACATTGTACGTATGAAGAAGTGGTGCCGAAAATCAATTATTTAAGAGAACAGGGTGCAGTGGTTGTACCTGTCGTTTCACATTCCGTGCTAGTGGCTGCCACTCGCTTTGGAACTGGAGATGAATGGGTAAGAAAAATAGAGGAAGCTGCTGGAGCAAAAGTAATTTCCACTATAGCCGATGCGGAACCTCTAGGACCAAAAGCACCACTTGATTGCATGGTGATTGCGCCGATAACGGGTAATTCAATCAGTCGTTTAGCAAATGCGATAACGGATTCACCAGTTCTGATGGCTGCCAAAGCAACCATGCGGATCGGTCGACCAGTCGTTCTTGGTATCTCGACCAATGATGCACTTGGATTAAATGGGGTAAACGTCATGAGATTATTAAACTCCAAACACATTTACTTCATTCCTTTCGGTCAGGATGATCCATTGAAAAAACCAAACTCCCTCATCTCCGATTTCAATCTGATTTTACCAACGATTGTCAAAGCTCTTGAACACCAACAACTTCAACCCCTATTAATCCAACACGGTCAATCGGATTAATTTTCATGCACATTCACGCAAGATTATGATACAATACCGTCATTATGACTAATTAGTTGGCTAGAGGGAGTGAGTGTCATGGCAAAAAGCTATACCGTAGCTGTTGTCGGTGCAACCGGTGCAGTCGGAGAAAAAATGATGGAACAGCTCGAAAAACGAAATTTTCCTATTCAACATATAAAATTCCTTGCTTCCAAGCGTTCAGCAGGGAAAAACATTGAGTTTAAAGGGCAATCTTATCTTGTAGAAGAAGCTACTCCTGAAGCATTTGATGGTGTAGATATCGCATTATTCAGCGCAGGAGGCTCAGTTTCTAAGTTACTTGCGCCAGAAGCCGCGAAACGTGGGGCTGTCGTAATTGACAACACAAGTGCATTTCGAATGGATAAAGACATTCCACTTGTTGTACCGGAAGTAAACCGTCAAGATCTGAAATCACACAACGGCATCATCGCGAATCCAAACTGTTCAACGATTCAAATGGTTTGTGCATTGCAACCAATTAAAGAAGCGTTTGGATTGAACAAAGTAATCGTATCCACTTATCAAGCTGTTTCAGGTGCTGGCGCTGTTGCCATAAATGAGTTAGAAGCACAAAGTGCCACTTTTGGTGACACAAAAAATGCAGTCGCTCAAGTATTGCCAGTTAAGAGTGCAGAGACACATTATCCAATCGCCTTCAATGCCATTCCGCAAATTGATATGTTTGATGATAATGGCTTTACTTTGGAAGAAATGAAAATGATTAATGAAACGAAGAAAATCATGCACACCCCGGACCTATCGGTTGCTGCAACGTGTGTACGATTGCCGGTAGTTTCCGGCCATTCTGAATCAGTTTTCATTGAAGTGGATAAAGAAGGCGTAAGCGTTACGGAACTCCGCTCGATTTTAGAAGCAGCACAAGGGATTGAAGTTCTTGATAACCCCGCAAAACAACAGTATCCTATGCCTTTATATGCTGAAGGGCAAGATGCAGTATTCGTTGGCCGCATAAGAAAAGATCTATCCAATGATAAAGGGTTCCATATGTGGATTGTTGCAGATAATTTATTAAAAGGTGCAGCACTGAACTCGATTCAAATAGCAGAAGCAATGATTGAAGACGGAATTATTTAAAAGGGGAGATTCAAATGAATATCGGTCGCGTATCTACTGCGATGGTCACGCCATTTTTGCCAGATGGCTCTATACATTTTGAAATGGTCGCAAAACTTATCGAACATTTAATCGCAACTGGAACTGATTCAATTGTGGTCTGTGGAACTACCGGGGAATCCCCAACACTGACGAATCAGGAAAAAGCTGATTTAATTAGATTTACTGTAGAATCTGTCAATAACCGAATTCCTGTATACGCAGGCACAGGTAGTAATAGCACGAAAGCATCGATTGAATTGACTAAACTAGCAGAACAGGCAGGAGTCGACGGGATTATGCTCGTAACTCCGTATTACAATAAGCCTGATCAGCGTGGAATGTACGAACATTTCAAAACAATTGCCAATGAAACAAAGTTGCCTGTGCTTCTTTACAATATCCCAGGTCGTTCAGTAGTGAACATGCTGCCTGAAACGGTTCTGAAACTAAGTAAGATCCCTAACATTCAAGCAATCAAAGAAGCTGGCGGAAATTTGGAGCAAATGTCTGATATTATTTCCGAATGCCAGGCTGATTTTGCAGTGTACAGCGGAGATGATGGATTAACGTTGCCATTGCTTTCAATCGGTGGGGCAGGGGTAGTATCTGTGGCATCCCATATTGTAGGAGAAGATATGCAAAAATTAATTCGTGCCTTTGAAGAAGGCAGACACACAGATGCAGCGGAAATTCACCATGCGATGTTACCACTCATTCGTGCACTTTTTGCAAAACCGAATCCAGTGCCAGTGAAATATGCTTTAACTAAACTTGGTTTAGATGTGGGATCTGTTCGCCTGCCACTTGTTGATATGACAGATGAAGAGAAGCAGGATTTCGATCAAGCATGGGCCAAATATGAAGGAAAAAGAAAAAGTTTTAAATAAATTTTGAAAGGTCAGTGTTCAACTGACCTTTTTTTGTTTGTACTGTTGTCATACGTCCCGTATAATGATTACTAGTGGATGTTGATCGGGTAATTTTTAGGAGGAAAGCAAGTGACTAAAACAATAAATGAAACCATCCGTATTATTCCCCTTGGTGGAGTTGGGGAAATCGGAAAAGCAATGTATGTAGTAGAAATTGATGAAGAAATCTTTGTAGTAGACAGTGGACTTATGTTCCCTGAAGATGAAATGCTTGGAATAGATATTGTCATTCCAGATGTGACGTACTTAGAAGAAAACAAAGCGCGAGTAAAAGGGATCTTTTTAACACACGGACACGAAGATGCAATCGGATCCATTTCTTACTTGTTAAATAAGATTCATGCTCCAGTTTACGGTTCTCGTTTGACGATTGCTTTAGCTAAAGAGCATTTGAAAGAACTGCCGGCTGCACAACCAGTTAAATTCTTTGAAGTGACAAATAAAAGTCGTATGAACTTCAAATCGACTCATGTCACGTTTTTCCATACAACACATAGTATTCCCGATTCTTTAGGGATTGTATTCCATACATCTGAAGGTGCCATTGTGCATACTGGCGAATTTAAATTCGACCAATCTGCAAAAGGAAGCTATCGTCCGGATATTGCTAAAATGGCTGGACTTGGTGAAGAAGGCGTCTTTATTTTAATGTCTGATTCAACTGAAGCGGAAAGACCTGGTTATACTACATCCGAATCAGTGATTGAAGAACAACTTTCGGAAACATTCCACGGAGCAAAAGGCCGTATTCTCGTTTCCTTGTATTCTTCCAACTTTATTCGTATCCAACAAGTGTTTGACACAGCGATTGAGTCAAAACGCAAAGTAGCGGTAGTGGGTAAAACTTTGGAAAACGTCTTTGAGGTAGGTAAGCGTCTTGAATATTTGAAAATTGATGAAGAGACGTTAATTTCAATCAAAGAAATTGGGAATTATGCTGATGATGAAGTGGTCATTATCGTTTCAGGTAACCAAGGGGAACCTCTAGAGGCTCTTGAAAAGATGGTTAGAAAACATCATAAAGATGTGAAAATCAAAGATACTGACACTGTATTAATTACGTTCACACCATCACCTGGTATGGAAGTAGCGATGTTCAAAACAATGAATCACTTAGCGAAAACTGGTGCAAGAGTGTTAACAGCCAGTAAAAAAGTGCATGTTTCCGGACATGGTAGTCAAGAAGATTTGAAAATGATGCTTAACTTAATGAAACCTAAATTCTTTATCCCGATTCAAGGGGAGTACCGTATGTTGATGGCGCACTCGAAACTTGCCCAGTCTACTGGTTTGGCCAAGTCCCAAATCTTTATTGCAGACAAAGGGGATATCGTCGAATATAAAGCCGGTAAAATGCGTATGAGCGGTCGTGTACAAGCTGGTAATGTGTTAATAGACGGAATTGGTGTGGGTGACGTAGGGAACATTGTATTGCGTGACCGGAAACTTCTTTCACAAGATGGTATTTTTATCGTAGTCGTTACTTTAAACCGTGCACAAAAGAAAATCGCATCTGGTCCTGAAATCTTATCCCGTGGATTTGTCTATGTACGTGAGTCTGAACAACTTATGGATGAGTCAGCTGAGCTTGTAAAGAAAATTGTTGAGAAATATGTCAGCAAAGAAACGTTTGAATGGACAAACATTAAACAAGAAATTCGTGATACCTTAAATTCGTACTTATACCAAAAAACGAAAAGACGTCCGATGATCATCCCGATTATTATGGAATATTAAGGTGTAAAAGCGGAAGGATTTCCTCGCCATATGAAGCGGCAGGAAATCCTTTTTCTTTCACAAAAGATGAAAGCGAATTCAAGCCTCTCAGAGGGAAATAAAGAAATATTAATCTACATAAAATCGCTTTTCACTAATTAACTGACCAAAGTAGGTGAACGAAGTGACAAGAAGAAAGAAAAAAGTTGTAAAAAAGAAAAAGCCCACACCGATACATCCACTCATGTATGAAATAGCTGGCTTATTATTAATTGGACTCGGCATCATCACCTTTTTCGAATTAGGCGCTGTTGGATTCAGTCTGTCTTCCATTGCCCGCTTCTTCTTTGGGAATTGGCATTTCGCAGTTCCATTATTGTGTATTGTGATTGCCTTGATGATGATGATTAAGCGAGCAGTTCCAGGTATGAATAATCGGATTGTAATGGGACTATTAAGTATTTTAGCCAGCTTGACATTATTCAGTCATCTCGCTCTTTTTGAACAATTGTTTCAAGGTGGAGCGCTGATAAGTGATTCTGTTCTCCGTGAGACATGGCGAATATTGATTGAAAGTGAAGGAATTGTTAATCGTGATCAATCATTAGGCGGGGGGATGATGGGCGCATTTCTTTTCGCCACATTCCATGTTTTATTTGATTCAGGCGGAGCGACCATTGCGGCATGGCTGTTAGTCATGATTGGGTTTATTCTGTTATCTGGAAAAGCACTTGTTCCTTTTTTAGCTACCCAAGCACCTCTATGGAGAGACAGATGGCTGGTCTCGAGAGAACAAAAGAAAAAGACAAAAGCTACCACCCCGAGAGTGCAACGACGAAGTGACAAGCGTAAAAATGTTGAAAGTTTGCCTCCAGCCGCTCAAGACCTGGAAGTTGCAACCACTCTCCGTGAACCTGAAGTGGAAACCGTTCATACATCTCCAATTATTTCAGCTTTTACGGAACGGGCAGAGAAAGTCGTTGAAATAGCTCCGGTGCCGGAAATTGAACAAAACGAAGAATTGAATGAAAAGGTTTTTGATGCAGTTTCTGAAGCGGTAATGGAAAACAAAGATTATCAACTGCCTGCAGCTTCTTTATTGAATTCTCCACCTCATAGTGACCAAAGTGGTGAATATTCAATCATTCAAGCCAATGCAAAAAAACTCGAGCAAACGTTTAGTAGCTTTGGAGTTAAAGCACGTGTGACACAAGTGCACCTTGGCCCTGCAGTCACCAAATATGAAGTATTGCCTGATACGGGAGTGAAAGTAAGTAAAATTGTCAGTCTCAGTGATGACTTGGCATTGGCGCTCGCAGCTCGAGATATTCGAATTGAAGCCCCAATCCCTGGCAAATCGGCAATAGGTATTGAAGTTCCAAATCAGGAAGTAGCCATTGTAAGTTTACGAGAAGTGCTGGAAGCCAAAGAAAACAATAAACCGGATGCGAAATTGATGATCGGTCTAGGTCGTGATATTACCGGTCAAGCAGTTCTTGCGGAGTTAAACAAGATGCCCCATTTACTCGTTGCCGGTTCGACGGGAAGCGGGAAAAGTGTCTGTATTAACGGAATTATTGTCAGTATCATTATGCGTGCGAAACCACATGAAGTGAAAATGATGATGATTGACCCAAAAATGGTGGAATTAAATGTTTATAATGGAATCCCTCATTTGTTAGCACCTGTTGTAACAGATCCACGAAAAGCATCTCAGGCACTTAAAAAAGTCGTGTCGGAAATGGAACGTCGTTATGATCTGTTTTCTCATACAGGAACTCGAAATATTGAAGGCTATAACGATCATATTCGTAAGTGGAATGAAGAGAATGAAGAGAAGCATCCACAATTGCCTTATATTGTCGTCATAGTAGACGAATTGGCTGATTTAATGATGGTAGCTTCCAATGACGTCGAAGATTCAATTACACGACTTGCCCAAATGGCTCGTGCTGCCGGAATTCATTTAATTATTGCTACTCAACGTCCAAGTGTCGATGTTATTACAGGGGTTATTAAAGCGAATATCCCTTCCCGTATTGCGTTCGCTGTATCTTCTTCCATCGATTCACGTACCATTTTAGATATGGGTGGCGCTGAGAAACTACTAGGCCGAGGTGACATGCTATTTTTAGCAGCTGGCGCATCGAAACCTGTTCGTGTGCAAGGCGCATTTTTATCGGACCAGGAAGTAGAAAAAGTAGTTGATTTCGCAATTGCTCAGCAAAAAGCACAATATCAGGAAGAAATGATTCCAACGGAAATTGAAGAAGTGTCGGTTGATGAACAAACGGACGATTTGTATGATGAAGCCGTACAACTGGTGACCGATATGCAAACTGCTTCAGTTTCTTTATTGCAAAGAAGATTCCGCATCGGCTATTCCAGAGCTGCACGAATTATTGATCAAATGGAAATGCGCGGTGTAGTTGGAGCATATGAAGGAAGTAAGCCACGTCAGGTACTTCAAGCAAAGCATGAAGATAATCTTTAAGCTTTAATATGACAAAAGCATTACAAATAAATTAAAAATTTTACGAAACTTTTAGTTATTACCCAAAAATCTATTTATTTAAACAAATAAAAGTGGTATAGTATGTCTGATTAGTAGGAAAGTTTTACATCAGATGTCTGATCTCTGCTGTTGGTGGTGATATGTATGACAATAAAAACAGATCATCGTCATTTGTATCTTCAAGTGATCGATCGTCTCAAAGACGATATTGCAAAAGGCGTGTTTCAGGAGAAGGAAAAACTTCCTTCAGAATTTGAACTCGCCAAATCACTTGGAGTCAGTCGTGCTACACTTCGTGAAGCACTTAGACTGTTGGAAGAAGAAAATGTCATCGTCAGACGACATGGTGTTGGTACATTTGTGAACCCAAAACCTGTATTCACTTCGGGGATTGAACATTTAGCAAGTGTATCTTCCATGATTCGTAAGGCGGGTATGGAACCGGGAACTATTTATTTAAGTTCTTCGGAATCGCATCCGTCTGAGGAAGATATAAAACGCTTTCATTGCGAAGAGGACGAGTCTATCATTATGATCGAACGTGTAAGAACAGCGAATGGTGAACCGGTTGTATATTGTGTGGACAAAGTTCCTACAAAATATTTGCCCTCAGATTTTTTGAGCAGGCAAGAAGGTTCGATATTTACTGCAATTGAAGAATCCGGTCAAATCCGCGTTTCTTATGCAGTTGCTTTTATCGATCCAACTGGTTACCACGAAGTGGCATCACCGATTTTAGAGTGTGAACCTGAAACGGCGTTACTAGTTCTGAAACAGCTACATTATAATGAAGACGATCAAGTAGTGTTATATTCAAAAAACTATTTTAGAGCTGACAAATTCAGTTTCCATGTAGTGCGTAAACGGGTGTAAAACACCAAACTTCCTGCTAATATGAAAAAACATTTTGGGGGGTCTCAAGTTGACAAAGCGTAAATTTGGTCTAGCTTTATCGATGGTTTTAGCTGCTAGTACAATTCTAGGAGCTTGTGGTACAGACAAAGAAGAGAAAAATGGTAACGGTTCTGCTGGAGAAAAAGAAGCAATTGATTTCTCAGTAGCAATGGTAACTGACGTTGGTGGAGTAGACGACAAATCTTTCAACCAATCTGCTTGGGAAGGTCTACAAGCATTTGGTAAAGAAAATGGTCTTACAAAAGGCGAGGGTGGCTTTGATTACTTACAATCAGCATCTGACGCTGACTACAACACTAACTTAAATAACTTAATTCGCCGTGACTTTGATTTAGTATTCGGAATTGGATTCTTAATGCAAGCTGCTGTAGATGAAATCGCATCTCAAAAACCTGATAATCATCTTGCTATTATTGACGCAGTTGTAGAACAACCAAATGTTGCTTCAGTACTGTTTAAAGAGCAAGAAGGTTCTTACCTTGCAGGTGTTGCTGCTGCATTAATGACTAAATCGAAAAAAATCGGTTTCGTTGGCGGTATGGATATCCCTGTAATCGAGCGTTTTGAAGCTGGATTCCTTGAAGGCGTTAAAGCTGTAGATCCAAGTATCAAAGTTGATGTTCAGTACACTGGTGCATTTGACAAAGCTGAACTTGGTAAAACAACAGCTAACCGTATGTACTCTTCAGGCGTAGATATTATTTTCCACGCTGCTGGTGGTACTGGTAATGGTGTATTTGCAGAAGCTAAAGAATTGAAAACTAAAGATCCAGATGCTTACGTTTGGGTAATTGGTGTTGACTCTGACCAATATGAAGAAGGTGCTGTTGGCGATACGAACGTTACTTTAACTTCTATGTTAAAACGCGTTGACGTTGCTGTACAAAACATCTCTAAATTGGCTGCAGAAGACAAATTCCCAGGTGGCGAAACTACTGTATACGGTTTAGCTGAAGAAGGTGTTGGCTTAGCGGATTCTCGTGGAGCGATTCCGGACGATGTTATGGCTCAAATCGATGAATATGCTAAGAAAATCGCTGATGGCGAAGTAACAGTTCCTGAAACTGTTGAGTAATTAAACACTTTAATAAGTCATCATAAAGACCGGAAATCCGGTCTTTATGATGTTTTTATTGCCCTTAATAAGTTAATAGATGAAAGGTTTTATAGATAAAGCCTTTCCTGTGTTAATTTACATTTAAAAAGTGCCTAAGGGAGTGAATAGATTGGAACATGTTATTGAAATGCTGAATATCCGTAAAGAGTTCGGAAATTTCGTTGCTAACGACAACATTACCCTTCAACTTAAACAAGGCGAAATTCATGCCCTTCTCGGTGAGAACGGTGCAGGGAAATCGACGTTGATGAACGTACTCTTTGGTCTTTACCAGCCAGAGGGTGGAGAAATCCGTGTTCGTGGTCAGGAAGTCAAGATTACGGATCCAAATGTTGCGAATAATCTTGGAATCGGGATGGTTCACCAACATTTCATGTTAGTTGAAGATTTTTCTGTTACAGAAAATATTATTTTAGGTAGTGAGCCAACTTCAGTCGGAATGATTTCGGTGAAAACAGCTGCAAAAAAAGTACAAGAACTATCTGAACTTTATGGATTAGACGTAGACCCTTATGCAAAAATAGAAGATATTTCAGTAGGAATGCAACAACGTGTAGAAATTTTGAAAACATTATATCGTGGTGCTGAAATTTTAATTTTTGATGAGCCAACTGCTTCCTTAACGCCTCAAGAGATTACTGAATTAATTCAAATTATGCGTCGTTTAATTGAAGAAGGAAAATCCATCATCTTAATTACTCACAAATTAAAAGAAATTATGGATGTTTCCGACCGTGTGACGGTAATTCGTAAAGGACAAGGAATCGGTACAGTTGTAACTGCGGAGACAAATCCAAATGAACTGGCTTCATTAATGGTCGGACGTCAAGTGGAATTCAAAACTGTCAAAGGAGCTGCTAACCCAACGACAGATGTTCTTGACGTGAAAGATTTAGTAGTCACTGATTACCGTGGAATAGAAAAAGTAAGAGGTCTTAACTTAAATGTCCGTAGAGGTGAAATTGTCGGAATTGCCGGTATTGACGGAAATGGGCAGTCAGAACTGATTGAGGCCATCACAGGTTTGCGAAAAGTAAAAAGTGGTCAAGTCTTTATAAATGGTCAAGATATTACGGGCAAACGCCCACGCAAGATTACAGAATCAGGCGTAGGTCACATTCCTCAAGATCGTCATAAGCATGGTCTTGTACTTGATTTCCCTATTGGACATAACATTGCGTTGCAAACATACTATACAGGCCCTATTTCAAAAAATGGTTTTATGAATTATTCAACCATTTCGAAAAAAGCAAACGAAATCATTCAAAAATACGATGTACGTACTCAAGGTGATCATGAACCAGCACGTGCTTTATCAGGCGGTAATCAACAAAAAGCAATTATTGGTCGTGAAATTGATCGGGATCCAGATTTACTGATTGCAGCTCTGCCTACTCGTGGATTGGATGTAGGTGCGATTGAATTTATTCACCAACGTTTAATTGAACAACGCGACAAAGGAAAAGCGGTCTTGTTAATTTCATTTGAATTAGATGAAGTCATGAACGTTTCTGACCGTATCGCAGTAATCTATGATGGTCAGATCGTGGATACTTTGGATCCTCTTCAAACCAACGAACAAGAACTTGGATTGTTAATGGCGGGTCAAACCAAAAAAGGCGCTATGACAAATCAAGCGGAAGGGGAGGGCAGCTCTCATGTCTAATCGTTTAGTAAATATTCTTGTCCCTGTTATTTCCGTAATTTTGGGATTAATTGTTGGGGCAATTGTTATGTTAGTCAGTGGATATGATCCAGTGGCTGGTTATGCTGCATTATGGAACGGTATTTTTGGTGATGTTTATACAATTGGCGAAACCATCAGACAAATTACTCCATACATTTTAGCTGGTTTAGCGGTTGCATTTGCATTCCGTACAGGCCTATTCAATATTGGTGTTGAGGGACAGTTAATTGTTGGCTGGTTCGCAGCAGCATATGTTGGTGTTGCCTTTGACTTTCCGAAGTACATCCATTTGCCACTTGCATTAATTGCTGCAGCTGGTGCAGGAGCGCTATGGGGCTTCATTCCTGGTCTCCTGAAAGCTCGCTTTAAAGTGCATGAAGTAATTGTCACAATTATGATGAACTATATCGCTCTTCATACTACAAATGCTTTAATCAAAACGTTTTCTGATGGTGGAGATAATACGGGACCAATTAATCCTTCTGCATCACTTCGTTCGGAATTCCTTGAGAACATGACGGATTTCTCTCGTCTTCATTACGGTATTCTTATTGCACTTGCAATGGTTTTTGTGATGTGGTTGATTTTAGAGAAAACAACGCGCGGATTTGAATTGAAAGCAGTAGGTTTAAACCACAATGCTTCAGAATATTCGGGTATGAACGTCAATAAAAATATCATTCTAGCAATGGTCATTTCTGGTGCTTTTGCAGGTTTAGGCGGAGCGATGGAAGCACTTGGTACGTTTGAGTACGCTTCTGTAAAAGGTGGCTTTACTGGGATCGGTTTTGATGGGATTGCGGTCGCACTACTTGGTGCTAATACGCCACTTGGGGTTATCTTCGGGGCAGCATTATTTGGATCTTTAAAATATGGTGCATTGAATATGCCAAACGAAGCTGGCATTCCTACAGAAATCGTATCTATTGTCATTGCAATTATCATTTTCTTCGTAGCATCAGGCTACGTCATTCGATTATTTGTTGAACGCTTCAGCAAGAAAAAGGAGGCGAAGTAACATGAGTTTCTTGGAAGTATTATATTTTCTAGTTCCTGCCGCAATTGCTTATGCAGCGCCTCTAATATTAACGGCGATCGGAGGGGTATTCTCTGAGCGTTCGGGTGTAGTTAACATCGGTTTGGAAGGTCTCATGGTTATGGGTGCTTTCATCGGTATATTATTCAACTTAACTTTTGTCAATGTATTCGGAGCTGGTACTGAGTGGATGGCACTGCTTGCGGCTATGGTTGTCGCTGCATTATTTTCACTACTTCATGCCGTGGCTTCTGTATCATTTCGTGCGGACCAGGTTGTATCGGGTGTAGCGATTAACTTATTGGCTGTGGCGTTATGTTTGTTCCTTGTAAAAATGATTTACGGAAAAGGTCAAACTGACTTCGTTCAAGAACGTTTCTTACGCACAGACTTTCCTATATTAGAAAAAATCCCATTTTTCGGTCCTTTGTTTTTCCAGAATTTCTATTGGACTTCAACATTAGCAATCGGTATAGCTGTTCTTGCATGGATTGTTTTATATTACACTCCATTCGGTCTGCGTCTTCGTGCTGTTGGTGAACATCCAATGGCGGCTGATACAATGGGGATCAATGTAACACGTATGCGTTATATCGCTGTCATGATCTCTGGTGGTTTAGCAGGTATCGGTGGAGCAATTTATTCACAATCAATTTCATTAGACTTCAGTCACTCTACAATTAATGGTCAAGGATTTATGGCTTTGGCTGCGATGATTTTTGGTAAATGGCATCCACTTGGCGCGATGGGAGCAGCTCTGTTCTTCGGATTTGCTCAAGCGTTGAGTATTGTCGGTGGCTCATTGCCAGTAATCAGTGAAATCCCAAGTGTATTCTTGCTAATTTTACCTTATGTATTAACAATCCTAGCTTTAGCAGGATTTATTGGTAAAGCAAATGCACCAAAAGCATTGGGTACACCTTATATTAAAGGGAAACGATAAGGTTGATTATGGAAGGATCAGGCATTATGCCTGGTCCTTTTTTAATAGCTAAAATTTAGAAAATCCCAGCCTTTGAATGAAAGACATGATATGAGAAAAAGACATTCGTATTAGTTGTTAATGCACCATATCTATCCGAAGTTGCATTTTAAACTGTTATTTTATACACCCTATTTGCAATCATTTACCAGCACCATGTATAGTGAAAGATATGGTATGGCATATTAATGAAATAGGAGGGATTTCGATGTTTCAAACAATCGAGTTACAACAAGGCATCCATCTACATATTCGGCCAACGGATCAATTTAAAACTGTAAACTTTTCATTCAAATTTAAACAAAAATTAAGTAATCAAGCTGCTTCAGAGCGTTCTGTACTTGCCAATGTATTGTTGCACAGCAATGAACTTTTTCCTTCCAACCCGGCATTCCGAAGTCATTTGGATGAACTTTACGGGACGATCATGTACTTGGATTCAAGCAAAAAAGGCAGTGATCATTCAATCACTTTGCTTGCTGAATCAGTAAATGATCAATATTTAACTACTGGCGGGGTTTTGGACCAGGTTATTAATCTGATGCAAACGATTCTTTTCCGTCCAAATTTGGAGCAGGGGACATTTAAAGAATCCATTGTAAAACGCGAAAAAGATTCTGTCATTCAGCGTATTGAATCGATATACGATGATAAAACCCGATTTGCCCAGCAAAGATTAGTTGAATTAATGCGTCCGGACCACCCGGCTTCCATTGGCGCGAATGGGACGATAAAAGATGTTTCGGCGATTACCAAGGAATCATTATTTAATGCCTACAAAAAAATGCTTGAAGAAGATGAATTGGATATTTATGTTGTAGGTGACGTGGATGTAGAAGAAATGACAGCCAAGTTGAAAGAAGCATTTCCTTTCAAGGCACGTGCCAAAAAACAAAAGAATATTCATGAGAATATCGAACATCCGACCTCACAGAAAAATAACGTCAGCGAGCAACAAGAAATGAAACAAGGGAAATTGCATATTGGTTATAATACGCCGATTACCTTTACACATCCTGACTTCCCTAAAATGCAAATTACGAACGGCATTTTTGGTGGCTATCCACATGCGAAATTGTTCCTGAATGTACGTGAAAAAGAAAGCATGGCTTATTATGTATCAAGTTCGTTCTCTTCAGCCTATGGCTTATTATTTGTTTTGGCAGGAATTGATGCGAGTAAACAAGAAAAAGCAGTACGATTGATTGACGAACAGTTGGAAGCAATGAAAAATGGGGAGATTTCAAAAAATGAAATCGACCAAACCGTTGCCATGCTGAAGAATCAATTAAAAGAAGCACTTGATTCTGCTAGAGGACAAATTGAAATTTACGACCAATACAAAGACCTTGATGAGAAATTCTCAGTTGACTCATGGGTCGAGAAGTGGACATCAGTCACAAAAGATGACATTCAGGAAATGGCGAAATCAATAAATAAAGAACTTGTTTATTTCTTGTCCGGAAAGGAGGAGCTTTCTCATGAAGGAGCTTCACTTTAAACAATTGGATGAAAAGATGTTCCATGAAAAGATGGATAATGGATTAGAAGTGTACATCTTGCCTAAAAAAGGCTTTTCCAAAACATTTGTTACTTTTACGACTAAATATGGGGCAATTGATCGTACGTTTGTGCCATTGGGTGATTCTGAATCGGTCACAGTACCAGACGGAATTGCACATTTCCTAGAACATAAAATGTTTGAGAAAGAAGATGGCGACGTTTTCCAAAAGTTTAGTGGATATGGTGCGTCTGCGAATGCATTCACTTCTTTTACTCGTACTGCCTATTTATTCTCCTCAACCGATCACCTGTATGAGAACACAGAAACACTTTTGAATTTCGTTCAGGAGCCATACTTCACACAGGCAACGGTAGAAAAAGAAAAAGGGATTATCGGACAGGAAATCACCATGTATGATGATCAACCGGATTGGCGTTTGTATTTCGGAGCTATCGAAAATATGTATAAAGACCATCCCGTAAAAATCGATATTGCAGGAACAATTGAATCGATTGATAAAATCACGGCTGAGCATTTGTATACTTGTTATGAGACATTCTACCATCCTTCAAACATGTTATTGTTTGTTGTTGGCGCAGTGAACCCAGAAGATATGATGAAGTATATCCGAGAGAATCAATCTAAAAAAGAATTTGCCGAACCACAACCTATTCAACGTGAATTCCCGGAAGAACCGTTGGAAGTGGCAAAACATGAAAACAAATTGTTTATGGACGTTCAAAAACCAAAAGTTTATGTAGGATTGAAAGCAAAAGAAACATCACTTCAAGGTGAAGAGATGATGAAACATGAACTGGCAATTCAATTAGCATTGGAATTAATCTTTGGCCGATCCTCGGACTTCTATGTGGAAGCTTATGAAAAAGGCTGGATTGATGAATCGTATGCTTTTGATTTCACGTTAGAAAAAGGTTATGGATTTGCTTTAATTGGATCCGATACTTCAATGCCAAAAGAGTTAATTGATTCCATTAAAAAAGAACTGAAAAAGGTCGAGGAAAAATGGCCTTTTGGTCAAAGTGATTTAGATCGAGTTCGCAAGAAAAAAATTGGCTATTTCCTTCGCGCCTTAAATTCGGTGGAATTTATAGCAAACCAATTTACTCGTTATGCCTTTAATGAAATGGATTTATTCGATGCAGTTCCTGTCCTTGAGAAAATGACCGTCGAAGATTTGCAAAAAGCTTTCAAATCCATCGAAGGTGAGGAACAGCAAACGGTATTTTCTGTTCTTCCTAAGAAAGAACAAACAGTATCATGAGTAAATTTGCCTGCATTTTTGGGGCATCAGGTGAAATAGGGGAAGCTATAGCACACGATATGTCGAAACAGGGCTGGAGTTTGTATTTGCATTACAATGAAAACAAACAGACTGTTAATCGTTTAACTGCCCATTTGCAAAAACTTTATCCAAACCAAGAATTTCATGTCGTTCAAGCTAATCTTGCTGACAACAATGATTTTCATCAAATAGCTGCGCAGCTATTTGAAGTTCAAACGATTATTTTTGCATCTGGTCAATCTTTGTATAAATTACTGGAAGATACCTCACCCAATGAAATGGAAATGGTTTGGCGAACACATGTGCAAGCACCGATGTCAATCATCGGTCAGCTTGCTTCTAAGTTAAGACGTCACGAGCGTTCCTATATCATTTTTATAGGGTCCATATGGGGTGAAACAGGCGCAGCTGGAGAAACAGTTTATTCGGCTGTCAAAGGTGCTCAACATGCTTTCGTAAAAGCATATGCCAAGGAGTCAGGACCATCTGGGATTAGAGTTAATGCAATCGCTCCTGGTATCATAGACACCAAAATGAATGATTCTTTCGATTTTAATGAAAGAAAGGCTTTAGAAGAGGAAATTCCACTTCAGACGATTGGGAAACCTCAAGACGTTGCAAACCTGGTGTCATTTTTATCGAGTGGAAATGCCGACTATATTACAGGACAAGTTCTCAGTGTGAATGGCGGTTGGTACATATAATTTCTCTATTTGCACATACTGTTTGTGAAAAGGAGGAATGGACATGGCCTTACTTGAAAATTGGCAGAAATGGACACACTTTCTTGGTGCAAATGTAATGAATGCCGAAGCTACTGGAATGTCTAAAAAAGCCATTCAATCAACAGCTTATGAAATCGGCGATTACTTAGCCAAAAATGTGGATCCGAAGAATGAACAAGAACGTGTTTTGTCGGATTTATGGTCAGTTGCTTCAGAAGATGAACAACATGCTTTGGCAAACATGGTCGTCAAATTAGTTCAACAAAAAACTGTGCAGTAAAAGAAAAGAAGGACATTGTTCCTTCTTTTCTTTTTTCCTTTTCTTACGTACATAAATCAGCTATGATAGAACCTAGAGTAGTTTGAAAGCGTCATCTAATGAGAATGATTGGTTAAGGTGTCGCATTTAGAGTTTTTTTGTAAAAAAAGACTTGCTCCTTCAATAAGATAGGCGGAAAGGTCGTTACATTATGCGCGAATGGTATTTTGAATATGAAATACAAATAAACCGTCCAGGATTGCTTGGGGACATTGCTTCTTTACTCGGTATGTTGCGTGTTAACATTGTCACTATTAACGGTGTGGATCAGGGTAGACGAGGAATGTTACTTCGTGCAGAAAATGATGAGCAGCTTGAACGTTTTGAATTAATTGTCTCAACGATGGAAACGATTCAGGTTACAAAGTTCCGCGAACCAAAATTGCGAGACATTTTAGCAGTCAGACACGGGCGTTACATACAAAGAGATGCGGATGATCGCAAAACATTCCGATTCGTGCGGGATGAATTAGGTCTTCTCGTCGATTTCATGGCAGAATTGTTTAAGCAAGAAGGACATAAATTAATTGGGATTCGTGGAATGCCTCGAGTAGGAAAAACCGAATCAGTTGTTGCTGCTAGCGTCAGTGCGAACAAAAAGTGGGTGTTTTTATCTTCGACCATGATTAAGCAGACCGTTCGCAGCCAATTGGCAGGAGACGAATTCAGTGATAACAATATTTTTATCCTCGATGGAATTGTGACGAGACAGTCTACAGATGAACGACATTTACAATTGGTGCGTGAGATGATGCGACTTCCGTCGATTAAAGTAGTAGAACATCCTGATATGTTCATTCAGCAATCGGATTATACGATTGAAGACTTTGATTACATTATTGAATTGCGACACGAACCAGATGAAGAAATAACATATGAAATGATGGAAAAAAACCAGATGATGTCTGAACGAGGAAACTTGGAAGGCTTCGGAGGGTTTAATTTTTAACAGGCAGGTGTTTTAGTTGACTGAATTAGGAACTCGTCTTAAAGAGGCGAGAACGGCAAAAGGATATAGTTTAGACGACTTGCAGGAAATGACGAAAATTCAAAAACGTTATCTGGCCGGTATCGAAGAAGGCAACTACAGCATGATGCCCGGTCCGTTTTATGTTCGCGCATTTATTAAGCAATATGCTGATGCAGTCGGATTGAATTCAGATGAATTACTAGAGTCATATAAGCAAGAAGTACCTTCTTCGATGAACGAGGAAGTGCGTCAAACAATGACGTCTGTACCTACACGACGCAGACCGATTGGTAGATCGACAAACAATATAAGTGAAATTTTCCCGATGATTCTAGTAGCACTGTTCATCATCATCGGAATCGTGATTTTTTGGTTTTTCTATCAAAATTTAGCGAATAACAATGACCCTGCAGAATCGGCTGTTGAGGACGAGGTATCATACGAAGAACCTAATGATAACGTTGCAACAGATGTGAGCGAAGAAGATCCTGCAGAAGAAGAAGAAGAAACACAGGTAGAAGAAGAGCCTGAAGAAACAGTGGTCGAGCCTGAACCAACTCAAAAGATTGAGATGGGTGCAATTAATGGAGAAACAACGAATTATACGCTTTCGGGAACAGATACATTTTTAGTTAAAATTGTGGCACGTGGCAGAGCTTGGGTTGGGGTTAAAAATCCATCCGGAGTAGAAATGCTTGGTCGTGAATTATCTGTGGGTGAAACGGTTAACCTAGATTTAAGTGATCTTGCATCAGCACGTATACGAGTAGGTGCTGCTTCGCAAATTGATGTATTTGTTAATGATGAAAAAGTGGAGTATGGAATTGCGCCAGCAGATAAAGTTACTCAAAATATGATGATTCAATTTTCAAAACAGCAATAGTCATCTCTAACAAGATGGCTATTTTCTTTGAATCGAGAGGAGACAGAAATGAATATACCTAATCAAATTACAGTTTCAAGAATCATCATGATCCCTATATTTGTTGTTTTCATGTTAGTTGATTTTGGCTGGGGAGATGTTACTTTCTTAGGTGCAACATTACCAATAGAACATTTAATCGGAGCAATTATTTTTATTTTTGCATCTGTAACTGACTTTATTGATGGATATTATGCACGTAAACACAACTTAGTAACAAATATGGGCAAGTTCCTGGATCCACTTGCTGATAAATTGTTAGTCTCTGCAGCATTGATTATCCTAGTAGACCTTGAATTTGCACCGGCTTGGATTGTTATTTTAATCATCAGTCGTGAATTTGCTGTAACTGGACTACGTTTAATACTAGCTGACGAAGGAGAAGTTGTGGCTGCGAAGCAATTGGGGAAAATCAAGATGTGGACACAAATTGTCGCAATTTCGGCATTACTCCTTCATAATATTATTTTTGAAATGTTCTCCATTCCATTCGCTTCCATTATGTTGTACGTATCATTGTTCTTTACGGTTTGGTCAGGTTGGGATTATTTCTATGCAAACCGTCGTGTGTTGCTTGATTCAAAATAGGGGCGTGAATGAACATGAATGCTGAAATTATTGCAGTTGGATCAGAATTATTGCTCGGACAGATTACAAATACAAATGCGCGTTACATTTCAAGCCAATTAGCGGAACTTGGTGTCAATGTTTATTATCATACGGTAGTTGGTGATAATTCTGAACGCTTACGACAAGCAATTGAACTTGCGGAATCTCGGGCGGATTTGATTGTCTTTTCCGGGGGCCTTGGTCCGACCAAAGATGACTTGACGAAAGAAACGATTGCCAGACATATTGGAACGGAACTTGTTATGGACGAGACTGCATTGACTTCTATAGAAGCATTTTTTCAACGTATTAACCGTCCGATGACTGAAAATAACAAGAAGCAGGCTCTTGTATTGGATGGTTGCCAAGTCCTGGCCAACCATCATGGCATGGCTCCCGGGATGTTTTATTCTAATGGTAAGCATGTGTATATTCTTCTTCCGGGACCTCCAAAAGAGATGGAACCTATGTTTCAACTGGAAGCTAAACCCGTATTGGCAAGATGGTTAAATCAAGGTGAAGTAATTATCTCTCATGTCCTTCGCTTTTATGGAATTGGTGAAGCAGAACTTGAGACACAAATTATGGACTTATTAGAAGCTCAGTCAAATCCGACGATTGCTCCCTTGGCATCCGATGGTGAAGTCACTTTACGGATTACTGCCAAAACTTCTTCTGAAGAAGAAGCTTGGGGTCTCATCCAACAAACTGAAAAGGAATTACTTTCTCGTGTAGGAAACTATTTATATGGCTACAATGATGATTCACTTGCTTCCAGTACAAGTAGTCTATTAATAGACAAAGGATTGACGATTGCGGCAGCTGAGAGTTTGACGGCTGGACTATTTCAATCCGAGCTTGCAGCCATCCCTGGGGTTAGTCAGACATTAGTTGGTGGGGTTGTTACTTACACAGCAGAGTCTAAAATTAATCAACTTGGTGTCTCCAAGGATATTATTGATCAATACGGAGTTGTGAGTGCGGAATGTGCCACTGCAATGGCTAGCAGAGTGAAAGCGATGTTCAAGACCGATATCGGAGTGGCTTTGACTGGTGCAGCAGGACCAGAACCGCATGATAACCAGCCGGCGGGTACTGTCTGGATTGCAATCATAATGCCGAACGATGATGTGGTGACGCATGAATTACATTTGAGTGATATGCGAAATACCAACCGCTTGAGAGCAGTGAAACGTACATTCCATTATCTGATTCAATTGCTATCAAACAATTAAGCATCATAATAGATTTTCAAAGGAGCATTCTTTATTATAAAGATGCTTCTTTTTTATAGTATTATTGATGGAATTGAAACCACATATGATAACGGGTGATTGTGTCATAAACAAGAGTTTGAAAAATAAACCGAATAAACGTTCGCTTTTTTCTTGTATATTTCTCATAAACCAAGTATAGTAGAGACAGAGGTTAAATTAGCGTTTAAATTAAAGGAGGAACCATTCTTGAGCGATCGTAAAGCAGCGTTAGACATGGCGTTAAAACAAATTGAGAAACAATTCGGCAAAGGTTCTATTATGAAACTTGGCGAAAAAACGGATCGTGAAGTCTTGACTACTTCCAGTGGTTCTCTTGCACTTGACGTGGCACTTGGTGTAGGTGGCTATCCACGAGGTCGTATCATTGAAATATATGGCCCTGAAAGTTCAGGTAAAACAACGGTTGCTCTTCATGCTATTGCAGAAGCACAAGCAGCTGGTGGACAAGCAGCATTTATTGATGCAGAACATGCGCTTGATCCCATTTATGCTCAAAATTTAGGTGTAAATATAGATGAATTATTATTATCACAACCAGATACAGGTGAACAAGCTTTAGAAATTTGTGAAGCACTTGTACGAAGCGGTGCAGTTGATATTGTTGTTATTGACTCAGTTGCTGCACTTGTACCTAAGGCCGAGATTGAAGGCGATATGGGTGATTCTCACGTTGGTCTTCAAGCACGATTGATGTCTCAGGCTTTGCGTAAATTGTCTGGCGCAATCAGCAAGTCTAAAACGACTGCAATCTTCATTAACCAAATTCGTGAAAAAGTCGGCGTTATGTTCGGTAACCCTGAAGTTACACCTGGTGGTCGTGCACTTAAGTTCTATAGTTCCGTGCGTTTGGAAGTACGTCGTGCAGAAGCTATTAAATCAGGTAACGATTTCATGGGGAACAAAACAAAAATTAAAGTTGTTAAAAACAAAGTAGCACCTCCATTCCGTACAGCTGAAGTTGATGTCATGTATGGACAAGGAATTTCCCGTGAAGGTGAAATCGTTGATTTAGGCGTTGAAATGGATATTGTGAACAAAAGTGGTTCTTGGTATGCCTACAATGATGATCGCTTAGGTCAAGGTCGTGAAAATGCAAAACAATTCCTTAAAGACAACCCATCTACACGTAATGAGATTGCTCAGAAAATCCGTGCAGCATACGGCATGATGGCGACAGCCTATACGATTGCGGCTCACGATGAAGAAGAAGATGAAGAGTTTGAGTTATTACTAGACGAAAAATAAGATTTAAGTAGTAGCCTGCCGTAAATTTCGGCAGGCTATTTCCTTTAAGGACGCTCGTGAATCCTTGACAGAGTATTTTTACATCTATACAATTAAACTTGTATAATCTCTTAAATGAAACCATTTGGCAGTATTGTGGATTTTTCCATATATGAGCCGACTGAACATGAAAACGAAATAGCAAGAGGAGGTGTTCAAATGATTGAAACAGTACTCATCTCCGCTTTGCTTGGTCTTTTCGTCGGTGCCGTTGTTAGCTATTTTTTAATTAAAAATGTGAACGATTCAAAAGTGACTGGTGCGAAGCAGTCTGCGGTCCTTATCGTAGACGAAGCGAAGCGAGAAGCGGAAGCTCTTAAAAAAGAAGCATTACTAGAAGCAAAAGATGAAACTCACAAATTGAGATCTGAAGCAGAATCTGACATCCGTGAACGCCGAGCTGAACTGCAAAAACAGGAAAATCGGTACTTGCAAAGAGAAGAAAACCTTGACCGTAAGGATGATGCTCTTAACAAAAGAGAAGCGGGTCTAGAGCGTAAAGATGACGCTCTGACTGAGAGACAACAGCATATCGAACAGATGGAAAGCAGAGTGGCAGAACTAGTTGCCAAACAACAAACAGAACTTGAACGCATTTCTGCACTAACACGTGAAGAAGCGAAAGGCATCATTCTACAGCAAGTAGAAAATGAATTAGCGACTGACATCGCAGTAATGACGAAAGAGTCTGAAACGCGTGCAAAAGAAGAGTCGGATAAGAAAGCTCGTGAAATCTTGTCATTAGCTCTTCAACGTTTTGCAGCAGACCATGTAGCAGAAACAACTGTATCAGTCGTGAACTTACCAAACGATGAAATGAAAGGCCGCATCATTGGACGAGAAGGACGAAATATTCGAACTCTCGAAACATTGACAGGAATCGATTTAATCATTGATGATACACCTGAAGCTGTCATACTTTCTGGTTTTGATCCGATCCGTCGTGAAACAGCTCGCCTCGCACTTGAAAAATTAGTGCAGGATGGACGTATTCACCCGGCACGCATTGAAGAAATGGTTGAAAAATCGAGACGTGAAGTCGATGAACAAATTCGTGAAATTGGTGAACAAACGACATTTGATGTTGGTATTCATAATTTACATCCTGATTTAATTAAAATCATGGGTCGTATGCGTTACCGCACGAGTTATGGTCAGAACGTCTTGAAGCACTCGAAAGAAGTGGCGTTTTTAGCTGGATTGTTGGCAGCTGAACTTGGCGAAGATGTAACTCTTGCACGCCGTGCAGGTCTACTACATGATATCGGGAAAGCTATCGACCACGAAGTGGAAGGTAGTCACGTTGAAATTGGTGTGGAACTTGCAACGAAATATAAAGAACATCCAGTCGTCATCAATAGTATCGCTTCCCATCATGGGGATACAGAAGCAACATCTGTCATTGCGGTATTAGTAGCGGCAGCCGATGCACTGTCAGCTGCACGTCCTGGTGCACGTAGTGAGACGTTAGAAAATTACATTCGTCGTCTTGAGAAACTGGAAGAGATTTCAGAATCATATGATGGTGTAGAGAAATCATTTGCCATTCAGGCAGGTCGTGAAATTCGTATTATGGTTCGTCCAGAACAAATTGATGATATAACAGCTCATCGTTTGGCACGTGACATACGTAAACGAATTGAAGAAGAACTGGATTATCCAGGACATATTAAAGTAACGGTCATCCGAGAAACTCGTGCCGTTGAATACGCGAAATAAGTAAAAAGGGCTTCAATTTGAAGCCTTTTTTTACTTTTTAAGAGCGTATAAGTTTTTTTAGGATACTCATGCTTTAAAGATAGGCTATATCTAGTCATAAGCGTTAACTCGAACCAAAACTCTGGTTAGAGAAATTTAACGTCTGTCTTTACGGAAGAAAGAAGGAATGAAAATGAAAGTATTATTTATTGGTGACATCGTCGGATCAATCGGACGAGATGCCGTAGAAGATTATTTACCAAGACTTAAAAGAAAATATCAACCAGACGTAATCATCGCAAATGGTGAAAATGCTGCTGCAGGTCGTGGCATCACACAAAAGATTTTTAAAGATTTACTTTTTATGGGCGTCGACGTTGTGACAATGGGGAACCATACATGGGATCAAAAAGAGATTTTTGATTTCATCGACGACACCGATTACTTAATTCGTCCAGCAAATTTTTCGGACGAAGCTCCAGGTAAAGGGATGACGACCATTACGAAAAATGGCCATACATTATCGATTATCAATCTACATGGTCGTACATTCTTACCTCCGCACGACGATCCATTCAAAAAAGCAACGGAACTTGTTGCTGAAGCAAAACAAATATCTCCATTGATTTTTGTGGATTTTCACGCAGAAGCAACGAGTGAAAAAATTGCCATGGGCTGGCACTTGGATGGAGAAGTTTCCACCGTTGTCGGCACACATACTCATGTCCAGACCGCAGATGCACGCATTTATCCGAACGGTACAGCCTACATCACCGACGTGGGGATGACCGGGCCGTACGATGGAGTACTTGGAATGAAAAAAGAAGACGTATTGTATCGTTTCCAGACAAATATGCCCGCTCGTTTTGAAGTACCCAAGTCAGGTCGATCAGTTCTCAGTGCCTTCTTCGTAGAGTTGGACAACCAAACTGGAAAAGCCATTGGTTTTGCACGTATTTATATTAATGAAGATTATCCTTTTAAAGGATAACTTCTTCTATCTTTCTCTTATCCTGCATACAGTGATTTAAGGACATTTTAATCGTCCAACGGTCAGCAAGGACAAGGAGGAATCGTAGTGGAATCATTAAAAGTATCTTCAAGATCTAATCCAAACTCAGTAGCAGGTGCATTAGTTGCAGTTATCCGTGAAAAAGGGTATGCAGAAATGCAGGCAGTTGGAGCTGGAGCACTTAATCAAGCGGTAAAAGCAGTTGCAATTGCACGTGGCTTTGTCGCGCCGAGTGGTACCGATTTAATCTGTTCTCCGGCATTTACAGATATTGTAATCTCTGGGGAAGACCGGACAGCTATTAAGCTTTTAGTAGAAAAACGAACAAGAGCACAATAAGAAAAGCAGAAAGCGTCGTTTAGCACGACACCGGCGCTGGAAGGAACGAAGCGAAAGCCTGCTTTCGACTGAATGAGGTAGGAAGGCTAAGAACGCGACATCGTGTCGCAACGCCTTCATGACCCACATCCTGTGCGACCAAGCTAAGGTGCGGGCTGGCGCTTGGAGCTGGACATAAAGAATAGTGGAAAGCGCTCGTCATTCTAATAGAAATCAAACCCAAACTCTTCTGAGTTTGGGTTTTTTCATGTTCGTTTATCAGCTATACAGGTTATTATCTTGCAGCTTTTCAGTCAAAGGTCTGAAATTCAAAAAAACTACCGTTAATTTATAGTGAATGGAGCAATTAAATGATAAACTTATGGAGGAAAATAGAGGATATTACCTGATATGTTAAGGAGTTGTTTGCAATGTTACATCAGCTTTCATGGAAAGTCGGTGGGCAACAAGGGGAAGGTATCGAGAGTACAGGGGAAATTTTCTCAATGGCGATGAATCGCTTAGGGTATTTCTTGTACGGCTATCGACACTTTTCTTCACGTATAAAAGGTGGGCATACAAATAATAAAATCTGTGTACGTACAACAGAAGTTCGCACGATACCGGATGATTTAGATATTTTAGTTGCATTTGATCAGGAAACAATCGATGTAAACTATAAAGAATTGACTGCTTCAAGTGTCATTTTAGCTGATACAAAATTTAATCCAGTGCACCCAGAAGATTGTGTTGCAACGATGTACAGTGTACCGTTTACAGAAATTGCATCTGAACTGGGTACGTCATTAATGAAAAACATGGTGGCAATCGGAGCGACATCCGCTTTGCTGAATTTAGATAAGACCGTTTTCCAAAGCGTAGTCGATGAAATTTTCGGCCGTAAAGGTGAGGCGATAGTCGAAAAAAATATGCAAGCTATCCAACAAGGTTATGAAGTAATGGCGCAGCATCTCGGTGATCGTATCGGTGAATGGGAACTTGAACCTGCAGACGGGAAACGCCGTTTGTTCATGATCGGAAACGATGCGATTGCTTTAGGAGCACTTGCAGCAGGTGTAAGATTTATGGCTGCCTATCCAATCACGCCAGCTTCTGAAATAATGGAATACTTAATTAAGAAACTGCCTAAATTCGGTGGTACGGTCATTCAAACGGAAGATGAAATTGCTGCTGCTACCATGGCAATTGGAGCGAATTATGGCGGCGTCCGGTCATTTACGGCTTCTGCTGGACCTGGATTATCGTTAATGATGGAAGCCATCGGTTTATCGGGTATGACTGAACAACCATTGGTAATTGTAGATACACAGCGTGGCGGTCCATCTACTGGATTACCGACGAAACAAGAACAATCGGATTTGATGCAAATGATTTACGGTACACACGGAGAGATTCCAAAAGTCGTAATCGCTCCAAGTACAGGGAAAGAAGCATTCTTCGATACAATTGAAGCATTCAACATTGCTGAAGAATTGCAACTGCCTGTAATCATTTTATCCGATCTGCAGTTATCTTTAGGTAAACAGACAGTTGAACCATTCGATTACAGCAAAGTTGCACTTCGACGAGGTCGACTGCAAGTGGAAGAAGAATTAACAGAAGTTGAGGACAAATCGTATTTCAAGCGCTACGAAGTGACGGAAGATGGTGTGTCTCCACGTGTCATTCCTGGAATGAAAAATGGCATTCACCATGTTACAGGTGTTGAACATGATGAAACTGGTAAGCCTTCAGAATCAGCTTCAAATCGTCAGCTTCAGATGGACAAGCGTATGCGAAAAATGCAGCATGTTAATTTCCCAAACCCTGTTCATGTGTATGCGCCTCATGAAGAAGCAGACGTCCTATTAGTGGGCTTCAATTCGACTCGCGGCGTACTGGAAGAAGTTCAGGCTAATTTGAATGCACATGGGATTCGTGCCAACCATGCACATATCCGTTTAATTCAGCCATTCCCTACTGCACATGTTTCACCATTGATTGCGTCGGCGAAAAAAGTATTGGTTGTTGAAAATAATGCAACCGGACAATTGGCAAACATTCTTAAAATGAATATCGGTGCTCATGACAAGATTGTCAATGTATTAAAATACGATGGAACACCTTTCCTGCCAAGAGAATTAACGAATCGAGTAAAGGAGTTGCTCACGAATGGTAACATTTAAAGATTTTCGAAATAATGTAAAACCTAACTGGTGCCCAGGATGTGGCGACTTTTCCGTACAGGCTGCCATTCAACGTGCTGCTGCCAATGTAGGTATAGAACCTACAGACTTAGCTGTCATTTCTGGAATCGGTTGTTCGGGGCGTATTTCTGGTTATATTCATTCATACGGATTCCATGGAATTCATGGTCGTGCTCTTCCGATTGCGCAAGGTCTGAAAATGGCCAATCGCGATTTGAACATCATTGCTTCTGGTGGAGACGGTGACGGTTTTGCGATTGGAATGGGTCATACCATTCATGCAATCCGCCGAAATATCGATATCACATATATCGTGATGGACAATCAAATTTATGGCCTGACAAAAGGTCAAACATCTCCGCGTTCAGCAGCTGGTTTCAAAACAAAATCTACGCCTGGAGGTGCGATTGAGCCTTCTCTTGCACCACTGGAAATGGCTTTGACATCAGGGGCAACATTTGTAGCACAAGGTTTTTCTTCGGATTTAAAAGAGTTAACCAGTATTATCGAAGCGGGTATTAACCATAAAGGGTTTTCATTCATCAATGTCTTCAGCCCGTGTGTTACTTACAATAAAATCAACACGTATGATTGGTTTAAGGAACGAATCACTAAACTTTCGACAGTGGAAGGATACGATCCTTCCAATCGACCACAAGCGATGGCAACGTTAATGGAGCATGAAAGCCTTGTAACAGGCATCATCTATCAAAATAACGAACAGCCTTCTTATCAGGAAATGGTGAGTGGCTATGCGGAGACACCTTTATCGACTGAAGATTTAATGATGAGCGAAAGAGATTTCGATAATCTTGTAAAAGAATTTATGTAAGAAATGAACTGCCGGTGAAAATCGGCAGTTTTTTTGTCTAAACACCGACAATTGTTGCCAGCATCTTGTAGGAACGCTAAGCGTATCAGTATAATAGAGGAATGAAGTTTTCGTCTGGAGAGGATGAAAGGAGTTATACGATGAACGAAGAGCAACGCTTACATAATTCGCAAGTAAACGAAGTAAAGAAAACAGAGAAAGATTACAGTCAATATTTCCAATCTGTCTATGTAGCACCCTCATTGAAAGATGCAAAGCAACGTGGTAAAGAAGAAATTGCTTACCATAAAGACTTTACAATTCACCCTGAATTTTTAGGAATGGGACAAGGGCGTAAGTTTTTCATTCGAACTTTTGGGTGTCAAATGAATGAACACGATACAGAAGTAATGGCAGGTATTTTTCTGCAACTGGGTTACACGCCAACTCAGAATGTACAAGAAGCAAACGTTATTTTGCTGAACACTTGCGCCATTCGTGAAAATGCAGAGAATAAAGTGTTCGGGGAACTCGGACATTACAAAAAGATTAAACGTGACAATCCGGATGTATTAATCGGTGTCTGTGGATGCATGTCTCAAGAGGAATCAGTTGTCAATAAAATCTTAAAAACTTATAATCAAGTCGACATGATTTTTGGTACGCACAATATCCATCGTTTGCCTCACATTTTGAATGAAGCTTATCTGTCAAAAGAAATGGTCATTGAAGTGTGGTCAAAAGAAGGTGACGTCATCGAAAGTTTGCCGAAAGTCCGACGTGGCGAAATTAAAGCATGGGTCAATATCATGTACGGATGCGACAAGTTCTGCACGTATTGTATTGTTCCATATACACGTGGAAAAGAACGTAGCCGTAGACCTGAAGACATCATTCAGGAAATCAGGCAATTAGCCGCGCAAGGGTATAAGGAAGTCACTTTACTTGGGCAAAATGTGAATGCGTATGGGAAAGATTTTGACGATCTTACGTATCGCCTGGGTGATCTTATGAATGATCTTCGCCAAATCGATATGCCTCGTATTCGGTTTACCACAAGTCATCCACGAGATTTTGACGATCACTTAATTGAAGTTCTCTCGAAACGTGGAAATTTGGTGGAACATATTCATTTACCTGTACAATCAGGGTCTTCCAGTATGTTAAAACTGATGGCCCGTAAATATAACCGTGAACAATATATGGAGTTGGTTCGAAAAATTAAAGCTGCCATTCCAGAAGTGGCATTGACGACAGATATCATTGTCGGTTTTCCGAACGAAACGGACGAGCAGTTTGAAGAAACCATGTCTTTATACAAAGAAGTTGGATTCGAACATGCCTATACGTATATTTATTCTCCACGGGAAGGTACACCAGCTGCAAAAATGGAAGACAATGTTCCAATGGCAGTGAAGAAGCATCGATTACAACGACTGAACAATCTTGTAAACGAGTTATCAGCCAAAGCTATGCATGCCTATGATGGGGAAATTGTTGAAGTGTTAGTTGAAGGTGAAAGCAAGAAAAACTCAGCAGTTTTAGCTGGATATACAAGAACAAGCAAGCTAGTGAATTTCGTCGGTACGCCTGATATCATTGGTAAATTGGTTCTCGTGAAAATAACAAATACAAAAACATGGTCGCTAGAAGGCGAATTAATCGAAGTTCTATCTGGCCAAGAAGTGGGTGTCTTATGACTACGAAATATACAAAAGAAGAAATCATTGCAAAAGCTAGAGAAATCGCTGATATGATTGCACAAACGGAAGAAGTGGATTTCTTTAAGCGTGCAGAAGCGCAAATTAATGAAAATCAAAAAATTCGCGAAAAAATTGCGAGTTTAAAGAGCCTTCAAAAACAAGCAGTTAATTTCCAACACTACGGAAAAGAAAAAGCTTTAACTTTGATTGAAGGCAAAATTGAGAAAATTGAAGAAGAAATCGATGACATTCCGATTGTTCAGGAATTCAAGCAATCTCAAGGTGACGTGAACGATTTACTTCAATTAGTAGCAAATACAATTGCCAACAATGTGACGAATCAAATCATTGAATCCACAGAAGGCGATTTACTTCGCGGAGAAACTGGTTCAAGAGTACAAAACAGCAAACCAGGCAGCTGCCAATAATATGTATATAAACTGTTTCTTCTTAATAAGAAGGAACAGTTTTTCTTTTTTAATCTTTCCGGCCTCGTTGTTCAGGTAACTTTCCGCTTTTCACTTTTCCTATCACCTAATGGGCACATCCTGCATATGATGAAAAGGAATCGAACGAAGGAGGATGGCTTTGAAACATGTCCGTCAAATCGTAACCAAAGCAGTCGTGGCGAAAGGTAAAAAGAGAGCAGAAGCAAGTGAAACATTACGTCCACCAAATAACCCTTCCAGTATTTTAGGGTGCTGGGTTATCAATCACACTCATCAAGCGAAGAAACAAGGGAAATTCGTTGAAGTGACTGGGAAGTATGACGTTAATGTATGGTACGCACATCACGATCACTCAAAAACTTCTGTATTTTCGGAGACCGTTCCATACAAAGAACGGATCAAGCTTCATTATCGGGATGATGAATCACATGGTGTTGAAGATATCCATGTACGTGTCATTCAACAACCAAATTGCACAGAAGCCATTATTACACCGGATGGTGAACAATTCCAAGTAACAGTAGAAAGAGAATTGCATGCAGAAGTTGTCGGCGAAACAACAGTCTGCATACAAGTGCAACCAGTCGATTACGAGGAAGAATGGTCAATTAAAGACGAAAGTTCATCTTCATCATCTACTTCTTCATATGGTGATGCAAGAGAGTCCTCATCATTCTCTTAAGCCGGGCAGGTAAACCGGCTTTTTTTTGTTTTATCCGTACGATACTTATGTATATGCTCATGTCATTGTAAGATCATGGTTGTTTAACCCCTGTGAAAGTTAAGTTATAATGATAGAATCGATAGTACTTGAAAGAGGTTTTGACATGAATACCTATACTCCTATGATCCAGCAATATTTACAGGTTAAATCTGAATATACAGATGCCTTTTTGTTTTTTCGACTAGGCGATTTTTATGAATTGTTTTTTGATGACGCCATCAATGCATCCCAAATTCTTGAGATCACATTAACGAGCCGTGATGGGGGGAGTAAAGAACGAATTCCCATGTGTGGTGTGCCACATCACGCTGCCCAAAATTACATAGAAACTCTTATTCAAAAAGGACATCGAGTCGCTATCTGCGAGCAGACCGAAGATCCGAAACAATCAAAAGGTGTTGTTAAACGTGAAGTGGTTCGTTTAATTACACCGGGAACAATTATTGAAGGTAAAAATATGGATGGCAAAAGCAATCATTTTATTGCTTCTGCAGAGGAATTGGATGAAAATCGATACGCATATGCGTATCTGGATTTATCGACAGGCGAAGGCACAAGCGCTATTTTGACAGGCACCGAAAAGAATTTAATACAAGAATTGCAAACGTTATCTATAAGGGAACTCGTTGTACCCGAGCAATTATTTGTGCTACTCTCAGACCTTGCCGAAGTTCATTCGATTTTATTGTCCATCGAGGAAACGCAACTGGAATCATTAGTGGATGAATCATTTGCAGAACAAATTCCAGCTGAAGTCAGTGGAGTTTGCAGACGTCTAGTAAACTATCTGCATCGAACACAAAAACGTTCGCTTGAACATATTCAAGCATTTAAGTTCCAGGAACGAGAGGAACTTTTGACGATTGATTTTCATTCAAAACGCAATTTGGAATTGGTTCAATCCATTCGAGGTGGCGATCAGAAAGGTTCGTTGTATTGGTTGCTTGATGAAACAATGACCGCTATGGGTGGACGGAAATTAAAACAGTGGCTGCACCAACCTTTGGCGAATCGCATGAAAATCGAAGAACGCCTTCTAATAGTGACAGAAATGCTGGAAGCATACTTCACTCGTGCTGATTTAAGAGAAAGCTTAAAAGAAGTATATGATCTGGAGCGTTTAATCGGACGGATTTCTTTCGGCACAGCAAGTGGTCGTGACTTAAGTCAGTTGAGACAATCTCTCCTTCAAATTCCACTGATTAAAAATCATTTAATTGAAAGTGGCAAACCAGCACTGATAAAAACTGCCAATCAATTGGACGAGTGTGGAGAGCTATTGAGTTTGTTAAAAACAGCAATAGCTGACCATCCTCCACTTTCAGTAAAAGAAGGGGATATCATCCGTGACGGTTTTCACGAGCGATTAGATGAGCTCCGCTATGCAAAGAAGAACGGAAAAGATTGGATTGCCGCTCTGGAGTTAAAAGAACGGGAACGGACAGGCATCAAAGGACTGAAAATAGGCTACAACCGGATCTTTGGATACTTTATTGAAATTACGAAATCCAATATTCATTTGGCGGATTTGACAAGGTATGAAAGAAAACAAACGTTAGCAAATGCGGAACGCTATATTACGGATGAACTGAAAGAAAAAGAATCATTGATTTTAACAGCTGAAGAAGAAAGTTTAGCATTAGAGTATTCGCTATTCGTCGATATTCGAGAACAAGTGAAACAATACATTCCGCAAGTGCAAAAGTTGGCAGCAAAAGTAAGTGAGCTGGATGTCTACTCAAGTTTTGCGGAAGTTTCAGATCAATACAGGTTAACTAAGCCAACGTTTCATGATGGCTTGGAACTAAAAATCGTTAACGGACGCCATCCTGTAGTTGAAAAAATGATGAACAAGCAACATTATGTGCCTAACGATTGTGCTCTGACTTCTAAAGAGAATATGTTACTGATCACTGGACCAAATATGTCCGGTAAAAGTACATATATGCGCCAAGTGGCAATCACGGTCATTATGGGGCAAATGGGTTGCTACGTACCGGCAGAACAGGCTCAGTTGCCCGTAACAGATCAAATTTTCACGCGTATCGGTGCAGCGGATGATTTGGCAGCCGGCCAAAGTACGTTCATGGTCGAAATGCTGGAATCCACATATGCCATCACACATGCTACTGAACGCAGTCTGTTGTTGTTCGATGAAATTGGTCGCGGTACATCTACATACGATGGGATGGCACTAGCTCAAGCAATGATGGAATATATTCACAATGAAATTCGAGCAAACACATTGTTTTCAACGCATTATCATGAGTTGACCCATCTGGAAACGCAATTAGATAAATTGCGCAATGTCCATGTGTCAGCTGTAGAACAAAGTGGAAAAGTGGTCTTTTTGCACAAAGTAAAAAATGGACCAGCGGATAAGAGTTATGGGATTCATGTAGCAGAGCTAGCTCAATTACCTGAACCGATTCTCGCTCGTGCAAGAGACATTCTTCAGGAGCTTGAAACAGGAAAAGGTCTGGAGGATAAAGAACCACAATCCTCTTTAAATGAACAATTGACGTTCTTTCAGGAAACGAAGCAACAGGTGGAGAAAACAGTAAGAGAACCTCAGCAAGAGGATGTCCTAACAACGATTCGTGAATTGGACATTTCCGGTACAACACCGATGAAGGCACTTCAGTTCTTATATGAATTGCAACAAAAAATCGGCAAATAATTGAGTCAGAAAGGAGCCGATTCCATGGGACAAATACGGTTAATGGATGAACCCTTATCGAATAAGATAGCAGCGGGAGAAGTGGTGGAACGACCTGCTTCCGTTGTAAAAGAGCTTGTTGAAAATGCCATTGATGCCGGTAGTACTTCCATTGATGTGTATTTGGAAGAAGCGGGCTTGCAAACCATTCAAATAACGGATAATGGAAGCGGAATGGACGAAGAAGACGCTCTCCTTTCCTTCTCGAGACATGCGACCAGTAAAATTTCTAATGAACATGATTTGTTTCGGATTCGGACGCTTGGGTTCCGTGGTGAAGCACTAGCAAGTATTTCATCAGTGTCCAAGGTTTCGTTATGGACTTCTGACGGTGTATCCACTGGGACAACCGTTGAAATAGAAGGTGGGCATCTAAAAAAACAGCAGGCTGGCGCACTTAGAAAAGGTACGGATATTAAAGTATCCCAATTGTTTTTTAATACACCTGCACGATTGAAGTACATGAAAACGATACAGACAGAACTGGGGCATATCATTGATTTACTTAACCGGCTTGCACTTTGTTACCCCTCGATTGCTTTTAAACTAACTCACGGGGAACAAGTGCTACTGCATACAAACGGGAGGGGAGATCTCCAACAAGTCGTAGCCGCTATTTACGGCATGGCCATCGCCAAAAAAATGATTCCTTTTGAAGGGGAGTCGGCGGATTACAGAATCCATGGCTATGCTTCTTTACCGGAAATCACGCGTGCATCGAAAAATTATTTAACGCTGTTTGTGAATGGGCGTTGGGTGAAACATTATAGCGTTCAACAATCGATCGTCAATGCGTATCACACATTTTTACCAATTGAACGTTTTCCACTGGTCATCTTGCATATTGAAGGGGATCCCTATTTGACGGATGTTAACGTTCATCCTTCCAAGCAACAAATTCGATTGAGCAAAGAAAAAGAGTTGCAGCAACTGGTTGAAGAGACGATTCGTAAGAGTATTCGTTCCGTTATGCGTGCACCTGAAATTGCAGAAAAACCGAAAAAGGTTGTTGCGCCAAGCGAACAAATGGATTTGTGGAAATCAAGACCTTCCCAGCCCACGTCTGCTCCATTCCAGCCGATGCAAACATTTAATAAAAGACCAGAGTCTCTAATGGTCAAAGAACCAATGGAAGCCGTACAGTCATCACCAGATACATTCATCGAACAGCTAGTGCCAGTATCGTCCAAGGAACCTTTTCCTGAGCTTGATATCGTCGGACAAATCCATGGAACATATATAGTTGCCCAGAGCTCGGATGGTTTTTATTTAATCGATCAGCATGCTGCACAGGAACGGATAAAATATGAATTTTTCCGGGACAAAGTGGGGGAAGTACAGGCCAATGAGAGGCAATCATTGCTCATCCCATTGTCCATGCATTACTCTGCAGACGAAGCGATGCGATTAAAGGAATATGCAAATGAACTTGAAGAAGTAGGCATTTTTCTAGAAGAGTTTGGTCCGACAACGTTTATTGTTCGAGAGTACCCGGTCTGGTTTCCGAAAGGTTTTGAAGAAGAGATTGTGAAAGAACTGGTCGAACAAGTGCTGACCAGCCGAAAAACGGATATTAAAAAATTACGTGAAGATGCAGCCATTATGATGAGTTGTAAACGGTCCATTAAAGCCAATCATTATTTGACGAGAGAAGACATGATCAAACTGATGGATGATCTGAAACAAGCAGAACATCCATTCACATGCCCCCATGGTCGGCCAGTTATTGTCCATTTCTCCACATATGAAATTGAAAAAATGTTCAAACGTGTTATGTAATAATAAACTCTATAAGAATCAGACAGCGACCGGATTTTTATATTCGGTCGCTTTTTAATTTTAAACGAAGTAGTTTATTCATCGAGCAAAACTTGAGTCATAGTACATTCCTTTAACAAGTTGCATAGGATAACTCATAAACTGTAAAGGATTTGAGAAAAATGTATTACGTTCCTTATGGATATCAACATCATTGTCCGTATTGTGCTATGAATTACTATGGAAAACAATCTGTTTACTGGACTTATCCTAATGAGATAGAACTTGCAAATAGTAATGATAATGATGGTAGAGTAGTGTTTAAAGATTTTGGGCCAAAACCATTTGTCATTAATATCAATGAAGCCACAAATCAAAACAATAGTTATCGTACTGCCTTATGGACAGGGACACATTTACAAGTTACTTTAATGAGTCTTGATGTTGGAGAAGATATCCGTTTGGAAATGCATTCTGACGTTGATCAATTCATACGAATTGAACAAGGCCAAGGGATTGTTCAAATGGGCAAAAGTAAAGATCAGTTAAACTTTACTAGATATGTCTACGATGATTCTGCAATCTTGTTACCTGCTGGAACATGGCATAATCTAACGAATACAGGCAATACACCACTCAAGCTATATTCGATATATGCTCCTCCTAACCATCCATTTGGGACGGTTCATCCAACGAAAGCAGATGCAGTAGCTGCTGAAGAGGGGGAAAGCCCGAACCATTAAAATACCGATACCTAATCTTGAACTATGAAAGATGAGCTTAATAAATTATGTTTAAAAAGTCTCCGTCATGGAAATGCTTTATAAAAAGCAGTTCACTGAAGGAGACTATTTAATGACTGAGTTTCCCATTATACATACGAATATTTGGGATGCACTTTGGGCGATTCCGGTAATTATGATATTGGTCATCGTTCTTAAGTACTTTGTACACGTACCTGCAAAATATGTTCCGGGGTGTGCGACATTGATTGGCTTATTTATTTCGATTTTCATCAGTCACCGTGAAAACCTGTCTGCCGGAATATTTATGGGTTTTTTCTATAGTGCTGCTGCAATCGGGACGCTTGCATCCTTAAAAACAACATTGAAGTCATATCGAACCTCATAAAAAAACCCAACACTTGACTAGAGAAACTAGTCAGTTGTTGGGTTTTCTTCGTTAAACCACAAAGGGTCTTCATTATCGACTTCACCATTATAGTTGATCAACACTTCTTCTCCAGCTTTAATATCTTTATAAGCGAAAAAATCAAACGTATGATTATCAAAATTGATATCATACACAGCATTTGGTTGATACGAATGATTGAATAGCATACCATAGCCAAGCACTAGTGCAGTGTGGTTGATGCCATATTCAAATGCGTAGTCCGCAAGCAACGTCTTTTCCACATGCTCGTGTTCCTCATTTGGATAGGGAAGTACAGGTGCTTCATGGATTAGTTCACCTTTTTTAATATCTCGCGTAGCAAAGACACCACGATTTAATTCTCCATCACTTAATGTCGATGTTTTTATCTCAATCATTGAATTCACCTTCTCGATTCGATTGTCTGTAACAGACATGCGTGTTTGGGAAAATATTATAGTATCTTATCTCTACACGCAAGCTACAAGTATAACACGTCAATTATCAATCGCTAAGGTAAATGTTTAAACAACGCAGAAGTGAAACCATTATTATTCAGTTAAACCATTGAAGATTGTGTCAATATTCCATTCCATCATCTTGATATAAGTGTCGCCATCTTCACCAGGCTTACCGATGGAGTCTGTGAAAACTTTCCCGTAAATCGGTACACCTGTCTCTGCAGACACGGTTTCCATACTGCGCGGGTCGATACTTGTTTCTACGAATAGTACTGGATCTTCTTTAGATCTGATAAAATCAACGACTTTACTTACTTGATCTGGTGAGCCTTGATTTTCTGAATTAATTTCCCAAATATAAGCCGCTTCAAAGCCATAGGCATCAGAGAAATATTTAAAAGCACCTTCACTTGTAATCAACAGTCTTTTTTCTTTAGGAATTTCATTGTAACGGGCTACTGCTTCTTCATGTAACTTCGTCAATTCAGCAATATACGCTTCCGCATTTTTTTCGTATACATCCGCATGATCCGGATCAACTTTTATTAATGCATTTTTAGCGTTTTCAGCATATTTTATGCCATTACGAATGTCTAGCCATGCATGTGGGTCTTCTTCAGATTCTTTTCCTTTAGTCGTAAGATGTTTAGGTTCCACACCTTCACTTAAACGGAAAACAGGCGCATCTTTTTCGACTTTACCAGCAGTAAGAAGAAGCTTCTCAAACCACGAGTTTCCGCCTTCAAGATTAAGGCCGTTATAAAAGACCGCATCGGCATCCGTTGTTAATTGAACATCTTTAGGAAGGGGGTCATACTCGTGTGGATTAGATCCAACTGGTGCCAATGTATGAATTTCGATTTGTTCGCCACCAACATTTTTAACGATATCGTAAATGATTGAATACGTAGCTATGACTTGAATCTTGTCAGTATCTTTCGTTGCATTGTTTTCTTTCCCACAGCCTGTAATGAGTAAGAGCAAAACCATACTCATGGCACTTAAAAAATAGGTTACTTTTTTCATGTTTTAATAATCCTCCATTAAATCTTATGATTGGGAATGCATTTCTCTTTTTCTTGCACTCTTTAGTGATCTCCATACTAAGCCTTGCTTCGGTGAAAATAAAAAAGCAAGGATGAATAAAACGGTTGCGGCCAGAACAATTGTTGCACCTGACGCTAAATTATAGGTGTAACTGAAATACAAGCCCAAAATGGATGATAATATGCCAATGCCAGCTGATAGATAAATCATGACCCAGAGTCGATCAGTCAACAAATACGCTGTCGATGCCGGTGTAATGAGCATTGCCACCACCAAAATAATTCCTACGGTTTGCAAAGAGGCAACTGTTACCAATGTCAGAAGCGCCATTAAAAAGTAATGGATGGCTTTTGTCGGAAGTCCATATGCTGCTGCCATTGTCGGATCAAATGAACTGACAAGAAGTTCTTTATAAAAGATAAAGATACTGATAAGAACAAAAATCCCAATCGCCAGTGTTGACCACATTTCTGTCGGTCTAACTGCCAATACATTCCCGAATAAAATGTGATACAGATCGGTACTGCTCTTCATAAATGTAATGAGAATAATTCCAGAGGCAAATGCCGCGGTGAACATTATCCCAATCGATACATCATTTTTAATCCGGCTGTTCTGGCTGATATATCCGATGCCGATCGCGGTCAATATTCCAGTGAAGACGGCACCGATAAAGAAGTTAATGCCAAGCATATAGGACAGTGCGACACCTGGAAGTACAGCATGAGAAATCGCATCTCCCATTAATGCCATGCCCCGTAAAATAATAAAGCAACCGATGACCCCACAAATGACACCGACCATCATCGAAGTGAGCAACGCTTTTTGTAAAAATTCATATTGTATTAAAGCATCAATAAAATTCATCATGATGTCACCTCCGTACCCAGAATCGGAGAGAATTGATTTGTATACGCTTTGTTCAAAACGGCTGGTTGGAATACTTTTTCTACAATTCCGTGCTCAATCAATTCTTTATTAAGCAAAATCAATTCATTGAAATAATCGCTGGCTTTGCTCAAGTCATGATGGACAACAACAACTGTCTTACCACTATCACGAAGTTCTTTTAAAATGGAAATAATTTTTTCTTCACTTGTCACATCCACACCGACAAATGGTTCATCCAGGAAGTACATTTCAGGTTTTTGAGCTAATGCACGAGCCAAAAATACTCTTTGTTGTTGTCCGCCAGAAAGTTCACCAATTTGGCGATTTCCAAAGTCGGCCATGCCAACTTTCTTTAAACATTCCAGAGCCCAGTCTTTATGTTCTTTCTTAGGACGCTTAAAAATCCCCAAGTTTGGATAGGTGCCGATTAGGACCGTATCCATTACGGTAATCGGAAAATCCCAATCAATATTGCTACGTTGAGGAACATAAGCAACTTTGGTCTTCATTTCTTTAATCGATTTCCCGAGTATCTCAACTTTGCCCGTATCTTTTTTGATGAGATTCAATAAGACCTTCAGCAAAGTAGATTTCCCTGCTCCGTTGGGTCCGATAATTCCTACTAAATTTCCTTCCTCCACTGCAAAAGTGACATTTCTTAGCGCTTCGTTTCCGTTATACGAAACAAATAAATCGTTTACGGCAATAGCTGTTGTCATTCCTAACCCCTCCTAATAAATATCTATCTACATAAAATTTTTATTTGAAAATAATTATTTCCCGTTCGAAAAAAAGTTTCCTTAGAACAACTATATGCGAGAACATTCGTTTTAGCAACTACAGAATAGTAAGAATTTTATTTTCAGAGCTTGATTGAATAAGATAAATGAAGCGATTTGTCTAAATAAATTTTCATATGATTGAAATGCTCTAGTGGCGTTTCATATACATTGATTTAGGAAAAACAGTATAATTAGAGGTAATAATTTCTTGAGTATCGACACGATGTAAAGATAGGAGTAATTTTTCGGGGGGACTTGAGTATGGGCGAATATATAATGGCGATTGACCAAGGAACAACTAGTTCTAGAGCGATTTTATTTAATAAAAAAGGTGAAATTGTACATACGGCACAAAAAGAATTTCAACAATATTTTCCTAAGCCAGGCTGGGTCGAACATAACGCGAATGAAATTTGGGGTTCAGTACTATCAGTAATTGCCGCCGTACTGACTGAAAGTGGTATTCAACCGACTGAGATAGATGGGATCGGAATAACCAATCAACGTGAAACGACTGTGGTGTGGAATAAAAAGACCGGTCGTCCGATTTACAATGCTATCGTTTGGCAATCCAGACAAACTCAAAAAATCGTAGATAAACTTAAAGAAGAAGACTTGGAAAAGTGGTTTCAGCAAAAAACTGGACTTCGCTTAGATCCTTATTTTTCAGGTACAAAAGTTAAATGGATATTGGAAAATGTAGAAGGTGCTGAAGATTTAGCCAAGCAAGGTGATTTATTGTTTGGAACAATAGATTCCTGGTTGATTTGGAAGTTGTCGGGTGAGAAAATGCATGTCACTGATTACTCAAATGCATCAAGGACCTTATTATTTAATATCCATGATTTGAAATGGGATGAAGAAATTTGTGAAAAGTTAAACATTCCATTAACGATGCTTCCTAAAGTATCATCCTCATCTGAAGTGTATACAAAAACCGATCCTTCAGTTTTCTATGGAGCTGCAGTGCCAATTGCCGGAGCAGCTGGAGATCAACAGGCAGCACTTTTCGGACAATGTTGCTTCGATAAAGGCATGGCGAAAAACACCTACGGCACAGGATGTTTTATGTTACTGAATACAGGTGATACCGCTGTTACATCTGAAAATGGTTTGTTAACAACCATCGCATGGGGATTGGATGGTCGCGTAACGTATGCTTTGGAAGGCAGTGTGTTTGTTGCAGGGTCTGCAATTCAATGGCTTCGAGATGGTCTTCGAATGGTGAAAAATGCTGCCGATAGTGAATCATACGCTAAAAAAGTGGACTCGACAGACGGGGTATATGTTGTACCAGCCTTTGTCGGGCTTGGGACACCTTATTGGGATTCAGATGCTCGAGGAGCGATCTTTGGTCTAACGCGCGGAACATCAAAAGAGCATTTTATTCGCGCTACACTTGAATCTCTAGCCTATCAGACAAAAGACGTTCTGGATGCTATGGAACAGGATGCAGACATGAAAGTGGAAACCTTGCGAGTAGACGGAGGAGCCGTTAATAATGAATTTTTGATGCAGTTTCAAAGTGACTTGCTTCAGCTTGAAGTTGAATTGGCAAAATTAAACGAATCAACGGCTCTTGGAGCGGCTTACTTGGCTGGTTTAGCTACTGGCTTTTGGTCTGATGTAAATAAAATCGAAAAAATGCGAAGTAGTAAAAAAACTTATACACCAGAAATGGAAGAAGCAAAACGAGTAGAACTATATAATGGTTGGCAAAAAGCAGTGGCAGCAACTCGTCTGTTCAAATAAGGAGAGATAATTATGCTATCAGCAATTGGACGTCCAAAATTAATGAAAACATTAAATTCGTTTCAATTCGATTTACTCGTTATCGGAGGAGGCATTACGGGTGCAGGGATTGCATTAGACGCTGTTACACGCGGTTTATCAGTCGCTTTAGTTGAAATGCAAGATTTTGCTGCAGGTACGTCCAGTCGGTCAACCAAACTTGTTCACGGTGGACTTCGTTATTTGAAGCAGTTGGAAGTGCAAATGGTGGCAGAAGTGGGAAAAGAACGTGAAATTGTTTATGAAAATGCTGTGCATGTAACTGAACCCGAGTGGATGTTATTGCCTTTTCATAAAGGAGGAACATTTGGGCCGATTTCAACTTCAGCTGGACTTCGCGTGTATGATTTTTTAGCCGGAGTAAAAAGAGATGAACGCCGAAAAATGCTATCTTCTGAAGAAACGTTGAAAAAAGAACCACTGTTGAAAACAACAGGACTCAGTGGAGCTGGTTACTATGTGGAATACCGTACTGACGATGCACGTCTGACAATTGAAGTCATTAAAAAAGCGGCTGAAAAAGGAGCCGTTTGCGTAAACTATGTAAAAGCCGAATCATTTATATATGAACAAGGTCAGATTGTAGGCGTTGATGTAGTTGATCAACTTTCAGGGGAATTGGCAACAATTCATGCGACTAAGGTGGTTAATGCAACTGGACCATGGGTAGACCAAGTACGTGCTAAGGATTCAATTGAAAATGGCAAACAGCTTCGTATGACAAAAGGGATACATGTTGTTATAGATCAAGAGGATTTCCCGTTAAAACAGGCAGTTTATTTCGATACACACGACGGACGCATGGTTTTTGCTATTCCGCGCAATGGTAAAACCTATGTCGGTACCACTGATACGTTTTATGACGATGATCCAAAAAATCCAGTTGCGACAAGTGAAGATGTCAATTATATTCTTGAGGCCATAACGTCAATGTTTCCTAGCATACAGCTGTCACCTCAACAAGTAGAGTCAACATGGGCTGGGATTAGACCGCTCATTTTTGAAGAAGGAAAAGATCCATCGGAAATTTCACGCAAAGATGAGATTTGGGAATCGACAAGTGGTTTGATAACGATTGCAGGCGGCAAACTAACAGGCTATCGCAAAATGGCCGAGATGGTTGTCGACCATGTGATTGCAAAATCCAAATTACCTTATGGCACCTCTCATACAAAAAATCTGCCACTCTCAGGGGGAGATGTAGGAGGGTCAGCTCGATTTTCAGCCTTTGTTGAAATGAAAGCTCTGGAGGGTCAACGGTATGGATTGACATATGACGAAGCACGTCAACTCGCAGCTTTTTATGGAACGAATGTCGATCAATTATTTGCCTATGCGAGTGTTCTTCAGGAAAACACCTATGGCTTGCCACTGCCTTTAGCGGCAAGACTTGCGTATGGTATTCATTTCGAAATGACTTGCACACCTGCCGATTTCTTTGTTCGTCGAACAGGAAGTGTGTATTTTAACATTGACGGAGTTTATTCTTATAAAGAACAAGTGTGTCAAATGATGAAAGTACAACTCGGCTATACAGATGATCAATTGGATTATTATCGTTTTGATCTGGAAAAACAATTGAATGCAGCCACATCATTCCGAGAGGAGAATGCATAATGACGAAAAGTATCCATTATGTAAAGATGTCTGATGGTCATGAAGTGTATACCGTTGTCTACCAACCACAAAGTAATCCGATTGGCCATATTCACATATTACATGGCATGGCAGAGCATATCGGCCGGTATGAACAATTTGCACGATTTTTGGTTAACAAGGGATATGTTGTGTCAGGTCATGACCATCGTGGGCATGGTTTCACAGGAGAGAAGAACAATCAAAAGGGGTTCTTTGCTGAATCTGACGGTTTTGAACGTGTGACAGAAGATGTTCGAGAAGTTTTACAAGATGTGAGATCGGATTTAAGTTGTGATCGTCCGATTCTTTTTGGTCATAGCATGGGCTCATTCATTGGCAGACGCTATATTCAAAAATATGGCCATTCCGTTTCTAAAATTGTACTGTCAGGTACTGGAGGATCGGCTGGATTTTCAGGAAAAGTAGGAAAATTAATTGCTTCTGGATTTGCACGAGTAAAAGGAACTCAAACTGAGAACCCTTTATTAAATAAGATGACATTCGGCAAATTCAATAAAGCATTTTCAGATGTAAAAACGGAATTTGATTGGTTGTCTTCAGATCCTGCTGAAGTTCAAAAGTATATCGAGGATCCTTATTGTGGATTTATAGCTAGTAATCAATTTTTTGTTGATTTAATCACAGGATTAGATAGGATACATGACACGAAAGAAATAGCTAAAATTCCAAAAAACCTCCCGATTTTAATGATATCGGGAACTTTGGATCCCGTAAGTCAAAACGGAAAACACTTATGGAAAGTTGCTGAAAGCTTTAAGAAAGCAGGACTCAAAGATATTACGGTTGTACTAGTAGAAGGCAAAAGACATGAATTACTAAAAGAAATTAATAGAGAAGAAACATTTGAACTCATTATTAATTGGATGGAGAAGAAATGAAAGAATTAGAAGTGTTAGCCATAGTTGGACCTACTGCGTCCGGTAAGACAGCTTTATCAATAAAGCTTGCAAAGATGTTGAATGGTGAAGTCATTAATGGTGATTCCATGCAAGTTTACAAAGGATTAGATATTGGAACGGCCAAAATTACTTCTGCCGAAATGGAAGGCATCCCCCATCATCTACTGGATATAAAACAACCTGATGAAACGTTCTCGGTTGCTGAATATCAGAAATTAGTGCGTTCTAAAATCGGAGAAATTAGAGCAAAAGGTAAATTGCCCATTCTTGTAGGCGGGACCGGCCTTTATGTCCAATCAGTTTTATATGACTTTAATTTTAGTGAGGAGCGGGTTGATGAGACGGTCCGGAACCAATATTATGAGCAACTAGCGGCGCTAGGACCCGTTGCCATGCATGAGAAGCTTAAGCAAATTGATCCTCAAAGTGCTGCAAGCATTCATCCTAATAACACCCGTAGAGTAGTGAGGGCGTTAGAAATTGCAGAGCATACGGATACAACGAAATCTGCCGAACCGCAAAATAAGGGGCATGAACCAATGTATCGCCATTTGATTTTAGGGCTTGATGTCGAAAGAGAAGTCCTTTATGAACGCATTAATCTGCGAGTTGACAGCATGATTGCCCAAGGTTTGGTTCAGGAAGCAAAGCTTTTGTGGGATGGAAACATAAGAGATACACAGGCAGTACAAGCCATCGGTTATAGAGAAATATTCTCTTATTTTAGAGATGAAATATCATTGGAAGAAGCGATCGAACAAATCAAAAAGAATTCACGGAGGTATGCGAAGCGGCAACTAACTTATTTCCGCAATAAGTTACCGGTGGAGTGGATTGGACCGGAGACTTCCATGTCGGAAATTCTTCCAATAATTAATAATATTAAGCAGGAATCCACTCTTTAAAAGCGAATACTTATCAGTGAGATAATTAAATACCCACACTTGAGTTAATATTGGAGGAACCAAATGATGAAATCGATCAATATGCAAGATACTTTTTTAAATCAATGTCGAAAAAACAATATGTTTGTGACTGTCTTTTTATTAAACGGTTTCCAATTAAAAGGTCTTATAAAATCTTATGATAATTTCACTGTGTTATTGGAGTCGGACGGAAAACAGCAATTAATTTATAAACACGCGATTTCTACCTTTGTACCGGCGAAAGCAATTTCAATTTCAACTGAGGAAGCATAATCAATTGTTTTATTGGATACCTATAAGGATATACTATAATGATTGATTATTTGAATGGAGGAATTAACATGAAAACGATTCAACCTGAAGAATTGCAAGCAAAACTTGACGCTGGTGAAACAGTTCATATGATTGATGTACGTGAATCGGATGAAGTTGCAAACGGGATGATTCCTGGTGCACAGCATTTACCTTTAGGATTAGTTGAGTTTAAACATCAAGAATTAGATAAAAGTAAAGAATATGTCATGATCTGCCGCTCTGGTGGTCGCAGTGGACAAGCTTGCCAGTTCTTGGAATCTCAAGGATTCGACGTAACGAACCTTTCTGGCGGTATGTTAGATTGGAAAGGCCAAGTGCAATAATGAAAAACAGCTTAACTCAATATTGAGTTAAGCTGTTTTTTCAGTTTGTTGCAAAGTGCGGAATGGCAGTCGCCATTTCTTCATATAGGAAACAACACGCAAAGCTGTCGTAATCAAAAACAATATATATAGTGATACGTCGCTTGCTACTAATCCAACGCCGATCACTAAACCGGTGACCGCAGCCCATACTGCATAGATTTCATTTCGTAAGACTAAAGGTTTTCGTTTGGCCAAGACATCACGTACGATACCTCCACCTGAACCAGTCAGAACAGCTGCCACTACAGTTGCGCTAATGGGTAAGTTGAGTTGTACAGCAAACAAAGCACCTTGAATGGCGAAAGCGGACAAGCCGATTGCATCGAAGAAATTTCCCCAACGATTCCAATGTTTCAATAAATTTTGTGGAAATAAAAAGACTGCTGTAATCGCAATAAGTGCAATTTGGAACATCATTTCCTGTTCCCAAAGTGCAGATACTGGAACACCTATAAGTAAATTTCGAATTGCTCCACCACCAAATGCGGTAACAATTCCAAGTAAATACACCCCGAATAAATCATATTCTTCTTCCATGGCAACAATTGCACCAGAAACCGCAAACGCAATTGTTCCTATTATACTTAATACATCCCATGCCACTTTACATTCCTCCATAAATCAATAGAACGGATTAAATTGTAGCAGATTTTCAGTCAATTACAATAGCTTTCATTGTTCCCTATATAAATAGTTGACGATACTAGTGGGGCTGATAAGATGAAAAAGGAAAAATCGAAGAATTGAGGCGTTTACCATGACATTTAAGACAACATTGACATCAAATTTATTAGATAAAGCCAAGCAAATTGAACAAATTATTTCCCCACAACATGCAACCGCGGATCAAATCGCTTTTTTAAATCAGGAAAAAGTTATCACTGCATTCCGCAACAATCAAGTGAGCGATTTTCATTTACATCCTTCAACAGGGTACGGTTATGACGATGAGGGAAGAGATAATTTAGAAAGAGTGTATGCTGAAGTGTTCGGAAGTGAGGCAGCACTTGTGAGAGCGCAAATTATCTCCGGTACACACGCAATTACCATAAGTCTATTTGGTGTTCTTCGCCCAGGTGATGAACTTCTTTATATTACTGGTAAGCCGTATGATACTTTGCAATCCATTGTAGACGGTGGCGAGCAAGATACGGGTTCTTTAAAAGACTTCAATATTTCCTATCAACATGTCGATTTACAAGATGATGGACAAATCAATTGGTTAAAAGTAGAGCAAGCCATCTCTGAAAAAACAAAAGTCATAGCCATTCAACGTTCTAAGGGGTACGCAAACCGACCGTCATTTACAATTGAACAAATTGAAACGATGACAAAAAAAATTCGGACCTTGAAACCCGATTCCATTATTTTTGTCGATAACTGTTACGGAGAATTTGTAGAGGAACTTGAACCTACCAATGTTGGAGTCGATCTAATGGCGGGATCTCTTATTAAAAATCCTGGTGGTGGACTTGCTAAAATCGGCGGATATATAGCAGGGAAGAAAAAATATGTGGATATGTGTGCTTACCGTATGACTTCTCCGGGTATAGGAGGAGAGGCTGGGGCTTCTTTAAATACATTGGCAGATATGTATCAAGGGTTTTTCTCGGCATCACATGTTGTCGCACAAGCGGTTAAAGGTGCAATCTTCACTTCAGCGATGCTTGAAAATATCGGAATGGATACGTCTCCTCATTATTTGGAAAAACGCACGGACCTCATCCAGTCCGTATCTTTTAAAACAGCTGAACAAATGGTTCGTTTTTGCAGAGCTATTCAAGCTAATTCTCCAATTAATGCTCATTTTGCGCCTGAACCTGCGTATATGCCGGGATACGAGGATGATGTCATTATGGCAGCAGGTACATTTATTCAAGGATCCAGTATTGAATTAACGGCAGACGGTCCCATCAGACCTCCTTATACGGCGTTTATCCAGGGTGGGTTAACGTATGAGCACGTGAAATTCGCCATTCTTTCAGCAGTACAACAATTACAGTCAGGACAAAATAACAACTAAAATCATTCCTCCTTTTTCCGGAGGAATTTTTCATGTTAGATAATATGACATACACTTGACATGAAACCTAACATATATTATGATAAGACTTGTGAAAGCGGAGGTGACTTTTGTGAGTCAGCAATTGAGAAGGTCAATGCCATTATTACCTATTAGCATAGTCATGCAGCTCACAGAATTAACTGCACGACAAATTCGCTATTATGAAGATCATGATTTAATACATCCTGCACGTACTGAAGGAAATCGACGAATGTTTTCATTGATTGATGTCGACACTTTACTTGAGATTAAGGATTTTCTTGAGCAAGGAATCAATATGGCAGGAATTAAGAAATTGTTTGAAATGAAAAACCAGCCAATTGTTCAGGAACCGAAAGCGCAATTGACAGATGCAGAACTTCGAAGCATCTTGCGTATTGAAATGCAACAGGCAGGTAGATTTCAGAAAGCTTCATTACGACAAGGGGATTTATCTCGTTTTTATCATTAAGCGAGTAAGAATATAAAATTTTTAGGAGAGTGACAAGAAGTGAGCAAGTACACAAAAGACGACATTCATAAGTTTGTTAAAGAGCAAGAGGTTAATTTTATCCGTTTACAATTTACTGATATTCTTGGGACGATTAAAAATGTTGAGATACCTGTAAGCCAGCTTGAAAAAGCTCTCGACAATAAAATGATGTTTGATGGGTCTTCAATTGAAGGATTCGTACGAATTGAAGAGTCTGATATGTATTTAGTACCTGATTTGAACACATGGGTAGTCTTCCCGTGGATTACTGGTAAAGGCAAAGTTGCAAGATTGATTTGTGACGTAAATAAAGCTGATGGATCACCATTCCCAGGAGATCCACGCAGTAACTTAAAGCGTGTATTAAAAGAAATGGAAGAATTAGGATTTACTGATTTTAATTTAGGACCAGAACCAGAATTTTTCTTATTCAAATTGGATGAACGCGGTGAGCCTACACTTGAACTAAATGACGCTGGTGGCTATTTTGACTTGGCACCAATGGATTTAGGGGAGAACTGCCGACGTGATATTGTTCTTGAATTAGAAGAAATGGGCTTTGAAATCGAAGCATCCCATCACGAAGTAGCTCCAGGACAACATGAAATTGACTTTAAATACGCAGATGCTATAACTGCATGCGATAACATCCAAACGTTTAAATTAGTTGTTAAAACAATTGCCCGTAAACACGGATTGCACGCGACATTCATGCCTAAACCATTGTTTGGTGTGAATGGTTCAGGGATGCATATGAACGTTTCTCTATTCAAAGGAAAAGAGAATGCATTCTTTGACGAGACTGGTGACTTGAAGTTAAGTGAAACAGCTTATCAATTCATGGCAGGTATTTTAAAACACGTTCAAGGATTTACAGCGATTACTAATCCGACTGTTAATTCATACAAACGTTTAGTACCTGGATACGAAGCTCCATGTTACGTTGCATGGTCTGCACAAAACCGTAGCCCGCTAATCCGAATCCCATCTTCACGTGGAGTAAGTACACGCGTTGAAGTACGTTCAGTTGATCCAGCTGCTAACCCTTACTTAGCAATGGCGGTTATATTGAAAGCTGGACTTGATGGAGTTAAAAATAAACTGACTCCACCAAAAGCAGTTGATCGCAATATTTATGTAATGAATAAAGAAGAACGCCTTGCCAATGGAGTAGAGGATCTTCCTGCTAACCTTCATTTAGCATTACAGGAACTTGAAAAAAATAAGACGATTCGTGAAGCTTTAGGCGAGCACATCTATGCTAACTTCGTGGATTCCAAAGAAATTGAATGGGATATGTTCCGCACGACTGTACACCCATGGGAACGCGAACAATATTTGAAAATGTACTAAGAAAAAACGTTGGAGTCTTAAAGACTTCCAACGTTTTTTTTATGGAAAAAAGTTTATGATAGACATTCATTAATTTTGGATATTTGGTAAAACAACATAAATTAGGTTGAGAACCCATAGTGCTCTCAATATTATTTATTTTTCTTGTTGGTTTGTTGATTCTGGTTTTTGTTGTTAACAACATTTTTAGGGTTGGAATCAAATTCTGTAACAGCAAATTCTTCTTTCTGATTGTTGGGGGTTTTGTATGTTCCGAAGGGATTATGCGTTCTTTCATTCAATGTCTTTTTGTTGTTTTTGCTCATGGATTATCACCTCCTAAAATCTAATTTGCTCCGTACAGAAGTTTTTATTCTTAAAACTGAACCCAAACGAATTTAGTATAAAATTAATCATTTATCAAAACTGAAAAGTGAAGAAATGATAAAAATGATAAATTTTTTTGGGCGAAAACAGTGAAAGCAGGATTAAATATATTGAATATGGGTATAAAATAATATAATCATTCCATTTAGTAACTGTTACTAAGCTTTCTTTTATTGAAAAAGGAAGGTTTAGTGGGAGGTGATTAAATGCGAAAGGTACAAGGTGTCAAAAGTTTGATGGCTTATTTCGATTCAGTTAACTATCCAATGACTGAAGAAAATTTAATCGATCTAATGGCGCGAAAAGAGTTACCTCACATCAGTCCTATAAGTACTATCCTTATTTTCGATCTAAATCATATCGACTGGTGGATTAAAGAGCAAAGTAAATAGATCAATGACTAGACCCTACTTATTCTTAAGTGGGGTCTTGTTCATGAACGAAAAATATCAATTATAATGACCGAGACTGCGAGAGAGCAATGACTTTGAAATCCATTCGAAAATTCCTCGTGCAAGTTCAACGCGTGATCCAAGGAAAATGGTCGTATACAGTAATTTAGCTTTAAACATACTTAATTAATTTTCATAAATTTGTCTACAGGCTGGGCAGCTTAGAATAAAGATAATATTTAAGTTCATAATGAAAGAAAGTATCATTGAAAATTCAATCAGTTGTTATGTTCGGTCGTTTCTAGTAGAATGAGTACTGATTTTGTTTTATGAAAAGAGGGTATCAAATGAAAACATCTATTTTTGGATTGACATTGGAACAGCTGACAGCATGGCTTTTAGATAACGGACAAAAAAAATACCGAGCTGAACAAATTTGGGATTGGTTATATATAAAACGTATTACTGAATTTTCACAAATGGCGAACGTCAGTAAAGAATGTATTCAACTATTAGAGGACAACTTTGTTCTTTACACTTTGGAACAGAGCGTTAAACAGGAATCTGCAGACGGAACCATCAAGTTCTTGTTCAAAATGAAAGATGGAAACTTGATTGAAACGGTCTTAATGCGATTCAAATATGGTTTGTCCGTTTGTGTAACTACACAAGTTGGCTGTAACATCGGTTGTAGTTTTTGCGCAAGTGGTTTACTTAAAAAGAGCCGTGATTTAACTTCTGGAGAAATCGTCGAGCAAATCATGAAAGTCCAACAGCATCTGGATGAAGTGAAAAAAGAAGAACGAGTTAGCCATATTGTTGTAATGGGAATCGGAGAACCGTTTGATAACTATACAAATTTAATGAGTTTCCTAAGTGTTGTAAACTCTCAAAAAGGACTTGCAATCGGAGCGCGTCACATCACAGTATCAACAAGTGGTATTGTTCCGAAAATTTACGACTATGCTGACGAAGGTTTGCAAGTCAATCTGGCCATTTCCATTCATGCGCCAACAAATGAATTACGTACACGCATCATGAAAATTAACAAAGCGTATCCAATTGAAAAGTTGATGGATGCAATCGATTATTACTTGGAAAAAACGAACCGACGAATTACATTTGAATACATTCTTCTTCGTGATGTGAATGATCACGTCGAAGAAGCGGTGAAACTAGCCAAGTTGCTTGAAAACAAGCGTCACCTGTCATACGTCAATTTAATTCCATATAACCCGGTTGATGAGCATGGTCAATATCAACAAAGTACGCCTGAAGCAATCAGTGCGTTCTATGATGCATTAAAGAAAAAAGGAATTAACTGTGGAGTAAGACATGAACAAGGTGCTGACATAGATGCAGCTTGCGGTCAGTTAAGAAGTAAACAAATTAAAAAAGCAGATAAAGCGTCAATATAAATAGCTATTCTGTTTTAAAAGACGAAAAACGCCACCATATGTAGGGGGCGTTTTTCGTCTTTTATGATTTTATTTTAGTTAAACGTAAAAAAACTCGAAAAAGTGTATAAAGAATTTAAGAATTAATACTAGCTCTCAACTTTTTGTCATATGATGAGCTAACACCAAAATAATAAGGAGGTTTATCAGTGAGCGAAACAAAGAATCAAGCTCCGTTTGATAAAATGATGATTATTCGGACTGCAATTCTTTTATTAGCTTGGCTCAATCAGTATTTAGTAATAAATGGGAATAGTCCTTTGCCGATTAATAGTGAGGAGATTACAGTTCTCATTACTTTCGCCGCATCTATGTGGGCATGGTGGAAAAACAATGATGTCCGGTATAAAGCTAGACGTAATACACAATATTTGAAAGATAAAGGATTAAAGTAAAAGGTCAAGATGGAAAAATAAACACAAAAAAGGCCGACTGAAGATGAAAATGTCAGTCGGCGTGATATCGGCTCAAAAATAGTATAGCATACTTTGAAATTATCAACAATACTATTTTAAGAGGTATAGTTCATCAAAGAGCAACATAATAATAACAAACTCAAAAAAAGAGGCTAATCCAGAGTCTATTTAATAGATTTTGGATCAGCCTTTTATTGAGCCCTTAATGGATCTGTCGATAAACACCCACAACTTTACCAAGTATCGAAACTTGTTCAACAATGATTGGATCCATTGATGAGTTTTCAGGCTGCAGACGGAAATAAGATTGTTCTTTAAAGAACCGTTTAACCGTTGCTTCATCATCTTCAGTCATCGCAACGACGATATCTCCATTATTGGCAGTCTGTTGTTGCTTTACCACAACATAGTCACCATTTAAAATACCAGCTTCTATCATACTATCTCCCATAATTTCGAGCATGAACAGATTGTCTTCAGAAGTACCGAAAGTTTCAGGAAGAGGGAAAAACTCTTCGATATTTTCGATGGCAGTGATCGGTAAACCTGCTGTCACCTTACCAACCAAAGGAACATTTACTACGTTTGGTCGCAATTCTGTTACATTATCAAGTTCTAAAATTTCTATAGCACGTGGTTTTGTAGGGTCACGTCGTATAAGACCTTTGCTTTCCAATCTAGCTAAGTGACCATGAACTGTCGAACTTGAAGCAAGGCCTACTGCTTCTCCGATTTCACGTACGGAAGGTGGATATCCTTTTTTTCGAACTTCATCTTTAATAAAAGCTAATATATCTTCTTGTCGTTTCGATACTTTTTTCAACTAGTTCACCTCTTCACCTAAATGGTTGTCTCATTCATCTAAAATTAGTATAACAATCCAACCCCAAAAATGCAAACATAGGTTCTAATTATTGTTGACAAGAAACAAGTGTTCGGTTTATAGTAGGAGCATATATTCCGAACAAACATTCGGTTCGAGGAGGAAATTACATGAATTGGATTAAAGACAATCAATTTATTTCATTATTAATAGGTGTTACATTCTGTTGTACTTTATTTTTCATGCATTTTAATGTGAGCCATGAAGAATCATACAATGAAATTTATATAAATGATGGCGATACGCTCTGGACATTGTCTGAAAAGTATCGAGGCAATACGCCAAAACAGGACTGGATATCAGAAGTGATGGCAGTAAACAATCTTAATACGCAAATGATTCATTCCGGTGACTCTCTGATTATTCCAAACTCTCTTCAGCAATATGCCCCAGATCATGGTGTCGAATTTGCAGGGGATACAGAGTGATGGACAATACTCATTCAGCTGTTATATATTGTCGTGTCAGTACGGACAAAGAGGCACAGGAGACATCGCTATCCCGTCAAGAAGAAGAGTTACGTCATTTTGCTCATGAACAAGAATATTTTGTAAAAGCCGCATTTATTGATCAGCATAGTGGATATTCCGTAGAGCGAGAAGGATTACTTGATTTAATGGACTATGTTAAAATGCATTCCATCTCCACTGTTTTTATTCAAGATGAGACACGCTTAGGTCGGGGGAATTCCCGTATGGCGATCTTACATATGTTAAAAAAATTAGAGGTTCAAGTTATTTCTTTAAACGATGGTGGTTCTATCCGCTTAAATGAGATGGATACTATGATGCTGGAAATTTTAGCGATGGTAGAAGAATATCAACGAAAATTACATAACGCTAAAATTCGTAGAGGAATGAGAAGGGCAGTTGAACATGGTTTCAAACCTGAAAAAAACCTCAAAGATCAAGGGAATCCAGAAGGTAGAGAAAGAAAAGATATTCCAATTGAAGAAATTGTAAAATTACGTAAAAATGGTCTGACATATGAAGAAATCGCATCAACACTTAGAGGTTTTGGTTTTCCTGTGAGCAAAGCCACAGTTCATAGACGATATATTGAGTATAAAGAAAGACTTGGAGGCTAAATACTTGCGCTCCAAGTCTTTTTTGCATACCTTTTAATAAGGTTATTAGAAGAAAGGTGTGATTTGAATGTTATCTCCTGATAAAATTTCACGAATCAATGAGTTGTCCAAAAAATCAAAGTCTGTTGGTTTGACAATAGAAGAAGCCAAAGAACAAACGTCATTACGGAAAGAATACCTGGAAACGTTCCGTTCTTCCATGAGAAGTACCATTGAAAATGTTAAAGTTGTAGACCCTGAAGGCAATGATGTTACACCCGATAAAGTAAAAGCATTAAAAGAAAAGAAATTTCTGAATTAAATCATCATTTGCTAACCATTGTCAGTTTATCAAAACTTGACTAAACTAAAGTGTGAAGAAAACTTTTGTATCAGAAAGGATGTCAATAATGTCTCAACACGTAGATCAGTTAGCCATCACTACCATCCGCACGTTATCAATCGATGCGATTGAAAAATCAAATTCAGGTCATCCAGGTTTACCGATGGGTGCAGCACCTATGGCGTATACTCTTTGGACAAAACATTTACGTCATAATCCGAAAAATCCTAATTGGTTCAACCGTGACCGATTTGTGCTTTCAGCAGGACATGGTTCCATGTTGCTTTATAGCTTATTGCACTTAGGTGGTTACGATTTACCAATGGAAGAAATTAAAAACTTCCGTCAATGGAATTCTAAAACACCAGGACATCCTGAGTTCGGCCACACTGCCGGAGTTGAAGCAACAACTGGTCCACTTGGACAAGGTATCGCGATGTCAGTAGGTATGGCAATGGCTGAGCGTCATTTAGCTGCAGTTTACAACAAGCCGAACCATGAAGTCGTTGACCATTTCACTTATGCTTTATGTGGTGATGGAGATTTAATGGAAGGTGTTGCAGCAGAAGCAATTTCTCTTGCAGGACACTTGCAATTGGATAAACTGATTGTACTTTACGATAGTAATGACATCTCTTTGGACGGAGATTTAAATAAATCTTTCTCTGAAAAAATTCAAAAACGTTTTGAGTCATATGGTTGGAACTATTTACATGTAGCAGATGGAAATTCACTTGAAGATCTTACAAATGCCATTGAATCTGCTAAAAACCACAAAGGACAACCTACACTTATTGAAGTGAAAACTGTTATTGGGTTTGGCTCTCCGAATAAATCTGGTAAATCAGACGTCCACGGTGCGCCACTAGGAAAAGATGAAGCATTGTTAACAAAAGAAAGCTACAAGTGGACATTCGAACAAGACTTCCATGTACCTGAAGAAGTTTATGCTGCTTTTAAAGAATCAGCAGAGAAACTTGGCGGTGTAAATGAAGCTGCTTGGAATGAGCAATTTGCTTCGTATAAAGCAGAATATCCAGAGTTAGCAAAACAATTAGAGCTTGCAATTGAAGGGAAACTGCCAGAAAATTACGATTCAGAGATTCCGGTTTATGAAGTTGGTACTTCTCATGCAACACGTTCATCTTCAGGTGAAGTGTTGAATGCAATTGCTAAAACTGTTCCATCATTCTTCGGAGGAAGTGCAGATTTAGCCGGTTCTAATAAAACAACAATCAAGGGAGCGGGAGATTTCTCAAGTGATTCATATGAAGGACGTAACATCTGGTTCGGTGTCCGTGAATTTGCTATGGGTGCTGCCTTAAACGGTATGGCATTGCATGGTGGTTTACACGTATTTGGCGGTACATTCTTCGTATTCAGCGACTACGTCCGTCCAGCTGTACGTTTATCTGCGTTAATGGGACTTCCTGTTACGTATGTATTTACACATGACAGTATTGCAGTTGGGGAAGATGGTCCAACTCATGAGCCAGTTGAACAATTGGCATCATTACGTGCTATGCCAAACTTGTCCGTTATTCGTCCGGCAGATGCCAACGAATCTGCAGAGGCATGGAAATTAGCTGTCTCGTCGAAATCAGTGCCGACTGCATTAATTTTATCAAGACAAAACTTACCGGTGCTTGAAAACTCTGCTTCTCTTGCAGCTGAAGGTGTAGCAAAAGGCGCATACGTTGTATCACCAGCAAACAAAGAACAAGCCGACGCTTTACTATTAGCGACAGGTTCTGAAGTTTCCTTGGCTGTGGATGCACAACAACAGTTAGCTGAAGAAGGAATCGATGTAGCTGTAATTTCGATGCCGTCATGGGATCGATTTGAGCAACAAGATTCAGATTATAAGAATAGCGTCTTGCCACAAACGGTTAAAAAACGTTTGGCTATTGAAATGGGTGTTTCATTTGGCTGGGAGCGTTACACAGGTGACGAAGGCAGCGTACTAGGTATCGATCGTTTTGGTGCAAGTGCACCCGGAGAAATTGTCATGAAGGAATATGGTTTCTCTAAAGAAAACGTAGTTGCTCGAGTAAAATCTTTATTAAATAAATAAACATATAAAAACAAGTAGTGTGCATTCGCCACTACTTGTTTTTTTTCGTCAATAATAGTGATGTTGCAGAATCGCAGTTCGACAACTTTAGCGAAGATCACCATTTATACTTTATAAAAAGGGCTCTGATAAAAAATATATTGTTTATAGTAGTAGGGAGTACATAACCCGTAGATAGGCACGAGCGAGCGAGCTAGTTAGCTAATCGGCTGAAAGGGGGCAGATTCTCGATTATTAACAAACAAAAATTAGAACAGAGCCATAAAAGTGGGGGTTTAATATATGCGAACATATAAAATTTTTCACATTAAAAAAGCATACCAACCTTTCGTTTTAGGCCGGGAAAAAAAGTTGCAGGAAATACTGGGAAAAGATAATTTGCAAGGTAATCAGGATCATAATGAAATGACGTATGTTTGCGAGAAAATCGATGAAGATTTAATCAAACAAAGTTTGGAGAGAAAACTTAGTCGTTTGTTCTCGCATAATGAACAGGATCTTCACAAACTATTGCTCGAGCATCCTTTAAAGGGCACTATTGACATGAAGTTTGAACCATATTGTGTTCACGTCCGGTGTAAAGGATCACATATGCTCGATCTTGATTTATTTGCAGGACTTTCTGAGTCGAGTGATTGTTTTATGGCGTTCCAGCAAGAAGAAGCTTCCTTTGGTTGGTTAAAGCCAATCAAAATCGGTTCCATTCATTCATTTACAGAAATTCTGGACTTCGCCTAGTAAGGAGTAAGGTTTTGTTGTATAATCCTTCTTGGAGATAGAAAGTAAGGTAAACACCGAGAAGGGGGAAAATAACAATGACTTTATGGTTAGCAATTACTTTAATCATCGTGGCATTATTAGCTGGAGCTGCAATCGGATTCTATGCTGCCCGTCAATACATGATGAAGTATTTAAAAGAAAACCCACCAATTAATGAACAAATGCTTCGCATGATGATGGCTCAAATGGGTCGTAAACCATCTGAAAAACAAGTAAAACAAATGATGAACCAAATGAATAAAATGCAAAAATAAAAAATAGCACTCCGCGAGTGCTATTTTTTATGGTTTTATTTATCTAATTCCGATAGAGGATTACCTTCTCACTAGTTTGGTAAAAGTTTATACGTATGAAGAAATTCTGCAACTGTTTTTTCATACTCCTCAGCATTTTGATTAAATGATTGAGCATGAGGACCTACTTCAAATAGTTTCAATTGTTTAGGACCCTTTTTCAACTCATAAAGTTCTTTGGTCATTTCAGGTAAAATAAAATCATCTGGCAAACTATGAATGAATAAGACCGGTTTCTCAATACGTGATACAGCTTCGCGAGGTGAGACGAGTTTCATTGAATAACCGTCGCGAACCCTTAAAAAGACATCCGCCAGTTTTATGGCAAGACTCGTTCGAAGTGGCGTTTCTTTTTTCATTAAATATAGAAGTTGATCGGTAAAATCAGAAAATGCACAATCCGCTATATAAAAGTGCGCTTGATCCTCCAAAGTCCCTGCGTAGAGAATGGTAGTAGCCGCACCCATAGATTCCCCATGTATCCCTATAATGGCATCTTCTCCGGCGTAGTTTTTAACTGCTTTGACTACAGCCTGCAAATCCATTTTTTCATAATGACCAAAACTGGTTGTTTTCCCACCGGAATCACCATGACGGCGATGATCATAAACAACGGAATTAAAACCTAGCCGTTCAAAGAGACGGGCATATTTTACTGAATTTATTTTGTTCTCTGTCACACCATGACATATGACTACGAAGTTATTCGTGTCTAAAGGTTCCAAAAAAATTGCTTTGACTGGGTAGCCATTAGGACTGTCAATCCATTTTTCAGTTTTCCTCACTACCTTAAACCATGCCTCGTCAAATCTCTTGGCCGTTATTTCACGATTTAAAATAAATTCATCGTCTTTTTTCTTCAAATACATAAGTCTGTTTGTAAAAACAAAACCAAAAATCGCCGCTCCTGCGGTCATAATACTCGAGAGAATACTGGTGATCCAAAGAATGCGACGCTTCATGGGAATTCCTCCTATGCTTGATTTAACTCGTATAGTCTAAACATGCCCGTATCGATTGGTCTTGAAACGTGAGGAGCGATAATCGAAACCGCTTCACATAGTTTGTTCAGGTCGATTCCTGTGTTTACTCTCATATTATGTAACATATTCACTACATCTTCAGTTGCTACATTACCTGTAGCGCCAGGAGCGAAAGGACAACCGCCCAATCCACCTGCTGAAGTATCGAATCGTGTAACACCTGCCAAAAGAGCAGCATAAATATTGGCAAGTCCCATCTTTCTTGTGTCATGAAAATGTGCGTTCATTAAAACTTGTGGAATTTCACGATTCAATAAAGAAAATAGTTCATAACTCTCCTGTGGATTTGCCATCCCAATCGTATCTGCCACACTAAGTTCATCAACACCCCAGTTTGCGAACTCTTTACATAAAGCCAACGTATCCTTACTATCGATTTTACCTTCATAAGGACAATAAAAAGCTGTTGAAATACATGCTCGGACAAAAATTCCTTGTTGTTTTAATTCCGCTATAACAGGTTTCAGATCTTGCATGCTTTGTGTTGTGGTTTTATTTATGTTCTTTAAATTGAAGGAATTACTTACACCTACAAAAACTGCTACACTATTTGCTCCTGCAGAAAGTGCACGTTCTACCCCTTTAGAATTCGGTGTCAAAACGATTTGACGTCCTTGCTTGTGAACCTCTTTTACAATCTCGTTTGCATCAGCCATTTGGGGAACCCATTTAGGGGATACAAAAGAGGTGATTTCCATTTCTTCAATACCAGCTGCTTGCAGTGCATGTATGAATGCCAGCTTGTTTTTTGTAGAAACCTCTTTTTTCTCATTTTGCAAACCATCTCTTGGGCCGACCTCGATAATTGTCACATTGTTTGGTAAACTAAACATATCATCCCTCCTCCATTCTATTGTAATGATGGGACAGGGGTGCTAGCAAATATATTTTCTTAGGGGATTAGGAGGATTTACAATGTCAACAAAAGAAGTGGTTGTCGTAAGTGCTGTCCGTACAGCAATTGGTTCATTTCAAGGGTCATTAAAAGACGTACCGGCTACAAAGTTAGGTGCGATTGTCATAAAAGAAGCGCTAGCAAAAGCAGGTCTAGAACCCAATCAAGTAAGTGAAGTAATCATGGGGAATGTTTTACAAGCTGGTCTTGGTCAAAATCCTGCGAGACAGGCATCAATTCAAGCTGGTCTGCCGGAGACGGTTCCATCGATGACAATTAATAAGGTATGTGGATCTGGATTGAAAGCGGTTCATTTGGCAACACAGGCAATTATCGCAGGGGACGCGGACATTGTTGTGGCAGGTGGAATGGAAAACATGAGCCAGGCTCCATATTTATTGAAAAATGCACGCGAAGGTTTCCGAATGGGGGATCAAAAAGTAGTAGATAGTATGATTTCTGATGGCTTATGGTGTGCTTTCAATGATTATCACATGGGTATTACAGCAGAAAATCTTTGTAATCGTTACGAAATTACCCGGGAACAGCAAGACGAGTTCTCAGCTCGTTCACAGGAACGTGCCGTACAAGCAATAGATGCCGGGAAATTTAAAGAAGAAATTGTAGCTGTCGAAATTCCACAACGTAAAGGAGACCCGATCGTATTTGATACGGACGAATATCCAAAACGAGGAACTTCTGCTGAAAAATTAGGTAAATTGCGTCCAGCATTCAAAAAAGAAGGCAGTGTCACTGCAGGGAATGCCTCAGGTATTAATGACGGAGCGGCAGCTGTTGTCGTGATGTCTAAAGAAAAAGCAGACGAGTTAGGTTTAACTCCGTTAGCAACTATCGTAGCTAACGCTTCAGCTGGCGTCGATCCATCAGTGATGGGAATCGGTCCGGTTCAAGCAGTTAAAAATGTGTTTGAAAAATCAGGTCTATCTATGGCTGATATTGATTTGGTAGAAGCAAATGAAGCTTTTGCTGCACAATCAATTGCGGTTGATCGTGAACTAGCATTTGATCACGATAAGCTGAATGTTAATGGTGGCGCGATCGCTCTAGGGCACCCAATCGGCGCGAGCGGCGCACGTATTTTCGTATCTCTATTGCATGAAATGACGAAGCAAGATGCGAAGACTGGGTTAGCTACATTATGTATTGGTGGCGGACAAGGGGTCGCAACAATTGTGAAAAGAGCATAGGCAGAAGGTGAAAAAAGATGGTAAAAAAGAAACAGCAACAGCAACAACGCAGACAACCTGAGCGTTCTGAACAATCAGGAAATACGTTAGCTGATCAACTTCAAGGAGATGTGCTTGAAAAACTGAAGTCAGCTAAAAAGCAGTTGCAGGATACAGAGCGGCAACAAGAGGAAGAACGACTGGCGCAAGCTGAATTTAATCGTAAACAAAAAGAAAAAAACAAATCATTTGCGGAACTTCTGGATGAGTATGGCATGAAGGGCAATAAGTTTTAAGAAAAAGAGGACTTCAAATTTTGAAGTCCTTTTGCTTTGTCATTATTAGATGAAACTATTCACTTTAAGAAATTAATAACTAAGACAATCAAATATAGAGGCACGCCAACAATCAACATACCAGCTATAAAATAACTCAAGCTTTTTAACACAAACTTGAAGATATCAAATATTGCACCAGCAAAATCATCAATAAACTTTGTCACTCACATTGCCTCCTATGAAACATATTTAAGTAACATGTTCAAACTAACACAAAAATCTCACATATATATATAGTTTCATCCTTTTAAAAAGAGTTTGTTTAAAATTATCACATATATGAGCTACAAATGAGAATCGATATGCTTTATCAGTGAATACTTAAATTAAAATGTAATGTACCTGCACCTAATTCATGTTTAGGAAACAAGACCATCATTTCGATGGTCTATTTTTATGTCCAAAACCTCAAGTGGCAATCCAGTGTGGGATGTTACACTCAAATAACGGTGCAGTTTATTTTAAGAAGCACTAAAATGAATTTCTTTTTGGAAATGCCAATTAAAAAGACCCCCAAATTCTAATGAAAATAACAACATTTGTTTCAAATGTTGTTCATATTGAAAACAAATTTTTTCATCTTTTTATAAATTTCTTTGAAAAACATGAGAATATATCCAAATCAGAACGATGTTTTAAGTATAAAGGCCTTTACAATCTAATTAGGAGTTGTTGTATGAGAATTACAAGTGAAAATTTTATAAAACATCTTAAAAGAAAGAGAGAAGAAGCACTTGAATATGTAATTGAGGAATATATCGGAATTGTAAAAGCAATTATCTACAATTCCCTCCAATCCTATAATGATCCTCAGTTGGTAGAAGAATGTATAAATGATACGTTTTTAGGCGTCTATGATAATTCCAGACAATTTGAAGGGAATCAGGAAGACTTCAGAAGATGGATTTGTACCATAGCTAAGTTTAAAGCGATTGATAAACAAAGAAAACTGTCAAAAACTGAAATAGTTACTGATATTAATGAAATCAAGAATGCTGTGAAATCAGCCGAAGAGGAATTTTTTGTATGGTCATCAACAGAAGATATTTTAAAAATGATGACGAAATTAGAACCAGTAGACCGTGATATTTTTACGATGAAATTCTTTTTAAATATGAAAAATGAAGAGATTTCCCAACACCTTGGTTTAACAAAGGCATCTGTTGATAATCGATTATATCGTGGGAAAAAAAGATTACAACAAATTCGTTTGGGAGGGTTATTGACTTGAAAAAACTATATAAACAATTTACTAAACTGAATATTGAAATGGATATTCAACCAATGGAAGTAAGCGATCTCGAAAAGGAAAGGGTTAAAAGGGCTGTAATGAAAGGGAAAAAGAAGAATCACTTTTCAAGAAACATGTCGGTTGCAGTTGCCTTTTTCGTGGCTTCAAGTATAACTTTAAGTTTCACATTTCCTACCTTTGCAGCGAAACTTCCGGTTATTGGTAATATATTCGAATTATTTATTGATGATGAGAAATATGTATTTGAAAAATATGATACGTATTCAACAGAAATTGGGGTTACAAAAGAAAGTAATGGGATTAGTGTAACGGTAACAGATGCTGTATATGATGGGGAAAATATTACGGTAGCTTATACAATAAAAAGTGAACAGGATTTAGGAGAAAGACCTGTTTTAATGGGAGAATGGGTTGTTGATGAATTTAAGAATATGTATAAGGACAGTGGTTACTTTAACAGTTATGTTATAGAAAAAATAAACGACAATGAGTACGCAGTATTATATATCTACGAATTAATAGATGGTCCCAAACCGGATGAAGTTCATATAACATGGCATGGAAACAATATTCTTAATTTAAATAATGTAAATAATACTTTTCATGGAGATTGGTCATTTCAATTTTCATTAAATGCTCTTGAAAGTGAAACACAAAAATTTGATGATAGTATAAAAAGTGAAGAGAAAGATATTAAGGTTGTAGTTACAAAAATGACGGAAACACCTATATCCACAACACTATATTTATCAGAATATGCAGATGTTCGCAAAATAGCAAAAGAGGATGAAGAATGGCGTGGTGTACTTATTGAATATCTTGTATCTGATAATTTAGGAAATGAGTACAAAACTATTCATTACAATGGTACAGGTCATAGCACAGATTTCAAGAATCACGTGAATTATTCGCGTATAACTACTACGGTTTTTCATGAGGAAGCAACAACCCTAACCATAACACCCGTTGTTGGTGTATACAAAATGATAGACAATAATGGGTCACTTGAACTGGTTAAAGAACCATACACTATTGAAACGATTCAGTTACCATTGAATAAGTAACGTATTTATATTTTATATAAAAATAAAAACATACAAGCGAAACCTCGTATTTTAATCCGAAAATACGAGGTTTGTTTTTATATTTTGAAATAGAGGATACTCTCTAAATTTTAATCAAATTTATTTCAAAGGTTACAACATGAGCAAAATTTCGCAGATAGGAAAGAGTATTCCAACCATTACTTATAAACGATGATCGGTATACATATCCGCTCTTAAGTATTGCTTCAAGTGTGCTAGCTGCTCCGAAGATATAGGTTGATGATATGCTTTCATTGTCTCCTCTAATTGATTTGCTGAGCTTGCACCTGCCAATATAGCTGAAACTTTGTCGTGTTGAAGCACAAAAGCCAATGCTGAGCTATGCAGGTTTTGTGTGCTTTGAGTGAGTTGTGAAAGTGTATCGATTAATGCTTCTTTACTGTATTCCCCGTATCCATCCGATTTTTCGGCACGTTTTAATGCATCTTGAGTAAGAAGACCTTTAGCGAGAGAACCCCGAGTAACAACCGAAGCACCATGAGAACCAATCATCTCAAACCATTCTTCGGGTCGTCGGTCTAGCATGCTGTATTGCATCATGACAGAGCTAGCATTACCGTCCCGTAGGAACCGATCAATAACATTCGGTCGAATGGATGATATGCCGTATGCACGGATAAGACCTTCTTTTTTCAAGGATTCAAATACATCGACTGCTTCTTCCAAATCATCCTCCATCGTTCCACCATGTAATTGATACAAATCTAAATAATCTGTTTGAAGCCTGCTAAGACTTTCTTTAATTTGCGATGTGATATAAGACTTGGATGAATCCCACGTCCAACCTGAACCATCTTCCTTCCACTTGTTCCCCACCTTGGACGCCAAAATGATGTCCTGTCGTTTTCCTTTCAAAGCGTGTCCAACAACAACTTCATTTTCACCTTTATCATATAAATCCGCCGTATCAAAGTATGTAATGCCTTGTTCAATGGCTGCATCCACTATCAGTTTCGCTTCATGTTGATTTGTCGGGAGCGACATACAACCCAGTCCGATTTCCGATACCATCAATCCGCTGTGTCCAAGTTCACGTTTATTCATCAGTCAGCCTCCTCATTTCATACATGGTACAATTGTCTTTGAAAATAGACAAACAGAAAGGGCGAAAAATATGAAAAAATATGAAGAGAAATCGATATCGTCAACACCGATTTATGAAGGGAAAGTTATTTCTCTTCGAGTGGATGAAGTGACATTGCCAAATGGCAAAACTTCGAAGCGGGAGCTGGTTAAACACCCAGGAGCAGTTGCCATCTTGCCAATTACGGATGAAGGCAAAATTGTCTTTGTCGAGCAATATCGAAAAGCACTTGAACGATCGCTAATTGAAACTCCAGCCGGTAAACTAGAGCCGGGAGAAGAGCCTGAAGTAACTGCAAGAAGAGAACTGGAAGAAGAAACGGGCTACGGCTGTGAAAAATTAACGCATATTCAATCGTTCGCCACTTCACCTGGATTTGCTGATGAAATTATTCATGTGTACGTAGCAGAAGGACTATCAAAAATAGAAAATGCAGCGTCCCTGGATGAAGATGAGTTCGTTGAAATCATTGAGGCAACCATAGAAGAAGCGGAAGAGATGATGAAGTCTGGACAAATCTTTGATGCCAAGACGGCATACAGCGTTCTTTGGGCAAAGGAATATTTACAGAAACGATGAATGATTGATAGTGGGACACGCATAAGCTACTCTATGAAAGGTAGGTGGCGGATGTTGACTCGCTCTTTCCCACTATTTTATTTACTAGGATTGTTAGTCATCGGTTATTTAGGAGGATTATGGCTGTATTCAAAAATGCCTTTTGATCAAGTTGAAAGAGTCATTCATTGGATCGACCCGAGGTTATTAAATGAAAATATACCGAGTGGTTTTGATTCAATTCTCCCGCAACTCGTAACGATTCTATTATTTCTTTTGTTCGCTACTCACTTGATCCTGAAATATGCCATTCTATTAATAGGGACAATGAGAGCTGTTTTCTGGGGAATTTGCTCAGGATTCTTGATTGCGCAGGAAACTGAATTTTGGGCATATGCATTGTGGTGGTTTCCATTCCAATTGATTTATTGCTCTTTATTGTTACTAATTGGCTTCTTGCTTGTGCCTCCACCATCATATAATCAGTCCAAACAAGCTCGTAGTTTTAAAGGAATAGGCGTGCTTAGTCTTATCTATATTGTGTTAATCGGACTTGAATTGTTTGTCCTTCCATATATTCATGGTTTATAATCCATACTAGATTATAATTGTTATCGTTTGGTTAACTTTCTCTATCTTGTAATGAGAAAGACCAATTTGGTATAATGAAGGAAGTTTGGGGGGGCGTCACATGGAGAGCCGTATTGACCGGATAAAAAAGCAGCTTCATGGTGCGAGCTATAAACTGACGCCACAGCGTGAAGCGACAGTTAGAGTGCTTCTTGAAAATGAAGAAGATCATTTGAGTGCGGAAGATGTATACCTTCTCGTTAAAAATAAAGCACCTGATATTGGACTTGCAACAGTATATCGAACACTTGAACTTCTTACAGAATTAAAAGTTGTCGATAAAATTAACTTTGGAGACGGTGTTTCAAGGTACGATTTGCGTCAGGAAGGTGCAGCACACTTCCATCACCATCTCGTATGTATTGAATGTGGAGCCGTAGATGAAATCCAGGAAGACTTGTTGGAAGATGTAGAAGCCATTGTGGAAAAACGATGGAATTTCCAAATCAAAGATCATCGATTGACGTTCCATGGTATTTGTTGGCGGTGTCACGATAACCATGATGAAAAAGAAGAATCTGAGTAACAGAAAAGCGGCTAAAGCCAAGACTCAGACATGTTATACTGTAAAACAAAAGGATGGCAGAATTGCTATCCTTTTTTACGTTTTCATTAATAAAAAAAATAGACCATTTCATATATGTACATAAAAGTGTGTTTACAGGGAGGGATTATTATGAAAGAAATGCAAGATGCAGTCGCAGATTATCTTCATTTCCTACGTGTAGAACGACAATTATCTACCAATACTTTAACTTCATACGAACGTGATCTACTTGTCTATATTAAGGATCTTGCAAAAGTTCAACAATTGTCCACACTGAATGATGTCGAGCGAATTCATATACTTTCTCACTTGCAGTCCTTAAAAGTAGGAGGTAAATCATCTCGTACTTTAGCTCGCCATATTTCATCGATCAGATCGTTTCATCAATTTTTAATTCGAGAAAAGATCGCAAATTCAGATCCGTCTGTGCATCTAGAAATGCCACAAATGGATCGTACGTTACCAAAGATATTGTCAATTGAAGAAGTAGAGGAATTGATTGCTGCGCCAAATTTGGATAAACCGCAGGGCTTGAGGGATCGGGCATTATTGGAGATTCTTTACGGAACAGGGATGCGAATCAGTGAATGTATTACTTTGAACATGGAAGATTTACATTTAACGATGGGTTTTGTCAGATGCTTCGGTAAAGGAGGAAAAGAAAGAATTATTCCTTTAGGCCGAACAGCTCTGGCAGCATGTGAACAATATTTGAAAGAAGGGCGTCCGAAATTGATCAAACCTTCCCATCGAACGGATATTATTTTTGTCAATCAACGTGGGAAAGGATTGACGAGACAGGGCGTATGGAAACTAATGAAAGAGTATGCAGTGAAAGCAGGCATTCAAAATGAACTTACTCCACATACAATGCGCCACTCTTTTGCCACTCATTTGATAGAAAACGGAGCCGATTTACGTGCTGTACAGGAAATGCTTGGACATGCGGATATATCAACAACTCAAATTTACACACATGTGAGCAAAACGCGATTAAAAGATGTGTACAAGCAGTTTCACCCGAGAGCATAATCAAACTTAATTCGTCAGAAGTCTGACGTGTATTTTTTCCATACATTTGATAAGATATGAATAGTAGTTGAAGGAGGATTTGTATGACACATAAATCATTTAAACGCATTCACTTAGTTGTTATGGACTCCGTTGGAATTGGCGAAGCACCAGATGCCCAATCATTCGGGGACACAGGTTCAGATACACTTGGACATATTGCAGAAAAAATGAATGGATTGAACATGCCAAACCTTGAAAAAATGGGACTTTCTAATATTCGTCCATTCCAAGGTATTCAGCCTGTAACGGTTCCTTCATCTTATTATGGGAAAATGCAGGAAGCTTCAGTAGGTAAAGATACAATGACAGGTCACTGGGAAATCATGGGTCTAAACATTGATCAACCTTTTAAAGTTTACCCAGATGGATTCCCAGAAGAATTAATTAAAGCATTGGAAGAAAAGACAGGGCGTAAAGTCATTGGCAATAAACCAGCAAGTGGTACGGAAATTTTGGACGAGTTAGGTCAAGAACATATGGAAACAGGCGCAATTATCGTTTATACGTCTGCGGATCCAGTATTGCAGATTGCTGCTCACGAAGAAATTATTCCTTTAGAAGAACTATATAAAATCTGCGAAATTGCACGCGAATTAACACTTGAACCCGAGTTTCTAGTAGGACGCGTCATTGCACGTCCATTTATCGGACAACCAGGTGAATTCAAGCGTACAACCAATCGTCATGACTATGCATTGAAACCATTTGAACGTACAGTGATGAATGAACTAAAAGATGCAAATTATGATGTGATTGCCATTGGTAAAATCTCAGACATTTACAACAATGAAGGTGTAACTGAGTCATTGCGTACAAAAGACAATATGGACGGCATGGACAAGTTGGCTGAAGTCGTGAAAAGAGATTTCCATGGCATCAGTTTCTTGAATCTTGTAGACTTCGACGCCTTGTATGGTCACCGTCGTGATCCAATCGGTTACGGAGAGGCATTGGAAGCTTTCGATGCACGTATGCCAGAAGTATTGGACGCTTTGACTGATGAAGATTTACTAATTATCACAGCTGACCATGGAAATGACCCTACCTTCCCAGGTACGGATCATACTCGTGAATTTGTGCCAGTGCTGGCTTATTCACCTCGCTTTACGGAAGGAAAAGAACTTCCACTAAGTGAAACATTTGCTGATATAGGGGCGACAATTGCGGAAAACTTTAAAGTTTCTATGCCTAAATTTGGCCGCAGTTTCCTTTCCCACTTAAACTGAAGGATAGGTGAACATTCATGAGAATGGTTGATTTAATTGAAAAAAAACGTGATGGCGCAGAATTAACTACGGAAGAAATTCGTTTTTTCATTGAGCAATATACAAACGGAAGCATTCCTGATTACCAAGTAAGTGCATTATTGATGGCGATCTACTTCCAAGACATGAGTGATCGTGAACGTGCAGATTTGACACTTGCAATGGTTGAGTCAGGTGATCAGATTGACTTGTCAGGTATCGAAGGTATTAAAGTGGATAAGCATTCAACTGGAGGCGTGGGTGACACAACTACACTAGTGCTTGGACCTTTAGTGGCAGCATGTGGTGTACCGGTTGCTAAAATGAGCGGTCGTGGCCTTGGTCATACGGGCGGTACGATTGATAAATTGGAAGCAATTGAAGGCTTCCATGTTGAATTGACAACTGAACAATTTACGAAACAAGTTAATGAAATGAAACTTGCTGTAATCGGTCAAAGTGGTAACTTGACTCCTGCAGACAAAAAATTATATGCGCTTCGTGATGTTACGGGAACTGTAAACAGCATTCCATTGATCGCAAGTTCAATTATGAGTAAAAAAATCGCAGCAGGTGCAGATGCTATTGTTCTTGATGTGAAAACGGGCGAAGGCGCGTTCATGAAAACTGTAGAAGATGCTCGTGCATTAGCAACAGCGATGGTACAGATCGGTAACAACGTAGGTCGTCAAACAATGGCTATCATTTCTGATATGAGCCAACCATTAGGTTTTGCAATTGGGAACTCATTAGAAGTGAAAGAAGCGATTGATACACTTCGCGGCAAAGGTCCTGAAGATTTAACAGAACTATGCATGGTGTTAGGTAGTCAAATGGTCGTTGTCGGCGGGAAAGCAAAAGACTTGGAAGAAGCACGCGGTATGCTCCTTGAAGTGATTGAAAATGGATCTGCGATTGAAATTCTGAAAAACTTCATTGAAGGTCAAGGTGGAAATCCAGCAGTGGTTGACTCACCGGAATTATTGCCACAAGCTCAATATACGTTTGAAGTGCCTTCTAAAGAAAGTGGATATATCTCTTTCATTGAGGCTGACGAAATTGGTACAGCTGCTATGATTCTTGGAGCCGGACGTGCAACAAAAGAATCTGAAATTGACTTAGCAGTCGGTATCGTTCTTCACAAAAAAGTGGGCGACGCGGTTAAAGAGGGTGAGTCCCTTGCAACAATCCACGCTAACACTCAAAATGTAGAACAAGTAATGGAGATATTATACAAATATATCGAGTTCTCAAAAGAACCAACGAAAGCGCCAAAATTAATCGAAGAAATCATCACACATTAATCTAAATCATCAAAGCGGTCTCAATTGAGATCGCTTTTTTGTGGCAAGTTAATACTTTGACAAAAACTGCACCCTGCCGGTTAGACTGTGTCTAACCGGCAGGGTGCAGTTTTTTCTTAACGCCATTTTATTTTCCCAGAAGTGCCATTACACCTTTAAATATTAGGAAAAGAGAGAATATTACTATAGCTAAAACACCGATTACGTTAGTTATGGGCTCTAAACCTGCTAAGAAAGTACCTGATAAGGGAACCTTTAATAATGCGAAACCAGCTAAAATACTAGCCAACATTAAGAGAATAAATCGATCCATTTTGTCACGCCTCCTCTCAAAACATTATATGAATTAATGAAAGGGAAGATGAACCAAAGTGAAATTTTATGAAAAATGTGTAAACCACTTAATAATGAATCGATTCCTCAAACCGCATTCATGAGTCAAACAAAAAAGGAAGGGGGTGTGACAATGTCACAACCCCTTCCTTTTTATTCTTTAGACCACAATGATGCAATTGAAGCAGGGACCTCTTTTTCATTATTTTATTTTGAATTTATGTCTCAGAAATTTCCTTTAGCTCAATACATAAAAACCTACAAAAAAGTAAAACCTTTTTTCGCCGATGATGTTTAAATGAATGAAAGATTTTCCATACTGTTAATGAATAGAATGGTGCAATTTCTGTCGAGAAATAAGAGGTTTAGCCTTTATTTGTCAACGACAAGGAATTGAAGTAGCTCACCTCGAATAGTCACGGAAAGGAGGAGTTACTAGATGAAACATCAACTATTATTTGTCGAAGACGGTATAGCAATTATTCGCTTAAAAGGCGAACTTGACCATCATGCCACACAAACAATCCGTGACGAAATTTCACAATCTCTTTACAGAGGAACTCTTCGTGCCATTATATGGAACTTGCAAGACTTACATTTTATGGATAGTGCAGGAATTGGACTTATCTTAGGAAGAATGAGAGATTTTGTTCCTACCAATGGACAAACCGTCATTTTACATCCTTCTGAAACGATGAAAAAAATCTTTCAATATTCTGGTCTCGGTTCCTATGTTTGGCCAACAACAGAAGAAGAAACAATCGCACAGTTAGGGGGTATTTTAAATGGACAATGAAATGACGCTATCGTTTATTGCCATTAGTGAAAATGAAGGTTTGGCACGTATGGTGATGACGAGTTTTATTGCATCTCTTGACCCAACCATTGATGAATTAGCTGAGTTTAAAACAATTGTTTCTGAAGCAGTCACAAACGCCATCATTCATGGATATGAAGAGGATGGGGAGGGCATCGTAACCATACGTGCCAAAAGAACTGGACAATCCATCACGATGACAATCAGTGATGAAGGCAGAGGGATTCCTAACGTTGAGCAAGCAATGGAACCACTTTATACATCCAAACCGGAGAGAGAACGCTCCGGAATGGGCTTTACCATTATGGAAAGTTTCTCAGATCATTTATCGGTATGGTCAGAGCCTCAGAAAGGAACTGCGATTACCTTTACGAAGGAATTCTTACCCATACAATCCAACTTCGTTTTAGGTGAACGATGACGACGCCTATCGGACAACAACCCGTGTTGTTGACTCAAGAAAAAATGCGAGAATTAATCTTGTTGTCCCAACAAGGAGACAAAGTTGCCAGACAAACCATGGTTGAAGGAAATACCCGTCTCGTCTGGTCCATTGTCCAACGATTCGCTTCACGGGGAGCGGATTTAGAGGATTTATTTCAAATCGGTTGTATTGGGTTAATGAAATCTGTCGACAAATTTGATTTATCTTATGAAGTGAAATTTTCAACCTATGCGGTACCAATGATCATTGGGGAAATTCAACGATTCCTCAGAGATGATGGCATGGTTAAAGTAAGTCGTTCCATCCGTGAACTGAGTTTCAAAATTCGTCATGCCACAGATGAATTTATTCGTCTTCATGAACGTCAGCCGTCCCTGTCCGAGCTTGCCACGACGCTCGATGTGACGATGGATGAAGTAGTACTCGCTTCTGATGCATTGAGAGACCCAGCTTCCCTTCATGAACAATTGTTTGAAAGTGAAGGAGACGCATTGACCCTAATGGATCAATTAAGAGATGAAAGATCGGAGCGCTCATTTGATCACATTCCATTGCGAGATATTTTATCGAAACTCGGAAAACGGGAGCAAATGATTATTTATTTACGCTATTACCTAGACTGTACTCAAAGTGATATTGCCGACAGGCTCGGAATCTCACAAGTGCAAGTGTCCAGGTTAGAAAAGAAAATACTCAAGCAACTGAAAAGTTGGATGTTACCTAAACAGGCAACATTAAAGGATGGATCTCAATAAATAAGTCACTTTTTGCCAATATTCCTGATGCTGAATCCTTTGTTTATTCGAAGTTTGGAAAAGGAGAGAGCTTCGATGTAGGTGTTAAAAAAGCACATGTCTGGTCAATTCCGTCGCTATTCGTTTATATGAATGGTCTGATTGACTCCACAACACTTACCCAAATTTTGACGTTGACTCAGAGTACATCTTCACAAGTCAAACGTAATTTGGAAATTCATGAAATTGAAGCGATGAACAGTTATTTTCCATATCACTCTGTCACGATTTACGATTCGAAAGATGCTTGGCTGTCCGCGGTATTAAGTGGACAGCTGGGTATCGTGACTTCAGGTGGATATGTATTCACTGTTGATGTCCGCTCTTATCCTGGCAGACAACCAGATGAACCGGACAATGAAAAAGTCATCCGGGGATCACGGGATGGATTTACTGAAAATATTTTGCAGAATACGGCATTAATCCGCAGAAGAATACGCGATGTTTCTCTACGCTTTGAATTAACGAAACTTTCTACGAGGGGTCAAACGGATACGGTTATTGCCTATGTAAAAGGTGTTGCGAATGAGGAGCACATCGATTATTTACGCAAGCGTATGAAGAAAATTCATCATGATGGATTGACAATGACCGACAAATCGCTTGAAGAGTGGTTATTTAAACAAAAGTTTCATCCAGTACCATTCGTCCGTTATACAGAACGTGCAGATACATGTGCAGCTCATTTACTGGAAGGACACATTGCGATTATCGTAGATACGTCTCCTTCTGTAATTTTGGTTCCCACAACAATCTTTCATCATCTGCAGCATGCAGAAGAGTATCGACAAGCCCCAATCATTGGTACGGTCGTCCGCATGCTCCGCTTCTCTGGATTTTTCCTGAGTTTAACACTTTTACCTTTCTGGTATTTACTAGTGGTAGAACCAGATCGTGTGCCAGAGTTTCTTTCCTATATTGGTCCAAAAGAAAATGGAGAGGTACCACTTTTCCTTCAAATTGTGATAGCTGATATCGGTCTGGAGTTTTTGAGACTTGCTGCTATTCATACCCCCACACCTTTATCCACGGCAATGGGTTTAGTGGCGGCCATTATCATTGGTCAGATTGCAATCGATGTGGGACTCTTCATTCCTGAAGTGGTTTTATATACCGCTGTATCGGCGATTTTAACTTTTGCACTGCCGTCATATGAATTAAGTGTGGCTGCTAAAATGTTTAGGAATGCATTGCTAATAGCAACCGTCGCATTTGGATCCAACGGCTTTTTCATGGGCATCTTGTTCGTATTCTTTTACCTTGTATCAATTAAACCGATGGGCGTACCATACTTATGGCCACTTGTCCCATTTTTCCCTAAAGCATTGGCTCGAATTCTTATCCGTTTCCCATCATCCAATGGAGCACTCAGACCGTTCATTGTTCATTCACCGAAACGTAAACGTTCCTAATCCATACATTGCATCGGAGTCTTTCCCTATGGTAAAGTTCTTATATTGAAAAACCACTGGGAGAGATGAAGATGCATTTATTTGGAACACAGTCCGTGGACGAACAGGGTCATTTAACTATCGGCGGAACATCTGCACTGACATTGGCAAAAAACTATGGAACACCTTTGTATGTATACGATACTGCTTTAATAAAAGAGCGTGCCCTAGCTTTTATTCAAACATTTGAACGTGAGCACGTTAAAGCTCAAGTTGCATATGCGAGTAAAGCATTCTCAAGTATTGCGATGTATCAGCTCGCTGCAGAAGAAGGACTGTCTTTGGATGTTGTTTCCGGAGGCGAATTATACACAGCTATTCACGCAGGCTTTCCAGTGGATCGTATTCATTTTCATGGAAATAACAAAAGTGATGATGAATTACTCTTTGCTTTAAACGCTGGAATTGGCTGTATTGTAGTTGATAACTTCTATGAAATAGAACAGTTAAAGAGATTGACAGAAAACCATAATAAGCAAATTAACATTTTACTACGTGTGACGCCAGGTATCGAAGCTCACACGCATGACTATATCACGACAGGACAAGCCGATTCGAAATTTGGCTTTGATTTGAATAATGGTCAGGCAGATAAAGCGTTCCATGCAGTAAGAGATGAAAAATTTATTCGTCTACTAGGCATGCATTGCCATATTGGGTCACAGATTTTCGATACGGTGGCTTTCTCTTTAGCAGCGAAAAAACTTATCGGGAAAATGCTTACCTGGAAAACAGATTTTGGCTTTATTTGCCCGGTGTTAAATTTAGGAGGCGGTTTTGGCATCCGCTATACAGAAGAAGATAAACCACTTCAACCAGCAATTTATGTAGAAGACATGATCAGGTCGATTCGCTCTGAAATTGGTGAAGCAGATTATCCAATGCCTGAGATTTGGATTGAACCAGGCCGTTCACTAGTAGGTGACGCAGGGACAACTCTTTATTCGATTGGATCCCAAAAAGAAGTGCCTGGCGTTCGAAATTACCTTGCTGTCGATGGGGGGATGTCAGATAATATCCGTCCTGCTCTTTATCAAGCAAAATATGATGCCGCTGTTGCGAATAAAATGACAGCTGAAGCCACTACTACTTATACGGTAGCCGGCAAATGCTGTGAGTCAGGCGATAAATTAATCGAAGACATTTCTTTACCATCGGTTGAAGCGGGAGATATACTGGCTGTATTTTGCACAGGGGCTTATGGATACTCAATGGCAAGCAATTATAACAGACTCCCTAGACCGGCTGTGGTGTTCGTGGAAGAGGGCAGTCATCGCGTGGTCATAAAGAGAGAAACCTATGAAGATCTTGTCAGGTTGGATTGTTCTTTACAGGGAGAAACGGTGGGGGCACATTCATGAAAAGAACGAATAACAAACTCTATCTGTTTATTCTATTAGTGGGAATTATCTGGGGAGTTCTATATTGGATATTTATTGCACCAAACCAATAAACTGTTAAATAATGGATTGCGAGTTGAAGTTTTATTGCAAATGATGTAGGATAGTCATTGGTGCTGAAGCGGAATCAAAAATGAGGGATTTATTATGTTAGTGCGATATAAAAAAAATTGTGAGAAAATAGCGATGGGTCTCCTGTCCTTTATGCCACAAGAAAAAGATATAAAAAAATTACAAGAAACCATTCATACTTATGAAAACAATCCAAACTGGCATTTGTTTATGTGGAAAAAGGATGAAGATTTTGTAGGCTTGATTGGAATAGAAACGACAGATACTGAGTGTTTGGTTCAGCATATTACAGTTACTCCTTCATTTAGAGGTGAAGGAATCGGAAAAGAAATGGTGTCTAAAGTGAACAATTTCCTTCCATGTAACGAGATAACGGCTGCTGAATCAACAAAACCATTCTTAGATAAGTGCTCTATCCAACAAGAAGGAACAGACGTTTAATGTCTGTTCCTTCTTTTTTCTTCACGTGCATTAAGTATTTCTGTACGATCTCGGAGCATATGCTTGTGTATAAGTTGATCACCCGTAAGTGCGATTAATGCTGGTTGATTATGAATAGCTGATAATAAGTCAGGAGATTCGACTTGAATGGTAAAAGGCTGAAAATCGTTTTTATCGTCTAAACTTTTAATTGATTTCTGTAAATTATTCATGAGATCAGAATAGCTAATTCCTTCAGTAAAAACATTCGTACCATTTAAATGGAAGCGCTCGTATGATTTGACCAGCGATCTTTTTGCACCACTGAAATTACTTCTTCTCCAGTGGTACATTCCTGTAGAAAGCAAAATCCAAGCAGTAAGCGGATGTGTTTTATCTTTCGGTGCAATCTCTTTCCAGTACTCTTCCAACACCTCGTGGCATTCAAAATAATCCTCGTGCTCATTAAAATATATGACAAACTGCATAAAAAGTGGGTGAAACAACGGATGCATTCTTCTCACACTTCCTCTATACTAAAATTTGAATCTATTTGATCGGGTGATCTTAACATGTCTTATGAAGTAAAATTGGACGCTTTTGAAGGTCCTCTCGATTTATTATTGCACTTAATCCATCGTTTGGAAATTGATATATATGATATTCCAATGGCAGATTTAACTTTACAGTACATGGAACATATTCGTGCCATGCAGGTGCTTGAATTGAATGAAGCCAGTGAATATTTAGTAATGGCTGCTTCTTTACTAGCAATCAAGAGCAAAATGCTGCTTCCGATCCACGAAGGCGAATTGGACGATGACGACCTCGTTCTTGATATGAATGATCCAAGGGAAGAATTGGTGAATCGTCTGATTGAATATCGCAAGTTTAAAGAAGCAGCTGAGAATCTTCAACAATTAGAAGAGCAACGAGCACAAGTCTTCACTAGAGCACCAAGTGACTTGACCGACTACCAACCAACTCAACAATTAACAGCATTTGAAGATCCCTTGAATGTCTACGACATGTTGGGAGCATTTCAAAAAATGTTGAGAAGGAAACGATTGAAAGCACCACTGGCAACAAAAATTGCCAGACAGGAACTATCCATTAAAGATCAGATGAAAAGTGTTTTCACAACATTGAAATCCCGAGGTGGAAGTTGTTCATTTTCTGAGCTTTTCCCGTCTGAAGACAAACCAACGCTGGTGGTCACATTTTTATCGCTACTGGAATTGATGAAAAGACAAATGGTAATGGTCGAACAACGTCAGAATTTTGATGATCTGACAGTTAATCTAATAAACGATCGATGGGAGGAAGAATCTTTTGAGCCTATTGATGAGTAAAATTGAAAGTTTACTTTTTGTCACAGGAGACGAAGGGTTATCGAGCAAGCAAATTGAAAATTTAACAGGTGCAACATCTATAGAGGTAAAAGAAGCATTAGAAAAATTACAGGATGAGTACATAAAATCCAAAACCCGTGGAATTGAATTGAAAGAATTAGCAGGTACATATCAACTGATTTCTAAAAGACAGAACGCAGAAACGATTCAACGTCTTGTTGAAAACCCTACAAATCAACCTCTTTCACAAGCATCCTTGGAAGTGTTGGCGATTGTTGCTTATAAACAGCCAATAACTCGCATTGAGATTGAAGACTTACGAGGTGTGAAAAGTGAAAGACCGTTGCACACATTAAGCCTCAAAGGTCTAATTCAGGAAGTCGGACGCGCTGAAGGTACGGGACGCGCCATCCTTTACGGCACAACGAAAGAGTTTTTGAATGTATTTGGGTTAAATGATATGAATGAGCTGCCTCCATTGCCTGAAACGCAAGGTGAGGAAGATGATGACCAAACAGATTTGTTCATGACAAAGTTCCAGGAAGCCTTTGGTGAACAACAAGAATAAAAAACGAAAGGTGCTGCTGATTGCGAATTAAAGGGTTCATTGTGCTGGTAATTTTACTTGTAGGTGTAAGTCTTTTGTATCCTCGATTTTCTGAAGCTCAGGGATCATCTTATGCAGTGATTGATGCCAAAACAGGACGATTACTGATGGGGAGTGGCGAGGATGAACAGATGCCAATTGCTAGTTTGACGAAAATGTGGACAGCAGTTGTCGTAGCTGATGAAGTGGACTTAAAAGAGAAAGCAGAGATTTCTCCCAATGCTACTTCACAGGAAGGTTCATCCATTTATTTGAAAAATGGAGAAGAAACACCGGTGGAAGTATTGTTGTATGGCCTAATGTTGAGGTCCGGAAACGATGCAGCAGTAGCACTTGCAGAGCATGCAGGAGGATCTGTTGAAGGGTTCGTTAAACTGATGAATGAAAAAGCCAGACTTATGGGATTGAAAGATACACATTTTGAAAACCCATCAGGATTACATCATGACCAGCACATGTCTACTGCTTATGACACAGCACTAATGTTGAAAATCGCAATGGAAAACAAAGAATTGCAGCCCATATTGACGGCACCTCATTTTAAGAATGACGGAAAGTTCTGGGAGAACAAACATAAACTCGTTCGCTTGGAAAATACAGCGATTGCTGGTAAAACCGGATTCACCAAAGCGGCAGGAAGAACACTTGCTACTTATTTTAAAGAAGGCGATGAGGAAATTATTGTTGTCACATTGAACCAATCAAACGATTGGCAAATGCATAAGCAACTTGCAGAGAATGTCTTTACACAATATGATAGAGTTCAAGTCATTGAAAAAGGCTCATATGATTTACCTGGTGGATTGGTAATGAAAACAGACCAGCCATCATACATCCTTAAAAAGAATGATGAACAAGTTTCACATCTTGTCGTTTTAAATCGAGCTAAAACGTCTCAAAAAGTGGCTAGATGGGAAGTACAAATAAACGGGCAAACCATACTTACAAAAAAAGTACATATTGAGCGGAATGAATGATGAAGACTGCTTATTAAATAAGCGGTCTTCTTTTGTTTTGAGTGAAAGTGTGACATAATTTTTAAAGAGTATAGGAATCGACGATGAGGTGAAAGTATGGAAAGATTACAAAAAATGTTAGCACATGCTGGGGTTGCATCAAGAAGGAAATCTGAGCAACTGATTTTAGAAGGAAAAGTTAAAGTGAATGGACAAGTTGTTAAAGAACTTGGAACCAAAGTATCTGCATCAGATACTGTTGAAGTAGATGGTGTTAAATTGGAAAAGGAACAAAAGGTTTATTACTTATTATATAAACCAAGAGGCATCATATCAGCCGTAACGGATGACAAAGGCCGTAAAACAGTTGCTGATTTATTTCCGCACATTCCAGAAAGATTGTTTCCGGTGGGGCGTTTGGATTATGAGACATCCGGTCTATTGATTATGACGAATGATGGCGACTTGTCATATACATTGACTCACCCTAAATTCAAAATTGACAAGACATATGTTGCACGAGTAAAAGGTATCCCAGTGAAGGAACAACTCCGTCCGCTAGAAAGAGGGATTGTTCTCGAAGATGGAAAAACTGCTCCAGCCCGTGTGAAATTATTATCGGCTGATCCAAAACAAAGCAAAGCAATTATTGAAATCACAATTCATGAAGGGAAGAACCGTCAAGTTCGCCGTATGTTCGATGCGATTGGATTCCCGGTTCAAAAATTAAAACGTGAGCGATTTGCGTTCTTAACACTGCATGGTCTTAATGCAGGTGAATCACGTGAGTTAACATCCCACGAAGTAAAATTACTGCGTGTAATGGCTGAAACAGGAAAAATTGGTTCATAATTAGTAGGTAATGGAAATTTTGTAGATGGTTCAAATTTATAAAGTACGTTTTCAGAACTCTGGAAAACGTTCACAAACCCTTCAAATCTGCGGTCTAAGCAACCGCTTTTCTTTGTTATAATGAAAAATGATTATTTCGTCATCTAGGAGGTCTAAAAATGGCTCAGACGAAACAAAAAAGGTTTTTGATACGCACATTGATTCTAACTGTGCTGGCAGTTGCAATCATTTACACCATTTACAACAATGCCACGAAAGATAAGTTTGAGGTACTTGGCGTTGGTGATGAAGCCCCGGATTTCACTTTAGTGGATTTAAATGGGGAAGAGCATCGTTTGTCAGATTATAAAGGGCAAGGGGTCTTTTTGAATTTCTGGGGTACATGGTGTAAGCCGTGTGCTAAAGAAATGCCAGCTATGGACCGCCAATACGAAGTATTTAAAGATCAAGGCGTTCAAATCTTGGCTGTAAATATTGCACAGTCCAATTTCGAAGTGGAACGGTTTGCTGACCAATATGGTCTGGATTTCCCAATCGTTATTGATAAAACGAAAAGTGTAATGGAAGCCTATAACATTGACCCGCTTCCAACGACATTGTTAATCAATCCTGATGGTGAAATCGAAAAGATTGTACGCGGAGAGATGACAGAACAGGATATCGCTCTTTTTATGGAGCAGATACGTCCCGAATAAGGAGTCAATCATATGAACAACATCATTTGTGCTTGTGGGCATGAAAATCCAGAAGGAACAGTGCTATGTGGGAACTGTGGTCGGCCCCTCACGAAAGAAGCCAAAGATTTAAAATTAGCGGACATGCGTTACGAAGGTTCGGCAAGACGTTCGCAAACCTACAACAAGTCGATCATCGATAAAATCTGGAACTTCTTCTCAAGTGTGAAGATCGGTGTAACCATCATTATCATGATTTTGGTGGCAGCTGCAATTGGAACAATCTTGCCGCAAGTTCTTTATGTACCCGCATCAACAGAAGCGGATATTGCTGCTTATTACGAAAGAGTATATGGGACATTCGGAAAAATCTATTACGAATTGGGCTTATCTGACTTGTATGGCTCCTGGTGGTTCCAAACATTAATTGGAATGCTTGGAATTTCGTTAATAGTTGCAAGCTTGGACCGTTTTATTCCTTTATACAATTCTTTGAAAAAACAACGCACAAGAAGACATGAAAGCTTTATGAAACGTCAACGTCTTTTTGCTCTTGGTGAAAGTGTAGGCCAAGAAACGTTAACAAAAAGTGAAGCTAAATTAAAAGAGCTACGTTATGACGTTAAGAGAGAAGACGGTGCACTGTTAGCAGAAAAAGGCCGTTTTTCCAGATGGGGTCCTTATGTCAATCATGTGGGTCTTATTATTTTCCTGTTCGGGGTTATGCTTCGTGCACTGCCCGGATTTTATGTGGATGAAACGATGTGGATCCGCGAAGGTGAAACACGTGCTATTCCAGAAGCGCCAGGTTATTACCTTGAAAGTAAAGATTTCATTCTGGAAACCTATGATAAAGAGCAAGCGGATGAAGTATTCGGCGATGCCATTGAACGTGTAGGTACGATTGCATCCAATTATCAGACGGATGTCGTTTTATACAAAAAACCAGAATCTGCTTTACCTGGTCAAACTGAAAATCTCGAAGAAGTGAAAAAAGAATCCATTCAGGTCAATAAGCCCTTGAAATTTGATGGCTTTGCCGTGTATCAAATGGACTTCCGGTTGGATGAGCTAAAAACAATGCATTTTGTTCTTTCAAACAAAGCGACAGGAGAATCATTAGGGGACTTGGCAATAGATTTAGTTAACCCCGAGACTACATATGATTTAGGCAATGGTTCTTCTGTTAAATTGTTAGGCTATTATCCTGATTTTTCTGGATTTGAAAATGGAGAACCACAAACCAAGTCTCCAGTCCCGAACAATCCAGCTTTTTTAGTGCGAATGACAACACCTGAAACTCCTAAAGGTGAAACCAGTTTTGTTGCGATTAAACAAACAGTGGAACCACTTGGAGAAAATGCCTACAAACTAGAATTCCAGAATGTAGATACGCGTGATGTTTCAGGATTGACGATTCGTAAAGACAAAACATTATGGATCTTGGCCTTAGGTGGACTGATTTTCATGATTGGAGTGGCTCAAGGCTCATACTTCAATCACCGAAGAATATGGATACATGAAACAAAAGATGGACAGTTTGCTGTAGCTGCCCATACAAATAAAAACTGGTTTGCAATTAAAAAAGAGTTGGATCAGGTAACGGAAGCTGCTCAATTGCCTCTGTATAAGGATCAACAAGATTCTGAATCTCAAGAGCTCAAAAAGGATGGTGAGAAATCGTCATGACACTCGTCTCGATAAGTGGGAATTTATTGTTTGTTGCATTTATTTGCTATTTGATTGCAACACTATTTTTTGGTGGAGCTGTAAAAGGCTCAAAGCCGGAAACATCCGATTCTGAAAAGCGATGGGGACGTATCGGAATTATTGTTACGATTGTTGGTTTCATTGCAAATTTGGCTTACTTCATCACACGTTGGATTGCGGCTGGACATGCGCCAGTCAGTAACTTGTTTGAATTTACAACTGCATTCGGCATGATGGTTGTCGGGGCTTTTATTTTAATCTATTTTATTTACCGTACACCATCGCTTGGGTTGTTTGCCTTACCAATTGCCATTATCATTATTGGCTTTGCAAGTATGTTCCCACGCGATATCAATCCATTGATACCGGCATTGAAAAGCTACTGGTTAACGGTCCATGTTATTACTGCTGCACTCGGTGAAGCTATTCTAGCTATCAGCGCCGTTGCAGGATTAATTTACTTGCTGAAGAATGTAGACGTGACGAAAAGATCTAAGCAAAGTTTTTGGTTAGAAGCTGTCATGTTCACGCTAGTATTAACACTAGGATTTGTTGCATCAACTACAACATTCAGCGTAATGGATTATGAAGCAAAATTTAGTTATGTGGATAAAGAACAAAAAGACCAAGAAATTACGTATAACACACCGCCTATATTTGGAATGAATGAATACAAGGCGTTAACACCTGGAACAATGACACCGCTGGCAGAAATGCCACCACTAGTTAATGCAAAGAAATTAACGACGGTTACATGGTCATTATTGTTTGGGGTAGTCCTGTATGGTCTTATCCGACTGATCATTCGCAAACCAATCGCTGCTGTTCTGAAACCATTTGCCCAAAAAGCAAATTCTCAGTTAATGGATGAAATCGGTTATCGTGCAGTGTCAATTGGTTTCCCTGTGTTTACATTAGGGGCATTGATATTCGCAATGATCTGGGCACAGGAAGCATGGTCCAGATTCTGGGGATGGGATCCAAAGGAAGTTTGGGCCCTCATTACCTGGCTATTCTATGCAGCGTTCCTGCATCTTCGTTTATCGCGAGGATGGCATGGAGAGAAATCTGCATGGTTGGCTGTTATCGGCTTCATTATTATTATGTTTAACTTAATTGCCGTAAACTTAATTATTGCCGGTTTACATTCTTACGCATAAATAGACAAGCCTTTTCCTTCCGGGGGAAGGGCTTTTCTTTCATTTTAGAGCTTGTAATTGTACAATAATGGATAGAGATAGGACGAAAGGGGTTACCACAATGTCGGAACATATTGCTGTATTAGTGGTAGATGACGAAGACCGCATTCGTCGATTATTAAAAATGTATTTAGAGCGTGAAGGATATGAAGTGGACGAAGCTGAAAATGGAGCCATGGCATTGGAAATGGCACTTGAAAAAGAATATCACTGTATCGTGCTTGACGTGATGATGCCGGAAAAAGACGGTTTGGAAGTACTTGCAGAACTTCGTGAACAGAAAGCAACACCGATTCTTTTATTGACGGCGAAGGGCGAAGAAGCGAACCGGGTTCAAGGGTTTGAACTAGGAGCTGACGATTACATAGTAAAACCATTTAGTCCGCGCGAAGTCGTTCTTCGTGTGAAGGCTGTATTAAGACGTTCCGTGACAATTTCACCCATTTCATCAACTTCTTCTTCAAAAGATTTAGTTGTATTTCCGCATTTAACGATTGATCATGACGCACATCGTGTTACTGCAGATGGAACAGAAGTGAACTTGACCCCAAAGGAATACGAGCTTCTATACTTTTTGGCGAAATCACCCGATAAAGTTTTTGATCGGGAACAATTGCTGAAGGAAGTGTGGCATTACGATTTCTTTGGTGATTTGAGAACAGTTGATACCCATGTAAAACGATTACGCGAAAAACTGAACCGCGTTTCTGAAAAAGCGGCCAAAATGATTGTGACGGTTTGGGGAGTAGGCTATAAATTCGAGGTAGTCAATGAATAGAATATGGAACAGCGTTGTCGGGAAGCTATGGGTAACCATATTGCTTCTCGTTTCGTTTGTATTGTTTATCATTACAGTTTTGATGTTGGAGTTTTTAGGCAACTATCATAGCGAGCAGGCCGAAGCTTCTTTAAGACAGGAAGCGAGTACAATTGCCACGATTGTAGACGACCATGAAAATGTGGATACGTCACTCTTTATCATTTCGGATATACTCGGGCCAGAAACAAATGCTCTGATTGCAAAGGAGCCTCGTGAAGTGTCACTGGCTTTGCATGAAGGAGAAAATGGCGAAGAAATAAAGTCACAAATCATGAATGATCAAACTCTCGGGAAAGTATTTGAATCGTCACAACCGATTTTAAAAGAAATGATGCTCCCTTCCCTTCAGAATAAAGATCAAATGGAGTCTTTTATCGTATTGGCTTCTCCATTAAATGTTGAAAATGAAGTCCATGGAGCCGTATTCATTTACCAAAGCTTGGACGTTATACACGAGACTACAAAAGAAACGACGAATATCGTTTTTCTTTCGGCTTTTATCGCATTTATATTGACGACTTTTTTTGCTTTTTTCCTTTCTACCCGTATTACATCACCACTGCGGAAAATGCGTGAAGCTGCTTTTGAATTATCCAAAGGAAACTTTGATACAAAATTGCCAGCACATCAAAATGATGAAATTGGCCAGTTGGCAAATGCATTCAACCAGATGGGAAGACAATTGAAGCACCACCTGGAAGTGATCAATCAAGAGAAAGAGCAACTGTCCAGTATTTTAACGTCCATGACAGATGCGGTTATCACATTTAATCGTGATCATACAATTTTATTGAGTAATCCTCAAGCGGAGAAAATGTTGCAAAAATGGTTTTTCCGTATGGGAACGAACAATGGTCAACCCATCCCAGTCGAAATGGACCATATGCTTGACCATGTCCTTCATCTGGAAGAAGAAATTAATGAAGAACTGGAGATGGAAGGCAGTTACTTTGCCATATCAATCAGTCCATTGTATAGCGGCGATTCCATCAGAGGAGCCGTTGCTGTATTGCGGGATATGACTGAACAACACCGTTTGGATCGATTGCGCTCTGACTTCATCGCCAATGTTTCACATGAACTCAGAACGCCTATTGCGATGTTGCAAGGGTATAGCGAAGCAATAATGGATGATGTTGTGTCGACAGAAGAAGAACGAGACGAAATGATTAAAATTATTTATGAAGAATCTCAACGGATGGGACGTCTGGTAACCGACTTGCTGGATTTAGCAAGAATGGAATCAGGACGGATGCGACTTTATAAAGATAATGTCGCCATTGCCCCAGTAATCGAAAGGATTACACAGAAATTTGCACAAGTGGCGAAGGAATCACATATTACGTTGAAATTCGAATCTGCTGTTTCTAAACTGTTAACTGCAGAAGTGGATGAGGATCGAATTGAACAAGTTTTGACCAATCTGATAGATAATGCGATTCGCCATACTCCGAATGAAGGAAAAGTATCGGTCCGTGTCGAACAACACAATGCATTCGTGAAAATTAGTGTTGAAGACACAGGTTCGGGAATTCCGGCCGAAGATTTGCCGTTTGTCTTTGAACGATTTTATAAGGCAGATAAATCGAGAACAAGAGGAAAAGGTGGAACTGGTTTGGGTCTCGCTATTGCAAAAAATATGGTAGAAGCCCACGATGGCGCGATTAACGTTCAAAGTGAAGAAAATATTGGAACCAATTTTACTTTTACATTACCAATAAAAAAGATGTAACTTTTTATTGATTGTAACGACTAATTTTATGAACGGGGGGAGTTCATGAATGACTCCGTTTTTCATCGGCTTTATGACCAATATCATCAGGACGTTTTTCAGTTCTTGCTGTATATGGTTAAAAATAGACAAACAGCCGAAGATTTAATGCATGAAGTATATGTTAGGGTTTTAAAAGCATACAGCAGATTCGAAGGGAAAAGTTCCGAAAAGACTTGGTTATTTTCCATTGCAAAAAACGTTGCGATTGATCATTTTCGAAAGTCGTCAGTACGCAAGCGTCATGCTTTTGACTTTTTTGATTGGGAAAAACAAGAGTTAAGATCCAATGAAGCTTTACCTGATGAATTAGTCGAAATGAATGATGAAATGAAACAATTGCTAGAAGCATTAGATGAATGCACAGGCGATCAGAAAATGGTCATCGTTATGCGATATTTCCAGGATTTATCCATTACGGAAACTTCACAAGTCCTTGGTTGGACGGAAGGAAAAGTAAAGACCACACAGCACCGCGCAATCCATAAACTAAGGGATCGCTTGTCAGGGCATTCGGATAGGAGGCAAGTTCACGATGAGCAACAATAAATGGAGTGAACAGAAGATTGACGAGTTACTTAGCCAAGTGCCCCAAATACATGATACACGTTCCAAAGACGAAGTATTTAAACGACTGCAACAGGATCCAAGACTGGCTGATGTCAAAAAAGAAAAACGTATACAGTGGATTCCACCAGCTGTAGCAGTCGCTGCAATGGTAACATTGACTGTGCTTGTTGCAAGTTTTATTAATAATCCCCAACAAGCGGAAAAGGCTACGTCAGATATGGCAGTCACTGAAGAAGGTTCTGCTGACATGGCTGAAGAAGAAACTTTTATGATGAAAGCCACAGAAACGGAAGAATCATCACCAGCAAGCAATCAAGGGATTAATAGTTCTGAGAAAACCTCGACTATGCTTGTAAATCAAGATTCACTTCTTACAGCTGTGTATCCTGCTGACACGAAAGATTATACCGTATTTCATATTGGGATGGTATCCGATGATGCAATCGTCGTACCGTTAACAGTACTTATTCCAAATCGGAAGATTGTGAATGAGTTTGGGGATGAAAAGCCAACAAGTCTTGATTTATACAATCAATATGCTGCACAATTAGTGGAACCAGCACTGGGATTCGCTGAGTACCACCCTTACGTGGGACAATTTAGTGAACAACAAAATCAATTGATTCATAAATTACCATCCAAACATGATTACGATTTATCGAGTGCTACCATTAACTCGTATGACGAATCGATTATGGAAACGTTTTATGGATATAGCCAGGTCGAATTCCAAAATGAAGATGGAAGTCAAGCGTATTTTGATCAAGTCGGCTCTAAGAAACCTGAACAATTGAGGAGTGGCAACACGTTTTCAAGTTATTATCTGTATACAAACAAGCAAGGGAAACAATTCTTAGTACCCAATTTGAATAAAACTCATTCGGACATTCAAGTTGCTATGACAGAAATGAAAACTGCGCAAAGTGATTATCTAAAAAGTGTAGTTCCAGAAGGTGTCGATTACGAGGTTCGTGACGAAGACGGGACTAATCATATACGGTTTACACAGCAACTGAACTTGGAACAGATGGACCCGCAAGTAGCTTCTCACTTAATCGAAGGGATTTTATTGACAAATGGAAGCTTCGGCGACGAAGTTCAGTTTGAAAATATCGTACCTTTAAATTGGAATGGATTCGATTTCACTAAGCCTGTCCCAAGTCCGATTGGAGCGAATAAATACATTTGGGAATAAATTTATAACTGTTTCTAAATAATTGTTGAATCAAAAATAAAAATAAAAAAGAACCATTAGTAGGCTCAAGTAGTTTACAAATGGTTCTTTTTTTCTTATAGTATACAATGTAAGTTAATAATGATTCATCTTCGGGGCAGGGTGAAATTCCCGATCGGCGGTAATAGAAGATTTTTTTCTTGAGCCCGCGAGCCGTAAGGCAGGATTTGGTGTGATTCCAAAGCCGACAGTATAGTCTGGATGGGAGAAGGTGAAGGTGCGGTCGTTTTTCGTTCTGTCATTTAACGAGACGCCTATTTAAGTGCGCCTTTCTACTCCCTTGAGCGATAACGGCTTAAGGGATTTTTGATGGGACAAAACGGACGAACTTTTCTTCTTGTGGAGTGAATCGACAAAAGGAGAGAGTTTTATGAAGAACAACAAATTACGTGTCATGATTGCCGTAGCGATGTTAAGTAGTATTTCATTTGTCTTAATGCTATTTAATTTCCCGTTACCTGCTTTACCACCTTTTTTAAAAGTCGATTTCAGCGATGTGCCAGCGCTTATTGCAGCCATTACGATGGGGCCTGTTGCTGGTATTCTAGTTGCACTTTTTAAAAACGTTCTATATTGGTTTTTCAGTGGTAGTCCGACAGGTGTTCCGGTAGGGGAAATGGCCAATTTTGCAACGAGCATTTTATTCATGCTTCCGGTTTATGCGATTTATCGTAAAGTTTCAAATACTAAAGGTTTGGCAATTGGCCTATTAGTCGGGATACTAGCCATGGCAATTGGAATGAGCGTGTTAAATTATGCGGTATTTTTACCGATGTACACGTATTTCTTGAATATGCCAGCACTTACCGGGTCAGCATTGCGTGATACCATTGTGCTAGGAATTTTACCATTTAACTTAATTAAAGGGTTGCTGTTGTCTGCCATCATCATTGTATTGTTCAAAACGATGAAATCATGGTTGGATAAACAACGAGCTCAATTCTCATAATAATAATTAATAATAGGCTTGGATAAAGAATACTAGATATTGATAAAGTAACGAAAGAGTATTTTTGTTAACAAAGCCAGGAATATAAAAAAAGCTGCGAATCAAATTCGCAGCTTTTTTCTATTCGTATTTTAATGCGTCTCCGTCAAATGATTCTTCGGCAACTTTGATTGAATCCGTTGGGCAGCCTTCAAATGCATCTTGCATATCTTCTTCTAGTTCGTCTGGAACTTGAGTAGTTCCCGTGTTATCATCTAAAATAACAAAGGCAATGCCTTCATCATCATAATCGTAAATATCAGGTGCAGCTGCGCCACATGCGCCACAAGCGATACAAGTATCTTTATCTACAATGGTATACTTCGCCATGTTAAAACCTCTCCTTTTTCTCCGTTCGCTTGAAAAAGCTTTCGTATTTATTCTAATCATGTTTTCCTCAATTTTCAACCTAAATACTAATAAATTGGAGGAAGTCTGTTGCTATTCCAACAAATCATCTTACATATAGTCGATCAAATGAACGAAGAACGGTCAATTTCGGCCCCTTTTCATTTAATCAGAGGCAAACGATCCGGGCAAACAATACAAGATGTGAAAATCTATCGTCTGACAAACTACTTTTCTCTTTTTCCGAAACTTACAAAGACAGCCTATGATAATCACGTACAACAAATGATTCAATCAAAATGGTTAGTCATTGACGAGAAGGGTATTCCAAAGCTGACAAGCTCGGGAAAAGTAAAGTTGTTGAATATGCCTCAATTAAAGTTAAATGGCTGGTTATATAGAGGCAATGAGCGCATTTTCTTTCAACGTCTGTCTTTAGTCACTCAAACACTATCACATGTACACGCAAAAAAATTGTCATTTACACCCATTCAAAAAGATGAAAAATTACAACTTTGGGTCCGTCAGTTTTTACAAAATTTCTCTTATAAGTCTGAAGAGTTCATTAATCAATATCATCAAGAATTGCTCAGTGTGTGCCAATCGGACAAGCTTTCAAAGTTTCATTTAATTATACTAAGTCACCGGTTGACTGGATATGGTGTGAGCGGTGTAACATGGCAACAATTATCCCATGAATTGCAGGAAGATGAAATTGATCTTCAAATTCTTCTACAAGAAAGTTTACATATACTACTTGATGAAATTTCTATCAGGCCTACCTTGAGTATTTTATCGAGTATGACAGAGGGCATCAAGTCATCAACACCATTAACTGATTCGGCAAAGAAAACATCAGACCTTTTCGAAAAAGGCTATACGTTTGAACAAATCAGTTCGATTCGTCAACTAAAAGAAAGCACAATCGAAGATCATTTCGTAGAGATGGCGATGAATGGCACATTATTTTCTGTAGAGTTGTTTTTTCCAAATGAGGATGTTGCGTCATTGTTGCACGATATTAAAAAATTTAAAACCAAAAAATTACGGACGTTAAAAGAATTATTTCCTAATCATACGTACTTTCAATTAAGATTGCTTTTGGCTATCGGAGGGGATTCGAATTGACTTCACATCTGGAGAAAGTATTATTTGATAAATTTGGTTACAGCGCGTTCAGGCCGGGTCAAAAAGAGATAATCCAAAGCGTTTTAAATAAAGAAGATGTCCTTGCTATTTTACCGACAGGAATGGGGAAGTCACTTTGTTATCAGATGCCGGGATATCTTTTACCGTATAGTGTCATCATTATTTCTCCATTGCTTTCCCTGATGCAAGATCAAGTAGATCAGTTGAAAAAAATGGGGGAAAAGAGAGTGGTCGCTATGAATTCATTTTTGACGCCTCCTGAAAAAAATGCACTTTTGCAGAAATTGGATACATACAAGTTCATTTTTTTATCACCTGAAATGGTGATGCAAGAACAAGTGAAAGCAAAACTCCAGACAATGCCCATTTCCCTTGTTGTTGCAGATGAAGCACATTGTATATCACAATGGGGATTTGACTTCAGACCGGATTATCTGCGACTAAGCGATTGGTTATCCTTCAAAGGACGCCCACCAGTTTTAGCTTTAACGGCAACTGCTACACCAAAAGTAATAAATGATATTACCACTCAATTAAATTTGAAGACGCCTTCGATCCATATTCAATCACTAGACAGACCTAACATTAGATATGAAGCGCTTGAAGTCGATTCTCAGGAGGATAAATTCGAGCTGATTGCAGCACAAATTAATCAGTTTTCGGGTCCAGGTATCATATATACTCAGTCACGGAAAAAAGCAGACGAATACGCCCTTAAATTAAGTACTATGGGCATACGTATTGCCTCCTACCATGCAGGGATGGAGCATGTTGATCGGATGTTTATACAACAGCAGTTTTTAAATGGGGAAGTTGAATGGGTATGTGCGACCAATGCCTTTGGAATGGGTGTACATAAAGATGATGTCCGTCAGATTATTCATGACCATTTTCCATCTTCAGTTGCCAATTATGCCCAGGAAGTCGGTCGAGCGGGAAGAGATGGTCTTGATTCACTGGCCACACTGTTTTTTACTCGCGATGATGAAGATCATTCAATATTCGTGGCTACGAACGATTTTCCAGACGAATCACATGTCAAGGTGTATAAAGAGTTTCTGCAAAATGGACAACATCCGGGTCAGTTAGTGGAGATGGGCTTGTTATCAGAAACACATGTCCGAATCTTGACCTATTGGTTACCGCGCAAATCAGCCGAAGAGACGATTAATATATTGCACCAATTAAAAAGGCAAAAGATCGAGCAAATCTATTTAGTGAAAGAAATTCTCACAAATACTTCTTGTATTCGACAGCAAATCATTGAAGTTTTTGGGCAGAAACTGAACGAAAGACCAGATAATTGTTGTTCAAAGTGCGGGTTAATTAAAGAAGAAGTTGTTAATCAATCAAAAAAGCACGAAAATCAACGAATCATACAAACATGGGAAAAACGAATTTCAGCATTGTTCCAACGAAACGATTAGAGGTTTGTTTTACTTTTTCTCCAAATTTCGTCATAATAAATACAGATGAAAAGTAGAATAGGAGTTTACAGCTATGAATAAAGATGATTATCAAAATAAAATTGAAGAACATCGTAAACCCATACAATTAAATGGTGATGAAAAACTGATTACACGCACTTCCAGACGTTCAACTAATGTGGCTCCTAAGAAGAAAAAAGAAAAACGTAACCTATTGTTACCCATCTTGTTCTTATTCTTTATTTTAATTCCCGTTTCTTTTCTAATCTATGTATTTGCATTTTACGAGCCGAACGCAAACGAAACAACCGTTCTCGACGAGACTCAAGTTCAATATGAACAAAATGAAGAAGACATTGCGAGTGAAGAAGATTCTGTTGATACAGAGTCTGAGGTATCTGCTGAAGAAAACACGAATACAGAGGATTCAGAAGTTACAACTGAAGAACAATCTCCCGAAGAGTCTTCCAAAGAAGAAGGAACAGAGACAGAAGTTGTTGAAGAACAAACTGAACAAGACACTGAATCATCAGAGGTAGAAGAACAACCAGAAGCTGAGCAACCAACATCTTCAAACACGCATGTCGTTCAACCTGGCGAAACACTTTACCGTATAGCGATGAATTATTATAATTCGCCAGATGCTGTCGAAAAAATCAAATCTGCAAATGGACTTTCATCAAACTCGATTTCAACTGGTCAAACATTGATTCTTCCATAAATTTTGTATGATAAAGAGGATACAAGTGAGTTTTGTAGAATAGGTTAGTATTCAAGAAAGATTGAGGTGACAGCATGTTTGCTAAAAGTGTAATGATTCCAAAAGAAAAGTGTATTTCAATTCAAACATCTGAGTCGGTGCAAACGGCACTGGACATATTGGAGAAAAATCAAATCGATGCACTGCCAGTATTAGAAAATGGTCTTTATAAAGGCATTTTGAATCGATATATTGTGTACCGTGCATTTTATTTCAGTGGTCTTAATAAAGAGGACTTTCTCGCTAGCACGTCATTAATGGATGTTGTGACACGGGAAGAAATCTATTTGTCCATCGATGACGTTTTTGAAGACTCTTTACTGCAACTCAATGATTTTCCAATTATAGCGGTAGTAGAAGAAAATCGCTTTTTAGGACTTGTTACTCGCTTCGATATCATGGACCAATTCAGAAGTGCTTTTGGTATGGATCGACCTGGCGTTCGTATAACATTTACATCTGTTGAAACTGAGGGACGTATTGCCCGAGTTGGAGACATTATTCAAAAGTTCCATGAATCCGTAATTTCATTAGTGACATTTGATGAATCAGACAAGTTATTGCGACGTATTGTATTAAAGATCGAGAAACGTGATAACATACAAAAATTTTTAAAAGAACTCGACCGATCTGGATTCCGCGTATTGCATATGGAAGAAGATTAATCGACTTAAAAACTTTCAAACATGAAAGGGGAAGGGGAAACCCTCCTCTTTTTGTTTTGAATCAGAGGTGAATATATGCGTTATTTGGCAACGATTTTAGGTATTGCTTTATGTATACCAGTCATCATGTTTAGAAAAGCTTTTGAGACGAATATTCGACAGCAAATTATTGAATTGGAAAGTTATAAAGATCGAAACCCTTTTCGTCTGTTTTTTATTTCCGATATTCATCGCAGGAAAATCACAAAGGATTTAATCGAGGAAGTCGGTACTGGTATACAAGCGGTCATAATTGGTGGTGACCTGGCTGAAAGTGGTGTGCCTTTGGAACAAATTGAACATAATATCAATCAACTTGCTAAAATCGGTCCTATTTATTATGTATGGGGAAATAATGACCGTGAAGTGGGTGAGCACCATATTCGAAAATATATTCAAAATGTTGATGGAACGATTTTAGAAAATGAAGCAATTCGTATAAAAACGAATGCACATCATCTTTGGATTGTCGGCATTGAGGATGTCTCTTCAGGAAGAGCGGACATTAAGAAAAGTTTTGAAAATGTACCGGATAATGATCCGATCATCTTTCTTTCGCACACACCATTTGTCTTTAATAAAGTAAAAAACCAATATAGTCCTGATATATTATTAGCTGGTCATACACATGGTGGCCAAATCAGATTCGGCAAATGGGGCTATTATGAAAAAGGAGCTTTGATACAAAATCGAGATGATTTTACCTTGATCAGTAATGGTTTCGGAACAACTTTTGTACCTTTCAGATTTGGTGCACCAGCAGAGTGTCACATCTTGACGATTAGACATAAAGAGGTTTAAATGTTCTCGCAGAACATATACGACGTTTACAATAACTCTTAACTTTCCTATACTGAGAGCAAAACATAAAGGCTAGTGGAGGGGAAAACATGCAAAACGACCTGGATAATCAAGGGAAATATAACATGAAGGCAGTTTCAACGATGGTCGGTATTTTGCCAGGAACGCTTAGAGCATGGGAAAGGCGCTATCAAATGATTGCTCCCGTGCGAAATGAGGCTGGTCATAGGTTATATTCGGATAACCATGTCCGCAAATTAAAATGGCTGACTCAAAAAGTAAATGACGGATTTACAATCAGCCAGGCAATTTCACTTTTGGAGCAAGAACAAAAAGTATCAGCCAGACCATTTAATGACCAGGCTGAAGACAGAGTATCACAACTTCAACAGGATATTCTGCACGCGTTTCTTCAGTTTGATGAGCGAACGGTTCAGGACTTGATGAATGAAGCTTTCACGATTTACACGATGGATAAAGTGTTAATCGATATTTTGGCTCCACTTCTTTTGCAAATAGGCAACATGTGGGAAGATGGAAAAATTACTACTGCGCATGAGCATTTTTCTACGTCTATTTTAAGATCTCGAATAGGTGCGGTGATGCATGCATATCCTCATAATGGCATTCTTCCAAAAGTAGTAGCTGTTTGTGCTCCAGGAGAATGGCATGAATTGGGCTTATTAATCTTTACTTTATATATGAGACGTAAAGGCTACGAAGTAATTTATTTAGGAAGTAGTATTAAAGAACATGATATTGAAGTAGTGCTTGAAACGGTCAAACCCCGCTTTTTATTCATGTCCTGTACAATGACGAATAATCTCTCCAGCACTCTTGAATTAACCTTATCGCTCGAAAAAGAATTCAGTAATTTAGTGGTGGGACTTGGTGGTTCTGCGATTGATTCGATGAATGATGAGGATAAGCAGAAATTCCATCCAAACATTCTCGGACAAAGTATGAACGAGTGGGACCATTGGATTGAAGAAAAAACGTATGCGAATTAGTTGTATAGTTCGGTTTGTTCTCCTATCATTAGATAGGAGATTTTTAATATAGAGGAAGTGTAAAATGATGGAGAAAGTGGATGCAATTATTGTGGGCGGGGGTCCTTGTGGTTTGGCCGCTGCAATATCTTTACAAAATATCGGGCTTTCACCCGTCATAATCGAAAAAGGGAACGTTGTGGAAGCAATCTACAAGTATCCGACACATCAAACTTTTTTTAGTACAAGTGAAAAACTGTCGATCGGTGATGTGCCGTTCATTATTGAGGGACGCAAACCTAAGCGAAATCAGGCACTTGTTTATTACCGAGAAGTCGTAAAAATGAAAAAGTTAAATGTCCACCGATTTGAAACCGTAGAACGGGTCGAGAAAATAAAGGACATTTTTAAAGTACATACAACAAAATCCATTTATGAAACGGCTTATGTTGTAATCGCCACTGGGTATTATGACCATCCAAATATGCTTGGTATACCTGGAGAAGAGTTACCAAAAGTTAGTCATTATTTTAAGGAAGGGCATCCTTACTTTGATACGGATGTCGTTGTTATAGGCGGTAAAAATTCAAGTATAGATGCTGCTTTAGAGTTAAATAAAGCAGGTGCTAGAGTAACTGTCGTCTACAGGGGAAGTACTTATTCAAGCAGCGTAAAACCTTGGATACTGCCTGAATTTGATGGTTTGGTACGCAACGGAGAAATTACAATGCTTTTTGAATCCCATGTCGAAGAAATCGGTCAGGAAGAAGTCCGAATTCGAATGAAGGATCAAGTCATCACCCTTAAAAATGATTTTGTTTTCGCAATGATTGGTTATCACCCGGACCATGAATTCCTTCGTCAAATGGGTGTTCACATAGACGAAGCATCAGGCCGACCAAAGTTGAATGAATTAACTATGGAATCTAATATTAAAAATTTATATATCGCAGGCGTCTTGGCAGCCGGTAACAATGCTAATGAAATATTTATTGAAAATGGACGGTTCCACGGTGAATTAATTGCCGATGCGATAAAATCAGAAAAAGCTGCCGATTAAAGGCAGCTTTTTCTAATCAAATGAATATATTAATACTCGAAAATTTCATTAAGGCATAGTGACCATCTAGGATCGGAAAGGGCAATCAATAATTTGATGCGTGCTTTCTGACCACTTAGGCCATGAGCAAACAACACGCCCATATCTTCTAACATTTTTCCTCCACCCTCATATCCATAAACCGGTTGGGCAATTCCGTTGTAGCATCTTGAAACCAAAACAACTGGAATGTCCTGATTTAAGAGTTGTTGAATGGCAGGTACGATGGCTGGGGGTACGTTGCCTTGACCTAACCCTTCTAATACAACACCGTGATAGCCCGCTTGTGCAACATGCATTAGCAAGTCTGCATCCATACCAGCATAGATTTTAAGTAATGCTACTTTAGGAGAAACGTCGGTCACTTCAAATGATTCACGGGTATTCGGTGAATGGTGGAAATGAATAGCCGTTTTAGAGATGAGTCCGATCGGTCCATACTGAGGACTTTGGAAAGTAGAGACATTACTTGTTGATGTTTTCGTTACATTCTGTGCAGTATGAATTTCATCATTCATCACAACCAGTACGCCTTTGCCTATAGCGTTATCGGATATTGCAACCCTAACTGCTGACAACAGATTATAGACACCGTCTGCACCGATTTCATTGGAAGAACGCATGGCACCTGTCAGAATGATCGGCACTTTGCTTTTAACTGTCAGATCTAAAAAGTATGCGGTTTCTTCCAATGTATCTGTACCATGTGTAATGACGAACCCCTCCACATGACCTTCCGAAGAGTGCTGGTCAATAATTTGTTTCAGTTTCAGCATTTCCTTCGGTGTCATATGAGGAGACGGATAATTGAAAGCTTCAATTTCACGAATATCGGCGTATTCCATTAATTTACCGATTTCCGCCGTTAATGGGTTTGAATCGCCAGGGACTACCGCGCCTGATTTATCGTGAACGTGCATGGAAATCGTTCCACCTGTATGAATTACCACTATTTTTTTCATTCCTTATTACCTCCATTCATCCAACAGATGACATAAAAATGATATAATTAAACCAATAAAAGGGAGGCGGGCGCAACTTGATACTATTATTATCTGTCGCAATCGCTCCGGGACTTGCGTTGTTCAGTTATTTTTATTTGCGTAATCAAATTTCAGCAGAGCCTTCTCGAACATTGTTTCACACATTTATCTATGGTGCTATTTTAACGTTTCCCATTCTATTCATACAACATGTGTTTGAGGTTGAACAGATATTTCAGTCGATGTTTTTACGAAATGTTCTATTTACCAGCTTATTAGAAGAGTTTTTCAAGTGGCTCATTCTGGTGATGGCGATTTATCAACATGTTGAATTTGATGACCCATATGATGGGATTTTATATGGTGCTAGTGTATCACTAGGCTTTGCAACGGTAGAAAATATACTGTATATATTTACTTTTGGAATGGATACCGCTTTTTTAAGAGCGCTATTGCCAGTATCGAGTCATGCTATTTTTGGCGTGGTCATGGGATATTACCTCGGACGTGCTAAATTTGCTTTAAGCGAATCTTCAAAGCCGCTGTTATTTATCGCGTTACTAGCACCATTGAGCTTACATATGATGTATAACGGAATATTATCGGTTAAATGGATTTCACTATACTTCATGATTCCGTTTATGTTGTTTTTATGGTGGTTATGTTTAGCAAAAGTTAAAAAAGCGCATTTAATGACAATCCAACATTTTAATAAACGAAATGATATAAGTGAAATTTTGTGAAACCAATTTTAATAAATTGGTTTTTTTTTGTATAAAAAACGCATGATTCCTCATTCTAAGAAAAAGGAGAATGTGTATGCGAAAAAACAAATGGTTAATTTGGATTGTCACTTTATGTTTGCTGACATTATCGGTCAGCGCACCCCAAAAATCAGAAGCCTTTTCGGATCAAGTGATAGAGTTGGGTGCTTACGGGGATGATGTATTAGAATTGCAAGCGCGATTGCAATATATCGGTTTCTACAAAAATAAGATAGACGGTAAATTCGGATATGGAACTTACTGGGCACTACGTAATTTCCAGGAACAATTTGGCTTGCCGATTGATGGTGTAGCAGGAGCAAAAACCAAAGAGAGACTAGCTAAAGAGACTACCTACCACGAAAAATTTGTAAAGGATCAAATTAATAAAGGGAATCAATTCACACATTACGGAAAAATTCCTTTAGAACAACAAGTCAAAAAAGGAACGGCACAAGGAGCGAAACAACCTGAACAGGTTCAGTTACCTGCGAAATATTCTGAGCAAGATCTCCAACTGATGGCAAATGCGGTTTATGGTGAGGCTCGCGGTGAACCATATGAAGGACAAGTAGCTGTTGCTGCAGTCATTTTAAATCGTGTAGAAGATTCCAAATTTCCGAATACAGTGAGCGGAGTAATCTTCCAGCCTTTGGCGTTTACCGCAGTTGCGGATGGACAAATATGGTTAACTCCGAATGCACGTGCAAAAGAAGCGGTTCTCGATGCATTAAACGGTTGGGATCCTACTGAAAATGCACTTTATTATTTCAATCCGGATACGGCGACAAGTGACTGGATCTGGACGCGTCCGCAAATCAAAAAAATTGGAAAACATATATTCTGTGATTGAGGAGGAATGACATGAAGATTTTAACAAGTATTTTAGCTCTTGCTGTGCTTGTAATGGGCGTTTTTCTATATAACTCCAAACAAAACGAAATGGACATGCAAAATAACCTTCGTGCACAGTATACAAGTCGTATGACGGACGCATCAGAGAAAATGAGTGAATTACAAAAATCTGTTCAAAGTGCGACTGTCTTCAATGACAAAGCCGCTCAAGCAGAACCTCTTGAAGATATCTGGAGACTATCTTCCGAAATTAAAAGTGATATTGCTTCTCTACCACTCGATCGGGAATTTTCAAAGGAATGGATGAATTATCTTGGAAGGCTCGGTGATTATGCAAGACTAAAAAGCCAGGATAAAGTACCTGAAGAGCAATGGTTAAAAGTGACGAACAATGTCGCAAAAAATTTGGATGAATTCTCTTATGAATGGCAAAATGCTTCAACTGAATTGCTGGCAAATCAGCAATCTTTCAAAAAATGGCAAAAAGATATTAAAAAAGATGAACCTTCAAAAAAATGGACAGCATTATCCTCTACTGTAAAAGGATACTCAGAAAGTGACTTTCCACTAACAGCCAGCGAATCTGATGACTTAAAGAAAAAAGAATTAAAGTCTATTGAAGATAAACCGGTAACGAAGAATCAAGTCGAAAATACATTGAAAGAAATGTTTCCGAAGTTAAAAAATGCAAAATTAGTTGCCTCCTCAAGTAAAGAAGGAGCGGCATATCCTTTCTATCACATTCAATTTAATGAGGGGATTCGAACAGGTTATGTTGATTACACCCAAAAAGGTGGACACTTACTATCTGTGCTAATTGAAAGGCCAATCGGTAAAGATCGCATCCCGCAAGAACAAATCAAGGAAAAAGCTGAAAGAGCGGTCAAAGCGTTTGGATTTGATGATGTTGAAATGGTGGAAACTCGTGAAAATCATCTCGTCTGGCATGTTGTATTCGCAAGGCTGAATCCCACAAATAAAGCGCGTATTTATGCGGATGCTATCCAATTGAAATTGGCAAAAGATGATGGTGAGATTTTAGGTGTAAATACGATGGAATATATTCAAAAGGAAACATTGCCTGATCAAAAACAAACTCCCGTAAATTGGGATGATTATTTCACAGAACAGGTGACGATTCAAAAAGAAAGATTGGCCTATACAGAAAATGAATTACTACAACAAAGACTTTGTTATGAATTAATTGTTTTAAAGGATACGGATACAAGAAGTCACACATTCCGCATATTGGTTGATACGGAGACACACGAAGTGTTGAAATCCGAGTTGTTAAATTAATCATTAATCTGATTTTCTTTGTAATAGATTATTTAGAATTTACATGATGAATATTTTTAAGAAACAAGCATGAAAGCTCACTCTGGTGGGCTTTTTTTTTAATCCCTGTGGTACAATATGTGTGAGAAAGTTTAGGAGTGGATTTCATGAAAAACAATATTCAAATTGCAATTGACGGACCGGCTGCTGCTGGCAAAAGTACAATTGCAAAACTGGCAGCTGAAGAACTTGGCTATACATACATCGATACAGGAGCTATGTATCGTGCTATTACGTATAAAGCAATTGAACGTGACATAGATTTAGAAAATGAAGAAGCTTTAACACAATTGCTTCTTGAAACAAAAATTGATTTAAGACCTTCTGTTAATGGACAACTTGTCTTTCTTGATGGTGAAGACGTATCGGACGCAATTCGATCCAATATTGTGACTTCCTCTGTTTCTGCTGTTGCTGCACATGCTACTTTACGAGAAGAAATGGTGAAACGTCAGCTTAAAATGGCTGAAAGTGGAGGCGTCGTGATGGATGGACGCGACATTGGGACACATGTGCTTGTTGATGCGGAATTGAAAATCTTCATGTCTGCATCTGTCGATGAACGTGCAAAACGACGACAGTTGGATAATGAACGTCGTGGCATTGATTCACATGTAGAACAATTGAAAAAAGAAATTGCAGAACGCGATAAAATGGATAGTGAAAGACAAGCGTCCCCACTTGTCCAGGCTAAAGATGCCATCTATTTGGATACAACTGAACTTTCAATAATGGAAGCGGCTCAGCATATCATTCAGTTGGCGAAAGAGAGGATGAGCTAAATGAATTTATACCAATTCGCAAAATCCCTTGTGTGGACTGCTCTAAATCCAGTTTATCGTTTTGACATAAAGGGTTTGGAACATTTCCCGAAAACAGGTGGGATCTTAATATGTGCCAATCACATAGATGCTCTAGATCCACCAGTTGTCGGTATTACAGCTCCTAGACCAGTACATTTCATGGCGAAGGAAGAGTTGTTTAATGCGCCAGTACTGAAACCGTTGTTGCCTAAATTGAACGCTTTTCCCGTTAAAAGAGGGTTGAGTGATCGTGAAGCATTAAGACGTGCATTAGCCATTTTAAAAGGTGGCGATGTGATGGGCATTTTTCCTGAAGGAACCAGAAGTAAGAATGGTGAACTCGGAAAAGGCTTTTCCGGAGCCGGTTTTTTTGCATTGAAAGGTGAAGCGGATGTAGTTCCTTGTGCCATTGTAGGTCCATACAAGCCATTTAAACGGTTAAAAGTAGTTTATGGAGAACCGATTATCATGCAGCCATACCGTGATCGGAAAGCATCTGCAGATGAAGTTACATCGGTCATTATGGAACGCATACAACAGTTGCTAGATAATAATAAAGCGTAATATTTGTAATTTTTGTTAAGAAAAAGTGCAAATTTTTGTTTTTATTAAAGAATTCGCATAAAATAAAGATGGAACGTTGTGAAGGAGGATGCTATATGTCTGAGGAAATGAACTTGCAGGAAAACCAGGATTTCCGTGAAGGAAGTTTTGTAAAAGGTACGGTTGCCCAAGTTGAAGAAAAGGCAGTAACTGTCACAATTGAGGGTGCCCCGTTTGATGGAATTATCCCGATTAGTGAACTGTCAAGCTTGCACATTGAAAAAGCTTCTGACGTCGTTTCTATCGGAGATGTATTGCAACTAGTTATTACCAAAGTGGAAGATGATAATTTTGTGTTATCTAAACGTAAAGTTGATGCTGCTGAAGCTTGGGATTCTTTGGAACAAAAGTTTCTCAGCGGCGAGATTATTGAAGCAGAAGTAAAAGACGTAGTCAAAGGTGGACTAGTTGTCGATCTTGGGTTACGCGGATTTGTTCCTGCTTCACTTGTGGAAGATCATTTTGTTGAATCGTTTGACGATTACAAAGGCAAAGTGCTGACATTCAAGATTGTTGAAATGGAAAAAGAAAAAAACCGTTTAATATTATCCCATCGTGCAGTTGTGGAAGAACAAAAACAATCAAACAAGAAGGATGTACTTGACCATATTCATCCAGGTGATGAGCTGACTGGTACTGTTCAACGAATTGCTGCTTTTGGTGCATTTGTTGACCTTGGCGGAGTTGATGGACTTGTTCACATTTCACAATTATCCCACGATCACGTAGAGCAAGTTTCAGACGTTATTCAAGAAGGTCAGGAAGTAAAAGTGAAAGTACTTTCTGTTGATCGTGATAGCGAACGAATTTCTTTGTCAATTAAAGATACTCTTCCTGGACCATGGGAAGGAATTGAAGATAAAGCGCCAAGAGGCTCTGTTCATACAGGAACTGTTAAACGTCTCGTCTCTTATGGTGCTTTTGTAGAAGTGTTCCAAGGAATTGAAGGTTTGGTTCATATTTCGCAAATTTCGCATTCTCATATTGGCACTCCACACGAAGTGTTAAAAGAGGGACAAGAAGTACAAGTGAAAGTTTTGGACGTGAACAAACAGGACAAACGATTGTCGCTAAGCATCAAAGATTTGGTGGAGAAGGAAGATGGGTATTCAGGTACTGACTATGAAATGCCTGAAGAAGCAAAAGGCTTCTCTATTAGTGACGTAATTGGTGATAAATTAAAAAACTTTAAATAACGGAGTATTCTTATGACTAGAGCCGAACGAAAATTGGACCATATAAAACATGCGTTGTCTACAGGACAATCAAGACAGACATGGTTAGACGATATTCGTTTTGTTCATCAAGCGCTTCCCAATAGTAATTGGGAAAGTGTGTCATTGCAGACTCATCTAGGCGAACTCGTTTTTGGTTCGCCTTTTTTCATTAATGCAATGACCGGTGGTGGAGGAGCTAAAACGGCTGAGCTTAATAGCCAATTGGCCCGTATCTCCCGAGAAATGAATATTCCCATGGCTGTTGGATCTCAAATGGCTGCGCTAAAGAATCCTGAAGAAATCTCTACTTACTCGACCGTGAGAAAAGAGAATCCGAAGGGTGTAATATTTGCGAACTTAGGTAGTGAAGCCACCGTCGATCAAGCGAAACGAGCAGTCGATATGCTTGAAGCAGATGCCATTCAAATTCATTTGAACGTCATCCAGGAATTGACGATGCCTGAAGGGGATCGTGAGTTTTCAGGAGCATTATCCAGAATTGAAACCCTTGTAAACGAATTGAACGTTCCGGTAATCGTAAAAGAAACTGGTTTCGGTATTTCAAGGGAAACTGCCATTAAACTTCAGGAAATTAATGTAGCTGCCATTGATGTAGGCGGATTTGGCGGAACAAATTTTGCGGCAATTGAAAATGAGCGTCGACAAAGGAAATTATCCTATTTTAATGAATGGGGTATTCCTACAGCAGCTGCTCTGATTGAAACCACATCTGTAATGTCCACAACACCTGTCATCGCTTCAGGTGGTATTCAACACGCACTGGACATTGTGAAGTGCTTGGCTCTTGGTGCATCGGCAGTCGGTCTTGCCGGAGTGTTATTAAAGAAGCTGGTTGAAGATGGTGAAGAGGCGACAATTCAGGAAATCATGCGAATAAATGAAGATTTAACAATGTTGATGGTATCTCTTGGTGCCAACTCTATTGAAGAGTTACAACGCTCACCGTTGATTATTTCAGGGGAGTTATTTCATTATCTGTCGCTTCGAGGCATCGACCTGCATACATATGCCAACCGTAGTTAATAAAGAGATACAGACATTTATGAATGTCTGTATCTCTTTAATTTTGTTAAAGATAAATAATGCAAGAGTCTCTCATAAGGAGCGTTACGATACAAAATTGTTGGAAATTGTACGTATATAAGTAATAGAAAAACAGGAGCTTTCACCATTGGGGTGCAAGCTGAGTGCTTCTAATGTATAATACTTTAGAGAAGAAGTTGGAAGGATGAATAATATATGTCTAAACCGGTAGTAGCTATCGTAGGCCGGCCGAATGTCGGAAAGTCTACAATCTTTAACAGGATTGTAGGGGAACGTATATCAATCGTAGAGGATATCCCAGGAATCACACGCGACCGCTTATACAGCTCGGCAGATTGGCTGACTCATGAATTTAATATAATTGATACAGGTGGTATCGAAATTGGGGACGAGCCATTTTTGGAACAGATCCGTCAACAAGCAGAAATCGCGATTCAGGAAGCAGATGTTATCATCTTCCTTACGAATGGTCGTGAAGGTGTTACTGCTGCTGATGAACAAGTGGCGAAAATATTGTATAAAACAAAAAAACCAGTCGTACTGGCAATCAATAAAATAGATAATCCAGACATGCGTTCCATGATTTATGATTTCTATTCACTTGGATTCGGTGAACCATTCCCAATCTCGGGTTCTCATGGTCTTGGATTAGGGGATTTGCTCGATGAAGTGGCAAAAAACTTCCCTGAACAGGATGAAGAAGAATATCCCGAGAATGTCATCAAATTCTCACTTATCGGTCGTCCGAATGTAGGGAAGTCCTCTTTGGTGAACAGTTTCCTTGGGGATGAACGAGTAATCGTAAGTGAAATTGCGGGAACTACACGTGACGCAATCGATACTCAATATGAATATGATGACCAACCTTATGTCATCATCGATACAGCTGGTATGCGTAAAAAAGGAAAAGTTTACGAAACGACTGAGAAATACAGTGTACTTCGTGCTCTTCGTGCAATTGAACGTTCTGACGTTGTTTTAGTTGTATTAAACGCTGAAGAAGGTATCCAGGAACAAGATAAAAAAATTGCCGGCTATGCACACGAAGCGGGTAAAGCAGTTATCATCGTCGTAAATAAATGGGATGCTGTTGAAAAAGATGAGAAAACGATGAACAAAACAACAAAAATGATTCGTGAACATTTCTTATTCCTCGATTATGCACCAATCATTTTCGTATCCGCAAAAACTAATCAGCGTGTTCATTCAATTTTACCAATTATCAACCGTGTTAGTGAAAACCATGCAATGCGTGTTACTTCTAGTGTCTTGAACGAAGTAATTGAAGATTCAGTTGCACGTAATCCCGCACCGACAGATAAAGGCCGTCGTCTGCGTATTTATTACGCTACACAAGTTGCGATCAAGCCACCGACATTTGTCGTGTTTGTTAACGAACCAGAAATCATGCATTTCTCATATGAACGATTCCTTGAAAATCGAATCCGTGAATCCTTTGATTTTGAAGGAACACCAATTCGCCTCATTACACGCGCTAGAACGTAATTTGTTTCAGTAGGAGAGTTGCTAACATGGAAAAAGTAGTCGTTTTAGGAGCCGGAAGCTGGGGGACAGCGTTAAGTATTGTTCTTGCAGAAAACGGTCATGATTGTTTGCTATGGTCGCATCGCGAAGACCAGGCGAATGAAATTAATGAGCAACATTCAAATGAAAAATATCTTCCTGGTACCGTCTTGCCAAATTCACTAAAAGCCACTTCATCCTTACAGGAAGCAGCCACTCACGGAAAAATCGTGGTCATGGCTGTTCCTACAAAAGGAATTCGTGAAGTATGCAGCAATATAAAAGAGTGGATTCAAGAACCCATTCTTTTTGTACATGTATCAAAAGGAATCGAGCCGGATTCTTTAAAACGTATTTCTGAAGTGATGCGTGAAGAATTGCCCGCTCACCTGATTGAAGAAATTGTGGTTTTATCTGGCCCTAGTCATGCGGAAGAGGTTGTTTTAAAACACCCGACTACCGTGACTGCAGCATGTGAAAATATTTTCTATGCTGAAAAGGTCCAAGATTTATTTATGCATGGATACTTCCGTGTATACACCAATTCTGATGTCATTGGAGTGGAAATGGGCGGTGCATTGAAAAATATTATTGCACTCGCAGCAGGGATTACTGATGGCTTAGGTTACGGAGATAATGCGAAGGCTGCGCTGATTACACGTGGACTTGCCGAAATAGCTCGTCTCGGGACCAAGATGGGTGCCAATCCTTTAACTTTCTCAGGCTTGACGGGAATTGGGGACTTGATTGTGACCTGTACAAGCGTCCATTCCCGAAATTGGAGAGCTGGAAGCATGTTAGGCAAAGGAATGAAACTGGACGAAGTATTGGAACAGATGGGGATGGTTGTGGAAGGTGTGCGTACCACGAAAGCAGCCTACCAACTATCTCAATTACATGAAGTACCAATGCCGATTACCAGTGCCCTTTATGCCGTATTATTTGAACAAGTGGATCCAAAATCAGCTGTAGATCAGTTGATGGACCGTGTCAAAAAACATGAGATGGAAGATTTGTTTGAGTATCTATAAATCGTCACAAAGCAAGGGGTAGCTTGTCTGTACCTCTTGTTTTTTCATGTTATACTTATTTGTTGAGAGACTGTGAAGGGTGGTTGAGTTGATGTCATCACTAGACAAAATGTGGGTTTCATTTGCTTCGATGGGCTTTATGATGCTTTCTATGGGATTGATTTATTTCAGTCGACACAAAATTAATAATCGCGTGATAAAATTTATATTTGCGCTTGTTGCATATGTACTTTTAATTATCGGCTTTTTAAGCATGATCTATATTGTATTTAGCGGTCCAACAGGAGGGTGAAATAACTATGAAGAAAATATCTCTTGTAAGTTTATTCATGTTCACTATACTTCTGTTATCTGGATGCATGTATCCTGAATCAGAACGCGTAGAGAATCAAAGACCTAATGAAGAACAATTAGCCTCAGTACAGGCTGCTGTAGAGCAATTTCAAGAAGCAACAGGTGGATTATTACCAATCAAGACAAGGGAACAAGATGTCGATCAATATATCAAATATCCGATTGATTTCAAGAAAATTGTTCCTGCTTATTTAAGTGAACTTCCGCCAAATGCATTTGAAAACGGTGGTTTATTTCAATATGTAATAATGGATGTAGAAGATAATCCTACGGTCAAATTGGTAGACTTGCGTGCTGCTGAAAAAATAAGAGAACTGAACATTAAACTCGGTGTGAATGGATATGGACCTATAGCAGAACAAATCTCAGAAAATGTTTATAAATTGGATTATAAAATTATGGGATACAAGGATGAACAAACCGTACCAAGTCCATATTCGAACGTCAATCTCCCGTTAATTGCAACAGGAGACGGGTCCATTTATATTGATTACTCAATAGAATTGAACCGTATTCTTATGGAAGACAAACCGGAAGTGAAACCTGGCGAAGATATACGATATCTTTTGGAAGATAAATTCCCTGTAGTACCAGCATATTCATTACCGTATACTGTAAATGAAAACAACGAACCAGAATTTTTAATAAAGAAATAAAGACAAACGTTTCGTGCATATGCATGAAACGTTTTTTTTGTGCATACGATAAAGTGCGTAGGAAAGGGGGCAACGATATGGCTGAAGAGCTTTATCAACAAATAGCCGAACGGACAAATGGAGATGTATACATTGGTGTTGTTGGACCGGTACGAGTTGGAAAATCAACTTTTGTAAAAAGGGTAATGGAAAGTTTAGTAATTCCGAATATGACGGATGAAGTGGACCGACTCCGCGCCCAAGATGAACTACCTCAAAGCTCTCCTGGTGCAGTAATCATGACAGCTGAACCGAAATTTGTGCCAGCTCATGGTACTAGCATTCAAGTGGGTGACGACGCATTCCGATTCCATATTCGCCTGGCGGATTGTGTAGGATATATTATTGAGGGTGCCAAAGGCCATGAAGATGAGAACGGTCCTAAGTACGTTCACACCCCATGGCATCACGAACCAATCCCGTTCCAGGAAGCAGCTAGAATTGGTACGGATAAAGTAATCCGCGACCATTCTACAATCGGGATTGTGATGACGACAGACGGATCGGTAAATGATATTCCGAGAACAGCTGTCGAAGGTGTGGAAGAAGAGATTATCGGGCAGTTAAAAGAAATTGGTAAACCATTTGTAGTAGTTTTGAATACTCGATTCCCGGCCCATGATCAAACGCTTGCTCTACGTCAGGAATTATGTGACAAGTACAATGTGCCTGTCATTGCGACGGCTGTAGATCAAATGACTGTTCATGAAATCCAATTTGTACTGAAAGAAGCGTTGTACGAGTTCCCGGTAACGACATTTGAACTTTTGAAACCGGAATGGATGGATGTATTAGAAAATGATCATCCATTAAAAGAATCGATTCAAAATTCATTGGACTCTTGGTCACAACAAGTGGCTAAAATCCGTGATGTGAAAGATTTGGCAACATTTTTAGCTGAAGAACCTTACGTTGCAAATGCTGAAGTCATTGAAGTGAATGCAGGTAAAGGAAAAGCATCCATTCAAATTGATCTGACAGATGAAGCTTTCCAATCAGTCTATCAGGACTTTTTGGAAGAGCCGATCGTCACGAAAAAAGACTGGCTTTTATATGTTAAAGAAGCATCTTATGCGAAAAAATCATATTTAAGATTCCATGAAGCCATTGAAATGGCAAAAGAAAGTGGTTATGGTGTCACTTTACCGACAATGGAAGATTTCACGCCTTCAGCACCTGAGTTAATTAAAGAAAATAATTTCTTTGGTGTACGAATGAAAGCAAAAGCACCTTCACTTCACATTATCCGAGTTGATATGGATGCCGAATTCTCACCATTGATTGGCTCTGAATTCCATAGTCAACAGCTACTGAAAGATTTAAAAGACGCTTACCTTCACAACCGTGAAGCCTTATGGCAAACGTCATTATTCGGTACCCCGCTACATGAAATGTTGAAGGAAAGTATGAAGTTCAAAACAGAAGCTGTTCCAACCCATGCGAAGAGACGTATGCGTGAAACGATTGAACGAATGGTTAACGAAGGCGATCGTGGAATGGTCACATTTATCTTATAAAACTGAACGGGACCTCGCATTTAACTGTGCGAAAAGTCCTGTTCTTTTTTTTTGTTGGGGGTTTTTCTGCATGAAGTTGGAAATTGTGGTGGAAATATTGTTGCGTAGGCTTTTTGGTTATGATACTCTTTTTACATGATTGAGGTTCCATCCCCTTTGAGAGGAGGTGAATGGTGTGAATAAAACAGAACTAGTGAACTCTGTAGCTGAAGCTGCAGATCTTTCGAAAAAAGATGCTTCTAAAGCAGTTGATGCGTTATTTGATACAATTCAAGATGCTCTTGCAAAGGGTGAAAAAATCCAGCTAATTGGTTTCGGTAACTTTGAGGTTCGTGAACGTGCTGCTCGTAAGGGTCGCAACCCACAAACTGGTAAAGAAATCGAAATCGCTGCAAGCAAAGTACCTGCTTTCAAACCAGGTAAAGCGCTTAAGGACGCGGTAAAATAATACCCGTCTGAACCTACATAAAGAACGGCTTTTGTGAATTCTCACAGAAGTCGTTCTTTTTTGTTCTCATTATTCACTGTTGAAGAATAATCAAAACTGTCTGGTTAAAATTCTTGACGATTCGGGCAATCTATTTACTTTTTTAAAAACGATATAGACGAACGAAGCGTTTTTGCGTAACATTTGATGGTGTGCTACGATTCAGTAGAATTAATTGAAAGAATTACATATACCTTTTTATCTTAATGCCATGCTAAGAGAGCTTTGTTATTTAATCTCATACGATAGCCTGGATTTGCGTCCGGGATGCCTCAAGAGCTTAATCTGTGGATATTAACACCATTCGCTCAGTACGCTAAGGTAAAACAACAACAAGTTAAACGAGCCTAAAGTAAAGATAAGAATTTGAGCTCGATTTGTGTCGGATACATAACTGAAGCTACAATCCGTAGTGATTAAGTTATGTTTATTATAGGAGGCGTCCATTATGTCAAATGTAAATTTACAAAAAATAGAAGAAGCTGTAAAAATGATTCTGGAAGCAGTAGGCGAAGACCCACAACGTGAAGGTTTGTTGGAAACGCCAAAACGTGTAGCGAAAATGTATGCTGAAATGTTCTCTGGTCTGCAGGAAGATCCAAAAGAATACTTTAAAACCGTTTTCCACGAAGATCATGAAGAACTGGTTCTTGTTAAAGACATTCCGTTTCATTCGATGTGCGAACATCACTTAGTTCCATTTTACGGAAAAGCACATATTGCCTATATTCCTAGAGACGGTGTAGTAACAGGTCTAAGCAAACTTGCGAGAGCGGTGGAAACAACGGCAAGACGCCCGCAATTGCAGGAACGTATCACATCTACAATTGCAGATTCAATTATGGAGATGCTGAATCCTTATGGAGTATACGTTGTGATTGAAGCAGAGCATATGTGCATGACGATGCGTGGAATTAAAAAACCTGGCGCTAAAACGGTTACTGCAGTAGCTCGTGGAATCTACGAGGAAGATCATGTTAAACGCAGTGAAATTTTATCTTTCATTCAAATGGATTGAGCAAGTAAACTTGGAATGTTAGGATATGCTATGATAAATAGACAATAAGGTTCATGGAGGAGGATGCTGAATGGCACAAACAGAATACATTGTAATCCGTGCAGAAGAAGATGGTGTTCACGTAATTGGTCTTACCAGAGGTACAGATACAAAATTTCATCATTCTGAAAAACTGGATCGTGGAGAAGTTATGATTGCGCAATTTACTGAACATACCTCAGCAATGAAAATCCGTGGGAAAGCAGAGATTCAAACAACTCATGGCACGATTCACAGTGAAACGAAAAAATAGGTTCAGTCTACGTGAATGACTGACGTTGCTGTGCTATAATGACAAAATACGACACCGGCAATATAGCGAAATGGAGCACGTACGATGAACGAACAATTCATACAACAAACAATCGAACAATTCAGGTCGAAAATATTGATGTCTGTCCGTCATCGGACTCTTCGTATTCATGCGGGCGAACCGGATCTTCGCGAAGACCGATTATTTTTTTTGCTTCTCCCATATTTGAATGGGGAGCATTGGAATGATGAGCATGAACAGTCAGCTATTTCGGTTGCAGTCATTTATAGTGCATTAGCGGCACATGATCAGATTAAAGAATTAAATGCTTCTTCCAAAAGCCAGCAGTTAACTGTCCTGGCGGGAGATTACTATAGCGGTCTCTACTACCAAATGTTAGCCAGACTTTCCAATATTGATTTAATACGCTCATTATCAAATGGCATCATTGATATCAGTGAGAAAAAAGCTTCTGTGTATGACAATGTCAAACAGTCGTTCGAAAAGTGGATGGAAACAATTCAGACGATTGAAAGCTTATCCATTGAGCAGTTTCATGAACATTTTGAGTTTGTTGGCTATCATTCATTTGTACGCCGTGGATTATTAATTCGCCGACTCGAAAATGAACTGGAACTAGTCAAACTAGGGAAGAGCTCTCGCTTTCAAGAATCTTTAGCCGAAAGCGAAAATGAATATGATTTTTCACATCCATGGCTTGTCTTGTTAAACCGTGAGTTGGCTAATGAAAAAATTAAAATGATGGAAGACATTTCACAATCACATCTACTAAGTCATGCTGTCCGACAGTTTTTGGTAGATTTATACAATCTGCGATTGAATGAACAAGTGTCAGTCATGAGAGAAAGGTGACATAGGCATGACCAAAACAAAAGAACAGCGTGTTCATGAAGTTTTTGAAAAAATTTCAGGGAACTACGACAAGATGAATTCAGTCATTAGTTTTCAACAACATAAAAAATGGCGTGAAGACACGATGTCACGTATGAAGGTTGAACCAGGAAGTACCACTTTGGATGTCTGTTGCGGAACTGCCGATTGGACGATTTCAATGGGACAAGCTGTAGGTTCAAACGGAAAAGCCATAGGTCTGGATTTCAGTCAAAATATGTTGAATGTCGGAAAAGAAAAAGTAAAAGAATATCCTCAAATTGAGCTTGTGCATGGTAATGCAATGGACTTACCTTATCCTGATCATACCTTCGATTATGTAACGATTGGTTTTGGCTTGCGAAATGTACCGGACTATATGCAGGTCCTCAAAGAGATGCATCGTGTCCTCAAACCAGGCGGGATGTTTGTATGTCTTGAAACTTCGCAATCTGAGTTGCCTATATATAAGCAACTGTTTCGTTTTTACTTCAAGTATGTAATGCCGGTCTTCGGAAAGTTTTTCGCAAAAAGTTACAAAGAGTATTCCTGGTTACAGGAATCTGCGAAAGATTTCCCTGGAATGAAGGCTCTTGCAAAAATGCTTGAACAAGCTGGTTTCCAACAAGTGGAGTACAAGCCATATAGCGGCGGAGCAGCTGCAAGACATATTGGCATCAAAAAAGTTTAATTAGCGGGAGAAGGTTAATGTTGTGGAAAAGATGAAGTTGAAGATGCTCTATTCTGATATGCGTTCAGATTTAGATCTCATCGAAAAAGAATTGGAAATAGCGGTGAATTCGTCTTCAGACTTACTCAATGAAGCTTCTCTTCATTTATTACATGCGGGCGGAAAGCGAATTCGGCCCGTTTTTGTTTTGCTGGCAGCTAAATTTGGTCATTACCAAATTGAACTAATCAAGCATGTCGCCGTACCATTGGAGCTGATTCATATGGCATCATTAGTACATGATGATGTAATAGATGATTCAGAAATGAGACGGGGACAGCCAACGGTAAAAGCACAGTGGAATAATCGAGTCGCCATGTACACCGGCGATTTTATTTTTGCCCGTGCACTTGAATACATAACGAACATCCAAAATCCAAAAGCGCATCAAATTCTTTCATATACGATGGTTGAAATATGTGTAGGAGAAATCATCCAAATTGAAGATAAGTTCAAATTAGATCAACGACTTCAAGATTATTTCAGACGGATTAAAAGAAAAACTGCATTATTGATTGCGTCAAGTTGCCAACTTGGAGCAGTGGTATCAGGCGCCGATGAAAAAACCGCCAATCACTTAAAACGGTTTGGCTATTATGTTGGCATGTCATTTCAGATTATCGATGATATTTTGGATATTACCTCTACCGATAAAGAATTAGGCAAGCCTGCCGGATCTGATTTAATACAAGGTAATATCACCTTACCGATCTTGTTTTTAAAAGATTCGCCAGAATTCAGAGCCGATCTTGAGTATGCTCTAACAGGAAATATGACTGAAGATGAGCGACTGGCTCTTGTTAAACGAATTAGAGAATCGGACGCCATTGAGAAGTCCAAAGCAATCAGCAATCGTTATTTGCAGAAAGCATTAAAAGAAATCGATGCACTTCCAGCATCTCTAGCAAAAAAATCATTACGTGATATTGCACTATATATGGGCAAACGTAAATTTTAATAGGTTGAACAAACGAAGAGACAATGGTAATATTTTTTACGGTGGATAAAGTATCCATAACTATTTAGGGTTAAACTCTAAGTTATAATTGAAGGAGTGTTAATGATGGAAAGAACTTTCTTAATGGTAAAACCTGATGGCGTACAACGTAACCTAATCGGTGAAATCGTTGGTCGTTTCGAAAACAAAGGCTTCCAATTAGTTGGAGCAAAATTAATGCAAATTACACCTGAACTAGCTGGCGAACATTACGGCGAGCACAAAGAGCGTCCATTCTTCGGTGAATTAGTAGACTTCATTACTTCTGGGCCAGTTTTCGCAATGGTTTGGGAAGGCGAAAATGTAATTGCTACTTCTCGTTTATTAGTAGGTGCTACAAACCCTAAAGAATCTGCTCCAGGAACTATCCGTGGCGATTTCGCTGTAACAGTTGGCAAAAACATCATTCACGGTTCTGACTCTGCAGATAGCGCTGTTCGTGAAATCGGTTTATTCTTCAAAGAAGAAGAGCTAGTTTCTTATTCAAAAGACGCTAACAACTGGGTAAACTAATTAATTAAGCAGTCAAATGATTTTTCATTTGACTGCTTTTTTAAATTTAAGCCAATGTATCTTTGCGATATAATGGGGTTGTATAAAACACTAATTTATCTAGTCAATGTGAAAGAATACGGTTGATTAAGATAAATGGTGAGGAAGAGAGCAAACTAGTAGGGAATAGGACAGATGTTCAAAAAAACGAAAGTTGCTCCCAAATTTATATAGTTGCTCCAAAAACAGTGGAAGTTACTCCAATTTTGAATAAGTTGCTCCAAAGAGGACGCATTTTACTGAGCAAGACGCATCAGCGTCAACCAAGCAAGCTGCACAAATGGACGTTGGAAAATTTTATAGTTTATAATAAAAAATTGAAGTGAAATCGTCCGAATGAAATTTCGGACTTTTTTTAATCGGACAAATAACGGTGAAAATGAAAAAGGTTTGTGTTATAGTGTTACTTAAAATACTTTAGCGAGTTGAAGGGGGAAAGTGTTATGCGTTATTTAACAGCTGGAGAATCTCACGGTCCACAATTGACCGCCATTATAGAAGGATTACCTGCACAATTAACCATTACAGCAGAAATGATCAATAAAGACCTGAAAAGAAGACAGGGTGGACATGGTCGGGGAAGACGTATGCAAATTGAAACCGATACGGTTGATATTACATCAGGTGTGAGACACGGTAAGACATTAGGTTCACCAGTTGCGTTGGTAGTTACTAACGACGATTGGAAACATTGGACACACGTCATGGGAATTGAACCTTTAGAAGAAGGATTGAACCCTGAAGATATCAAACGTCAAATTACGCGTCCACGTCCAGGGCATGCGGATTTGGTTGGTGGCATGAAATATGGTCATACCGATTTAAGAAACGTACTGGAACGTTCTTCTGCAAGGGAGACAACCGTCCGTGTGGCAGTTGGCGCAGTGGCAAAGCAGTTATTAGCGGAAATGGGAATCAGCATCGTTTCACACGTAACCGAAATCGGTGGGGTTAAAGCAGATCCATCCACTTGGGAAGGTCTGACAGTTAAGCAAATTCGTGAAATCGTTGAAGCGGATCCGGTTTATTGCCTAGACCCTCAGGCATCAGCTTTAATGGTAAAAGCAATTGATGAAGCGAAAGAGAACGGTGACTCCATTGGTGGTGTTGTTGAAGTCATTGTGGAAGGAATGCCTGCAGGAATAGGTAGCTATGTACATTATGACCGAAAACTTGACGCTAAACTTGCTATGGCAGTCATGAGCATCAATGCGTTCAAGGGTGTGGAAGTTGGATTAGGGTTTGAAATGGCACGTAAACCTGGCAGTCAAGTGCATGATGAAATTGTATGGGACCAGGAACAGGGTTATACAAGATCAACAAATCGCTTGGGAGGATTGGAAGGTGGTATGTCTACCGGAATGCCAATCGTTGTTCGTGGTGTCATGAAGCCTATACCTACTCTGTATAAACCTTTGCAAAGTGTCGATATTTCTACAAAAGAACCTTTCAAAGCTAGTATTGAACGATCAGACAGTTGTGCAGTACCTGCTGCTTCTGTCGTGGCAGAACATGTAGTCGCATGGGAAATTGCCAATGCGATTTTAGAACAATTCCATAGTGACCAAATGCCACAACTTCTCAATTCAATTAATGAGCACCGAGCCTATACAAGGGAGTTCTAAATCATGAATACTATTTCAATCGAGACGGAAAGTAAGTCTTACAAGGTTCATGTGGGTTCAACCATTTTTGAATCTGCTTTAGCTTTGTATGAACAGCAAATTCGACAAGCAGATCATGCGGTGATTTTTGTAGACGAAGCAGTCGCCGCTTTGCATCTGGACAAATTGCTGAAGCCTCTCCAATCTTTTTTGGATACAGCAGTTCATGTATATAAGTTACCTTCTGGAGAATCCAGTAAATCTTTCGAGACCTTTCTGGCATGTCAGTCGTTCTTGCTAGTAAAAGGATGTACCAGAAAATCTATTCTGTTTGCATATGGCGGTGGAGCTTGCGGGGATGTCATTGGATTCGTAGCTTCTACATTTATGCGAGGTATTCCTTTTATTCAATGTCCCACGACTATTTTAGCTCATGATAGTGCAGTCGGAGGGAAAACGGCAATCAATCATCCGCAAGGGAAAAATATGATTGGGTCATTTTATCAGCCTGAAGCAGTCATTTTTGATACATCGACACTAACAACTTTACCTCATCAACAAGTTTTATCAGGTATGGCAGAAGTTATCAAACATGCTCTTATATCTGATGAGAGATGGTTGGAAGAATTGCTATCGTATCATTCCCTTGAAAGTATGACGGAAGAGCAAAAATTATCTTTTCTAGTCAAAGGCATTCAAGTAAAGGCTGAAATTGTGAAAGCGGATGAGTTTGAGCAGTCAGTAAGGAAATATCTTAATTTAGGTCACACATATGGACATGCGATCGAAGCTTCAGTTGGATATGGAAATATCACGCATGGGGAAGCTGTAGCAGTCGGGTTGGTTATTTCGCTTCAGCTAAGTGAAAGATTATTGTCTCTAAGAGAAGGCACTGCCAAGAAACTCTTCCATTCACTACACAAATTGGGCTATACATTTGAACCTGTGTTAACGCAGGAAATCGATCAGCTTATCCCTTATATGAAACGCGATAAGAAAGCATCTTTTGGAGAGCTTCACTTTGTATTACTAGAGAAGATAGGCAAACCTTGTATGAAGATTGTCCCTCTAGAAGAACTAGTGAAGGCACATGTGCAATTAAGACAATGGAGTAAGGAGGTATAAACATGATACGTGGTATTCGAGGAGCAACAACCGTAACAGAAGATTCCGCAGCTCAAGTTTTGGCGGAGACAGAAAAACTGGTGTTGGCTATGGCCAAAGAAAACGACGTAAAGCCTGAGGATGTTGCTTCAGTCGTCGTTTCAACGACAACTGATATAGCTTCTGCATTTCCAGCAAAAGCCGTGCGCAGCATTCCAGAATGGACATACGTCCCAGTTATGTGTACGCATGAAATGGATGTGCCTGGTGCCATGCCATTTTGCATACGGGTATTAATGCATGTCAATACCGAAAAATCACAACGCGAAATACTTCATGTATACTTGAACGATGCAGTTAAATTACGACCAGATTTACTAACAAACATTAAGTAAGAAGGTAGAGGCGATTGACGATGAAGTGGAAAAACCAATTAACAGGGATGAAACCATATCAACCAGGACGTTCCATCGATGAAGTGAAAAAGATGTATGGCTTAGATCATATAGTAAAGCTTGCTTCCAACGAAAACCCTTTTGGAACTTCTCCGAAAGTTAGTGAGTTCCTGGAAAACCAAGCGACAAATCATGCCATATATCCAGATGGATACGCAAGTAGTTTACGCCAGGCCTTAGCTGAAGCGTTAGGTGTGGAAGAACAGCAATTGTTATTTGGTAATGGCTCGGACGAAATTATCATGATGATTTCACGTGCTTTACTTCAACCCGGAGTCAACACCGTAATGGCTATCCCTACCTTCCCGCAATATCGACATAATGCTGTCATTGAAGGTGCAGAGGTCCGCGAAGTTCAACTGAAAGACGGAGCGCATAATATGGAAGAAATGACACGTCAAATTGATGATAATACTGCGGTGGTTTGGCTGTGTTCACCAAATAATCCGACCGGCATGCTGATTGGTCAGCAAAAGCTAGAACAATTTGTTCAAAAAATTTCAGAAGATGTACTCATCGTCATAGACGAAGCTTATTTCGAATACATAACTGACCCTACATATAAAAACTCCCTTGAACTTGTAAAAAAACACAGCAATGTCATTGTCTTACGAACTTTTTCTAAAGCGTATGGGCTCGCAGGTTTCCGAGTTGGTTATGCTGTAGCGCAAAAAGAATTGATTGCTCGTCTAGATCCGGTAAGAGAACCTTTCAACAACACTGTCATAAGCCAAGGAGCAGCATTGACTGCTTTACATGATTCATCATTCATCGAAAAATGTGTAATCGAAAATGAATCGGGAAAAAAACAATTCCAGGAGTATGCTACAAAACACAACCTTCATTTATATCCATCCCAAGGAAACTTTGTACTTCTCCAAGTAAAAGCTGACTCAGATACAGTATTTGAAGGGCTTCTGAAAAAAGGTTTTATTATTCGCAGCGGGAATGCACTTGGAACGCCGGGATATATCCGTATCACAATTGGCACGAGACAGCAAAATGAGGTATTCCTGCAGTCGTTGACAGAAGTATTAACTGAATTAGAGGTACTTGCATGACAACGCATGTTTTAATAGTTGGTCTGGGTTTAATAGGTGGATCATTGGCTTTGGCGATCCAAAAAAATCCGGAAGTGAAAGTGATGGGTTTTGATACCGACTTCCACACTGTTCGAAAAGCCAAAAAATTAGGCGTTATCAACGACATGGCCCTTAGCCTTAAAGATTCTGCTAAGATGGCAGATATCATTGTATTTGCTACTCCTGTTAATGCCACACTTCAATTGATGAATGAAGCCCAGCATTGGCAACTCAAAAAAGACGTCATTCTTTCTGATACGGGTAGTACAAAGAAAATCATCATGGAAAAAGCAAAATCACTTAAAAAACTAGGACTCACTTTTATTGGCGGGCATCCTATGGCCGGTTCACACAAAAGTGGAATTGAGGCAGCAAAGGCACATTTATTTGAAAATGCCTATTATATGGTTACTCCACTCGAGCACGAAGAGGAAGAGAAAATTCTTGTTCTGGAGAAGTTATTACTCCCGACAAAAGGGAAGATTCTCCGAGTAACTGCGTTGGAACATGATCATATGACAGCTGTAGTAAGCCATTTTCCTCATTTGGTTGCTGCATCCTTGGTCCACCAATTGTCCAGCGAGAATGAAGAATATCCATTCACTCGTCAACTCGCGGCAGGTGGATTCCGAGACATCACACGAATTGCGTCGTCGAATCCGGTTATGTGGAGAGACATCACACTTCAGAACCGAATCGAATTGGTCAACCAATTAACAAAATGGCAAAAAGAAATGGACACGGTAAAAACGCTGTTATTGCAGGCGGAACCATCAAATATTGAACATTACTTTTCGAGAGCTAAATATGTCAGAGATGAATTGCCGATTACGTCTCAAGGTGCGATGTATTCAGTATTTGATTTATACGTCGATGTACCTGATTACCCCGGTGTCATTTCAGAAGTCACAGGTATTCTTGCAAATCATCTAATCAGCATTACAAATTTGCGGATTGTTGAAACACGAGAAGATGTATTCGGAATTCTCGTCATCAGTTTCCAGACGCTCGAAGACCGCACAAAAGCAGCGAGCTGTATAGCAGAAGAAACAATTTATGAAACGTATATTTCTTAAACAAAAGCTCATTTAAACGATATTGTTGATTTTCTTTCCATGTGGACGCTTTCTATCATTATAGTAAACAGGGAAATAACTTTACTTACGATTTAGTGATATGGAGCATCATTGCGACGAGTAATCGCAGGAGCCAAAACAGTGAAGACTCCTGCGGGAAAAGCGAAGTGCTGAAATCCACTCGGACATTAAGTCCGAGTTAGTTCAGCGCAAGCCCGCGGAAAGCGTAGCTGTTTTGCGGAATATCAACAACATTTAACATAGCCTAATAAAAGAAATCGTCCTAATCACACAGAACAAATAAAACTGAAAATCCAATACGATTATAAGGATGTGAATGTATTGAAGGATTCCATAAAATTACAAGCAAATCAAGTAGCCCTCAACGGAACTTTAAAAGTACCTGGAGATAAATCGATTTCTCACCGTTCCATCATGTTTGGTGCTATGGCTAAAGGTAAAACAACGGTCGATGGCTTTTTACTTGGGGATGATTGTTTAAGTACGATTTCCTGTTTTCAAAAATTAGGGGTAGATATTGTCGTGGATGGTCATGAAGTCACCATCACGAGTGATGGGATGGAAAGCTGGAAAGAACCTGATGAAATATTAGATACAGGTAATTCCGGAACGACTACTCGTTTAATGCTTGGCATATTAGCTGGATCCAACATCCACAGCGTCCTCGTCGGAGATGAATCCATTGCGAAGCGACCAATGAAACGAGTAATCGAACCTTTAAGACAAATGGGTGCAAAAATCTCTGGGAGAAGTGGAGGACAGTTCACCCCACTTGCTGTGCAGGGAACCGATCTGAAAGCCATCGACTATACGATGCCCGTTGCAAGTGCGCAAGTTAAATCCGCCATTCTGCTTGCTGGTCTTCAAGCGACTGGAGTGACGATAATCCGTGAAAAAGAAGTGTCACGAGACCATACCGAGCGTATGTTGCGCCAATTTGGAGCTACCGTAAACTGTAAGGATGGAGTCATTCAACTTCAGGGAGGCCAGAAGCTTGCTGCAACGCATGTTGAGGTGCCTGGAGATATTTCCTCTGCTGCATTCTTTTTAGTGGCAGCAGCCATTGCTAAGGACAGTAGTATTCGTCTGGAGAAGGTCGGATTAAATCCAACACGTACCGGTATTATTGATGTTCTAAAGAATATGGGAGCCCAACTAGAAATTGAAGTTGAACCTGATACCGAGGATAAAGAACCTATTGGCAGTGTTTCGATTAAAACATCCGAGCTTCATGGCATTGAGATCGGCGGCGAATTAATCCCAAGATTAATTGATGAAATACCAATCATTGCATTGCTGGCAACACAAGCAAATGGTACGACAGTAATCAAAGATGCTGAGGAACTTAAAGTGAAAGAAACAGACCGTATAACAGCCGTAGTGGAGGAGTTGAAAAAGTTAGGTGCAGATATCGTAGCAACGGATGATGGGATGATTATCAACGGACCCGTCACTCTCACTGGAGGGGTTTTAAAATCTTACGGTGACCATCGCATCGGCATGATGGGTGCGATTGCTTCTGTCATTTCGACAGGTCCCATTGAAATTGAACAGGCTTCGTGTATTTCCGTATCTTATCCTAACTTCTTCGAACATTTGCGAAATGTGTCTACTTCTGAAACTCTCCGTTAAGCGGGGAGTTTTTTCTTGTGAATGGGGTAGTCCTGATGTAGCATATGGTATGAATAGAAAGAGAACGGGTGATGGAAATGGAAATAAGTCAACAATTTATTGAAGCGATTGAAGCTGGAGATTTACAGTCTGTTCAATCTTTAATTGAAACTTTACAGCTTTCAAGCGAACCAGACGCGCAATATGAGATTGCTAACATGCTTGTGCAAGCTGGATATTTAAAAGAAGGTGAGCAAGTTCTGGAGCATCTTCAGTTCTTGTTTCCTGAGGAAGCACAAATTAAGATTGACAGAGCACAGGTATTAATGGAAATTGACGAGGAAGATGAAGCTTTATTATTACTGACAAGCATCGAAGAGCATGAAGAAGAATATCCTCAAGCGTTGCTCAGTTTAGCTGATTATTATCAAATGCAAGGCTTTTACGAATCTGCAGAGCAAAAAATTAATCAAGCACTCTCAATTTTGCCTGGAGAACCTCTACTGATTTTTGCGAAAGCGGAACTTCTTTTGGAAACTGGAAAATATCTCGAAGCTGCACGCTTATATGAAAATCTGAAAAACGAAACGGATGAAATTGCCGGTATACGTTTATCTGAACGACTGGCTGAAGTATACAGTGCAGGAGCAGCATATGAGGATGCCATTCCTTTTTACGAAGAATCCCTAATCGATCATGTAACACCAGATTTACTTTTCGGTTATGCATATGCTGCATTCCAGGCAGGGCAGTATGATTTATCCGTACGTAAACTGAATGAAGTAAAAACACTGGATCCCGACTATTTCTCAGCACACTTATTGTTGTCACAAGCATATAGCATGCTAGAAGATCATGAGCAAGCCTATCAGGCAATTCTTGAAGGGTTAAGTCGTGATGAATATGATAAGGAATTGTACTTATTCGCCGGTAAGATGGCATTGAAGCTTGGGAAAGTGAGGGAAGCTGAACAACATCTGCGTCAGGCCATCGCACTGGACCCGGAATATATGGAAGCGACATTGACTCTTGTGTCCTATTTGCATAATGAAGAACGCGATCAAGACGTTATCGAACTGATTGAAATCATTTCACAAAATCAGGACGATTGGTCTGCTTTATACCCATTTGCAGCTGAAGCTTATGCGAAAGAAGAAAATTTTGAACGTGCATACGATTTTTATTCTTTGGCATATACTGATCATAAGGAAGATCCGTTGTTCATGGAAAAATACGTTTATTTTCTACTCGAAGAAGGAAAACGTGAAGAAGCTCTAGAAATAGGTAAACAATTAGTTCTTTTACAACCTCATGAAGAAAGATGGCAAGACCTGATTGAATCATTGTCGTGAAAGGAGGAGTAGTATGACCGCATCTGTTTCTGTGATGGAAAAGAAAGAATTTGTGCGTTGGTTTTTGAAACGATATCAAATGAAACGTCGTGAATGCGTATGGATCCTCAATTATTTATTAAGTCATGATGATTTACTCCAAAAAGTTCATTTTGTAGAAGAAGCACATTACTGCCCAAGAGCGATGGTTATGTCTGTTACAGAATCCAATGGCGTGCCGTTTCGCTTTTACAAAGGGAATTTGATGACTGCAGATGCAGAAAAATCATTTCACGACTTGCGTTTAAATCCAAATGAAGATATGTTTATTCAGTTAAATTTCCCGAATGTCCCACCAAGTTCAGAGTATTTGGCGGTACTGGAAGAAAACCCATTTATGCCGAAATATTTGCATATAAACGACAAAGATCGCCTTATTGCTGAAGAAGTGCTGAAAGTCAGCATGAATTCATTTAGAGAAGAGCATATATTGAAACAAATCGATGAAGCTTTGGACGCCAATGATAAAGAACGCTTTTTTGAATTGTCTAAATTGCTACAAGGGATGAAAGAATCATCCAAATCTTAACTTCATCGTATACACGATGAAGTTTTTTGTTGAGAGGAAATGAAGATATGTACTGGAATTCAAAAGATGTTAGTGTGTTTTTAGAACAGAAAGAGTTTGTTGACACGGCCGTGATTCCGTTATTGCTGATTGATGGACAAGCCAGTCAATTGAAACAAAATGCTTCAAGTGCTGAGTTTTTGATGGCACTTACCGCGTTTATCGAAAATCAATTTAAAGGCCGTGTAGTCCTTATGCCACCCATCACCTATACTAAAAAATCCAATTATCAGCAATTAGCAGAAGAATGGACGGAAACGTTAAGCGAGATGGGCTTCAAGCACTTGTTTTTTGTCTCAAGTGACATGGCATGGGGAACTGAAGCAAGTGAATTGAACGTGATTTATACCCCATCCATTCCCCTTGAAAATATGGACCAGAAATTACGTCAATCCGTACTGGATGATCAATTAAGACAAATAATTCCGGTATTTGCAAACCGCTGGGCAAAAAACGGACAATAAGCTTCAAGAAATGTTCACAAAGTACGTGTTCGCATCTATTGGAATATTGACCTCCGTTTTTTATTGAGCTATCATAGAACTGTCCTAGTTTTACTATTTTTTGTATAAGTATGTCCGTTGGACTGACCTTTAAAGTTAGAGGGGGGAAAAGGATGAGTAACAATCGTGTATCAAGACGTCAATTCCTAAACTACACATTAACTGGTGTTGGTGGGTTTATGGCTGCAGGTATGTTAATGCCGATGGTTCGTTTTGCAATCGATCCTGTATTGCAAAAAGCTGGTGGCGGAGACTTTGTACCAACTGATAAAAAAGTGGCAGATATCACTGATGTGCCGGAACGTGTCGACTTTGCATTTGAACAAGTAGATGCATGGTATACATCTGAAGTAACAAGCACTGCATGGGTTTACAAAAATGGTGACAAAATTATCGCGCTATCACCAGTCTGTAAACATTTAGGTTGTACGGTTAACTGGGCAGGTAGCCCGGATCACCCGGATCAATTCTTCTGTCCATGTCACGCTGGCCGTTATGAAAAGAACGGTAACAACGTTAAAGGTACACCACCTCTAGGTCCGTTGGACGAGTTTGAAGTACGTGAAAAAGATGGTCTTTTACAAATCGGTAAAACACGACCAAATACATTAGTTTAAAGTAAGGGGGTACGACGTCAGTGCTAAATAAGATTTATGATTGGGTGGATGAACGTCTGGATATTACTCCTATTTGGCGTGATATTGCAGATCATGAAGTTCCAGAGCACGTTAACCCTGCACATCATTTTTCTGCATTCGTTTATTGTTTTGGGGGCTTAACGTTCTTCATCACAGTAATTCAAATTCTTTCGGGTATGTTTTTAACAATGTACTATACACCGGATATTGAAAATGCATGGAAATCCGTTTACTACTTGCAAAATGAAGTAGCATTCGGTGAAATTGTGCGTGGTATGCATCACTGGGGAGCTTCACTTGTAATCGTGATGATTTTCCTTCATACATTACGCGTATTCTTTACAGGTTCTTATAAGAAACCTCGTGAATTGAACTGGGTAGTAGGCGTTTTGATTTTAGGCGTCATGTTAGGTTTAGGATTCACTGGTTATCTACTTCCTTGGGACATGAAAGCGTTGTTTGCAACGAAAGTAGGTATTGAAATTGCTGCATCCGTACCATTTGTCGGCGGCGCAATTAAAACCTTGTTAGCGGGAGATGAAACAATTCTCGGCGCACAAACATTAACACGATTCTTTGCGATTCATGTATTCTTCTTACCAGCTGCTTTGCTTGGGTTGCTTGCAGCACACTTTATCATGATTCGTAAACAAGGTATTTCAGGACCGTTGTAAGATACAGCGTCTTTGATGATTTCTAAAAGGAGGGGACAATATGCATCGCGGAAAAGGGATGAAATTTGTCGGGGATTCTCGTGTACCTGTTAATCGCAAACCGAATATTCCAAAAGACTATTCCGAGTATCCGGGTAAAACTGAAGCTTTCTGGCCAAACTTTTTATTGAAAGAATGGTTGGTTGGTTCCGTTTTCTTAATTGGTTATTTAATCTTGACTGTTGCACATCCATCACCACTTGAACGCCAAGCGGATCCAACAGATACAGGTTACATACCGTTACCGGACTGGTATTTCTTGTTCTTATATCAATTGTTAAAATATGAATTTGCTTCTGGTCCTTACAATGTTATCGGAGCAATCATTATTCCAGGACTTGCGTTTGGTGCCCTATTACTTGCACCATTCTTGGACAAAGGTCCAGAACGTCGTCCATTTAAACGTCCATTACCAACAGCATTTATGTTACTTGCATTGGCATCAATGATTTTCCTTACTTGGGAATCAGTGGTTAACCATGACTGGGAAGCAGCAAAAGCTCAAGGTGAAATTCGTGAAGAAGCACAATTCGACACAGAAGCAGAAGGGTATAAAATTTACTCTGAAGCATCTTGTATCGGCTGTCACGGTAATGCATTCGAAGGTGGCCTTGGTCCATCTTTAGCAACTACTGATAAAACAGCTGAAGAAATTATGGAAATCGCGAAAAATGGTGTTGGAACAATGCCAGCAGGTACATTTAAAGGTACTGATGAAGAATTAAAAGAGTTAGCTACATTCATTGATGAGTTAACACCATAATAGATTTTGAAAAGAGAGTCAGGAAACTGACTCTTTTTTTGTACATAAAGGAGTCGTAAGAAGTGCATACTGTACTCACTCAAATTAAATTCATATTATTTCATAAATCGTTTATGTGGTTGCTACTAGTTGTGAATATTTTAGGTACTGCGTATGGCTATTATTGGTATAAGTGGCAACTTGAAATAACAAAACCTATCTATTTAATTTTTGTTCCTGATAGTCCAACGGCAAGTTTATTCTTCTCAATTGCTCTATTTGGATGGTTGATCAATCGACATTTTAAACTGATAGAAGCGCTGGCTCTAATTACATTAGTAAAATATGGGCTGTGGGCAGTTGTCATGAACATCTGGACTCAGTTTGAAGGCAGCCCGATCGGTATCGTTGGATGGATGCTTATTGCAAGTCATTTTGCTATGGCAGTTCAAGCTGTGCTATATATTCCTTTTTATAAATTTAAATGGATACATATGTTAATTGCTGCCATTTGGACATTGCATAATGACGTGATTGACTATGTATTTGGACAAATGCCGATTTATCGCAGCTTAAGCGAACATTACCAAACAATTGGGTACTTTACATTCTGGCTGTCGATTGCTTGTATCTTATTAGCGATTAAGGTCATCAAATCGTCACCAATTCAGCAGTCTAAATAGTTGCTCAATTATGTCCGGGCAGATAAAATAAGTGGTAGATAGAAAATAGGGGGATGATCCGTTTGGGTTTTTTGGTGTATTTTGCCGTATTGTTGTTGTTGCCATTGTACGCGCAATTTAAAGTGAAACGAACGTATAAAAAATACTCAAAAGTACGTTCAACTTCTGGGATGACAGGTGCTCAGGTAGCACGTTTAATTTTAGATCAAAATGGTTTGCAAGATGTAAAAGTGGTAGAAAGTCACGGTTACTTGAGCGATCATTATAATCCGATGACGAAAATTGTTGCATTATCTTCGCACAACTATCATGAAGCTTCGGTCGCAGGAACTGCAATTGCAGCACATGAGGTAGGTCATGCGATTCAACACAAAGAAGCATATTCATTTTTGAAATTCCGTCATATGTTAGTACCGGTTGCAAACATTTCATCAAACGCATCTTGGATTTTCGTAATGATCGGGATTTTTGCAAGTATGTCCAACATGTTATTACTAGGTATCGTTTTATTAGCAGTTGGCGTGTTATTCCAAATTGTCACATTACCAGTCGAGTTTAATGCTTCTAGCCGTGCTATGACACAAATTGTTTCTCATGGAGTTATTCGTAACGAAGAAGAAACACACGCTCGTAAAGTATTAAATGCTGCTGCCATGACGTATGTTGCTGCAGCTGCAGTAGGTGTTCTTGAATTACTGCGTTTAGTATTAATTTATACAGGCATGAGCCGAGACGAATAGAAACAAAAAAAACTCACGTGCATGAATGACATGCTACGTGAGTTTTTTCGTTCAGACACCTTGTTTGCTTAATCCAGAGGACGTTTTTGTTCATCCAGTGTAAAACCTTCTCCCATGACGTCATGTACTTCTGTCATGGAAACAAATGCATGAGGATCAATAGATGTGATGATATTTTTTAATCGAACAATTTCATTTTTTCCTACTACACAGTACAATACTTCACGGTCCGATTTAGTAAAATGCCCAAAACCTTTTAAAACAGTAACACCGCGGTCCATATCGCTGGCGATTCGGTCAGCAATTTCATTTTGGAATTCCGAAATAATAAATGCACCACGGGCAGCATACGCACCTTCCTGAACGAAGTCGATTACCCTCGCACCTATAAAGACGGCTACTAATGTATACATCATGGAACGCGAATCCAAGAAAGTTAACCAGGATAGAAGAATGACAGCTGCATCAAACATGAACATTGTTTTCCCCATGCTCCAGCCCACATATTTATGCGCAAGCCTCGCAATGATATCCACGCCACCAGTAGTACCACCATATCTAAAAATGATACCTAGCCCCACTCCGACAAAAACGCCTGCAAAAAGGGCGGCTAGAAACAAATCATCTTGTATATGAATATTGATTTCGTAAATCTGGAATATCTTTAAAAATATCGAAACTGAAACTGTTCCTATGATTGTATAAACAAATACTTTTTGTCCCAAAAGACGCCAACCCAGAATAAACATTGGGATATTAAGGAGTAAATTCATTAAAGCAGGATCAAGATTAAATACGAAAAATAAAATTAAGGTGATTCCGCTAAATCCACCCTCACCAAGTTCATTTTGAATGTTAAAATGAACAAAACCAAAACTGAAAATTGCTGCACCCAACATAATGAAAAATATATTTTTAAATTTAATGCCTTTAAGCATTGAAACACCCCATTTTCTGAAAAAGAATCCTAAGTTATTATCATTCATTTTCAGTATTTTGACAACATCATTCCTTATTATTAGGATAAGAATAGGAGTGTGAAAAGAATGACATCTGAGAAAACGATTCAAACTTTACAAAAAGAAGTTGATGATTATATTGGACAATTTAAAGAAGGCTATTTTCCGCCATTTGAAATGCTTGCACGTATGACCGAAGAACTCGGGGAATTAGCCAGGGAAGTTCAACATGTACATGGTATTAAGAAGAAAAAATCAACAGAAGCAAAAAAGAGCATGGAAGAAGAATTAGGTGATTTGCTATTTGTTCTCATCTGTTTTGCAAATGCTGAGAAAATAGATATACAACGGGCACATGATCGCGTGATGGATAAATTCAATTCTAGAGATAAACATCGCTGGACGTTAAAGGAGGAACAGTCATGATTCGAGTGGCAATAGGTGGACCACGTGGCAAAATGGGACAAGAAGCTGTACATACAGTCATGAATAATGAGAACATGGAACTAGTGGCAGTTCTTGATCACAAAGAAATTGGAGATCTTTTGAGTGAGTCACCTGAGTTCCCTGCAAGCTATGATGTACCAGTGTTTCTGGATCTGGAAAGTCTGATTTCTTCAATTAAACCCGATGTGTTCGTCGACTTGACGACCCCACATCAAGTTTTTGAACACACGATGATGTGTTTGCAAAATGCTGTAAGACCAGTAATCGGCACAACTGGATTTAGCGAAGCACAATTGGAGCTCTGCTCAAAGATTGCCAAAGATAACGAACTTGGTTGTATTGTTGCACCAAACTTTGCGATCGGAGCTGTATTGATGATGAAATTTGCAGCTATGGCTGCCGCGTATTTTCCGGATGTTGAAATTATCGAGATGCATCATGATCAAAAACTTGATGCCCCATCAGGAACTGCATATAAAACAGCTCAAATGATAGCTGAAGTACGCCCATCCCATAAACAAGGTCATCCAACAGAAGAAGAGACCTTGCCAGGTGCACGAGGCGCATCTTATGATGGTATCCCAATACATAGTGTAAGACTGCCTGGACTGGTTGCTCACCAACAAGTAATGTTTGGTGGAGAAGGGCAGTTGTTCACATTGAGGCATGATTCTTTCAATCGACAATCTTTCATGTCAGGTGTGACGTTTTCAATAAATCAGGTGATGGATTTAAAAGAGCTTGTGTACGGACTCGAAAACATTTTATAAATGATAGGATGAGAACCTTATGAAAATAGCCTTAATTGCACATGATCGAAAAAAAGATGATTTAATCCAGTTTGTAACGGCTTATCGTGATATTCTGGCTGAACACGAATTATATGCAACAGGAACTACTGGGCAACGGATTATAGATGAAACAGGTTTAACTGTCATCCGTTTTCAATCTGGCCCGCTCGGAGGAGACCAGCAAATAGGTGCCATGGTTGCAAAAAATGAAATGGATATGATTATTTTCTTCCGTGATCCTTTAACAGCCCAACCCCATGAACCGGATGTGACGGCGTTGATTCGATTATGTGATGTGTATCAAATTCCTTTAGCAACCAATATGGGCACTGCTGAAGTGTTATTGAAAGGCCTGCAGGAAGGCTTTATAGATTGGCGTTTATTACAGGAAAGACGTTCTTAAGAAAGGTTGTGAGTTTCATGAAGAAATTGAAAATCGGTATAACATGCTATCCGACAGTGGGAGGTTCTGGTGTGATTGCGACTGAACTGGGGAAGCTTCTTGCTGAACGTGGCCATGAAATTCATTTCATTACGTCCAGTATGCCTTTTCGGTTAAACCGCATGGTCCCAAATATTTTCTTTCACCAAGTGGAAGTTAACAGTTACTCTGTTTTTCAATACGCACCATACGATATTGCTCTAGCGAGTAAAATGGCCGAAGTGATTAAAAAAGAGAATCTGGACATCCTCCATGTGCATTATGCAATTCCTCATGCTGTTTGTGCTGTACTTGCACGTGATATGGCTGAACAGAATGTTGGAATCGTGACGACTTTACATGGCACAGATATTAGTGTTTTAGGATACGATTCATCCCTTACTGGTGCAATTCGCTATGGAATCGAAAAATCGGATGTTGTGACGGCAGTCTCGGATTCATTAAAAAATGAAACCTATCAATTAATCCAACCATCTCAGACCATTGAAACCATCTATAATTTTGTGGATGAACGTGAATATATGCCTTCTAAATCAAATATCAAATCTTATTTCAACATTCAAGATGATGAGAAAGTTGTTATTCATGTGTCGAACTTCCGAAAAGTGAAACATGTTGAAGATGTGGTATCTAGTTTCGCTTACATTCGTAAAGAGATGCGTTCTAAATTACTTCTTGTCGGGGATGGACCTGAAATGAATAATATCATCAATCTAGTCGATTCTTTGGGACTAGAAAAAGATGTACTCTTTTTAGGCAAGCAGGATAATGTGTCAGAATTATACTCAATTAGCGATTTGAAATTATTACTATCTGAAAAAGAAGCGTTTGGCTTGGTTTTGCTTGAAGCTATGGCCTGCGGAGTGCCTTGTATCGGCACGAATGTAGGGGGAATACCAGAAGTCATAGAACATGGACAAAATGGCTATATCGCCCCTTTAAACGATGTTGAAGCAGTTGCATGCTATGCTTTGAAGATTTTAACGAATACTGATTTACATAAACGCATGAGAATGGCTTCTATTGAAACAGTTTCTCAAAAATTCCATTCTTCAATCATTGTGGATCAGTACGAAAAGCTGTACGAGAAAGTAGTTCGACCATATGTTCACAACTGAAAATTGGCAAGCAGGAAAGTCAATTATTAGAAGGCTGAAAGAAAATGGCTATGAAGCAGTATTTGTCGGAGGAGCAGTTCGCGATTTTTTGCGACAAAAAGTTGCCAACGACATAGACATTGCCACATGTGCATTGCCTGAAGAAGTAAAACTAATCTTCAAACGGACTGTTGATGTTGGCCTTGCACATGGAACCGTCCTGGTCATTGAAGATGGTGTTCCGATCGAAGTCACGACTTTCAGGAGCGATGGGGAATATGAAGATCACCGCAGACCTACGGATGTAAAGTTTGTCCGCTCATTGGAAGAAGATTTGAGACGTAGAGATTTTACTATGAACGCATTAGCCATGACGGAAAGCTTTCAAATCATTGATTTGTTCAATGGTCGTCGGGATTTAGAAAACCGATTGATCCGAACTGTAGGTAATCCAATTGATCGATTTAAGGAAGATGCATTGCGTATGCTCCGTGCAATACGATTCAGTGCACAACTTGATTTTTCTATTGATCATCAATCACTGAAAGCCATCCAGTCATGCGCTGACGATCTTTCATATGTTTCGGTAGAGAGAGTGACCGCAGAACTTGAAAAAATGTGGGTCAGTTCAAATTTACATAAAGGAATGACCTATCTGGTCAGTAGCCAACTAGCCGACCAACTTCCAGGGGATTTCCCTTTCCATCATGACAAATGGTCGAATCTGGGAAATCCACAAAACGCCTTGGTTTGCTGGGCATTTCTGTGTTTATTGCAGGACGAGCCATCTGTTACTGAACTGACAAAAGCGTTTAGATTATCAAATGAGTCGAAAGGTCGAATCAAACAGCTAGTTAAAGCTACGACAATTCGCTCTGAGCGAATGTTTACTGTTGATGACTTTTACCTATTTGATGAAGAGATTCTTGTACATGCAGAAAGTCTCGTACACGTATGGCAAATTGGAATTCCACCAATGCCAATCGAAACCATACTTAATAACAAGCGTTCATTACCAATCCAGTCAAAAAGCGATCTTGTCGTTACGGGAAAAGACTTGATGGGTTGGTTCAGTAAGCGGGGTGGCCCTTGGTTAAAAGAAGCATTGAGCGCGATTGAAATGGCCGTGCTTCACCAAAAAGTAGTGAATGATGCTACCAAAATAAAGGAATGGATAATGAATGAATCCAACAGTGAAATATGAAATTACAAAACGTTTATTGACTGCAAACGGACAGCCTTTGTCAGGTCAGCAATTGGCGGATGACTTTGGATTGTCTCGAACAGCAATCTGGAAACATATCAAGGAACTTGAAGAAGAAGGATATGAAATAGAGACCATCAAGAAAAAAGGATATGTATTGAGCTCCTCTCCAGATTCTTTACAAGCAGCCAAAATTAATCAGTATTTAACGACAAAACGTTTCGGACATACGATTCATTATGAAGTTTCATGTCCATCAACACAGCCCATTGCACATCAAATGGCGCAATCTGGTGCGCCAGACGGCTCAATCGTCGTATGTGAAGAACAGACTGCAGGAAAAGGTCGGATGGCACGAGTGTGGACATCTACACAAGGAAAGGGCATTTGGATGAGTGTAATTATTAGACCGGAAATTCCACCTACTAAAGCCCCTCAATTTACATTGGTTGCTGCTGTTGCAGTTACACGCGCAATAGAAGATATTGCAGACGTACGTGCAGAAATAAAATGGCCGAATGATCTTTTAATCAATGGCAAGAAATGTACCGGGATATTAACGGAGCTCCAGGCCGATATGGATCGTGTTCATGCTATCATCTTAGGTATAGGTGTAAATGTTAACCAGCAGGTAACGGATTTCCCAGAAGAAATTCAATCAATCGCCACTTCTATTCAAATGGTGACAGGAAAGACCGTTGATCGTGCTGAACTTGTTGCCCGCATATTGCATCATCTGGAAATTTATACAGACTTATATGTGATGCATGGTTTTGAGCCCTTGAAGATTCTTTGGGAGAGTTATTCTTGTACACTTGGAAAGCGAATTAAAGCGATTATGATTCACCAGCAGATTGAAGGATTGGCGCTGGGCATTACAAGTGAAGGAATTCTTCAAGTGAAAACTGATGATGGCCAAATCCATGGAATTTATTCTGCGGATATCGAAATACAAAATTAACAATTAATAAACAGAATGGTATGTATAATCTCTTTCTGTTATAGTAAAAACGTAGGGTAGTATCTAAAATAGAACTGCACCTGATGTGAAAATTCGACTAATATTAATTTAATAATTCTGCCTTGATCTTAATCGACAGGGACGGAGGAAACCAATTACTTATCCAACGCAACCCTTCTGTCCATTTTCGGTCAGTAGGGTTTTTATTTTGGTTTCCTCTCAAAAGAGAGGAGCTAGGAAATGAAAACAACGACAGATTTTATCAATATGAAAAAAGAGAACGATAAAATTATTATGTTAACTGCTTATGATTATCCTTCTGCGAAACTTGCAGAAAATGCAGGTGTCGAAATTCTTCTTGTAGGAGATTCTCTTGGCATGGTCGTGCTTGGGTACGATTCAACAGTCCCAGTTACGATGGAAGATATGATTCATCATGGAAAAGCAACAAGAAGAGGGGCAAAAGATACTTTCCTTGTAGTAGATATGCCGTTTGGATCCTATCACGGGTCCATGGATACGACATTATCCAATGCGATCCGTCTTTTCCAGGAAACCAATGCACAAGCCTTGAAAATTGAAGGTGCCGACGAAGTCATTGAAGTTATTCGATTATTGTCCCGCACTGGCATCCCAGTTGTTGCTCATCTTGGTTTGCTTCCACAGTCCGCAAGTGTTTCGGGATATAAAGTGCAAGGAAAGACAGCCCAAGCGGCACAAAAGCTGATTGAAGATGCCAAGAAATGTGAGGCTGCTGGGGCCATAATGGTCGTTTTAGAATGTATCCCTTATCAACTTGCTAAGACTATCACGGATGCACTGACAATACCCGTAATCGGCATTGGCGCTGGTGCTGAAACAGATGGGCAGGTTCTGGTCTTTCATGACACCGTGACTTACGGAAGTCACCATATGCCTAAATTTGTGAAAGCTTTTGCTGAAGCAGGAAAAGAAATTACAAATGGGTTAACGCAATATGTAGATGAAGTGAAAAGTGGTCAATTCCCTGCAGTTGCACACCGATTTACAATGAAAGACGAAGAATTCCAGCAGTTATACGGAGGAAAAGAATGATTCAAGTTCAATTAATCAAGGATTTAAAACAAAATATAAATGCAACCAAAAAATCTGGCAAAAGCATCGGGTTTGTCCCCACAATGGGCTATTTGCATGAAGGACATATGTCATTAGTCGAACAGGCAAGAAAAGAAAATGATTTTGTCGTCATGAGTATTTTTGTCAATCCGGCACAATTTGGTCCAAATGAAGATTTGGACAGGTATCCAAGGGATTTGGAGAGAGATACTAAAATGGCTGTAGAAGCGGGAGTCGATTTGCTGTTTTTCCCGCAAGTGAATGAAATGTATCCGCAAGATGGCGGGATTTCAATTCGTGCGGGTGCTCAGGCAGATGTTCTTTGCGGAGCCTCACGACCTGGACATTTTGATGGTGTCTTAAAAGTCGTGACAAAACTTTTCCATTTGGTCGAACCTACAAAAGTGTATTTCGGTCAAAAAGATGCTCAACAACTGGCAATTATTGAAACGTTGGTAAGAGATTATAACTTCCCATTGGAAGTAAAGAGAGTATCAACTGTTCGGGAAGAGGATGGTTTAGCTAAAAGTTCCCGAAATGTTTTTTTAAGTGAAAAAGAACGTGCAGAAGCACCGATCATCCAACAAGCCATTCAACTTGGCATGGATGATTTTAAAATCAACCAGGATTCTGAAAAAGCCAAGCAAGTAACCATTCGACACATTGAAAATGGTACATCAGGGAAAATTGATTATGTGGAATTATTAAGCTATCCCGACCTGACTAATAATGTTTCAAACAACACATCTGTTATTTTAGCGGTAGCTGTTTTCTTTGAAAAAGCGCGGCTAATCGATAATCTAATCTTGAACAATGAGGAGAATAAATAATGTTACGAATGATGTTAAATTCAAAAATTCACCGTGCTGTAGTAACAGAAGCGGATTTAAACTATGTAGGAAGTATCACTATTGACCAAAATCTTCTCGATGCAGTCGGAATGCTACCAAATGAAAAAGTGCATATCGTCAACAATAATAACGGTGCGCGATTTGAAACGTATATCATTGCAGGAGAAAGAGGCAGTGGCGTTATTTGTGTTAATGGAGCAGCAGCCCGCCTTGTTCAAAAAGGGGATATCGTCATAATTTTGTCGTATGTTTACATGATGAATGATGAAGCAAAAGATCATAAACCAACTGTTGCTATTATGGGTGAAAACAATACAATCCGTGAAATCATCAGTTACGAACCTGAAGCGACAGTTATGTAATTTAAAGAGAGATGCCTCTTTTAAGTGGCATCTCTTTTTTTCTTAGTTTAGTTTAGTCGTAATGTTTCAATCATTTCTTTTCCATCAACCATTTTGGTGGAAAAAGCAATGTTGTCATTTTCTTTGACCTGATCGAAATCACCGGTAGCATCGTCTGCTATTTCATACGTCTTTTCTTGTCCTTCGTATTCAATGACAACAGATTTTTTAGCATCACCTTCAAAGCCTTTGAAAACACCTTCCACTTGTGTGGTCAATTCAATCGCACCAGGATCTCCGTCCTTGTTTTCATTGTCCACATTTACATCTTGTTCCGTGTTACACGCAGCAAGTGAAAATAACAGTATGGAAATCGTAGTGAAATGTTTCCATTTCTTCATTTGGTAATAACCTCCTTTTTTAAATAGACGACTTTGCACAGTGTCAGTTACACTTCTAAAGATGTTTTGTGATACAATTTTTTTGTTAGAAGTCTAAATTGTGAGCTGATATTTTATGTTAAGCCCTACTTACGCTATTGTCGATATTGAAACAACGGGTCATTCGCCTGCCAAAGGGGATCGAATGATTCAATTTGCCGTTGTATTCGTACGCGACTGGCAAATCCATTCAACTTTTTCAACCTTCATTCAACCCGGGAAAAAAATCCCTTTTTTCATACAAGACTTAACCAATATTTCAGATGAGGATGTCAAAGACGCACCGGTTTTTGAAGATGTTGCCGGTGACATTTATGACATGCTCGAAGATTGTATTTTTGTGGCCCACAATACGAATTTTGACTTGTCATTTGTGCAAGCTGAATTCAAGCGTATTGGCTTTCCATTATGGAAAGGCAAAAAAATGGATACAGTTGAACTGTCTCGATTATTGTTTCCGACATCATTCAGTTATAAATTGCAAGATATTACTCAAGAACGGGGCATCCAACTTACCAATGCCCACCGTGCAGACGATGACGCCTATGCGACTGCTGAATTATTTATAGAGTGTATGAAAGAAATTGAAAAACTACCGATTCAAACGCTTGAACTGATTCATAAACGTTCATTTCAGTTAAAATTTGATATCTCTTCTTTGTTTTTTGAAGCACTACAGAAAAAGAGGAAGATGCTCAAATCTGAAAATCTCGACTTCTACAAAGGAATACCCCTTCGACAAAAATATTTAATGAAAAGTTCGGAAGAATCATCTTTTTACTATCCAGAGACGAAAAATCAGAAACGACTCTATTTTTCAGAAGGGTTACAAGACTTTAAAGAACGCGACGGGCAGTTTCAAATGATGGATGCCATATGGCAAACCTTTCAGGAGAAAAATGAACTGGCCATTGAAGCCTCTACAGGACTTGGAAAGACATTAAGTTATTTAATACCAAGTTACTTTCATGCGAAACAACAAAATAAAAAGGTCTTGATCAGCACGTACACGACACATTTAATGGAGCAGCTTCATGATGTGGAGATACCGAAATTAGAAGCCATTGTAAAAAATAAAGTTCATGTTGCGATTCTCAAAGGTGCCAGACATTATCTTGACTTGCACCGCTTTGAGGAGTTATTGCGCGCAAAAGACGAATCATATGATGAGACATTTGCCATTTGCCAACTTTTAGTATGGTTGACCAGGACATCTACAGGTGATGTTGGTGAGTTAAACGTTTCAAGTGGCGGACAATTTTTCCTTGATAAAGTCCGGAAAAATGCATTTTCTGTTAAAACTTCGGATGTGAATGACCATGATTTTCATGCATATGCGTTACTTCAAAGTCAGCAAGCAGATATTCTCATAACAAACCATGCGATGCTGTTTACTGACCGTCATCGATTAGAGCCATTACTCTCAGATGAAATTAGCGCTCTGATAATTGATGAAGCACATCAATTTATACAAGCAGCGAATACACGGGATGAACGGATTTTTTCTTACACCCAGTGGAAATATGTTTTCGGGCAACTGGGAACACGTGACCAGGAGCAGTTAACTTATGCCTTTGCAAATGTTTTGGAGAAACATGGTGTGGATGTGATTTATTCATTCGAAGAACTTGACCGGATATATATCAAATGCAGCGAAAAATTTGATGAAGCGGTTCAATCACTCATACAAAATGTCAGTCGTAAAACTGCGACTAAAACTCACTCCAAACAAACTGTTTTATTCGAAGAATTAGAGCTGGATTATGAATTGCTTGACGAAGTTTACCAATATCTGCAACGATGGGTGACAATTGCACAACACTTGCTTGAACGAATGGGGAAAAGCCAACTCGAATCAACTCATGCGGATAAATTAGTAGCTGCAGAGTGGCAGTATTGGTTGAATGAGATGAAAATAAAAACAGGGGAATGGGTCGATATTTTTCTATCTTCTCCGTCGGAACATTCAGTGTGGTTGGAAATGGATCGCCGAAGTGTCCCTGGAAGCCTTCATGTATACAAAAAACCAATAGACAGCACGTTGGCAGTCAATGAAATATTCAACGATTGGAGAGGCAGGGCGGGCATTGTATGGACGTCCGGGACTCTATCTGTTCCTGGCAATAATCGATTTATCGTGAATCAATTGGGTCTACCAGACACAGTTTCTATCAAAACTTACTCTGCACCAAAAGATTTTTACCAGGGTGCGAATTTATTTATCGTCGATGACATGCCGGATATCCAACATGTCTCCCAATCCGAGTTTATTGAAGCCGTAGCCGATGCAGTGATTCAAACCGTTCTGATTACGGAAGGCCGATGCTTTGTGCTTTTCACATCGCAGGATATGTTGCGTAAAACGGTTGATTTGATTCAGGACACGGGATTACTCGAGGATTATATGTTGTTCGCGCAAGGAATGACATCAGGAAGCCGTATGAAATTATTAAAATCATTTCAACGGTTCCGGAAGTCCGTATTATTTGGTACCAATAGTTTCTGGGAAGGTGTGGACGTTCCAGGGGATGCATTATCAGCAGTTATTTTGGTCAGGTTGCCATTTTCTTCTCCCGATGAACCGGTATTTAAAACACAGGCAGACCGACTGACAAAACAAGGAATTAATTCTTTTTCATCTTTGGCATTGCCTGAAGCTATACTCAGATTCCGACAAGGTTTTGGTCGTTTGATCCGGTCTTCAACCGATCGCGGTGTTTTTATCGTGCTTGATCGGAGAATCGAGTCTAAATCGTACGGAAAAGAGTTTATTCGTGCGCTGCCTGATATCCCAATCAAGAAAGTATCCCTAGAAGATATGGTCTTGGACCTGGAACATTGGTATAATGAGAAAGTATGAGCGAAGAAAGTAGGGGTTTCAAAATGGAAAGCAGAATTGAAGTAATATCAACAGTTACGGTTGACTATCAATCAGACTTGTATAAAATTGTGGACGCCTTGAATCGCACTTTGAAAGAAAGAAATTTAATGTTTGGTCTGGCACTTGAAAAAGACAATCATGAGAAAGCCGTTTTCACTATTTATAAAACGTAAGGTGCAGACATGAAAAAATGGTTTATTTTTATTAGTGTATTTATTCTTTCTTTAAGTCTTTGTATCAGCTTGTTTGTCTTGTGGAAAGCTGGACAACCATTCAAAAGTGCAAAACAAGAAGCTGAACAAGTGGCAATCAGTGAGAAAAAGTTATCAGAAGTGACGGATTCACAGGTGTACAGTAGCTCAAATACATATATTACTGTACTTGGAAAAGATGAAAATGGGGAAGAAAAAGCTGTATTTATCCCTTCATCCCAAAAATTAAAAATTCAAGAAGTGCTAATGAAAGACGGCATTTCAAAAAAAGAAGCAATTAAAGCGGTAGAAGCTGAATTTGAAGTAAAAGAAGTGCTTCATTCCAAACTGGGTTGGGAACAAAAGCAGGCGGTTTGGGAAATTACATTTTTAAATGAAAAAGACAAACTCAATTACGTATACTTATTTTTCGAAAACGGTAAATGGTGGAAGCGTATTTTGAATTTGTAAAAGGGGACAATCGATGATGAAACCTCAATTAGCTAATCGTGTTCAGACATTAACACCTTCAACAACACTTGCTATTACAGCAAAAGCGAAAGAACTGAAAGAACAAGGTATTGATGTAATTGGACTAGGTGCAGGCGAGCCTGATTATAATACGCCACAAAACATTTTAGATGCAGCACTTAAGTCAATGAATGAAGGGCACACAAAATATACGCCCGCAGGTGGTTTGCCTGCATTAAAAAAAGCAATTATTGACAAGTTGGAAAGAGATCAACAAATAACGTATCAAGCTTCGGAAATTTTAATCGGTATCGGTGCAAAACATGTACTTTATACATTGTTCCAGGTGCTGTTGAATGAAAATGATGAAGTCATTATTCCAATTCCATATTGGGTAAGCTACCCTGAACAAGTGAAACTTGCTGGAGGCGTCCCTGTTTATATTGAAGGTACCGCTGAACAACAATATAAAATCACAGCAAAACAGATTAAAGAAGCAATTACTGACAAAACTCGTGCCATTATCTTGAATTCTCCAAGCAATCCGACTGGCATGCTTTATACAAAAAACGAATTACAGGAAATTGCAGACGTTTGTAAAGAGGCGAACATTTGGATTGTCTCTGATGAAATTTATGAAAAATTGATTTATGGAGATGCTCAACATATCTCCATTGCCCAACTTTCGGATGATGCAAAAGAGCGTACGATTATTATTAATGGAGTGTCTAAGTCACATTCCATGACTGGTTGGCGTATCGGATATGCAGCAGGGAATAAAGAGTTAATTACAGCAATGACAGATTTAGCGAGCCATTCTACATCAAACCCTGTTACTACATCTCAATATGCTGCAATCGAAGCGTATAATGGTCCTCAGGATACTGTAGAAGAAATGCGAGCTGCATTTGAATCTCGTCTGGAAATTATTTTCCCGAAACTAGCATCTATTCCAGGTTTCAAAGTGTTAAAACCACAAGGCGCATTTTATCTATTACCAGATGTTTCTGAAGCAGCAAAAAATACAGGATATGATTCTGTTGATGCATTTGTGGAAGCACTGCTGACTGAGGCAAATGTAGCCGTCATTCCAGGTTCTGGTTTTGGAGCCCCATCAACAATTCGATTATCCTACGCAACTTCACTCGATTTACTTGAAGCAGCAGTAGCACGTATTGATACATTTGTACGATCAAAATGGCAAGAGGGTTTGCTGTAATTTCTGGAGGAACTTATGAAAAAAATTATGATTCATGAAATGCCAAAACATTTAGGCGAAACAGTAAAATTAGGTGCTTGGTTAGCTAACAAACGTTCAAGTGGAAAAATTGCATTCTTACAACTGCGCGATGGTTCTGGTTTTGTACAAGGCGTTGTTGTTAAGGCAGATGTCGCTGAAGAAATATTTACTAAAGCAAAATCTTTAACTCAAGAAACGTCAATGTATGTTGTTGGAGAAGTGACAAAAGATGAGCGCTCTTCGTTCGGTTTTGAACTTCAAGTGAAAGATATTGAAGTTATTCACGAGGCTGTAGATTTCCCAATCACACCAAAAGAACACGGAACTGAATTTTTGATGGATAACCGTCACTTATGGTTGCGTTCACGTAAACAACATGCCATCATGAAAATCCGCAATGAAGTCATTCGTGCTACTTATGAATTTTTCAATGAGAATGGATTTGCAAAAGTAGACCCTCCAATTTTGACGGGTTCTGCACCTGAAGGAACGTCAGAATTGTTCCAGACAAAATATTTTGATGAAGATGCTTATCTTTCTCAATCAGGTCAACTCTACATGGAAGCGGCAGCAATGGCACTTGGAAAAGTATTTTCATTCGGTCCAACATTCCGTGCTGAAAAATCAAAAACACGTCGCCATCTAATCGAATTCTGGATGATCGAGCCCGAAATGGCTTTCACTGAATTTGAAGAAAACCTTGAAGTACAAGAACAATATGTATCTTACGTTGTTCAATCCGTCTTGAAAAACTGTAAGTTGGAATTAGAGCGTCTTGATCGTGACGTAACAAAACTTGAGCATATTCAAGCGCCATTCCCACGTATTTCGTATGACGATGCTATTACTTTCTTGCATGAAAAAGGGTTTGAAGATATTCAATGGGGCGATGATTTCGGAGCTCCACATGAAACAGCAATTGCAGAACATTATGACAAGCCTGTATTCATTACGCATTATCCAATTGGTATTAAACCATTCTATATGCAACCACACCCAGAACGTGATGATGTCGTTCTATGTGCGGACTTAATTGCACCTGAAGGTTATGGGGAAATCATTGGTGGCTCAGAACGTATTCATGATTACGATTTATTGAAACAACGCCTTTCAGAACATGAATTGGATGAAAAAGCATATGCATGGTATCTAGAACTGCGTAAACAAGGTTCAGTACCTCATTCAGGATTCGGGCTAGGTTTAGAGCGTACAGTAGCTTGGATCAGTGGAGCAGAACACGTTCGTGAAGCAATTCCATTCCCACGTTTATTGAACCGTTTATATCCATAAACAAGAAAAGTGCAGAAGCCCACGCAAGCTCGACTCTGACGGTGGAAGGTACGAATCGAAAACCCGTTTTCGAATGATTTTAAGGTTCGAAGGCTAAAGTCGCGAAGTCCTGCTCCTGCGGTTACTCGTCGCAAAATGCAGTGCTAGGTCCTGCTCCTGCGGTTACTCGTCGCAAAATGCAGTGCTAATAAATTTTTTCGCAACGCCTTCATGACCCACATCGTGTGGGCCTAAGCGGAAGTGCGAGCTGGGCTTCGGAACTAGACATAATGAAAATAAAGAAAACAGCCAAAATTCGTAGATTCGTTTTTTACTCAATAATATAAGTACAAAGGAGAGTTCGGGTATGCAACAGCAACAGCCAGATCGGCTCCGTATGTGGACAGAGCAGGGAAATGTAACCATTTCCCAGCTCTTTTTTCAACATTACAAAAAATGTGATATCCAAGATGATGAAGCATTATTGATTCTTCATATGCTGGCGTTTATCGACAAGGGAAATCATTTTCCGACACCTGATGATTTGGTAAAACGATCCCATTTCACCTCGGAACAAGTCAGTCGACATATGCAAAGGCTATTTCAAAAAGGATATTTATCAATCCAACAAAGATATGATGACAAAGGTGTTCTGATAGAAGCATTTTCATTTCATACCTTATGGAACCGATTAATTGATACTGTTCTAGAAGAAACAACTTCGCAGAAAGAAATGACGCAAAAAGAACAAGAAGGCGAAATTTTCCGCTTGTTCGAACAAGAATTCGGTCGTTTTCTTTCCCCGATGGAAAGCGAAACCATTGCAATGTGGATGGACAAAGATCAGCAATCACCTGAGTTAATTCGGGCAGCATTGAAAGAAGCAGTATTGGCACAAAAAATGAGCTTGCGTTATATCGACCGGATTCTGTTTGAATGGAAAAAGAAGAACGTCAAAACCATGCAGGATGTAGAAAAACAAGCAAGCCAATTCCGCACAGTACCGGAGAGAACATCTGCACCAACACAATCTCAAAAAACAAATAAAGTTCCATTCTATAATTGGTTAGAAGAGCGAGAGTAGGGAAGTGAGAATATGCTGACAAAAAGTCAATGGGAGTACTGTTTATCAGAAATGGATAGAATGTTCCCTGATGCTCATTGTGAGCTCGTTCACTCCAATCCATTCGAGTTGACAATCGCCACATTGCTTTCTGCTCAATGTACAGATGTCCTCGTAAATAAAGTGACTCCAGCTTTGTTCGCAAAGTATCAGACACCTGAAGATTATCTGGCGGTACCTTTAGAAGAACTGCAAGATGATATACGATCAATCGGATTATTCCGTAACAAAGCTAAAAACATTCAAGCTTTGAGTCGGATGTTGATTGAACAATTTGATGGGGAAATACCAGCAAACCGTGATTTGTTGACTATGCTTCCTGGAGTGGGTAGGAAAACAGCAAACGTTGTTGTTTCGGTAGCATTCGATATCCCTGCTTTGGCAGTGGATACACATGTTGAGCGGGTGACAAAGCGTCTCGGACTCTGCCGATGGAAAGACTCGGTTCTGCAAGTTGAAGAGACAATTATGAAAAAGACGCCAATGGATAAGTGGTCACGAACACATCATCAACTTATTTTCTTCGGTCGTTATCATTGCAAAGCTCAAAATCCCCAATGCCCGGTTTGCCCTCTTTTATCTTTATGCCGGGAAGGGAAAAAACGAGTGAACAAAGGGTTGGTAGAGATTTGATTCGCTTTGATCCCACGCATGCAAAAAAGGAACACCTCATTGATTTGTTACATCAATGGTCAACGTTAAGAGAAGCAATACAAGAAGCTTTTAAAATGAAAACGAGTGACACTCATCAGCAGATGAATATTGGCATCAAGCTTTATCAAGACTTGTTGGTTCAAGTATCTGAATCCGATAGTTTTGACCAAGAAGAATTAAAGGATTACGAAATCCTCCCGTTAAACGGACAGGAGAGATATACGTTTATTATCATGAACTCAAACCGCTATAGCGCATTTTGTCAGCTAAACGAATTATTTGATGAAACAAATAAGAAAATTGCCCGTTTACGAATAAAAGCCACATAAAAAGAAGCAGATCCATTGAGGATCTGCTTCTTTCAGACTGTAGACAAAAAAATTATTATATATAACTGTATATTATTGAATATTGAAGAAGAGCCTACGCAAGATATGTTGATTTCCACTGCGGCGGACGCGTTTCGCGGGCACGGCTTCAGTCTCCTCGTCACAACGTTCCTGCGGGGCCTTCAGCTCGTGCTTTTCCCGCAGAAGTCGCCGCCTCCACTCCAATCAACAGAAATTATGTGTAAACGTGTCTCTACAAACTATTTAAGTAGGCAGGTGGTCGGTAATTTCTGAAGACTCCTGCGGAAAAAACGGAACAAGCTAGACCCCGCAGGCAGAGCCGAGGAGGCTGGCGTTTCGTCCGCGGAAAGCGAAAGAAATAGCCGACCACATTTTTAATAGAATGCAAAAGATAAAACTCTTGAATATTTATTCATTTATATTAATTAACATTCTTTTGTCAACAAGCTGAAAGAAGCAGATCCATTGAGGATCTGCTTCTTTTACATTCTTTATGGGGTTGAAGAATCAGAATCAGAATCAGAATCAGAATCAGAATCAGAATCAGAATCTGATTCACCGGTTGAAGCAGCTCTTGCTTCATTCCCGTCTTCTGTTGTGTTTGTTGCACCTTCGGATGAATCATCTTCTCCACCATCACCGCCATCTTCTGGTGGTGTAGGTTCTTCTTCTGGAGGCGTTGACTCATCGTCTTCTGGAGGAGTGGTTCCATCATCTTCTGGAGGTGTAGTGCCTTCATCAGAATCATCGTCTGATCCACCTTCACCGTTTCCTTGACCATTACCATTACCATTGCCGTTTCCTTCTCCGTTGCCTTGGCCATCGCCTTCACCTTCACCAGGAGTTTCATCTTCTCCTTGTTCAGGGACTTCAACAGCATCAATTTCAAGCGTTGTACTAGTTGGTTCACTTCGTACTCCGTCTGCTATTGCAACAACACTAAACGTATAGGTACTGCCTGGTGTAATACCAGTGACGATTAAACCTTCCTGGTTAGTGGTTTGTAGAACGGAAGGACTGCCACCATCTACTGCAAACGAAACTTCAAATGCTACATCCAACTCATCTTTATCTCGCTTAGGCGCTTTGTGCTTCCAAGATAATGTAGCAGATTGATCACCTTCACTATAATCTGCTTTGAAGTTTGATGGAGCATCTACTTCGATTTGTTCGTATTCCTCAGATACTTCAGTAGGTTCTGATCCACGAACAAATAATTCTGTTTGTTTTAGATTATCTGGTGTGAATTCACTTGCAAGTCGAAGAGGGGAAGTGCCTACTTCAACCGTGGCTTCCACGACAGAATTTGGTCGTTTAAAGCGTGGTGTGTCTTTACCTTCTGAGACATTTGACATTACGTCTTTAAATAATCTTTGTGCGAAAGTACGCTCATTTGAATCGGCGGTATTAATTGCATTTTTACGCTCTTTGTAACCCGTCCAAACGGCGATTGAGTAATTTGTTGTATAACCCGCAAACCAAATATCTGGAGCTGAGCCTTCCGACAAATTGTAATCGTTAAATTCTTTAGCCGTATAGTTGGTTGTACCTGTTTTACCTGCAACATCCAAGCCAGGAATAATTGCTGCTTTACCAGATGCGCCTCTACGTTCACTGACGACATCACGAAGCATGTCGGTGACCATAAATGCAGTTGAATCTTTCATTGCTGGTTTAGACTTAGGTTTAAATGTTTTCTTTGTTTCACCGTCACGATAGACGATTTCACGAATTGAGAAAGGCTCTGAGAATACACCGGCATTTCCGAATGCGGCGTAAGAGGCTGCTAACTTAATCGTGTTTATTCCAGTAGTTGCACCAATCGCTGCGGATTCATAATCGAGATAGTCACCAGTTATGCCTAAGCTATTTGCAAAATCTTTGCGATCATCGCTTTTCACTTCTTTGAAGGCTTTGACAGCTGGAATATTTCGAGAACGATACAATGCTTCACGCATCGTCATAGCTCCCATATACTCGTTATCGAAGTTATAAATTTGTTGATCCGAATTCGAATAATTCATTTTCTCATCAACAAGGGTGTGACCGGTTGACCAATTTAAATATTCGATTGCTGGACCATAATCCAGGATCGGTTTAACTGTGGAACCAATCCCTCGTTTAGAGACATCTTGTGCGAAGTTGAACTCAAAGCTTGGACCGTAATCTCGGCCGCCACCTACAGCAACAATAGCACCTGTTTTTGTATCCAAAACTGTCATTCCCGCCTGTATTTCTTTGGTAGGGAAGTTATCACCAGAAAAAGCTGCTTCAACTGAACCTTGAGCTTGTGGGTCCAGTGTCGTATAGACTTTTAATCCATCAGCTAAAGAATCATCTTTGCTTTTTGCTGCCAATTCATTTAAAACAATGTCTAAAAATGCAAGATACTTGGTTGAATTAGAAGGTTTGCGTTTTTCTTCAGCCAATAAACCTTCGGATAATGGAATCGCTTGTGCTTCTTCCATTTCAGCTTTCGTAATTTTTCCATGCTGTTCCATTAGACGCAAAACGATATTGCGGCGTTTTTCTGCCGATTCAGGATGTTTGAAAGGATTAAAGTTGTTCGGACTTTGAGGCATTCCTGCCAACATTGCCATTTCGTGTAGTTTCAAGTCCTTTAACTCTCTTCCGAAAAAGCTTTCAGATGCTGTACCGAAACCATAAATATTTCCTGACATTAAAACTTTGTTAAAGTACATTTCAAAAATTTCTTCTTTTTCATATTTCTGCTCAAGCTGATAAGCAAGGTATGCTTCCTGAGCTTTACGTTTCAATGTTTTTTCATTTTGTAAAAACGAGTTTTTGATTACTTGCTGTGTTAACGTACTAGCTCCTTGAGAACCAAAACCACTTGTGATATTGGCAAGTACGGCACCACCAAGACGATAAAAATCGATCCCATTATGTTTATAGAAACGGACGTCTTCAGTTGCCAAAATGGCTGCTTCCATTTCTTTCGGAATATCTTCGTAATTTACATAATCACGGCTTTCAGAACCGATGGTTGCAAAAACTTCACCGTTTATATCATAAAATTCAGATGAAATGGGGTCTTTTAATGATTCTTCATCCAATTTGGGTGCGGAGCTTGCGTAGAAGGCAAAGAGTCCTCCACCAAATAATAGTCCTGCCAATCCGATAATGAAACAAGCAACGATTATACGTTTTAACCAACCTGAAGTACTTGTTTTTTTCGATTTCTTCTGTTTTTCTAATTCTTTTCTTCGTTGTCCACGAGAGTTAGCTTTTTCGCTCACAAACGTCTCCTCACTTTCACTGCTTTACAGATTCCTCTGAAAGCATCTTTGTTACTCCTCGCAAATAGTCAATAGGAGGGTAGGCTCCTGGGACTAATTCAAAGGCATGTTGTTCGAAAAACTCAAACGGAATTGATTTGCGACCACCTTTACACATATCGTCCCACGCATCCTGAAGAGGACGATAAGGTAAAACGAAATATCGATTGAGGGATGAAAAACGAACGATTAAGAACGTAAGTCCTTTTTGTTCCGTGACCATTCTCATGTGGTCGATCTGATGTGCATGGATGTTCTTTAAAGGGAAGGAAGTTTTATTTTTCGTTTCTTTCGCTTCAAAATCCACGTGAATGCCTTGCCATACACCATTAAAGTCTGTAGTTGAAGCAGTGCGGTAATAGGCTTCTTTGATGACAGCTGCACTTCGGGAAGGATATTCTACTTTTACGACTTGAATCGGTACTGGTTTTTTATGAATGACTGCAGTACCTCTTTGCATATAAAAGTCATTTGTTTCATTAATCTCATCCTCTAAGGTTTTTCCCCGGTTACTGAAGGTATAATCCTTCTTTGCACGTTTTTCCGAATTATTTTTTTGTGGCGTATAAATCTTACCATTCGGGTAGTTAATTGCCATGCTCGTCACCTCGCATATCAGTTTATCATAACCACACCCTACTAGACGTGATTTGCGCCTTAAGGTTTCATAGTTTGTGTGTCGAATTATTGTAAGTATTAGCTTATTCCTTCTAGTTTTGTCGTCGACAAAGGAATTCATCATGATTTGGAGAACTTCACTAACAACTGGAGGGATGCAGCATGAAACGAATAGAAGAATTGATCGAACAGTTGTCATTACTCGAACATATTTTGGAAGCCCGATTTATACAGGAAAGATCGACTCAGACGCAGAGTGTCATTGATAAAGGTAACCAGGTGGGGAAAGCGCTGAAAGAAACCGAACAAATGATAGAATGGAATATCTGTTCGCAAAAAAGTGGTTAAAACCACTTTTTTTTGTTACTATAAACTGTAACAAAGGGGCTGAGACCATGAACTTAAACGAACAAACGAAATTGATTTTAGAAGAAAGTCAAAACTGTTTAATTCGTCATCAAGAAATGCGTGACACGGATACAACTCCGGATTTTTTTTCACAAGTAAAGCCCCATGCCGATCAATGGCTCGCTTTTCTAATTGAATGGAGAGAGAATGCCAACAACTGGATTAACCAACATCGTCCGAAGTATATGCGTATCCAACAAATAGATGCGGCTATTGAAGCTTTCAATCAATATGTCGTTCAATCATTTTATAAAGAGACTGGGAAAAAGAGGTTTGCACAATCCATACAATCAACTTGTTACACGTTGCAAACTTTTATACATGCCATAGAGCAAGAAGGTGAAAAGCTTGATCAGGAAACAATCAATAAGTGACATTTTAAGTGAGTGGAAGCAGGACCCTGTCATGCGGGAACGAATTGTTCATTGGCACACAATAGATGAAAAACAGGCATTCCTGTCTGATTTTCCCGAAGATTTACATCCATCTATTCAACAAGCATTGAAAGAACGAGGTATTACACAGCTCTATAGCCATCAGAGGCTTGCGTATGATACAGCAAGGACTGGACAATCTTTTACGGCGATTACGCCAACTGCATCCGGAAAATCTCTTTGCTATCATTTGCCTGTCCTACAATCAATTGTTGAAGACAGTTCTTCGAGGGCACTCTATTTATTTCCGACAAAGGCTCTCGCTCAGGATCAAAAATCCGATTTAAATTTATTGATTGAACAAATGAATCAAGATATTTTGAGTTACACATATGATGGCGATACTTCACCGGCAATTCGAACAAAAGTTAGAAAAGCTGGGCATATCGTTTTGACAAATCCTGATATGCTCCACTCTGGAATATTACCTCACCATACGAAATGGGTTTCATTATTTGAGAACTTAAAGTATATCGTTGTGGATGAGTTGCATACATACAAAGGCGTATTTGGCAGTCACGTAGCACACGTTTTGCGAAGGTTGAAACGTATCTGTCAATATTATGGAAGTAACCCGGTTTTTATATGTACTTCAGCAACAATTGCTAACCCGCAAGAACTGGCAGAATCATTGACTAACGAAACTCATAAACTGATAGATAAAAATGGTGCGCCGTCTGGTAAGAAAAATTTTATTTTTTATAATCCGCCGATTGTTCATCCTACTTTTGGCGTCAGACGCAGCGCAATTCTTGAAGTAAGGGATTTAGCCAAACGCTTATACAAGGAAGGAATTCAAACCATCGTTTTTGCGAAAAGCAGAGTCCGTGTTGAGATGCTTGTTACGTACTTAAAAGAGCTATCCAAGAAAAAAATAAATGATGAATCCATTCGTGGCTATAGAGGGGGCTACTTGCCTTCTGAACGTAGACAAATTGAAAAAGGTTTGCGGGATGGCACAATCCAGACGGTCGTTAGTACAAATGCGCTGGAACTTGGTGTAGATATCGGTCAGTTGCAAGCCTGCATCATGACCGGTTACCCGGGAAACATAGCAAGCGCTTGGCAACAGGCGGGACGGGCTGGCAGGAGACAGGATGAGGCATTAATAATCTATGTCGCTCAATCAACTGCTCTTGATCAATATATTGTGAATCATCCTGCATTCTTACTGGGTCAATCTCCTGAAGAAGCTCGTATACATCCCGATAATCTAGTGATTTTGATGGATCATCTAAAATGTGCTTCATTTGAATTGCCTTTTAAGACCACTGAACAATACGGGGAATTTGAAATACAGGAATTACTAGCGTATTTGGAAGAAGAAGGAATACTGGTAAGGACTTCTGATAAATGGCATTGGATGAGTGATCGTTTTCCTGCACATGAAATCAGTTTACGTTCTGCCTCCCAAGAAAATGTCATCATTATTGATCAAACCATCCCGGCCGCAACGAAAGTAATTGGCGAAATGGATCGCTACAGTGCAATGACATTATTGCATGAAGAAGCGATTTACTTACATCAAGGCATTCAGTTTCAAGTGGAGAAGTTGGACTGGGAAGAAAAGAAAGCTTTTGTAAGAGAAGTCGATGTAGACTACTTTACGGATGCCAATCTTGCAGTTGAATTAAAAGTAATGAGTGAAGATAAAGAAAGAAGTTACAAAAACGGTGCCGTCTTTTATGGTGACGTGTCCATTTTAGCTATGGCGACCATCTTCAAGAAAATACGTTTTGATACACATGACAATATTGGATCAGGTCCGATTCAACTTCCTCCCGAAGAATTACATACTTCTTCGAGTTGGTTAAGTTTTAATCGACCGCCTGGCTGGACGGATGCCATGCTTACAGATGCGATGACAGGTGCAGCAACTTCAATTGCATCCTTTATTCCTTTGTTCGTACATTGTGATCGTCGCGATATTCATGTGGTACCGCAAGTGAAATCCATACATGCAGAACTTCCTACATTTTTTGTTTATGACAGTTACCCAGGAGGCATTGGGATTAGTGAACGCGTTTTTGACGTATGGCCAGAACTACTCGGCCACGTTGAACAGCATGTGGAAGCGTGCCCATGTGATCAAGGGTGTCCTGCTTGCATCGGACCACAGGAAGCAATTGTAGGGATGAAAGATGAAGTGTTGAAACTTCTTGCTTATTTACAATTAGAATCAACAGGTGATCCATATGTCATTTGAAAAAAATCTCCTACAAATGAAGAAGCTAATTAAGAAAAAGCCAGCGAAATCTGAATCGCTGGCTCCTTTCGTCATACCAGAAAAACCGAAATATACAAAGGCATGGGAAGAATCTGGCTTAAAAGTGATCGAAAATGACTTCGGCATCGTTTTTGAAAAAAAGATTGTGTATGACCGAAATTATTGCCACGGCAATTTTAAATTAAAAGAAGTTTTCGATGCGTTCGCTCTATGGAATTCATTTCAAGGTGTACATCCCGTTTCAACAGATGGCAAGCAAGTTGTCTTCTTTGATACTGAAACAACGGGTCTAAAAGGAACAGGAACCTACATATTCTTAATTGGACAGTTGATATGGAATAAAGATCATTTTGAAATGACACAACATATCTTAGCTGACCCAAGCCATGAAGCCGCTATGTTATATGAATCAGGCTTATGGAAACCAGGACAGACCGTTATTACGTATAATGGCAAAAGTTTTGATTGGCCCCAATTACAGACAAGATGGACATTGAACCGAGAGCATCTTCCGAAACTATCGGACCCTATTCATATTGATTTACTTCATGGCTCAAGAAGAGTCTGGCGGAATGATTTGGATCAATTCAAATTGACAAAAATCGAAGAGGAAAAATTGGGATTCAAGCGTGTTGGGGATATCCCAGGTCATTTAGCGCCAATTATTTATATGGATGCCGTAAAAAGCGGGAATCCGTCGACGTTATTAAAAGTTCTTCATCACAATGAATGGGACATCCTATCATTACTAACCTTATTCATTCACACGACCAAACTAATTTTACAAGAGCAATACCTAGATTCCAGCACCTCGTCCACAAATATAGGAAAATGGTTTTCTGATTTGAAAGATTTTGAAAAAGGACAAAGTGTTTTTGAACAGATTATCACTCAATATGGTACTGCTGAAGCTGCTATGGCTTTTTATTACTTAGGCTATGAATATAAACGAATCAAACAATTTGATCTTGCTTATGAATCGTTTGAAAAATCACTTGGTCATGTATTGGATGTATGGGAAATAAAAGTGTATGAAGAACTCGCAAAAATAGCTGAACATGCAAAAAAAGACTTTGGACTTGCTAGACTTCATGTTGAAAAAGCATTAGAACTCATTCAGAAAACGGCGGATTTAAAACCGTTACAAAAAGATAGAAGAACACATGAATTTAAAAAGCGTTTAGAACGAATAATAAGAAAACAAACTATTTCCCGGGCAAGCGCAGGTTTCGACAGAAAATGATTGAGGAAATGAACGACAAAACGTTCTTTATGCTATAATAAATCCATACATGTAACAACGGAAGGACGATGTATTATGGATACGAAATTAACGCCGGAATTCATTCTGGAAAAAGAATTTAAGACTGGATTACGTGGCTATCACCAAGATGAAGTAGATCAGTTCTTGGATGAAGTCATTCAAGATTACAATACTTTTATGCAAACAATTGAGACATTAAAAGCTGAAAATAGACGTTTAAAAGAAGAACTTGAGGACGCACCGAGACGTCAAGTTGCCGCACCTTCTACAGGAACTACCAACTTTGATATCTTAAAACGACTTTCTAATCTTGAAAAACACGTTTTTGGAAGTAAGTTGTACGAATAATTCAACATTCCAGGATGGATTGTTTATTGAGTCACAATCAAGTATAATAAAGAAACCATTTAGATAATCCAGGTAATCGCTGCAACGCTCGACGTTGTAGAGGAAAGTCCATGCTCGCACGGTTCTGAGATGACCGTAGTGTTCGTGCTTAGCCAAAAAATAAGCTAAGGCAGTGTTACAGCTGACGGCGGGAACAACACCTAAGTCTTCGGATATGGTTTAGGTTCTCTGAAAGTGCCACAGTGACGGAGCTGATTCGGAAACGTTTCAGGTGGAACGAGGTAAACCCCACGAGCGAGAAACCCAAATTATGGTAGGGGCACTCTCATGCAGGAATCAAACGAATTGAGGGACAGACTATGTCTGTAGATAGATGATTACTACTCACTTGTACGAGGCATCAGCCGTTTGAGTACGTGATAACAAAACATGGCTTATTGGGTTTTCTAATGGGTATACTTGACTACACAAGCTCTCCACTAATTCGGAGAGCTTTTATTAATAAATAAGCAAATAAATGGAACAATGACCGATAAAGAAAGGATGAGAAGATGACGACTCATCGATTAGTAGCAACATCAGCAATGGGGTTAGAGTCCATTGTGGCAGATGAAGTAAAAAAATTGGGCTATCAAACGCAAACTGAAAATGGAAAAATATATTTTGAAGGTGACGAGTTAGCAATTGCCCGTGCCAATATGTGGTTGCGAGTTGCAGACCGTGTCAAAATAATTGCTGGTGACTTCAGAGCAACTACATTTGATCAATTGTTCGAACAAACTAAAGCGATTCCTTGGGAAAAATATTTACCAGTGGATGCGGCTTTTCCTGTTCAAGGGAAATCAGTTAAATCAAAATTATTCAGTGTTCCTGACTGTCAGGCAATTGTCAAAAAAGCGATTGTCGAACGTTTGAAATTGGCTCATAAACGAATTGGCTTTTTGGACGAATCCGGTGCAACATTCAAGATTGAAGTGAGTATACTTAAAGATGTGGTTAAACTAAGCATTGATACAAGTGGTGTCGGATTACATAAACGGGGTTATCGATTAGAGCAAGGGGAAGCTCCATTAAAAGAAACATTGGCTGCTGCTTTGGTCTATATATCGAAATGGAATCCAAATCGTCCATTTGTCGACCCGTTCTGTGGTTCAGGAACAATTCCGATTGAAGCGGCAATGATTGGACAAAACTTAGCTCCGGGGTATAATCGAAGTTTTATAAGTGAAGACTGGCCATGGATGTCAGAAAAAATCTGGGAAGACGTTCGCTTGGAAGCAGAAGAATTAGCAAACTATGACCAGCCACTCGATATCACTGGTTCAGATATAGATGGGAAAATGATTGACCTTGCAAAAAACAATGCGATTGAAGCAGGCTTTGCTGATTTGATTAACTTTAAACAACGACAATTAAGAGATTTTACCACTTCGTCCAAGGACGGTGTGATGATTGGAAACCCTCCTTATGGTGAACGTATCGGGGAAAAAGAAACCATCGAAGACATGATTCAGGATATGGGACGTATAATGGATAGTTACCCGTCTTGGTCTGTTTATATGTTGTCATCAATGGCAGACTTTGAAACGTTATACGGACGCAAAGCGACAAAAAAACGCAAATTATTTAACGGTTTTATTGAAACGAATTATTATCAATATTGGGGTATAAAATTACCTCGTGAATAGCACCCAAAACGGATAGGTCAACCTATCCGTTTTCTTATCGTTTGAAAGGGGATCACTATGAAACAAACATTACCATTTGCACTAACGAAAGACCGCTCATTTTTTGAATCACTAGGTGATTGGATGGGCGACGTACTTTATGATGAACTGCCTGAAAAAGGATTCGAATGTCGTGATGAGCAGATTTATATGGCCTATCAGATTGAAAAATCTTTAAAAAATAAAAATGTTTTGTTTGCCGAAGCTGGCGTAGGAACAGGTAAGACAATTGCATATTTACTTCCGGCAATTTCCTATGCGCGTTACACAGGGAAACCTGCGTTAATTTCCTGTGCAGATGAAACATTGATTGATCAGCTTGTGAAAAAAGAAGGCGATATTCAAAAGTTACAAGATTCACTAGGATGGAACATTGATGTCCGACTGGCAAAATCTCGTGATCAATATTTATGTCTAAAGAGACTGGAACATGAACAAAAAACGAATGATGAAGATTTCCTGGAACAAATTGAAGATGGGATTCCTGATTTTGTTTACGGTCATCAGTCGCTTCAATCCGTATTTCCGTATGGCGAACGCAGTGCTTTCTCAGACGTCAGTGACGAGGATTGGCAAAAAGTAAATTATCATCCCATCCAACAATGCGCTGTATGTGATATTCGAAACCGATGTGGTCAGACAATTCACCGCCAAAACTATCGTGAAGCTGGTGATTTGATTATTTGTTCACATGATTTCCTAATGGAACATATTTGGACAAAAGAATCACGTGTACGTGAAGGTCAAATGCCTTTATTGCCTGATGTTTCAATGATTGTATTAGATGAAGGACACTTGCTAGAATTCGCAGCGCAACGTGCATTGACATATGAAGTACAGAGTCAGACGCTAGTGTCATTGATTGACCGCGTTGCACAGGACGGAGTTCGAGAAAAAACATTACAACTTCTTGAAAGATTACAGGACTTACATGATGATTTCTTTAAAGAATTGCTGACTCACGCCTATGGTGAAGCAGGGGAGCGTCTCCATATTGATAAAACCGATCGAGTTTTAGAAATAGGTCAACAGCTTGTCAAATTAGTAGAACAAATCCTTGAGGAATTCGTATTTGAATCAGAGCTTTATACGATTGATGAATATGATCTTCGTATGGTTGAAGAATACTTGGAACAATATGTATTTTCACTCCAATTATTTGTTCAAAATGGAGATGCTGTCGACTGGTTGGAAGAAAAAGATGGTCTTGAGACATTAGTGATTATGCCACGACTCGTTACTGATATTTTGAATGAAAAATTATTTACTAATAAATTGCCTGTAGTCTTTTCTTCAGCAACTTTATCTGTGAATAAAGACTTTACCTATATTTCGGATGCTTTGGGCATCGATCAATATCATTCATTCAGTGTACCGTCACCATTTGATTATGATCAAGTAATGCGGATTTTCGGGCATTCTGTCGAAAATGCTATATCCAAAGCTCAAAGAGCACGAGAATTACTCTTACAATCAAAAGAACCCACTTTAATATTATTCAAGTCGAAAACGGATATGGTGAATTTTGAAAATACCCTCTCAGTTGAAGAAAGAATGGGCATTGTTTTTGAAGGGGAAAGAGAATTATCATCAATCGTGCGCGATTTCCAGGCAGGACATATCTCGACATTATGTTCATACCATTTATGGGAAGGGCTTGATTTGCCTGCAGAAGCATTAACACGTGTGATTATTTTTGATTTACCATTCCCTCCGCATGATCCACTATTTGATGCGAAGCGAAAATTCTCAAATGATCCATTTGCTGAAGTAGAATTGCCGTTTATGTTATTGCGTCTTCAACAAGGAATTGGCCGTCTCATCCGGACATCAGCCGATCATGGATCCATCCACTTGTTATTGAATGAAGATGAAAAGCAATTGAGTACAGAGTTCACACACATACTTCCAGTAGGAATCTCTTGGATTTAAATTGAAAGGCCATTCTGAGGAATGGTCTTTTTTCTTTGCGGAATTAAAGAACTTTTCTGTCATTATGGTAAAATAAGTGAGATGTTTGAATTGTTAAGGGGGATGACATGGAAACGACAGAGAGATTTATAGACTATGTAAAAAAAATGCAAGCTTATTCGGAAGCAATTGGCCTGATGTATTGGGATTTGCGCACAGGTGCACCGAGAAAAGGTGTCAACCAACGTTCTGAAGTAATAGGTACACTGTCTTCAGAAGTATTTGCGATGCAAACGTCAGATGAACTGGCTGCTATGCTTGAAGAAATTGAAAAGAATTTGGAAACATTAGATCCTATTACAAAAGAAACGTACAAAAAAGTGAAAAAAGACTATGAAATGAGCAAAAAAATCCCTGCGAATGAATACAAAGCATTTGTTATTCTAACTTCTAAATCAGAATCAGCGTGGGAAGAAGCAAAAGAAAAATCGGACTTTAAGATGTTCTATCCGTATTTGAAAGAAATCGTAGAGACGACAAAAAGATTCGTTTCATATTGGGGCGTAAAGGATAACAATCCTTACAATACGCTACTTGATGAATATGAACCAGGAATGACGACTGAAATATTGGATGAAGTATTTGGCGAATTAAGAAACCGAATTGTGCCATTGGCGAAAAAGATCGCAGATTCTCCTAATCAACCGACAACTGATTTCTTATTCAAGACGTTCCCGAAAGATAAACAAAAACAATTCAGCTTGGATATTTTAAAGCAATTGGGCTATGACTTCGAAGCAGGACGCTTGGATGAAACGGTACATCCTTTTGCAACTGGTTTGAACCGTGGAGATGTCCGCATTACAACAAAATATGATGAGAATGATTTCCGTTCAGCCATATTTGGCACGATCCATGAATGTGGGCATGCATTATATGAACAAAATATTTCAGAGGAACTCGAAGGACTTCCTTTAGCAGGTGGTACCTCAATGGGAATTCATGAATCCCAATCCCTGTTTTATGAAAACTTTGTTGGACGTAATGAAAAGTTTTGGGAGCACAATTATGCCAGGCTACAAGCGTATGCGCCAGAACAATTTGGCCATATTCCAGTTGAAGATTTCCTGGCTGCAATTAATGAATCCAAGTCTTCTCTTATCCGAATAGAGGCGGATGAGTTAACCTACCCATTGCATATCATGATTCGCTATGAAATTGAAAAAGGATTGTTCAATGGCGACATGAAAGTGGAGGATCTTCCTCAAATTTGGAACGATAAGTATGAAGAATATTTAGGAGTAAGACCTTCCAATGATGCAGAAGGAATTTTACAGGATGTTCACTGGGCTGGAGGGGCATTTGGTTACTTCCCATCATACGCACTCGGTTATATGTATGCTTCGCAATTAAAAGCAGCAATGTTGAAAGATTTGCCAAACTTTGATGAACTATGTGCTACAGGTGATTTAGAACCGGTTAAAACATGGCTGACTGAAAAAGTGCATCGTCACGGGAGTATGAAGAAGCCATTGGAAATTCTAACGGAAGCTACAGGTGAAGGTTTGAACGCAACATATCTTGCTGAATATTTGGAAGAAAAGTATACACGTTTATATAAATTGAATTCATAAGTAAGCTTGTGAAGGAGAGTATTATAATGAAAATCGCAATATTATCAGATATACATGGAAATATGCCTGCCTTGGAAGCGGTTTTTGAGGATATCCGTCTCCGAAATATTGCTGAAATTGTTTGCATTGGCGATCTTGTCGGTAAAGGTCCAGAACCAGCAGAAGTCATTGAATTTGTTAAAGAACATTGTGATGTGGTCATTCGTGGAAATTGGGATGAATTTATTTTGAATGAATCAGAGCACCATTCCATACAGTGGCAACAAAGCTTTTTGAGTGAAGATAACAAAAACTATTTAAAACAACTTCCATTCAGTTATGAATTTATGCTCGGAGATAAGTTCATTCGCTGTGTTCATGCTTCTCCACGTTCGGCACATGAACGAATCACACCTTTTCAACCACTGGAAAAGCAAGAAACATTGTTTGAAAACAGTGATGTAACGATGAATATTTGTGGGGAACGAACGCCGGATTATTATATTTACGGAGATATCCATTATGCCTGTATTAAACCTATCGACGGAAAAGGAATATTGGTCAATGTAGGGAGTGTCGGCAATCCTCTGGATATTCCTGAAGCCTCGTACGGAATTATCGAGCATGTTGGCAACAGTGTCAGTGTGCAACTTGTACGAGTACCATACGATAAGGAAGCGGTATTGCAAAAAGCAAAGGATCTTGGAATGCCGAACATAGATGTGTATGAAGCAGAGATTATGGATTGTATATATAGAGGTCAACCAAAGAAAGAAGCTCAGGCAACTTGAGCTTCTTTTTTTGTTGGGTTGGTAAAGGGTTTATAGAGATAAAAGTGGGATAATCAGTTGCGACCAATCTAGACTTTTCACCAACATCATGACATAAAAAACGGGATGAGGGATTAACAAAGGCACTTTTTAAGTAGCTTATTTTATTTTAGGACGTGTACACAGTAGAAATTTTTAAAACCAATAAATTATCAATTATTGTTTAGGTGGTACTTTAGACATAAATAAAAATAAAATTTTAATAAAAATATACTTTTATAGGGTAGTTGATTTCTTTTAATAAGAAATTCAATATTTTGTTAAAACCTCATGATAAACTTGAAAATATAGCCATTTATTTCACAAGAAAATGGAAATGACAGTGGCTTATTATAGTTCAAAAGTCATTCTTTATTAAAATTCAAAATAATATACTTATTGCCCTATTATGCATGAAATTAGGATATTTTACTTATTTTTAAGATTTTTTATACAGAAAGTCGAGTTTGGATAATCTTCTCTTAAACATCAAATTCAATCCTAGCATGATGTCATAGAATTTTATTGCTTTCTCATCAATTCTTGAAATATATCATTATACCTAACATCAAATAGGTACTAAATATCAATTCTCAAAACGAAGAATATTAGCGACAAATTATGACAAATAAACTACTTTCATTCTTTTATAGTTTGATTAACAACTAGAGCTTCACGATCGACACCACTGATACTGTTTGCCTAAATGATTAGGGAAAGGGGGCCATGGGTGTTTTTATTTGGTCATTTTTGTGGGAGTGTAAATTGCAATCCGCTTTACGAAAGGCAAGAAAGGAAGATTAAAAGGGAGGAAAGAAGATGACGAAGAAAAATAGTTCTAAAAAATCTTTCAACATTGCTGTTTCTTTACTCATGACCTTGTCTCTAATCGCACCTGGAGTCGCGAGTTCCGAAACAACTAGTAAACTGCACCAGTCGCTAAATAATTCGAACTTGAATACCATCGAAAAAGTGAGCGAACGTTTGCTATCGAATTTTAAAGAAGATGAGAAGGTTACCTTCTTAATAAAATTCAAAGAAAAAGCGGATACGCAAAAAGTGGTCGAAGAGGCTAAGAAAAGTTCTCAAAAAGCGAAATTATCTTCTAAAAAATCATTAATGATCCAGCGTTCTGCTTTAGTGTCTGAACTAAAAGCGACTTCCCTTCAGGAACAGCAAAAAGTAAAACATTATCTTGAGCAAGAAGCTGCTAAAGGCAATGTTGAAGATATCCATTCGTATTATATTGTAAACGGGATGGCTGTTACAGCAACGAAAGAAGTAGCAGAAAAAGTAGCTACTTTTGCGGAAGTTGAAAAAGTGCTGCCGAATGAAATGCGCCAACTTTTTACAACAAAAACGAAAGAAGCTGTGGCGCCTAAATCTGAAGTTGCCAATATTGAATGGAATATTCAGCGTGTTAAGGCTCCCGATGTTTGGGCAATGGGAATTGATGGAGCCGGAACGGTTGTAGCAAGTATTGATACTGGGGTTCAATGGAATCATCCAGCATTAAAAGAAAAATATCGTGGTTATAATGCTTTGACGGGTCAGGCAAATCATGATTTCAACTGGTTTGACGCAAAAGCTGGTCAAGTCACACCATATGATGACTTAGATCATGGTACACATGTGACAGGGACAATGGTAGGTAGTGAACCAAATGGATCCAATCAAGTTGGAGTAGCACCTGGTGCGAAATTTATTTCTGTTAAAGCATTTGCTGCAAATGGCGGGTCAGATGTCGACCTTCTAGAAGCGGCAGAATGGATATTAGCCCCAACAGATTCTGAAGGGAATGCCCGTGTTGATATGGCTCCAGATGTTGTCAATAACTCTTGGGGTGGTGGTCCAGGTCTTGACGAATGGTATCGTGATGTAGTCAACAACTGGCGTGCAGCAGAAATTTTCCCTGAATTTTCTGCAGGAAACACAACGGCAACAAATCCAGGTGGTCCAGGTTCGGTTGCATCACCTGCAAACTATCCTGAATCATTTGCAACAGGTGCAACTGATATTAACAACTCAGTAGCTAATTTTTCTTTACGAGGACCTTCTCCTTATGCTGAAATCAAACCAGATATCTCAGCCCCAGGAGTAAATATCCGTTCTTCTGTACCTGGAGGTGGCTATGAAGGCGGTTGGAATGGAACATCGATGTCTGGTCCAGCTATATCCGGGGTTGCAGCATTGTTGCGCCAAGTGAACGCTAACTTAACCGTTGAAGAAATGGAACAAATTTTACTTGAAACAGCAATCCCCTTAACTGACTCGCAATATCCACAAACACCGAATCACGGGTATGGTTATGGTTTAGTGGATGCGTATGAAGCGGTGTCTTCAATCATGAACGGTATTGGGAAAATTGGTGGACAAGTTACGAAGCATGGGGAAGACGAAGAAGCTCCAGTCTTTGAACATAGTTCTCCAATCGAAACGTATGAAGGAATGGATCTGGACTTGACGGTAACAGTAACAGATAACATCAGCGTTTCATCTGTTGAATTAAGTTATTTGGATGGAAACAATGAATGGCAAACTATGCCGGCATCACGAATTTCTGGTGACTACAAAGTTGGTGAATACGCTGTTACGATTCCTGGAACTTCAGTAACAGGTGGATCATTTATTTATAAATGGATCATCAATGATTTCGGAAACAACGTTGTCAATAGTGAAGAATATATGGTTGAAGTGAAACCTGGTATTACGGTTGGTTACTTCGAAAATTTTGAAAATGCTACAATTGGCTGGACTTCATTCGGTGAAATGAACAGCTGGGAGTGGGGAGTTCCAACGTCCGGGCCAGGAAATGCCGTTTCTGGAGAAAAAGTTTATGCAACAAATTTAGAAGGTAAGTATGACAATAACATGAACGCAACACTCGTTCTCCCACCAGTTGATCTGCCAGAAGGTAAATCGTATCTGCAGTTCAAACACTGGCATAGTTTTGAACAATCTTCATCAGGAAGAGCCTGGGATTATGGTCATGTGTTTGTATCAACAGATAAACAAGAGTGGACACAATTAAAAATGTTCCAAGGAGAATCAGGAGCATGGTTAGATGGGCAAGTAGATTTGTCAGCCTATAGTGGTCAACGTGTTTACTTGGCATTTCATGCATTCTCCGATGGCAGTGTTGTAAGAGACGGCTGGTATATCGATGATGTGTCTTTAACCGATACTGCCCAAACTGAGAATCTTTCAAATGATAATAAAGGCAACATTGGTCTAGGTTTAATCAAAGATGTTGACAAGGAAGCAATGAAAGAAGCGATTGATCCAACAAAAATCAGACCTTTAATGCCTCTAAAAGAAGAAATGCCAGTTTCGGAGTCACCGATACATCCGACTTTATTGCCTGTTGGTGCACAAGTCAGTGTGCTTGAATCGGGACGTTCAGTATATACAAATCCTGCAGATGGCACATATTCAATGACGCATGTTCCTGGTACATTCACAGTGAAAGCAGAAGCTTATGGATACCATACCAATCAACAGACGGTGACAATTGAAGCTGACGCAACAGCACAAGCGAATTTCATTTTGGATGAAATTGCACAAAACACGATAAGTGGAATAATCACGGACGAATCGACAGGAGAAGCAATCGAAGGGGCAACACTTCTACTTGTAGAAGATGCCAATATCACGCCTGTTGAAACAGATCCATCAGGTCACTACAGCATCACAGCCTATGAAGGAAGTTATACTCTTAAAGTAATTGCACGCGGTTACCATAGTAAAGATGTTTCCGTAACAATCGGTGCAGACGCACTTGAATTAAATCTTGCACTTGAACCGTTCTACACTTATCCAGGTGGTGAAATTGGTTATGATGATGGAACAGCAGAAAATGCACGCGCATTCAATGCTGCGGGTAATGCTTGGGCCGTGAAAATGTCTCTTCCTGAAGGGAAAGAAAATGGCATTGTTACTGATGGCGTATTCCGTTTCTGGGACACTGAGTGGCCAGTACCAGGTGGAACAGCATTTGCAGTAGAAGTTTGGGATGCTTCTGGTCCTGAAGGAGCTCCAGGTAAAAAACTCACAGAGTCAATCAATGCAACTGCTTTACGCAACGGAGAATGGACAGTAGTTGACTTAACCGAACATAACATCGTTGTAAACGGTGACTTCTATATGGTTTACAGACAAACATTTGCAAATCCAAACACGCCAGGACTTGCTACTGATGAAAATGGAATAAATGCTGAAAGAAGTTACCAATCTGTTTCAGGTACTTGGACAGCTTCTCCAGCAACGGAAGGAAACTATATGATCCGTGCCCGTGTTAGTTATGAAGTAAGTGTACCAGTCATAACATCACCAACTTCTGATATAGCAACGAATAATTCAGCAATTACTATTGAAGGTAGTGCATCACCAACCACAACAATTCAATTGAGAAACAATGGTGATGTTACAGGTTCTGTAGTGGTAGGAAATGATGGTACATTTGCCATTCAAACAGAATTGAATGAAGGATTGAATGTATTTACAGCAGTTTCATCTCTTGAGGGTAGAGTAACGGGTGAATCGTCTCCGGTATCTGTTATCTTGGACACAGTGCAACCAAATCTAACGATCGACAGCCCGAAAAACGAAGATAAAACAAATCGGGAGTCGGTTACAGTAGAAGGTAGTGTCGAAGATGCCAACCTTGATTGGGTGAAAGTAAACGGTCAAATTGCAGAGGTCGTAAACGGTAAATATTCAAAACGTATACTTTTGGACACTGGTGCAAATGAAATTACTGTTGTAGCAAGAGATAAAGCAAACAACACCATGTCGAAAACAGTGACAGTGCATGCTAAATATATTGCACCTGTCATTACAAACTTAAAACCAGATCAAGATCTCAATCTTAAAAATGGCAAAACAGTCAAAGTCGAATTTGATAGTGAACCTGGATTAAGATCAACTTTTGTCATCCATATGCCTTTAACAAATATGGGCGGACAACTTCAAAACGCGACAGAATTGCCAATGATAGAGGAAGCGAGTGGCCATTATGTTGGTTATTATACGGTTCCAAAAGGTACAGTAGCAAATGGTGCCGTAATTGAAGTAAAAGCAGTCGATAGCTTTAACAATGAAACTCGTCAGACGGCAAAAGGTAAACTGTATCTGAACATTAAAGGTATGAAATAACTACAATTCTAAGCAAAAGATACCAAAGAGAAGGTGACAATCTCCTTGGTATTTTTTTTGTCGTTATTTGATTTTGTGTTTCCATTTCAAACATACTGCACACCAAGAATAAAACCATTGGTCATGTTTGTTTATATACACAATCAAAATATCAATAATTTTTGGCTTTTTATCCATACTATCAGTTGAGGTGAATCAATTGTATAAACTTTTGTCGCACAACGATTTAGATGGAGTTGGATGTGGGATTCTTGCAAAACTAGCCTTTGGAAAGCAAGTGAAGGTCAGATATAATTCGGTGTCGAGTCTTGATCGTGAAGTAATTTGGTATTTAGAAAATGATGACAAAAACACATTTCTATTTATTACGGACCTATCTGTAAATAAAGAAAATGAGCAAAAGCTGAATGATTTTTATCAAACTTCTGGAAATGTCCAACTTATCGATCATCATAAAACATCTCTTCACTTCAATGAATATGAATGGGGACACGTACTGGTTGAAGATGACCAAGGAAAATTAACTTCCGCAACTTCACTGTTTTATCATTACCTTGTCTCTCAACAATTATTGGAATCCAAAGAAGCTATTTCAGAGTTTGTCGAGCTTGTTAGACAGTATGATACATGGGAATGGGAGAAAAATGAAAACTTTGATGCACAGCGGTTAAATGCGCTCTTTTATTTAATTTCAATAGAGGAATTCGAAGAAAAAATGATTGAACGGCTTAAGCTGGGTAATCACTTCAATTTTGATGAATTCGAAAAGAAACTATTGGACATGGAAGAAAACAAAATCGAACGCTATATAAAACGTAAGAAAAAAGAAATTGTGCAAGCCAAAATCGGAGAATACTTGGCAGGTGTTGTGTATGCAGAATCCTATCATTCAGAACTCGGAAATGAACTGGGCAAAGCATATCCACATCTTGATTACATCGTAATTTTAAATATGGGCGGCAAGAGAGTGGGTTACCGAACCGTGCATGACCATGTAGACGTATCAGAAATTGCAGGAAAATACGGTGGTGGTGGACATGCAAAAGCATCAGGCAGTTCATTAACTGATGCCGCATACAAACAGTTTGTGACAAATACGTTTCAGTTGGATCCAATTCGAGAAGATGCACAACGTAACCGATATAATTTGAAAAAATCATCATTCGGATCTCTTTATAAAAACATTATGGAAGAGACATTCTTCATTCATTCAATCAGTGATCAAGAATGGAAAATCGATCATAATAACCTCACATTAGACCAGAAATTTGGAAGCTTTGATGAAGTGGAGAATTTCTTAAAAAGAAATTATGCGGCATGGTTAGTTAGAGATGATACTTTTGTTGCTTACTTAATGAATCATGCAACAAGAGTTAAGAAAAATGAATAGCGGAAAGTATAGTAAATTTTAGACTCTCTGGGCATCATATTACGTAGAGAATAACAAGGAGGTTGTATAATTTATGGGATTAAGTAAAGAAATCCAGGCATTAAAGGATTATCGGAGTGGTGACCGTAACGTACTGAGCGTTTATTTAAATACAAATCCAGGCGATCCAGATCAATTGAATGGCGGATGGAAAATACATTTAAAGAATGGCTTGAAGGATATTGAAAAGAGTTTAACGGCTTCTGAAAAAGATACTGAACTTAAGTATTTCAAGGAAACAAAGAAAAAAGTAATGGATGAAATTGATAATAACAAAGATGACCTTCACAAAGGGGCAGTTATTTTCGCCTCGGAAAATCCACCATTATGGTCCGTTCACTATGTCCAAGTCCCTGTAAAATCGGGATTCCACTGGGAAGATCGACCAGTTGTTGAACAGTTTGAATATATGTACAAAGCATATCCAGACGCAGGAATAATTTTACCAAGTTTCGGTGAAGTCCGTATTTTGGATACATCGATGGGATTTGTCAAAGAGGATATGGTATATAGTTTTGACCCGAACCTGGAAGTATGGGGTGAGGAAAAAAATATGGACCCTACAGGCCCTCATAAAATTGGGAGCAGTAAAGTTGATTTGATTGAGTCCCGACTAAAAGAGAATTTACAAAGATTCTTTAAAGGAATGGGTGCTAACGTAGAAAAAATGAAGAAAGAAAGAGGCTGGAAAGAAATCCATGTCGCTGGTGAAACGGAATTGGCGATTGCTTTCGCAGAAACCTTGCGTGAAAAACCAGCTAGCTGTATATATAAAAATTTGAATAACAGCAAACCGCATATCATCATTAACCAAGTTTTGGAGAAATGATACATTGACGACGATATTAAAAGTTAAATATGCAGAAAAAATGTTGTGAGATTTTCCAATGAAATTAAAAAATAAAAACTAATCACTTACTCATTGAGTCCAAATGAAAAAGTACACTTCGTATATAAGAGTCGCCCTAATTCGATTTATCGAGATAGGGTGGCTTTTCTTTTTTTAAGGCTGTAAAACAATTTGTACGCTTCCCGTCTGAGGTCCCCGTGAGTAACAGGATACTGGGCACGAAGAAGTTACACTAAACCGCATATTGCGACCAGTAACCTTAGGAAAAAACTTTTATGCGACGAGTAACCGCAGGAGCAGATTTTTCCCAGACATTCACTAGCTAATGTATTAAAATGATCGGAGAATTAGTTCAAAGCTTTTGTATAAAAAAGTATTTAATTTAGGCGCTGTCTTCTATAAATTTCAAATTGATACGGTCGTACCCAAAAGTAGCATCTTAGGTTTGAAAGATGTTTCTTGATAAAAAATTAATAAATTAAAGCCAAATGAATATTTTGAGCGTCTAATAAGTGTAAGGAAGTTAAGAGGGGGTGGTTCAGATTATTAAGTTAGTGAAAAAAGCAATAAAAGGTGATGAAAAAGCATTTTTAGTATTGTTTCAAGAATACGAACATGATATTTACAGAACAGCTTTTATCTATGTGAAAAATGAGAGTGATGCACTTGATGTTGTACAGGAAACAGCCTATCGCTCATTCAAATATATTAAAAATCTTAAAGAACCAAAATATTTTAAAACGTGGTTAATAAAGATTGCGATTAGTTGTTCTCTCGATCATCTCCATAAACAAAAAAATGTAATGCAAATGAAACCAGAATTTGAGGAGTTAATTTCAGGTGATACAAATGATGATATTATTTTAACAATGACTTTGCAAGATTTAATAGATCAATTAAATGAAGATGAAAAAAGTGTAATAATCCTAAGATTTTACCATGATTTAACCATTAAAGAGGTCTCGGAATCATTGGAGATTCCCCTAGGCACAGCAAAAACTGTTTTATATCGAGCATTAGAGAAGCTTCGGAAGGTTATGAAAGGGGATGGTAGGTATGAGTAATAAAGTTAAAGAAGAAATAAACAAAATTGTAATCCCTGAAGAACTTAGAGAAAGAAGTAAACTAGGCGTTTCAAAGGCAAAAATAGAAATGGGTAAATCAAAACGCAGATGGTCTTTTGTTATAGCACCTGTCATCGCCGCAGCAATGGCTTTGTTAATTTTAACACCTAACTTTTTCACAAATAACACTCCGGAAAACCCTGTTGTAAGAAATATTAATGCAGATTCCGTTATTGATACATCCGATCCTAAACAAGTTGTAGGCTTTTCTGACAATGTTTTCCTAGGTAAAGTAATTAAAAGAATTGGTACCAAAAACCTTGGTAATTATCCTGAAACACAATTTGAAGTTGAGGTTTTAGATAATATTAAGGGAGAAGTAAAAGGGACGATAATAGTAAATCAAGCAGGTGGATTTGAAGGAGATGAGTTGTTCTTAATGGAAGGCGACAAACAACTTATAGATGGGAAAACCTATCTATTTGCTACAAAATATTTACCTGACGAAGATTGGCACACTGTAGTTCCGGTTGGTGGTGATATTCCATACAACAACGAAGAAGAGAAGGCAGAGTTAATCGTGAAATACAAAAAGGCTTTCAAAGAAGAAATTCCTTTTGAATTCTAACAGACAGAAAACCGTTTGGATAATCCAAGCGGTTTACTGTCTATTTTTAAGGCTATCTTTACTGAATTTGATAAAAGCTAATTTTCACTTTCTGAATTAAGCCTTTCAATAATTCTTCTTTTCCTGTAGAGCATTTTTCCGGCTTCTGCTATATCGTTTATGGCCGATCGATTAATAAATGCCCCAAAGATGAGACCGGCAATGGGGATTATTTGAAATAACTTTTTCCAGCCAAATTGGTCACGATAAGAGAAAACTACTTCACGCCATCCTTGGAGTTCTGAAAGTACTTCTCTTTTTAAAGAATCATCTTGATTGTCGAATTGCGATAATTGATCAAGAATGGCTTGTTTTCCAACAATATCTGCGGACACGAACTGAAGGCATTTCACAATAAACAAACGTTCTTCTTTGTCATTAGGATTGTATCCATAGCAAATAGCGATATCTTGAAGGGTTTTTAATTGTAATCCCAATAAGAGCGGGATATCAATTGATAATGTGAAAATACCCCCTATACCAGTACTGGCACCTTGTATTGTCGCAAATCGCTTTCGGTTAATGGTTAATTTATCTGTTGCTTGATCCATTGAGACCAATGGAAGTTTTGCCACTTCATTTAAGGTTGTTACTTCTTCACCAGGAAAATAAGAAGGGAGTGACGATACAGTACTTAAATAGCTCCCGCCAGTTTGAACATATTTGCCGAGTTCATCTAACAGTGATCCGATTTTATTTTGAATGAAGATTGGGGTCCATTTATCAATAAACTTAAACGGCCAGCGTCCAATTTTTTCCCAGAACCAAAGATCACTCTGGCATTTTTCCCAAACTTCCACTTTTTTTAATTCTTCTTGCAACCAACTAGTAGAATCTGTCATGCTATACTCGCCTCTTTCATGAATACTAATTAATACGGCATAGGTAATCGAAAAGTTTCATTTGAAAATAGGGGATAATTACAGTAAGTCCAATAAAAAAATCAACCACTCAAAACAATGGTTGATTTTCTTGATAAAATTTATCACTAAAGATATTTCGCATAGCGTTTTTCCAAATAGTTTTGTAAAACCGCCATGATAGAACAAATCGCCCAATACATGAGTGCAACGAGAATTAGTAATGTAAGTAAATCAAATTCACGAGCACCCACAATTCGTGCTTTTTGGAACATCTCAGGAACGGTAATCATTGCAGCCAAAGATGAAGCTTTGATTAAATCCATTAATACATTGGATAGAGGTGGTATTGCAATTCTCACAGATTGCGGAAGAATAATTCTTCTCATGGACTGCCAATAAGTGAGGCCGAGTGCTCTCGATGATTCCCATTGTCCGCTGTCTACAGAAGCAAGTGATGACCTGAAAATCTCTGCCATGTAAGCTGCACTATTCAAACTGAACCCTATCAGAGCAGCTTGCACCGCGGTGAATTCTACGCCAATGACTGGGAAACCGAAGTAAAGCAAAAATAAAATGACCAGAATGGGGACGCCTCTCATAAAGGATATATAAAGTCGTGCTGGCCATTGCAAAATCGGTAAGGTAGAAGTACGTGCCAATGAAAGAAAGAAGCCAATAAATAATCCCACTCCCATGCTTACAAGTGCAAGTAAGAGCGTGTGCGTTAAACCGCCTAGAACATATGGGAAGGAATCTATAGCTAGTTGGGGGTCAAATAATAGTCCCCATTCAATTTCATTCATTATCATTTCCCCCTAAGCAATTTACTCGATGTCTGCTGGTTTTGAAACGTCTGCGCCATTAAAGAATTTAGCTGACAATTTGGCAATTGTACCGTCCTCTAACATTTCTTCAATTACACCATTTATATTCTCTGCAAGTTCTTTATTTTCTTTGTTCATAACAAATCCAACTTCAGAAGGGCTGTACTTAATGTCTGGATGTATCGTGATATTTAAATCAGGAAACGCTGCGACTCCTAGAGATGACAGATAGAAATCATTTAAGATGACATCTGTACGTCCGATGGATACATCACGCAAATAAACTTCGTTTGATGCATTATCGTACGTTACTTCTTCCGCACCGTACTCACGAGCCATTTGCATATAAACTGAAGTGGATGCACCAGCCGCTTTTTTACCTTTTAAATCTTCTAACGTTTTGATACCAGATAGATCATCTTTGCGAACGACTGCTATCCCATATGAATGTTTAAATGGTGTTGAGAAATTGAATTTATCTTTTCGTTCTTCTGTAATTTCAATATCATTTGCGGCAAGATCGACTTGACCAGTACTGACACTTGTCAACATTTCATCAAAACCGAGTTCCTTAAATTCAATTTCAAGATTAAGACGTTTTGCGGCTTCACGAACGACTTCAACTTCAAAACCAGTTAATTCATCGGTTTCTTCATCGTGATAAGAAGTGGTTAATAGAGTACCTGAAGTGGCAACTGTCAGTTTACCTTCTTCTTGGATTGTATCCCAAGCTGTTGGTGATTTGGCTGATTCTTTTGCTTCATCGTTTCCACATGCAGTCAAAAATAGCATCGAAGCCAAGCCGATATATATTGACAACCTTTTTTTCTTCATAAAATTAGTCATAAAAAGCCTCCTTAAATTGTAATCCGCTTAAAAACATACCACTGAAATATGAATTGGGGCAACCTTTTACTTTCTATTAACAGAAGTAAGAATTCTTAGATTATTAAATACGTAATGAATACTCTTAACCAATTAAAAATACATTAAATCAAAGAGTTTTATCTTTAATTTAAGAAAGGAGAGCGTGTGGCGTGGGGATTACCTTTATCAAGATTTCTGTTGTTTACTTTTCCATAGGTGTCATACTGGGCATGTATATGTCCATGGGGCATGAGTACACATTGACAGGCGTTCATGTTCATATCAATTTGTTAGGATGGGCTTCATTTGCATTAGCGGGACTCATTTATTATTTATTTCCTAAAGCAGGGAATCACGTACTTGCCAAGATTCATTTTTGGGCTTCCAATATCGGACTACCTTTCATGATGATTGGACTGACTACTCTTTTACTAAGTGGTAACGAGCAGGCGATTCCAATTATTTCGATCGGTGCAACTCTAGTAGTAATTAGTGTGATACTGTTTACCATCAATGTATTATTGAACGTAAAGTTTCCTGTCATAACAGTGAAACAGTAAGAGAACAAACAAAAGACCGGTGCGGATATTTCCGTAACCGGTCTTTTGCCATGTTATATCCCTAAATAATTTAAAGGTTGCTTCATTTATTTAAAAACCTTTCATTCCGACAGGATACGTCATATTTAAACATGATATGATAGATATAGTTTTTTGATAAAGGAGTTCAACTAAGAATGCAATCATTTGATGACCAAATAAATCACTTACTAAAAGAAACGGCACGAGCCTATACATTATTTAAAAAAGTGGACGATGTGGAACGAATAAATAAAGCGACTTTATTTGCTCAAAAATTAATGGACCGAGAGTTTACAATCGGATTCGCTGGACACTTTTCTGCAGGTAAGTCTAGTATGATTAATGCTTTGACTGGTGAGCAGCTTCTGCCATCCAGTCCGATACCGACAAGTGCCAATATCGTGAAAATACATAAAGCTAAAAATGATTTTGCGATTGTATATATGCAAGATCAACAACCTGTCAAATTTACTGGAGATTATGATTTTGCAACAGTTAAAGAATTTTGTAAGGATGGGGATGCAGTTTCCCAAATCGAGATAGGCCATGAATCTTCAGTTTTGCCTGAAGGAATTACCGTTATGGATACACCAGGAGTTGACTCCACAGATGATGCACACCGCATGTCGACAGAATCATCTTTACACTTGGCAGATATTGTTTTCTATATGATGGACTATAATCACGTCCAATCGGAGCTGAACTTTGGGTTTACAAAACAACTGATGAAATATAACGACAATGTCTATTTAATTGTTAATCAGATAGACAAACACCGTGAAAATGAATTAACGTTTACGCAATTTAAAGAGTCTGTCCATGATTCCTTTAAAGCATGGGGTGTCATTCCTAAAGAAATCTTTTTTACATCGTTAAAGGAAACTGATCACCCTCACAACGACTTAAATGAAGTCCGGGAGATCGTTTTAGACAGTATGAACAACTGGCAAGACCAATTAGTGAAGTCTTCAACAAATACATTAATGAAATTACATGATGAACATATTGAATATTTATTGGTAGAAATAGAAGAGTGTCAGTCAACTTTCGCTAACGTATTATCTAATGACGAGTGGGAACAGAAAGAAGAAATGAAATTAACGGCAGCACACTATCAAAAACAGGCCAATTTACTTTCATCTTCAGCTTGGAAAGAAACGTTCGAATCTAATCGTAAGAATTTGCTTGATAATGCTGCAATGATGCCTTATGAGTTACGAGATAAATTAAAATCGTATTTGGAATCGAAACAGGAAAATTTCAAAGTTGGATTATTCTTCAGTGGAAAGAAAACAGAAGAAGAAAGAAATTTACGCGGACAGCTGGTCGAGAAAGAGTATGATACCGTTATTCAGTCTCAAATTTCAGGGCATATGCGTTCATTGATGAAACAGTCTTTAAAAGATGTTGGCTTACTAAGTGATGAACAATCACTGGCCATTGATCAAATGGAGTTCCATCCACCTCTAAAAATAATTGATGAACAAATTCAAAAAGGGTCATTGGTTACTGCAGATTCAGTGTTGAATTTTGCAAATCGAGTTACTGATACGACGAAAAAGTGGTTTATTCAACAAACGGATGACTGGAAAAACATCCAAGCAAAAGTCATTGATGACTTACCGGAAGATAGTTTTGGTTTAGCGGATTCTAAATCTCGTGCCTACCAAGAAAAATTATTGGCCATTGAAACACTCGAACAAATGCACAATCAGCTTGAAGCTTTTACAAAAGAATGGGACAACCCTTCAAGAAACGTAACCAGTCTTTCTACTGAGCTAGTTAAGACATGGACGAAAAACCATGAGTTAGCGGAACAACAAATGATCCCATTCGAATCATCGATGATTGTCGAAAAAGACAAGCAAGAAGAAGTGATAGAACCATTGGCTGAAAAACCTGAATCATCAGGAGTCGAAGTGACTGATACGCTGACACGTGCGAAGTACATTGCAAACCAGATTGAACATATACAAGGCTTCTCTGAAGTTGCAAGGTACCTGCAAACAAAATCTCAACGTCTAGAGAAACAGGACTTTACCATTGCTTTGTTCGGTGCATTCAGTGCAGGAAAATCGTCTTTCTCAAACGCATTGATGGGCGCAGATGTTTTACCGGTTTCCCCGAACCCAACAACAGCTGCTATCAACAAGATTCGTCCAATCACTAAAGATCATCCGCACGAAACGGCTGATGTTAAACTGAAAACGAAGGTCCAATTTTTTGAAGATGTGGCTTCTTCATTCGAAGCTATCGGAATCATTGTAGGTTCTTTAGATGAAGCCTATAAAAAGGCGAATGACATAGAAGGGATAACTTTAGAAAACGAAGGACTGCAAGTACACAAAGCTTTCATTCGTGCTTTTAAAGAAGGATATTCTAACTTCAAGGACAACTTGGGAGAGACGTTGCGCGTCAATCGCACGGAATTTGAAGCGTTCGTTGCTCAAGAAAACAAAAGCTGTTTCGTGGATACCATTGATTTTTACTACGATTGTCCCTTAACACGAATGGGTGTTACGCTCGTTGATACTCCTGGTGCAGACTCCATTAATGCACGACATACTGGGGTGGCCTTCGAATATATCAGAAATGCAGATGCAATACTCTTCATTACTTACTATAATCATGCATTTGCACGCGCGGACAGAGAATTTTTGATTCAATTGGGTCGTGTGAAAGATGCATTTGAATTAGATAAAATGTTCTTTATCGTCAATGCGATTGACTTGGCTTCAAGTGAAGAGGAAGCAAATGACGTCAAGAATTATGTAACGAGCGAATTACAACGATTCGGTATACGCTTCCCACGTGTATATGGTGTTTCGAGTCTTCAAGCATTGAAGGAAAAAGAAGAGTCGATTTCATTGAATTCCGGCATGGAACTGTTTGAACAATCTTTCCAACAATTTTTATCAGAAGATTTAAAAGCGATGGCTGTCCAAGCCCTTTCTGAAGAAACGGAAAAAACAGTTGCCCGATTAGCTTCATTAATCGAACAAACAGAAGTGAATTTATCCAGAAAAGAAGAGCGATTACAGGAACTACGTCTGTTGGAACAAAAAATCCGTCAACGTTTTACAAGTTCAGCTGCAGGAGTCATCACAAAGAATGCCTATCAGGAACTGGACGAACTGCTTTACTATGTTTTACAACGTGTCTATTACAGATACCCTGATTTCTTTAAAGAATCTTATAATCCTTCAGTTTTTGCGAACAGATCTTCAGCTGAAGCACTTGATTTCGCTTTGAAAGAAACGCTGTCTATGCTAAGTTTTGATTTTGAGCAGGAAATGAGGGTAACGAATTTCCGTTTGAATCAATGGATTGGAAAAGCATTACAACAGCGACAAAAAGATGAAATGCACGAACTTAAAGAAAGCAACAACAGTTTTTCATTTATGCCTTATGAAATTGCGGAGGCAAAGCTGCTTGATTTTGATGGACCATTTGAAGATCCGACCGTCTACTCACATGTAAAATCGCATTATAAAAATAATAAATCGTTCTTTGAGAAAAATGAAAAAGAGAAGCTGAGAGATGCATTGCAAGATGCAACAAAACCAGAGGCGGAGCAATATTTAAATGCTCAAAATGTACGCATGAGAGATTGGGCAAGAGGTGTGATTGATTTGGAAGCTGAAGGATTAAGACAGCATTTACTTCATGAGTCATTGCAACAACTTGATTCCGAGAGAGCTGCAATGCAAGAGGGCTCTCGCCTGGATGAGTGGAAAGCGGTATATAATAATTTATCTGAAGGGGATTGAGCTGATGGGTAAAGTATGGAAGTCTGCAGAAGAGCTAAAGAATTCAAATGTGCGATGGATTGATACTCGATTTTCACTACAAGATCCTCATGCCGGTAAGCAACTATATGATCACGGTCATATAGCGGGTGCCGTTTATTTGGATCTTGAGAAAGATTTATCAGATATGAGTAAAACGAGTGGACGTCATCCACTTCCTGATAAAATACAGCTGCAACATCTTTTCGAATCTCGAGGTTTAAAGTATTCCGACCATATTGTGATTTATGACCAAGGTGGTATGCCATTTGCACCTCGAGCCTATTGGATTTTTTGCTATGCTGGATTTGCACAAGTTACGTTGGTGAAGGAAGGCTATGAGGAATTGATCAAGCTGGGATTTGAAGTTTCGACTAAAACTCCATCTTACCCGACTTCGATATTGCACCTAAAATGGAATGAAGACATTTTTTCCGATCGTCAGCAAGTAAAAGAAATATCGGAAACTTCACAAGGTGTGCTTCTCGATGCCCGTTCAGCTGAAAGATATGCAGGAATACATGAACCGATTGATCACGTAGCAGGTCACATTCCGTCTGCACGAAATTTGGACTGGGAACAATTAAAAGAAAATAATCGTTTTAAAGAAATTGCGGAAGTCTTGCCAAACTTAGAAGCAGTTGTTAAACAAGATGAAGAGATTACGGTTTATTGCGGAAGTGGTGTAACTGCTGCTCCCGTATTTGCCATTCTAAAAGAAGCGGGCTATCCGAAAGTGAAATTATATGTAGGTAGTTACAGTGACTGGATTACAGCTTATCAAGTGGATAACAAATTGACTTAACTTCACATAAAAAGACAAAAAAAACGAAGAGCATTTAGCTCTTCGTTTTTTTGTCTTATGAGAATACTTTATAATTTTTATGTGATACTACTGTTAATGTTGATGCGGCACCAATTTTTTTTGCGTCTTCTTGAGAAATTTCAACGATGCATGAATTTTCAAGGATTTTGAAAATTGCCCCTTCAACTTCTACATCACGACGAACGAATGTGATTTTTTCACGAATTCTTCGTGCTTGTACAAATTCGGATACTTCTTTTTCATGTTTTTGGAACGTCATCTGAATTCCCCATTTCTATAACACTGATGTCATATCGACTACATTCAGCTCGAAACGAGTCGAATGAGTCTCATGAGATTTTGTCGTATTATGAAGTTAATATGTTTCTATTATAACATAGTTTTCTGTTTTAATCTATCACGCCCGATTCATTGGTATACTGAAGATACAAAGAAGAGTGTAAAACTCTTAAATAAAGGGAGATTTTAATGACAAACACACATTTTAAAGATTTTGGTATTTCAGACGACATAATTCGCGCACTTGAAGGATTGGGATTTACATCACCGACTGAAGTGCAATCGAAAGTGATTCCTACTGCGTTGGCAAAGCGAGATGTCTCAGTAAAATCACAAACAGGAAGCGGTAAAACAGCTGCATTTGGTATCCCTATCTGTGAGTTGGTGGACTGGGATGAAAACAAACCACAAGCTTTAGTATTAACACCCACACGCGAATTAGCCATGCAAGTTTCGCAAGATATCATGAGTTTTGGTCGTTTTAAGCGAATTAAAGCAACTGCGATTTATGGAAAACAGCCGTTTGCTTTCCAACGTACAGAGTTAAAACAAAAATCGCATGTCGTTGTAGGAACTCCAGGTCGAGTGATGGATCACATTGAACGCCACACACTGGATTTAAGCAAGGTTGAAATACTGGTCATTGATGAAGCAGACGAAATGTTGAGCATGGGCTTTATTGAATTGGTTGAATCCATTATCAGTCACTTGCCTAAAAAAAGATTAACCATGTTGTTCTCAGCAACACTTCCTAAAGATGTGGAGAAACTGTGCCATAAATATATGGACAATCCTTTGGACATTGAAATTGAAAAGACAGAAAATGTGAACCAACAAATTGACCATTCAGTATATATCGTAAAAGAAGCAGAGAAATTCGCCTTGTTAAAAGACATTACAATGGTTGAAAATCCAGACAGCTGTATCATCTTTTGCCGTACAAAAGATAATGTCGATCAACTGGTGGACTTATTGGATGACGAAGGGTATACAGTCGATAAAATTCATGGTGGGATGGAACAAAATGAGCGTTTCGATGTAATGAATGATTTTAAACGTGGAGATTTCCGTTATTTAATTGCAACCGATGTTGCGGCTCGTGGAATTGATATTGACCGTATTACCCATGTGATCAATTATGATATGCCATTAGAAAATGAAAGCTATGTTCACCGTACAGGTAGAACAGGGAGAGCAGGGGAAGTCGGAAAAGCGATTACACTTGTTACACCGTATGAGAATCGTTTCCTTGCATCGGTTGAAAAGTATATCGGCTTTGATATTCCGGTGAAAGATGCTCCTTCAAAAGAACGAGTAGTGAAAGCAAAGGCTGCCTTTAAACAAAAAATGAATGAACAACCTGAAATCAAGGTCGATAAAAAAGAACAGTTAAATGAAGATATTACAAAACTGTACTTTAACGGTGGTAAGAAAAAGAAAATCCGTGCTGTGGACTTTGTCGGAACCATTGCAAAATTGGATGGAATGACTGCACAAGATATCGGCATTATTACGATCCAAGACAATGTTTCTTATGTGGAAATATTGAATGGTAAAGGACCTCTAGTATTGAAGCAAATGAGAAACACGACGATTAAAGGAAAACTTCTAAAAGTTCATATCGCCAATAAATAATGAGATAATATTATTATGTAAACAAAATAACAAAAAAACACAGCTTCCTAATTAGGGAAGCTGTGTTTTTTTGAAGACATGAGAATATTAATTTAATATATCGGTATAAAAATCTATGTTTCCTACTTGTACTCTATAAAAAGAGAAGGTGGACGCCTATTTCTTTCGCTTTCCGCGGACGAAACGCAAGCCTCCTCAACTCAGCTGTCTCGGACAGCTGAGTTGCGGGGTCTAGCTAGTTCCGTTTTTTCCGCAGGAGTCTTCAGAAATAGCCGACCACTTTCCTACTTTAATAATTTTTTCAAAAGAAACGCTGACAGAGAGCGTTCTGTTGATTGGAGTGCAGGCGCGCGAAAACATGCTGCTCCTGCGGTTACTCGTCGCAAAAAAGATTGCTCCTGCGATTACTCGTCGCAAAGATATTGGCCATTAGACCAATATCTTTCCTGCGGGAACAGCACGAGCCGAAGACCCTGCAGCGAGCGGAGCGAGTGAAGCGGCTAAGGCCGTGCCCGCGGAAAGCAAGCGCCGGAATGGAAATCAACATTTTCTTCCTTTGCCACAGCCGCCTAATTATAGCAGCTGTGTTTTTAATTGGTGTCGGCTGGTACTAAAAACCGAATGGCTTTTGGCTTTACAGTAATTTCGACAGGTGTTTGTAAATAAATTTCTCCATCCATATCCACATTTTTCGGTTCATCTGTTTGAATCACAATGTGTTTACCGGTATAGTGTGTCACGTTCATCAAATCGTCTGGCATAACGTCCGGTTGAGACAAAGAGAACCATTCGCGTATGGCTGTCATTGTTGACGATTGAATGAGGACCACATCCAATTGGCCATCCGAAGGGTCAATGATGTCTAGAGGGAAGCGATGGGTTCCAATTGATTTCCCATTCATAACAAGCAACATGACAGCTTCTTCCTTATAAGTAATACCATCAATCTCTAAATGAATAGGAAAAGGTTCACTTTGTTTGAACGATTGGAACGCACTCATGAAATAACTTAGCTTACCATATTTCCCTTTGAGATCAGGATTAATATTTTCTGATGCCTCCGCAATTAACCCAATTCCTGCAAAGTTCATGAAGAGCCCTTCATTAATTTGTGCTAAATCTACATCTCGGATGACTCCATTCACAATTTCCTCTGCCGCTTCTTTAAGAAATGGTGGAATGCCTAGGGTACGGGCAAAATCATTGCAGGTGCCTCCAGGAAGCAAACCGATGATGGGGAAATTCTCGATTCTTTCCAATACTTGAACAGCTGTGTGCAGCGTGCCATCTCCACCCATCAAAAATAAAACATCTGCATACGAAGCGTCCATGCATGCTTGTTTAAATTCTTCAGGAGATAAAGTCTGAACGATTGTTAGTTTATGACAATGAGTCGCGATGACTGGCACTACATTTGCTAGTGCTTGCTCTGCAGAGTCCTGCCCAGCTTGTCCATTAAATAATAGAACGCCATGTTTGAAACGGGGCATCTTTTCACCTTCTCATGAAGTATAATATTACTAAAATCAATTGAATTTACTATAACATACTTACTGGGAGTGATAGAATTGTCAAACCAAAAATTTGTTTATACCACGTATATCCGCACCAATCCGGATCGACTTTGGCAAGCACTGACTACTAGTGAAGATACTGAACTATATTTCTTTAACAGTAAAGTTCAGTCCACTTGGCAAGTTGGAGAAAATATCACTTTTTTTAGAGACTCTAAACTGGATGTAACGGGTGACTTGCTAGAACTTGAGCAGTGTAAAAAGTTATCCTATACATGGACATCCCCAGAAGATCCAACTTTGCGCAATGAGCCTACGGTCGTTACATTTTTAATTAAAGAACTCGAAGAAACAGTGAAACTAACATTGATTCATTCAAACTTGGTGGAGAGCGACATTGTGGATGATTCGGATACGTTTTGGGGGCTTAACAATGGATGGCCAGCTATTTTGAGCAACTTGAAAAGTTACCTCGAATCAGGAAATACACTAAAGGCAATTCACGCTTAATAGAGATATCACACAGTTTAAGAGGAAATTATCAACATTAGCCTCAGAATAAGTGTTCTGTTATACTCAAAAATATGTAAAATCGTTGTCTTCCACAAGATAGCGATTTTTTGTTTTGAAAAGGAGTTTTCGTATGTCATCGTTTTTTGAAAAACAAGCAAAATTACATAACGTTCATTTAAATAAAGTGCAGCAAAAAGCAGTATGTCAAACCGATGGGCCATTGCTGTTATTGGCATGCCCTGGTTCAGGTAAAACAACCACATTGATTATGCGAATCGGATATTTAATTGAAGAAAAAGGCTTCGAAGCGAAACGAATAAAAGCTATTACATTCAGTCGTGCATCAGCGAACGACATGAAAACGCGCTTTGAGCAGTTTTTCCCTTCATTAAATCAACCTGCTTTTTCAACCATCCATAGTTTGGCATTTTCTATAACTTCGCGTTATTTAAAAAGTCGTGGGATTGCTTTCACCTTAATAGAAGGAACACCAAATACTAATGCGCCGATGAAATCACAAATACTGAAGGATTTATATAAACAATTACTGAAAGAAGATTGTTCTGACGACCAACTGCAAGAGATGGTTCAATTCATTAGTTTCATTAAAAACAAAATGATTCCTCAGACCAAATGGAAAGACGAAGAACTGCCAAATCCGGAAGCTGTGAAAATTACGATACAATACGAAGCAATTAAAACCCAAAACCCTGCACATATTTGGCTGGATTTTGATGATTTACTGGTTCTTGCGTATGAAGCTTTAACTTACGATGAAAACATAATGGCAAGTTTCTCAAATCTATATGATTATGTGTTAACTGATGAAAGTCAGGATACATCAAGAATTCAACATGCAATCGTAGAAAAGCTGGTTACAAGTCATCAAAACTTATGTGTCGTTGCAGATGATGATCAGACGATCTATTCTTGGAGAGCTGCTGATCCTGCCTATTTATTAAAATTCAAGGACACGTATCCAAAAGCCAAAATCTTGAAAATGGAACAAAACTATCGTTCATCTTCCAGCATCGTTTCGGTTGCGAATCAATTTATAAAAAGGAATAAAAGCAGATACAAAAAAGAAATGTTTACGGAAAATGGACCGTCTCTAGATATTGCATTAAAACAACTTCATGATGATCAGGCCCAAATGAGGTATGTGATTTATGGTCTACTTGACTTAAAGGAAACGGGCAGTGCTGCCATTCTATTTCGAAACAATGCGAGTGCTATTTTATATATAAGTGAATTGGAAAGAAGAGGCATTCCCTTTTACATGAAGGATGTCGATCAGCGATTTTTTTCACATTGGGTAGTCGAAGATATCTTGAATTTCATGAGATTAAGTTTTAATTTAGAGCGGAAAGATATTTTTCTTAAAATAGCACGTAAGTTCAATCTATATTTATCAAATGATCAAATACGGAAATTTGAACGTGTCGAAGATACAGGTAATGTTTTTCAGCTCCTATCTCGACATGTACCTTTAAAGGATTATCAAGTGCAATCGTTGCAAAACTATGCAAACGTTTATGAAAAAATGAAAAATTCCCGACCGAAGAGCGTCATCCGTTTGATAAAAGAACAACTAGGCTATGAACAAGTCTTAAACAACAGAGCTGAAAAATTCGGATTCCGCATAGAAGTGTTAATGGATATGATCCGGACGCTAGAACAAATCGCTGAACCTTTCACGACGATGGAGGCATTTGCTAAGCGTTTAAAAGAATTGGATGAACTTACGCAAAAAGCAAAGAAAACAAAAGATCCAAACGCAGTTACGCTATCTACGTTTCACAGTGCTAAAGGATTGGAATTCGATCATGTTTATATGATTGATTGTCATAATGGTACGATTCCATCAGATGAAGATCTGCGGGACAACGATAAGCTTGAGGAAGCTCGACGTTTATTTTATGTTGGCATGACAAGAGCACGGAAGCATCTAGAATTGTTAACGTATGCCGAGAAAGATGGGAAAGAGAAAGTGGAGTCACGATTTATCAGCGAAGTAAGGGGCATACTCCTGAAAAATGCAAAACAACTCGAAACCTTAAAAGAACAATCAGAGCCCGAAAATCCGAATACCATCCGCAAAGTGAGCGAAATGAAAGTCGGAATAGAAATAGTCCATAAAAAATTTGGCGTCGGTCACATCGTTCAAATCAAACTAGACCGACTTGTTCTGCAATTCGGTGAAACTTCTAAAGAATTGGTAACTCAAACAATCTTAGACAATGGTTTGATTGCGAAAAATCTTCCATTGGTTCAACAAGGCTTGATTGTTAAGTGAATGTTACACGAACGTCATGAAAGATTGGTAGTATAGGTAGGAATCTATAGAGGTTGGTGGTTTTTTTGAGTAAACGAATTAATTTAAGTCAAGGCAAACTGGAAAAATGGGAAGAGGCATTCGTCCCAGAGAAAGATGTATTTTTTCTAAGAGACCAAGATCTCCATTTACTGAAAGAATTCGGCATGAACTGTTTATTGTTCTCCAAAGAAGAATTTATGAAACACCCGACATATAAAGCGGTATCATATGGGAGCAGTTATACGTACTGGACATTATCTCAAGATATATCCACAGTTGTCGTACTGCCACACCGTGTCTTTCCATCATTAAACCAATCGGTTAGAACAGCGATATTAAAAATCCAGCAACAAGTAGGAAGAGGACTTGTATTTGAAGCCCGTTATTTCGAAGGCATTCTCAGAGAGCCTGCTAAAACCCTATTGGCTCCTTACGAATTTGTTTCGAATGATCGTGTTTATATTGCTATCCAAAAAGAAGTTTGGAATCAATTGCCAAAATCATTAAAATCGGATTTATTGAACCGGATAGCTTTTGATTATGATACGCCCGGAATATTTGATCCCTATGTTCCCACTGAAAGTGTAACAAGTACGTATGTAAACACTTATCCAAATTCGCACGGCGCAAATTGCTTATCTTCCACGTTATTTGCTGCAGCATCCATACAGGCAGGCTACACCCTTGATTGGATTATCAAGGAATGGGTTCATCCGACCACTTTTATAAATGGACTTACACAATTGGGATACAAAGAAGTTCCGTTGTCCATGGATGCCATTTTCCCACACGATATTCTTGTGTGGAAAGATGAAAAGAATCAAATCGTTCATGCAAGCTTCCACATTGATAAAAACTACTTTTTCAATAAGAATGGGCAAGTATTTTTCAATCCTTGGAAAACAGTCCACATGAGAGAGCTGGAAGAACAATGGAGTGCTTACAAAATACATGTGTATCGAAAATAAGAGGTTGTCTAAAAGTGGAATATTCTCTAAACTGAAAGTATGAAGTTTGAGAGGAAGTGTCCACTTGAAACAATGGACGAAATCGATAGTGATTGAAGCACCGATTGAGACTGTGTGGCAGTATTTGGACGGAGATTTGGAAAAAATGCAACAAATTATGCCAAACGTAGTAAGCAATACACCCGTACAGATAACAGAAGAAGTTGTTGGCAGTGTCTTCCGTCAAGAATACCGCGAAGGCAAGAGGGTGGAAGCTTATGATGTACACGTGACTGAGTACAAAAATACCCCTACTGAAAAACACATGAAAGTTGCATTTACTCTGGCAAAATTATTTGATATAACCGCAAAATACGAAGTAGAATCACTGACTGATGCTAAAACGAAATTTGTTTACACAGCTACAAACAAACCGCTAAAATGGTTTATTAAACTGTTCTTGGTTTTTGCAAATGACAAAGTGGTTGTAAAATTTGTAGAACGAGTGAAACAGGTTGCAGAAAGTAATCGCGCATAACAATTTTGAGCGTCGCACGAAAGCGACGCTTTTTCATGTGTTTAAAGGAGAATAGATATGGTACAAGCAATTGGAATAGATGTCGGTGGTACGTTAACTAAAATCGCCTACTTTGAAGATGACCAACAGTTGAAATTGTTACATTTCCCTTCAGCTGACTTACAAAAAGTAAGTGACTGGATTGCTTCTTTTAAAGAAGATATTCAAATTGGTTTAACTGGGGGACGTGCAGAACAATTAAAAACTTTTTTAAGGTCACATAAAAATCTCCATTACTTAGTTGAATTCGACGCAACCATTGCTGGTGTCAAATATCAGCTGAAAAAGGATGGTCAAAATTTTGCCGAGGGCGTCATTACCAATATTGGCACAGGTACCTCCATTCACTCGCTGAAAGGGGATGCTCACGTTCGAATTGCTGGAACTGGTATTGGTGGAGGTACGTTACTGGGAATGTCAGCGTTAATGACTGGCATTTTTGAGTTTGAGCAAATTGTACAGCTTTCGGCAAGTGGCAGCCGTTCTGAGGTGGACATGTTAGTTAGTGATATTTATTACGGGAATAAAACGCCGATTGATGGTGGGTTGACTGCAAGTAATTTTGGGGACGCAGGTTTAAGACCACTTCTGGAACGATCTAAAGAAGATATTTTAGCTACTGTTCAAGGTCTGGTAGGAGAAGTGATTTCAACTTTGAGCATCCAGTGTGCCGATGCTGAAAAAATGGAACATATTGTGTACATTGGGTCGACTTTAGCTGAAAACGAACCACTTCAAAAGATTATTGGAAGCTATACAAAACGTAAAAACCGCACACCTGTTTTTCTGAAGGATAATGGATACAGTGGCGCGATAGGTGCTCTTTTAAGCAAATATGATGGAAACTGAAACGTGATTAAAAACTGATTTTTATAAAAATACATCAACATTTCATTTGCATTACCCTGGGTTTCATGTTACATTAATAGAGGATTATTTTTGTTCGGATATGAGTAAGACTTGTAAGAGATTTTATCTCCACGATTTGAGCAAGGATAGTAACACAATGTGTACTTAGTACACGAGGAGGAAACACACATGGAACAAGGTAAAGTAAAATGGTTTAACTCAGAAAAAGGTTTTGGATTCATCGAACGTGACGGCGGAGACGATGTATTCGTACATTTCAGCGCTATCCAAAGCGAAGGTTTCAAATCTCTTGACGAAGGTCAAGAAGTTACTTTTGAAATCGAGCAAGGACAACGTGGCCTACAAGCTACTAACGTAAACAAAGCTTAATTTTAAGAACAACCTATAAACAGATTCTCTTCGGAGAATCTGTTTTTTTGTGCATTTATGTCATGAAGATATTCCCATGAAGACTTCTTATAAAACAAAAAAAGACTCATTAGCGGTAAACGCTTATGAGTCCTTTTGATTGAGAATGGCTTTCCGTGCTAATTGATCGGCAGTAAGATTAGAGTTGTCGGGAACCCATTTAATAAAGAAAAAATCAAATGTATCGGCAATTTCAAGTGCCTTATCAAGTAAGTCTTTATAAACAGGATTTTTAGCGTATCTTTTTTCTACGGCAGCAACGACAATCTGTGAATCTGATCTGACGGAAATCAATTCTTTTGAAAGTTTCTGTGCTTCTTCAAGTCCTCGTAATAAGGCAATGAACTCTGTCGTATGATTATCATAAATCCCTACGTATTCAGAAAAACGTAGTTGATGACCTTCGCCTTTGATAAAAATTCCGATACCGCTCGGGCCTGGATTCCCTGCGCTTGCTCCATCAATATACACTTCAAGCATGAAAACAACTCCTTATTTTTCATCCACCGGTGTCATTCGCTTGGCGATATATCCAAATGGTGTACCAAGGATCGACACGAGGAACTTCAATACATAAGTAGAGATAAAGACACTTAACCAAACGTCTGTCGGATAAACTCCCCAGAATGCAATGGAAGTGAAAATCAGGGTATCAAGTAATTGGCTGAGCATTGTTGATCCATTGTTACGAATCCAAAATGCGCCATCCGACGGAAACAGCTTACGCAAGAAGCTGAATATAAGTACATCAGTGTATTGACTGACGAGATAGGCAATCATACTACCAAGCGCGATTCGAGGAATCAATCCAAAGATTGTGGATAGGGATTCCTGTGCAAAATCGTCAGCAGCTGGTTGGAACAAGAGCACCATTTGCATGATGACCGTCATCATTAAAAGAGATATAAAACCTAACCATACCGCTTTTTTAGCTTCTTTTTTTCCGTATTTTTCGTTCAATATATCAGTGACTAGAAAAATACTGCCATAAATCGCATTTCCAAGTGTAGCCGTCAGACCGAAAATTTCAATTAGCTTTGTTACTTGTATATTTGCCAAAACAGTAGCAAATCCAACCCAGACGAATAAGCCAGTTCTGCCAAAAAATTTATACAAGATCAACACGAATAGCATGTTGACTATTGCAAATCCTAAGCCAAGCATTTCATTAAACATAAAAATCCTCCTGTAGTTTTGATAACGCGGGATGTTTACGAACCGCGAAAAAACGTGTTGTTTTCCAACTTGACTATTATAATGTCAGTTGCAAGCAAATGCAACGAGGGTGTAAGATAAAGTAGCACTTTCTTAAGTTAAGGATTGAAAAGCAACGACGTGTTTCAATTGTAATGAAAGGATGAAGCAATTTTGAACAAAATGACAGTTATCAGTGAAATTGATGATTTGCTTGAGACTTATTGCGACGGTTGCTTCATTAAAAGAGAACTTAAACTGAACGGTGGTAAAACGATGGCGCACCGTTTTTGTATAAATAGTTGTACCGTTGGTGACCAATTGCAATTTTTGGGGCAAGAGCTCAACAAAGTAAAAATGAAATAATAAACAAGATAAAACCCACCAATCGATTGATTGGTGGGTCAACTTTATTATGTAATCAAAAAGACATTTGCGGCTTGTGGACCTCGGTTGCCGTCTATTATTTCAAAGGAGACAACTTGACCTTCATCTAACGTTCGGAACCCATCACCTTGGATTCCAGTAAAATGGACGAACACATCTTCACCATCATTGTATTCAATAAAGCCGTAACCTTTTTCATTGTTGAACCATTTTACTTTGCCTTGGTGCATGAACGTTCCTCCTCATAATATTCGAGTGAAATGTCAATTTCCAGAACCGCATATAACAAAATATTCTGCGAATGGATGGCTATACTATACATGAATTGTCGAAAGTAGTCAATTCTCTGTCAATTCACTCTGTTGCGATTTTAGTTGCATCTATGCAATGATACTATTAGTGAACTTTATTTGTCCGTTAAGGAAGGAAGATCTAATTGAATACGATTGAAAAGTGCGAACTACTAGTAAAAGATATTTACAATCGATTTGACGCAAGTCATGATTTTCAACATATTGAACGCGTAAGAAAAAACGCACAAATCATCAGTCAGGAAGAAGGCGCAGTTCGTACTGATTTAATAGAACTTGCTGTACTTCTCCATGATGTCAGTGATGTAAAATACAGTGGCAGTGAAGGTAAAGCTAAAGAAAATGCCATTCTGGATGAACTTGGTTTACCATTAAGTGATCGCCAAAAAATTGTAGAGATTATCGAATCGGTATCGTTCAGTGGTGGACATGAGAAAGAAGCCAAAACAATTGAAGCCAAGATTGTTCGTGATGCGGATCGACTGGATGCAATCGGTGCGGTGGGAATTGCCAGAACGTTTGCCTATGGCGGAGCTAAGGGTAGAAAGTTGTACGATTGGTCTGAAGCAGCAAGAATGAACATGTCCGAATCAGAATACCGATCGCAAAAAACATCTTCCGTGACGCACTTTTACGAGAAATTACTCTTATTAAAAGATTTAATGGTAACCGAAACAGGAAAAAAATTAGCGTTACAGCGTCATGAATTTATGTTGGCATTTATTGACCAGCTGAAAATAGAAACGAGTGAAGAAAAATGAGTCATTTAATAGTTTCAAATTTAACAAAGACAGTAGGAGAAAAGACATTATTTGAAAACATTGATTTTACAATTTATGCTGGTGAACGAGCAGGGTTAATTGGTGTCAATGGAACAGGAAAGTCAACCTTCCTATCAATCATTTCAAAACAAATTGAGGCAGACAGTTTATCTATGGACCATCCAAATCAATACCGTATTGCTTTTTTAGAGCAAGATCCTCAGTTTGATGATGATTTAACCGTACTTCAAGCTGTCTTTAGTGGAGATTCACCTGCTTTAGTAACGAATCGAAAGTATGAAGATGCTTTAAATAAATTAAGTGAAGATTCCTCTTCTGTTGAATATCAAGATGCGTACATGGAAATCCAATCTCAAATGGATTTAAATAATGCTTGGGATATTAATTCGATGGCTAAGACAGCATTACAAAACCTTGGTATAGATATGTTTGACCGTAAAGTGAATGAACTTTCTGGCGGACAACTTAAACGTGTTGCATTAGCTAAAGTGTTAGTGGAACCAGCAGATTTAATATTACTAGATGAGCCAACAAACCATCTCGATGTTCAATCTTCAAAATGGTTGCAAGAAAGTTTAGCGCGTCTATCAAGTGCAATTATTTTCGTAACCCATGATCGCTACTTTTTAGATGGAGTATCTACACATATCTATGAAATTGCTGACCAAACCATGTATACACATCGTGGAAATTATGGAGATTATTTAGAAGCAAGAGCTATTCGTGAAGATATGGCTGCGTCTTCTCAGTTAAAACTACAAAACCGTTTCCGTTCAGAGTTGAAATGGATTCGTCGTGGAGCCAAGGCAAGAACAACAAAACAAAAAGCTCGTATCCAACGGTTTGATAAATTGGATGAGCAAATGGAACGCCACAATGACAACACATCTTTAGAAATGAATCTAGCTACAACTCGTTTAGGGAAGAAAGTACTTGAAGGAATTAATCTATCAAAAGCATATGAAAACAAACAAATCATTAAAGATTTTTCTTTCCTATTACAGCCTGGTGATCGCATTGGTATTGTCGGACCGAATGGTGCTGGTAAGAGTACGCTAATTAATATGTTAGCAGAGAAAATACTGCCTGATAGTGGAGAATTGAGTGTTGGACAAACCGTTAAAATTGCTCATTTTGAGCAAACGATACCTCCAATGAATCCAAATACGCGTATGATTGAATATGTCCGAGAATCTTCAAATGATATTGAAGGTTCCGATGGAGTAAGGCATTCTGCTGCCCAAATGCTAGAACGATTCTTGTTTCCACTTAAAGTTCACGGAACTCCAATTGGGAAATTGTCAGGTGGAGAACGCAAAAGACTTCATTTGCTTAAACTTCTAATGGAACAACCAAACGTTTTGCTACTGGATGAGCCAACAAATGATTTGGATATTCAAACATTATCAGTGCTGGAAGATTTCATCGAACAATTCCCCGGGGTTGTAATTACAATTTCTCATGATCGCTTTTTCCTTGATCGAATCGCGAAAAAGTTATGGGTTCTTGATGGAAAAGGAAATACACGAGAAGTACAAGAGATTTATTCTGACTTCCTTGAACAAGCACCAGAAATTCTGGTTGAACCAGTAGTTATTGTTGAACAACAACCAGAACCAGTTAAAACGAAAGAACCAAAGAAAAAATTATCTTTTAAAGAGCAAAAAGAATGGGAAACCATTGAATCAGATATTGAAAAAATAGAAGAGGCAATCATCGTTGCGGAAAAAGAAGTAGAATCTGCTGGTGCAGACTTTGAAAAATTGCAAAAAGCAACGAACCAACTAGAAGCATTAAATGAGCAATATAATCACTTAATTGAACGATGGGGTTACCTGCAAGAAATTATTGGGTCTTAATACTATCCAAGTAGGGGGCGTTTTCCGTGAAAATACTTACAATTGAACCGACACCAAGTCCGAATACCATGAAAGTAATCGTAGACCATGAACTTCCTTTTGGAAAAAGCTTTAATTATAAAAAGGATGAAAGTTCAGAGGCACCTAATGAAATCGTCTCCATTTTAAATATACCTGGCGTTAAAGGAATCTATCATGTTGCGGATTTTTTAGCAATTGAACGATTGGCTAAAAATGACTGGGAACAAATATTAGCTGAAGTACGAAACGTATTTGGCGAAAATGACCAAGCCATTTCAAATGGAGTCCAAGTGGACGAGCACTTCGGGGAAGTCTATGTACATGTACAACAAATCAAAGGAATTCCGCTACAAGTAAAAGTTTTTGACCAAACTTCTGAAGAACGAATCGGATTATCTCCCCGGTTTGTAGAAGCCATGAATGCAAGCATGCAAGATCAGGATGAAAATTATATTTTGCAACGTAAATGGGCAGATTTCGGTGTTCGTTATGGTGAGAAAAAAGAAATAGCAGCTCAGATTAAAGAAGAAATCGAAGCTACTTATCCGGAGGCTCGTCTGAGTCAGTTGGTTGAAGCAGCGAAGAGTCCAAAAAATGAAGGTATTGCTCGTGGTCGAAAAATAAGTCTCGAAGAATTCCAAGTTGATGCATGGGAAGAACGATTCCAATTGCTCGATCAAATGGCAGACCCATCTGTCGAAGACTTGCCATTACTGGCCAAAGCATTGGAAGATGAACAAATGTCCATTCGCAGGTTAGCAACCGTTTATCTAGGTATGATTGATAACGAAGAAGTCATTCCTTATATGGAAAAGGCGTTACATGATAAAAGTCCATCAGTTAGACGGACAGCAGGGGATTGCATGAGCGATCTTGGCTTCCCCCAATTTGAAAACGCGATGCAACATGCATTAGCTGATAAAAACAAACTTGTCCGCTGGCGCGCGGCAATGTTCTTATATGAGACAGGAACTGAAAGTTCTTTACCTGCTCTTCATCAAGCAAAAGAAGATCCTGAATTTGAAGTGAAGCTCCAAGTCAATATGGCGATTGCCCGTATCGAGCAAGGCGAAGAAGCAAAAGGCTCTGTCTGGAAACAAATGACGGAAGCGAGAAATCAGTAGATTTTATATATAAGTTTATAAAAAATGTTAGCATGTGTGATTCGTATCACATTTGCTAACATTTTTTGCTTAACCCATTCAATTGAATAGTCTATTTTTGGTCCGACATCATTGAGCTAGCTTAGTGAACGAAATTGGGATGATTATAACTTAATTTAAGGATTTAGAAAAAATCTCCAATAAGCTAAACAGATAAAAACACAAAACCAAGAAAAAAATCCAAAAAACGTGACAATTGTATTTTCAGACCACTTATATTTTAAGCCAAAGTGATAGTGAATCGGTGTCATTTCGAAAATACGCTTACGAGTTAGTTTAAATGACGAAACTTGCAAAATAACCGAAAGTACTTCAGCAAAATATATAAAGAACAAAATGGGAATTAAGATTTCAACTTTCTCCAGAACAGCAAGAAATGATAGCGATCCCCCTATAGCCAATGAGCCCGTATCCCCCATAAAAGCTTTGGCAGGATATATATTATAAATGAGAAAGCCCAGTAAACATCCGATCATAATTAAACTAAAAATTTGCACCTCTGCTCTTTCTGAAACCATAAAAAAGAAAAAGTATGTAGGGATTGCAACAACTCCTAAAAGACCGTCTAATCCATCCGTGAAGTTAATGGCATTTGCAGATCCTACGACAAATAATGTGATGACAAAAATATATAACACCATTGGAAGCTCCAAGGAAATATTTTTATAAATATTAATACTGGTGTCTACGCCCATTTCGTTGATCATGTAAAAAAGCAAAGTACCTGTAAAAATAAATTGGAAAATAAGTTTGGTCTTACCTGATACCCCTTCTGGATCTTGACGAGAAGCTTTCCAAAAATCGTCCAAAAACCCAATAAAACTAAAAAGAATGTAGGTAATAGACAAAAAATACATTAATGGAGTAGGAGAAATAAAAATTGATACTATAATTCCTACAAACAGAATAATTCCAAACATTAACGGAGTGCCTTTTTTTAACTGATGATTTGAAGGAAGTTCTTTTCTTATCGGTTGAATGAGGTTAAGTTGTCTCAAAACAGCTATTAATAGTGGAGATAAAAGTGAAACAACTACAAAAGAAATTAATGCTGGAACTATTTGATTAATCACTTTTCATTTACTCCTTTTCTCTTTACTATCCATAATAAGTTCTATAAAACGCTTTCATCTCCTCTATTCCATACTACTCAATATACTAATATGTATAAAAATCAGGTTTAATAGTGACTAAATTAATACTATGTAAATGTATATTCGAAATGCACGCTTTATAGAAATGAGTTTTGAGAAAGGAATATGTATTAGGGAGATATAAATGAATATTACTATGAAGATGTGTAAAGAGTCCCAGTAGGCTTGTTTTTTTCATGTTAGTCACCTCATTATTCACTTTATGTAATTAAAGGTGTCTCATACATGTTCGAAAATTTGAATAGAAATGCCCAGCATGGAATTATTGAAAAATAACATGTAAAAAATATTGAAGAAGTGAAATCTATTGAAATACACGTTATGATAAAGAATGAAAAAGATTATTGCCAAATAAAGCAATTAAAACCGAAAGAGGCGAAATAGATGAATGCATACGATGAGTACATGAAAGAAGTCGTTAAACCTATGAGAGCGGAACTAGTGAATGTTGGCTTTAAGGAATTGACGACAGCCGAAATGGTGAATGAACATATGGCGGAGGCTAATGGAACATCTTTAGTTGTAATTAATTCAGTTTGTGGATGTGCAGCTGGATTAGCACGACCTGCAGTTTCTGAAGCTTTGGCTGAAGTGCAAAATAAACCTGAACATCTTGTAACCGTTTTTGCAGGACAAGATCAGGAAGCGACATATCAAATGCGCGCTTATTTTGAAGAAGTGCCGCCAAGCTCACCATCCATTGCCATTGTTAAAGATGGTCAGTTAGCTTACTTCATTCCTCGTGAACAAATCGAAGGATTTCCGATGGAACAAATCAAAGATCATTTAGTTCAAGTATTGAACCAAGTTACGACTGCGTGAAAACGATAGTAACCACTGCCGGCAGGCCAACCGATTTGACGATACAGCTAGCAAAAAATGCTTCCAGTAAGTTGGGATTGCCTTATATTGACCGTCAGAAAAGAACCGTTACACAATTACAGCAACATTATCAAAGTGATGTGCTTGTAGCGGCTAAGAGTCGGTGGGAATATCACGGATTAAAGTCAACGGAACCATTCTTTTACCATCCGAGTTCCGCGATGTTCCGATTGAAACGAGTAGCTCGTGGTGAACATGATCCATTTCTAGATGTGTGTCAGCTGCAACCGGGGGACTCTTTCCTGGATTGTACACTTGGCTATGCGTCAGATAGCTTATTGGCCGCATATGCAGTATGTGAAACGGGTACAATACACGGATGTGAAGCAAACCCTGTTCTTGCATTTATTTTAAATGAAGCTTTTCATGAGGGCCGAACTGATCACATGGAATTTAAAACACTTATGAATCGTATTCAGATAATCTCTTCTGATGCTGTCACTTATCTAAAACAATTAGAAGATCAATCAGTTGATGTAGTTTATATGGATCCGATGTTCGAAACTTCAATAGAGGAGTCAGTTAATATCAGTCCATTACGGGCTTTGGGGATTCAGGATACTTTAAACGAAGAATGGGTCCACGAAGCGAAACGAGTTGCAAAAAAACGTGTTGTATTAAAAGCACATTATACTTCACCGTGGTTTGAAGAGTTTGATTTTAACCAGATCAAACGCCCAAATACAAAATTTCATTATGGATTCATAGAAAAAGCTGCCTTCAATAATTGAAGGCAGCTTTTCTTGTTTAGTCTGTAAAGTTTAAAGAAGTCAAGTACGCAAGCAAAAGTAATAAACCAATGCCGATCACTGTATGCATGTCCATAATAATTCCTCCTACTTAAAAAAACGAAGCTCTTTCTACATTTTTATTGTACAATGAATACTAGAAAGATGAAACCTTTTCGTGCTTGAATTCGTATAAGTAATGAAATCTTGTAAAAAATTGTACATACTTGAAGGTGATAATTGATGAAAAATTGGATTCAGAAAACCTTAGTAATTGCAGTAGCACTTTTGACATTTGGTGTAATATCGCCGAACCATGTGATTTGGGAAAACTTACTGGATGACAAAGCAAACCAAAAATCAATTTCTTCTCACAATGCCCAGCCTACATATGCAGTGGAATGGTCTGAAGAAGAACCTTCTACTTTTATTGAAGATGCAATCATTCAAGCAAAAGAGCAATCTTTGTTAAAGTTCGGCACACGTATTGGTCCGATTATTACGAATGAATTTGACGAAGTGATTTTCCCTAAAATTCAAGAAGCGATTGAAATGGCATTGTTTAATATGGACAATAAAACACTTAAGTCCTTAGCAATCAGTGAAAAACCATCTGGTGATCACAGTGAAAAGATTTTTCATATTTTTGATACAACAACGAAATCAGATTTAATTCGCTTTCACGTAAGAACCGAGAACCGACCACAAGATGGTTATTTCTTTAATTTCCATTACCATATTTCATCCGATCAATTCGCCAAACACTATAAGTTGGGTGACATATATTGGTCCAAAAATATGCCACCGAAGTGGTTATCATAACATTTTAGACCTTTTTCAATGCCTGGCGCTGAAAAAGGTTTTTTCACAACTAGATTTATGGAGGGTTTTATATATGGATCAGTATTTGCAACTTTGTCAAACAATTTTAGCTAATGGTGCGGTTAAAGATGACCGAACAGGAACCGGTACAAAAAGTATTTTCGGCTATCAAATGCGTTTCGATTTAACAAAAGGGTTCCCTTTGCTCACGACTAAACGCACAGCGATGCGATTAATTGTTTCGGAATTGCTTTGGTTTCTGAAAGGGGACACCAATGTAAGAACGTTAATCGCAGAAAACAACCACATTTGGGATGAATGGGCTTTTGAAAAATGGGTGAAGAGCGAAAACTATAATGGTCCTGATATGACCGACTTTGGTTTGCGCGCTGCGCAAGATGAAGCATTCCAACAAATCGTCGATGAACAAATGACCATTTTTAGAGAGCGTATCCTTTCAGATGATGAGTTTGCGAAATCGTATGGAGATCTTGGCCCGGTTTATGGCCGTCAATGGCGTTCTTGGCCGTCGGCAGATGGGTCATCCATTGATCAATTAAAAAATGTTATCAATTCACTGAAAAACAATCCCGATTCGAGACGACATATTGTGACTGCCTGGAATCCTTCGGAAGTGGATCAAATGGCGTTACCACCTTGTCATACATTTTTCCAATTCTATGTTGCTGACAACAAGCTATCCTGTCAATTATATCAGCGCAGTGCAGATGTCTTCTTAGGAGTTCCATTTAATATTGCATCCTACGCATTATTAACTCATTTAATTGCAAGAGAATGTAATTTGGAAGTGGGTGAATTTGTTCATACACTTGGTGACGCTCATATTTATTCCAACCATATGGATCAAGTAAATGAACAACTGACGAGAGAACCTCGTGATTTGCCTACACTGACTATTTCAAGTGAAAAAGAGTCAATATTTGAATTGGTAACATCTGATATTTCAATTGAAGGTTACAATCCACACCCACGAATCAAAGCACCGATTGCTGTTTAGAAAGTAGGAGTATTTATGATTTCTTTAATTGTTGCACATGATCTTAATCGCGTAATTGGCAAGGATAATAAAATGCCTTGGCATATCCCAAATGAATTGGCTTACTTCAAAGAAAAAACGATGGGGAAAGCCATTGTGATGGGACGTAATACTTTTGAATCGATCGGTCGTCCTTTACCTGGTCGCTTGAATATCGTGATTACACGGAATACAGCTTATAAACCTGATGGCGTAACGGTTGTCCATTCGATTGAAGAAGCAATTGAACTTGCAAGAAAACACCATGAAGAAGTCATGGTCATTGGTGGGGAACAGATTTTTAAAGAAGTCCTCCCATATACCGATTTGATGTATGTCACACTTATTCAGAAAGAGTTTGAAGGAGACACATTTTTCCCGTCATGTAACCAAGAATGGCGTATTGACTCTGAATCCGAACCCATTACGACGGAGGATGGATTAACATACCAATACTTAATCTATAAAAAGGAAAATGGGGGGCAGAAGGTTGTATAATTCTGTTCGGACTTTCTCATTTTTATTTGGTTATTTGCCCTTCAGTTTGAAAGATTTACGTCAAGTACAAAAACAACGGCATCTTTTATCTACAGAAGATTATGATGTACTTGTACACCGTCAGCCAAAGAAGTGGGCTGACGGTATTTTAAAGCGGACGAAAAGCACCTTTGAAATCGATGGGTTGGATTTCATTCCGGACGGACCAGTCTTATTTGTAAGCAATCATGAAGGTAATTTCGATATTCCATCGCTTATCGCCCATATCCCCAAACCATTTGCTTTTATGTCGAAAGTAGAAGTGAAAAAACTGCCGATCATCAGAGATTGGATGGAAGCAATGAATTGTGTATTCATTGATCGGACCAATCGCAGGAGTGCCATGCAATCCATTACGGATATGGTGGAAACGTTAAAAAATGGACATTCCATGATTATTTTCCCTGAGGGTACCCGCAGTAAAGGAAAACCAGTCCAGGAATTCAAGTCTGGATTTTCGAGAATCGCAAAAGAAGCGAATGTCACGATTGTTCCAATCGCCATTACCGGTACATCAAAGATTATGGAAATGAATAATAATAAAATTAAACCTGCACATGTAAAGATACGTGTTTTAGAGCCCATATCGGTCGATAGGATTCAAACACTTCCATCTAAAGAATTGATCGAACATGTCCAAATGAAGATTGCAAATGCAGTGGAACAGTTACAACAGGAAAAAACCAGATGCTAATAGCCAGAGCAACTGGTTTTTTCTATATTCGTGCATATCAGATGTCGTACAGCCTCTAATAGTTTACAGAACGTTCCTATCTTTTTTATAATAAATACATGAACAGAAAGGTGTGACCGGCTTGGCGAAAATACATATCGTAACCGATTCAACAGCAGATTTAGCGACTGAACAAATTACACAACATTCAATTCATGTTGTACCGCTAACAATACAAATTGATGGAAAAACATACATCGATAGAGTGGATATCCAAGCAGAATCGTTTTTGGAAATGATGAATTCCTCAAAGGAACTTCCGAAAAGTTCTCAACCTGCTGTTGGTGTATTCCAACAACTCTACGACGAATTAGGTAAAAACGGAGATCAAATCATTTCCATACACATGTCAGGTGGTATGAGCGGCACTGTTAAATCTGCACAAGCAGCTGCTGAAATGACCAATTCAGATGTAACTGTTATTGACTCGCGTTTTATTTCATATGCTTTATCATTTCAAGTTATTGAAGCAGCCCAATTGGCGCAACAAGGTTCGACTGTAGAGGAAATAGTTAGTAAACTGGATATCATGCGAGAAAACACAAACCTTTTTGTTGTGGTTGATACGTTGGAGAACTTGGTTAAAGGCGGGCGAATTGGAAAAGGGAAAGCTTTAATAGGTTCATTGCTGTCAATAAAACCGATTGCCTCACTTGAAGGAGGCGAATACACGCCTGTCCATAAAGCCAGAAGCCATAAACAAGTTGTTCAATATTTATTTAAACAGTATTTGGAAGACACAAAAGGTAGAAAAGTAAAAGCGGTAGGCATCTCCCAAGCTAACGGCTATGCTATGTCAGATCCATTGAAAAAATTAATTGAGGATTCTGGGTTTCATAATGTACAAGAAGCATATACTTCGCCAATTATTAGTACTCATACCGGTATTGGTGCCATTGGTTTTATGTACACGGTCGAATAACGTGGAAAACAAGCAGGGAGAGATCCCTGCTTCAGACTGTTGACAAAAGAATATTGATTGATATTAAAGTATAAAAATTCGTGTTCTTATTTATTGCACCCTTTCACAAAAAAAGGTGGTCGTCTATTTCTTTCGCTTTCCGCGGACGAAACGCTAGCCTCGGGCCAACAGGATGTTGGTCACGGAGGCGTTGCCACACGACGTGGCGTTCTAGCCTCCGTTCCTTTGACTTTAAAAACCTATGCTCCTGCGGTTACTCGTCGCAAACGAATTGTGCACAATTCGTTGCCTGTGGGGTCTAGCTTGTTCCGTTTTTCCGCAGGAGTCTTCAGAAATAGCCGACCACTTTACTACTTAAATATTTTGTCAAAAAACGCTGACACAAGCGCTTTACATTGATTGGAGTGGAGGCGGCGGAAAACAACTGCTCCTGCGGTTACTCGTCGCAAAGAAATTGGCGACCCAATTTCTTTTCAGCGGGAACAGCAAGAGCTGAAGGCCCCGCAATTTATTAAGGAACGAAGACTAAGTGCGCCACCTCGTGTGGCAACGTCTTCGTGACCAACATCCTGTTGCCCGAGGAGACTGAAGCCGTGCCCGCGAAACGCGTCCGCCGCAAAGGAAATCAACATTTACATGAAATGATACTTTTACTATAGTCTTCAGTTATATTAAATCATGTTATTGTTTGTCTACAATGTGGAGCAGGGAGAGATCCCTGCTTTTCTAATGAGAGGGAGAGGGAAAATGATAAAGCGATTGATACTTGTCACCTTGGTGAACTCATTCATCTTGGCAGGATGTCAATTTGACCATGATAGTAGCCCAGATTTTTCATCAAGACAACCATTTGCAATGAAAGATTTCGTTATAAGTGAAACGTTCTTTCCAGATGATATCATGCTAGTTGGATTAGGTGATTCTTTGACCCAAGGTGTTGGGGATGAACGGAAATTAGGAGGGTATTTGGGACGTCTCGCGTCTGAAATGAAAACTTTTCAAGGAATCAATGAAGTTGACTTGAAGAACGAGGCGAAGAGGGGAAGACGAAGTGACCAATTATTGAAGCAATTGAAATCTGGTGACATTAACGAGCCCATTAAGGAAGCTGATGTAATCATTGTGACGATCGGTGGAAACGACATTATGCGCATCGTTAAGCAGGATTTATTTCAATTGAGAATTGCTGCTTTTCAAAAAGAGTTAGTGGCATTCTCTGAGCGTTATTCGGAAATTCTCATGGAAATCAGAAAAATCAACCCAAATTCACCCATACTAATGGTCGGTTTATATAATCCGTTTACAGTTGTGACGAATGAAAAAAATGAATTTGATGAAATCATGTCGAACTGGAACGAAGCAATCCTTAACACTTCTTATACTGACGTGAATGCTTGTTTTGTACCGGTCAGCGATTTATTCAACTCGAACGCAAACATGGTATATCATACGGATTTTTTCCATCCAAATAGTAAAGGCTATGATCAAATGACAGACCGCATTCTTGAATCCCTTGAATCTTGCGGTTTAAAACACTTAACAAAAGGGGAAATGGATTTTTAAGGAGTTGACATATTAATGAATGGATGGAAAGTTGCTTTTTTACTTTTAATCGCACTAATTATCACTACAGTAGTTGTTTTTGTTATTTGGATTACTTCACCTTCAGAAAAAACGATAATTCCAGAACCACAAGCAGCTTCCGAAGGAAATGTGTTAACTGTAAAAACAACCAAAAAAGATTTTGAAGGCATTGCAAATTCGTACATAAGGGAAGCGATAAATATACAGCCGATGCCAGTCGTTCTTAGTGTCGAGGAGCAAATACTCCTAACTACCGAAATGACCATGTTTTCATTCACACTTCCCGTCATCATGAAATTTGATCCAGTAGTCGAGCCGGATGGCAACTTGCGACTGGTTCAAACTGACGTAGAAGTCGGTCAGTTACCAGTTGAACCTAAATATGTATTAAACTTACTGAAAGATTCTGTAGAGTTGCCGAAATGGATGATTGTGCGTCCTGAAGAGGAAGATGTATATATCGATATATCTCGTATTCCAATGAAATCCAATGTGAAAGTCAAAGCGAAAGAATTCAATTTGGAAAAAGATGAAATTACACTCGAAATACTAGTTCCGACTAACTAAAGGAGGTCCACTTATGACTGTAGAAAAAGCCACATTTGCTGGTGGATGTTTTTGGTGCATGGTTAAACCATTTGATTCGTACGAGGGCATTCATTCTGTGATATCAGGATATACAGGAGGGGATGTGGAAAATCCTACTTACGAACAAGTATGTACGAACTCCACTGGACACAAAGAAGCTGTCCAAATTACATTTGATTCAAATGTTTTTCCTTACGAACAACTAGTCGAACTGTTTTGGATGCAAATTGACCCTACAGACGCAGGAGGGCAATTTTTTGATCGTGGATCATCTTATGAAACCGCAATTTTTTACCATAGTGAAGAACAAAAACAAATTGCTGAAAGATCCAAACAGGAATTGCAGGCAAGCGGAAAATTTTCACAACCAATTGTTACACCAATAGTGGAAGCGAAAGCATTTTACCTAGCTGAACAGTATCATCAGGATTACTACAAAAAAAACCCAACACACTACGAACGCTATCAAGTAGGGTCTGGCAGAGCAGGATTTAAACAAAAAATGTGGGGTGAACAGTAATGAATAAAGAAGATTTGAAAAATAAACTGACACCAATTCAGTACCATGTCACACAAGAAAATGGAACTGAGCCGCCTCACCGCAACGAATTTGACCAACATTTCAGTGAGGGCATTTATGTCGATATTGTTTCAGGTAAACCTTTGTTCAGTTCAAAAGATAAATACGATGCGGGTTGCGGTTGGCCGAGTTTTACAAAGCCCATTGATGGTCCAGAAGTAACGGAGCATACGGACATATCTCATGGCATGACAAGAACTGAAGTGAGAAGTAAGACGGCCAATTCACATTTGGGTCACGTTTTTCCGGATGGTCCTGGTCCTGAAGGCTTACGGTATTGTATAAATTCGGCAGCATTGAAATTCATCCCGAAAGAAAAGTTACAAGAAGAAGGTTACGGTGAATATTTGAAACACTTTTAATGAAGGAGCTAAACTCGAATTTTACTGGGTTTAGCTTTTTCTATTACATCAGACTTTTACTTTGCAGTTAAAAACCTGTATATATAGATTAAACAATGCTAATTTTTGGAGGAAACTATGAATCATACATTTTATAAATACACCCTGACTTTTAGAGGAGGCGCCAAATCGGACCTTAAAGCCATGTTTGCAGAAGCGATGTTTCAGGATTTGCCTTTTCCAAAACAATCGTCCGATTTTGATGAAATCTCACGTTACATCGAAGAATTGGCACACCCCGATATGAGTGCAAATATATTTGATGAAATTTGGTCTTTGTATGAAACAAATGTCCTTTCTCAATCGTAAAGATTAATAGAAATAAATTAGGAGGAATGGATATGTCAATTTTCAATAAGGTTTTAGCATCAGTAGGAGTCGGGAATGCCAAAGTAGATACTAAATTGAACAATTCTGCATTTGTCGCAGGAGAAATGATTTCAGGGGTCACTGAAGTTGTTGGGGGAAATACTGCTCAGAACGTGGACAGCATTTACATTAAAGTTTATACAACTTACGAACGCGAAGCGAATGATAATAAATACACAGATTCAGTCGCAATTTATTCCCACAAATTGAATGAACCATTCACGATTGAAAAAGGGGAGAAAAAAGCATTTCCATTTTCATTCAGTCTGCCACTTATTACGCCGGTCACCATGGGAAGAACGAGGGTTTGGCTACAAACTGGTCTCGATATCAAAAATGCTGTTGACCCAGGGGATAAAGATATGATTGAAATTCGACCGAATGCTTATATTCAGGCAGGTTTGACTGCTGCTCAGAATTTAGGGTTCAAATTACGTAAAGTGGATTGTGAAGAAGCACCCCGTGCATACAGAGGGATTACTCCCTTCGTTCAGGAATTCGAATTCATTGCTGCATCTGGACCTTTCAGAGGGAAATTTGATGAAGTTGAATTTACTTTCATTCCTAAAGGTTCGGATCAAGTTGAATTGCTTATTCAGGTTGATCGAAAAGTGCGTGGATTGGGAAGTTTATTCTCAGAAGCGCTTAATATGGATGAGTCCTATATTCGCATGACTTTGTCAAAAGCTGATTTATCATCACTTGAATCAAGATTAAACCAAGAAATTGCACGTTACTCTTAACACCATTTGCATATCGTCACGAAAAACAGTATGATAGTACGGAAATGTTTATAAAGTGAGGGTACAAAGATGAGTGTTCATATTAATGCTAAAAAAGGCGATATCGCTGATACGATTTTATTACCAGGAGATCCATTACGCGCTAAGTACATTGCTGAAACGTTTTTAGAAGACGTTGTTCAGTACAATGAAGTACGTAACATGTTCGGATACACAGGAACGTATAAAGGAAAACGTATTTCTGTTCAAGGAACAGGAATGGGTGTACCTTCAATTTCGATTTACGTTACAGAATTAATGGCTGAATACGATGTTCAAAAATTAATTCGTGTTGGTACTTGTGGTTCAATTCACAACGACGTTAAAGTACGTGACGTAATCATTGCACAAAGTGCTTCAACAGATTCGAAAATGAACGAAATTATTTTTAATGGCATTAACTTTGCCCCAACAGCAGATTTCGATTTACTGTTAAAAGCATATAATGCTGGTAAAGAAAAAGGCTTGAATCTTAAAGTAGGTAACGTATTCACTGAAGACGTATTCTACAATGAGCATGCTGAGCATGAAAAATGGGCTCAATATGGCATTTTGGCACTTGAAATGGAGTCATCTGCTCTTTATACTTTGGCAGCTAAGTTTGGCCGTCAAGCACTATCAATCCTTACAGTAAGTGATCATTTGTTGACTGGAGAAGTTACTTCTTCAGAAGAACGTCAATTGACATTTAACGACATGATTGAAGTAGCATTGGATGCTGCAATTCAAGATTAATTAGAATATCTGAAAAAGGCTGTCATACGTTTTTTGACAGCCTTTTTCTTTCCGTTTACGTGTTGTAACTGATAAACTATACATAACTATTGAAGCATGTATTTAAATGGTTTCGATTTGAAAGTGGTGAATAACTTGGATGAATTGAAAAACAATACGGAACAACCAGCAGGACAACCCGATCAGCCTGAAAACGAACATCATGAAGGACCCGCAGGAAAGTATATACGCCTGAAACCTTTCGTTTTCATCATGCTGATTTTCACGTTAATTTTGAGTACTGCAGGATTAACAATCTTCGCATTAACATTCGGTGACGAAAAAGTAGTCGAAGTAGGCGCTCCTGAAAGAAGAGAGTTTACAAAACTATACCAAGCTTATGATGAATTAAAAGCAGGCTATTATGCTGATATCGACCAAGATGCAATCGTCAATGGCGCAATTAACGGAATGATTGATGCACTTGGAGATCCTTATTCTGATTATATGAATCAAGATGAAGCTGCACAATTTGAAGAAAGTATTTCTTCGAGCTTCCAGGGAATCGGAGCTGAAATTCAAGAACGTAATGGAGTAATTTCTGTCGTATCACCCATTAAAAATTCCCCAGCTGAAAAAGCTGGCATTTTACCAAATGACAAAATCATTGCAGTCGATGGGGAAAGCATTCAAGGCATGAGTGCTTCAGAAGCGGTCTTGCTGATCCGTGGAGAAAAAGGTACATCCGTTACGTTGACTATTCAACGTGGTGAAATGGATGAGCCACTTGAAGTGGAAATTGTACGCGATGAAATTCCGATTGAAACGGTTTATGCAGAACTGTTGGAAGGTAATGTAGCGCACATTCAAATTACTAGTTTTTCAACTAATACGTATGAAGAACTACTAGCTGCCATCACTGAAATGGAAGAAAAGGGAATGAAAGCGTTAGTGCTTGATGTCCGCCAAAATCCAGGTGGCTTATTAACTTCAGCGATTGACATCTCCAATTTATTTGTTGAAGATGGCAAGCCTTTGTTCCAGACTCAGGAAAAAGGGAAAGAAGCAGAAGTTTACACTGCAACAGATGGAACGAAAGTTAAAGTACCGGTTTCTTTATTAATAGATGAAGGAAGTGCTTCAGCTTCTGAAATTCTTGCTGCTGCAATGAGCGAATCAGCTGGTACAAAACTGGTTGGCTTAAATTCATTCGGTAAAGGAACTGTTCAAACCGCTAATGAATTAAAAGATGGTTCAAATATGAAATTCACAACTGCGAAATGGTTAACACCTGAAGGCAATTGGATTCACGAAAAAGGAATTGCTCCAGACGTGAAAGTAGAATATCCATCGTATACACAACTTCCTTATTTGGATGCTTCCATTGAAATGAAGAATGGTGTTTTGTCTGATCAAGTAAAATCTGCAGAAGAAATGCTTACTGCAATTGGCATTGATACAGGGAAAGTGGACGGATTGTTCGATGATCAAACGGTAGCTGCTGTTAAACAAGTACAGAAAGAAGCAAAACTTGAAGAGACAGGTATCCTGACTGGTGATACAACTTTCGCTTTAATGGACCGCCTACGTGTGAAAATCGAAAAAGACGATCCTCAATTGTTAAAAGCAAAAGAATTGGTATTGGAACAACTATCAAAATAAACCAAAGCTGGCCTGCAACTTGAGGCCAGCTTTTTTCACAAGAAAGGAAGTTTAAAATGAAAGACGTTTATTTATTCAGTGGTTTTTTAGGAAGTGGCAAGACCTCTTTATTAACAGACACGATTCGTCAGCTAAAAGAAAAAGGTTTAAAACCGGCTATCCTGATGAATGAACTGGGCAAGCTCCCATTTGATTCTCAAGCCGTGGATGAGGATATTCCTTTGAAGGAAATGCTAGAGGGCTGTATATGTTGTACAGGTTCAGAAAAAACGGAGGCCCAGTTACAGACATTATTGGCAGGAGAAGCTTTTGATGTATTGATTATTGAAACCACCGGAGCAGCACACCCCGTTGAAGCGCTAGACGCTGTTTATTCACCATTGTTTGCGAAACAATTGAATGTGAAAGGAATCGTGACAGTGGTAGACAGCTTACTATGGTTAAATCGACAAACCTTGCCACCGCAAGTCCGTTCTCTCTTTTTGGAACAAATTCGTCATGCACATTTATTATTAGCCAATAAAATGGATTTGCTTTCTGATGACCAACAAGCCAAAATCACTTACGAATTACAAAGTTTCAATCCATCCGCAGCGATTATTCAAACATCACACGGCAAATGTCCTTTATCTATACTAGAAAGATTAAAAGGCACTGTAAGAACTACAGATGTTAATCGAGCCAGAATTGGTGAAGAACTGGCACTGTCCACAAGACTCGTGTCCTTCAAACAATCAGTAGATAAAGAAGAATTTGAAGATTGGTTACGTACGTTGCCTTCATCCGTTTATCGCATGAAAGGTTATGTACCGGTCCTAGGAATGAAGAATCCGATGCTTTTCCAATACTCTTATGGAATGGTGCAGTGGTTACCTGAGTATGTAAAGATGGAACCGGTCATTGTCATGATTGGTGAACAAATTTCTCAATTACAAGTTCCAGGGAGTGTATGATCGAACATGAATGAGTTGATTCAAGCATATCAATCATTGTTTCCATTTAGACAGGGCACCAAGTCAATAGAAACAATAGACCAATTAAAAGCTAGTATTCGCATTGAGATATTAGATGAGCTAACGCATCCACGTGTTAGGAAAAATCCGTCTGAAAAACTGAAAATCGCAATCGATAGAATCGAAAAAAGCTCCATCGGTTTGCAAGAAAAAGTAATGTTAAAAGATGTCTATGAGACCGTTTATCAGACCGTCAATAGCTAATGTGAAGAAAGATATGGTAATTTCTCTAATTCCACTCAAATTTATAGTCTTTAAACCTTTGAAAATAGTACCTTTTCAATCCCCCTGGTAGCAGTGGGAAAGATTAGGTATTTTTTTTATAGATTTTAATAATAGACTAGGTGGCAGAGGAGGGAATAAAAAAATGAAAAAAATGTTACTAGGTTTAACAATGGGAGCAATGGTGTTCTCAGCAAGTCAGGCTACAACCGCAGAAGCTTCATTTTCATCAAATACACCCACATGCAAGACACAGGTAAATACAAACTGGTCAGCAGGTTCTCAACAAATATCAGTTGGTTCTTACTCAGACGTTCAGAAACAATTGATGGATCAGCTATATGCACAACTTAATGGTGCTGGATTCAAAGCACCAACAGATCAGCCAGTTGCACAAAAGCCAGCAGCAACAGCTAAACCTGTCGCACAAAAGCCGGCCGCAACAGCTAAGCCTGTCGCACAAAAGCCAGCAGCAACACCTGTAGCAGAAAAACCTGCTGCACAACCGGTGGCTCAAAAACCGGCAACTAATACACAACCTGTTGCAGAAAAACCAGCAACAGCACCAACAGCACCTTCAACACAAGCATCAGGAAATATTTCTTCAATCGAACAACAAGTTCTTACATTGACGAACCAAGAACGTGCAAAAGCTGGATTAAAAGCACTTGCAACTGATGCAGCATTAATGGACAGTGCCCGTGCAAAATCTGCAGATATGAGTAAAAATAATTATTTCTCTCATACAAGCCCAACTATGGGGTCTCCATTCGATCAAATGAAAGCTAAAGGCATCCAATACAAGGCTGCTGCTGAAAATATCGCAATGGGTCAACAATCGGCTTCAGAAGTCGTTAAAGCATGGATGGAATCACCTGGTCATCGCGCTAATATCATGAATGGTAACTTCACTCATATCGGTATTGGATACGTTGCACAAGGTAATTACTGGACACAACAATTCATTCAAAAATAATAGATAAGCCATCTCAATTCGTTGAGGTGGTTTTTTTGTGTTCAGATTTCTCTTATTATTACCTAGTAAAACGTTGCTGTAGTCAACAGGTGTAAAAACCTCTCGATTTTGAGTCATTTGATTTAACTTCACCTATTTTAAAATAAGTTTAAATACTACATAGAAACCCTATACTAATGAAAAAATGGGGTGATATCATGGAATCTTTCACAAAACTATCCGTCTATATAAAAGAATTATTTCATGACTCTTCAGATTTAATTGTTAGGCAGATAGATTGGCCAGGGGATGAGGCAATACTTTGCCAGTTTTCATCGCTGATGGATCATGCAGTAATAAATGAACAGCTTAAATTGATTCAGGAAAGGTTTAAAGAGAATCTAACCAATTGGGGAGATACACCAAGTTCTTCTGTTGAAGCTTTTCACCCTGCAAATTTAGTGGAGTATGTATGTCGCGGAGAATCGGTTATCATTTTGGTTGAATCCAATCTGCTTTTACGTATTAACCTACCACGTGCCGCGTATCGAGCGCCAATGGAACCTTCAAGTGAACAAATCGTTCAAGGTCCACACGATGGTTTTGTGGAAAGCTTAGATGTCAATATTTCATTGATTCGCAAACGGTTAACTATCCCAAATCTAGTTGTTCGTAAAGTGATTGTCAGCAGTTTTTCTAAAAGTCCTATCTGCTATTTGTATATAGAATCTAAAGTAGACGAAGTGACGTTAAGTGAAGTGGAAAACCGATTGAGAAAAATTGATACTGAGTATTTAATCAGTGCTGGTCATCTTGCCGATTTTCTTGAAGATACCGTTTGGTCACCTTTTCCGCAATTGATGACTACAGAACGACCAGACAAGGTCGTATCAAACCTGATGGAAGGAAAAGTAGTGATTTTGGTAGATCAATCTCCTACTGTATTGATTGGTCCTGTTACGTTTTTTTCTTTTTATCAATCCCCGGATGATTTTAATGGACGGGTTTTAGTTGGATCTTTTTATCGGTTATTAAGGATTTTCAGTTTCTTGACTGCAATTTTCCTACCTGCATTTTATATCGCAATTGTCAGTTTCCATTTTGAAGTTCTTCCTTTGGAACTCAGTAAAACCGTGAAATCATCTGTAAACGAAATTCCTTATCCGCCTTTTTTTGAAGCATTGATTTTAGAGATTACGATTGAACTTATACGGGAAGCAAGTGTACGACTTCCGAATCCTATTGGCCAAACCATTGGTATTGTAGGGGGGTTAGTTATTGGAGATGCGATTGTGAGTGCAGGACTTGTATCAAATATCATGGTCATCGTCGTTGCAATCACAGCGATTTCAAGCTTCGTCATTCCTTCGATAGAAATGAATACTACGATACGTTTGCTTAGATATCCATTTATGCTTGCAGCTTCAATGTTCGGATTTTTTGGTATAGCTATTGGTACCATCATTTTGTTTATCCATTTAATTAATTTGCGATCTCTGAACCAGCCATACTTTTATCCAGTCGTTCCATTTAAACCACTGGTTTTTAAAGAAATCTTTTTCCGTTTACCATTCACAAAACCACATGTACAAGCATCATCATTTGTTCCTGAAAAAACCGCCAATGAGTCAGGTGAGGAAAAAACATGAAGTTTTTCATTTCTAAAAATCAGTTTTTCCTAGGATTATTTGTCGTGCAGACCGGCTCTGTTTTTATTTCGTTTCAAACACCATTAATTGAAGCAGCCTCACAAGATGCTTGGATTGTTTTTATTGTTTGTTGTGTAATTCAATTCATACAACTTTATCTATATGAAAGATATTATTCGTACTTTAAAATCAATAAATTTCTGCAATGGATGTATTCTGCCTATTGGCTGCTACTAGTTGTGACATTTCTAGCCTATATTCAAAAATCACTTAGCGTATGGGCATTCCCTTTAACACCTCCGTCTGTAATTATTGGAGCAGTTGTATTACTTTCATTTTATGCCAACATCAGCAGACCGGAATCAGTCATGAATCTAGGTGTTTTGTTACTCCCGTTATTTCCATTAATCTTCATTTTCCTTTCATTGGCTACGCCTGACTTAGTCTGGACCAATGTATTTCCGATGGGTAATATTACGTTAAAGGAGTGGGGAATTGGTTTAAAAGAAGCGAAATTTGCTTTTATCGGAACAGAATTATATTTATTTTACAGAACTTTTGTTTTGAAGTCTGAGAAAATCGACGTAAAGTCCCTGATGAAATTTATACTAACAATCAGTACTTTTTATTTTATTACTCTTGTCTTCATTTTAATGTTCTTTTCGTTGGAAGAGCTCAAGATTATTCCCGAACCTTTGGTATATATCTTGAAATCTCAAGAAGTAACTTTTATTGAACGACTTGACTTGTTCTTCATTTTCATCTGGATGGCGTGGAGCATAATTACAGTTGTCTATTTGATATTCACGATTAGTATGTTTATGAAAAAGGCGATAACTAAAACAATGACGATTAAAAAAGTCATTCTACATGCGCTTCTATTTGTCTTGCCACTAATTATTATTGCACAGGAATTATTTAACATTACGCGTGACCTTCTCATATACGGTCATTTTCTATTTTCAATGATTATTCCTTTGTTCGTCATTGTCATTAACATGTGGAGGGGTAAAAATGCGGAAAAAGCATAGTATCCTATTTTGTGTATTATTATTGAGTGGATGCTGGGATGAACGCCAATATAAGGACTTCTCTGTTGTCTCCATGGTAGGACATGAAGGTCAAGTGGGGGAAATCACATCTTATTTCAGTGTTCCCACAATTAAGGAAGGTGCAACTACTTCATCCATTGTCAAAGGAATGGGGAAATCAACGCGTGATGCACGAATGGATGCAGATTTGAAATCTAATCAAACAATTGATGTTTCAAAATTGTCAGTTCTCCTCTATTCGGATGAAAGCGCTAAAAGTGACCTTTATGAATACTTGGATGTGTATTATCGTAATGCCAGAAATCAGTTGAGCACCTATGTTGCAATCACCGAAGGAAGTCCTGAACCTTATATTGAAATAGGGAACGAATTACAAGATGAAGCGGGTTCTTATTATAAGAAATTTATCAAGAGCTTGTCTTTTGTATCCATTTACCCAGAAACCGATCTGCAAATGGTTTGCTCTATACTTTTTGATGATGGAATAGATTTAACTTTACCCTACTTATTCATTAATAAGGAAAATAATCCTGAGTTAAAAGGTCTTGCCCTATTTAATGGGAGAGAATATACGGGAACTAATTTAACAGTACAGCAATCAAAATTGTTAAGCGTTTTGAAAGACCGGGTAGGTAGGAGAGCAAATTTTACGGTCATCTATAAAGATACCCCTGTAACAATGGTGGTAAGGAAAATTGATAAAAAATGGGATTATAGTGAAATGGATGAATCAGGAATTATTAAATTGTCTTATAAATTAAAAGCAGATGTTCAAGAGTTCTCAAAAGATCATATTGAACAGGGTGAAAACAAGAAGGAATTAGAACAGTTCCTCTCTCAGCAACTTAATGAGGAAACAAATAAATTATTTGAGGTTTTACAAGAAGCAAAAAGCGATCCGCTTGGATTAGGGCGGAGAGTTCGAGCCTTCCATCCAGAAGTTTGGGAAAAAGGCGATTGGAATGATACGTTCAGTGATATTACAATAAAACCTGATATCAAAGTCGACATTAAACGTACGGGGATATTAAAGTAAAGCCGCAATAAAAAACATGACGTTATCCTTAAAGGACAGCGCCATGTTTTTTTCTCTGTATTTTAATTAACCTAAGTGACAATGTGATGGCACCGGCGGTCAAACCAATAATTAAACCAATCCAATATCCAAAAGGTCCGAAATCAGTGAACTTCGATAGGAGATAGCCTATTGGTAACCCAATGACCCAGTACGAAATAATAGCCATGATAAATGTGACATTGACATCTTTGTAACCACGTAAGGATCCTTGGACTGGCGCTTGAATGGCATCGGACAACTGAAAGAGTGCAGCAAAGATAAAGAATTGAATGGTCAACTGAATGACCGTTACATCTGTCGTATATAAACCGGCAATTTGTTCTCGGAAGAAAAATAAAATACAGGCTGAGAAGAAGCTGAATATGATGGCTGTGCTGACACTAAGCCAACTGTAGATTTTGGCATCGTGGAAGCGTTTTGCGCCCACTTCAAATCCTACTAATACCGTCGCTCCAATCGAAATGCTTAAAGGCACCATATATAATAACGATGTAAAATTCAATGCAATTTGGTGTGCTGAAATGACAGCGGTGCTATAAGTACTCATCATCAAGGTAACTGCGGAAAAAATACTCGTTTCAGCAAAAATGGATAATCCAATGGGAACCCCAATTTTACTGATGTCTCTCCACTTGGAAAATTGGACGCGCTCCCAGTTATTAAAGAGTTCATATTGTTTAAATGGAGATTGATAGTGCGCAACTCCAAGCGCAATTAAAAAGATGAGCCAATAGGTAATGGCAGAAGCATAACCTGCTCCAGCTCCACCAAGTTCCGGAAATCCGAATTTGCCGAAAATAAGCAGGTAATTAAAAAACACGTTAATAGGTGCAGACAATAAAGTAATAATCATCGTCACTCTTGTCTTACCGAGTGCATCCATGTATGAGCGAAGGACATTATATGCAAATAAAGGAATAATGCCAATAATCATGGCGTACAAATAAGATTTAGCAATCGTTTCGACCCTAGGCTCGAGCGTCATGGATTGTAAAAGGGGTTCTAATAAAAATAATAAAATCACGATAACTATAGTCGATAATGCCAGTGACAAGAATAGTCCTTGTTGGACGACCAATTTGACTTCTTCCTTCTTTTTCGCCCCAACCAATTGAGCGACTATTGGCGTAACTGCGAGTAGGATCCCAGCCAAGCCTGTATATACGGGTACCCAAAGGGAAGATCCTACAGCTACCCCAGCCAGATCTTCACTCCCGTATCTACTAGACATCAAAATATCGAAAAATGAAACTAAGTATAATGCCACTTGTGTTACTAAAATCGGAAAAATAATTTTCAGCATAAGGGACCATTTTTCTTTAAAATGTGAAGTTTCATGCATGTATAATCACCTTAAATTTCTACAAATTTTCACCAGTATATCATATTTATCTAATGGTTCGAGGATGTGGGAATTATCAATTATTCTGGTTATTTACAAGCGTTTAGATACCTGCCGTTTTAAGATAACGTTCATGTTAATGCTTGAAATAGTGTATATTATGTAAAGGGTAAAGTTCGGAATAACCCAATCAGATTCAACAAATTTAAGTGGCTTGAAAGATAGGAGCTTTACACATGAAGAAAAAAACTATTGTTTTAACTGGCGGGGGAACTGCTGGTCACGTTTCATTAAATCAAGCAATTATCCCGACATTAGAAAAGCAATCTTTTGAAGTTCATTATATCGGGTCAAAAGATGGCATTGAACTAGAATTGATTCGAGATGCTTTTCCTCATATTAAGTACCATGCGATTTCCAGTGGGAAATTAAGACGCTATGCGTCCGTCAAAAATTTCACAGACCCTCTACGCGTGATGAAGGGCTTACTAGAAGCTTTACTAATCTTGAAAAAAGTAAAACCGTCTGTCATTTTCTCAAAAGGTGGTTTTGTATCTGTTCCTGTTGTGATGGCTGGAAAAATGGCGAAAATACCTGTTGTGATTCACGAATCTGACGTAACTCCAGGACTTGCAAATAAAATTGCCATGCCATTTGCTCATCATATTTTCACTGTATTTCCTGAGACCTTAAAGCATTTGCCATCAGAGAAATCAAGTTGTTCTGGCTCCATTATCCGTTCAGAATTATTTGAAGGCAGAAAAGAGGCTGGAATGCGTTTATGCGGATTTGAAGGGTTTAAACCTGTCCTTCTCATTATGGGAGGCAGTCAGGGGTCCGTTGTAGTGAATGAAGCGATACGCAGTAATCTTCCGAGATTGCTTGAAAAGTATGACGTCATTCATTTGTGCGGTAAAGGCAAAGTGGACGAAACTTTAAAGAACATGAAGGGCTATCAGCAATTTGAGTACGTGACCCATGAATTGCCAGATTTGTTGCACGCAGCTAATATCATTGTTTCTCGAGCGGGATCAAATTCTATTTTTGAATTTTTAGCTTTGCGCAAGCCGATGTTGTTAATTCCATTATCGAAACAACAAAGTCGTGGAGATCAACTATTGAATGCCCAAATATTTAAGAAACAAGGTTGGGCATCAGTCATCGAAGAAGAAGATGTAACTCCTGCAACGTTTATGGCTGCCTTGGATGATGTTAAGTCAAGAGCTGAACATATCCAGGAAGTGATGGGAAGTTCGGAACTTCCAAAAACACCTGATGAAATGGTTACTCTAATTACCTCATACGCAAAATAAAAATACCGTCCTCACACGTAGTGGTGAGAGGACGGTATTTTTGTCTTTTCCAGAAGATTATATTACATTGCTTGCTCTTCTTCTTCTTCGGTAAATCTGGAAGCAGCCGTAGCAAGGTAGAACAAATCTTTAGGGATTTGATAAAGCTCATATTGATGCTTCCCTGCATTTATCTCTTCCAATAGAGCAGGGTGAGTTTCTTTGGCATTCATCGTGTATGGCAGTTTTTCTGCCGCGCGTATTGATTTCTCGTTATGCTTCTTGATTCGTAAGAACACAGTATTGATATTGTGTTGATAGAAGAGTTCTTCTAAAAACAGGTTCTTTGCCTTCTGATTAAATCCTTTACCTTGGAAAGGTTGACCAATCCATGTTCCAAGAAAACCTGCTTGATCTTGAATATCATATAAATTAATGGTCCCAATTGGCATCCCATAATCATCGGTAATTGTACGTGAAATCACTTCTCCACGTTCTTCTTCTTCCATTAACTGTTTCGTCATGAACATAAATTCATCCGCTGAAGTAGCTTTTTGACGGACAAAAGGGAAGACAGATGGGTGAGATAAATACTCGAATAAAGTCCCGCATTCGTGTAATTCTCGTCGTTTAATCATAATTAACGCCTCCGTACCAGGGCAGATCAAGACAGAAGTCTGGCTCTAACCCCTCGAAATTTTTCATTTTGTGTTGCATAAAAAATTTCGGGGTGGGAATCGAACCCACTAGAACCAGTCATAATGCTGGTGGCGCACCATTTGCCTTCCCTCACGATTTATGGTGAATAAAATCGTTTTATGAAATTGTTTGTTTGCATTCTTACTATACTAACTTTTTTTCAAAATGCAAAGAAAAAAATTCGTAAAAAATGTGTAAGTTTTGTTACAAGATTGCACCTTGATTTCAAAGGAATAGTTGTAACCGTTTTCGATTAGATTTATGATGAAAAGATAGAGTCTATGGGGGGATAAACATGACCTTAACATTTCATAAAGTTCACGGTTCAGGCAACACGTTTTATTTACATGAAGAAGTAACAAACACGGATTATAATTGGCCATTAACTGCACAGAAAATGTGCGATCCTTCTAAAGAAAATGGAGCGGATGGATTATTAATCATTTCGCCATCTACCAAAGCGGATGCTAGAATGCGTGTCTATAATGCAGATGGATCAGAAGCATCTATGTGTGGCAATGGACTTCGATGTGTTGCAAGATTTGTATTGAGAAAGTCTGGTAAACAATCAGCAACAATTGAAACAATGAAAGCAGTCTTAACTGTGCAAAAAGTAGATTCGATTTTTAACACAATCGATACATATGCAGTTGAAATTTCTCCGGTATCATTTGAGCTGTCTTCACTACCTATGAACTATCAAAATAACGGACAAATTATAAATGAAATAGTTCCGGAGTTTTCTCCGGATATTCACTTTACTGCAGTCTCAGTTCCGAATCCTCACTTAATAGGAATTGTCCCTATTCAGTATATTGAAGATACACGTTTTCAAGAACAACTTGCTGCATCATTTAATAGAGAAAATGACTTTTTCCCTGATGGCGTTAATGTGAGTTTTGTGCACCCGGTTGATGAAAAAAGTATTTTTGTGCGTACGTATGAACGTGGAGTAGGATTTACAAATGCGTGTGGAACTGCAATGACTGCTTCGGCCTTAGTTTCTGCCACAATTAATCTTGTTCCTTACGGAGAAACAACTGTATATAACCCAGGTGGTTTTGTTAAGTGTGCAATTGAACAAAATGATTCTTCTACTCATCTATCATTGATAGGTAATGCGACGTTCTTTGCAACTTACTACGGTACGCTAAATGATCATTATGATTTCAACTATGATTCAAAGATTCTACATGAAGAAGAAATCAAAGAATACGAAGAATTAGAGCAACTGGCAAAACAAAAAGTAACAGATGGATGGTCTAGCGAAGAGTACATGTAGGAGATGAAAGGGAATGGAACATTTTTTCACTCAAGCACAGTTTGATTTATTATATGGAGACTCTTCCGATTTAGTGTTCTTTTTAATCCAAAGGGAACACTCGTTTGAATACTTATTTGTAAACCAAAGTGCCAGACTCATTTTCAAAGAAAATCCGATTCATTCAAGCTTGGATGAAATGGTATCCGCTTCACATGGCGAAAAAATTTTTCAACACTATGTGCAAGCTATTGATGAAAAAAGGGTAATAACCTATCAAGACTTCTTTTTGTTTTCAGATGTGGAATTAGTGAATGAGACGAGCGTTAAACCCATCATCACGAATTCTGGAAACTATATTCTGGCAACGACAAAGGAAGTTTCAAATCAAAAAGAAATTGAAGAAAAATATTTATTTATGCAATCGCTCCTAAATATGAATGTGGATCCGACAATTGTTGTCACAAATGAAGGCAAAATCTTCGATATGAATCCGAAATTTGAAGAAGTGTTTGGCTATCATTTGACGGATTGGCGAGGCAAACATTTTCTAAACTTGCCTTTTGTACCTGCCAAAGAACGCAGTGCAGTCGAACATCTTTTTGATTCGAATTTACGGGGAGATGGTAAATCTTCAGTGCTTGTCAAAAGAATGAAATCGACTGGAGACAAAGGGACATTCCTGGTCAGCTATTCTCCAATTATGAAAAATGGAGAAAATGTAGCCATGTATATATTGCTGCAGGAAGTAACGGATGAAGTGGGTTTAAAAGAGAGCCTTCGAAACACAAGACATATTTTGGAAAGTTATAAACGCGCCATCAGTAAGGCGGCCATGGTTCTAATGACCACTCGAAAAGGGTACATAGTATATGCCAATGATTTGTTTGAAGATATCACAGGTTATTCCACAAAAGATATCGTAGGGAAACATATCACCGCTCTTGAGGTTGACCAATACAACGACCTTAAAATGAAGCGTATGTGGAAAGATGTTTTTAAAGATAAAATGTGGCGGGGAGAGCTTCGAAACCGAGCGTCAAATGGTTCGTTTTACTGGGGAGATACGACGGTTATCCCCTTATACAATGATCAGCACAATATTGAAAACGTTCTTATTATTCAATTTGATATCACCGAAAAAAAGAATGTGATGCTGGAGCTTCAATCAATCGAAAAAACATTTGATCTGATTACTCAAAACACCAATGACTTAATTGCGATTACTGATGAAAAAGGTCATATTTTATATACTTCTCCTTCTCATGAAAGAATATTAGGGTTTTCCAACAATGATATGGCAAACAAGAAATTCAGTGATTTGTTACCAAAGCATTTTCATCAAACTTGGGAAGACGACATTACAAACCGTGTGAATGAGGAGCATGAAATTCGTTTGGAATTACAGTTCATGCGTAAAGATCAATCAAAACTTTGGACGGAAACATCAATAGTTGCGGTAAAAGACCGTGAACAACCCGATAAACTTCAACACGTCATTGTTTCGAGAGACATAACGGAACGCAAAAATTTTGAAGAGCACCTAAGCTTTATGGCTTATCATGATAGTCTTACGCAATTACCGAATCGCAGTTATTTACTAAAATCATTTCCTGAATTAGCCCATAGCGCTGAAGTCAAAGCAACATCAATAGCTGTCCTTTATCTGGATGGAGATGATTTTAAGTCAGTCAATGACTCCTTCGGGCATGATGTGGGAGATGAATTCATTCGTCAGTTTGGCGAAGCTTTATTAAAAAGTGTTCGACAACAGGATTTGGTAGCTCGAATCGGTGGAGATGAGTTCGTTATAGTGTTAAATGATTTATCTCGGGATACTGAAGAACGGAATGAAACAACGAATGGGATTATTCAAGATATTAAGTTGTCCCTAAGAAAAGGATGGTCGATCAACCAATTGACTTTCCAACCGACAACATCCATCGGCATAGCCTATTTCCCCGAGAACGGAAACAGCATTGATGAACTGTTGGAAAAAGCGGATGCAGCTTTATACGAAGTGAAACGCATGGGTAAAAATCAATATGTTTATTATTTAGAATAAATCTTTAAAGAACCGGTCCACAAATTGGAGCGGTTCTTTTGAAAATATGGAAAAGGGTGAAACGATGGGAAGTCGCGTCTTATTGGTGGAGGATGAAAAAAACATTGCCCGATTTATTGAACTGGAATTGCGGCATGAGAATTTTGAGGTTGTCCATGTAGGTTCTGGCAGAGAAGGATTGGAAGTAGCCAAAACTGATGAATTTGACGTTGTCCTGCTGGATGTGATGCTGCCAGAACTGAACGGAATTGAAGTGTGTCGACGAATCCGTTCCTTTTCCCAAGTGCCTGTGCTATTAATTACGGCAAGGGATGCAGTCATTGACCGTGTCGCTGGTCTGGATGCTGGGGCGGATGATTATATCGTCAAACCGTTTGCCATCGAAGAACTACTGGCTCGAATACGCTCCGTTTTAAGAAGATCAAGCAATGCTAACCATATGAATGCCCGCCTGCAGTTTAAGGACATCATTGTTGACACAGATGCCCATACAGTTGAAGTTAATAACCAAAATGTTGAACTGACCAAGACTGAATATGACTTGTTGGTTTATTTAATGCAACAAAAAAATCGAGTAGTATCAAGAGATTTAATTTTGGAAAATGTTTGGGGATATTTAGCGGACATCGAAACGAATGTGGTGGATGTATATATCCGTCATCTGAGAGCAAAATTGCCTAAGCTTGCTTCCAGTTACATTGAAACGGTTAGAGGGGTCGGGTATGTGATGCGTGAATGAATGGATGGAAAAAGTTAAGTCGGACAATCGCTACCCAATCATTGAAGAAAAAATGGGCAATCAGTTCGGCAACCGCCATTTTTTTAAGTTTTGCAATCATGAGCATTATTTTATATGTGGCACTTAGAGGTTGGCTATATCAGCAAGAAGAACAAGAAGTAAATCGAACCATGCAGGACATAACGTCTTTCTTTGAATCCCAAGGTCCCTTTTTGACCGTACAGGACATTCAATCGAACACAGGGTTAATGACATCTATTGTCGATAAAGATCAGACGGTAAGATTGTTGAATGCGGATGGAATTGAAGTCTTGCAAATCAATGATTCAGCGACTTTCAGAGATTTTGATGATATTGAAGTGCCTGAAGAAGGCTATGTGCTGACGAAAGAGGATAAATCGTCCATTTCTGCTATAGGAAATGTTCGACTTGGACGTTTTAAAGGATATATCCAGCTTGAACATCCATTAAAGTCATTTCATTCAAGTAATAACTATATTTTGACGGCTATGTTGTTATTCAGCGTATGCGCCTTGTTATTATCGGGTTGGATCGGTTACATTCTGGCTTCTTATTTACTAAAACCCCTTAAGGATTTAAAAATGACAATGGACGACGTCGTGGCACATGGCTTTAAAAAGGAGTTAACGATTTCGTACGATGCTAAAGATGAAATTGGTGAGCTGATCATTGTTTATGAAAGCATGATGGCCAAATTGAAGTATTCTTTTGAACAACAGCAACAGTTCATGGCGGATGCTTCTCATGAACTACGGACACCCATTCAAGTAGTTGAAGGCCATTTATCTCTGTTGAACAGATGGGGAAAAGATGATCCAGAGATTTTGGTAGAGTCTCTAGGTATTGCCTTGCGTGAAGTGAGTCAAATGAAAACTTTGATTGATGAGATGTTGGAGCTGGCGCGCGGGGAACAAGTGAAGGATCTTCCACCAACAAATATTATCGAGCACACCGAAGAAGTGATAGAAGAACTAGTTCAAGTGTATCCAGCAGCATACATTGAACATGAACTTCCAGACGACCGAAATCTGAAAGTACTCATCTCCTCAAATACTTACCAGCAAATTATTCGCAACCTATTAATCAATGCAATCAGATACAGTTTAGAGCCAGCGAATGTTCGTATTTCATATGAACGTACAGAAAAGGATGTTACCATCCATGTGAATGACAAGGGAATCGGTATAGAGCCACAGCATGTATCAAAAATATTTGATCGATTTTACCGTGTCGATACTGCCAGATCACGAGATTTGGGTGGCAGCGGATTAGGATTGAGTATTGTCAAGATGCTTGTGGAGAATGCCAGAGGTTCTATTCATGTGACCAGTGATCCTGGTAATGGGTCAACTTTTTCAGTCGTTTTTCCTTTATTAAAATGAAGAAACCTTGTCTAAATGTCGAGTTATTTCGACTTAACGAAAAAGTTTGCTTAATTTACTAAAAAGCATTGTATTTTCCTATCAGAGTAGTAAGATTGAAATGGAAAAAATGTTCTGCCATTTGCATTGCGTTCGATTCCTTTGATATCAAGAACTAACGTGATAAAATAATGTAGATTGTATTAAATAGAAATAGGAAATGCCGCTTGGCAAAAGTTGGAGGGTTTTCTAAATGTCAAAAAACGGGACACCGAACGGGTCACCATGGACTAAACTATCAGGTCCGAATTTAGGTTATGTATTAGAAATGTACGATTTGTTCATGCAATCACCAGAATCTGTTGATGCAGAACTAGGTGAACTATTTAAACAATATGGCGCTCCATCTACAGATGAAAATATGGTCGATTTCTCTGCAGCAGGTCAAGTTGATCCGAACCATTTAGGTAAAGTTTTGGCAGCTGTACAATTAGCAGATGCTATTCGTGCACATGGTCATTTAGCAGCGGATATTTATCCATTAAATGATCGACCTAAAGATTCAACAAGATTGGATCCTTCATCTTATGGATTAACGGAGTCTGATCTTATAGAAATTCCGGCTTCTTTATTAATGAAAAATGCACCAAAGGATATTCAAAATGGATTGCAAGTGATTGAGCATCTGAAATCATTCTATACGGATAAAATTGCGTATGAGTTTGCTCATATCATCAATCCACAAGAACGTCAGTGGATTCAATCAAAAATTGAATCTTCATCTATGAAATTAACTTTATCGACAGAAGAACGCAAAGCATTGTTAAAACGATTATCTGAAATTGAAGGATTTGAAAAATTCATCCACCGTACTTTTGTTGGTGCAAAACGATTTTCAATTGAAGGGCTGGATACATTAGTCGTCCTGCTTGATGAATTAGTGCGTCAATCCGAGAAACAAAAAACGAAGCAGATTCTAATCGGTATGGCTCATCGTGGACGTTTAAATGTCTTAACACACATTATCAATAAACCATATGACATGATGTTTGCTGATTTTGCACATGTTCCAAATGAATCATTCTTGCCAAAAGATGATTCTTTGAAAATTACCACTGGTTGGTTTGGCGATGTGAAGTACCACATGGGTGCTACTCATACTGCAAAATCAGGTTTGAAAGTTAAACTTGCTTATAACCCTTCACATCTTGAAGTTGTAAGTCCGATCGTTACAGGTCAAACACGTGCAGCTCAAGAAGAAACGACTAAAACTGGTGTACCTTCTCAAAATTCAAAAGCTGCTTATTCCGTGTTAATTCATGGGGATGCTGCTTTCCCTGGTCAAGGTATCGTTACGGAGACGCTAAACTATAGCCGTATCCGTGGATTCCAAACAGGTGGATCAATTCATATCATCGCCAACAACATGATTGGATTCACAACTGAATATTACGATTCACGTTCAACACATTATTCTTCGGACCCTGCGAAGGGCTTTGAAGTACCAGTTGTACATGTTAACGCTGACGATGTTGAAGCAGTAATTGCAGTTGCGCGTCTTGCATTTGAATATCGTGAGCAGTTCGGCAAAGACATCCTAATCGATTTAATCGGTTACCGTCGTTTCGGTCACAACGAAATGGATGAGCCGTTAGTTACAAACCCAACGATGTACCACGCTATTCACAAACACCCTACAGTGCGTGCATTATACGGTAAGCAACTAGTTACTGAAAAAGTAGTGGCAGAAGATGAAGTGAAGAAACTTGAAACTGAAGTACAAAAAACAATGCAGGCTGCATATGACCGCGTAAAAGAAGTGCCACATGCAGAACACCAGGATATTGTAATTCCGGAAGTCGTGTTAAATGGTTATCCGGAAGTTCCTACAGGTGTGAAAGAAGAAACACTTGTGAAAATGAATGCTGAACTATTATCATGGCCTTCAGACTTTTCAGCATTTAAGAAACTTGAAAAAATTCTTAAACGTCGTGAAGAACCTTTCAAAGGAAAAGGGAAAATCGATTGGGCTCATGCTGAAACTCTGGCATTTGGTTCGATTATCCAAGAGGGCAATCCAATCCGTTTGACTGGTCAAGATGCACAGCGTGGAACATTCGCACACAGACATCTTGTGTTGCATGATGAAAAAACAGGAGCTGAACTGGTTCCTTTACACCACATTTCGGATGCTAAAGCATCGTTCGTTGTTTACAACAGTCCATTGACTGAAGCAGCGGTTCTAGGTTACGAATTTGGTTATAACTTAGAAAACGAAAAAGCGTTAGTCATTTGGGAAGCGCAATACGGGGATTTTGCAAACATGGCGCAAGTTATGTTCGACCAGTTTATTTCCGCAAGTCGTTCAAAATGGGGTCAAAAATCAGGGTTGGTTATGTTACTCCCACATGCTTATGAAGGTCAAGGACCCGAGCATTCAAGTGCTCGTCTAGAACGTTATTTGCAAATGGCTGGAGAAAATAACTGGACAGTTGCAAATCTATCAAGTGCTGCGAACTATTTCCATATTTTACGTCGACAAGCAAAAATGCTTGGAGAAGAGACGATGAGACCTTTAATAATTGTGTCGCCTAAATCATTGCTTCGTCATCCTCTTGTAGGGGCTGCAGTTGAAGACCTTACAACTGGTCAGTTTGAAACTGTTCTCGAACAACCAGGTCTTGGCGAGCAAACAGATAAAGTGGAGAGAATTTTACTAGCAAGTGGTAAGATGGCGATTGATTTAGCTGATAAAGTAAAAGATGGCAAAGATTTCGACCATCTTCACTTAATTAAAGTTGAACAATTATATCCATTCCCATCTGAAAAAATTCAAGCAATTGTAGAACGTTATCCAAATGCGAAAGAAATCGCTTGGGTACAGGAAGAGCCACAAAATATGGGTTCTTGGACATTTGCTGATCCATATTTACGTGATTTAGCTGGAACGAAGAGTGTCAGATATATTGGCCGTGTTAAACGTTCAAGTCCAGCTGAGGGCGATGGTGAAACACATAAAATTGAACAATCCCGCATTATTGAAGAAGCGGTTTCACGTTAAAACCGATTGATTAGAGGAGGAAAATATAGTGGCAGAAATTAAAGTACCCGAATTAGCAGAATCGATTACAGAAGGAACAATCGCACAATGGTTGAAACAACCGGGCGATACAGTTGAAAAAGGTGAATTCATTGTTGAACTTGAAACAGATAAAGTAAACGTTGAAGTCATTTCAGAAGAAGCAGGAGTAGTTCAAGAACTACTTGCTGCTGAAGGAGATACAGTTGAAGTTGGGCAAGTAATCGCTGTTGTTGGTGAAGCTTCTGGTAGCTCGACGAAGAGCCCAGTTGAAGCAGATCCTGCGGAAGCTGACGCGCCAGTAAAAGATGTAGAAGCAGCTCCTAAACAACAAGCGGCGGCTCCGGCTCCTGTTGCTAAAGAAGAATCTTCTTCTACAGAGCGCACAATCGCTAGCCCAGCTGCACGCAAACTTGCTCGTGAAAAAGGAATTGATTTACAAGCCGTATCAACTGTTGATCCGATGGGTCGTGTACGCGTTCAAGACGTTGAAGCACATTCGAATGCTCCTAAACAAGCGCCTGCAGCACCTGCAGCACCAGCGGCTCCAAAAGCAGCTCCTGCACCAAAAGCAGCAGATGACCGTGTGAAACGCGAGAAAATGTCTCGTCGTCGTCAAACAATCGCTAACCGTTTGTTAGAAGTTAAGCAATCAACTGCGATGTTGACTACATTCAACGAAATCGATATGACAAACGTTATGGCTTTACGTTCTCGTAAAAAAGATAAATTCTTTGAAGATCATGATGTTCGTTTAGGCTTCATGTCATTCTTCACGAAAGCTGTTACTTCTGCACTTAAAAAATACCCATATGTTAACGCAGAGCTTGATGGGGATGAAATCCTATTGAAACAGTTCTATGATGTAGGTATTGCGGTTTCAACTGAAGAAGGTTTGGTTGTACCAATCGTTCGTGATACTGACCGTAAAAACTTCGCAGAAATTGAAGCGACAATCGGCGAGTTAGCTAAAAAAGCTCGCGACAAAAAACTTCAAATTTCTGATATGACAGGTGGATCATTCACAATCACAAATGGTGGAGTATTCGGTTCCCTAATGTCCACACCAATTTTGAACGGTACTCAAGTAGGTATTCTTGGAATGCATACTATCCAAAAACGTCCAGTTGCAATCGGTGACGAAGTTCAAATCCGTCCGATGATGTACGTGGCTCTATCTTATGACCACCGCGTAATTGATGGAAAAGACTCAGTTGGATTCTTGAAAACTGTTAAAGAATTAATCGAAAACCCAGAAGACTTACTGTTAGAGTCTTAAGAAATAGATTGCAGCTTCGCATTGGTATGCGAAGTTGCTTTTTTGATTCTTTTTTATGAAGTGGTGGAAGAATCAGCTAGGTTGTTCAACCGATTTATAACAAGAAAACTGATTTTGTACAACCTGGAGAGCGATTCTGTCTACCTGGAATTGATATCTGTCTACCTGAAAAGCAAAACTGTCTACCTGGAGCGCAGTTCTGTCAACCTGGAGTCGAACACTATCTAGCTGTCCGTTAATAAGCTTTGGAACTGTGATGGATTATGATATTGTTGATTATCCTCAAGCGCTTGCTTATACTAGAGAGAGTAAGAATAGAGGAGATGAATCATGTTACATAATGTTTGGAAAGAGACACCTACCCTTAAAACAGTCACTTGCGTTCATACAAACGCAGCAAAATTCTCTGTATCGAATGTGCTCACTGTAGGAAAAACATATGAAGTGAAAAACGAAACAGAAGAATTTATTTTTGTTGTTGATAACACTGGTCACATCGGTGGCTTTTATAAGGAATATTTTGAATAACCGATGAATCTTTCATCGGTTTTTTCTTTTTTTCAATTAACTTTTTATCATTATATAGGAATGTCTTTTTTGTTTGCTCACAGAACATGTGCCAAGAAAATTTGTTCATCATTCCGTTTGTAATCACTAAAATGACTCTATTTCAGAAAATGGGGAGCAATATGTTCTTCTTTTAGGAGGTAAAACAATTTGAGTACACAATCACTAATATTACAATCTCAATCTACTCGTAAACAGCGAACACATTCAGAAGATCATTCAGCATTGATTGGTCGTGGTGGATATATGTCACCATTGCCACATTTATGGGAAGATTTATTACTGAGTGTCGTATTGCAAAAAAACATCTTACTTAAAGGACCATCAGGGTCAGGGAAGACGAAACTGGCTGAGTCGATTTCATCCTTTTTCGCACAACCGATGCACAGTATCAATTGCTCGGTTGATCTGGACGCTGAGGCACTTCTTGGTTTTAAAACACTCGTTCAGGAAAACGGACAAACCAATATTGATTTTGTTGAAGGACCTGTGATTCAAGCGATGAGATACGGTCATATTTTATATATCGATGAAATCAATATGGCGAAACCTGAAACTTTGCCAATCCTGCATAGTGTTCTGGATCACCGACGTATGCTGACAAATCCTTTCACTGGAGAAGTTTTGCACGCGCATAACGATTTCACTGTAATCGCAGCTATAAATGAAGGATATATCGGGACTTCGCCATTAAATGAAGCGTTAAAAAATCGTTTTATTTCTTTTGCTATTCCGTATTTGACTGGCGAGCCTCTTCGTGAACTATTCGTTCGCGAATACCCAAAAGCTTCACCGAACCTTATTAAAACCATGCTTCATCTCTCGGAAGATATGTTTATTCAAGTCCAAAATGGTTTGTTGAGTGAAGAAGCCGCTTCGATTCGCAGTCTGCTCGATGCAACAGAACTTGCTCAACACATTGATCCACTTCGAGCAATCCGATACGCCATTGCAGAAAAACTGGACGATGAAAGTGAGAAAGAATTGGTCATGGAACTCGCGAATACTTGGATTAAGTGAGGTGAGTTAAATGTCATCAGTCAACCGATTTATTCAATTCAATAACGAAACAATCAATGCAAAAAGAATGATTCAGTTGGAACAATTAGCAAGGGCTTTGAGCCGAACTCCGTATTTAACATTGACCGTTCGCAAATTGATGGAATTCCGGCCGAAAGAAGGCGCTATTTCCATAAGCCATTTTTGGCAACATCGGGATCCAGAGGTTGAACAGAACGGTCAATTGTCTGATTTGTATTTATTAACTGCTGGTTATTGGCGTCATTTTAACCTATCATCATGGAATCGGTATAAGAAAGAAGTTATGCAATTTCCACTTAAAGAATTTGCGATGCAACTTGCGTTAAGTGCAGAAGAATTTAGACTTTCCAACTTAATTCGACAAGAACGTCCTGGAACCGACAAGGCATTTTCAGTACGTGAAGATGTCTATACGACTTACCATGAACAGCAAATGAATGTAAATCTAAATAAAGGTTTTATCAGTGATAGTTTGTTTAATTATCTATACTTGTCACTTCGTAAAGGCTCACAGACCGTCATAATAAATGACGATATTCCCGGATACTTCCAAAGAATTCTTTCGAAATGGCAATTTATTTACGATGCAAAATCAACAGCCGACTGTTGCAAAATCTGTCTTGATATTCTTTATTCATTAGAAGAAGAGCTAACAAAAGATTTAACTCATACTTTCCTGACAATTCATGAAAACTTACTGTTGCTGGCTTATGAAGCTAAAGCTCAGCATCAGATTGATCAGCAAAATTCAGATGAACAACCTATACAGGATTCTATTGAAGAAATGTTCAGAGCATGGCACCGTGAAAGTGAGAAACAAGCCGGTCCACATATGGAATTTGATTTAACAAAAGGAAACAAAGGGAACACAGACAATGGGCGATTTGAAGAAGGTGACGATGCCAATGAAATTCAAAGTGAAGGTGTCGGTTCTTCTCATTCCAATAAGAAATCAAAACAAGATGCCCAAATGAATGGTAAATCCGAAAAGAAAAGTACAAAACATTCCGGTGAGCGATTCGGGGACGAGCATCAATTCGTAACCATCGAGGAAAAAAGAATCGTTCCTAAGGAGTTTTCGTCGTTAAAAAACAATATTTTAACGATTCGTGCAGAGCAAAAGCCATATGTAAAAGCATTTACAAAAGAAATGAGAAAACGAATCGATCAGAAAATGGAAAACAAACGGTCTAATTTAACTAAAGGTCGATTAACGCCAAATTTGACCTCTTTGTTAACAGAACAACGTCCTAAACCTTTTTATAAAAAAAATAATCCTTCGTTGCCATTGGATGCGGTTTTTGGACTATTGGTAGATAGCTCAGCGTCCATGATTGACAAGATGGATGAAACGAAAAAAGCGGTACTGCTGTTTCATGATGTATTGAGGGATTTAGGTATTCGTCATGATATTGTGTCTTATTATGAAGATGCCTATGAAGCTTCTGAACATGAACAGCCGAATTCATTTTTATTTTGTCATCAAGTGGAAGACGGTATAAAAGATCATGCGGCAGAGATTCTTTCACTGGAAGCACACGAAGATAATCGGGACGGATTGGCGATTCGCTGGATGGCAGAAAGACTTCATAAACGTCCTGAGAAGAATAAATTTCTTTTGCTGTTTTCTGATGGGGAACCTTCAGCTTATGGATACGCTGCAAATGGCATTGTCGATACAGCAGAAGCAGTCATTGAATCCGAGAAAAAAGGGATTCATATACTCCATTTGTATTTAAGTACGGCTCAACCAGTGGAAGAACAATTACAATTATTTAAAATGATGTTCGGTCCAAGAACCGCAACTGCGAGAAATGTCGATGAGTTTACAACACAGACATTACGACTGTTACGTCGGATGTTATTCCTGATTGTAAAATGAATCATTTATAACGAATCTCGATTTTCGGAGGTAAGTACTTATGAACCAATTACAAAATAAAATAGCTATTGTAACAGGCGCAAGCCGACTACAAGGAATCGGAGCAGCTATTCTCCGAGAACTTGCAGATGCAGGTTATGATATCTTTTTTACGTATTGGACAGAATATGATAAAAAAATGCCTTGGAGCATGAATATCGAAGAACCAGTGAAATTAAAGGAAGAGTTATTGAAGAAAGGTGTAAAAGTGTCATGTATGGAGTTGGATTTGAGCCATCCAAATGCACCTGAACAGCTCTTTATGAGAATTGAAGAAGATTTGGGTCAACCAGATATTTTGATAAATAATGCTGCCTACTCAACGAACAATGATTACTCTTCCATAACTGCAGAAGAATTGGATAAACACTATATGATTAATATTCGCGCCACAACTTTATTAAGTAGCAAGTTTGCCAAGAACTTTAAGAAGAAAACTGGAGGAAGGATAATCAATCTAACTTCCGGACAATTTCAAGGACCCATGCCTGGTGAACTTGCTTATGCCACAACAAAAGGTGCAGTTGATGCTCTTACTATTACAATGGCAGCTGAACTTGCACCTTTAGGAATTACTGTCAATGCAATCAATCCAGGTCCAACCAATACGGGATGGATGACAGAGGAAATAAAAAGCGAGTTAATAAATAAATTCCCTTTCGGTAGGATAGGGGAGCCTATTGATGTTGCAAAAGCCATAAAATTTCTTGTAAGTGACGACGCAAGTTGGATTACAGGCCAAATTATCCATTCTGAAGGTGGATTTAAGAGGTAAGAAAACCGTCCTCATTAACGAGGACGGTTTTCTTGTTCTTGATGAACGATTAATAGTCGTTGTTTTAATTGTTCTTCCATACGAGCGATCTCAACTTCGGCTGCTTTACGTTTTACGCGACCATCTGCTTGTATACGAAGCGTTTCTTCAATTGTTTGAAGTAAGTTCTCCTGAGTTTGCTTTAATGTCTCAATTTCTACAATTCCGCGCTCATTTTCTTTTGCGGTTTCAAGACTGTTGATTTTCAGCATTTCAGAGTTCTTTAACAATAAATCATTTGTTGTTTTCGTCACTTGCTTTTGAGCCTCTACAGCTTTCATTTGACGGTTAAGTGTCAATGCAATGGCAATTTGATTCTTCCACAATGGAATAGACGTCATGACGGATGATTGAATCTTCTCGGCTAACGTCTGATTCGTTTGTTGGATCATCCGAATTTGTGGCGCGCTTTGAATCGTGATTTGACGTGATAGCTGCAAATCGTATAGACGTTTCTCAAGACGGTCTAAAAATTGCGCCATATCATTTACTTCCTGATAGGCCATTTGATCTGAAGATGCCTCTGCTTTTTGACGGAGGGAGGGGATGGTTTCATTGAGAATTTCATCCCGTTTGATTTCAGCGGCTGCAATATAAATATTTAATGCCTGGAAATACGCTTTGTTTTGTTCATACAATTTATCTAGCATCTGAACATCTTCAATCAGTCCACGTTTGGAATGTTCCAGTTGGATGCCAATACGGTCAATCTGAGTGCTCAGTTTTTGATATTTTGTCATTAATTCCTGAACAGACCGGGAGACTTTGCCGAATAAGCGTTTAATTCCTGATTTTTTTTGATTGGATAATTCTTCAGGATTTAATTGACCAAGCTTGTCCATTAGGTCTTTTAAAATATCGCCGACAGGACCAATATCTTTCTTTTGCACGTGATCCAGCATTTGATGAGAAAATGAAGACAATTCCGTTTGAGCATTGGCTCCATATGTTAGAATGGCTTCATAATTACCTGCAGGAATTTGAGAAGCAAGGGCGAGTGCTTTTTGCTTTTCTTCTTCCGATAATCTATCCATGATTTTTACAGGAAGTTTCTCATTTATTGGGTCTTGTGTCATTCTTTGTGGTTGCATATCAAAAGGTGAATTCAGTAAATCATCTAAAGTTTTGGTTTGGTTAGTAGCCGATTGATTTTGTGTCATCTGGTGTTTCTCCTTTCATAAGTAAAGGTGACGCATGATTTTTCATTGAAACTTTGGCGAAGTCCAATTCCATTTTTAAGTGTTCAATGTCCGAAGACAATACTTGTCGTAAGTCTTTTTCCATCACTTGATTTAGCTCCAACAAAGTTTCACGAGTATCTTGAAGGGCTATTTGAACATCAGGTGCTTTTATTGGTTGTGATACTAGCAAGGTATACTTAGAAGTGAGTTCCACCGCAGTATCCAGATGTGCATAAAAAAATGGTTCGACTTGATAAAATTTTTTCGGATTGGTTTTAACAATTTGAAAAATACGTTTAGCTAGACGATTCATTTCAAAAAGCTGTTTAAATGCTCTGATTGAGCGCACTTTCAGGAAATATCCATTTAATTGTTTAAGTTTTGCCTGTGCTTCTTTTAACTGAATGCGGATATGTCGGTATTCAGCAAAGGTCAAACCATATTTGGAAACAATCAACCTTGATTGAACGACTTTCATTACTTGGTTGGATGCAGCGTATGTTCCAATTGCCAATAAGCCGGATACCATGAAAGGTATATTTAACCCTGATTGAAATGCGATCCAGCTACCTATAAATATGGGAAATCCGAGAAATTGTCGAATCATAAAATATTTAAAATCGATCATGTTGAAACCCTCCTTAAGAGTTCTTATATTATAACTACGGTTGAGGCAACAAAAGGTTTCATCCTTATTAAGACTAAACTTATATCAAATTTATTCCGTTATCAATCATTTCGAATTGTTTAGATGTTTATAGATGAATGAAAGGGTGAAAAGAGAAAGGAGCGAATGACTAGACGTCAGGAAATCGTTTGCTAAAATGAGAATAAGGATTGAAAGAAAAGGATGGAATAATCATGAATGAAATCATCTATATGAAAGCTGGATACGAACCTTGGTGGATGTTTTGTGGCTGGGAAGAGACCATTGTTGAAAAACAAGTATTTGCGAACGAGAAGGAAGCAAGTATTTATTTAACTTCTCTGCTTGAAAAATTCAGGAAATCTTATCCAAATGAAGCTTGTCAAAAAGGCGCATGTTGGGCATTCTGGACGGAAGATGAACAAGAGTTTTGCGAAGCATGTGACGATGATTTACAAACGTATCATGGCGTTTTATGGCTAATTAACGGGATTCCTAAACAGCTGTAAGTGACATGAAAGACTATGAAAATACAAAGAATAAAATTGACAGTTGTTGGGCAAATGATATAATATTCTTAACAATTGAAATTGTTTTACCGGAGACCTGAATTCACATAATTTCGATAGTGATCGGCGTTTGCTGGGACTGTTGACTATGTGGTTTTTTAGGTTTACAAGAAATAATCAAGATTGTTAACTTTATTTTTTTGGAGGTTTTGTTCATGAAACAAGGTACAGTAAAATGGTTTAACTCAGAAAAAGGTTTCGGTTTCATTGAAATTGAGGGAGAAAACGATGTATTCGTTCATTTCTCAGCAATCCAAGGAGATGGCTTCAAAACACTGGATGAAGGTCAAAAAGTTGAGTTCGAAGTTGTTGATGGCAACCGCGGACCACAAGCTGCTAACGTAACTAAAGTCTAATCTTACAATGTAAAAGAGGCATCCGTTTTCGGATTGCCTCTTCTTTTTTTGATTTATTCAACTGTCTCAAGTATAGAAGTCACAATGAATTCTGCATCGTTTTCCTTCATCAGAAATTCCCTTTTAACCTCACCAAAACCTTTTACTAAATATTTCCGCTGAATTGCTCCGTTGTCGTCCGTTTTTTCCAGTACAATCACATGGTTAAAAGTTTCATATGGTGTTTCTAAAGTTTGCTCAACATTCACCAATGTCCACTCATCAAAAGTCGTACCTTTTTCCAAAGGCAACTGTAAGAATGTTGAAAGGGTCGGCAGTGACTTTAGATCTTCATTGGTGGGATTAAATTGCTCATAAAATTCTCCTTGTTCTTTTATTAAATCAATTGAGTCATCAGTAATTCGATAGGTTCGGATTACGGTAGTCCCTCCGTTGTCCTCATTGATTGAAACCGTATCATCGTTATGCCATTGTGTGCGAGCTTGGTAGCTGGCATATTCATTGCCTTCACCTATATAACTAGCAACTGCTCCATCACGCATAAAGAAACTTTTAAGTTCAACCTTTTCTTCAATTGAAGTTTGGGATTCTTCCTTAACATCTTCTTGAGCTTCTTCATCTTGAGGTGCATTTACTGTGTCGGCAGGAATTTTATCTGCTGAATTTTGTCCGCAAGCACTAAATAGGAACAAAAGCATTAAGAGACCAAGATATCTGAATGGCGACATAAAGAAACCTCCAATCAAGTCATTTATACAGTAGACGAATAGAAGTGTCGAAACGTTTCAATAATCTGTTTTTTTGGTATAGTAACTGGTATGGAAGGAGAATGATTATGACGCAATATGAACTAAAACAGGAACTGCCGACACCACAAAAACAACATGACTTTTATGAAAAATTACGCGGGAAAATCACTTCTTATTTAGAATCCCACGGAAGTGCAAGCAAAATTGCACCTTATTTATTATTTGCACCGGATTTGTTTCATTTATTGACTAAATCCTTGTTGGATCAACGGATTGACGGTAAAAGCAAAGTATTAATCGGAAGTGGTATATTGTATTTTATCGCACCCATTGATGTAATACCCGAAGGTTTGATTGGACCAGGTGGATTTATGGATGACATCATCGTAGCCACGTTTGTAGTAAATATGCTATTGAATAAATTCTCTCCTGAAATATTGGAAGAACACTGGGTTGGAGATCAAAAGTTACTGGATGCCTTAAAGAAAATTTCGGAAACCAGTGATGGGTTGCTCGGTAAATTGCCTGCCCGTTCTCTTCTTGGTCGATTCATCAAAACCTCAAAATAAAAAGTGCGAAGGAGAAATCCTTCGCACTTTATCTGTATTATGATTTAATTCCTTGAGCTTCTTTCCACTCCAAAAATTCATCAAATGATAATTGTTTATCCAAGATTGATCCGTCAGGCATAATTTCAATAACACGATTGGCAATCGTTTGAATGAACTGATGGTCATGAGATGTGAAAATCATAGCGCCTTTGAATGCAATCAAACCGTTATTCAACGCTTGAATCGATTCCAAGTCTAAGTGGTTAGTCGGTTCATCCAATAGTAAAACGTTAGCATTGGCTAACATCATTTTTGAAAGCATACAACGAACTTTTTCTCCACCTGATAGTACTGCTGGTTTTTTCTTCACTTCTTCGCCAGAGAACAACATGCGTCCAAGGAACCCACGTAAGAATGTTTCACTTTCGTCATCTGGTGAATATTGACGTAACCAATCAACTAAAGAATTTTCTTTTCCAGTGAAGTATTCACTGTAGTCGATAGGGAAGTAAGAACGAGTTGTTGTGACACCCCAACGAATGGAACCTTCAATAGGTTGCACTTCTTCAGCCAATACACGTAGTAAAGATGATTTGGCAATCGGATCTCCAATTAAGATGATTTTGTCATCTTTATTTACGGAGAAATGAATGTTTTTAAATAATGTTTGGCCTTCATGTTCCATTGTAATGCCTTGGACTGATAATACATCGTTTCCGATGTCACGGCCCATTTGGAAGTTTACATATGGATATTTACGAGAAGATGGTCGGATATCGTCCAATTCGATTTTATCCAACATTTTTTTACGGGAAGTAGCTTGTTTAGACTTCGATGCATTCGCACTGAAACGTGCAATGAACGCTTGAAGTTCTTTAATTTTTTCTTCTTTTTTGCTGTTTTGGTCCTGTGACATTTTAAGAGCTAATTGACTTGATTCATACCAGAAATCATAGTTTCCGACATACACTTGAATTTTACCGAAATCAAGATCGGCAATATGTGTACATACTTTATTCAGGAAGTGACGGTCATGGGAAACAACGATAACTGTGTTTTCAAAGTTAATCAGGAATTCTTCTAACCATTGAATTGCTTTTAAGTCCAGATGGTTAGTAGGCTCATCGAGTAAAAGAACGTCTGGCTTGCCGAATAGAGCTTGTGCCAAAAGCACTTTCACTTTTTCAGAACCAGTTAAATCAGCCATTTTTTTCGTGTGGAATTCTTCACCAATTCCCAGACCTTGAAGGAGGATAGCCGCTTCGGATTCCGCTTCCCATCCATTCATATCAGCAAATTCACCTTCGAGTTCAGCTGCACGCATGCCGTCTTCATCAGAGAAATCTTCTTTCATATAAATGGCGTTCTTTTCGTTCATTACTTCATACAAACGTTTATGGCCCATCATAACTGTTTCTAAAACAGGATACTCTTCATATTCAAAGTGATTTTGTTTTAGGACAGCCATACGTTCGTTCGGGTTCATGATGACATTACCTTCTTGCGTATCAATGTCACCTGATAAAATTTTAATAAATGTAGATTTTCCAGCACCGTTTGCACCGATTAATCCGTAACAGTTACCTGGGTTGAATTTTATATTGACGTCTTCGAAAAGCTTGCGATCTCCGAAGCGTAAACTTACATTACTTACAGCAATCATGCTTGTACCTCCTTATTTTTCACAATGCTTCTATTATATCATGAATGCCTTCAAGAATGCTCAAACTTTAATAGTGGAAAATATCTCGAATTCAAGATATGATAATTTCAAGGAGGGGATACTTATGAATGATACACATCAACATATCTTCATTGAAGGAACTGATCCAAAAAAAGTCCTAATTTTACTACATGGTACAGGTGGAAACGAACATGATTTGATTAATGTAGGAAAACATATTGATTCTACTGCATCCTTACTTGGAGTTCGTGGAAATGTAATGGAAGGGGGCATGCCTCGATACTTCAGAAGACTAGCTGAAGGTGTTTTTGATGAGGAGGATTTGTTTTTCCGTGCTGAACAACTCTATCTTTTCTTAAAAGATGCTCTTTTGCACTATGCGCCGAAAAGTGAACTCGTGACAGCAATCGGTTATTCCAACGGGGCCAATATTGCAGCTACTTTATTGATGAAACATAAAAAAATTATGGATCGTTCAATTTTATTCCATGCAATGGTGCCTTATCGGAACCAACCCGTCCATGAATTAAATTATGCACAAATATTTATAGGTGCAGGAGTAAATGACCCCATCATTCCCAAAAATGAAACACAGGAATTAATTAATGTATTGCGTGCTAAAGGCGCAACTGTCGAGGATAATTGGTACAATAACGGACATCAATTAACGATAGAAGAAGTACAACAAGCTCATAATTGGTACAACTCATTTTAAGTAGCCTTATTTAATGGTTTCAGTTATACTAATGCATGAGTGAGGTGGTATATTATGGGTAATATGGAACAAGTATTTGAAACATCATTTCAGGAAATGACTTGGAATGGACCTGTAATTTTTATGCACTGGGTTATGGATCAAGGAAAACAGGAAGTTAAACATATAACACCGAATGTACAGAGATTTTTTGGGTATGAGCCTGAAGAAATGATATCAGGCTCTATCCCTTTATTATCAATCATTTTTGAAGAAGATCGTCAAAAGTTTCAAATCATTATGAAACAACGCATCGCTTCCAAAAGTCCATTCTGGGAATCCACATACCGGATTTATTCTAAAGACGGAGACATTCGATTTATTAAATCTTATACATACATAAAACAGGACCAAGCTGGTAATGAAACTTCGATATTTTCATATTTGTTTGACCAAACTGAAATTCAAAATGAGCTTAATATGCATATATCCCTTGAACATCGATGGGCGACAGCGATTGATAGTGCGAGGGAAGGAGTCTGGGATTGGGACTTACAAAGCAATGAGGTTTATTTTTCTAAACATTGGAAGAAAATGCTCGGTTATGAAGAACACGAGTTGCCGAATGAATTCAGTGAATGGCGTAAACGAATACATCCTCAAGACGTCTCAAAAGTGGATTTGGAGATAAAAGAACATCTCCAAAATAAAACAGAACTTTTTGAATCTGAACACCGTTTATTGCACGCGGATGGAACTTACCGTTGGATTTTGGATAGAGGAAAAGCTGTAAAGAGAGATAGATGGGGAAACGCCAAGCGCATGATAGGAACTCATGTCGATATTACTGAGAGAAAAGAAATAGAAAATTTACTACATAAGCGCAACGAGGAATTAGAACGTTTGGTCGAGGAAGTAAAAGAACTTTCAATTACCGATCACTTAACGACACTGTTTAATCGGCGAAAAATGGTCGATGAAATTAAGGAAGCCCAAAAGCGATTTAAAGTGCATGGGCAACCTTTCACTTTAGCGATTTTGGATTTAGATCATTTTAAGAACATCAATGATCGATATGGGCATACATTTGGAGACATTGCTCTTCAAACGTTTGCCAATCTCTTAAAAGCCCAAATTCGCGAACCAAATATCGTTGCTCGATGGGGTGGGGAAGAATTTATTATTCTTTTCCATAATAGCAACGGGCAGGAAACAAGACAACAATTGCTTTCCTTGCAAGATTGCTGCACAGATGATTTGTTAAAATATCGAATGGACTCAGTCCGATTATCATTTTCAGCAGGTGTCTATGAATATACTTCATTGCAATCACGAGAAAGCATATTAAAACATGCAGATCAAGCACTATATTTAGCAAAATCACTTGGTCGGAAGAAAATTATTCTTTATAAGGAAGGACTTCCAATTGGTTAAGTGGAAGTTCTTTTTTTCGTAGCCATGCTTCAACCCATTTCATTTCGAGTGAAGACTTGCGATTAATATACGCGGGTAGTGTCTGTAATTCTTCATTTATTAATAGTTCCATTTCCACATAATCTTTTCTTGTCGGATATCGATTAACGATGGATCCTTTTGTAGTAAAGACAAAATAATAGGAACCTATCGTTCTGAAAATGAGAATCATATCTGGAAATTCATCAAAAATGGCCTTCACTTGATATCTTTTCGTATAACTCCATTGAATTAGTTTCAAAATAAGTCATCCTTTCATAATTTATTGTACAAATTTCAGAAAGGGAACACAAGTTTGCATATGTTAAAGGGCATAATCACATTGTTGTGGTCTGACGTCTGATATGATATTACTTATTATAGAACAATTTTATTTATAGAAGGACTGAGAGCATGAATTCCCACAAATCAATGACGTCATTATTAATCGCTATCTTTTTGATTGCTTTAAATTTACGACCTGCGGTGACTTCGATTGGTCCTTTGTTGGATACCATTCGAAACGATTTGAATTTAACAAATAGCGAAGTCAGCTTATTAACTGCGGTTCCCGTGATTTGTATGGGATTATTTGCGCCACTAGCTGTTCATTGGCTCAATAAATTTGGACAAAAGAGAGGGATTTCATTATTAATTGTTTTAATCGGTCTCCTTACTTTGATTCGAGCATGGCTTAATGATTACGTATCTCTTTTAGTTACCGCTTTTGTAATTGGTGTGGCTATTGCAATTATCGGACCAATTCTTTCGTCATTAATTAAAGAAAAATTCCCAACCCGAACAGCTTCCGCAATTGGCGTATATTCACTTGGGATGGGTGCAGGTGCAACACTGAGTGCGGGTTTAACAGGTGTTTTATATGTATGGATCGGCGAAGAATGGGAGTACGCACTTGCATTCTGGTCTGCCTTGGCTTTATTGGCATACTTGGTTTGGTTCGTTGCAATGAAACCCGAAAAAAATGAAGCCACGGTCGTAATTGAAAGGGAACATGTCGCAACTTCATTCCGATCTCCGTGGACTAATTCTAGGGCTTGGCTCATTTTATTATTCTTTGGTTTTCAGGCTTCATTATTTTTCTCATTAACTACATGGCTTGCTTCAGCTGCAAGTGAATTAGGGTTTAATGTGATCGAAGCTGGATCCGTAATCAGTGTTTTAACCGTCTCTCAAATTGTCGCAAACATTTTTATTCCTTTGTTGCTTGAGAAATTTCCGAATCGTTCTTTTTGGATCTATTCTTCTCTCTTTATTGGAACCATCGGGATTGTTCTGTTGTTGACTGGAAATGTTGCACTGATCTGGCCAGCTTCTATCCTGTTAGGCTTTACTCTTGGTGGATTGTTCCCGCTTGCATTATTATTGCCTCTAGATGAAACGAAGGATGCCTTTGAAGCAAATGCATGGACGGCAATGGTACAAACTGGCGGATTTATCATGGGAGGACTTGTCCCTTTAGCAATCGGGATTTTGTACGATTGGAGTGGAACACATCAAATGACTTACTATGTCATGCTCGCTTTAATTGTGGGAATGTTCGTAGTCACAGTCCTTTTAAATAAAGGTAATGTAAAAGCTCTTGTTGAACGATAAACAAATGCATTGTTAACAAAGCAAATAAAATAGCCTTGCAAAGGCAAGGCTAGAAATCGAATTACTTCTTCCAATTTTCTTGGATAAATTCATCACGTCCGGACATTGCGCGATCTTCTGCATAATGATCCGGTTCTTTTTTATAGTAATCCTGGTGATAATCTTCTGCGATATAAAACGTTTCCGCAGGACGGATTGGAGTTACAATCGGTTTAGAAAATCGTCCACTATTTGCAAGTGCTTGTTTCGACATATTAGCCAATTCTACTTGCTTATCGGAATGTGTAAAAATCGCAGTTTTATAAGAATCTCCACGATCTTGGAATTGACCGCCATCATCTGTCGGATCAATTTGCTGCCAGAAGATCTCAAGTAGTTGTTCATATGTAAAGATGGATGGATCAAATTGAATTTGTACGACTTCCAAATGGCCGGAATCGCCTTTTTTAACGTCTTCATAGGTAGGATTTTCGACATGTCCACCCATATATCCGGATATTACGGATTCTATTCCGTCCCATTGATCAAAGGGTTTGACCATACACCAAAAACATCCGCCTGCAAATGTAGCTTTTTCCATTTATAAAACCCCTCTCAAACGTGCATAAACCGTATTGTAGCACTTGCATCATCATGGCTCAACAACTATGATTGAGGAGATAAAAAAAGCAACTTTTTTGGTTCTATATCGTTCTATTATACGAAAGTGAAGAAAGGGGGGAGCGTTTTGGAAGAACAAGTTCCAAATCGTCGTTCCATGAGAAAGAAAAGAAAGTTTCGGTATGGTCGATTTTTTATGACTCTACTTTTTTTAGCATTTATAGGAATCGCCATATATTCCGTCGTTCAATTCAAAGCTGGTCAAGAGCTGGCTTCCCATAAAGAAAAAAACAACATCGAGTTTACAGGTGATCCACTCGATGTGAAAAACCCAGCCATTGAAAATATTTTAGTCCTGGGTGTCGATACTCGAGGAGAGGAACAATCACGCACAGATACGATGATGCTTGTTTCGTGGAATAAAGAAACCGATGAAGTAAATGTCGTATCATTCATGCGGGATATTTATGCTCAAATTCCAGGGTACAAATCCTATAAGTTGAATACAGCTTACTACCTGGATGGCGTACAACTTGTTAAAGATACGATTTCAAGTATGTTCGGCGTGCCAATCCATCATTATGCTCTCATAGATTTTAAAAGCTTTGAGTCCCTCGTTGACATTGTCGCACCAAATGGTGTTGAAATAGAAGTCGAAAAGGCAATGTCAGAGAAAATAGGGGTATCACTTGAACCTGGTGTTCAGCAGTTAAATGGAAAAGAACTCTTAGGATATGCAAGGTTCCGTGCGGATTCTGAAGGCGATTTCGGCCGAGTTGCAAGGCAGCAAAAAGTAATGGAAGCATTAAAAGATGAAGTACTGAGTCCTTCAAATTCTGTTAATTACCCGAAATTTGCAGGGGCTATTCAAGGGTATGTCCAATCTGATTATTCAACTACCGAAGAAGTCAAACGTGTTCTAGACCTTGCTTTTAGTGGGGGAGTAGACATTAATAACATGACGATTCCTGTTGAACATAGTTATGATTATGGTTCCTATCCAGGGGTAGGTTCTGTCATAGAAATAAATGTTGAAGAAAACAAGCAGGCTTTAAGTGAATTCCTTGGGATGCGATTGCGTTGATAAATTGATTATCAACGCAATTTTCCTGTAGAATTAGATATATCTTAATCTTTCTTAAGATTATGAGTATTCGAAAGTGGGGACATGAGATGCAACCAGAAAAACCTTCTTTTTTTTCTACTAGATTCATTCAATTTCTAGGGGGAAGGAATACACTTTTTTTATTGATATTAATCTTATTATTGGGTTTGATTATATTTATCTTTGATCTTGTTTCCTTTGTTTTTTACCCCATGCAAGTCTTACTGGCAAATGTCGTCTTGCCTGTCATCTTAGCCACCATCGGGTATTACCTGTTTCGACCATTGTTACAGCTTTTGATGCGGGTGAAAATACCGAAAATATGGGGCATTCTTATTATTTTCTTGGGACTAATTGGTCTTATTACTTTATTAATCGTTTTAGTGTTTCCGTTTTTGAAAACGCAGTTAACGAATTTGATTCAAGATTTCCCACAATATTTCAAGAAACTTGTCATCGATGCGGATATGTTTTTACGGACATCGATATTTTCAAGTTATTATTTAAATCTGGAGTTTGATGTAGAAAAGCTCATGCAGCAACTCCCAGAGAATATTGGGAACACCCTCCAGAATGCTGTTGGAGGAGTCGCAAATGGAATTGGAAAAGTAATTTCCACACTTACCGGTTTAATATTGGCAATCGTGACAGTTCCATTTATCTTGTTTTACTTGTTGAAAGACGGAGAAAAGTTACCGCAATATATTCTTAACTTATTACCCCCACGGATGAGAGAAGATGCACATCAAGTAATGAAAGATGCAGACAAACAAATCAGCGCCTATATTCAAGGGCAAATTTTGGTCGCCATTTGCATCGGATGTATGGTGTTTATCGGATTTCTCATTATCGGAATGGACTATGCATTACTTTTAGGCGTACTGGCTATGATTACAAGTGTCGTGCCATATTTAGGGCCAATTATTGCGATTACCCCGGCAGCTGTTATCGCGATCGGAACTGCACCATTTATGCTAGTAAAATTGGCTGTTGTATGGACGGTTGTACAATTAGTGGAAGGGAAGTTTATTTCTCCCCAGATTATGGGTAAATCACTACATATACATCCTATAACAATAATTTTCGTACTACTGACGGCCGGTTCATTGTTTGGCGTTCCTGGCGTAATTTTAGGGATTCCAGGGTATGCTTTACTTAAAGTGTTAATCACGCATATGTATAAGTTATTTAAGCGTAGATATAATCGACATGAAACTGAACTGAATCATCATTATGATTGAGAAATTGTATGAATAAAATGATAATAAGATGGATGTAATGGTTTTGAAATGACAGGGAGGAAGAAATGATGTTGAAAAAGTTTTTGTCCACAATCGGAATTGGTACCATGAAAGTCGATACGATTGTCGACAAACCTGAAATTGCGCATGGAGAATCACTATCGGGAAAAATTTATATTGATGGTGGTCAAAGCGAACAGGTAATTGAATTTATTAAACTGGAAGTATTAATGCGAAAAGAAGGGCACCGTGAAGATAGTGATTTTGACGTAACAGAAGAGTGTGTGGCTAAACACACAATTGAAATGGTTGGATCAGTCAAATCAAAAGAAACCCGTATGGTACCTTTTGAAATGATGCCGGATGAAAGATGGGAGTCCAGTGATGAAACCGCAAAACTGTATTTACGAACATCTGTACATATTATTAATGCGGTGGATGTAAGGGACGAAGACGAAATTGTATACGGTAAAGATTTAGTGTAAATATCGAAACCATTCCTTCATATTGAGGAATGGTTTTTCTTATGACAAATAGTTGATAATTGCAACAATATTCACTCTAAATTAATTGCAATGCACAAATATTGTTTTACTGTTGCAATATGCAAGTTTAATCCATTTGTTTAAGTTGCATATTGCAAATATAGCCAAAGGGCAGTCTAGACTAAGGAAACCTTAGATTATTGAGTGTAATCTAAAATGGCTAAGGTTAAATATTTGAAGTGTTCATTAAAAAACGAGAGAATGGGAAAGGGTAAATTTATGTAGAAAGAGGAGGATTTATTAATATGAAAAACGATTTACAAACTTGTACAACTTTACATAATGGCGTTAAAATGCCGTGGTTCGGTTTAGGCGTTTTTAAAGTGGAAGAAGGAACAGAAGTAATCGAAGCAGTGAAAACTGCAATTTCAAAAGGTTATCGCAGCATTGACACTGCAGCTGTTTATCAAAATGAAGAAGGTGTGGGCGAAGGAATCCGTCAAGGAATAAAAGAAGCCGGAATTTCACGTGAAGAATTATTTATCACATCGAAAGTGTGGAATGCAGATTTCGGATATGAATCGACTTTGGAAGCCTATGAAACAAGTCTGAAGAAATTAGGGTTGGAATATCTAGATCTTTACTTAATTCACTGGCCAGTAGAAGGGAAATATAAGGACACATGGCGTGCACTTGAAACGCTTTATACAGAAAAGCGCGTAAAAGCAATCGGAGTCAGTAACTTCCATATTCATCATCTGCAGGATGTGATGAAAGACGCAACAATCGTCCCAATGGTCAACCAAGTTGAATTTCACCCTAAATTGACTCAAGAAGACCTGCGTGCGTTTTGCCAACAGAACCATATTCAATTTGAAGCTTGGTCGCCACTTATGCAAGGTCAATTACTCGAAGATGAAAAATTAAAAGAAATTGCTGATGCTCATGGTAAATCCGTGGCTCAAATCATCTTACGTTGGGATCTTCAAAATGATGTTGTGACCATTCCTAAATCAATTAAAGAACATCGTATTGTTGAAAATGCATCTATTTTTGATTTTGAACTGTCAGCTGAAGAAATGGAGAAAATTTCTTCACTAAACGAAAATAAACGAGTAGGTCCAGATCCAGATAACTTTGATTTTTAATCGTACTTTTTTTAGCGATCCAAAAAGATGGATGGTGTTCAGACTGCAGACATACTTGTGGTGCAAAGGTTACACTAATAATCGAAAAAAACTGCTAATTTGAAATTAAATTAGCAGTTTTTTGTTTTATTCATATCAAGGTTTTCATTAGAAAACACTACTTTTTTCAGGTGAAATAACAACTTTATTCGTTTTGTACTATTGCTTGTGCACCGATAGCAAATAAATATCCTATTAATTTATTGTTTTTAAATATTTCAGACTCATCTTCCTGTTTTATTGATTTAATTCTTTCGTCGTTGTCTTTCTGAACTAATTTCTATTTTTGTACCTTTGAAGATAACTTGTTAACTGTAAGGTTAGCTCTCAATTTTTAGTAGGAAAGTGGTCGGCTATTTCTGAAGACTCCTGCGGAAAAAACGGAACAAGCTAGACCCCGCAGGCTGAGCCGAGGAGGCTGGCGTTTCGTCCGCGGAAAGCGAAAGAAATAGCCGACCACCTTCTTTGATCGAATTTAAAAATGGGAATTCTGTTATTTTTATTAAAACTATTTTCACATCAATCTGCACACCGTTAATAGCGCGGTGTCTTTTTTTATTTATATTCTTAGGCATTCCTCAAACCACTTTTCTTTCTGCACATATCCTATAGAACATCTTGAAGTGGGGATACCCGTCTTCAAACAAAAGGATGCAAGAAAGGAGAAGAAATCTAATGGGTGTTGAACTAACAGCGTTGCATTGGATTTATGTCGTATTTATCTTTTTAATTATCGGCTTTATGGTGATGAGACGTGATACGACCATTGTAAGTATCGTTGGTATTTTTCTAATTGCCATTACAGCCACCGGATCATTAAGCGGCTCAATCAGTAGTATTTTCAACAGTTTCATTTTCGCGATTACAGAATTATTACCGACCATACTCGTTATTTCCATCATTGTTGCAATGAGTAAAGTTTTAACAACGACCGGAATCAATGATGTGATGATTTCACCGTTTTCGAAACTCATTAAAACGCCAGCACTTGCTTACTGGACCATCGGAATTTTAATGATGGTCATATCTTGGTTTTTCTGGCCGTCGCCAGCTGTAGCGTTGATGGGGGCTGTTTTGCTTCCAATCGCCCTCCGAGTCGGTTTGCCTGCACTCGGGGTCGCCATGGCCATGAATCTATTCGGACACGGTATTGCTTTATCAGGTGATTTCATCATTCAAGGGGCTCCTAAACTGACTGCGGATGCTGCAGGGCTTCCAGTAGGTGACGTCATCAGCGCTAGTATTCCTCTAGTTATTGTAATGGGACTCGTTACCACTATTACCGCTTTTTATTTCTTGAAACGAGATTTGAAATCAGGTCTATTAACTGCAACAACAGGATTATCAACCACGCCATCAGCAGAACCGACAGAACATCAATTAACGTTGCTATCTACAGGACAAAAACGATTCTTTGCACTCTTGATTCCCGTACTATTTGTACTTGACGTAATTGCAATGTCCATCCTGAATTTGCAGGGTGGCGATGCAACGGCTTTGATAGGCGGTACATCTGTATTTATCCTCTTATTCATTACAATGGTCAGCCATAAAAATAAAGGTCTTGAAAAAGCAACGAGTTACTTTATCGAAGGTTTTCAATTCGGTTTTAAAGTATTTGGAGCAGTCATTCCGATTGCCGCATTCTTCTATCTAGGCGATGCTGGATTTAATAAAATAATCGGTGAGCTGTTGCCTAAAACTTCTCACGGAATTGTCAATGACCTTGGGGTGGCTCTTGCTTCACTCGTTCCGTTAAGTAAAGAAGTTGGTGCCGTTACTTTGACGATTGTTGGCGCCATAACTGGACTAGATGGCTCAGGGTTTTCAGGTATTTCTCTCGTAGGCTCGGTAGCCACGATCTTTTCTACTGCGATAGGTGCTGGAGCCGCAACTCTAACCGCGCTTGGACAAATCGCCGCAATATGGGTTGGCGGCGGTACGTTGGTTCCATGGGCTCTTATTCCAGCTGCGGCCATCTGTGGTGTCGATCCATTTGAACTTGCACGAAGAAACCTTTTACCTGTAACGATTGGTCTCATTGTTACCACAATTGTCGCCATGTTTTTAATATAAACGATGGAATCCAGACTCTCGAAAATTGAGAGTCTGGATTTTTATATTCTCGAGAGTCGTTCGCTAAACAGTCCTTTCTATTAAATGCTAAACTAATACATAGATATGTCAGTGACACGGAGGGTTTCAATTGATTAAAAGATTGGTCATAACAGGGTATAAACAGCACGAAATTGGGGTTTTTGACGATAAACATCCAGGCGTAGGTTTTATTAAGAAGGCTTTAGAAAATCGTCTGCTCGGACTGATTGACGATGGTTTGGAGTGGGTGATTCTCAGTGGACAATTAGGGGTTGAAACATGGGCTGCCCAGTTGGTTATTGAGTTGAAACAATCATTCCCAGATTTAAAATATGCCATCATTACTCCTTTTCTTGAGCAAGAAAAGAACTGGAATGACACTAAAAAAGAAACGTATCAAATGATTTGTGCGAACGCAGATTTTCAAACAAGTGTGACAAAAAAACCTTATGAAGGACCATGGCAATTTATCGAAAAGAATAAATTTATCATAAGGAATTCTGACGGTCTTCTCATCATTTATGATGAAGAGAATGAAGGTTCCCCGAAGTTTATGAAAGAACTAGCTATGAAGTATGCAGAGAAAAATGATTATCAAATCATAACAATCTCTGCCGATGATTTACAGTTGGTTGCTACGGAAGAACAACAGAACCAGTGGTCCGAGTAAATTACCCTAACATTCATAATAAAATAATTTTTCTTGTTGTCATAAATGAAATAATAGTAAACTATTTATGAGTAGACGTAATTACACGATTGCACAATCGACGGATTACGATTTGAAATAAGTAGGGGATGGTTTTAAATGGTTACAAAATTCGAGGATTTCACGTATACACGACCGGTATTCGAGGAAATTGAAGAAAAGTTTAACGAAGCATTGGTTCAGTTTACGACTGCCGACACAGTTGAAGCTCAAAGTGATGCGATGAAGCTAATCAACAATATAAGAAATCAGGTTGGAACGATGATGAATATTGTTTATATCAGAAATTCCATTGATACGACTGATGAATTTTATAAAACGGAACAGGATTACTTTGATGAACTAAGCCCGAAAGTAGATGATTTGGTAACAAAATATTATAAGGCTCTGGTGAGCTCATCATTCCGTAAAGAGCTGGAAGAAAAATGGGGCACTCAATTATTTGCCATTGCGGATGCGCAAATCAAATCTTTTTCTTCAGAAGTCATTCCGATGATGCAAAAAGAGAACAAACTGTCTTCCGAATACCAACAACTGATTGCATCTGCAAAAATTCAATTTGAAAACGAAGAACGCACACTGGCGCAAATGCAGCCATTTACTGAATCAACTGACCGTGATATGAGGAAGCGAGCGAAGGATGCTTTCTTCAGCTTTTTCGCTGAAAATGAAGAGCAACTCGACCGTATTTATGATGATTTAGTAAAAGTCCGCACAGAAATTGCCCGTACTTTAGGTTATAAAAACTTTGTGGAACTGGGTTATTATCGCATGATCCGTACAGATTATGACGCGAGCATGGTGAAGAACTTCAGGGATCAAGTCAAAGACTTTATTGTTCCTTTAGCAGGCAAATTAAAAGAACGTCAACAGGCACGTATTGGGGTTGATGAATTTAAATACTATGATGAATCAATCAATTACAAAACTGGAAATGCCACACCGAAGGGTTCTCCTGAATGGATCATTGAAGGTGGTAAGAAGATGTATGATGAGTTGTCCCCGGAAACAAGTGAATTCTTTGATTTCATGATTGATAACAACTTGATGGATCTTGTTGCGAAAAAAGGGAAAGCAAGTGGTGGGTATTGTTCATATATTGAGGAGTACAAAGCACCTTTCATCTTTTCTAACTTCAATGGCACTTCTGGAGATATCGATGTTTTGACACATGAAGCTGGACATGCGTTCCAAGTGTATTCAAGTCGTCATTTTGAAATTCCTGAATACAACTGGCCGACATACGAAGCATGTGAAATTCACTCGATGAGCATGGAGTTCATTACTTGGCCATGGATGGAGAATTTCTTCAAGGAAGATACAGACAAGTATAAATTCTCCCATCTAAGCGGAGCACTTGAATTCTTACCATATGGAGTGGCTGTGGATGAATTCCAACATTTTGTTTATGAAAATCCTGAAGCATCGCCAGCTGAACGCAAAAAAGCTTGGCGTGAACTCGAGCAAAAATATTTACCGCACCGTGATTATGACGGCAATGATTATTTAAACAGAGGTGGGTTCTGGCAGCGTCAAGGTCATATCTATCAAAGTCCTTTCTATTATATAGACTATACATTAGCTCAAATCTGTGCATTCCAGTTCTTTAAACGTACGATGGAAGACCGTGATCAAGCTTGGGCTGATTACGTACATCTTTGTAAAATTGGAGGAAGTCTATCGTTTACTGGCCTTGTAAAAGAAGCCAACTTGATTTCCCCGTTTGACGATGGTTGCGTTGAATCGGTCATCGGTCCGATTGAACAATGGTTAAACTCGATTGAAGATAAAGAACTTTAAAGACATTTATAAAACCCGAAGATCAGGATTCTGCCTGACCTTCGGGTTTTTGTTTGCTTAAAATTTAAGCTCTTTATTAATTGGAATTTTCAGAGATTTTTGTTGACTTCTCTGTTACGCCCTATTAATCTATAAACATATTACAAAATATGTTTATATCGTTGATAAATTGTTATGTTAATTATGATGATGAATTCTACCGTTAAATTGGCTAAAGATTTCATTGTCTTAATTCAACATGACATTTAGGAAATAGGGCATTTTTCTATGTTGCTGCGATTATACCTACAATATTCCAACTAAAGAGCGGAATAAAAACCTTATACATAACGAGTGTTCATATATCCGTAATGTAATTGTTATGTCAAAGAATACAAACACATATATTAAACAAAGGAGGAGTTGGAATGGCTAGTTTTAACACGATCTCTGAAGATAATCAGTTAACGAACTTTATGCAGCGTATTGAAGCTGGAGAAAAAATCGAAGCGGATGATTGGATGCCTGAAGATTACAGACAGACATTAATCAAATTGATTTCAATGCATGGGATGAGTGAAATTATGGGGGCTCTACCAGAGAAAGAATGGGTTCCTAAAGCGCCTTCACTTTATAGAAAACTTGGCATTATGGCAAAAGTTCAGGATGAAATGGGTCATGGCCAACTCCTTCTTCGGGTAACTGAAGACTTGTTAAAACCTTATAACAAAAACCGTGCAGATTTAATGCAGGATTTATTTAATGGAGATTTAAAATTCCATAATGTGTTCCATATGGAAACGAAAACGTGGGCAGATGCAGGAATTATCGGATGGTTAGTTGACGGAGCGGCGATTATCACACAGACAGATATGCTGAAGGCTTCGTACGGTCCTTACGCCAGAGCACTTCAACGAATTTGCGCAGAAGAAGTTTTCCATGCACAGCACGGTGAATCAATAATCATGGCGTTAGCAGAAGGAACTGATCAACAAAAGGCTATGATTCAGGAGGCATTGAATAGATGGTGGGAACCTCTTCTTATGTTCTTTGGTCCAGCCAGTAAAGAAACGACGGGTTCATCCAAACAAGACTTGACGATCAAATATAAAATCCGGACTAAAACAAATGAAGAGTTCAGACAGATTTTCTTTGATAAATATATACCTCGAATAATTTCATTGGGATTGACCATACCTGATCCAACACTTCGTTACGACAAAGATAGCAATTTATGGACCTATCAGCAGCCAGATTGGAATGAATTCAAAAAAATCATTAAAAATCAGGGACAACGTTCGGAAGCGAGACTGAATTTACGTCGGCATTCTTATGAATATAATTCTTGGGTCCGTGATGCACTCAGCGCAAATATAAGTTAAAGAGAGGAGTCAGGGGAAGTGAGCAACGAAAAAACCTTTTATCACGAATATGAAATTTTCAGTAAACGGACGCCAAGTTCTGCATTTCAGCACCAATTCAGCTTACTGGCTCCGAATGAAGAAATGGCGCTCATTATGGCACAGGAAAACTTTATGCGCCGTGAACCAGTTGCCGACATTTGGATTGTCAATCGCAAACATATCAAACGAATGAATGCCGAAGAAAAATTGACGCTTGGCCGACTTGAAAATAAAGAGTACCGAACGACAAAAGGATACGGATACTTGAAAAAGAAATGGCGTCAATATGAACAGGAAATGTTGGACGAAAAAGAAATCCTGTCATGGGGAGGCGAGAGAAAATGAATGATTCTGTGATGAGTCCTGAATATACAGATGCGGTAAAGAATTTATTATTCCAGTTAGCAGACGATGATTTCATGTACTCGTTCCGTGGCTCTGAATGGCTAGGTCTCGCTCCTCATATTGAAGCGGACATTGCTTACTCTTCCATCAGTCAGGACACGATGGGGCATGCTGCGATGTATTATACCCTTCTAGAAAATCTAGGTGCTGGAAATGCAGATGACCTCGCTCATAGCCGCCCTGCTTCGGATAGGAGAAACAGTATTTTAACCGAGCGGGTAAACGGTAGCGGATACTATTTGGAAACTCCCCACTACGACTGGGCGTACGCCGTGACAAGAAGTTATTTCTATACTCAGGCCAAAAAGGTGAAGATCGATTCTTTATGTGAGAGCTCCTATAAGCCACTGGCTGAAGTAGCTGTAAAAGTGAGGATGGAACTTTATTATCACCGATTGCACTGGGAAACCTGGTTCAAACAATTGATGAGTTCCACTGATGTAGCTAAAAAGAAGATGAATGAAGCTATTGCCCTTGTAGTGGCTGATTTCGGAGATGTTTTTTCTTATGGCACCCAAAAGGAAGCGATTGAAAGTAATGGGCTAATCGGTAGCGAAGAAGCATTGCAAGAAAAATGGAAAATGAACATCGAGCCTTTGTTGACTTCATTACAAGTGCAAATGCCTAAAATTCCAGATCAACCAGTCAAAAACGGAAGAAATGGTGAACATACAAATGATCTGGAGGAAGGGTTAACCACTCTTTCAGAAGTTTACAAATTCGAATCTGCAGCGGTCTGGTAATCGGGCTTGGGAAAGGAGGAGACAACATGACTGCATTAACAGAACTAACGGTCGAGAGAGTGTACGAAGCATTGCTGAATGTGAAAGATCCTGAAATAGACACAGTCAGCATCTTTGATCTCGGCATGATTGGTGAAGTTACGACGAATGGAACTCATGTGAAAGTTGTACTTCTGCCAACCTTCCTAGGTTGTCCCGCACTTGAAATTATCAAGAAAAATACAATCAATGCAATAAAAGAATTACCGGAAGTTACAGAGATTGAAGTGGAATTTACCTTTCATCCACCTTGGACCTCCGATCGCATTACGGAAAAAGGTCACCAAAATTTGAGGGCGTTTGGAATTGCACCACCTCCGCGTCATTTTAAAGAAGACGGAAGCTGGCATGTGGACTGCGCTTATTGTGGGTCCACCTACGTAACGATGGACAATATCTTTGGACCGACCGCATGTCGTAGCATCCTATATTGCAAGAGTTGTAAAAACGTATTTGAGGCCATGAAACCGGTCTCTACCAACATGTAAAGTGAGGAGAAAATAATGGCTAAATTAATCGCATTATACAAACACCCTGAAAATAAAGAGGCTTTCGATGATCATTATTTCAACGTTCATGGACCGTTGACAGCAAAAATTCCTGGTCTGCGTGAAATGAAAGTAACAAAATTTACTGGTTCTCCAATGGGTGGAGAAAGTAAGTATTACCTTATGTGCGAAATGATTTACGATGACATGGAATCAATGCAGCAAGGAATGCGTTCTGCTGAAGGAAAAGCATCTGGTAAAGACCTGATGGGGTTTGCAGGGAATTTAGTAACGTTGATGATTGGTGAAGATGCGTAATGAACGCGTATGAGTTAATTGAAACTTCACTTGAAGGCAGCGTGGCGTTAATCGAACTGAATCGTCCCCGTCAGTTGAATTCCCTAAACCGAAAAATGGTGAGGGAACTGGTCGAGGCGATGGAAGGTTTCGATCGGGATGATCAAGTACGAGTCATCGTGTTGACAGGTAAGGGCAGGGCGTTCTCAGCTGGAGCTGACATTGATGAAATGACAAATGATGATTCAATCAGCCTGGAACTCCTGAATCAATTTGCTGATTGGGATCGGTTGGCTCTGATTAAAAAGCCTATCATCGGTGCCGTAAAAGGATTTGTTTTTGGTGGAGGATTCGAACTAGCGCTGTGTTGCGATATTCTGATTACAGCAAGTGGAACAGAGTTCTCATTCCCGGAAGTCGGCCTTGGTGTCATGCCTGGCGCAGGTGGAACGCAGCGCTTGACGAAACTTGCCGGACGCACGAAAGCTTTAGAGTGGCTATGGACAGGTGAGCGTATTTCTGCGGAAGCAGCACTTAAATATGGAGTGATTAATAAAATTGTCGCACCGGAACTTCTGATGGAAGAGTGTATGAAGTTCGCAAACCGACTTGCCAAGCAACCGCCTCTTTCCTTGCGTCTAATTAAAGATTCGGTAAACAAGGCAGTTGATACTTCTTTATTAGAAGGAATGCAGTATGAACGTAAAAACTTCTATTTACTGTTTTCAACTCAGGACCAAAAAGAAGGCATGAATGCTTTTATTGAAAAAAGAAAACCGGATTATAAAGGGAAGTAAGGAGTGTGTTGGATGTTTGAGACGATCCGTTACGACGTCAAAGACGGTATTGCATGGCTCTACTTAAATAGACCTGACAGTTTGAATGCATTCGTCGCTCAAATGAATCGGGAAGTAAAAGAAGCTTTCAAAGCTGCATCCAATGATGAACAAGTTCGTTGCATCGTTATTACGGGCGAGGGGCGGGCATTTTGTTCTGGACAAGATTTATCGGAAGTCGATGAAAAGATGGATCACGGCCAAGTATTACGTGACCACTACGGTCCCATGATCAAGCAAATCAGACAGTGTGAAAAACCAATTATTGCTGCTGTAAATGGGGTAGCGGCGGGAGCAGGATTCAGTCTTGCACTTGCTTGCGATTTCAGACTGGTATCGGAACGTGCAAGTTTTATCAATGCATTTATTCATGTCGGTCTCATTCCAGACTCAGGAAATCTGTATTATTTAACACGCCTAGTGGGGGAAGCGAAGGCTTTAGAACTTTCGATATTGGGTGAAAAAGTGAAAGCTGAAGATGCTCTTAATATGGGACTGGCTACACAACTTATTTCGGCAGAAAGCTGGGAAGAGGACGTATCCGCTTTTGCAAAACGCATTGCTTCTTTACCGACGAAAGCAATCGGTTTGATCAAACGTTATTTGAAGGCGGTCTCGGAAAACAGCTTTGAAGATTATTTGGAACATGAAGCTCAAGGTCAGCGGATAGCAGGTCTTACAAACGATCATCGCGAAGGCGTTAAATCATTTATGGAAAAACGAAAACCTGTCTTTTCAGGACAATAGGGGGATTATCACATGGCTACAATCCGAGAAAACGAACTTGAACAAGAATCGATGAAACGTGATTTTTATCATTTAATTATTAATGGTGAAAAAGTGAAGAGCAGCACTGGCGATACGATCCAAACATTTAATCCAGCAACTGGTGAACTGATAGCGGAAGTGGCGAAAGCTTCTAAAGAAGATGCTGAAAAGGCCGTTGAAGCGGCACGCAATGCTTTCGATCACGGGAAATGGAAGCTATTCCCTGTTGGGCGACGTGCACAAGTATTGAATAAAATTGCTGCTATCATGCGTTCTCGTTTCAATGATTTAGTGGAACTTGAAATACTGGATACGGGTAAATCACTTCACGCAGCACAAGGTCAAGTGTCGCAAGCAATCGAAGATTTCGAGTTTTATGCTGGCGCAATCGTCGGGCATCGTGGAACTGTCAACAATGTACCGGGACAATTCCACAACTATACGGAGAAAGAACCTGTTGGCGTTTGTGCACAAATTATTCCTTGGAACTATCCATTAATGATGGCGGCATGGAAAATCGCTCCTGCGATTGCTGTAGGATGTTCAGTAATTGTTAAACCCGCATCACTTACTCCGCTTACGGCAATTATCCTGGGAGAGATTTGTCTTGAAGCAGGCGTTCCTGCTGGTGTAGTGAACGTGATTCCAGGTTCAGGAGCGGAAGTCGGAAACTTCTTAGTGGAGCATCCACGAGTGAATAAAGTTGCATTTACCGGTTCTACACCAATCGGAAAAGACATTATGGGCAAAGCTTCTGACACATTAAAACGTGTGACACTGGAGCTTGGTGGAAAATCACCAAGTCTAGTATTCGAAGATGCAGATATTGATGCGGCAGTCGATGGTTCATTATTTGGGATCTTCTATAATTCAGGCCAGTCATGCGAGGCACGATCCCGTCTTTACGTCCATGAAGATATTTACGATGAATTTATGAGCAAATTTGTTGAAAAAGCAAATAAATTACAGATGGGCAATCCATTGGATAAAGGTACACATGTTGGAGCTATTATTGATCAAGGTCAACTAGACACGATTGATGGGTATGTCCAATCCGCGAAAAAAGATGGGGCTGAAATTTTGGTTGGTGGTAACGTTGCAAAACCTGAAGGATATGAAAATGGGTTCTGGTATGAACCGACAATCATAGCTAACGTCACTCACGACATGAAAGCAGTAACAGATGAAATTTTCGGACCGGTCGTTGTGGTCATGAAATTTAAAGATGAAAAAGAAGCAATCCGACTAGCTAACGATACAGAATTCGGATTAGGTTCAGCCGTCTGGTCAAAAGATGGGGCTCGTGCGACACGCGTTGCCAATCAGATTCAAGCGGGAATCGTTATGGTCAATTGCCCGTTTTCCGCATTCCCTGGAACACCTTTCGGAGGGTATAAGCAATCTGGATTCGGGCGAGAATTATGCATCGAAACCCTGGATCTTTATACAGAAACGAAAAGTATTTTATCCTACTACGGAAGTCGTCCTTTGAATCCGTTCGGTCTATAAGAAAAGCAGGAAGCGATATATTAGCGCTTTATGGTTCCCTTTCAACTGAGGGGTTGTCGCTTGTAGATAGACATAGATAATTTAAAACGAAGGTAGATAAACTTTTACTTTCTGACTCGTATAATAATCTATAAATGACGGACAGGGAGTTATCCAACCCCCTGTCCGTATTCTTTCACCTCAAAAGGAGGAATATTACGTGATTAACCAAATTGTTGTCGTCGGTTCAGGATTAATGGGCAGAGGAATTGCTTATGTTGGCGCAGTTGGTGGTTTTAATGTAACGGTAGTCGACATACATGAAACGGCCTTGGAAAATGCAAGACAAGAAATTGAACGCATGTTCAAAAAAGGTGTATCCATCGGTAAAATCTCTTCTGATCAGGCTACGCAAGCCCTAAGTAAATTAAGCTTTATCCAAGAGTTATCCGAAGCAGCTGGTAATGCTGATTTAATAATAGAAGCTGTCCCTGAAGAACTGGACATAAAAAAACGAGTGTTTGAAACAATGGAAGAACATGCATCTGCTCATTGTTATTTTGCAACAAATACATCAACGATGAGTCCGACAGAAATTGCTTCTTTTGCAAAACGTCCTGAAAGAACAATCGCAATGCATTTTTTCAATCCTGTACATAAAATGCCACTTGTGGAAATTGTCCGCGGCTTGGAAACGAGCGACGAAACTGCCGAAGTAATCAAAGAAGTAGCAGTGAAAATGGGGAAAGAGACGGTCGTCATCAATGAATTCCCTGGTTTTGTGACCAGCAGAATCAGTGCCCTCGTAGGCAACGAAGCATTTTTTATGCTACAAGAAGGACTTGGTACTCCTGAAGAAATAGATAAAGCGATAAAACTTGGTTTGAACTATCCTATGGGTCCATTCGAACTAGTAGATTTAGTGGGACTCGACACACGCCTTAACAACTTAAACTATTTACATTCAAAACTAGGGGAGAAGTACCGCCCAGCGCCTCTACTCGAACAATATGTCAAAGCAGGCCGTCTTGGTCGAAAAACGGGCAAAGGTGTATATGACTATACAATAGAAGAAGAGTGGGTCAAGAAATGAGAGAAGTCCTTATAGTAGATGCTGTTAGAACACCTATCGGTAGATACAACGGTGCGTTAAAAGATGTACGCCCGGATGATTTAGGTGCGGTCGTGATCAAGGCACTTATTGAACGAAATCCAGCTATAGTCGCTTCAGAAATCGAAGAAGTGGTGTTAGGGAATGCCAATCAGGCAGGAGAAGATAACCGCAACGTGGCCCGTATGTCCGCATTGCTGGCGGGACTGCCGGTTGAAGTGGCTGGTACAACTATTAACCGCCTATGTGGTTCAGGACTTGATGCAGTTATGTATGCGGCAAGGGCTATTGCAGTCGGTGACGGGGATATTTACATTGCTGGCGGAACGGAAAGCATGACACGTGCACCGTTAGTCATGGCTAAACCATCTCAAGCGTTTCCTAGAGGAAACATGGAAATGATGGATACAACAATTGGCTGGCGTTTTACAAACAGCAAGCTAAAAGAAATGTACGGTACGGATTCTATGCCTGAAACAGCTGAAAATGTAGCACGACAGTACAATATTTCGCGTGAAAGTCAGGATCTGTTTGCTTATGAAAGTCAACGACGTGCGAAAAAAGCGTTGGACGAAAACCGGTTTGCGGATGAAATTGTGCCAGTTGTTTATATGGACCGAAAAGGGAATAAAGTAGTAGTGGATCAGGATGAACATCCTCGACCTGATACTACTTTGGAGAAACTCAAACAGCTGAAACCAATCTTTAAAGATGGCACAGTTACGGCCGGGAATGCATCAGGTGTCAATGACGGTGCGTCAGCTTTGTTGCTGATGAGTGCAGAAAAAGCGAAGGAATTGAACTTGCAACCTCTGGCTAAATATGTGGCAGGGGCTACAGCGGGTCTTGAACCAAATGTGATGGGCCTCGGTCCAATTTACGCTTCTAAAAAAGTTTTGGCTCGAACAGGGATGACTATAACGGATATCGGTCTGGTTGAACTAAATGAAGCGTTTGCCTCACAATCTCTTGAATGTATACGACAATTGGAATTGGATGATAAAAAAGTGAATGTCAATGGCGGAGCTATCGCTTTTGGGCATCCACTCGGTGCAAGTGGAGCACGAATATTGACCACTCTTTTATATGAAATGAAAAAGCAGAACGTTCAATATGGTTTGGCAACTATGTGTATAGGAGTAGGGCAAGGTATCGCTACTATTATTGAAAATGTAACGGAATAGAATTATAAATATGGCTGTCCCTCCAGAAATGATTCTTTAAATGAATTATTGCAGTAGTTGGACAGCTTTTAATGAAGGAGAGAACATATGGCATCGATTCTATATAGTAAAAACAATCATATTGCTTATGTCACGATAAACAGAGAACAAGCTTTGAATTGCTTTAATTTCGAAACACTTCAGGAATTACAGTCAGTAACAGATTCAATTTCTCTAGATCCAGATGTGCGGGTTGTCATTTTTACAGGAGCAGGAGAGAAAGCATTCAGTGCTGGAGCGGATTTAAAAGAACGTAAAACATTGACAGAATCGGAAGTGCGGAGAAATGTGAAAGCCATCCGCGATGTATTTAACAGCATCGCAAATCTACCTCAACCGACGATTGCTGCTGTGAATGGCTATGCGTTCGGTGGTGGATTTGAATTGATGATTGCATGTGATTTTTCGATTGCCGCACAAGATGTACAGATGGGTTTGACTGAAACGAGCTGGGCAATCATACCTGGAGCAGGAGGAACTCAACGTCTCCCAAGACTTGTTGGAGAAATGAAAGCGAAAGAACTGATATTTACCGCAAGAAAGTTCTCAGCACAAGAAGGTGTTAACCTTGGCATCGTATTAAAAGTGGTGAAGAAAGAACAGTTGCTTGAAACATGCGAACAGCTTGCTTACGACATGATGAAAAATGGACCCGTTGCGATTAAACAGGCGAAATATGCCATTACAAACGGCATGAACACGGACTTACAAACTGGACTGGCTATTGAATCAAAAGCATATGAATTGGTTATTCCCACTTCTGATCGTATGGAAGCCTTAAACGCATTCAGTGAAAAGAGGAGCCCGGTATTCTCGGGGAATTAATTTTCATTTTCTTAATATAACGATATAATGATATACAGCATATGAAATTGAAATATGTATAAGAGTGTAAAAGAAAGAGTGAAATAAATTGGCAAACACACAATCCATGATATTTACAATATATGGTGATTATATTAGACATTACGGAAATAAAATATGGATTGGCAGTTTAATTCGCCTATTAAAGGAATTCGGGCATAACGAACAATCCGTTCGTGTAGCGGTTTCCCGAATGATGAAGCAAGGATGGATTGAGTCTGAAAAAAAGGGCAATAAAAGTTATTACTTTTTAACTCCACGTGGCGAAGCCCGTATGGAGGAAGCTGCAGTCCGCATTTTCAAGTTAACACCAGACGATTGGGACGGAAAATGGCGTATGCTGATGTATACAATTCCTGAAGAGAAAAGACAAATTCGCGATGAACTTCGTAAAGAACTTTTATGGAGTGGCTTTGGTAGCTTTTCAAATGGTTGCTGGATTTCACCAAACAATCTTGAAAAAGAAGTAAACTTGCTTATTGAAAAGTACGAAATTCAACCTTATGCTGATTTCTTCATCTCTTCATATAAAGGACCTCAAGCAGACAAATCACTCGTCGAAAAAAGCTGGCCTCTTCAAGAGATAGAAACTAAATATCAAGAGTTTATTGAGACTTATAGCAAGCAATTCATTGTTCATCAAAGCATGATGAATAAAGGTCAAATGACAGATGCGGAATGTTTTGTTGAACGGACGAAGCTCGTGCATGAATACCGCAAATTCCTTTTTGCGGATCCAGGATTACCGAAAGAATTGCTACCCGAAATTTGGAATGGACATCATGCTGCACTCTTGTTCGAGCAATACTATAAACTGCTCGCTCAATCAGCAAGTCAGTTTTTCGAAGAGGTATTCCAAGAAGACAATGACATGCAGTGGAAAGACAAAGAATATGATGCTGATGATCATCCATTAATGAGTGAATGAATAGCTAACGTTCGAACAAAGTATAAGTAAGTAATAGAAAAGACCAACAAATTGTAAAATGATTTGTTGGTCTTTTCTATGATGTTTCAAAAAACGTACTTAATAGCTCAAAACTCTCCTCGACATTTAACAGGTTCCTTCACTATTTATATCTAGAAATTCACAGACATTTTTCACGTATTGCGCCTTTGGATACGTGTTGTATAAGGTACTAGACATACGTATAGGATCTCCAAAAAAGTACCGTTCGTATTGAATTTGTCTGGTGCCGAATGAACTCATCGTCAAATCCCAAGCCAACCGGAATATCTTTATACGCTCTTCGGCAGTTCTGTCTGAACCTTGAAGATAATGGTTAATATTAGAGCCAATTGAAGAATTAATTGCTTTTTCAGTGGGCAAAGTCACCATACCGCTAGCACCAATTATTTGGATGATTTCACAAAATCGTGGATATATGTTAGGAAAAATATTACTGGCAATTTGAAGAGGAGGTAGGTGTGGACGCATTGTACCGAATTCATCTAATTCGCTGTTTTGCTCAGATTTCTCAAGAAGAGCCTTCATGGTTTCAAGTCCAATGATAAATTCTGATATTTTTTCATGAATATGTTGATATTCTCCTACATCAATGGTCTCCACAAGAAGTTGAGCAATCCCTAACATAAATTCGGATTTAACAATTTGTCTGGTTATGGTTTGATGTAATGCAAAACAATGAAAGGAACTTTTTAATAGGAAGTTGACCGATGCTTCAATATTTCCATAATAGAATACGCGGTTCCAAGGGACTAAAACATCATCAAAGACAACAAGAGAATCCATTTCTTCGAATCGTGAACTAAGTGGGTGATTAAAAGTGGAATCGCCACCCACAAAAGATTCCCTGCAGATAAATTTTAACCCTGGCGTATCGGATGGAATCGAGAAAGCATATGCTTCATCCTCTTCCAAGAAAAAATTTGGGGTACTAAAGACGAGGACTTCATCCGTTAAACCTCCTTGGGTAGCTAGTAGACGTGCACCTTTTATGACTAACCCTTGCTCGTTGTGATCAATGACTTTGGCTGCAATTGGTTCCTTTGAGGTATTATAATTAAATAAAGAACGGTTCACTTGAGGGGTTACAAATGTGTGAGTGAATGTTAGGTCTTTACTCATGGCTGATTCATAAACAGATTGAATGTTCTCGGGGAAACACTTTTCTTTTCCTTTTAAAAATGAAGCAGAAGAAGCAAAAGCCATGATAACCGAGTTGATATAATCTGGACTTCTCCCCATCATCCCTTTGGTCTGTCTTGCCCAATGTTCCATCATTTTTCTTCTCTTCACAATATCTTCTTTTGTTTTAGGCTTTAAATATGAAAGACCTGTTGGTTTATTGGTATCAGGTGAAATAAACGTTAATTCATTTGCAAGACTGGGATCCAGTTGCAGGTCATACAAAGATGCTTTTGTCTTTAGAATACCCTTAAACGCAGGATGCTCTGAAAGCTTGCCAGTAATCATTTCTCCATCGAACCATATTTCGCTTTTCAATTGGTCCAAACGGTCAATTAATGCCTTTCCATTAACTGCTCCCATTATTTCACTCCTATTGGTCAATCCAAAATGAAATCAATTTATTATATTCATCATTTTTGAATGGTGCCCAGTTTGTGGAGTTTTTTATTTGTAATTGCACAAATAGAATCATTTCTTTTATTAAAAGATGCAGTTCTGGAATTTTTTAAAAAGGCAGGGAAGTGACCAAATCGAACTAAGAGAAGGTACCGAGCGAGCGTAAGGCTGTAATTGATATAGGAGAATCGGGGCAAGATTCGAAACGAAGCCTGTGGGATACAATTGCAAAAACGATTAAGAAACTGGCATTCCTACGACCATAACGATAAAAAATAAAACTACCCTTTTATCAGAGAGTAGTCTTGTTTTTGTATTTCTTATAATTGCGTATTAAGAGTCGATTCGTGTTTTATAAGCGTGAACCACTTTGCTTGATACCTTAACATACTTTAGCTGTCATATGGTCAAAACTAATTTATAATCTGTTCCCACTTTGGAAAATCTGGATTTTCCAAGAGGTCCTTTCCACCACGTATAAGATATAAGTAAAGATCCTCGTTCGGAACATTTGTTGTTGCCTTTAATAACTGACCCGTCTCCTTCGAGTAAAAAAAACGATCGTTATTAACATCTGTCGTAGTTTTAAATTTAAATCCAGCGTAGTCCTTAAACATTTGGTCAAAGTAATTCTTATCCACTTTCTCTAATAATATCCAATCTAATTTATCTTCATAAAAAAAGAATCTCGCCAGCTCATCATAAACCATGACGAAGTCTGCACCACTGCCATCCTCTTGTTGGATTTTATAATTTTCTCCTAAAAGTTCTATTACTCTTGATTGTGAGTCACCTAACGTAACTCCATGAAGATAAAATAACCCTTGTTCTTCGGTGAATGTAGGCTGTTCTAAATCTAAAAGTACTTCGGTTACTTTGTTTATTTCGGTTGCAGGCTGTCGTTCATTTTCAATCGATATTTGGTTTAAAACGAAAAGCGTAGAGCCTATCGTTAAAATAGCGGATATCAATACATATCGCCATTTATGTTTTGGTTTTCTTGAGTTAGTTTCTATCGCATTTACTACGTTTCGCATAACACGGTGTTTACTGTCGGTTAAATCTTTCACTTCACGTAGATAATTACTCATTTAAAAGCGCCTCCCATTCTATTCCTTTCAGTCGGTTTCTTAATAGTTCTTTACCACGCCTTAATCGAGTTTTTACTGTACTTTCTGGAATAGTTAAGATATGGGCAACTTCCGTAATCGTCATTTCATTAAAATAAAAATAAATGAGAACTTCTCGATGTTTTAACGGTAATTCAAGAATTGCTTCTCCAATCATTGCTTCCTCGTCTTTTCTTACCAATTCGTCCAAATTCCTTTTACCAGCTTGTGAGAATAATCTGTTCTGTAGTTGGATTTTTCTATTGGTCCAACTTTTCAAATAATCTTTGCTTTTGTTCACAGTCATTTGGGTTAAATAAGCTTTTAACTCACCACGTTCTTCATAATTATGCTGATTGTTATAAAATTTTATGAATACTTCTTGTACAATGTCCTCTGCAGCTTGTAGATCCTTAACATAGTAATAAGCTAATCGTATTAAGAACTCTGTATACTCAAACATTAAATCTTTCAAGTCATTAATATTGAACAAAATCTCACTCCTTTCAGTACATGTTAAACGAGTGCCAAACCATTAAAGTTTGGATTTTTAAAAATTTCTGCGTTTTCTTTAATCCTTCGTGACCACCCGAATTTTCATTTTTGAGATAAACGCCATAAATAATTAGGTTTTAATGTTTTTTTGTAGTCTAAAGGGATGAAAGAAGGATTAATATTATTATTGTTGAACTTATTGAACTATCGAGTCAGGTTTGTTTTAAAAAAGTGCTAGTTATCTTTAATAATGGGTTATTCAATTGGAGGAAAGTATATGGCTTTAAATAAATTGAGATTTATTATCGTTTTTATAAGCTTATTTTTGATTGTTGGTTGTCAATCAGAAGTTCAACATGAGGCAATGACATTTCAAGAAATTTATCCTGCAAATCTTTCAGATGTGACAAAAATTGAAATCAGACACGGTGGTGGAGAACTAAAGACGATAACAGATGTTGAGATTATTGATGACTGGTTAAACAGTATAAAGGAAATTACTTTTGAACCTGATGAAAACCAAGAAGGCAGAGTCGGTTATACATATTCAGTAAAAATTTTCGAGAAAAGAGACGTGAAAATGTATTTTGACACATCAAAAATTAATGATTTTTATTATTTACCAAACAACCAAATAATGAAGCGAATAGAACATCTATTTAATGAAAGTTAAAATGGCCAGGACTGTGCGGGTAGTATTTTTTGATTAATCATCCAAGCAAAGGAGGTCTTCCGCCTAAGAACGTTTTCTTTTAATAACAGAAAAAGCACCGCAAATAAAATACGGTGCTAAAAAAATTATTAAGTAATGTTTTTTAGTCATGCAACATGAACCCTTTGGGAACCCGATTTTCATTTATTCAGTATCAGCGTTTTGCAGAATCTCTCGGTAATCGTATCCTTTTTGTACATACGTATCAATGGAGAGTTGAATCATTTCAAGATCTTTCTCATTCAGTTCTCTTACTACTTTTCCTGGTGATCCAACAACGAGTGATCTTGGTGGAATTTTTTTGCCCGGAGGAATTAATGTATTGGCACCAATGATGCATTCTTCCCCAATTTCAGCGTGATCGAGAATAGTGGAACCCATCCCAATAATCGAACGTCTTCCAACTTTGCAGCCGTGTAAAATAACATTATGGCCAACGGTTACTTCATCTTCAACCATGACTGGCGCATCTTCATATAAATGAATCGTTGAATTGTCCTGAATACTGCATCTTTTTCCAATCGAAATAAGTCCTTCATCGCCACGCAAGACTGCATTGAACCAAATGGTCGATTCTTCTCCTACTTGAACTTCACCGATTAGTTTAGCTCCTGGTGCCACGAAAACGGTAGAATGAATTTCTGGCGTTTTCCCTTTAAACGGAATAATCAAAATAATACCCCCAATACAAATTAACGCAATTGTCTTTCAACTAGTATTACTATAACATATTCTAGTAGAGGTGAATGAAAAATGAAATATGTTTGTGAGATGTTACAAATTAATTACCCAATTATCCAGGGGGGGATGGGGAATATTAGTAATGCCCAGTTAACTTCCGCAGTGTCTGAAGCAGGAGGTCTAGGTACAATCGGATGCGGTACGATGACACCTGATGAAGTCGAACAAATCATTCTTCAAACGAAGAAACTGACCGATAAGAACTTTGCGATTAACATCGCCATTAATGTCTCACCATATACAAAAGAACTTATTGATCTTGTCATCAAATATCGTATTCCGATTGTTTCCCTGTCAGCCGGTAACCCCGTTCCTTTTATTCCGACTTTACATGAAAATGGCGTAAAAGTGATTGTACTTGTAGCATCAGTAAAACATGCTCAAAAAGCGGAGGCTGCTGGGGCAGATATTCTTGTTGCGGAAGGTTTCGAAGCTGCTGGAATCAACTCCAGTCTTGAATTGACTACATTCACACTTATCCCTCAAATCGTAAAGAATGTCAAACTACCAGTGATTGCTGCTGGGGGGATCGGTGACGGAAAAGGTTTTGCTGCGGCACTTATGTTAGGAGCAAGTGGTGTACAAATCGGTACACGATTAATAGCCACAAAAGAAGCGCCGTTCCACGACAATTATAAGCAAAGCTTAGTGAATGCCAGTGATACTGAAACCATCATTGTAGGACGTAGCGTTGGAATGCTAAGAAGAATGTTGAAGACACCATATTCAATGAAACTTGAAGAGAATGAAAGGGAAGGCATGACGCTCGTTCAATATGGTGAAATGACGACAGAAAAGAAACACGTTATGGGTGCTGTCGAAGGTGACTTGGAAAATGGTTTTATTAATAGTGGACAAATCGCAGGATTAATCGATGAGATTTCGAGTGTCAAAGACTTGTTTGAAAAGATGATGAAAGATGCCAACCTTCAAATGTGCAAAACTTCGCGTGAGCTTGAATTATTAATGAAGAAATAAATATCTGATCCATTTCTATTGAAACAAATTAGTGGGAATGAGACTTTTAGGCAAGAGCCCCTTTCAGGTTAATCGACTTGGAAGGGCTCTATCTTTATGGGTATTTATCTATTTCATGAGCAACTTTAACGTGGCAAAAAAGTCGTTTATAACTAAGTTTCTATTAATTCCAAAAATAAAGAGTTTTCCAATTATTGTGTTGACTATAATATTACGTTTTGATAATATTACGTTGAAATAGTGTTATACGATAAAACCTGTCATACACTATATGAATGAAAAGAAATTAATTTTAACCATAAAAATATTTTGTAAACTGAATAGAAGTCGTTTCATCTTTTACATAAAAAAGCACTTAAATTTTATGTGAATCCTGAGGGGGATTGATTGATGGAAAGCGTAAATAGTATTCAATTGTCGAACGATTTTGAGCTGTTTGAAAGAATGGCACAGCATGAACAAGTCGTCTTTTGTAATGACCCATCAACTGGTCTAAGGGCAATCATTGCCATACATAATACAACAGGTGGGCCCGCTTTGGGTGGCTGCCGCATGCATCCGTATGGAAGTGTGGAAGAGGCTCTGGAAGACGCCTTACGATTGTCTAAAGGAATGAGTTATAAATGTGCGGCTGCCGACGTGGATTTCGGTGGAGGAAAAGCCGTGATCATAGGAGATCCGAAATCAGATAAATCACCTGAGTTGTTTCGGGCGTTCGGCCAATTTGTCAATTCATTAAACGGCCGATTTTATACCGGAACGGATATGGGCACTACTATGGAAGATTTTATACAGGCTTCAAAAGAGACCCCTTACATTGTAGGGCTCCCAGCGGCATATGGGGGAGGAGGCGATTCCTCTATACCAACTGCAGCAGGAGTTCTTTATGGAATTAAAGCAACAAATCAAAGACTTTTTGGCAAACCTGATTTGGGCGGAGTGACGTACGCTATTCAAGGGCTTGGAAAAGTGGGAGCTAAAGTGGCCGTTGGGTTACTGGAGGAAGGAGCTCATCTTTTTGTGACTGATATCAGCAATGAAAGTCTGAGAACTATAGAAGAAATCGCTGCCACTACACCAGGATCCGTGAAGGTTGTGGCAAGTGATGAAATCTATTCGCAGGAGGCAGATATTTTTGTACCATGCGCTCTTGGGGGAATCATCAATGACCAGACAATTGATCAGTTCAAAGTGAAAGCAATTGCAGGATCGGCAAATAATCAACTTTTACATGACACTCATGGCACAAAACTTCAGCAAAGAGGTATTCTGTACGCGCCGGATTATATTATCAATTCAGGTGGGTTAATTCAGGTGGCTGATGAATTATATGGAATTAACCATGCAAGAGTTCTTGCCAAAACAAAACATATTTATGATGCTATTTTGGAGGTATATGAGATGGCGATGAATCATGGCATATCAACAATGGAAGCCGCTAATAAGATGTGTGAGAAACGAATCGGGTACAAAGGGAATCGTAATCGTTTTTTCACAGTTGCAAGTAAACCTAAATGGTCATTCCGTTGAAATCAACCTCATTTTGTAAGCGTTTTCATATTTAGCTTGGTTATATGAATCTTTTGGGTTAGTAGAAACTTTTTTCTATTAATCTGCAATTTGATTCATATCATATACATAAACTAAATGGTAAGTGGGAGATAGAATATGAAACTGGGATTGGAGTTAGGTAGAGAAGAATCAATCAAAATTACAGTGACAGAGGACATGTATGCCGCGTTTGAAGGGGAAGTTATACACCCTGTCTATTCAACAGTAGCGATGACCTATCATATGGAATGGGTTTCCAGGAAAATCATTCTGCCTTTTTTAGAAGAACATGAAGAGGGAATGGGTGCATCCGTCCAACTGAAACATATTGCGGCATCCCCTCATGGGTCAGTGGTTTCCCTAACAGCCACAGTGATTGAGCTTCGCGACAATTTTGTAAAGACAAAAGTGATCGCACAAAATCATTTAGGTGTCATTGGAAAAGGTGAAGTAGTGCAAGTAATTCTTTCAAAAGAATCCATAGCAAATAAGTTGAAACAAGCGTCTATCTTTAGTTAACAGATCTTAAGGAGGCTTTTCAAATGAAAGTGGCAGAAAGAACATCAATGGCAAAAGAATTTGAACTCTTCGATAAAATGAGTGCGCATGAACAAGTTGTTTTTTGTAATGATCCATCCACAGGCTTACGTGCCATCATTGCAATTCATAATACAACGCTTGGCCCAGCACTCGGGGGATGTCGTATGCAGCCATACAACAGTTTGGACGATGCACTAGAAGATGTTCTTCGTCTTTCAAAAGGAATGACGTATAAATGTGCGGCAGCTGATGTGGATTTTGGAGGCGGTAAAGCCGTTATTATCGGGGATCCGAAAACAGATAAATCACCTGAACTATTCCGTGCATTCGGTCAATTTGTTAATTCATTAGGTGGCCGTTTTTATACAGGAACAGATATGGGCACAGCAATGGATGATTTCATTCACGCTTCAAAAGAAACCAATTTCATTAACGGACTCCCTGTTGAATATGGTGGAGGCGGAGATTCTTCCATTCCAACGGCTGCCGGTGTCCTGTATGGCATAAAAGCGACCAATCGCATGCTCTTCGGAAATGATGAATTGGGTGGACATACCTATGCCATCCAAGGTCTGGGGAAAGTTGGGTTCAAAGTTGCCAGCGGTCTTCTTGAAGCTGGGGCAGACATTTTCGTGACAGATATTCATCAGGAAAGCTTGCAGGCTATTGAAGCAAAAGCTTCAACGACAGCAGGAAAAGTGACCATTATTTCAAAAGAAGATATTTATTCACAAGCTGCGGATCTTTTTGTTCCTTGTGCATTCGGTGGAATTATCAATGACAATACAATCGCTCAATTTAAAGTGAAAGCCATTGTCGGTGCTGCTAATAACCAGCTGTTAAATGACACACACGGCAAAATGTTACACGAAAAAGAGATCTTATACGCCCCTGATTATATCGTCAATTCCGGTGGTCTCATTCAAGTGGCCGATGAATTGTACGGAATCAATCATGAACGTGTACTCGCCAAAACAAAACATATTTATGATGCACTTTTAGAAGTATTCAATGAAGCAAACATCAGTGGAAAAACAACAGAAGAATCTGCAAATCAGATGTGTGAGAAACGAATTGCGGAAAGAGCAAAACGAAACAACTTCTATACTGCACCTGCGAAACCTAAGTGGTCCATACGCAACTTATCCTGAATGGAGGCAAGTTAAGTGGAACAAAACTATCCAATTAAAAGAATAATAGACGATAAAGGTATTCTGGTTGATGAGAGTTATGAACAGACGATTAATGAAGAGCTGGTTAAAGATTTGTATTACAACATGTTGCGGATTCGTACCTATGACAGAAAATCAATTAACTTGCAACGTCAGGGGCGTCTAGGTACATACGCACCTTTTGAAGGACAGGAAGCAGCACAAGTAGGCAGTGCATTAGCACTTGAAGAAAACGACTGGGTCTTCCCAACATATCGTGACCACGGCGCGACCCTGACATTCGGCAAAAGTATGACAAGAACTTTCTTGTACTGGAACGGAAGAGTCGAAGGGTGTGTACCACCTGAAGGTAGAAATATTTTTCCACCGGCAGTGCCAATCGCAACCCAACTGCCACATGCTGCAGGGGCTGCGTGGGCTGAGAAATTGAGAGGGACAAAAAATGCGTCCATCGCTTATTTCGGCGATGGTGCCACATCGGAAGGTGACTTCCATGAAGGGCTAAATTTCGCTAGCGTTTTTAAGGTTCCGGTAGTCTTTTTCAATCAGAATAACGGCTATGCAATTTCAGTGCCAATGGAAAAACAAATGAATTCCAAAACGATTGCACAAAAATCGGTTGCTTATGGTATGCCGGGAGTCAGAATTGACGGAAATGACTGTCTAGCCGTCTACTTTGAAACAAAAAAAGCATTTGACCGTGCGCGTAATGGCGATGGACCGACATTAATTGAAGCAGTTACATGGCGTAAAGGAGCCCATACAACGGCTGACGATCCTTCAAAATATCGTCCGGCAGAACAAGGTCAGCATATTGTGGACCCTATGGAACGTATGGAATTATTCATGAAGAATTATGGTTACTGGGACGAACAGTGGATCGAAGAAATGAAAGAAAAAACCATGAATGAAGTAGAAGAGGCAGTGGAAGAAATGGAGAACTACCCGGCACCAAACGTAGAAGATGTTTTCGATCATGTGTACGCTGTTATGCCCAAACAACTCGCTGAACAGAAAGAATCATATCTTGCACATTTAGAGAGGCGGTAACAGGATGACGAAAATGAAAGAGTCAAGTCATGAAGAGGTAATGACAACCCAGATGACGATGATCCAGGCAATCAATGACGGCATGCGCTTATTGCTTAAAGAGGATGAACGTACCATTATCCTGGGTGAAGACATCGGGAAAAATGGGGGTGTCTTCCGTGCGACAGAAGGACTTCAGGAAAAGTTCGGCGCAGACCGAGTAGTAGATACTCCTTTGGCAGAATCCGGAATCATCGGAACATCCATTGGGCTGGCTGTAAATGGATTCAGACCGATCGCGGAAATTCAGTTTCTTGGATTTATTTATCCTGCATACGAACAAATCATGACTCATGTATCCCGTATTCGGATGCGTTCAATGTCCCGCTTTACTGTTCCTATGGTCATTAGAGCCCCATACGGAGCGGGTATTCGTGCACCTGAAATTCATTCTGATAGCACAGAAACGCTTTTCACGCATATGCCGGGCATAAAAGTTGTTTGTCCATCAAATCCATACGATGCAAAAGGTTTGTTAATTGCTGCGATGGAAGATCCAGACCCGGTGCTGGTACTCGAAACAATGAAAAATTACCGTTCGCAAAGAGAAGAAGTACCCATTGGAAAATATACAGTGGAAATTGGCAAAGGAAACATTGTCCGTGAAGGATCCGATGTCACTTTGATTGCATGGGGAGCCATGATAGCAATCGCTGAAAAAGCGGCAGATCAGGCAGAGAAAAAAGGTATCAGTTGCGAAATAATAGACCTTCGTACACTATATCCGATTGATCGCGACATGATTGCGAAGTCCGTTCAAAAGACAAGCAGAGCGGTTATTATTCACGAAGCGCATCATACTGGTGGGCTAGGCAATGATATTGTGTCCATCATCAATGACACTTCGTTCCTATATTTACGGGCTCCAATTGAAAGAGTGACGGGCTTTGATGTTCCTGTTCCTTTCTTCACTTTGGAAGAACATTATCTTCCTACGCCAGCCCGTGTGGTTGAAGGGATTGAAAAAGTGGTTCATTTTTAAGGGGGAAGTGCAATGCTCGAAGTAAAACTACACGATATTGGTGAAGGGATGACAGAAGGTGAAATCATCCATTACCTGGTCAAGGTTGGTGATTCGGTAAAAACGGATCAACCTCTTGTGGAAGTACAGACAGACAAAATGGTTGCAGAACTTACTTCTCCCTGCTCAGGAGTCGTTAAAAAAATCATTATCGATGCTGGCGAAACCGTTCGAGTCGGAACCAGCCTGATTTACATAGAAGCGGATGAATCCATAAAAATGGAACAAAAAACATCCCCTGAAATGAAACAGGACGTAAAAAAAGAAGCGTTTTCGCCAGTGATGCTTAAGGAAAAAAATATGGCGTTGACCTTCAACCGTGTTCTGGCAGCACCATTCACACGGAAAATCGCACGTGACAATAACATCAATATTGAAGATGTTCCCGCTTCTGATCCATCTGGAAGAGTGACGGAGGAAGATGTTTACCGTTTCCTAAAAGGGCAGCAGCCTGAAACTCAAAAAGAGAGCGTTGTGGCGGTTCAGAAGGAAGCAATTACTCTAGAAACACCAGACGAAATTCCGTTTAAAGGAATACGTAAAAAGATTGCTGAAAAAATGACGAAATCATTATTCACGATTCCGCATGTTACACATTTTGACGAAGTGAACATGACCAACTTATTTAGAATGAGAGAAGAATTGAAAGCCTCTGGTGAATCAGTTAGTGTATCTGCTTTCCTCATTAAAGCTTTAGTCATTTCATTGAAGGACTTCCCGATTTTCAATGCCGAGCTTGATGAAGATAACAGTCGGATTCTTCTTAAGAAAAATTATCATATCGGCATTGCTACCAATACGGATAGCGGGTTGATTGTTCCAGTACTGCACGACGCGGATAAGAAATCAATCAAAAATATCCATGCAGAAGTCAAAGGGTTAACGGAGAGAGCAATTGCCGGGAAAATGCAGCCTTTTGAAATGCAGAACAGTACATTTACTGTGAGTAACGTGGGACCCTTAGGTAGCACGGGTGCAACACCAATTATCAATTATCCTGAAACAGCATTGATTGCTTTCCATAAAACAAAAAAACAGCCAATCGTCAATGAACGGGATGAAATAGTCATCGGTCATATCATGACCCTATCCATGGCATTTGATCACCGCGTTGCAGATGGCGCAACCGCAGTGGCTTTTACCAACCGCTTTGCAAGCCTTATTGAACACCCACATAAACTGATGATGGAGATGATATAGATGGTTGTCGGTGAAATCAGTCAACAACGTAATCTCATCATTATCGGAGGAGGACCAGGCGGATACTCTGCTGCTATTCGTGGTGCACAGCTTGGTCTTTCAGTCACATTAATAGAACAGGCTGAAATGGGCGGTGTGTGTCTGAATAAAGGATGTATTCCGTCTAAAATCTTTACCCACGCTGCGGCAAAAAAGGCAGATACTGCTCATTTGAACGAACTGGGTATTGAATTTGATGATAATACATTCAATTACCGCAAGCTATTGGATTATAAAGACAAGGCTATCAACGGTCTTAGAGCTGGTGTGGAAAGTCTCTGTAAAAACAATAAAATCGAATTGATTCGGGGGAAAGCTACTTTCCTCGGAACAGACAAAATCGGCGTGGAAAATGGGCATCAGTTCGATATTTTCAAATTCGATCAGGCAATTATTGCAACCGGCAGTACTCCGATTTTACCTCCAACTATAAATGAAAAAGGCAAACGAATTCTCTTGTCACATGAAATATTCGAACTGGAAAAAAAGCCGGAACATTTGGTGGTTTTAGGTCAGGACTATATTGCTCTGGAAGTAGCTTCAAGTTTTGCAGCACTCGGTGCCAAAGTAAGCATTCTCCTTGAAGACAAATCGAGCTTTGCTTTTGATGAGTCCATCCATAAAGAAATGCTGCGGCTGTTTAAACGTAGCAAATTAAATGTCTATAAAGAAGCTCAACTACTATCCTCTAATGAGACTGAAAGTGAGATTTCAATTACTTTTAAAAACGATAAAAACGTAGAAGAGACAATTCAAGGTTCCCACCTATTCATAGCGGGATTGCGTAAACCGAATGTCGATTCCCTTGGCATCGGCCGAATTGGGCTTGCGCAAACGAATGAAGGATTTATCCATGTAGACGCCTATATGCGGACATCAATTCCATCCATTTTTGCGATTGGTGACGTAACAGAAGGACCTTTACTAGCGATCAAAGCCATAAAGCAGGGAAAAGCAGCAGTTGAAGCGATTGCAGGTCATAAACCTGAAGTAGACATTACGTTCATGCCAGTTGTTGCGCATACCATCCCACCTGCTGTTTCCGTTGGTCTTACTGAGCAAAATGCACTCGACTTTGGACTCAAGGTTCGAGTCAGTCAATACCCTCTCGGTGGCAATGGGTATGCTTCCATTACGGCAAAAAAAGATGGCTTTATTAAAGTCATTTCCGATCCTGCAACTGAAATTATCAGTGGAATTCATATGATGGGCGAAGGGGCAATCGAAATGTCTGGTTCTTTTGTTCAGTTGCTCGAAATGGCTGCAAAAGAAGAAGATGTGAAATTCCCACTGTATGCACATCCAGGGTTAGGAGAGGGACTGTTAGAAGCTGTGGAAGGATTGATTGGACAGGCCATCCATGCCCCACCTGCTAAAAAGAAAGATTTATCCATCATCTGATTTGAGAAAATTTTCACAGTAACATTCGTTTCCTATGGTTTCAAGTTTGAAAATATAACTAATCATGTAGGGGGAATTGTAATGAAGAGTGGATTAAAAAAAATGGGAGTCGTTCTTCTCAGTTCTGCATTGCTTTTAGGGGCATGTGGCGATGGAGAAAAGACGAATTCATCAGGTGAAGATAAGACATTTAAGATCGGTGTAACACAAATTGTTGAGCACCCTTCCTTAAACGCCGCTTATGATGGCTTTAAAAAAGCGCTGGAAGACGCAGGTATTGAAGCGGAGTATGATGTCCAAATCGCACAGGGTGATCCTAGTGCCAACACGACAATTGCATCTAACCTTGTCGGTTCGAGAGTTGATTTAATATTTGCAAATTCAACGCCAAGTGCTCAGGCTGCGGCCAGTGAAACATCAGACATACCGATTGTTTTCACTTCAGTAACGGATGCAGTTGGGGCAGAACTCGTCGAGACCATGGAAAAACCTGGCGGCAATGTAACAGGTACTATCGATAGTCATCCTGATGCAATTTCCAATACGATGAAATTCTTGAAAGAGGAATTAGGTGCGAAAAAAGTTGGAATGGTATTCAACGCTGGGGAACAAAATTCACGTTCCCAAGTGGATGCAGTCAAAGCCATGCTGAAAGATATGGATATGACGGTTGTTGAAGCATCGGTCGCAACTTCTGCAGATGTGAAACAAGCAACAGAATCATTGATCGGCAAAGTAGACTCTTTATACATCATTACAGATAATACCGTTGTTTCTGCATTAGAATCGGTCATTGCAGTCGCGAATGAAAATAAATTGCCGATGATGGTTGGTGAATTTGATTCTGTCAAACGTGGTGGATTAGCAGCATACGGATTTGAATACTTTGATATCGGCTACGAAGCTGGTCAAAAAGCGGTGAAAATTCTTAAAGGTGAAAGCAAGCCATCAGATATCCCTGTAGATATCCCACAAAAATTAAAATTCATCATGAACAAAGAAACAGCATCTACTATTGGACTTGAGATAAAAGACGAATGGAAAGCTGAATTCAGCAAATAAATCAGGAGGTGATTCTACATGTTTTCAGCAGTATTTGGCTCTGTAGAGCAAGGAATCATCTATGCAATCATGGCACTTGGTGTATATATTTCATTTCGTGTTTTGGATTTTCCGGATTTAACAGTTGACGGAAGCTTTGTAACAGGAGCTGCGGTTGCTGCCACGATGATTATCTTAGGATATCATCCTTTGGTAGCGACGGCGCTTGCCGTCATTATCGGTTTTCTTGCAGGCTGTGTGACGGGCCTTCTACATACAAAAGGGAAAATCAATGCACTACTTTCCGGAATCTTGATGATGATTGCATTGTATTCCCTTAATCTTCGAATAATGGGAATGACCTCGGAGAATTCCATAGGTCGGCCGAATATCCCTTTACTGAATACAGAATCAATCTTTAATCAATTCAAATCTTTTTGGGGTTCTCTAGGGATCGATTCCGCAGTAAATAATTTCTTCAGTATGTTGGGGGTGCAGTATTTACCAGCTACCTGGGGAACTCTGTTCCTTATGGCACTAACCGTTTTATTTATTAAGTTTGTGGTCGATTGGTTCTTGAAAACGGAAATTGGCTTGGCGATCAGAGCGACCGGAGATAATAAGAGAATGATTCGCAGCCTGTCTGCCAATACGGACACACTTATTATTGTCGGGCTTGGTTTTTCCAATGCTTTGGTGGCATTCTCTGGTGCACTATTTGCTCAATATGCGAAGTTTGCCGATATTGGGATGGGAATCGGAATGATCATCATCGGATTGGCCTCGGTCATTATCGGTGAAGCAATATTTGGGAAGAAAACCATTGTCCGTACGACATTTGCAGTAATTGCGGGAGCCATCATTTACCGTATTGTAATTGGACAGGCACTTAGAGTAGAATTCCTTGATTCAGGAGATATGAAATTGATTACAGCAGTTATTGTCATCTGTGCTTTGATTCTACCTCAATACATTGAAAAGCGAAGAGAGAGAAGTAGAAAAGCCAAACGGCATGCGGAACGTTTAGTACAGTATCATTCGCTTTCAAAAGGGGGAGCTACAGTTGCTGAAACTCGTCCAGATTAACAAATTGTTCAATGAAGCCACACCTGATGAAAAAATCGCTTTGGATCAAATTAATCTTCATTTAAATCCAGGTGATTTCATGACGGTAATTGGAAGTAATGGTGCAGGAAAATCCACGATGTTGAATATGATTTCCGGTGCGTTGTCCCCTGATTTTGGTGAGATTGAAATCGCCAACAAAAATGTTACAAAATTGCCCGAATATAAACGTTCGCAGATGATTGGTCGGGTCTTTCAAGATCCGATGGCTGGTACAGCCCCTTCGATGACGATCGAGGAGAATCTGGCTATGGCCTATTCACGCAATAAGAAACGCTTATTAAAAATTGGTGTAGACAGAAAACGCAGGGAGTTATTCCGAGCATCTCTTGAAACACTTCATTTAAATCTTGAAAACAGATTGAATGCGAAAGTGGGTTTGCTTTCCGGTGGTGAAAGGCAGGCTCTTTCTCTTTTGATGGCAACCTTTACACAACCATCGATTCTGCTTTTGGATGAACATACAGCTGCACTTGATCCATCTCGTGCGGAATTGATTACCAACTTAACAAAACAGTTGATAGAAAAAGATCAGCTCACAACGCTAATGATTACGCATAATATGCAGCAAGCGTTGGATTTAGGAAATAGGCTGATCATGATGGACAAAGGACAAATTATCTTGGAATTTAATGCGGAAGAGAAAAAGAAATTGACCATTCCGAAACTCATGGATGAATTCCAGCGAATTCGTGGTGAAAAACTAAACAGCGATAAAGCCTTGTTGTCTGTTTAATTATTAGTGGTCTCGAAGAATCATATTTTAATAATGTTCAATTTATAGATCTTATAGTTATTGAACCGACCGATAAAGAGTTTAATAACTTAAGGAGTGGTATGAATGAATAATGCAAAATTCAAACGAACAGATTCAAGGGAATTTACTTCTGCAGTTGTCAGTACAGAAAGAAACTCAATCAAAATTGAAGACAATGAGATCAACGTGAGCGACATTCCGTTGGACAACCCCATAACCGGAACGGTTTACGGCACATTAATGAACTTTCAAGGTGCCCTTGAGCGTTTAGGTGATGCGGTCAATGACAAACCCTATCTATCGCCACCAGTGGCACCAGTTCTCTACATTAAACCCGCAAATACGTTCAATCGATATGGAGCCGGCATACCGGTTCCGGAAAACGAATCAAATCTTGAAATGGGTGCGTCACTCGGAATTGTCATAGGCAAAACCGCGGTAGCATTAACAGAAGAAACGGCCATGAATTATGTAGCTGGCTATACGATTGTTAATGATGTTAGCGTTCCGCATGCAAGTCTTTTCAGACCAGCAGTGCAACATAAATGCCGCGATGGATTTTGCCCAATCGGCCCGTGGATTATTGATCGGGATGAGTTGAAAAATCCGGATGATGTAATTATCCGCGTATACATCAATGATGAGTTAAAACAGGAAAATTCAACAAACAATTTAATCCGACCGGTTCCCCGCCTACTTGTGGATGTGACTGAATTCATGACACTAAGTCCAGGCGATGTCTTGCTCGTAGGGGTACCAGAAAATGCACCTCTTGCAAAAATCGGTGATAAAGTCCGAATTGAGATAAAGGGTATCGGTAGTTTGGAAAATGTACTCGTTGACGAAAAATCTTTCAGCGGGGGGGCGACGCAATGAGAAAAGCGCGCATATCCTTTGATGGCACCATTCATGAAGCATTTGAATGGGAAGGCCGACTGAAGCTAGATGATGGACGGATTGTGGAAGAACGCGAAGTGGAGTGGTTAACACCAATCATTCCGAGGACGGTATTTGCTTTAGGGCTTAACTATGCTGATCATGCTGCAGAACTGGCATTTGATGCACCGACGGAACCACTTGTTTTCCTAAAAGGTCCAAATACATTTATCGGTCATCATGGGTTTACTCGTCGACCAGCTGACGTTACGTACATGCATTATGAATGCGAATTGGCCGTCATTATCGGGAAGACAGCCCGTCATGTGAAAAAAGAAGAGGCTTATCAATATGTAAAAGGCTACAGTGTCGCAAACGACTACGCCATCCGGGATTATCTTGAAAATTACTACCGGCCAAACTTACGTGTTAAAAACCGTGATACGTGTACACCTTTTGGTCCATGGCTCGTCTATGCGAACGAAGTTTCTAACCCGATGAATCTGAAATTGACAACTCATGTCAATGACAAGCTCGTACAAGAAGGAACGACAGCAGATATGATCTTCGATATCCCAACGCTGATTGAATATTTTAGTAGCTTTATGACATTGAGTGAAAATGACGTCATTCTTACAGGTACACCAAAAGGATCCGTCGATACAGCTGTTGGTGATGTAGTCGTGACGGAAATTGAGGGAGTCGGTCGGCTCGTTAATACCATTATCGGAGATGAGTCCTTTCTGAACCGGTAACGTGGACAGGAGGAAATCTACTTGCCGCATTTTACAGTAGAGTATACAGACAACATTAAGAATGAAATGAATATCGACAAGCTCTTCGAGGAAGTCCATAAAGTTTTAATCGCTAGGGGCTCAGTTTTTCCAATAGGGGGCATTCGCTCTAGAGCGATTCAATTAACTGATTACAGGATAGCCGACGGAGCAGAAGACGATGCATTTGTCCATGCCGTGCTAAAAATAGGGGCAGGGCGTTCGGCAGAAATCAAAAAAGAAGCATGTGATGCGCTGTTTGACGTGATGAAAAATCATTTTTCTGAACTCATGTCCAAGCGCTACCTGGCATTGTCAATGGAACTAATGGAGTTTAGTGAAGCCGGCACATATAAGCAAAACAATATCCACTCACGATTTAAGAAGAATTAAATCATTTCATTGTGTGGGTTAACTATTATCAGTCATTTCGGCATTTTTATTCTGAAAATTTAGAACCTTTATCACTTTTGATAGATTTCATATGAAAGAACTTGAACTATAGGAGGGAATTACATGGGGGCACGAACAGGAAAAGAATATATCGACGGCATTAAAAAACGGAATACGGAAGTATGGATTCACGGGGAGAAAGTAGAAGACGTAACAACTCACCCGGCCTTTAAGAATGTAGTGGAAAGCGTTGCCGGGCTTTATGATTTGCAACATGAAAAGCCAGAGAAAATGCTCTATACTTCTCCAACTTCAGGCAAGAAAGTGGGGCTTTCCTTTATTGCTCCGAAAACAAAGGATGATTTATTCAGAAGGCGTGAAATGCACTCGGAATGGGCTGGTTTCTCCGGCGGAATGATGGGGCGTTCTCCCGACTATTTAAATACGAGCATTATGGCATTTGGTACTGCTAGTGAATTTTTCGCACAAGAAGGCGGAAGTAAGCAGTTTGCCAAAAACGCAAGAGACTATTATGAATACGCTCGTGAAAATGATATCAGCTTGACACATACCTTAATTCATCCACAAGTGAACCGATCGACGTTGACTCAATCGGACCAAAAAGACCCTACTCTCTCTGCCCGCATTACGAAAAAGACACCAGACGGAATTATTGTGAACGGATGCCGTCTGTTGGCTACCTTAGGCGGAATCACGGATGAGCTTGTCGTTTTCCCTTCTACCATCAACCGAACACCAGGAACAACAGACGATCCATATGCTTTCGCCTTTGCCATTCCAAATAATACAGCGGGCCTCAAATTCTTATCCCGTGAATCTTTCGACTATGGGAAGAGCAAATGGGATCACCCACTTGGCGCACGATTTGACGAAAGTGATGCCATCATCTCATTTGAAGATGTTTTTGTCCCTTGGGAAAGAGTATTCGTAAGCGAAAACACAAATATCTGTAATCGTACGTATGCAGAGACGAATGCGGTCATACATATGACGCATCAAGTCATCGCCAAAAACACAGTGAAAACAGAATTCATTCTAGGTGTAGTCGTCAATATGATGGAAGCAATCGGAATCGACCAATTCATGCACGTCAAAGAAAAGGCGAGCGAAATCATGGTCATTCTCGAAGTAATGCGTTCTCATCTTTACCGTGCTGAACACAACGCAAAAATCGATCAATACGGCAATATGACACCAGATTTCGAACCGTTGAACGCAGCGCGAAACTGGTACCCGAAAATGTATCAGCGTATGAATGAGATTATCAAAATTTTAGGCGCATCTGGTCTGATGGCATTGCCGACGGAAGCAGATTTCAGCAATACAGATGTCGGTACGTTAGTGCATCGATATACGCAAGGCGCCAACATTAACGGGGAAGAAAAAGTTCAACTATTCCGTTTGGCCTGGGATATTTCAATCAGTGCATTCGGTAACCGCCAAGCCCTTTATGAATACTATTTCTTCGGGGACCCAGTGCGTATGTCCAATGCTTATTACGATCAATTCGACAAACAACCATATAAAAACATGGTGAACGACTTCCTGAACCGCGCGAAAAAAGAAGCGGGCATCTTAACCTGATCAAGTAATAAATACTCGAAAAGTTAATGGAAGGGAGATTGGAATATGCAGAACGGAGAACATGAAGTGGATGATCGACTGTTTCGCAATGCAATGGGAAGTTTCGCTACGGGGGTAACAGTCATCACAACCGAAGTTTCTGGAGAAGTCCATGGCATGACCGCAAATGCGTTTATGTCGATATCTTTAAACCCGAAGCTAATTGCTGTCAGCATTGGAGAGCGGGCTAGAATGCTGCAACATATAAAAGAAGCAAAACAATTCGCCGTGAATATCCTGACGTCCAATCAAGTAAATGAATCAAAACAGTTTTCAGGTCAGCTTAATTTAGAGGAAGAAATAACGTTCTCTACTTTTAAAGGACTACCTGTTCTGCCAAATTCACTAGCCGTTGTAACATGTAAACTGCATAGCGAATATGTAGCAGGCGATCATACGATTTTTATCGGGCAAGTAACAGGCGTCCAACTAGAACAACATGACCCGTTACTTTACAGCCAAGGTAAATACCGTGAACTGAAGGAACTTCAAGAATAACATTCACTAACTTTAATTGCTTAAAGGAGTAGATAACATTGGCATACGAAGAAGCTAAAAGAAAACTAAGAGGTTCCATTTGTCCGGTTGTTACCCCATTTACAGAAGACGGTGCCATTGATGAAAAAGCATTTGTTGAGCTTATCAACTGGCAAATTGAAAGTGGCAGTCACGGAATATCAGTTACAGGAACAAGTGGAGAACCGAGCTCACTGACAATGGCTGAGCGAAAAAGAGTGATGGCTCTTGCAAAAGAGACCATTGCTGGCCGCGTCTTTTTCGCACCTGGAACAGGTTCTACAAACCATGACGAGACGATGGAACTGACAAAGTACGCAGAAGAAATCGGTGCCGACGCAGCGATGGTAATTGTTCCTTATTACAATAGACCGAACCAAGAAGCCCTTTACCAGCACTTTAAGACAGTCGCTGATTCAGTGACTACACCGATTATCATCTATAATATTCCCGGTCGTTCGGCCGTCAATATGGAAGTAAGCACGATGAAACGTTTGGCTGAAGATTGCCCGAATATCGTCGGTGTCAAAGAAGCAAATAAAGACTTCGAGCATGTCAATCGTGTATTGCTAAACTGCGGAAGAGACTTCCTGTTGTATTCGGGAATTGAACTACTTTGCTATCCGATGCTTGCGATAGGCGGCGCAGGATTTATCAGCGCAACTGCAAACGTCGAGCCGGTTAAAGTAGCCGAACTATATAATGCATGGGAAGCGGGAGACGTGGCAAGGTGTCAGGATTTACACTTTGAATTAATGCCTTTGAACGACGTGTTATTTAAAGATACGAACCCAGGCCCCGCTAAAGTCGCGCTTGGCATGATGGGCAAGATCAATCCGATGCTTCGACTGCCTCTAGGATTCCCTTCAGAGGCACTGAAAAAAGAAGTGCGTGATACGCTGATCGATCTTGGGAAACTTCCAAAAGAAGCGGCTGTAAATTAAGAACTTCGTTGATGCTCACAATAAACTTAGGAATATAGGTGATAAGTATGGTATCTTCCCGCGAAAAAGTGGCGTTAAAACATGAAACGCAAGACAATATCCTACTCTATATCAATGGGGAATTCATATCTGCTACAGGTAATAAAACGATTATTAATATGAATCCATTTACCAATGAACGAATCAATGAAGTAGCTGAAGGACAAGTAGAAGACATTAATAAAGCGGTAGCTGCTGCACGTGAAGCATTTGACCATGGTCCTTGGAAAACGATGAAACTCACGAAAAGAATGGAGTACATTTATCGAATTGCGGACCTGATCGATGAAGAAGTAGAGAGAATCGCTTACTTAGAAGCGCTCGATACGGGACTCCCAATCAGTCAGACTAAAAAAATGGTTAGCCGCGCTTCAGAGAACTTCCGATTTTACGCACGCATGGTAGAAAGCCGTCTAGTCGGTGATGCCTATCAAGTGGATGATGAATTTATCAACTATACAATCAATACTCCTGTTGGGGTTGCTGGGTTAATCACTCCATGGAATGCACCATTCATGCTTGAAACGTGGAAAGTGGCACCTGCTCTGGCAACTGGCAATACCGTAGTGTTGAAGCCAGCAGAACTATCGCCACTGTCGGCGAATTTGTTAGCTGAAATCATTCATAGAGCCGATTTGCCTAAAGGTGTCTTTAACGTGGTTCATGGTTACGGTGAAACAGCAGGAGATGCACTCGTTAAGCATCCGGATGTGCAACTCATTTCATTTACCGGGGAAACAAAAACGGGATCCACCATCATTAAAAATAGTGCAGATACGCTCAAAAGCTGTTCGATGGAACTTGGCGGGAAGTCACCGATTATTGTGTTTGACGATGCAGACTTCGACCGTGCAATGGATGCCTGTGTATGGGGAATTTATTCCTTCAATGGAGAGAGATGTACAGCGAACTCCCGCTTGTTTGTTCAGGAATCAATTAAAGATGAATTTGTTGATGCGCTGAAAAAACGTGTAGCGAAAATCAAGATGGGGGACCCGCTGGAAGCAGCTACTGAAGTGGGACCATTAATTGATAAAGGACATTATCAAAAAGTGAAAAGCTACTTGGACATTGCCAAAGAGGAAGGCGCAGAAGTAATTACTGCTGACATTCCGGAAGAAATGGCCAAAGGGAATTTTGTCGCTCCGACACTTCTACTGAATGCAGAAAATCATATGCGAATTGCACAGGAAGAAATTTTCGGACCAGTCTTGACGGTGATGACCTTTAAAGATGAAGAAGAAGCTATTAAACTCGCAAACGATATCAACTATGGCCTGGCAGGTTATGTTTGGACTAATGATATTAAACGGGGGCACCGCGTAGCGCATAAAGTGGAAGCCGGGATGTTATGGGTCAACGCTCAAAATGTGCGGGATTTACGCACTCCTTTCGGCGGATCAAAGTATTCAGGAATTGGACGAGAAGGCGGACATTATGGATTCGAATTTTATACCGAACAGAAAATTATTCATGTTTCCATAGCGGAACATCATATTCAACAGTTCGGAAAATAACAGCAGGTGGTGAACACAATGGATTTTTCAATCATTCGTATTGCTAGAACGGTTCTGCATGTAACGAATTTACAAGCATCCCGAGAATTTTATGTCGATGGTTTAGGCATGATTGAAACCGAAAGTGATAATCAGCATATCTATTTAAGAGGACTGGAAGAACATGCTCATCATAGTCTGGTTTTGAAAAAGGCACAAAAAGCGACGGTGGAAGTACTGAGTTACAAAGTAGCAAAAGAACAGGACCTCGATGAAATTGAAAAGCTTTTTGCTTCCAAAGGTTTAAAAACAAAATGGATGCCTTCAGGAACCCAACATGCTATGGGAAGAACACTTCGTGTGCATGATAACTCCGGGATTCCGCTTGAGTTTTTCGCGGAAATGACCACTGTCAACCGCATGCTTCAACGGTATGATCTGTACCGTGGAGCGAAAATTCAACGGATTGACCACGTCAATTGTGCAGTACCGGATGTTCAAAAAGCATATGATTTCTATGTTGAGAATTTAGGCTTCTCGTGTTCGGAATATACCGAAACGGAAAAAGGAGACTTGTGGGCTGCCTGGCTTTATCGTAAACCAACCGTTCATGATCATGCCTTCATGAGTGGCCCGGGACCAAAACTCCATCACTTTGCGTATTCCCTATCAGACCGTTTGAGCATTCTTGACTGCTGTGACGTTCTCGCGAGTATGGGTTATGCGCAATCCATTGAACGTGGTCCAGGCCGACATGGATTATCAAATGCATTCTTCCTGTATTTACGAGATCCGGATGGCCATCGCATTGAACTGTACACCGGTGATTACTTAACAACAGATCCGGATTTGAAGCCTAAACGCTGGGATTTAAATGATCCTCTCCGCCAAACATTCTGGGGACATGAAGCGCCAGACCGCTGGTTCAATGAAACAAGCTCGTTTATTGACATTGAGACGGGAGAAGAAATCATTTATCAAGAACCGTTACTGGAACAAAGAAAACCGAAAATCATGGTTTAAGATATTGGAGATTGAGGAGTGGGTGAAGTCCTTTTTTAAAGGATTTCGCCTTTTTCTTTTTCTCCTGATATACAATAGATTGTGAGAATCTTTTTTATTTGAAACCAATGTAAAAGACAACCGTATAAGTATTGATAAGTTCTTGAAGGGATGGATGAACAAGTGAATACTTCACTTGAATACCGTTTGTATGACCGTACTAGCTCATATAAACCATTATTTCACTATGAAGAAATCGATTTACATCAAGTTCTCGCACGTAGAGAATGCGATTTTTATGTAAAAGAAGGAACCGTCTATAAACAGACTTCATCTGCCATAGAAGGTGATTGGCATGTAATCTATGTAGAAAAGCACGAAGAAGGCGAAAAGGAAAAAGAAGAATTCAACCTAAACAATACGTTGAAATTGGAAATGCGCAGATTTAATAAAAGAGAAAACTATCCACTGCTGCAAACACTGGAATTCGAACATCATATCGACATTCTTTCTCGAATAGGTTCTGTTTACCATTACATCAATGGTCAGGAATGGGAAAAAGATTCCGCTGAAATAGATGAGGATCGTCGTGTTTATGTTCTTTACCTAATGGAGACCGGATATAAAATGGAGGGAATCAACACATGAATAAGACAAAAAAATTGATGGCAGGCGTAGCGACGTCAGTTATGGCTTTAGGGATGACCGGATGCGGACAAGGTGAATATGAACCATCCAATTCTTCATTGCCACCAGAACCTACAGAATACGATTGTGATGACTGGGAATGGGACGAAAATGAAGCAACCTACTATTGTGACGATAGCAGATCCTCACATTTTGGGGCCTATTATCTCTTCGGCACCATGTTCAGTAATAAATCAGCTTTAAGGAAATCACCAAATTATTCAAGTAACTTCAACAAATACAATAACGTACAAAGCGGTGGTGGCTATAAGTCAGGAATCGGCAGTGGCTCCAAAGGAGGATTTGGCGGTTGATTGACCCACAATTTCAACTGGAAAGACAGAAAGTATATGCACGAGTTCCTTACTTTTTTCCGGACTTATATGAAGTGGAATATGCTTTATTGGACATAAAGAAACATTCTTTAGCTGAAGTGAAAGATATCCGAAAAGCAGCCGAACAAGTCGGAGCTATTTTCAGAAAAGTTGTCCCTCTTTTAAGGGAACTGGATGACGAAACCTTGCTACAGCTTGGTATTCCAAGTGAAGCACTGGCGTACTGTCGTCTTAAATCGATTCCCCAGGATACCATTATTGGCCGTCTTGATTTTGTTGTTTCAGAATCTGGCATCAAGCTAATGGAATTTAATTCCGATACGCCGACATTCATCAAGGAAGCTTTCCAGGCGAACGACTATGTATGTAATTACTATGGGGCCGCAAATCCGAATGAAACAAGTGTGGACTTGTTACGTAAAGAAATGAGAAAAGCAGTAGCCGCTTCCTGGAATCATTTAAACCGTCCAGGTACGCCTAAGATCGTCTTCACTTCTCATGGTGACAATATAGAAGATTTGTGGACCACTCGTTTTTTACAGGAACATCTTGATCTCCCATCGGAATACGTCAGTCTGGACCAGCTTCAAATATTGACAGAACCAGTCGAAGAGAATGGAGTCATCACGGATTCAGGTCTCTTTACACCAAGTGGGGAACGGATAGATATTTTATACCGACAAACTTATCCAATCGAACATTTGGTAAATGATAAAGAACCTACGACCAACGAGAATATTGGGCAGGAACTGATTAAACTCATTATTGAGAACAAAGTGATGGTTCTCAATCCACCATCTGCTTTTTTGTTGCAGTCAAAAGCCGTCCAGGCACTTATTTGGGGGCTGCATGAGGAAAATCTATACTTCACCACTGAAGAACAGCAAGTGATTGGACAATACTTTTTACCAACCTATTTGGAGCCGGATAAATTTTTAACGCTGAATATGCCCTATGTTCGAAAGCCTTCCCTTGGACGTGAAGGGGATACGGTAGAAATATTTAACGGAGCGGGTGAAACCATCGACGAGGAGCCCCAGAAGACGTACATCGATAATCTACCTGTCTATCAAGCTTTTTATCCTTTACCAGAAACGGAAGTACAGACGACTTTAGGTACAAAACACGTCCATCTGATGTATGGCTGTTTTTTACTGAACGACAAGGCGGGAGCGATTGGCATACGTGCAGGTGGGGCAATAACGAATAACTTATCTTATTTTTTACCGATAGGCATAGAAGAGAAATTGAAGGGATGATTATGATGATGGAATACATTACGGGAGAAACTGTTGGGAACTTTTTAGCACACTTTGGAGTTGGCGTTTTGCTCATGCTTTTGGGCTTGACTGTCTTTGCATTTACAACCAAGTTTTCTGAAGTTAAGCTGATTAAAGAAGGAAACATCGCTGTAGCGTTGAAGTTGTGGGGGAAAGCAATCGGTCTTGGCATTGTCATTTATACCGTATGGGCGGGAAGCGTGAATTTGCTTGATGCCTTTATTTGGGGGCTTGTCGGAATTGCGACTCAAGTAATTGCTTACTGGATTGTGGAATATGGACTCACACCAAATACAAACCTGGCCAAAGAAGTGGAAAATGGAAATTTAGCTGTAGGATTCAGTTTGTTTTCAATTTCGATCGTTGTCGGATTGCTTGTTGCAGCAAGTCTAACATATTAACAATTACCCTTTGAACTTTATAACAGTTCAGAGGGTTTTTTATAAATGTTTTAATTTATATAAATCAATATCCTTGTCGGAACTAGTGATGCCATCAGTAAGGGGATGGTTCATTTCCTAATTGGTTTTGCTATCTTAACGCTAGGAGCATTCCAGTTCTTTTATAAGAAGGGACATGCGCAAATTGCAGTATCGGCTTAATAAGAGTTTGAATGAGTGAGTCATGATAAGCATAAAATTTATAGAAGCACAGCCTTTGCTGTGCTTCTATTTATGTGCATTAAGTTGCCATAAAATCAGAAAGTGAGGAGTTTAGAATTAATTATCAATCAGTAATCATGGAGGAATATATTAGCATGCCCTTTAAAGAAACAGAAGTAGAAATTAATGGTGTCGCAAAGATTTTTGGAACCATTACTATTCCTTCGAGTCCAATTGAAAATGAAAAGTTTCCTGCGGTTTTATTCATATCTGGTTCTGGACCGCTTGACCGGAATGGAAACGGACCAAAAGGGAAATACCAGTTCAATTTATATAAAGAACTGGCCGACTTTATTAGTGGACTGGGTTTTGTCACGTTTCGATATGACAAGCGAGGAACCGGCAGTAGTAAAGAGGCTTTGTTAACCAGTGGGTTATGGGATTTTGTTGGGGATGCGGAGTGCAGCTATACATACTTACAACAACACCCAAATGTTGATTCAGAACGAATCATTGTTCTTGGCCATAGTGAAGGAACAATTATTGGGACAGCACTTTCCGAGCGACAGAAACTTGGAGGATTAATGCTTTTAGCAGGTGGGGTTGCGAACCTTGATGAATATTTAAAGCATCAAAGAAAGTTAGCCTATCAGGAACTCAAGAGTTCGAAGGGCGTCAAAGGCATACTTATGAGAATGCTCGTAAATGAAGAAAAAGAAGAAAAGAAAGTAGAAAAACTGATGCAGAAAATGGGGAAATCGAATCGTGATGTTTATAAAGCAATGTTCCTGTTTAAACAGCCTGCAAAATGGCTAAGAGAACATTATAGTTATGACCCAAGAAAGGCATTAAGGCAAGTGACATGTCCTGTACTCGCTATTCATGGGGACAAAGATCCTTTGGTTGAAAATGCTCATCTAAATGAACTATCTTCTCTTGTCCAAGGATCTTCAGAATTTCATATCATCAAAGATATGGAACACGGAATGCGTACTCAAAAAGAAGAAAAATCAATTTTAAAAGTTAAGAAAATGAATAAAACAATTCAGAAACGTCCCTTAAGTCCTGAAGGATTAAATGCGATTTCACACTGGCTCATCTCTAATTATAAATAAATCACTTGGTATGACTGGAAAGATGATTCAATACGAACCAAAGAAAAAAACATGATAGAACAAATGTTCCTTTGAGGGGAGATTGGCCTTTTTTGAGCAATATACAACTTTGATACGGTCTTCATAGGAGGGTGAACCATGCGAAATCAGACGGAAACAATGATCGAAATAAAAAATTTAGTAAAGAAATATGGGAGTTTTACAGCTGTCAATGGTATTGGTTTTTCCGTGAATAAAGGGGAGATTTTCGGACTTCTCGGACCAAATGGCGCAGGTAAATCGACCACTTTGGAAATGATGGTTGGCTTGCGAAAACCTGATACAGGATCAGCCATTATCGGAGGATTTGATATTGCAAAAGATTTATTAAAAGTGAAAGAAGTCATCGGCATCCAGTTACAATCAACCACATTGTTTGAATTACTGACTGTTGAAGAAATTTTGAAGTTGTATGCAAGTTTTTATCAAAAAAACGTCTTGATTCCCGAGTTGATCGAAGATATGGTATTAACTGAAAAAACGAAGAGTCGTGTCAAGACTCTATCCGGTGGTCAAAAACAACGCCTTGCTATCGCGCTTGCCCTCGTTCATGATCCTTGGATATTGTTTTTGGATGAACCGACAACGGGACTTGATCCACAGGCTAGAAGAACGCTTTGGGACATCGTATTGAAGTTAAAAGAAAAAGGAAAGACCACTGTTTTAACCACGCATTATATGGATGAAGCGCAAGTTCTTTGTGACCGAATTGCCATCATGGACCAGGGAAATCTGATTGCTTTAGATACACCTTCAGGTCTCATTAAAAGTTTAGAGTCTGATAGTGCAGTAGAATTTCAATATGAAGGCAATTTACTGACACAAGAACTCGAACAGCTTGATGGGGTGAAACAAGTTGGGAAGCATAAGGATACCTATGTACTTTATACCGATAATCTACAGGAAACATTGATTACCTTGATTCAATTTACATCTGAAAAACAGATTCAATTGACCAATCTACAGACCAGAACTTCAACCTTGGAAGATGTATTTATCCATATGACAGGAAGGAGTCTGAGAGAAGAATGAAAGCTTATTGGCAATTAACGCTATCGCAATTACGAATATTTCTTCGCAACCGCCAAGTTCTTTTCTGGACGCTTGCCTTTCCCATTTTTCTGATGATCATGCTCGGGTCTTTTTTAGGAGACGGCAATGGAGTATCTGTCTCGATCGGTGTAGTGGATCAGGATCAAACAACTCTTTCAAAAGAGTTCTCAAAAACGCTCGGAAAGATTGAAACTGTTAATCTTGAGCCAATCGACAGTAAAGAGAAAGCACTTGCCCAAGTGAAAAAAGGCAATCTTCAACTCGTCGTTGTCATTCCTCAAGGGTATGAGAATCAAATGATGGACGCTGCAACAACTACGCCATTTGAGCTCCCGATATATTACAACGAAACCGACGTCGCAGTTTCGCAAATAGGAATGACGATTGTCAATAGTGTCGTTGATGGGATTAGTAAGGAAAAAGCAAATTACACGCCAGTCATTGTGACGCATGCAAATGGCATTGAAGCCCTGGACTTAAAGTATATTGATTTCTTGGTGCCAGGAATTCTAGCCATGATGATTATGAGCAACAATATGAATGGTGTAGCCGGTCAGATTGCTGCGTGGAGAGAGCGCGGGATTTTACGTAGAATGCAAGGAACCACATTAAAAGCTTCCACTTTTATTGCTGCTCAAATAACAGCAAGACTACTGCTTAACGGCATGCAAGCACTGATTGTATTAGGTGTGGCTCACCTTATTTACGGAACTCAAGTAAACGGATCTTGGTTAAGTTTAATAACCTTCGTCATTTTAGGAACTCTGGCTTTTATGGCAATAGGCTTCATCATTGCTGGAGTAGCCAAAACACCTGAAAGTGCGGGACCGATTGCAGGCTTCTTATCGTTTCCTATGCTGTTTTTAGGCGGAGTATTTTTCCCGATTCGCGATATGCCTGCATTTCTTCAGCCGATTGTTAACGTATTACCAATTTCTCATTTAAGCCATGCATTACGGGAAACAATGAATGTCGGGACATCGTTTATGGACCTTGGTTCTGAAGCACTCATATTGGGCGGTTGGTTAGTCGGGGCTTTTATCGTGGCTAGTTACACATTTAAATGGGAATAAGAATTCAAAATCAGGAAGGAGATTCTAATGGATAATCAAAATTACAAAACTCATGTAAAAGTAGACCCGCTTTATCACTATGTATTGTTGATTCTATTAGTAACAACATTGGTCGTATCCATACTTAATTTAGTCCGCTCATTTAACGCGGGGGAAAACATTCTGCAATCTATTTTATTATTACTAATGGTTGTGTGCATTATTATTGTTGCCATTCTAGTTAGACTGAACCCTTTAAAAAACCAGGATCGAACCATTCGAGCAGAAGAAAATCTGCGTCATTTTGTGTTAACAGGTAAATTACTAGATTCAAATCTTAGTAAAGGTCAAATTATTGCCTTACGCTTTGCCGGTGAACAAGAGTTTCCAACTCTTTGTGAACGTGCCGTCAAAGAAAAACTGTCCCCAGATGATATTAAAAAAGCAATTGTTTCATGGAAAGCAGACCATCATCGAATTTAAAAACGAAACCCCCGTTGAAAAAATTCAACGGGGGTTATATATAGACTTAGGCAAGATGTATTATAACTCACTCATTCCGTAATTAAACTGCCATTCGATTCCGAACTTATCTCTAAGGCTTCCATAACATTTGCTCCAGAATGTTTCTTGAAGCTCCATCCCTACAGTTCCGCCTGTTTTCAACTGATCAAACAGTGATTTGAGTTCATCCAGGTCCTCACTGACGATGGCGAGACTAATGTTATTTCCTTCAACAAAAGGCATTCCAGGGAATGTATCAGAAAACATAACAACGCTGCCACACATGTTTAAACGAGTGTGCATAATACGGTTTTTAGCTTCTTCAGGCAATGGATACTCTTCACTTGGCGGCATTTCACCAAACGTCATGATTTTTGGTTCTTCAGTTTTAAATACATCTGCGTAAAATTCTACTGCTTCCCGACAATTCCCATTAAAATTCAGATAAACTTCAATAGCCATTTCTATCACCCCTCAAGATTTATTTGAGTATTTCGAAATTACTAAAACACTATTGTCAGTATACCATTTTAAACCATATTGATATTGACAAACTAAGTCCTCAAACAAAAAGGCATGTAATTCCTTATCGGAAATTACATGCCTTTTGTGATTTAAAACATTATTCTGTAACAGTTAATTTTTTGACATATGATACTACTTCCTCAGAGGTAGATAGGGTGAGAATGGTTTCGATATGACTTTCCAGTTCTGCTTTTGACAGCTTACTGATTTGAGAGCGAGCTTTTAATATGGATGAAGCACTCATGGAAAACTCATCAAGTCCCATACCGAGAAGGATAGGGATTGCAATTTCGTCTCCGGCCATTTCGCCACACATGCCCGTCCATTTGCCTTCTTTGTGAGACGCATCAATAACGTTTTTCACTAGACGTAGGATAGCCGGATTAAAAGGCTGGTACAAGTAAGAAACCCGTTCATTCATACGGTCAGCAGCCAGTGTGTATTGAATCAAGTCGTTCGTACCAATCGAGAAGAAGTCGACTTCTTTTGCGAAAACATCCGCCATAACAGCAGTTGAGGGAATTTCAACCATAATGCCAACTTCGATCGAATTGCTAACTTCAACACCTTGTTCTTCAAGCTTCGCTTTTTCTTCGAGGAACAATGCTTTTGCTTGACGGAATTCTTCAAGCGTTGCAATCATTGGGAACATAATCTTCAAATTCCCATGTATACTCGCACGAAGTAATGCTCTCAGTTGTGTTCTGAACATATCTTTCATTTCCAGACACAGGCGGATCGCACGTAATCCTAAGAAAGGATTTAGTTCTTTCGGCAATTGTAGGTAGGAAAGCTCTTTGTCGCCACCAATATCCAGTGTGCGAACAACTGTAGGTTTTCCGTTCATTTGTTTCAGAACAGAAGCATAAGCTTCCGTCTGTTCATCTTCAGTCGGAAATTGGCTACGTCCCATATACAGAAATTCCGTACGGTATAAACCAATTGCTTCGCCACCATGATCAATCACACCGACTACATCATTAGGTGTCCCAATATTGGCTCCAAGTTCCACATGATGACCGTCAGCAGTGATAGTCGCTTCATGTTTTAAACGTGCCCATTCGGATTTTTGCTGTTCGTAGTTCGCTTTTTTCTCTTCATATTGTGCAATTGTTTCAACATCTGGATTCACAATGATATTGCCGTCAAGTCCATCCACAATCACCAATGAGCCGTTTTCAATCGACGACATCACGGTTTTTGCACCAACAACCGCAGGAATTTCAAGAGTTCTTGCAAGAATAGCAGAATGTGACGTGCGTCCTCCAATATCCGTGATGAACCCTTTGACAAATTGAGGATTCAACTGAACAGTATCTGAAGGTGTCAAATCTTCAGCGATAATAATCACTTCATCAGCTATCATACTCGGATTTTGAATGGATACACCTAGGAGATGCGCTAAAACCCGTTTCGTAACATCACGGATGTCCGCTGCACGTTCCTTCATATAGTCATTGTCCATCGATTCAAATAGACCGATGAACATATTCGATGTTTCCTGCAATGCGAACTCAGCATTGACCTTTTCCGATTTGATTTTATCGGTAATTGGTCCAAGTAATTCAGGGTCACTCAAGACAAGAAGGTGTGCACTGAAAATTGCTGCTTCTTCATCGCTGATTTGTTTAGACGTTTGCTCTTTGATTGTTTCAAGTTCTGATTTTGATTGAGTGACCGCTGACTCAAAACGAGCTAACTCGGCCTCAATATCAATAATCACTGTTTTTTCAACAGTCAATTCCGGATTTTCAAGTCTGAACGCTTTGGCAATGGCAATCCCATTTGACGCTGCAATTCCGGATAGTGAGAAGTTCATCAGTTACCGATTCCTTCATTTTTCATGATGTCATCGATTTTTGCCATTGCAGCTTCTTCATCTTCACCATCTGCAGAAATTTTGATTGAAGCGCCCGAAGGTACACCTAGGGACATAACGCCTAAGATCGATTTTAAGTTTACTTTTTTGTCATTGAATTCAAGTGAAATATCTGATTTAAAAGCAGCTGAAGCAGCCACTAAAACGGATGTTGGACGGGCATGAAGACCTTCGCCACCTGTAATGTTATATTGTTTTTCAATCATTTTAAATTCCTCCTAAATAATTTGAATACTTAATGAATCACAACCATCAACGCGTGAACGAGTTTGATTGCGTATGACTGATTATGATTGATTTTGAAAACGATTTCAAGTATTATCATTTCAAACGAATGAAGAAGTAGGTGAGTCGATGTTAACAACCGAACGTCACAACTTGATTTTAAGCATGTTAACGCAAAAGCAGACAATTAAAATTCAAGAAATAGTGGAAGCAACTTCCGCATCCGAATCAACCATTCGCAGAGATTTAACCGAACTTGAAAACCTCGGCAAACTGGTTCGAATTTTTGGTGGTGCAACAGTTCCAAGCCGGTATGCCAATGAACCGAGTGTAATCGTTAAATCTTCCAAAAACACGCAAGAAAAAGTCCAACTTGCGAAATATGCTGCTTCGTCCATACAAAATGGTCAGTGTATCTTCTTGGATGCTGGGACAACCATCAACCATATGATTCCTTTTTTACAAGAAAAGAATGTGATCGTGGTGACCAATGGCCTGACACATATGGATTTACTGAACGAACTCGGTATTCAAACATATATGACGGGAGGTTACATGAAACGTCTTACAGGCGCACTCGTAGGTTCACAAGCCATTCAATCATTAGAAAGTTACCGTTTTGATTTATGTTTCCTCGGAGTGAACGGTATACATGCTACTCACGGATATACAACACCTGATCCGGAAGAAGCGGCAATTAAAAAGTTGGCTAGCTCCCATGCCCAAAAAACATATGTGGTGGCAGATCACACAAAAGTGAATACAGTCAGCTTTGCCAAAATCATGGATATTCATGACGCAGAACTGATCGTAAATGAAATAGATAATGAAACATTTGAATCACTCATAAAATTAACGGACGTAAAGGTGGTATCCACATGATTTATACTTGCACGATTACGCCATCCATCGATTACACAACGTATTTGCCTGAATTTAAAACAGGCAAGCTCAATCGTTCAGACGAAGTGTATTTTTATCCCGGTGGAAAGGGCATTAATGTTTCCCGTGTGTTGAAACGTCTAGAAGTGGAGAGCACAGCTATTGCTTTCGCTGGGGGCTTTACCGGTACATACATAGAGCAATTTTTGATCAATGAAGGCATTAAGACAGATTTCATTCCTACTGATGAAATCACACGTATTAATGTCAAAATTAAATCCACAGTGGAAACGGAATTAAATGGACCGGGCCCGACTTTGTTGGATGAGCACTTACAACTCTTATTTGAAAAGGTTCGACAAATGAAGGCAGGAGATTGGTTTGTTCTTGCTGGAAGATTAACAGATTCCATCCCGACATCATTTTTCGAGGAAATCGCGATGTATTGCAATGCAAATAGAATCCATTTCGTTTTGGATACGTCTGGCCCTGCATTAAAAGAACTGGTACGCCTAAAGCCACTATTAATTAAACCGAATGTAGATGAATTAGGGGAATTGTTTGAAACCGAGATTACCTCGACTCAAGAAGCTGTCAAATATGCCCGGAACCTCGTGGATCAGGGCGTAGAACACGTCATTGTCTCGATGGGTGGCGAAGGTGCACTTTTAGTCACAAAAGATTTGATAATTAAAGCATCCGTTCCTACTAAGCAAGTGGTCAATACAGTTGGATCGGGTGATTCCCTTGTATCCGGTTTCATCGCATCTTATATGACAGAGCAGGATGCTACAAAAGCATTCAGATATGGCGTTGCCAGTGGCAGTGCAACGGCTTTTCAATCTGATTTATGCGAAAGAGATGATGTTGAAGCTTTGCTAGATCAAGTACTCCTAAATCCACTATTCGAACAGGATGTGAAGAAATGAAAATTACACAATTATTGACTAAAGATACGATCATCTTAGATCTTGATGCGCAACGCAAATCAGAAGTCTTGACTGAATTGATTGGTCAACTAGATCAAGCTGGTAAATTGATAGATAAGAAGAAGTTTACAGAGGACATATTGGCACGAGAGACACAAAGTACAACGGGCATTGGAGACGGCATTGCGATTCCACATGCCAAATCAAGTGCAGTTCAAGTACCTGCCATTGCCTTTGGCAGGTCTTTAAAAGGGATAGACTATGAATCTCTGGACGGTCAGCCTGCACATCTATTCTTTATGATTGCGGCAAGTGAAGGAGCGAATAATGATCATCTCGATGCGCTTTCGAGACTTGCTACGTTTTTGATGGATGCAAACTTCCGAAATCAAATTCTAGCAGCAACTTCGATTGAGGATGTCTTACAGGCAGTCTCAAACAAAGAAAACGAAGTGGATGGACCTAAAGACGAGGTCAGTGTTGAAGATACTCATGGAGCGGCTAGTTCAATGAAGAAAATTCTGGCCGTTACAGCATGTCCTACTGGGATTGCCCATACGTATATGGCAGCTGAGAAACTGAATGAGCGTGCGAAACAGTTAGGGATTTCCTTAAAAGTCGAAACAAACGGCTCAAGTGGCGTTAAAAACAGATTGACGGATACTGACATTGCAGAAGCTGATGCCATTATCGTTGCGGCTGACACCAAGGTAGAAATGGCACGATTTAATGGAAAGCCTGTTATTCAAACAAAAGTCGGCAAGGCCATTCACGAAACAGATAACTTGCTCAACCGTGCGATTTCAGACGACGCTCCAATCTATCACCATGAATCTTCGAAAGAAGAAGACTCATCTTCAGAATCGAAAAATGGCTTCTACAAACATTTAATGAATGGTGTATCGAATATGTTGCCATTTGTCGTGGGGGGCGGCATTTTAATTGCGCTATCATTTTTCTGGGGTATCAATTCTAGTAACCCTGACAGTCCAGAATACAATGCTTTTGCAGCCATGTTGAATACCATCGGTGGAGGAAATGCGTTCTTCCTGATGGTTCCGGTATTGGCCGGGTTTATCGCTTCTAGTATTGCGGATCGACCAGGCTTTGCTCCCGGTATGGTAGGTGGGTTAATTGCCATTACGGTCACAGGTGTAGAAGGCGCAAGCGGCGGATCTGGATTCCTTGGTGGGATTATCGCCGGCTTCCTTGCAGGTTACGTGACTTTGTTTGTGAAGAAAATGTTCTCTCGTTTGCCGGATGCACTCGAAGGTCTAAAACCGGTGTTGTTTTTCCCGGTATTTAGTATCGCGATCACGGGAATCATCATGATGTTGGTGAACCCACAATTAACAAAAGTTTATACCGGTATTTCTTCATTCTTGGAAGGACTTGGTGGCACGAATGCTGTTCTTGTAGGGCTACTATTAGGGGCGATGATGGCCATCGATATGGGCGGACCGATCAATAAAGCCGCTTACACATTTGGTATTGCTATGCTCGACGCTGAAAACTTTGCCTATATCGCAACGGTTATGGGAGCGGGAATGGTACCGCCACTAGGCATGGCCCTGGCAACGACACTATTCAAGAAACGTTTCACTAAACCGGAACGAGAAGCTGGTAAGACGGCTTACGTTTTAGGGGCATGCTTCATTACCGAAGGTGTCATCCCGTTTGCTGCAGCTGATCCCGGACGTGTTATTCCTGCCGCTGTTGCAGGAGCGGCAGTAACAGGTGGGTTGACGATGCTGTTTGATATCGCTTTACGTGCTCCTCACGGTGGCGTATTCGTGATGGGACTGGTAGATGGGGGCATTATCAATGTGTTACTCTATGCGCTTGCGATTCTAGCAGGTGCGGTTGTGACAGCCATGGTAGCTGGTTTACTGAAGAAGAAAATTGCATAATAAGAACATTTTATTAAACAGGAAAGAGCTTCTAAACTCTTTCCTGTTTTTTATTTTCCAGAAAATGAAGGAGTTACCAATCTGCTCATCGAACCATTGTAAAAGGCCTAAAAGAGGGGGAATTGTTCAATGGGATATGAAGAGTTGAAAGAATTATATGGTTCATATGAAATACCACGCGAAATCCATCAATTGTTCCAACTGGAAGAAGAGTTTGCTGGAAAAGGCCTTTCACTTGGTCAAATTGGTTTTCAACCAATTAATCAATTTCATCCTTATGCGATTACGCCTCCTGATTTAATTGCGTTTGCTAGCACTGGGGGTGATGGAATTCATTTCGGGTTTTTGACTGATTTTCATTCCGTACCAGATTTAAATGAAGCTCCAATTGTATGTGTAACGCCAACCAATGATCAGCCGATTCGATACATGGCACGGAATATTCGGGAGTTTTTAGATTTGGCTTTTTCCATAGTCTATGTCGAGATGTTGGAAACCATATGGACTTTTGAAAATGAACAACAAGTTCAAGAACTGGCAACAGAATTCGGAAAAGATACGCCAAGAAAATGGAAAAAAGATAGAGAGCGTATTCTTACCCGTTGTCGTGAAGTTTTTGGAACAAAGAAAGTGGATGTAGTCAGTTATTTACATGAAGTGAAAAAAGAACGGACAGCGTCCAAACGAATGTCTACTTTGGATGGACTCGGTGTCGGGGATCGAAATTTTGAAACGACTTCTGGAAAGAGCTTTACTTTTTCTGAAGAACGCAAGTGTGATGAAAAGGAAATGAAACGAATGCGTCTATTTTTGAGTCAAGCCGATGAACTGGAAAAGCTGGCATTCATCCGTGATGCAAATTATTGGTACATCGTGACGTCTGGTTATGATGAAGCGGTGTGGGAATTGTTACAGGAATTGTTGACTTCAATGGGTCTTAATGTTGAAGCAGAATTTGTTGCAGAAAGATGCTAATTGCTTTAAGTCGGGATTATTTGTTGGTCTAATACAGTTATTTATAAAATTCTCTTGACTAAATATTTTAACAATTGTATCATTAAGAAAATTTTCCCATAAAGTAAACTCGGTGATTAAGAGTATTAAGGAATATTTATTGCTCAGAGAGCTGTCGGTCGGTGTAAGACAGTCAATGAATTCCCCAACTCGCTTATGAGAGGTCAGGCTGACATGTAGGTCTGAACGGGTCACTTCCGTAATAAAGTCTTAAGAAGGTTTGTTCAGTTTGCAAACCAATAAGAGTGGTACCACGAAGGGTAAACCTATCGTCTCTTTTGAGCGATGGGTTTTTTTGTGTCTAAAAAAAGGGAAGGAAAGATGCGGATGAAAATAAGAGAAGCTAATGTTGTGGATGCAGAAGGTATCGCGAGAGTTCATGTGGATTGCTGGAGAACCACTTATCAAGACATCGTCCCTGACGAGTTTTTAAATAACCTTTCTTATGAAAATCGCACCAAGATGTGGGTTCAAAACATTTCAAACGAACATAATTACGTGTTTGTAGCTGAACGGGACGGGAAAATAGTTGGTTTTACTGATGCCGGTAAAGAAAAGTCAGGACAATATCCAGGTTATGTGGCTGATATTACGACACTTTATATCCTAAAAGAATTTCAGGGATTAGGAATTGGTAAACAACTTTTGCAACAGGTCTTCCTGAAATTGATGGAAAACACTATGAAATCAGCACTTGTTTGGGTATTGGAAGATAATCCTTCAAGACATTTCTACGAAGCAATGGGTGCCAAAGTCATCGAAAACCGGAAAGACATTACCATTGGCGGCAAACAGTTAAATTTAATGGGGTATGGTTGGAGCAATATATAAAAGATAAAAAGGGGATTTGATGATGACTAAAATTATTGAGTATTATTCTAAATTTGATGAATGGGGAAGACTAGACCGGGAGCCTTTAGAGTTTCAGATTAATTGGCATTTCATTCAAAAATATATGCCGGCAACTGGCAGTGTGCTGGATAACGGAGCGGGCCCAGGTAAATACGCCTTGAGATTGGCTGATCAAGGATATAATGTCACATTGACGGATCTTGTCCCTAGACTGGTTGAAGTTGCTAGGGAAAAAGCTATACAAGTGGGATTAGATGCTCAATTCAAAGGTTTCCACGTGGCTGACGCCAGGGATTTGTCTATTTTAGCTGATCAGCAGTTTGATGCTGCGCTAGCGCTTGGCCCTATGTACCATTTGCAAAAAGAGGATGACAGACAAAAAGCGATTGAGGAACTGTATCGCGTGACCAAACAGGAAGGTATTGTGTTTGTTGCCTTTATGCCAAGAATCAAACATGTTCTGACTTCATTGATGAATCCGATGAATTGGAGACCAAACGATCAGATGGATTCAATTGAGGAGTTCATGAAGACCGGTGAGTTTAATCATAGCGATGATGGAAGGTTTACGGGAGCATATTACTTTAATGTAGAGGATATTAAACCATTTATGGAGTCTCAAGGGTTTGAGACGTTGGATTTGATCGGTTCGACCAATATCGGAACGCTTTTGACGAGCGAACAATGGGATTATTGGAGAAATCGTGGAGAAGAAGAGTTCAATCAGTTGATGGAGATGCTGAAAGAGACAGCGAGCAATCCACATGTGTTAGGCATCTCATCGCATTTGCTTTATATAGGAAAGAAGAAATAGCGAGCACATATTTTGAGGAAATCAGTCATTAAAAAAGGTTCCATTTGCTCCTCTGACTACGAACATACGTATGTTATAATGGCAAGGTAATAGAATAGGAACTCAAGGGTGGTTGGCTCACTCCCGTTTGAAAGGGGGGGGTGCCATGTCAGTATTTGAAGCATTAATGTTTGCATTATCGTTCGCAGCATTGATTGTATCAATCCTGTCTTTCAACCATAAAAAATAACCCATCCTTGAGTTAGCGCTCAGATGGGTTATTCCTACCATTTTGTTGCCGATCCCCTTGAAGGGAACCTGCTATTACGTCGATCGTTGGTGTTAGCGCACCAGCGATCTTTTTTATTTTACTCATATCTTACAAACAGTATACCAATATTTGTCCCTTGTATCAAATACACAATCCCTAAAAATCGTATTTCCCTCAAACATAGTCTTTTTTTAAAAATGAAATTCAATTTAAAATGCCAAAATGGACGTGCCAGAACGTTTGTTTGTATAATGGTTTTAAAGTCATCTATCTATAGTCTTTCAGTAGAAGGGAGCAGTAGCAATGCCTCGACATCCTGGAATAACTGATGAAACCATAATAAAACTGTACAAAAGTGATATGTCCTTCAAAGAAATGAACACGATTGTCGGACTTTCTGATCGCGCAATTCGTAATGTTCTATACAAACATGGAATACCCATGAATAGAGAACAGTATTCAGGTCAACCAAGAAAACATCAAGTGAACGAGCATTTCTTTAAGGAATGGACGCATGAAATGGCGTGGATACTTGGTTTATTGGTTACGGATGGACACATTCATAATTCACTTCATAGTATCTTTTTCACTCAGAATGATGAACGTATCCTGCGACTGATCGCCAATTATATGGAGACAGATTATGTACTAACGCCATTTGGAAAAACTAAAACCGCAGCAACATTAATCATAAATTCAAAAGTAATGAAACAAGATCTAGAATCACTCGGAATTTCTGCAAAGAAATCTTTAAATGTGCCTTTTCCAAAAGTGCCAGAAGGTTTTTTATCCTCATTTGTGCGTGGCGTTATTGATGGCGATGGCTGGGTTGGCCACGAAGGATACCAAGTGAATGTTACTACAGGTAGTTTAGCATTTGCAGAGGGAATATTAGATGTATTTCAATCCTGGAGCTTAAACTCGGATATAAGATCTATAACCAGCCAAAAAAATCATACAATTTACCGTATTTGGGTTCGTGGAAAAACAAGTGTTCAGAAGCTTTCTGACATCATTTACAAAGAAGCTGATTCCGAAAACTTTCTTATTTATAAAAGAGTTTATATGACACAACACACAGATAATCCTTATTTAGTGGATGATACTAGAATGCTTCCGATGTGGAAAATACTCGATGGTAAAATTACTCATACAAAACATACAAACAGAATTTCATTCAGAACGAATATTAGCCAATCAATGTTGGAGACTTTAAAACAGTTAGGAGCTAGACATAATACACATGTAAATCATTTAATCGAAAATGGATTAAAAAATGTATTGATACAAGACCAAATTAATTTAGACAAAACCAATAAACCAGTTGATCGGGTTCAATACAAAACGACGTATGACCAACAATTATTAAATGATGTAAAAGAGTTCGCAAAAAATCAAAATGTATTTATTAATGATGTAATTGAGTACAGTGTGCAGTTTATCGCTATTGATTGATGAATAGAGGAGTCTCAGGGAAAAATGAGAACTCCTTTTTGTTTGAAATTAATTTTAGTTTACATAATATAAATTATAGGAAGTTACGTCTCATGAACCAAGTATACTTGTAACAGTGAGACAAAAGAAAAAAATGGCTAAAAATCACTTTAAATTAAACTGAACGTTTGTTTACACGATTTATAAGTAAAAATTAAGCTCAGTTCTTAATGAACCGAGCTTTAAGATTCCAAATTATTTAGCTGGTGGAATTGGCATTGTTCCTTCTTCAACGTGACTATCGTTATATTCCATCTGATCTGTGTCATACACATGTTTTTCGTATGTGAATGTGCCGTCATTATTAACTTTTACGGACATAATTTCTTCTCTTACGCCTAAATCTTCAATTACTGGTGTAACAACATTGTCACTGATATTCAGTTCATACAGTTTCCCGCCAACTGTCACCATTCCGTGTGAAGCGCCGATAATGACAAATAATCGATTTTCATCAATCCATTCAATCTTTTTAGGCGTAAATTGACCGAAATAGTTATCTTTTAGTGCGTAAATGGTTGTTTCACTCGTAGCAAGGTTTTCAATTACTAGCACTGCTTCACCTTCTTCGCCAGCAGTTTCACCTTTCCCGTTTATTGTAGCTCTTAGAGAATTATCAGGAGATATTTTCCAGCCCGAATGAAAATCAGCTACATAATTTGGCATGATTGTTGCCTTAAAATGAGATGGTGTTTGTTCTGGCGGAGAATAAACTGTAATCTGTTCAGTGGTTATAAACACTTCATATTCACCACTGTCTTTATTTAATTCAGCGCTTTCCCACTTCACCATCCCATAGTCTTTTACAAAGTATTTTCTAATTCGTGAATCATCATATGAATTTTCTAGAATGAGCACATTTGAAAAGCTTTCATAATAAGTTGTTACTTCACCTGAAGTATCAATCAAAGTCCAATCTCCATATTGATCACCCAGGTTGAATGGAGCTTTTATGACAATCTGTATGGGGAACAATTTATTTAGCTCATCAATCGATATTTGTGATGGTGCGGTACCATCAATCATTTCATCGTAAACTAATTCAATCTGGTCCCCGTTTATACGGTATATATGCTTTGTGATTCCACCATCATTAGTAAGGACTTGTTGAACATAAAAATCATTTAACCACAATGTTTGTATGTTTAATCCGCCATTTTCAAAACCCCCGATAAAATCAACTTCTGACTCCTGTGGGAAAAAGTATTGTTTCAACAGTTCGTAGTATTCACCTTTTTCCAGTACAACTGATTCGGAGTCTTCTTCATTAGGAGAAACGATTTCTTGAGGTTCCGGTTCATTCAATTGTCCAGGATTTTCGTTCAATACGGATGGGAGTAAATTCATCCCAAGTGCCAAAACACCCGTGATGGCTGCAATCGTTGCATAATATCCCCAATGAATTTTCTTTCCTTCAGGTTGCTGATTCTTTTTCAAGTTTACTTGTTGTTGTACCCGAGCTGAACGTTCTGATGTATCACCAATCTTAGTGATCAATTGCTGTTTTATATCATTCATGGAAAAGCACCTCCCATTGAATAGTGTGTTTTAATTGATTCTTTAAAAGGGCTCTCGACTTTTTCAATCTAGTTTTCACCGTATTATCGGAAATCGATAACAGTTGAGCTACTTCCAGTACGGATAACTCCTCGAAATAATAATAAATTATCACTTCGCGGTATTTTAAAGGTAACTGTAAAATTGCATCAGCAAGCACCAATTTTTCATCTTCCACAATGATTTTGTCCCGAATTTTCTTTGATTGATACAAAAAGCTATTCGTTAATATTTGTTTACGATAACGCCAGCTTTTTAAATAATCTTTGCATTTATTGATCGTCATTTTTGCTAGATACGTCTTTAAAGATGAGCGTTCTTCAAATTGCTCGAACTTTTGATAATAGGCTAAAAACACATCTTGGACAATATCTTCAGCAGCTGGCCAATCTTTTATATATAAATAGGCAAGCCTTAACAAGTAATCGGTATGTTCCTGCATAACCAGTTGAAATTTCTGTTCTGCCAAAAAACTGTTCACCCACATCCCCCTTCCCTTCCTTTTACTAATAGACGATTGCTACTTACAGGACGTTTTCTAAATATGTAAATTAATTTATATTTCAGTCAAGTTGTTTAATTGTACATGAAAAGACTCTTTTAACATTCGGTTTTTCGCAAAATAAAAGTTTGAGATAGAAAAAACCGCAGAAATCATACGATTTCTGCGGTTTGATCATTTGTATCCAATTTAATATTACGTTTCTTCATTTGAATCAAGAAAACTGTTGTCAGTGACAGGCTGAGAACCCCAAATACTACAACCATCCATTGTAAGCCGATTAAGTCTAACAGTGCGCCAGTTGCCAATAGTACGACCTGGAAAATCACACGTTCCAACATGTTTCGGAACGAGAAAAATCTGCCGTGAAACGCTTTTGGCATTTGTTTTTGGAAAATTGTCATGGCTGTTGGGAAGAAACTACCCACAGCAAAGCCAAATACCGCAAATGCGGTTACCGACAATACTGGACTTGCTGCAAATATCAAGATTAATTCAGCTACACCGATAACGAATGCAAAGAAAAATAATATCGTACTGGTGCTCCATTTATTTGCAATGTACTTTACAACAATTGTACCCAACATGAATGCGATACCTTCTGCTGCGTAAATTGCCCCTTTTATGGACGAAGAGTCCTGTAACTCACTAATGTTAATGACAAGTAAGTTAAACGAGCCAATGAATAACAAAGGGATTAATGTCATGACTAATGTCATCATGACCGCTGGATAGGATTTTAAAATTGGGAACACTTCCATGAATCCGCCTTTACCAGGTGAGGCGACTTTTACTTTTGCCTCTTTTTCTTGACCCTCATCTATACGTAGCATATAAGTAAAAATCAATAAACCAGCATAAGCGATGATGGACATATAGTAGAGCGATTCAAGAGACCAATAAACCAATACTACACCTGCAAGGGCGGTACCTATGACACGAGCCATCGTCGCGACATTCATATGCCAGCCATTCATTTGCAGCAATTGATCGTCTTTTACTACTAAAGGAATAGTCGCCTGCAAGGCTGGGAAATAGAATGCTGCTGACAATTGAATGCTAATCATAAAGGCGACCATCCACCAGATAGAGCCTGTTCCGATCGCAATCAGCATAAAGCTCACACTGATCATGCGTCCAAATCCTGAAATCAAGAGTACTGTTTTTTTCTTCGATTGATCAATAATTTTACCAGCAAATGGCCCAGCTAGTATTCCAGCCAGTAAACCGATTGCCATAATAACTGACTTCAGGAAATCGGAAGGAATTCGTTCTTGCATAAACTCCAGATTTCCAATAATTCCGGTCCAAAGTCCAAGACCCGCAATCATTTCCCCAACTAAAATAATCCAAACGTTACGATTCTTCCACATAACTTCCCCTGTATACAACAAAGGAAGCCATTACAGCTTCCTTGTTGTACCCCTTCTATTTCTTGCTATCTTCGTTTTTCTTTAATGCTTTCCATAATCTCACGACAGCCCCGTCTTTGTCTGTATCAACAACAAAAGAGCCATTCGAGTAACGATCAGATACACGGATTGGTTTCGTTTCAACAACTTCACGAACGCCTTTTGCCGTCTCGATAATCACTTGTTCATTATCTTCTACGTAAAATACGCCACTTACGCGGTGAGCATTCGATTTTAATTCACGTAACACAACAATTCCTCGTTTTGCACGAGAACCTTGTTCAAATTCTTTTAAAGCCATTTTTTTGACGGCACCACGATGTGTCACGAGGAATAGATCTCCCCGAGCATCAGCTGGAATAATCGTTGCGTTTGCTACAACATCGCCATCTTTCAAGTTAATACCTTTAACTCCACCAGTTTTCACACCAGTAACAGGAACTTCCTGCATATTGAATCGTACTGCATAGCCGTTATTGGTGACGATGAAGACATCCTCGGTTTCAGTCACGAGATCAATATACATTACCTCGTCGCCTTTTTTCAAATTCATCGTATTCAAAGCACGTGAATAACGCTGTACTTGATATTCAGCAAGTGTAGAACGTTTGATCTGACCCAGTTTTGAAACGGCTAAGATATAGCGGTTTTCATCAAAGTTTTCGATTGGAATAGCTTTGATGATTGTTTCGTTTGAATCAAGTGACACGATACTCGATATATGCTGACCAAGGTCTTTCCAGCGGATATCAGGCAGTTCATGAATCGGCTGATAAATGTAATTACCTAAACTTGTAAACAGCAGCAAGTGATGCTGCGTATTCATCATCGACTCAAATAACAGATAATCTGATTCTTTCATGGTGAAATCTTTGCCGTTAGAAGCACTGTATGAACGCGTACTAGTGCGTTTTACATAGCCGTCTTTCGTTACGGTAACCATTACTTCTTCACTTGGAATCAAGACATCGAGCGTTAATTTAATTTCTTCGATTTGGTCTTCAATAACGGATCTTCTTGGCTCCGAGAATTGCTTGCGAATGGCTTGCAATTCTTTTTGGATCACTTTCGTCAATTTGGATTCGTTATTTAAGATGGCCATCAATTCACTGATTGTTTTTTGCAATTCAGCTTCTTCATTTCTCAAATCCGTAATATCGGTGTTTGTTAAACGATAAAGTTGAAGAGAAACAATGGCTTCAGCTTGCGCTTCAGTGAAGGCAAAAGCACGTATTAAATTATTTTTCGCATCGCGTTTATCCTGAGATGCACGAATGGTTTTGATGACCTCATCCAGAATGGACAGAGCTTTCATCAAACCTTCAACGATATGGATGCGATCTTTTGCTTTTTGTAAATCATATGCAGAACGTCTTGTTACTACGTCTTTTTGATGCTCGATATAAGCATCTAATAGTAAAGGTAGAGTCATCATCGTCGGACGACGGTTATGAATCGCGATCATATTGAAGTTGTAAGCTATTTGCAAATCTGTGTTTTTAAACAGGAATTGCAAAATCCCTTTTGCATCAATATCTTTTTTCAATTCAATGACAATGCGTAAACCTGTCCGGTCGGATTCATCACGAACATCGGCAATACCATCCAGACGTTTATCAAGGCGTTGTTCATCTATTTTTTTGATCAAAATCGCTTTATTGATTTCAAAAGGAATTTCGGTAATAACGATTTGTTCTTTGCCGCCTTTTAGTGGTTCGATTTCTGCTTTTGAGCGGACAACGATTTTTCCTTTTCCGGTCTCGTAAGCTTTTCGAATCCCGTCGACACCTTGAATGATGCCTCCAGTAGGAAAGTCAGGACCTTTTAGAACCGTCATTAATTCATTGACGGTAACTTCTGGGTTATCCATTCTCATCAACACAGCATCAAGTACTTCATGCAATGCATGTGGAGGCATGTCCGTAGCGTAACCGGCAGAAATTCCAGTTGCACCGTTTACAAGCAAATTAGGGAAACGTGCTGGCAGTACGGTAGGTTCCAACTCTGAATCATCGAAGTTTTGTACTAAGTCTACCGTGTGCTTATTGATATCACGAAGCATTTCTCCTGCGATGGCAGATAATCTTGCTTCGGTGTAACGCATTGCAGCTGGCGGGTCACCGTCGACAGAACCATTATTTCCGTGCATTTCAATCAACATGTGACGAACTTTCCAGTCCTGACTCATCCGAACCATCGCTTCATAAACCGAACTATCACCATGTGGATGATAGTTACCGATTACATTACCGACAGTTTTTGCTGATTTACGGAACGGTTTCTCGTTGGTATTACCTTCGTGGAACATCGCATATAAAATGCGTCGTTGTACAGGCTTCAGACCATCACGAGCATCAGGCAACGCACGATCTTGAATAATGTACTTACTATAACGGCCAAACCGGTCGCCGATGACTTCTTCTAATGGTAAATCTTGATAACGTTCGGTTTGTGTCATTCTGAATCCTCCTCAGCATGGATGAGTTCGTTCTCTAAAATATTGCTGTCTTCATCCAGACCAAAATTAACATTACTTTCAATCCATCGTCTTCGCGGTTCAACTTTGTCACCCATCAATGTCGTGATGCGTCTTTCTGCACGTGCATCATCATCAATTTCTACACGAATTAATGTTCTTGTATCGGGGTTCATCGTTGTTTCCCATAACTGGGTGGCATTCATTTCACCAAGACCTTTATAACGCTGGATCATATATCCTTTACCGATTTTACGGATAGCTGCGTCCAGTTCTGCTTCAGTCCATGCATACTGCAGAACTTCTTTCTTTCCGACACCTCGGTAAACTTTATAAAGCGGTGGCAAAGCAATATATACTTTTCCTGCTTCAATCAATGGTTTCATATAACGGTAGAAGAACGTCAGAAGCAATACTTGAATATGTGCTCCATCCGTATCGGCATCTGTCATAATGACGATTTTGTCATACGCGATATCTGGAACAGAGAAATCAGCGCCGACTCCCCCACCAATTGCGTGGATGATCGTAGAGATTTCTTCGTTTTTCATGATATCTGCAAGTTTCGCTTTTTCAGTATTAATAACTTTTCCTCGAAGAGGTAAAATCGCTTGGAAACTGCGGTCTCGTCCTTGTTTTGCAGAACCCCCCGCAGAGTCACCCTCTACCAGGTATAGTTCATTTTTCGCTGCATTACGAGATTGTGCTGGAGTCAGCTTCCCAGATAAAATCGAAGCAGATTTCTTCGATTTTTTGCCATTACGCGCATCTTCACGCGCACGACGAGCGGCTTCACGTGCTTGTTGTGCACGAATCGCTTTACGGACAAGTGCGGCACTTAATTCAGCATTTTCTTCAAGAACGTACAACAATTTCTCTGATACAACTGCATCAACTGCTGCACGGGCTTCACTCGTACCTAACTTCCCTTTTGTTTGACCTTCAAATTGAAGAATAGCTTCAGGAATTCGTACAGAGACGATTGCTGCAATCCCTTCACGAATATCTGCACCGTCCAAGTTCTTATCTTTTTCTTTCAGCAAACTTGTTTTACGTGCGTATTCGTTAAATACCCGTGTCAAAGCAGATTTCGCACCGGTTTCATGCGTACCGCCGTCACGTGTACGGACATTATTAACAAATGACAAAATCGTTTCAGAGTAGCCATCATTAAATTGGAAAGCAAATTCCACTTCGATTTCATCTTGTGTACCTTCTACATAGGCAACTGGATGTAAAACATCTTTTTCTTCATTCAAGTAACCGACGAATGCTTCGATGCCGGTCTCGAAAAAGAACACGTCATTGGTAGCATTACGCAAATCATTCAGTTCGATTTTGAGCCCTTTTAATAGAAAAGCAGACTCTCTCAAACGTTCGCATAATGTTTCATAATTGTATTTTGTGACCGAAAAAATGGTTGGATCAGGCAAGAAATGAATGGATGTTCCCGATTCTTTCGTTGTGCCAATTTGTTCAAGTGTTGTAACGGGGTGCCCACCATTTTCAAAACGCTGGCGATATTTTTTGCCATCGCGGTGGATTGTAACTTCCAAAAACGTAGATAACGCATTTACTACCGATGCACCTACTCCGTGAAGACCACCACTTGTTTTGTAGCCGCCTTGTCCGAATTTACCGCCTGCATGCAGAATGGTAAAAATAACTTCTGGCGTTGGTTTTCCGGTTTTGTGCATTCCAGTAGGCATACCGCGTCCATAGTCGCGAATGCTGATACTTTGGTCTTCATGTATATTGACAACGATATGATCACCAAATCCAGCAAGTGCTTCATCGACTGCATTGTCGACAATTTCATACACTAAATGGTGTAAGCCTCTAGCGTCCGTAGAACCAATATACATTCCTGGACGTTTTCGAACCGCTTCCAGTCCTTCGAGTACTTGAATTGCATCGTCGTTATAAGCTGATATTGATTGATTTTTTGCCAAATCGTTCTCCTCCAAAAAACAAACAGATGTTTTCATTGTATAGAATGAAAGCCACCTTTGCAATGAGTCTCGTACTATATTCTATGATCAACTCGTAATTTAATAGGGGAAATGAAAGTTCCCGGAAAGCGTTGTGACAGGTTGTGACACATGATAAACTAATTGTAGATATTAAGAGTTCGTACTAATTTATCAAAGGAGCACTTTATGAATACTGTTATCGCTATTTTACTAGCTTATTTGCTAGGATCTATTCCATCCGCTTTATGGATTGGGAAACTTTTTTACAATACGGATATTCGTCAACATGGCAGTGGAAATTTAGGTGGAACAAATACTTTCCGTACTTTAGGTCTAAAAGCCGGATTAGTTGTATCGATTTTGGACATTTTAAAAGGAACGGCAGCTACTTGTCTTCCATTTATTCCTTTCTTTGCAGATACAGGCATTCACCCGTTGTTTTTAGGCGTTTTAGCCGTGGTTGGTCATATGTATCCTATCTTTGCGAACTTCAAAGGAGGCAAGGCTGTAGCCACGTCTGGCGGGATTCTGTTAGGTTATCATTGGCCGATTTTTATTTTAATGCTACTTTCTTTCTTTATTGTGTTGAAACTTTCGAAAATGGTCTCACTGACGTCGATGGTGCTTGGAGTGATTGCTCTGCTCTATACCGTCATTTATAACATTTTCTTTGAAACTGATATACCTTTATTGGTCGTGATTATTTTGCTTACGTCATTCATTCTTTACCGACATCGCGCCAATATCGCCCGTATCAAAGCGGGAACCGAGCCAAAAGTGAAGTGGATATAATACAATACGATTAGACCACGAAAGGTTGGTGTCGCATGAAGATTATAATTTCACCAGAAGCAAAGCAATGGTTTAAAGAAGACATGGAAGCAAAAAGCGGCGAATATATTCGATTTTACGCCCGCTACGGTGGTTCAAGTTCGCTCCACGAAGGCTTTTCACTCGGTGTAACGAAAGAACAACCGCTGGACCTAGCCATTGAGTTAGTGGAAGATGATATTCACTTTTACATTGAAGACCGAGATATTTGGTATTTTGATGGCCATGATTTACATGTTAATGTTGATCCTAAACGAAAAGAGCTTACATATTCATACGAGAAATAAAACAAAGCAGACGGTTTTTAGTACGTCTGCTTTGTCTTATTTTTCATGCAACCTTTCGCTAAAGCTCTCTAAAAATCGTTTCATCCCCTTCTTCTTTGTTCTTTCTCCTGATTTTCTCTCTCTCTATTTTTTTAATTAGGTTTTTCAACAATTGATCAGCCAAATCAATTTGTTTTTTTTCCTCTTTTTTAATTATTTCTAATGCTTTTAACATGGGATCCTTCTTTGAAAACCATTTAAATTTTTTCCTCACTTTTCCTCTCCTTTAAGCATCTCTTTTTTTATAAAATTCGATTGACTTTGTTGATAAGGAGTTTCTTTGTAGATGCTTTGTTTCCTGAACGGACATTTAAATGTAAAGGTTGCCACTATACCTATTGATATGTGAAATAAGCAAAAAATCCACTAAGAGTGTACACTCCTAGTGGATTTTTTCTAATTGGCAAAGCGTTGCAAATGATTCAGCATATTTTCTTTGCGTAAAATCGCTTCCTGATGCTTTCCGAATAAATCAAAATGCGGATACGCTTCCTTGTAGTCAATCCACTCTGGCTTTAGACCATATTGCTTTCCCCACTTGATTAAGCGTTCAACATCTGCACAACCGACTTTCGTTACGGTCTTGCAACCCGGAAATCGATCATCCAGCCAGTAATGGGTCAGAAATGCAATTTCGCCTCTACTGACAGCTTCTTTCCAAGCGACTAACTCATGACGTTTCAATCCAAAAGCCATCAGCTCTTCACCTTGGCGATTTCTGCATATGTAGCGTCCCACTCCGCATTCACTTTCTTAAGAGACACGGGTCGGAACGTTTCTTTTTTTACCAATACATGTTCTGACTTCGCTGTTGCTGCTATCGTACCATCAGCATGTAAAATCTCATACCCATAAGTCGTACGAAGTTTTCCATGAGACTCGACCCACGTGCGAACAGTCGCTTTCTGACCATATTTCATTGACGCTTTATATTGGATCGTCAAATCCGTCACTGGAGATAAATAGCCTTCACTTTCCAAACCGGCATAAGTGTAGCCTAAATCTTCAATCAGATTCGTTCTGCCGATTTCCATCCACACCAAATAGTTTGCGTGATAAACAACACCCATTTGATCGGTTTCGGCATAACGAATTTCAATTTCTTTTTCACTTACAAACATGTTGCTCACCTCTTGCACCATTATACAAAATTGAGCAAGAAAAAGCAGTTACACGACATTCAAGGCAGACAGTTGCTTCTTATCAATTTTCCCTACATGCGTTTTCGGCAGCTCAGGTAACACCACAAACTTTTTAGGGATTTTATAGCCTCCTAAAAACTGACGGCAATGGTCGGTCAATAGATTTTCTTCAAAATTAGCAGCGTCACTCATTGAAACAAATGCTGTAACAACTTCCCCCCACTTCCCATCTGGTAAACCAATGACAGCCGCTTCCCTGACAGTACGATGCATGAGAAGGCAATGTTCAATTTCCTGGGGATAGACGTTCTCTCCACCGGTAACAATCATGTCTTTTTTTCGTCCGACGATGTACGTATCACCGGCTTCATCGATTCTAGCCAAATCGCCAGTTTTCAGCCACTCGTTAGCCATTGTCGCTGCGGTTTCATTAGCGTTGCGCCAATAGCCCTTGAACACATGCCTCCCACGTATCCAAAGCTCTCCTACTTCCCCGATTGAGACCGGTTGATGGTTATCTGAGACAATCAATGTATCAACAAATTGCATGCTCTTGCCGACAGAGCCTCTTTTGACTTTTGCGACTTCGACATCGATCACAAAATTATTCGGTCCCGCTTCAGTAAGACCATAACCTTCTTTAAACGGTAACCCTTTGGTGTCGAATTTTTCATAAATCGTGACCGGGCAAGGAGCACCGCCGGACAGAAACACACGTACATCAGGAAAATCATTCGTTCTGAACGTTTCCGTCTGTGTCATTAATTGATACATCGTTGGGACGAACAAGGAAATGGTGGCTTTACGCTTCAGTATTTCCGTCAAAGCCTCTTCTGCATCAAATCGATGACCGATGACCACTGTTCCTCCCGCCATGAGGATTGGGATTGATAAAGCATTCAAGCCCCCTGTATGGAAAAGAGGCATATAGTTAACGGTGCAATCCTTTTCAGACAACCCCCAGCTTACGATTGTATTCATCGCATTCCAGTTAACGTTGTCATAGGACAGTAAAACTCCTTTAGGTTTCCCTGTCGTACCTCCTGTATAAATCATCATCCACGGTTCATCTACTGAGACACAACGGATATCGTCTGTATTAAATAAACAAGGGGTACTTGTGATAAGTAATTCCCGTTTCAGGACTTTCTTGACCATTAAGGAAGATGCCATACTGCCGTATGAATCGTCCGTTATGAGAATCGATGGCTCACAATTAGCCAGAATATCCGCGAGTTCATGTGGGCTTAATCTGAAATTCAAAGGGACATAAATATAACCTTTCAATCCGCACGCAAATAATATGGCAAGCAACTCGGGATGATTCGCAGCAAGTACCGCCACCCGGTCGCCTTGTTGCAAATTCTCGTCAGATAAGCGTTGTGCCCACTGTTCAATAAGACGAGCAAATTGAGCATATGTCCACTGCTTGCCACTATCGATATCAACACAGGCAAGGCGAGAAGGCGCCATTTGTGCTCGTTTTAAAAACCAGGATTGATCATTATACATATGTACCCTACCTTTCTTACATCATGATGCCACCGTCAACATGCAGTACATGCCCATGTACATAATCCGATTCTGACGAGGCAAGAAATAAATACGCATTGGCAATATCTTGCGGTACAGCCAGACGCTGCAATGCTACAATCGACTTCATTTGGTCGATGATTTTATCCGGCATTTTTTCGACCATTGCCGTCAAGGTGAAACCTGGAGCTACCGCATTGACATTAATGCCTTTACGGCCCAGTTCTTTTGCCCATGATTTGGTCATGCCAACGACTGCTGCTTTTGATGCGGCATAATTTGTCTGACCCACATTTCCGTACACGCCACTAACAGAGGAGGTATTGATGATTTTCCCTTTCCCTTTTTCAATCAAATGCGGCAATACACTTTGTGTACAATTAAAGACACCCGTTAAATTGACATCCAGGACTCGCTGGAAATCGGCCATCTCCATTTTGGCGAGCATTGCATCTCTGGTTATGCCTGCATTATTCACTAAGATATCAATGCCTCCGTAAATATCTACCGCCTGTGTAACCATGTTCTTGACACTGTCTCGATCTGCCACATCTACTTGAACAAACGTCACGTCATGGCCTTGCTCTCTTAACTCTTCTGCAGCTTTCGCTCCGGTCGATTTATCATAGTCTGCCAAAATGATGCGAGCTCCTTCTTGTGCAAAGCGTTCGACCGCTGCATAGCCAATCCCATTTGCGCCACCGGTGATAATAGCAACTTGCCTTTCTAAACGCATATCTTCATCTCCTACCCTAAAAATTCTTCGATTCGTTGTGTTAATTGTGGCATGTCATCGATAAGTGGAGAATGCCCACTATTGGTTAATGGGATATACGTAGCGTTGTCCCCCAAGTCTTCAACGATTTCTTGTGTCATTGCTTCAGAAACGACATAATCGCGATCCCCTCTTAAAATGAGGACCGGAATGTTGATATCCTTTGCTTGATTCGTTCCTTGACTTAGTCCGTTATGCAGATTGCTGATATTAAAAGTGTTTAATGAATGATAGACGTCCGCGAGATTACGTTGCGTGAGCATATCCGTAACATATTCATCATATTTTTTCTCTTCAGGCTGGTTATGAGAATAGATCAGCGCATTCCAGAGTCCTATAAGCCCTTCACGGTTTTGCGAATCGTATAAACCTTGTACGGCTTTAGTTTTTCCAGCATCGTTTTCCACTTCTTCAATGGTTTGAAGACGAGTTTGAAAATCAGGTGTCCCATCAGGATTTGTTCCGAAGAATGGATAGCCACGGGTTGATGCGGAAGCGAGCAGGACAAGTTTCTCACAATATTCAGGGTTGTCAGCGACAAATTGCATGCAGATTGCGCCACCTGTTGACCAACCGATTAAATGAAAAGTTTCAAGTCCAAGAGCATCAACGAAACCTTTCAAGTCTGAAGCAAAGTCACCAATTCCTTGAATGCGTGTATGGTAGCTCGACTCACCGAATCCTCTCAAATCAAGCGCATACAATTTATACTTCGGATCAAGAGCATCCATGAGCACATCCCAGTGCTGAGAAGAAGTCATATTCCCATGAACAAGGACGACGACTTGCTCTCCGCCGTATCGTTCACGGTATGAAATTGTTTCGCCGTTATCGAGTAATATTTTTTGCATTGCCATTTACACTCCCCCTATTCAGAACCCCATTTAATCGTTGTTGCTCCCCACGCATAGCCGATACCCGCACTGACTAATACAACAATATCTCCTTTTTGCAGCTTTCCTTGTTGTTCGGCAAGCTGCAAAGAAAGGATTTGATCCATTTGGCCAATATGACCATATTCATGTAAATAAATGGACTGGTCTTCCGTTAGCCCTAGTTCATTCAGCACGTAGTCATGTGCGGACTTCTTCATGTGGAGCATCGCAACATACGATATATCTTGTTCTGTATATCCGCTTTTCGACAAAGAGTGTCTGATGACCTTCAAAAAGTTTTGCATAGATTTTTGTTCCAGGCGTTTTTTCATACCTTCTGGGTCGGTGACATCAAGTCGGTATGAACCAGTATCCAAAAGCTCATGCGTCAGGGGATTTTTCGTTCCTCCAACTGGGACCAGTACGTCTTCCGAAAAGGAACCGTCTGTCATGATATCGGATTCTAGTAAAATATTGTGGCCATGATTCTTTTTCAAAATCATTGCGCCACCTCCCGCTCCGAGATTGAACATGAAGCGGGTCCGCTCATTTGTGTAATCAATAAAATCTCCATTTCGATATCCACCTGCCAGCAGAACGGTCTCGATGGAATCGTCTGCAAGCATCAAACTTTGTGCCAGTTTAAGCGCTAATATGGTTGTGCCGCATCGAAGGGCAATATCAAATCCCCATGCATGAAAAGCGCCGATTTCTTCCTGCGTCTTGATAGCCGCTGTCCAGAGGGGGTATTCCTTATGTTCTTCACCTATATAGATGACACAGTCAATGGATTTCGGATCGACATGACTTCTTTCAAGCGCATCCTTTGCTGCCCAAATCCCCATCTGAACCGTGTGATCCTCAGGGCCAGGAATTGGTTTTTTCGTAATGCCCATTTTATCTTTTACCACATGTAAAGGTACGCCTGAAGCTTCCGAGATTTCTTCAGCTGTCATGTACTGACTAGGGATGTAAAGACCAGTGCTGACGATGCCTATATGCATTACAATCCCTCCGTGCCCGACGACGACTTTTCAAGTACTGCGGGTTTTTTACGTTTATGTAGTGCTTGTCGAACAGTTCCCACAATGCCTGAAGGGAAGAAAATAACCGCCAGAATATAAACAATTCCGAAGAAAATGATCCATCTTTCAAAAATTGGGTATTCCTTAGCCAACCCGGATAAATAATGTTGGGATAACTCAATTACTCCAGCTCCAATAATGGGACCGATTAATGTCCCGACGCCTCCTATGATCGTCATGAGCAAGGCATCCAGTGTGATATCCATCGTTAATACACTTGTATTGACGAATCGTAAACTAACCGCATATAACGAACCCGCCAAACTTGCCACCACTCCAGCGACTACAGAGGCAATTACTTTATAGTGAAGAGTTTTAAAGCCGAGCGATTTTGTTCGTTGCTCGTTTTCACGTACCGCTACTAGCACATGCCCCATCGGTGATTGCACAAATCTTCTTAATAAGAGATAGACCACAACGAGACAAACAAGCGTGACTAGATAAAAGACCATGCGATCTTTGAAAAACTCCGGTGCTCGGAATGTAAACCCATCATTTCCGGATGTCAGAGTACGCCATTTTTCTGCTAAAACAAGAAACAATCCGGATACAGCAAGTGTCAACATAGCAAAGAAATGACTTTTCAGACGCAATGTCATTAAGCCTACGATAAAGCTGACAGCACCTGCGAGTAACATACCCGTAGCGATGGATAAAACAAATACACCGATGGTTGGTTCCATTCGGTCCAGCATGACTGCGGTCGTATACGCACCCATACCAAAGAACATTGCGTGGCCGAATGATACAATGCCCGTATAACCGAGTAAAATGTCGTAACTCATAGCCAAAATCGAGAAGATAAAAATTTGCGTCAATAATATAGTCCATGTTCTGGAGTCAGCTACGAAAGGGAAGATGAATAAGACAATGGCAATTAAGGTCAGGAAAATATTGTTCCATTGATATTTACTGGTCATGTGGTCACCCCTTCGCCTTGAATAATCCTTGCGGACGGAATATGAGTACGACGGCCATTAACATCATGTTGACGGCTAGCGAGAGGGATGGGACGTAATACGCCATAAAACTTCCTGCTAAGCCTACGAGGATGGCTGCGAGCAATGATCCAGGAAAACTGCCCATTCCGCCGATGACCACGACAATGAACCCCAAAATGGCGAATTCCATGCCCATTTCCGCATAGATTACACCGGAATACGGAGCCATTAGTGCACCACCTAGTGCAGCCAAAGCGGCACCCGCAATAAAAACATAAAGAAAGACATTTTTAATATTGATGCCAAGCGTCTGCACCATTTCTTTATTCATAACGCCTGCTCGCACGATTAAGCCGATTTTTGTTTTCTTTAAGATGTATTGGAAGATCCCGAAAATCAGGAAGCCAACCACTATGATAAATACACGGTACTTAATAATGATAACGTCTCCAATTTCCCAACTGCCTGCTAGGTATGGGGGCGTTTTCGCCGGTATCTGGTTCGGTCCGAACACAACTTTCAACAATTCAGTTAATACAAGCATGAAACCTAAAGTAATCAAAATTTGTTGAATATGATTGCCATAAACAGGTGTAATGATTAATTTTTCAGTAATGAATCCGAGAATGATTCCCGTAACTATCGCTCCGAGAATCGCCACGACAAAACTGTCTGTCAACGCATAAAACCAAACGGAGGAATAGGCCCCCCAGGCAAATAACCCTCCATGAGCAAAGTTCAGCACATCCATTAAACCGAAAATTAAGGTCAACCCGGCAGCAAGAAGGAAAATTAACATGCCGGTCGCTAGCCCATTGATCATTAAATTCAAGAGTAGTTCCATGACTGTTCCTCCTTATCCGATCCCTAAATATTTTCGTTTCACTTGTTCATCCTGAATCAATTCCTGCATCAAACCGGACTGGACTGTTTTCCCGTCATCGAGGAGTGTGTATGTATCACCGATTCGGCTTGCCATCATGAAGTTCTGTTCAACCAATACAATGGTGGTATGTTTTTTCATATCCATGATGGCTTCCATCACTTTTTCAATCACAATGGGAGCAAGCCCTTTAGATGGTTCGTCAATCAGTAACAACTGACTGTTCCCTACAAATGCACGTGCCATGGCAAGCATTTGCTTCTGCCCGCCAGATAAATGACCCCCGTCTTTTTTCCAGAACTTTTTCAAGTCCGGAAAGAGGTTCAACACATAGTCCTGTTTGGCTAAAGTGACTTCATCTTCTTTTCGCATTGCTACTTTCATATTTTCTTCAACAGTCAATGCGCCAAATATGCCCTGATCTTCAGGGACATAGCCAATACCTGTATTTGCAATGCCATGTGTGGGTTTTTTCGTGATATCCTGACCCTTGAACGTTACGATACCTTTTGAAGCGGGTGTCAGACCGAGAATGGTTTTCAACGTTGTCGTTTTTCCAGCTCCGTTACGACCGAGCAACACGCTGACTTCGCCTTCTTTTGCTTCAAACGAAATGCCCTGCAAAATATGATACTGGCCGATATGGGTGTGGACGCCGTCAACTTTGAGCATGGTGTTCATTGTAGGAGCCTCCTAAATAAGCGTTTTGAACCGTTTCATTTTGCATGATTTCTTCAGGCGTACCGTCTGCCAAAAGCGTTCCATTAAACAACACCATGATGGAATCTGATAAATCTAGAATCATATCCATTTTGTGTTCGATTAGTAAGATGGTTTTATTATCCTGCTGTTTGATACGTCGGATGACTTCAAGAATGGTTGGTACTTCTTCTAGTGACATCCCTGCAGTCGGTTCGTCGAGTAGTAATACTTCTGTATCCAAAGCTAGTAACATCGCAATCTCCAATTTGCGTTTTTCACCGTGAGACAATTGACTGGCAATCGCTTGTTTTTTGTTTAAGAGAAGGACGACTTCCAGCAATTCTTCTGCTTTTTTTATAAGAGATGGATATGACGTTATATGTCGGAACATTTGATAGCGAATTTTTTCTTTTGACTGAACAGCGAGACGGACATTTTCGAGAACAGTCAGATTTGGGAATACATTCGTAATTTGAAAAGAACGTCCAAGTCCTTTTCGTGTGCGATCCACGGACGAAAATCGGGACATGTCTTCATTTTTAAAATAAACTTTCCCTTCAGAAGGCTTTAATTCCCCACTGATTAAATTAAAAAAAGTAGTTTTCCCCGCTCCATTAGGTCCGATGATGGATTTAAAATGTTTTTCAGGCATTTCGAAATTGACGTGATCTACCGCTGTATGTCCACCAAAGCGAATGGTCAAGTTTTCGGTTCTTAAAATCGTGGTCATCGATTTTCATCCTTTCTTCTGTCTCTCTCCACATGCAGGAAAGAATCCTGAACGTGGAGAGAGACAGACCTGTATAAACAGGTCGTCTCCACATGTTATTTGTTTTGAATTGGTGGTTCGGTTTCCTCTGGTGACAATTCGCGAATCAACACCGGTACTGGATATGGCACACCATCCTGTTTTTCAAGTTTGATAGAATACAATGTTTGCAGCGCCTGATGATCTTCTTCACGGAATGTCATCTTGCCTTTTGGCGTTTCAAATGACATGCCTTCCAAAATATCAATCAACTTCTGGCTATCAACGTTGCCTTCAGATTCTTTCAAAGCTTCCACGATAGCAATCGCTGCAGACATCCCACCTGGTGTAAATAGGTCAGGCACTTCGCCGTTAAAACGTTTTTTATGTTCGTCTACTAACCAATCATTTACGTCATTGTTTGGTAGAGTGTGATAGTAAACAGAGAAACCTTCCATACCTACTAGTGGTTCCATAATCGATAAAGCAGGGATATCAGGTGCACCAGTTGAAATCTTGATGCCTTTTTCTTGAAGTTTTAAATCCGCAATTTGATTCCAAGGCGAGTTCGCCCCTGCCCAAACAACAAATAAGTAATCTGGTTTTGCTTCAATTACTTTTTGTAGATTAGAAGTGAAATCAGTAGCAGCAGGATCCGCGTACTCTTCTAACACAATTTCAGCACCTAATTCTTCCGCTGCTTTTTTGAATGCTGCAACCCCGTCCAGACCGAATGAATAGTCAGGAGCGAAAGTAGCAATTTTCACACCCGGTTTTGCAATCGCAGCAGCACCTGCCACAGCATCTTGAGACGAGTTACGTGATGTACGGAATATATACGGATTGAATTCTGCACCCGTAATACTGTCCGCTACTGCTGGCTCAACAATCATAATTTTTTCGTATTCTTCAGCTAAAGGAAGAACCGCCAATGTATCGCCTGAACTTGAAGAACCCACGATAAAATCAACTTCATCCTCTTCCAATAATTTCGTTGCTTTTTGAACAGCTACCTCTGGTTTTGTTTCCGTATCTTCATAAATAATTTCAATCTTCTTGCCCGCTACTTCCATCGTTCCGTCCGTAGCATATTCAATACCAAGATCAAATCCACGTTGAGTTTGTTTCCCATAAGATTCAAGTGCGCCAGTCAACGATGCCAAAACACCGATTTTGATTGTACCGCCCGTTTCTTCACCTTCAGCCTCCACATCTGGTGAATCCGTCGAATTACAAGCCGAGCTAAAAACAAGAACAAAAATTAAAACAAGAAACAACCACGACTTTCTCTTCATGAAAATCCCCTTCCCCTTCGCTCTTTTGTAAGCGTTTACTTGCTTCCCATTTATCTTATAAAACAAGAGTTACAAAACAGTTACAAAAAAATCCCACTCTGAGAGAGTGGGATTTTTTTGCGACGAAGCAGCGTAGCGATGCAGGAGCAAACGGTATCTGCGAAGAGTAACCGCAGGAGCCAAAAGGTTTCCCCCAAGCAATAACCACAAAAAATGCCCGTGCAAAATTTGAAAACAAACAAAAAACCCATTCCAAGAACTTCTCTCGAAACAGGTCATGTATAGCCAATGGTAATCAATTCAAACATTTGTTCAGTGGTCTCCATTGGTTTTAACTCAAATTCATGTTGCAGCATGTGAACGCAACGTTCATACCATTTAATCGCCTGTGAGCGATTTTGTCTCTGGTAGTGGGCATACATCAAAAGTCGATAGGCTTCTTCCCACGTATGGTCGAGTTTGATTAATTTCTCAGCCCAATAAATCGTTTGATCGAATTGCTGAAGTCTGGTCGCATTTTGGGCAAGTTTCTCAATGACTTGCAAATACATTTGGCGAAACTGTTCTTGCTCAAACTGAAACCAATCACTCAAACTCTGGTTCATATAAAATGAACCTCGATAAAGAGCCGAGGCGGACTTCAATAAAATAATGGCTTTCTTCGGGTTCCGTTCTTCCATTCCTTGCTCTGCCAAATGTTTAAATTGCTCCACATCACTCATCACGGCAGCTTTCGGATGAATCCGATACATGTTTTGCTTACGTGTGATGAAATAGGATTCCGCTCGTGGTGACCTTTTTGGTTCAAGTACATTGAATAAGGCATTCAGTGCAACTTTAAAATCACGATTGGCTGTCTTCTCATCCAAATCAACAAACAGTTCCGTCACCAGTTCATCTTTTGGTACGTAGCGGTCTTTATGAATAAATAAATAAACGAATAAATCTTTTGCTTTTTCCCTTTGCCACTTCTTGTCTTCCACTTCTTCACGACCGAGCGATATCGCTAACGGTCCAAGTAATTGAACATGCAAAGTATATCCCGGATAATTAATTTGAGGATCAATCTGCAAATGCTGAGCTAATTGAAGGATATAGTCATTATCGGGTAACTGTCTTAAAGCATGCTGTATTAATGAATAAACTTGTTGCATATCCAATGGACCATACAGCGTTAATTTATCGACAAAAAATGTGTACTGTTCATCCAATAGTACGCGGGAAAAACACTTCACTTCTTCAATAAACAGTTTCTCTTCATTCAGATGCATGGAACACAAGCTCATCCAGAATGTAGAAACCATCAAACCATAAGAATCGCCACATGTCTCAAAGTCCTTTTTGGCTTCTTTGGCATATAAAATGGCCTGCTCATATTGATGAGAAGTGCAATAAATCATCGTAATCCCAATTTTAATGTAAGCCGATAGCCAGGCATCCTGAACAGATTCCGTTTCACGTAGTCCCTTTTCAGCCAAAAAGATCGCTTCATGATGGATTCCTTGTTTAACTTTTAGAATGGCCAAGCCTAAATAAGGTTCTGCTTTGCCTCTCGATACATCCAGTTGATCCATAATATCAATCGCCTGATTATACATTCGCTCTGGAATATCTAAAAAATATTGCCGGTTCACACTTTCTGCATGCCCTTTACGAATCAAACCTACCGCTTCAACAAAACTGGATTTTTCACGAATACCGCTTTCAATCCCTTTACTCGCGTATTTACTGGCTTCAGAAAGATTACCTGTCATCGTATGGAGCAAAGCAAGGAGGACGGCTGCTTCGCGATGGGAGTCCGGCACCAAGCCACCTTCTTTTAATCGATTTTCAAGAAGATGAATAGAAGCGGATAGTTTTCCCATCCTCAACAAAATTCGCGCATCCAAGTTACCGTCCGTCAATAAGTCTTCAGGTAGCTGTTCTTCTTGAATAAAAGCATTGGCTTCTCTTGTTTTACCTAAATTCACAAGATTCTCAGCAAATTGGCGCTTTAAATTATACATGTCGGTTTGCGACATAACAGTAGCCTGATTGGCATACAAAATCGCAGAAGCAAGGTGTGGGTCTGCCAATCCTGGTTGAATCGTATCCAAATAAATATGAGCAAGACCGGCATGTGCAGTACTCATATAGTAGGCATCTTGCTTTTCGGTTGCGAGTGCTAAACATTTTAGATATGCCTGCTTTGACTTTTCATAGTAAGCACGATAACGATTCGCTTCACCTTCTATATAAAACAATGCAGGATATTCACTGAAAGAATCTGTAGGGATTTCTTTCAAACTATCAATAATTAAATCGAACTGGCCCAACTTCAATAATTTCGGTGCTACATTCATGACAATTTGTGCAATGAAATGAGCTTCTTCACTGAGCAATGCATGGTGAATGGCGCGAATTGAATCGTTCTGATCTTCAAAATAATGGGCAGCCTGTTTGTGAGCATGTTGCAAATCTTGAGTATTGGCTTTTCTCCATTTAGAGATTAAATATTGCTGAAACAAAGCGTGGTACCGGTAAACTGAATCTTCACCGAGTTGTTGGATAAAACCATGCTGATTCCGAAACGATTGCAAGAAACCCGCTGCATCTTGCCCATAAAAATCATGAATAAATGAAAGTGAAAATGTTGGGAAAATAGAGAACTGCAACAGCCACTTTTGTTCTTCTTCCGAGAATCTCATAAAGACTTCATCGGACAGGTAATGGAATAAATCTTCCATAGCCGGTTTAATTGCCACATCAAATGAGCTCTCCGAACTAACAGATTGTACAGCCATTAATTGAATGGCAATTGCCCATCCTTCCGTAATTTCCAAAATGCGCTTGGACTCCTGATCAGATAAATGACGGTTGAAATAGTCCTCGAAGTAAACGAGTATTTCTTCTTCGGTAAATACAAGGTCTTTTTCTTTCACTTCAAGCAATTTTCCACTCATTTTCAACTTCAATAATTGCGTCCATTTCGGCCGGGTGCGTGAAATCAATACAAGATGCACATCTGGTGGACAATGTTCCAACAAGCGCTCCATCATAAAATTGATGGAGAAAACATGATCAATTAAATGGTAGTCATCGATAATAATAACAAGAGGTTCCGCAATCTGATCCAGCTCATTGACAAACCAGGCATGCCAGGCAATCAATTCTTTCTCGGTTGGAAAGGCGGGCTGTGACGACCATTCTTTTAATAATTGTTGTCCAAAGCTTGGCACCACGCGCTGAATACTGCCGATTAAATAACGTAAAAAAGGTACCAGATCATCATCTTCGGACGAAACGGTGTACCAGGTACTATTTACCCGACTGTCTGCAATATATTGAGCAATTGCGGAGCTCTTACCATATCCAGCTCCTCCTGTAATGAGGGTGCATTTTTTTGAAGTGATTTGCTTAAATGTCCGTGTCAAAGAAGCCCGTCGCATATAAATATCACTAGTAACGGGTGGAACGAGTTTTGATTTTAGTAAAGGCAGGTTCATAGGATGATTCCCTCTCTTACAAACTCTCTTCCAAAAAGTGTAACATACCAATGTTCTGAATTAAATGACAATTATAAATGCACTATAAACCTTCTCAGCTTCGTTACACACCTTTTAGATCATTAGGTGGTAACTGAATCAAAATCCCACCATAGTAAAGGGATCAGTTAGGTGAACTGACCCCTTTCTTATTCTTATACAATTACTTGATTAATATAAAACTCCAATTCATTAAGTTCCTCGACAACCTACCCCATATAAACACTATCGCATGTTCCCGGTTTTGGTTCATAATAACAATGGTTTTTATATTGACCGGCAAAAGGCTGATCATACCATGTTGGAGGACATGGCGCATATGGATTAAAATACCATAGTGCATATTTCCCCGGGTGTTGTCTCCAATTAGTTAGGTTCTGTTTTGCTAATCTTTTTTCCGATTCTCTGGCTCTTTGATAAAATAGATTCCCTTTTTGAACCGCTTCAAAAGAATAGTTATTTCCTTGCACCTGAAAAATGACATCATTAATTGTTCTTACATCTTTAAAGTCTAAACAATCTGCAACAGCTCGATTAACAATTACATTTCCAACATATAACATCCCCTGTTTTCCTTCACCTTCTGCTTCAGCTCTCATCATCCTTGCCATTAAATCAACATCTGAACTTCTGTAATTTACTCTTGGCATTTTTTCACCCCAAAATATTTTATGAAAACCTTCTTAAAATGATGTCATTTATGGATCTGTATTCGAGGATTTGCATTTTCATTGAATCCCAAAAACTGATAAACTACATATTTCCTTTTATGTTTCACTTTCTCAAATACAGGAAAAAGATAGTGAAGGAGTGAGCCAATATGAGCATTGAAATTTACACTTGCAAAGACTTTCCTGCTACTGGACTATTGAGAATTCCAAAAAAGTTTCAGATACTCTTAGGTTTGCAGACAGGAAGAAAAGTAGATATCGCCTATGAGGAAAAAATGATTTTCATTCGAAAAGAAAATCCCAAGTCTTCTCATAACAAACGACTTATGTCTGATAACGGCTACATTAAAATTCCAAAGGAAATTATCGACATTGCCAACATTACTTCGGAGGACGAGTATTGCCTGTACGTGGATGAACCAAATAAACAAATGGTCGTGAAAATTTAATGTGGCAATTCAAAAGAAATCGAGCTTTCTGGTGTCTAACACCAAGGTTTTTAAGGATTTATATTAATGGACCATCTTCTACTGGCCGATTGACACACAAATAAAGACCATCAATTTACATAAAAATTGATGGTCTTTATTTGTGTCCTCGAAAGTGGATTCCTCCACTATTAATTTATTTCCCACAATAAAAAGGCTGCCCTAATGGACAGCCTTAAAAATCTTAGTTTTTCAGTTTATCACGCAATACCATTGGTAAGATACCACCATGACGGTAGTAATCAACTTCAACTTCTGAATCGAAACGTGCTAACACGTCGAATTCTTTAACAGAACCGTCAGCTGATTTTGCTGTTACTTTCAGGATATCACGAGGTTTCACGCCTTCAGCAATGTTTACGCTGATTTCTTCTTTACCAGTCAAGCCAAGTGTTTCAGCACTTTGACCTGGTAAGTATTGAAGTGGTAAAACACCCATCATTACTAAGTTAGAACGGTGAATACGCTCGTAACTTTCAGCAATGACTGTCTTGATGCCAAGTAAGTTCGTACCTTTAGCTGCCCAGTCACGTGAAGATCCCATACCGTAATCTTTACCTGCCAATACAACTAAGCCAGTGCCATCTTCTTGGTATTTCATTGCAGCATCATAGATTGCCATGATTTCGCCGTTTGGCCAGTAAGTAGTGAATCCACCTTCTGTACCTGCAGCAATTTGGTTACGGATACGGATGTTTGCAAACGTACCACGCATCATCACTTCATGGCTACCACGACGAGAACCATAAGAGTTAAAGTCGCGTACTTCCACTCCGCGTTCGCGCAAGTATTTACCTGCAGGTGTATCTTTACCAATCGCACCAGCTGGTGAAATGTGGTCAGTTGTAATAGAATCACCGAATTTCGCAACTACACGAAGTCCAGCAAGCGTTTGGATATCGCTAGGTTCTTTCGTTAAGCCTTCGAAATAAGGAGGATTTTGGATGTACGTTGAATCTTCGTCAAATGTATACAATGAATCATTTGATGTTTCAATCGCATTCCAACGCTCGTTTTCACTGAAAACGCGCTCATATTCTTTACGGAATAATTCAGGAGTTACTGTTTGAAGAAGTACTTCTTTCACTTCTTCAGTTGATGGCCAGATATCCGCAAAGAATACATCGTTGCCGTCTTTGTCTTGACCAAGTGCTTCATTTTGAAGATCGATATCAACCGTACCTGCAAGTGCATAAGCAACAACAAGTGGTGGTGAAGCTAAGTAGTTAGCTTTCACTAATGGGTGAATACGGCCTTCGAAGTTACGGTTACCTGAAAGTACAGAAGTAACAAGTAAGTCGTTTTCAATGATGCCTTTTTCAATTTCAGGAAGCATTGGGCCCGAGTTACCGATACATGTAGTACAACCATAACCAACTAAGTCAAATCCTACATCAGCTAATGGTTGTAATAGACCAGCGTCACGTAAGTAACCTGTTACAACTTTAGAACCTGGTGCAAGTGAAGTTTTCACGTAAGCTGGTGGACGTAAGCCTTTTTCAGCTGCTTTTTTAGCAACAAGACCCGCACCTAACATTACGAATGGGTTTGAAGTATTTGTACAAGATGTGATGGCAGCGATACCGATTGCACCTGTAGGAATCGTTACTTCAGAACCATCTGCCATTGTTACAGTAGCAGACTTCTTGAATTCTTTTTTAGATAAACCGAATCCTTGGTTGCCTTGTGGAGCAACAACCGCTTTGTTGAATTCAGATTTCATTTCAGACAATGGAATCAAATCTTGTGGACGTTTAGGTCCAGACATATTTGGTTCAATTGTAGATAAGTCTAATTCTACAACGTCTGTGTAGAATGGATCTTCGTTATCAGCAGTGAAGAACATTCCGTTAGCAGTTAAATATTCTTTAACTACTTGGATGTGATCTGCGTCACGGCTTGTTAAACGCATGTAATCAAGTGCTTCTTCATCAACTGGGAAGAAACCGCAAGTTGCGCCGTACTCAGGAGCCATGTTGGCAATTGTTGCACGGTCAGCTAATGGAAGTTTCGTTACGCCAGCTCCGAAGAACTCAACAAATTTCCCTACTACACCTTTTTTACGAAGTACTTCTGTTACTTTAAGAGCTAAGTCAGTAGCAGTCGTTCCGTTTGGAAGGTCACCAGTCAATTTAACACCGATTACTTCAGGAATTGGGAAGTATGAAGGTTGACCAAGCATACCCGCTTCCGCTTCGATACCACCTACGCCCCAACCTAATACACCGATACCATTGATCATAGTTGTATGTGAGTCAGTACCTACTAATGTATCTGGATACGTTTCGTATGTACCATCTTCGTTTTCTACAGCATGCACAACGTTTGCCAAGTACTCTAAGTTTACTTGGTGAACGATACCTGTTGCCGGTGGTACAGCACGGTAATTGTCATATGCTTTTTGAGCCCAGCTAAGGAACTGGTAACGCTCAGCATTACGTTCGAATTCAAGTTCCATATTGATGCGAAGTGCGTCATCTGTACCGTATTTGTCTACTTGTACAGAGTGGTCAATAACTAAATCAACTGGAATTGCTGGATTGATTTTGTCAGGGTCCCCACCCATTTCAGCCATAGCTGAACGTAGTGCTGCTAAGTCAACTACTACTGGAACTCCAGTGAAATCTTGAAGAATTACGCGTGAAGGCTTGAAAGGCACTTCAGCTTCAGGGTCAACATCTTTACCCCATTTTGCCAATTTTTCTACATGGTCATCTTTGATGACATATCCGTCATGTTGGCGCAGTACGGACTCAAGCAATACTTTAATTGAATAAGGAAGGCGGGAAACATTTGCGATCCCTGCCTCTTCTAACGCCGCTAAACGGTAATAGTTATACGTTTTACCGTTTAAATCGAAAGAAGTACGGCTATTATGCAAGTTACTTTTTGCCATGTCTTTTCCTCCTTTAATCTTATGAAAAGGCTCTCATCTATTGGTAGCGACTTTTCTCCAGTTCCTATCATAACGTAGTCTACTTTATAAGTAAATTACATTAAAATTATTGGATGTGATAAGTTACGCTTATGACCTTACAGATCTTCAATCGTTTTTTTCAATTGTTTTAAATGACGTTTTTCATGCAGACCGACAAATGGAAACCATTGAATTAATGGGACTTGTCCAAAAATCGGATGTTTTAATGATTTTTCCTTAAAAATAGTTTTGGTACTGGATTCATACACATCTAATAAGAAGAGACGTGACTCATGAAGTTCTTTTTGCATTTCCAATTTTGTTCGATAGTCTTCTGTCGGCGTTGTATAACCGGGCGCTTCTACTTTAATTAAGCGATTCGTCGAAAGGCCGATTGGTTTTTTTCTAGCTTTGGGACTGTCCGGGTTTTTCAGTTCTCTTGCAATATTTGTTGCGATGACGGTTTCCATGCGAACCAGATGTTCAAAAATTTGTTTTGCCGACCATCCGTCATTTGCTGGTTTTTTGTTGAACTGTTCGTCTGTCAAACCTTCTACCGTATGAAACAATTCTTTCCGGATTTCATTATTGTCTTCTAAAAACATCTAAATCTCTCCTTTAATTAAGTGAAAAATCGTTTGCGTTGTTGCGGGGATGGCAATAAACACGATTCGTTATTACGAACAAATCGATGTCTATGTTTTGCCACGAGTCGGTACAAAGCATCTCGGGAAAATTTCGGTACCATTTTTAGCAATCTACCTAAAGAGTACGGAGACTTAAGATAGGACGACAAAGCGATCACAGCATCCGATTCCACTAACACGTCTTTTCCCTGAAGAACCACGATTGAATCAATGGTTTGCAAAAATGGATGTTCTTTTAGTATTTGGCTCGCAAAATCACTTTGTAATGGAGCAAAATAAACGGTTTCGTCCCGCTCATTTTGCAGAATAAATTGGACCGACTGCTGACAAAAACCACAGCTGCCATCATACAGGAGTATTGGATTTGAAAGATCCATAAAATTCACCTTTTCTTCTTATATTACTTGAATCGACTTAAAATCTAAAATCTAACGTTTTCATTGGCCGTTTGATATGCGACAATGTTTTTTTGTAGAAAGGACGATTGATTGATGAACACAACAATGCAAAAGCTAACTCCGACTAATGATCCTTGGGAAGCCTATTTAGATATGGAAAAACACGGCAAGCTGACACTGTCGAACATCGAGTTTACGACTACCACGCTTTGCAACATGCGCTGTGCACATTGTGCTGTAGGCTATACCCTTCAGACCAAAGATCCAGTTGCACTGCCTTTTAATCTTATTCGTCAGCGATTGGATGAAATTCCGCACCTACAAACCCTCAGTATTACAGGTGGAGAACCAATGTTATCGAAAAAGTCGGTCACGAATTATGTACTTCCTCTATTAAAATACGCACATGAGCGTGGCGTGCGTACACAAATTAATTCTAATCTAACGCTTGATCCTGAGCGCTATATGATGATTGCTCCTTATCTGGATGTCCTACATATTTCTCATAACTGGGGAACGGTCGACGAATTTGTGGAAACTGGATTTGCGGTTATGGAACGAAAACCTACATATGAGCAACGGGCGAAACTCTTCGACCGCATGATTGAAAACAGTCGAATGTTATCTGAAGCGGGCGTTATGGTTTCAGCTGAAACGATGTTGAATAAAAAAACGTTGCCGTACTTAGAACACATCCATCGGCAAGTAGTTGAAGAAATGAAATGTGCGAGACATGAAATTCACCCTATGTACCCATCAGATTTTGCTAGCAGTTTGACTTCATTGACGTTAGAGGAAACACGACAAGCCATTCATCATTTACTCGATGTACGTAATCAAAATACATGGATGCTTTTCGGCACTCTGCCATTTTATCCTTGCAGCACAAGTGAAGAAGACCGTCATCTTCAGCAAAGATTGAAAGAAGAAACAAATGTGACCGTTCGTAATGACCCTGACGGCCGTTCGAGATTGAATATCAATATCTTCTCAGGTGAGGTTATTGTCACAGATTTCGGGGATGCACCTGTTCTTGGCAATATGAAAAGTGACTCATTGCCAAGCATTTTTGAAAAATGGTTGGACTCGCCTCTTGCAAGAGAATTGAACTGTCATTGCCCGGCAGTAAAGTGTCTCGGACCGAATGTGCTGGTGAAAAACATGTATTATAAAAACCATTTATTCATCAGCGACTCCGTCAAATAGCACAAAACAAAAGCAGCCGAATTTGGCTGCTTTTTCATTTGATATGCTTAAGTGCTTCCCTTTTGCTAAGAGGTTTCAATTCATACTTTTTCACAAATTGTTGTACAAATGCCGGATTGGTTTTTGCATATTCACGTAACACCCAACCAATGGCTTTTTGAATGAAGAATTCATTAGATTTTGCATGATTTAAAATGATTTCTTCCAGCAGATTTTCGTTTGTCTCATTTTTATATTTTAATTGATGAAGGATTGCGGAGCGATTCAACCACATATTCTCTGAATCTGACCATGTCCTCATGACTTTTTCGCCTTCGATGCGATCTTTTCTTATTATGGATCCTACAATAGTAGGTGCAATCGAGTCTACACTGTCCCACCACGATTTTTCTGTAATGAGTTTCTCAATGAACGACAAATCTTCAATCGTTAACTCTTTAATTTCTTTACTCAGTAAGGCGATAGCTACATATTGGTACTCTCGCTCTGGGAACTTGTAAATTTCCCAAACCTCATCAAATAACTGATCTTTACCTGGCATGTCATGTTCCGCAAAGAAAAGTTTTAACGCTTCATTTCGTGCTGGGCTTTTAATACCGAGAAAAGGAAATTGGTGTTTCATGTATGCTTCCATCGGTGGTGCCATTTCTTCGTTGCGAAGACGTTCGAACAAATGAATATATGTATGACGATTCCATGGCTTCTTCAATAGTAAAACTCCTGCCTTCTTTTATGTATTTGTTCCCAAAAAAAATGTGGATAGCCAGGCTACCCACAATTACCTACATAAATTCAATGAAATCGAATGCAAGATTGAAGATAAAAACCGTGTGAAGCACTGCAAACCAAATTCCCTGTTTGTTCAGTTTTTTCATTATGATTTTATCCATCTCGATCACTCCTTTATTAAATTATACGCTTTTTATCTTCATTTCACAAAGCCTTTTTAAAGAATTTTCTGTCAATTACATTTATTGTTTTTTTAAAAAATACATACTTTTTTAGTTTATGGTCAGACTATTTCTTAGCGCTGAAGTTTTCATTATATGCATACTAAATCAATATGGTATCAACGCTTTATGTTTTAAAGATATTATGAAATTGTTATGAGCGTAAAAATATTTTCAAAAAGTGGTTTGAATTGTTTCATTTGAGGATATCTAATAACTAGCAAGACAAATTAAACTTTATCGAACAGGAGATGGAAAACATGGAATTTATTTTATACCTTATTATCGGTGGTATCATTGGTTGGTTAGCAGGACTTATTCTAGGTAAAGACGTACCAGGCGGAATTATTGGTAATATTATTGCAGGTATCATCGGTGCATGGATTGGCGGTATGTTGTTCAGTTTCGGACCATCAGTTGCCGGCATTCAAATCATTCCAGCATTGATTGGTGCAATTATTTTAATCTTCATCGTAAGCATGATTATGAAAGCTTTACGCAAAGCATAATTAATAGAAAGAGCCGTTCATATGAACTGCTCTTTCTTATTGTTCAGAAGAAGCAGCTTGTCCTTTTGACCCCTTCTCTTCTTCATATTTATTATAATAATATAAAATATCTTCTACATATTCATCACTACGATTATACATGTAAATCGCTTTTTCAAGATCCCCAGTGGCCGCCCCATTACTTGCCAAATAATTTGCCGCACTAAATACTGCATCGTCAAGTTGATATGGATCAGCTTTACCATCTTGATTGGCGTCAATTCCATATCCACCATATTTCGCAATAATAGCAGGGTTCGTTTTATCTTCTTCCGAGATATTCCCTTTTCCTTGACCCGAGCAACTAGGATGCTGCCAACCAACAAAGGTGCATGGCATAAATTGCATATGTCCTTCAGCCCCTACTGGAGACAACAAAGGATCCATCGTTGAAAATTTCGTCTCAATACGATGATGCGCGGCTAATAAAGTCCATGGAATTTCATATTCTTTTGCAGCTTCCTGATAAATTGGTATATATTCTTCCGGAATATCTATATCCATCATCTTTTTAGGAGCTTCTTGTAGCGTTTCAGTCAACGTGTGAACGATTGGAATTCTTTGTAAGTCTCCCCAATACACACTCGTTAAGACAAATAGAGTCATTGTAATGGGAACCATAAGTATGATCAACAATCCTCTTGTAACTGCAGACAATCGTTTCGTTTTCTTTCGTTTTTTCATACATTCGCATCCCGTTTTTTTCATTATTTTATCACAGATGTACATTCACCGTCACTTCATTTCAGTTTGACCCCTATCTTTCTATCTTCTCAACTTATCAAAAATACAAACATTTACAATATATTTGCCCTTTAGTAGACTGAGTTAAAGGAGTGACGAAAAATGTGGCAAGACTTTAAGAAATTCGCTTTAAAAGGTAATGTGATGGACTTGGCTGTTGCTGTCGTAATCGGTGCAGCTTTCGGTAAGATAGTGTCTTCCCTCGTTACTGATATTATTACTCCGTTGATTGGTGTTTTAATGGGAGGAATTGATTTTACGGGATTAGTTTTTGAAGTTGGCAAAGAAAAGGTAATGATCGGAAACTTTATTCAATCCATCGTAGACTTTGTCATTGTTTCCTTCGCCATCTTTATGGTCGTCCGTATAATGATGAAATTCCAGCGTAAAAAAGAAGCAGTTGTTGAAGAAGGTCCAGCAATCGATGCGAAAGAAGCATTGCTTACTGAAATTCGCGATTTATTGAAAAACCAAAAAAATGAACAGTAACAAATCAATCAGTACTTTTATTGCTGCCAGTTAAATTCATTTCAAATAAATAGGCAATAACCTCTTTAAAATATTAAAGAGGTTATTGCCTTTTTTGATTTTAAATTGTATTAATATACTTTGTATTAGAAGTAGGAACACACTCCTTCATAAATTCTAAAAATGCTTTCCTATTGCTTGATTCGAATTTGAGTGTACTTACTCCTTTCAATGATAATATAGTTTGTCCTCTACTAATAAGAAGGAATTGAAACTCAGTTGTAGAATACCTAATAAAAAGAAGGAGGACACAACTTTGAATGAAAATCAGAAATTGTTAATGAATGAACTTGTGCAAGGGCAAGAAATCACCAAAGATAATTCTGATGAGATGATAGTTGAGATATTAAATGATTCATGGTATGAAGCTTCGGTTGGTTATGATCCTAAATTTCTCGGGGATGATTATGAGATTCCTCATCCGACACTTGAATGTGATGAACAGGATATTGCCCTTCTAAAAGACGGAAGCAAGGTGCTTCATTACACTCATTTTTCAATCGTCATGAGTAAGTCACGCCGTTTAGCATTTTACACGGTGGTAAATATTAATGGAAACCAATTGAGAAGTATTCAACGTAATGATAAATGGTATCTGGATCCTCGTATCGAAATAGAATACCAGTGTGGTCCTGAATTATATAAAAATAATCCACTTGATCGGGGACATCTAGTCCGCCGCAGAGATCCTAATTGGGGTAATGCAGCGAAAAAAGCGAATAAGGATACGTTCCATTTCACAAATTGTGCTCCCCAGCATAGCGATTTAAACCAAAAAATCTGGTTGGATCTTGAGGATTATATTTTAGATAATGCTGAGAACTGGAATCTGAAAGTGACAGTGTTTACTGGACCCGTTTTTAGGGAGGATGACATTGTTTACAGAGGCGTAAAAATTCCTTCTGAGTTTTGGAAAATCGCTATTATGGTTAAGGAAGATGGCAACCTTTCTGCAACTGCTTATATACAGACGCAAAAAGATCATATTGGGAGTTTAGAATTTACTTATGGTGAATATAAAACTTATCAAGTTCCAATATCAAGAATTGAAACAATTACAGGTCTTAATTTTGGGTGTTTACGTAATCACGACCCAATTAATCCATTAGAGTCACATGTTATTGAGGTGCTAGAGGATATAAAATTATAGAACTAATCTAATAGAACAAAATAAGACCCTAGTGATAGTTTCATCACTGGGGTCTAAGAGTACTCCCAAAACTATTATGCTAGAGGAAGGATTGATCTTCAACTATGCAAACGTTTGTCGAGCACCCTAAATTATTGTTAATTTGATACCTTAAATCCAACTGGTTCCCTAACAAAATACCCTCTCACGATATATCGTCCAACTATAGTAATTGGTAATGTAGTAGATTATAGTTCCAAATTGGGGGTACTATTACCCTGCTTTATTTCAAGAACTACCTTCCCCTTTGTACGACCACTTTCAACATGCCTGTGAGCTTCTACAATCTGATCGAAAGGAAAGCACTTTTCAATAACAGGCCTTACTTTCTCTTCCTCCACTAGGCCGCGTAAGAAGTTCAAATCCACGTCATTAGGTTTTGCAAGATGTATCTTTGCTTTCTTGCGACCAATCAAAGGACTAACAATCAATTGTAACGGGTGATACTTGGGGTAGATAGCGTGTTCTGTAATATAAACACCCGTCTCGGTTAGAGAACGCAAACAACTGAAAAAGGTACGCTTACCCACTGCATCCAGAATGACATCATACTTTTTACCGTTATCCGCGAAATCTTCCTTGGTATAGTCAATCACGTAATGTGCCCCAAGAGCTTTAACCCACTGCAGATTCGAGGAACTGCAAACAGCCGTTACTTCAGCTTCGAAAAATCTGGCAAGCTGAACCGCAAAGTGCCCGACGCCTCCCGATGCACCATAAATCAAGACCCTTTGGCCTTGCTTTATCTGTGCAACATCACGTAAAGCTTGCAGCGCCGTCTGAGCAGCACACGGTATTGCCGCTGCCTCCTCAAAGGTGACGTTCTTCGGCATAAGACTTAGGACATTCTCACGAGGAGCGACATATTCTGCATGGGATCCGAAGCAACTGCCGAAAACATGATCACCAACCTTAAACTTTAGTACGTTTTTTCCGACAGCTTCAATTGTACCGGCAACGTCTATACCCAGTATGTGATTTTTAGGTTTTGTAAGACCATTCTCTAACCTTGTAGGCAAATAGCCTTTTCGGTACAGAAAGTCAAATGCATTGACTGAAGCGTTATGCACTCTTATCAACACCCTGTCGTCATCCTTGATGGATGGCTGTTCAACATCCCTTATCTCCAATACTTCAGGTGGACCGTAGGAACTGTAAATAGCTGCTCTCATCATCTAACCTCCTTGATTCATTATCGATTGGTAGATATCTCACTATTGAGATGCCTTTACTCCTTCCCATGAAATAGTTGAAATTCCTTCCCTCTGCATGAATAAAAGGCTTATGCTGATTTAGTCTCTGGATGTGGACAATGAGAAATTCTTTGTATCTATATACTTATTAATCCTTATTTAGAACTCAAAAATGTGAACTTCTCATTTAACCAACCAACCTTCTACGTCATTTCAATAAGAAAATTGCAAAAAATGCTTTACTCCTTCTTGAAGTAAAGCATGCGTGTGTTTGATATTATTTTCTAAATAAAGCGATATCTACGAGACAATTGTGTGATAACCAAAATGATCGTTAACCCAACAACAAGATATCCTAAAATGTAATCAGGAACTACAAATATTATTACGCTAAACAAAATAGCTATTAAAAAGCTTATTGTAATTGATTGTATAATCGTGAATTTATTATGAATTAAATAATATAGAGCGAATGGTAGCGCTAACGTAAATATCGGAATATAAATTGTTACAATAGATATTTGAAGAAGGGCAAATGAAAGTGATGCTATAATAAAACCTATTGACGAAGTAATTGTTCTTCCAACAAAATCTTTACGCGAAAAATAGCCATATAACAGAATTATTATAATCGTTAAACATGTACATATTCCCGCAAGTGAAACAAATGAATCTCCCATGATGAAAGCTAATATAGAAAGACTTACTAAAGAAACACATGGTAACAGTAATATTAGATGATTTTGCACTTTTTCCATATTCATTACATTTGTAAAACCTACAAGAAATAACAAAGAAAATGGAATCGACAAATACCCTAATTCGATTTGACCACCATAAGTTAAATTTAACAAACTAATATCAAGTTTACCGACCTTTATTATGATAAGTGAAGCACTAATCTGACCAAGCAACTCCCAAATTCTTGGTAATTTAAAAATTTGCGTAATTTTAGTTAGGCTGGCAATTAAAACGCTCCCAATAAACAAAGCTAAATATAACAGACTTTCACCCCCAAATAATTCTTTAAAACTGTCCCAGAGTTGAATTTTCGGAATCCGATATTATCTAAATTCAATGATACAGTATATGGAAAAAATAACACAAATCCTATGGTTATACTTCTTCAACTAACTTAAAGCGTTAGTTAAAGAAGAAAACAAAAAAGAGTCTATAAAAAAAGAACAGTTAATCCTCATAAAGGACTAACTGTCTATAAAATAATATCTGTTTTTAATTTTACTTTCCTTGTTCAATTAATGCTTCCATATCCGTTGCTATCTCTTCTTTTGGCACATCTTGAAAGCCGTTATAGCTTTTTACAACAACTCCATTTTGATCAACTAAGAAGAAACTTTGCCCATGGACTACTTGGTTGGAAGTAGGATCAGCTTTGACGAGCGATTTAAATGATTGTCTTGCAAACTGCTCAATATAAACAGGATCATACCCCGACAGCAATTCCCACTTGGTTTCATCTGGTGGATTAAATTTCGCTAGATAATCCGTTAAGATTTCCGGCGTATCTACTTTTGGATCTACGCTGAATGCAACGATTTTATAATCTTCCACACCTAATTTGATTAATTCATCCTGCACCATCGTCATATTCATTGTCATAGGTGGACATACAGTTTCACAGTTGGTGAAAATAAATGTTGCCAACCATACTTTGCCTTTTAAATTTTCTAAAGATACTTCTTCCCCACGTTGTGATTCGTGTGAAAAGGATTCAACTTCCCAATCCGTTTCTGCTTGAAACTTATTAGAGTTGCATCCAGCCAATAAGATTGCGCTCAATGTTATGAATGTAAATACTTTTGCTATTTTCTTCATGGACTCTCCCCACTTTCGCTCCTTTTCATCTTATCGAATGGAATTTACGAATTCAAGGAGGGAGTATCCTGGGATTCCAACGAATTTGTGTCTATGCGTTTTTTAATGATAACAACGCTTCATGAATGAGTTGAAGTTTTGTTTCCACCCGGTGCATTAAATAAAATGACACGAAGATCGGAAAACCAACTTCTTGAATTAACTTCAGCCATTGCTCCATAATTTAGCCTCCTATTCATAATGAAAGGCTGCCCCTTTACGCGGGCAGCCTTTTAACGTGTTTATACTAAATCTGTTACATTGCGTTCGATCAAACGTGCATTAAATGCACTGGCAAGACCGAATCCATCTACTTCAAAAACCGCACTGGCAATAAGTGCCTGCATCCCCGTTTCTACTTCCTGTGCCGTTACATTTGCACGTGGATCATCGACGGAAACAGAAAGCTTTTTGCCTCCAGCTGTTTCAAATTGCATTTCAAGTACTTGTGCCATTTGTTAGTTCCTCCTCTTCATTAGTTTTGGATGTTACCAGTTTCAATTTTCTCTGCAGCGATAATCGGGAACGATGAAAAGCTTGATAAAATACTCGTTAATTCCGATAATTGCTCCGGTGTTGCTGTCTGTTTTACATTGCGGTACGTTTTCGCTTTTTTGATCAATTTTCCATCCTGTGTCAGTCCTGCATCATACGTTAAACGTACAACCGCTTCTTTGAAATCGACGTTTGCCATGTTGCATCACCTCCTTTCACTCATTACATAGAGAGAAAACAAGAAAAAGGATACATACGGCGTGTTTTTTTTGCCATAACCTTCTATAATAGAAGAATCGTGTATAAGAGGTGAGAATGTTGGGCTTAGATGGTTGGTTTTTATGGTTTATTGTATTTTGGGTATTTGTGCTTGCAGGCCTGTTCGCCATTGGTGGCTATTTTATGTTCCGCAAATTTTTAAAAGTGTTGCCGAAAGATGATGGGAAGTCCGTACTTGATTGGGAAGAACATTATGTTCAAGAATCTCTACACTTATGGGGAGATCAGGCGAAGCTCATGTTGAATGAACTGGTCACGCCAGTTCCGGAATTATTCCGACCAGTGGCTAAACAAAAAATTGCAGGCAAAGTGGGGCAAATTGCGTTAGAGGAAAAAGCAAAATCCATCGAACATGATCATTTAATTCGAGGTTATATTCAAGCAACACCGAAGCGGGATCATAAATTCCTGCGCAAAAAGCTAGAGTCGATGGAAATTGATATGACTCCTTATGAACATTTGTTTTAAAATCAGATAAGAAAAAGCCGACCTATGAAGTAAAGGTCGGCTTTTCTATGTGATGATTAGTCATTTTCTTTTCAAGATTTCTATACTGAATCAGCATCGCAATGCGCCAAGGCACAATCATTCCAAAAGCGAGAATCCAGAACATTCCGCTTAACTCGCCTACATGGATGGTTGAGCTTAATATGACTTTTGCAATTAACCTTACAATTAACAAACCAATTAGTATAAAAATGAAAGCTTTTGATTGTTTCAAATAAATATCGTTATTTTTCACTTCAAATTTGGATGTCCAAATTAATACCAATGAAAAAAGTATACCTACACCTAGTGCTTCTGCAATTTGCATGGGCGGAACACGGAAATACTCAAAGACAAACATCAACGCCCCAGTAGACATGAATAATGGCGGCAAAATAATTTTCTTTGCACTGACCGGTCTTTTAGCAGATTTCGCGCGCACCGTCATCACAATTGTGCCCATGACCACTGCCATGATCGTTGAACCAATGATTATCCATTGTGAAGGAATTTGTTTTAACAGTTCAAACATTGGATTCCTCCCATTTCTGTAATTCTTGTAATTTTTCCATTACTTCTTGTACAGGTACAAACCTTGCATACCGTATGTACTCCTTGCCTTGTAACATCAAAATGACGACAGGCGCTGTAAATAAACTAAGTTGCCCTGCAAGTTCAGGGACCTCTGCTGCATTTACGACATAAAACGGCACCGATACACTACTTTGTAATTCATCGATTTGCGGATACAAACCTTCACATACCGAGCAGTTCGTCGTCTTTACAAACAGGAGCAGGTGTATTTCGCGTTGAACGACTTCCTGCCATTGTTCGTAAGTAGTTATGGATTTCATCATCAACAACACCTCTGTCTCATTTTATTTATTCTACCTGTCAAAACCCTTGGAAGTCACCAAAAATCGGACTCAATATACGGATAATGAATGTCATACCGTCAAAGAATAATAAAATCCCGACTGCAATCATGACATAACCGCCAATTTTCACGATTTTCGCATTATGTTTTCTAATCCAACCAAGTCTCGTTATGAATAGCGACAGGAGGAAAAACGGAATAGCGAATCCAAGAACATAAGCAAGCATATACCATACGCCTGAACCTGGATTATCTGCTGCTAATATAAACACAGACGCCAAAATCGGCCCCGTACATGGTTGCCAACCTGCTGCAAAGGCCATTCCGATAATCACAGTTCCGAAATAACCAGAGGGTCTATTTTTAAATTGAATTCTTCGCTCTTTCATTAAAAACTCAGGCTTGAACACACCAACAACGAGTAAACCAAATAACACGATAAAAATGGCTCCAACTTGGCGAATTAAATCTTGATTCTGTTGGAAAAACGTATAGAACAGACTTGTGCTAAACCCTAGCGCAATAAATATACTGGAAAAACCAATCAGGAAAAATAGTGTATGCAACATTCCGCGTCTTTGCAAAATACCTCGTTCCGTTTTCAGTTCATCCAAAGTCATGCCAGTAATATAAGAAAGAAATGCTGGATATAAAGGCAGAGTACATGGCGAGATGAAACTTAAAAAACCGGCTCCAAATGCCAATAATAAATTGATATCAGTCGTCATCAAAGTCGCTCCTTTTCAGTACTCCTAACATCGTATCAAATAATCAGTCAAATGACGTCAATATTGCTTGTGACATTTTTTTGTCGAAATGAAAATTTTGTTTTTGCTTCAGCGTTTCCAATCTCATTAACATAATCTCAAAAAGTTAAAGTTTCATTATTGAAAACCTGTATCCTATGGAGTTTCAAACTAGTGTATTTACAACAGCATGATTTAAATCAAATAACTCATCCTATAAAAAAGGAGATGAGTTCGAATATGCGAAAAACTTTTATTGCACTTGGACTATTTATGACAGCCAATTCAACACTTACACATATCCCTTCTATCACTCATGCCGAAGGAGAAATTCCAGCCTACGCTAAGTGGGGACAGCTCGCGGTGTTAGAGACAAAATCTAAATATCCTGATGCTGATATTATTGACTACCTGCACGAAGGCAGAGAAACTAAAGAGGATTCAACAATTGAAAAGTTTAAACTATGGTTAAAAGAAGGGAACAAAGAATTTGGTGTTTTCGTAAGGATAGAATTTAAAACCGATACCGAAGAAGTTGTTAATATTGAATTTCAAGAAACGGATAGATAAGTCATAATGTTTGAAGTACGACATGTATAAGTAATAAAGAGCAATGACTTTTTCAAGTCGTTGCTCTTTCTATCTACTCCATCAGTGGGGTCAATAATGCACTAGGCTGAAATTCAATTGATTTTGCTTGATACATTTTGTCACGATATTCATAAACAATTACAAGTTGACCAATAAAGCCAGCTGGAGATATTTGAGCTGGAATTGTTGCAGTAAGTTGATGGTCTTTTACCTCGTATTTAATAATACTGCCAAATCCAATATCTTCATTTAAATTTTTTGGTTCCACATCTAACGGTGTGATGTTAACTTTATATTCTTTGTTACCTATTCTTAACTTAGCTTCTTCATTTGAAAGCTTGGTTTTTACATTTTTATAGATAATAGCCATAGGATCGTCAACAATTACGTTAGCCAATCCATTGGTATATCCATAAACATAAACTTCTTGAAGTAATGCATCAGTACCATAACCGAGCGTTAAAATTATGATTAGCTCATCCTTATTGTCTTTGTTAATATCTTCAAAATAAATCTCTGGGGCATACGATGGGTTTGTAACGTTCACCCAAAATGGCCTGGAGTAAATCTCCCCTTTGAAATCAATTTTAAATTCTCGGTACTGGGATTCAAGCCCCTCCATTTTTTTTGCATACAAGGTAATATTCTCTTCAGTCGACCTTGCGACTATTTCATACCCTTCAAAGGATACCTTCTCTCGGATTCCAGGCATCTTTACTTCAGAAGTTACATATGAAGTCTCCAGTTTTCTTCCTTTTTAGATGCATCACTAATATGAAGTGCCTTTTCTGCATGTATAGATAAAGAAAACATGCCAAAACCAATTAAAATCATTAATATCCATTTCTTTTTCATTTCATCACCCAGGTTAGCTTTCCCACTAGGATTAGATTTATCCTGGATTGACCTGCCACCCCTAATCGATCGGGAAATTACAGACTCTCCTCCTTTTTGAAATTTGGAAAAGACTTAATTAAAGGCTGTTAAAGTTATTGGTTGATTCTATATTGAAAAATGAGCTTGGAATTGCTTCTCCAAGCTCATTTTAGTTTGCTGTCCACTTTTTACTTAAGCACACGTTAGTTCAACAAGAAAAGTAGCTACTTTTAATTATTTTTAGTGAAATTCGCCCATTGCTCAGTAGGTCCTGTGTTATCTATTATGAATAAACTACCGTCTTTCTTATAAAGAAAAATTTCATTCCCAGATTCAGCACCATCTCCTAATGCTGTTAATGTGTTTGTTGAGACAATTTGACTCATATCCACTTCATCTTTTGGAATAATCCTGTTAAAAACATATTTCTCACCACCATAATTTATCCATTGCAGTGGAAGAGGTTCGCTGATTTTGGGCTCTTCAGTGGTTTCTTTCGCTGATGAATTATTACTAACAGCTGGTGAATCGTTGGTGCAACCCGATAAGAAAGCAATAGCTATTAATGAAAAGAAAAAGTATTTTATTCTAATACGCTTTCCCCCTTTTTCATAATAAGTCGTTAATTTCCAATTAAAGTTTCATTTATGTTTATTAAACTAACCTGCTTCGTTCGTATTATAAGGTCAGCCAGATATTTCTGGTTGACCATTTTTTATATAGTTTTATTATATCAGTAGCCAGGGTAGAACGTATCTGCCCGTGGGGCTAGACCCCGTCAACTAAACCGTTCGCCC